>NZ_JBYCZW010000005.1:0-568230 GCF_057586455.1 Acidovorax sp. SRI_002 | reverse complement strand
GCCCGGGCCGGTGGGGGACATTGATGCCTTGCTGTATCCCGCTCGGTAAGAGCCGCTCGCTGGTTGGCCAGGGCTTGGACGGAGGTTCCGCGTGACGCGGGTCGGTGAGGGCGTGGGCGGATTTCTGGACAAGGTGCTGGACCGCAATGCCCCGGGCGTGCGCGGTCTGTTGCTGGTGGTGGCTGCGGCACTGGTGGGGGCCTGGCTGGTGGTGCTGGGGGCCATGCACTGGCAAGGCGCCCAACGAGCTGACGAGCGCGCCAAGCTGCTGCAGCAGACCGTGGACACGCTGCAGGCCCGGATCACGGGTGGCGGCATGCTGGGCGCGGTGTCGTTGCTGGGCCTGAGCGAGCCGCTGCTCAAGGCCATGGCCCTGGGGCAGCTGGCACCGGACGACCCTGAAGCCCTGGCGCGGCTGGGGGTGGCCCGGGGGCGGTTTCTGGTCAACGGCGTGTATGTCATGGCGGCCGATGGCACGGTGGTGGCGCACGAGACGCCGGGTGCCCGGTCCACCGGCATCAACCTGGCGTTTCGTCCGTATTTTCAGCAGGCCATCAAGGGCGCCATCAGCGTGTATGCCGCCATTGGCAGCAACTCGCAGGAGCGGGGCCTCTATTACGCCGCGCCGCTGTATGAAAACGACACGCCTTCCAGCTCCATCATCGGTGTGGTGATGTTCAAGGTAGGGTTCGAGTTGTTTGACGAGGTGCTCAAGAGCACCCAGTTGCCCACGGTGCTGTTGTCTCCGCAAGGCGTGGTGTTCGCATCGACGCGGCCCGAGTGGCTGTTTGCGGTGGCGCCGCCGCTCACGCAGGCGCGCATTGATTCGATCCGCGCTTCGCGCCAGTTTGGCAACCACTTCGACAAGGGCCTGGCTTCTTCCCTGCCCTTCGCGCCGGATGCGGGCGAGGTTGTCATCGACGGGGTGAACTACGCAGTGGAGCGCCGCCAGGTCGATTGGAGCGACCCCGGCGGCCAGTGGCAGCTGGCGATGCTGGATGACGTGAGCACCCTGATGACGGGGGCTGAGCGCCTGAAGGTGGGAGGGGCTGCCTTCGTGCTGCTGAGCCTGCTGGGGCTGCTGCTGCTGGAGCTGCTGCGCAGCCGGGCGCGGGTGAGCGCTGCGCTGGAGCGCTTCAGGGTATTGGGCGCTGCGCTGGGGAGCAGCCCGGTCTCGGTGGTCATCACCGATGGGGACGGGCGCATCGACTGGGTCAATCCGCAGTACGAGCGCAACTCCGGCTACACACTGCAAGAGGTGCGCGGCAAGAAGCCGTCGGTGGTGTCCAGTGGCCAGACCCCGGCGCAGACCTACCAGGAGATGTGGTCCACGCTGCTTTCGGGCCGCTCGTGGCAAGGGCAGTTTGTCAACCGCCGCAAGGACGGAAGCCTCTACCACGACGAGGCCACGCTCTCGCCCGTGTTTGACGAGCGTGGCAAGCGCATTGCCATCGTCGGCCTGCATGAAGACGCCTCGGGGCGTATCCAGGCACAGAAGGAGCTGGAGCGGCGTGAGCGTCTGCTCAACGAGCTGCTGGAGCAACAGACCGCCATCTTTGACAACGCGCCCCCCATTGCGCTGGTGGGGGACGGGAAGTTCCGGCAGTTCAATCCGGCGTTTGTGGAGCTGATGGGCAGCACGGCGTCCGAGCTGCTGGGGCTGGACGTCGGGGTGTTGCTGGGTGGGGAAGACCGCGCAAAGCAGTTCTACGGCCAGGTCGGCCCCGTGCTGAACGCCGGGGGCGCCGTGCGGCAGGTATCGACGCTGTTTCGCCTGGACGGCCACAGCTTTGAGGCACGCATGGCAGGACGCAGCGTGCAAATGGAGGGGTTCAAGAACGCCTCTCTCTGGGTGATCGAGGACGTCAGCGAGCAGCGCCGGGCCGAGATCGCCATGCAGCAGGCCAAAGACCGGCTGGAGCTGGCGCAGGAGGCCGGCAAGATCGGTGTGTTCGACATTGACCTGCTCACCTCCCAGGTGCTGTGGAGCGAGAAGCTGCTGGCGTTGCTCGGCCTGGCGCCGGGCACGGAGGTGCGCTCCCAGCGTGACTGGCAGGCGGTTCTGCACCCCGATGATCGCGCCCGCGCGGTGGCCGCCTTTTCGAGTGCCCTGGCGGGCGGCGGGACCCACCTTCGCGATTCCTGGCGCATCGTGCGGCCGGACGGTGAGGTGCGATGGTTCCTGTCGGCGGCCCGCATATTTCGCGATGGCGACGGGCGGGCGATGCGGGTGGTGGGCGTCAACGTGGATATCCACGAACAAAAGCTGCTGGAACAGCAGGTGGCCGAGCAGCTGGATTTCCAGCAGGCACTGATTGACGCCATCCCTGTGCCTCTGTTCTACAAGGGCGCGGACGGCCGGTACATCGGCTTTAACCGTGCCTACGAGCAGGCCTTTGGGGTGCAGCGCGAGGCACTGATCGGCAAGACCGTGCGGGACCTGGCGTTCCTGCCCGAGACCGAGCGCGAACGCTTCGATGCGGACGCGCAGGTGGCCCTGCACGGGGTCCAGTCGGTGCACAAGGAGGTGGACCTGCCGTATGCCGACGGAAAGGTGCACCACACGCTGTTCTGGCTGCACGGCTTCTCGCGGCCCGACGGCTCGCCGGGCGGGGCCATCGGGACCTTTGTCGACATCACCGACCGTCAGCGCGCTGAGCAGGACCTGCGCCGCGCCAAGGAGCTGGCCGAGGAGTCCACCGCACTCAAGTCCAACTTCCTGGCCAACATGAGCCACGAGATCCGCACGCCGATGAACGCGATCATCGGCATGTCGCACCTGGCGCTCAAGTCGGGCCTGACAGCGCGCCAGCACGACTACGTGAGCAAGATCCAGCAGGCCGGCCAGCACCTGCTGGGCGTGATCAACGACATCCTGGATTTTTCCAAGATCGAGGCGGGCAAGCTCATGGTGGAGAAGCAGCCCTTTGTGCTCGACCGCATGCTGGAGAGTGTGTCCGACGTGGTGGGCTACAAGGCTGGTGCCAAGGGGCTGGAGCTGGTTTGCGATGTAGCGGCCGACGTGCCACCCAACCTGGTGGGTGACTCGCTGCGCCTGGGCCAGATCCTCATCAACTTTGCCAACAACGCCATCAAGTTCACTGAAACGGGCGAGATCAGCATTGCCGTGCGGCTGCTGGAGGCAGAGGGCAACCGGGTGATGCTGCGGTTTGAAGTGCGTGACACCGGGATCGGACTTACGCCGGAACAGATGGGACGGCTGTTTCAGAGCTTCCAGCAGGCGGACACCTCCACCACGCGCCGCTATGGCGGCACTGGCCTGGGCCTGGCTATCTGCAAGAGCCTGGCGGAGCTGATGGGCGGCGAGGTGGGGGTGCAGAGCACCTATGGCCAGGGCTCCACGTTCTGGGTCACTGTGCCGCTCGAACGCGGTGCGCCCGCGCGCGTGCTGCTGCCGCCCCCGGACCTCCGGGGCCGGCGTGTGCTGGTGGTGGACGACAACCAGACGGCAGCCACCGTGCTGTCCGACATGCTGCTGGCCATGGGTTTTGAGGTGGAGGAGGCCCACTCCGGCTTGGAGGCGCTCGACCGGCTGCGCGAGTCCATGGCACGGCACCAGCCGTTTGGCCTGCTACTGCTGGACTGGCACATGCCGGGCATGGACGGCGTGGAGCTGGCGGGCCACATCCGGGGCCTGGGCATGGCGCAGGTGCCCAAGATGCTCATGGTCACCGCCTACGGCCGCGAGGACGTGATGCGTGCCGCCCGCGTTCAGGGCATCGACACGGTGCTGATCAAACCCGTCAACGCCTCGCTGCTGTTCGACACGCTGATGCAGCCGCTGGAACACTCCACCTACAGCCCGCGCCGCGCGGTCACCCCCGCGCCCGCTGCCGACGAGCTGCCGATGGAGATCCGGGGAGCGTCGGTGCTGCTGGTGGAGGACAACGAGCTCAACCAGATGGTGGCGGTCGAACTCTTGCTCGAAGCCGGTTTTGCCGTGGATGTTGCCGAGAACGGCCAGATCGCCCTCGACCGCATCGAGCGCAAGGCTTATGACGTGGTGCTGATGGACATGCAGATGCCTGTCATGGACGGCGAAACGGCCACGCGGCAATTGCGCAGCAATCCGCGCCATGCCCACCTGCCCATCGTGGCCATGACGGCCAACGCGATGGAGTCTGATCGCCAGCGCTGTTTTGCGGCCGGCATGAACGACCATGTGGCCAAACCCATCGAGCCTGCGGCGTTGTGGGCCGCCCTGAGCCGCTGGATTCGACCCCGGCCGGGGCTGGGCAAACCGCCTGTGGAGGGAGTGCCCCGTGCAGCAGGCGCTAGTGCAAGTTCCGGCTGGCGGGCTGACGGGATGGCGCCGGAGGGGGCCAACGCTGCGGCGGCAGCAGCTTTCCCCGCAGTTGCCGGGCTGGACACCAGCCTGGGTCTGCAGCGCGCCTTGGACAAGCCGGGCCTGTACGCCGAGATGCTGCGGCGATTTGTGCAAGGCCAGTCGTCGGTGATTGCGGACCTGGAGCAGGCCGTCGCCTGCGCAGACGTGGTGCTGGCCGAGCGGCTGGCCCACACCCTGCGCTCTGTCGCGGCCAACATTGGCGCGCAGGAGGTGTCGGCCCATGCACAAGCGCTGGAGCAGGCCTTGCGCAGTGGGGCGCATGCCGAAAAGACCGCAGGACTGACGGCCACCCTGGGCACTGCGTTGCAGCCCCTGCTGGCGGGATTGCAGGCGTGGATGCAGGGGCAGCAAACGGGGCGGCCGGAAGGCCTGGAAACCCCTGCTGGGGCCGCGCTGCAGGGAGTGGGCGCCACGGCGGTCCTGCAAAAGCTGCGCATGCTGCTGGAGCAGGACGACCCTGCAGCCCCCGAGTTTTTCCAACACAATGTCCAGGTGCTCCAACCCTTGCTGGCGAGCAGCTTCACGGTGGTCGAGATGCACACCCAGAATTTTGATTTTGAGCAAGCACTGTCGGCAATGGCCGCCGTGTCAGGCCCCGAACACCCTGCCGTTCACACCCCTTGAGCGGCACAACACCCAGGAACTTCCATGGACAACGCGCCCTTTGCCTCCTCGCAGGCCGCTCTTGTGGACAACCCGATCGCCACGGTGCTGGTGGTGGACGACACGCCGGACAATCTCACCCTCATGGGCAGCCTGCTGCGCGAACATTTCCTGGTGAAGGTGGCCAACCACGGCGAGAAGGCCCTGAAGATCGCGCAGTCCGACACCCCTCCCGACCTGATCCTTCTCGACATCATGATGCCCGAGATGGATGGTTATGAGGTGTGTCGGCGCCTGAAGGCTGCGGCGGCGACGCGCGACATCCCGGTGATCTTTCTCACGGCGCGTTCCGACACCGACGACGAGCGCGCGGGCCTGGCCCTGGGGGCCGTGGACTACATCACCAAGCCCATCAGTCCGCCCATCCTGCTGGCGCGGGTCAACACCCATCTGGCGCTCAAGGCCACGGCGGATTTCCTGCGCGACAAAAGCTCCTATCTGGAGCGCGAAGTGGCCATGCGCACGCTGGAGGTGCAGGCCATCCAGGACGTGACCATCATGGCCATGACATCGCTGGCCGAGACCCGCGACAACGAAACCGGCAACCACATTCGCCGCACCCAGCTGTATGTGAAGACGCTGGCCGAGCGGCTGCGCCACCACCCGCGTTTCGAGCCGGTGCTCAACGACCGCATGATCGAGCTGCTGTACAAGTCCGCTCCGTTGCACGACATCGGCAAGATCGGCATCCCCGACAGCATCTTGCTGAAACCCGGCAAGCTCACGGTGGAAGAGTTCGAGATCATGAAAACCCACACCACCCTGGGCCGCAACGCCATCGACGAAGCCGAGCGGCGCCTGGGCATGCGCGTGGCGTTCTTGAGCGTGTCCAAGGAGATCGCCTACAGCCACCAGGAGAAGTGGGATGGCTCAGGCTACCCGCAGGGCCTGGCGGGCGATGCCATCCCGGTGTCGGCGCGCCTCATGGCCGTGGCCGATGTGTACGACGCACTCATCAGCAAGCGCGTCTACAAGCCCGCGTTTTCACACGACCAGGCCTGCAACACCATCGTTCGCGGCAAGGGCACGCACTTTGACCCCGACATGGTGGATGCGTTTGTGGACATTGCGGAAGACTTCCGCAGCATTGCCCAGAAATACCCGGACCCTGGATAAAGGACAACCCCCTGAGCGACTTCGTCGCTTCCCCCTTCTCCCGAATTGCTGCGCAATTCGGGAAGGGGGACGCAACCAGTGCACGCAAGTGAAACGCCGCACATTCGGCTTGGCGGCCCTTGCACGGCTGCACTGGTGTGCGTCTTGCCCGCTGCGTAGTCCAGTTACGAGACCTCAGCAGTGGTCATCGTGCGCTGTCTTCACTGCTGGCGGCGGTAGTTGAGATCAGAACGGCGCGTCTTCGCTCTTGGGGGCGTCGGCCTGTGGGGCGGCACCCGTGGTGTCGGACTCCACTTCGGCTGCAGCCTCGGCTTCAGCGCTGACGGGTGCATCTGTCGCAGCCGCCTGGCGCACAGCCGCCTTGTCGCCAGCGCTCGCAAACTTGCTGTATTTGCCCAGAATAGGCACCAGCTGGCCGTAGATGCGGGGGCTGCCGGCCAGGCACTCGCGCTGCTCCAGAAAGTCCGCTTCGCCCGTGAAGTTGCCCACCAGGCCACCGGCCTCGGTCACCAGCAGCGAGCCCGCAGCCACGTCCCAGATCGACAGGCCTGTTTCAAAGAAACCATCGGTGAAGCCCGCAGCCACATAGGCCAGGTCCAGCGCGGCGGCGCCGGGGCGGCGCAGGCCGGCGGTACGCTGCATCACGTCGGCCATCATGTTCAGGTAGCTCTTGAAGTTGTCGCCCGGGCGGAAGGGGAAGCCGGTGGAGATCAGGCAGTCCTTGAGCTGGGTGCGCTTGCTTACACGAATGCGGCGCTCGTTCAGGTAGGCGCCACGGCCCTTGGTGGCGGTGAACAGGTCGTTGCGCGAGGGGTCATAGATGACGGCCTGCTCGACCTTGCCGCGCACAGCCAGCGCGATGCTGATGCAGTACACGGGAAAGCCGTGGATGAAGTTGGTGGTGCCGTCCAGCGGGTCGATGATCCAGACAAATTCCGAATCCTTGGCGCCGTATTCGCTGCCCGACTCTTCGGCCAGGATGCCGTGGCCGGGGTAGGCCGTCAGCAGCGTCTCGATGATGATTTTTTCGGACGCGTGGTCCACTTCGGTCACAAAGTCGTTGATCTGCTTTTGCGAGATCCGCACCGATTCCACGTCAAGGGCCGCGCGGTTGATGATGGCGCCGGCGGCGCGGGCGGCCTTGATGGCCACGTTAAGCATGGGGTGCAGGTTGGACGACATAAATTGTGGTGGTGAGCAGGGCGCCGTGCGTCAACAATGAAGCGAGGCAGCCTGCGAATCAGGAGCGGTGCGATCCGACCCGGCGATGCGGGCGGCGACAATGAGGGCAGGATTTTACCCGCAGAGCCTCTTTTTCGCCTAACCGCTTGCCTTTTCCCTTGTCCTGCACCTGCCCATGAAGACCCGTTTTGTCCTGATCAACACCAGCCACGCCGGCAATGTGGGCGCTGCCGCCCGCGCCATGAAAACCATGGGTTTTGATGACCTGGTGCTGGTGGCCCCGCGCTGGGCCAACGTGCTGCGGCGCGAGGAAACCATCCAGCGTGCCAGTGGCGCGCTCGACGTGCTGGAGAACGCCCGCATCGTGGCAACGCTCGATGAGGCGCTGGACGGCATGAGCCACCTGTGCGCCACGGCGATGACCCCGCGCGACTTCGGGCCGCCCACGGCTGCGCCGCGTGCCCATTTCGAGTTGCTATTAAAACAAGAGCTGTTAGCGCTTGGTGGAAAAGCGCTAGAGGTCAAAAACACCTCAAATCCAGAAGATCCATCGGCTGCGGCAGCCGGCCAGGCCGGTGTCGCCTTCCTGTTTGGCTCCGAGCGTTTTGGCATGACCAACGAGGATGTTTACCGCTGCCATGTGGCACTGTCGATTCCCACCAACCCCGGCTTTGGCTCGCTCAACCTGGGCGCCGCCATCCAGGTGATTGCCTACGAATGGCGCATGGCGCTGGGCGGGTTCCCGGTGCTGGATGCCACACCACAGCGCGCCCTGGCCGACGCCGCGCAGGTAGCGGGCATGCTGGGCCACTGGGAGCAGGCGCTCACCACCATCGGCTTTCTGGACCCCGCCGCACCCAAGAAGCTCATGCCCCGCCTTAACCAGCTTTTCAATCGCGCGCAGCTGAGCCCTGAAGAAATCCACATCTTGAGAGGTGTCGCCAAAGCCATGATCGAGGCCGCTGAGGCGAAACGCTAGACTGTGCGGCCATAAACACATAACCAAAAGAAACGAGCCACGATGTTCGCCCGCCTGCGCTCCGATATCCAGTGCATCCTCGACCGCGATCCTGCCGCGCGCAGCACGTGGGAGGTGATCACCTGTTATCCGGGCCTGCACGCGATCTGGCTGCATCGCCCCGCGCACTGGTGCTGGCACCACGGCCTGAAATGGCTCGGTCGCTTTATTTCGCATTTTGCGCGCTGGTTCACGGGCATCGAGATTCACCCCGGCGCGAAGATTGGAGAGCGCGTGTTCTTCGACCATGCGATGGGCGTGGTCGTGGGCGAGACGGCCGAGATCGGCGACGGCTGCACCATCTACCAGGGCGTCACGCTGGGCGGTACCTCGCTGTACAAAGGTGCCAAGCGCCATCCCACGTTGGGCAAGGACGTGGTGGTGAGTGCGGGCGCCAAGGTGCTCGGCGGCTTTGAAGTGGGTGACGGCGCGAAGATCGGCAGCAATGCCGTGGTCATCAAGCCGGTGCCTGCGGGCGCCACGGCGGTGGGCATTCCGGCCCGGATCATCCCGTCCAAAGCTGGCGAAAGCGCGGACGTGACCGAGCCGCAGCAGGCGCGCAAGTTCACGGCCTATGGCATCACGCAGGAGGACGATCCGCTCTCGCAGGCCATGCGCGGGTTGATCGACAACGCCTCGTCGCAGGAGCACCAGATCGCGCTGCTGTGGCAGGCCATCGAGAAGCTGTCCACCAACCCGCAGAACAAGGACTGCGTGCCGTGTGATGCTGCGCTCAAGGAGCAGTTCGAGGCGGGCAAGCTGAACGAACTGGTGGGCAAGTAGCGGCGTGCCTGCGCTGCCCTGTTTTATTTTTTGCTATGAAAAATATAGCTTCTTGCGCTTATCGGGTAAGCGCTAGCGGCTATATTTGCTTCAAATTCTGAAGTATCAAGCTGGGCGAGTTGCCCGCACAGCGCTCTTGGGGCGGAACGCTTTGCAGACCTCGTCCCGCGTTTCCAGATACGGCCCGCCAATCAGGTCCACGCAGTAGGGTACGGCCGCAAAGATGCCCGGCACGAGTTGCTTGCCGTCGGCCTCCTTCAGGCCTTCCAGCGTCTCGGCAATCGCCTTGGGCTGGCCGGGCAGGTTGATGATGAGGCTCTGGTCGCGCACCACGGCCACCTGGCGCGAGAGGATGGCGGTGGGCACGAACTTCAGGCTGATCTGGCGCATCTGCTCGCCAAAGCCCGGCATCTCCTTGTGCGCCACGGCCAGCGTGGCCTCGGGCGTCACGTCGCGCAAGGCAGGGCCCGTGCCGCCGGTGGTCAGCACCAGGCAACAGCCTGCGTTGACCAGTTCGATCAGCGCCGCGCTGATGCCTTCCTGCTCGTCGGGGATCAGGCGCGATTCGAAGGTGATGGGGTTGTGCAGTGCGCGCGTGAGCCAGTCCTGCAGCGCGGGCAGGCCCTTGTCTTCATAGACACCGCTGCTGGCGCGGTCGCTGATGGAGACGATGCCGATCTTCACCGGGTCGTGCAGGGCGGAAGGCTCACTCATCGCCGTGGTCCTCATCGATATCGCTGGCGTCGTCTGCACCCGTGCCGCCCAGGTGCTCGCGCACCAGCTGGAACAGCTCGCGGTAGGCGCGGCCCTTGCGGGGCGCCAGGCCTTGCGAGACCTGGACATTGGCCTCCTTGCCCGCAGGCTGCGCGTCCTTGCGGGCCTGGCGGATCAGGGCGCGCAACTGCTGCGTATCGGTGGTGGGGTGCTCGGCCATCCAGGGGGCCAGCGCGTCATCGTCGGCAATCAGGCGGTCGCGCCAGTGTTCGGCCAGGTGCAGCTGCATCTTTTCGGTGGCCGAGCCCTTGTGCTGCTCTTCCAGCGCCTGGCGGGCGGCCTGCACCAGCTCGGGTTCGAGCTTGCGCATGATCTTGCCCACGTACTGCATCTGGCGGCGCTTGCCTTCGAAGTTGGTGATGCGCTTGGCCTCGGCCAGCGCGTCCACCAGCTTGTCGGGCAGACCCACCGCCTCGAACAGGTCGGCGCGCAAGCTCAAAAGCTCTTTGCCCAGCTCCTGCAGTTCGTCGCTTTCGCGCTTGAGATCGGTGCGGCTGGCATCGGGCGTGCCTTTGAGTTCGGCCTTGAGCTGAATGTCCATTTCGCTGCCTTCGGCAACGAACTGGCCTCGCACAAAGTAGCCTTTTTTGGGTTTGCGTGACATGGGTGGGGGCAAAAAGAGAAGCGGCGCAGAGCGCGCCACAGCGGCAAGTATCATAGCTGCCGCTATGAATAAACCCTCCACCCGCGCCGCGCGCGCCCAAAGCGCGGCTGCCGCAGCGCCCGCGCCTGCCACCTCCCGCACCCCTGACAACGGCTTCAGCTACAGCCGCGCGTTCTTTGAAGACCTGGTGGACCGCGCCCTGGCCCATGCCAAAAAGCTCGGCGCCACCGACGCAGGCGCCGAGGCGTCCGAGGGCTGCGGCCTGTCGGTCAGCGTGCGCAAGGGCGAGCTGGAGAACGTGGAGCGCAACCGCGATAAATCCCTGGGCGTGACGGTGTACCTTGGCAAACGCCGTGGCAACGCCAGCACGTCCGATTTCTCGAACAAGGCCATCGAGCAGACGGTGCAGGCAGCCTACGATATCGCCCGTTTCACGGCCGAAGATCCCATGGCGGGCCTGCCGGACGCCGATGACATCGCCCCGGCCGACACGCACCGTGACCTGGACCTGTTCCACCCCTGGGCCATGACCAGCGAAGAGGCCGCTGAAATCGCCAAGGCCTGCGAGGCCGCCGCGCTCAAGACGCACCGCCGCATCACCAACAGCGAAGGCGCGGGCGTGTCGGCCCAGCAAAGCCATTTCTTCAGCGCCCACACACGCGGCTTTCGCGGCGGCTATGCCAGTTCGCGCCACAGCTTCTCCGTCGCACCCATCGCCTCGCTGCCCGGCCGCAACGCCGAGATGCAGCGCGATGCCTGGTACAGCTCCATGCGCGACGCCACCGAACTGGCATCGCCCGAGGCCGTGGGCCGCTACGCCGCGCAGCGCGCGTTGAGCCGCCTGGGCAGCCGCAAGATCCCCACCACGCAATGCCCGGTGTTGTTCGAATCCACCCTGGCCGCCGGCCTGCTGGGCGGCTTTGTGCAGGCCGTCAGCGGCGGCTCGCTGTACCGCAAGAGCACTTTCCTGCTCGACTCGCTGGGCAAGATGGTCTTTCCCAAACACATCGACATCCTGGAAGACCCCTTCATCCTGCGCGGCAAGGGCAGCTCGCCGTTCGACGAAGAAGGCGTGCGCGTGGCGCCGCGCAAGGTGGTCAAAGGAGGGCGCGTCGAGGGCTACTTCCTGTCCAGCTACTCGGCCCGCAAACTGGGCATGAAGACCACGGGCAATGCGGGTGGCTCGCACAACCTGGTGATGACCTCGCGCCTCACGCAAGCCAGCGACAACCTCGACGCCATGCTGCAAAAGCTGGGCACCGGCCTCTTTGTGGTGGAGCTGATGGGCCAGGGCGTGAACTACGTGACCGGCGACTATTCGCGCGGCGCGAGCGGCTTCTGGGTGGAGAACGGCAAGATCGCCTACCCGGTGCACGAGATCACCATCGCGGGCAACCTCAAAGACATGCTCAAGGGCATCGAGGCCGTGGGCGCCGATGCCTACAACTACGGGGCCAAGACCGTGGGTTCCATCCTGGTGAACCGCATGAAGGTGGCTGGGAGCTAATGCCTGGTTCGCCGTGCAGCCGCCGCAAAGGGCCGCGCTGATGCAAAAAAGGCCCTCGTGAAGAACGAGGGCCTTTTTGTTTTTTGAGCAGCTGTTGCGCTACGTGTCGCCTGCCCGCGCACCCGCCAGCAGGGCCTGCACCGCTGCTTGCAGCACGGGTGTCGCCTCCTCGCCGCTGAGCAGGCCTGAACTCACAAATGCTCCATTGATGAGCACAGCCAGCTGGGCCGCCAGGGCATCGGGCTGGGGCACGCCCAGCCGCTGGGCAATGCCGTGCAGGCGGCTGCGCAGCGTCACCATGTGCTGCTGGGCCACGCGGCGGGCAGGGTGGTCCTGCTCGGCAAATTCGGCCGCCACGTTGATCTGCGGGCAGCCCCGGTAGTTGGACCGGCCCAGCCGCTCGCCGATCCACTGCATGTGGGCCTGCAGCTCGGCGGCCGGGTCGTCGACATGTTGCGCCGCCACCGCATCCCACAGGCCCCAGAAGTCCACGTCTTCACGCTCCAGAAACGCCACGATGAGGTCGTCCTTAGTGGGGAAGTAGCGGTACAGGCTGGTCTTGGCTACGGCGGCTTCGGCCACCACCAGGTCCACCCCCACGGCACGCACGCCGCGTTGGTAGAACAGGCTCGACGCCGTGTCGAGGATGCGCTCGCGCACGTCCTGCACGGGCTCGCTGGAGGCCGTCGCAGCGCGCCGTGACGCAGGCTTGGGGCGGGCGCCGGGCGCGGTTGCCGGGAGGGGATGGGAAAAAGAATGTGCAGCCATGCTTGACATGATACAGACCTGTCTGTAATCTTCAAAAAACAGACAGGTCTGTATCGTCAATTTTCCCTTCCACTTCTTTCCCGAAAGGTTCTCCATGACATCCTCAGTTCCTTCCATCTCGGTGTACGGTGCCAGCGGCCATACCGGTCAGTTTGTGGTGCAGGAGGCCTTGCGCCGGGGCCTGCGCGTGGTGGCTGTGGGGCGCAATGCCGCCCGGCTGGCTGCGCTGTTTCCCTCGGGGGTGGAGTGCCGCGTGGCGGCGCTGGACGACCCAGCGGCGCTGGTGCAGGCCTTTGCCGGTTGTGGCGTGGTCATCCATTGCGCGGGGCCCTTCATGGACACGGCCGCCCCGGTGGCGCAGGCCGCGCTGCAGGCGGGCGCCCACTACATCGATGTGACCGCCGAGCAGCCCAGCGCCCAGGCCACGTTTGCCGATCTGCAGGCGCCCGCCGTGACTGCCGGGCGCGTTGTGGTGCCCGCTGCCGGTTTCTACGGTGGCTTGGCCGACCTGCTGGCCAGCGCGCTCGCCGCTCCCGGCCCCATCGACGAGATCACCGTGGCCATGGGGCTGGACCGCTGGTGGCCCACCGAAGGCACGCGCCTGACGGGCGAGCGCAACAAGGCGCAGCGCCAAGTGGTGCAGGGCGGGCGCCTGGTGCCCCTGGTGCCCTCGGTCGATGTGCCGGACTGGACCTTTGCCGCGCCCCTGGCGACCTATGCCATGGTCGAGCTGCCATTCAGCGAGACCATCACCCTGGCCCACCACCTGCAGGCCGAAACCATCCGCTCCCTCATCAACCGCTCGGCCCTGGCCGACATCCGCGATGCCAGCACCCCGCCGCCCACGGCCGTGGATGGCAGCGGCCGGTCGGCCCAGCGTTTTGAACTGGTGGTGCGGCTGGTGCAAAACGGCGTGGCGCGAACGGCCGGTGTGCGCGGCCAGGACATCTATGCGGTCACGGCCCCCCTCGTACTGGAGGCCGCGCAGCGCCTGATGGCCCCGGCGTACCAGCGCAGCGGTGCGCTGGCCTTGGGCGAGGCGGTGGACCCGGCAGACACGCTGCAGGCGCTGAACGGCCAGGCGCTTGAAGTCTTTGGCGATGTGCAGGTAGCCTGAAAAGCGACCCCGAGTGCGGGTGCCAGCGGCAGTCCCTGCCCGGGAAAATCGGGCGGGTCACCAGAATCCAAGGCGATATGCTTCGCGCATGCCCTTTGAGCGCCCGCACCCATTGCCCTCTAGCGAGCCTGCCGCGCCGTCGGAACAGATGTCGGGTGCGGCTATTGCGCCGCAGGACCCGGCCCTGTTGCGCCGTTTGCTGCGCGCCAAGGACCGCATGGACGCCGCGTCGCACGAGGCCTGGCCCGTGCAGCGGCTGGCCGAGGTCAGCGGCGTTTCGGAGGCGCACTTCGCCCGCTCGTTCCGGCAGGCGTTCGGCATTCCGCCTCACCGCTACCTGCTGACCCGCCGCATCGAGCAGGCCACCACGCTGCTGCGTGATACAGACTTGCCCGTCACCGAGATCGCCTTTGCCACCGGCTGGGAGAGCCTGGGCACCTTCGGGCGCATCTTTCGCGACATCACGGGGATGAGCCCCAGTGGGGTGCGCAGGGAGGCCCAGGCAAATGCCACGCCACTGGACCGGGTGCCCGCCTGTGTCTTGAAGGCCGCGCAACGCCCCGACCTCACCACAGCAGTTTTGGAGAAGCGCCGCCGCCTGGCGGAAGGTACAAATCGGTCCTAGAGCCTGTTCAAGGTCTTTTTGGAGTCGCACAAGTACCTTGCCGGGATGGGATGCAAGGCGCGGTGGGCAGCCAATAGCGCGGCTATTGGCAAGCGCCGCAACGCCGCAGGCAGCCCGGCAAGGCACTTGCCCGAAGGGTTGGAGTGAAATCGGGCGATTGGAAGCCCCGGCTGCTTGCATGGGCACGAGCCCATGCGGCGCATCCGAAGCATCCACTCCTCCCGATTGCACTCCAATGCGATCTCCAAAAAGACCTTGAACAGGCTCTTAGCAACCAAGGAGATCTGATGACGAAGAACCAAGGCGTTGGTGTGGTGGGGGTGTATGTGGACGACCAGGACGAAGCGCTGGCGTTCTGTGTGGGCAAGCTGGGGTTTCGTGTGCACACCGACGTGCGCAACGGCCCCTACCGCTGGCTGACAGTGCAGCATCCCGACCAGCCGGGCTTTCAGCTGGGGCTGTTCACACCCGGCCCGCCCATCCACGATGCCGCCACGGCGCAGACGTTGCGCGCCATGGTGGCCAAGGGCGCCATGCCGCCGCTGGTGTTGCATGTGGCAGATTGCCGCGCTGCGTATGCCCGGCTGCGCGACCAGGGTGTGGAGTTCACGCAGGAGCCCGTGGACCGGTACGGCAATGTGGATGCGGGTTTTCGGGACCCTGCGGGCAATGGCTGGAAGATGATCCAGCTCGCGGCCGGAGGTGCGCAATGAGCGCCGGTGTGGGCATTCGGCGGTTTCACCGCTGGGTGTCGATGGCGTTCACGCCAGGGCGTGCCACCCTTCAATTCCCCCACGCGCTGGCCGCGCAATGCGGATGGATGCGCGAAGGGGGGCGCAGCCCATAGTCATCTATGGGCAAGCCACGCGACAAAGCAGACGCCGCATTGCGCGGCCAGCCCGGAGGGAAAGCCAGCCAGGCCGCGCATTGCGTCGTTGCCCTTCGCTTGTGTAGCCAAGCTACACGGCACTCAGGGCGCCTAGCACTGCACGGCCTGGCTGGCTTTCGCGTGAGGGAATTGAAGGGTGACACGCCCTAGCAGTCATTGGCAATTTTGTGGTCCGTGCGCAGGGTGCAGGCAACCCGCCGGATTGGGTGACGTATGCACCCCTGCCGCCGCTGGCGCTGCTGCTGTTGACGGGGCTGTACCTGTTTGTACAGCCCTATTTGCGGCGGCCTGCGGCGCGGCGTGCCCCAGGCGCTCCGGTCTTGCCACCCGTGTGATGGCAGGCGGCAAGCCCAGCTGTTACTCCCCAAAGTCCGCAAATTCGGCCAGCAGTTGCAGCACGCCCTCCACGGCGGGCGAGGGCGGTGGCTGGTGGCGGTGCGCCACGGCCATGGGGCGCATGAGTGGGGGCTGGAGTGGGCGGATCTGCACATCGGGCGTGCCCTGCAGGTCCTCCACCTCCTCCATCGGCAGCAGCGCAGCGCACTGGCTGGCCACCGCCAGGCTCTTGAGCGCGCCGGGGTAGCTCAGCGCCAGAAAGGGGCGCGGGTGGTGGCCCGCCTGGCCGAACCAGTTCGCAATCAGCCCGTGCATTTGTGTGGCGGGTGCAAACGATGCCCAGCGGCGGGTGGCCAGCCAGTCAGGGGTTGCGAACGCGGGCGCCTCCCAGGCCGCAGGCAGCAGCGCCACCATGGGGTCGTTGCGCCAGGGGGTCTGGCGCACCTCGGCCAAAGGAGGTTGGGGGCTGGCGATGATGCCGATGTCCAGCGTGCCGGCCTTGAGCCGCTGCATCGAGTCGGCTGAGCCGATCGCCTCCAGCCGGATCTCCACACCGGGGCAGCGCGCCGCCAGCGCTTCCAGCATGCGCGGCAGCAGGCGCGTGCTCACGCCCGCCGACACGCCCACGCGCACGATGCCCTCGCGCCCCGAGGCGCGGCGGCGCACGCGCTCCATCAGGTCGTCGCAGGCAAGCAGCAGCTGGCGCCCCTCTTGCACCAGCACCTCGCCGGCGGGCGTCAGCTCGGCCTGCCGCCGACCCCGCACCACCAGGTCGGCCTGCAGGCGCGATTCCAGCTCCTTGATGTGCAGGCTGACGGTGGGCGGCGCCAGGTGCAGCGCCTGTGCGGCCGCTGCAAAGTTGCCCAGGTCGGCAATGGCGATCAGCGTCTGCAAGTGGTCCAGGTTGAAGTTACGCATCAGTTTTTATGAATTGAGTCTTCATTGAATTCAACTTTACAGATGGTACGTCAACCCCGAGCATCCGGGCCATGTTGCATCCCACCCGTCTGGACCCCGAAAGCACGACCCGCCACTCCCACGTCTGCCAGCCGCTGGGGGTTGTGCCACAGCACTTGGGCCGTGGGGGCCGCTGGCCCCGGCGGGTGCGGCGCCTGGGTGGGCGGTGGCTGCGGGCGCTGGGCGCCGCCCTGGCGCGGGCGGAAAAGCGCATCAGCGAGAACTTCAGGGTGCCGCCCCATGGGGGGTGATGGGAGCGGGCCTCCTCACTGCCTGCAATGCGTGCACTGTTCAGGCGGCGGAGATCGGCCTAGACTGCACCAACCGGTCATGCGGCCCGGACCGGGGCCTGGAGCACACCAGGGGCTGCAAGGCCCGGGGCCGGATTGAGCGAAAGGACCTGGTATGTTGTCCGATGCTTCCGTAACCACCATGCTGCCTGTGATGGACATGGACCGTGCCCGCGCCTTCTACGAGGGTTGCCTGGGGCTCAAGCCCGGCGGGTTCCGGCCCGATGGCAAGTTTGTCTATGCCGTGGGGGGCAGCACGCTGGCGCTGTTCCCCAAGCCGGAAGGCACCAAGGCCGACCACACGGCCATCAGTTTCCAGGTGGCCGACATAGCGGCCACCATCGAGGCGCTGAAACGCGCGAAGGTGGTCTTCGAGGACTACGACTTCCCGGGCCTCAAGACCGTCAATCACGTGTGTGTGCTGGGCGCCGAGAAGGCCGCGTGGTTCAAAGACACCGAGGGCAACTACCTCTGCCTGCACGAGGACATTGCCGCATAGCCCGTTGTTTCAAGCAAAAAAGGCCGTTTCCGCGCGGTGGGTGTGCTTTTTAAGCTATTGAAATAGAAGCATTAGGGTGATGACCATGGCTCAGTGCCCCGCCACCCGCGCGGCAATCGCCTCGCCCACCTGCGTGGTGCTGGCCGTGCCCCCCAGGTCCGGCGTGCGCGGGCCGCTCTTGATGACTTCTTCGATGGCCGCCACGATGGCATCGTGCGCCGCCCGTCCTGCACCCACGCCCTGGGTGAGGAAGTCCAGCATCAGCGCGCCCGACCAGATCATGGCGATCGGGTTGGCAATGTTCTTGCCATAGATGTCGGGTGCCGAGCCGTGCACGGGCTCGAACAGGCTGGGGAAGTTGCGTTCGGGGTTCAGGTTGGCCGAAGGCGCCAGGCCAATGGTGCCAGTGGTGGCCGGGCCCAAGTCACTGAGGATGTCGCCAAACAGGTTGGTGGCCGCCACCACGTCAAAGCGGCCCGGCTGCAGCACAAAGCGGGCGGTGAGGATGTCGATGTGCTGCTTGTCCAGCGTGACCTCGGGGTAGCCCTTGGCGACGTCGTCAGCGCGTTGGTCCCACCAGGGCATGCTGATGGCAATGCCGTTGCTTTTGGTGGCCAGGGTGACGTGCTTTTTGGCGCGGCTTTGGGCCAGCTCGAAGGCGAACTTCAAGAGGCGGTTCGCACCGTGGCGCGAGTAGACCGATTCCTGGATCACGATCTCGCGGTCGGTGCCTTCATACATGATGCCGCCGAGCGACGTGTATTCACCCTCGGTGTTCTCGCGCACCACGTAGTAGTCGATGTCGCCGGGCTTGCGGCCGGCCAGGGGGCAAGGCACGCCTTCAAACAGGCGCACGGGGCGCAGGTTGATGTACTGGTCGAACTCGCGGCGGAATTTCAGCAGCGATCCCCACAGCGACACATGGTCGGGCACGGTGGCGGGCCAGCCCACGGCACCGAAGAAGATGGCGTCCATGCCCGACAGTTGCGCCTTCCAGTCGTCGGGCATCATTTTTCCGTGGGCGGCGTAGTAGTCGCAGCTGGCCCATTCGAATTCGTGCAACTGCAGTTCAAAGCCAAAGCGGGCGGCGGCGGCCTGGATGGCGCGCAGGCCCTCGGGCATGACTTCTTTGCCGATGCCGTCTCCGGGCAGGACGGCGATGCGGTAGGTCTTGGTGGTGGGTGCGTTCATGGTGCGGGCAGGGGGGCAGGGTAGAGGGAAGCCGTAGGTGGGTGCGGTCGGTGTGTGCACTGCATTATTCCGAGCGCCATCAAAAACTACAATCCGCCAACTGTGGCTCCATCATTCACACATCGTGCATAAAAACCCAGCTGCCGACGATTTGCGCGTTTTCACGGCGGTGGTGCGCAAGTCCAACTTTGGCGCGGCTGCTGCCGAGCTCGGCACGTCGCCCGCCTACGTGAGCAAGCGCATCCGCCTGCTGGAGCAGGACCTGCAGGTCAAGCTGCTGCATCGCACCACCCGCCGGGTGGCGGTGACGGAGGAAGGCGAGCGCGTTTTCCACTGGGCGCAGCGCATCCTGGACGACATGGAGCAACTCATGCAGGAGGTGGCCATCACGCGCAGCGAGCCGCGCGGGCTGCTGCGCGTGAGCAGCAGCTTCGGCTTTGGGCGGCAGATCGTGGCGCCTGCGCTGTCGCGTCTGGTGGAGCAGCACCCGGGGCTGCAGGTGCGGCTGGAGGTATTTGACCGGCTGGTGGATGTGGCGGGCGAAGGGTTTGACCTGGACGTGCGCGTGGGCGACGAGATTGCGCCACACCTCATCGCGCGCCGTCTGGCCGACAACCACCGCGTGCTCTGCGCAGCGCCCGCCTACCTGCAGCGCAAGGGCGCTCCGCGCACGGTGGCGGACTTGGCTGCGCATGACTGCCTGGTGATCAAGGAGCGCGACCACCCGTTTGGCGTGTGGCGCCTGCGCAGCGGCGCGCAGGAAGAGTCGGTCAAGGTGCGCGGCCCGCTGTCGGCCAACAACGGCGAGATGGCCGTGCAGTGGGCGGTGGACGGGCGCGGGATTGTGCTGCGCTCGCTGTGGGATGTGGGGGGGCATCTGCAGGCGGGGCGCCTCGTACAGGTGCTGCCGCAGTGGCAGCAGGAGGCCAATGTGTGGGCTGTGTATCCCACGCGGCTGGAGCGCTCTGCCAAGGTGCGCGTGTGTGTGGAGTTTCTGCAGGAGCATTTCCGCTCCGGGTGGATGGCGCGGGATGCCGACGCGGGGGGAAGCACCCCGGTTTGAAGCAAAAATAGCTGCTACCGCCCGTCTGACAAGCGGTAGCAGCTATCAAAAAAATACTGACTGGGCGGTGGTGAGGGGGCGATCAACCTGCCAGCGCAGCCTTCACAGCGGCCGAAACCTGGCCCATGTCGGCCTTGCCTGCCAAGCGGGTCTTGACCACGCCCATCACCTTGCCCATGTCGCCAGGGCCTGATGCGCCGATTTCGGCCACGATGGCCTTCACGGCAGCCAGCGTTTCTTCGGCCGACATGCGCTCGGGCAGGTAGGCCTGCAGCACGGCCATCTCGGCCTTTTCCTTGTCCGCCAGGTCCTGGCGGCCAGCGCCTTCAAAAGCGGTGATGGAATCCTTGCGCTGCTTGATGAGCTTGTCCACGATGGCCACCACGGCGGCGTCGTCCAGCACGATGCGTTCGTCCACTTCCTTTTGCTTCATCGCGGCCTGTAGCAGGCGGATGGTGCCCAGGCGCTCACTGTCCTTGGCGCGCATGGCGGTTTTCATGTCTTCGGTGATCTGGTCCTTGAGGCTCATGGCGGCTTCCTTTTTTGGGTTTCAAACAGGGACAAGGGTTTGCCAAAAGGCTTTCTGGCTAGGCGTCAACGCCGCAGACAGTAGTCTCGCTACGGCAAGGCGTTGCAACGACGCCAGAAAGCCTTTTGGCAAACCCGAAAAACAAAAACCCGCGCTTGGCGTCCCTAGCGCGGGTTTTGGGACCCAAGCAAAAGGCTCGGGGCCGAAGATGGATCAGTACATCTTCTTGGGCAGTTGCATGCTGCGAACGCGCTTGTAGTGGCGCTTCACGGCAGCTGCCTTCTTGCGCTTGCGCTCTGCGGTGGGCTTTTCGTAGAACTCACGGGCGCGCAGGTCGGTCAGCAGGCCGAGCTTTTCAATGGTGCGCTTGAAGCGGCGCAGTGCAACGTCAAAGGGTTCGTTTTCTTTTACGCGGATCGTAGTCATTAGCTAATGGTTTTCCAAATGGTGCCTGCAGAGGGGCTTGGGGAGATCGGGCCTCAAGTCCGTACAAAGCGGTTTCCCCGTCTGTAACTAGTATTTGGCCGACGGGGCATTGCCAGCAAAGCCGGAGATTATAGCCTTTGTGGCGCGGATGGGAAGTACCCCTGTGCAGCTCTCTGCGTCCCGTCCCTCGCTGCGGGGCGCCGCCACTGATGGCCTGGCTGGGCAAGGGCCATGTGGCACTGCTGAGGGCCGCGCCCGAACAAGGACTGAGGTCGTTCTCACCGGAGACATTGCCTTCGTCCATCCTCGGGCCGCGCAATGGCGTGGAAATTGCTTCATGTTGTAACAATCACTTACCACCGTCGGTGGGTTGCCCAGGTCACCCGCCCGGGCGGGCCTGCCGCTACAGACACCATGGCATTCATGCACCGCGTTTCGGGCTGGCTGGGCCGCCTCAGTGTGGGGCGCAAGCTCATGCTCATCTACCTGCTGGACCTGTCGGCGGTGATCTATGTGTCCAGCATTCTGATCCACGAAAAGTACGTGGCCATCGATTTCACACGCAAGGAGATCGTGGGCACCACGTATGCGGCGGTGCTGCGCGACGGGCTCATGGGGCAGTTTCTGGATGCATCCCAGCAGCCGCCGCTGGCGGGCGATGTGATTGCACGGCTGACGGGCGTGCGCAAGGCGTATGACGAGCAGTTGCGCACGCAGGAAGTGGGTGAACGCTTCAGCATGGTGCTCGGGCAGCTGGCCGCCAAGCCGCCGTCTGCAACGGATGCGCAGGTGCTGACCGGGATGCGCAGCCAGCTGTTGCGCGAGGGCCGCGAGCTGCTGACCACGGTAGGCAACCAGTCCAACCTGATCCTGGACCCCGATCTCGACAGCTACTACGGCATGTCGCTGGTGGTGCTGCGGTTTCCAGAGCTGCTGCAGGCGGTGCACGACACGGTGGTGTTCTTGAACGCGGCGCAGGCCGGGCGCGGTCCGCAGT
This sequence comes from Acidovorax sp. SRI_002, assembly GCF_057586455.1. Taxonomy (NCBI): domain Bacteria; kingdom Pseudomonadati; phylum Pseudomonadota; class Betaproteobacteria; order Burkholderiales; family Comamonadaceae; genus Acidovorax; species Acidovorax sp. SRI_002. Next base: position 546,527 of record NZ_JBYCZW010000005.1, on the reverse strand, counting down.
GGTCCTTTGAGCTGCTCACGCTGGTGGGGCGGCTGGATGCTGTGATGCAGGGCATTGAGGCGGACTACAACCAGGCATTCATCGCAGGCTCGCCCGAAATGCGGGCCGCCTTGCAGGGTCCGCGCGAGGCGCTCCACCAATCCCTGGAGGGCTTCCAGGCGTTGTTGCAGGGTGTGGCGGCGGGGGAGTCGCGCCTGACCATGGCGCAGGTGGGCACGCAGCAGATGCAGGTGCTGGGCGCGCTGCGCGATGCCTGGACCGTGGGCATCGTGGACCTGGAGCGGCTGCTCAACCGCCGTGTGGATGGGCTCTTCGCTCGCATGTGGCTGCATTTGGGCACCGCGCTGGTGCTGCTGGGCTGCATCCTCTCCCTCGTGACGCTGGTGGCGCGGCAGATCGCCAAGCCGCTGCAGCAACTGGCGCGGGTGGCCGACGAGGTGCGCAAAAGCGGCGACCACACACTGCGCGCGCACTGGGTCAGCCGTGACGAGATCGGGCGTCTCGTCACGGCTTTCAATGAAATGCTGTCCCAGCTTGACCGCGACCGCGTGCTACAGCAGGAGCTGGCCGCCAGCGCGCGCGCGGCCGAGGCCCAGCGCGAGCTGGTGGAGGCCTTCCCCATCCCCATGGTGGTCACCTCGGTGCCCGAGCACGAGGTGCTGCACTCCAACGCCCCGGCTGCCCACTGGCTGGGTGACCGCAAGACCGACCCGTGGGCCGTGGGGCTGGAGCCCGGCGTGCGGGCGCGCTTCTTCCAGCGCCTGGCGGACCAGGGCTCGGTCGATGAGTTCGAGGTGCGCTGGAAGGGCACCGCCGAGCCTTCCTGGGCCGTGCTGTCGGCGCGGCGCCTGCAGTTCCAGGGGCGCGATTCGGTGCTCACCGCGTTCACGCCCATCAATGTGCTCAAAGTGATGGAGCAGCGGCTGGAGCTGTGGGCCAAGGTGTTCGAGGCCTCGTCCGAGGGCATCATCATCATGAACGCCGATCAGCAGATCATCAGCGTGAACAAGGCGTTCTGCCGCAGCACGCACTACGACTTTTACGAGGTCATCGGCGAGGACCTGGGCTTTCTGCTGGAAGAGTCGGGTGCCGAGCCGCTGTCGGCGCAGATCCACCGCACCATGCTCGACAAGGAGTCGTGGCAGGGCGAGGTGCGGTTTCGCCGCCGCTCGGGCGAGACCTATCCGGCCTGGCTCATGGTGTCGGCCGTGCGCGAGACCAAGGGTGGTACGTTGGCCAACCACATCGGCATCGCCATCGACATCACCGACCGCAAGCGTAGCGAAGAGCGCATTCAGTTCCTGGCGCACCACGACGTGCTCACCGAGTTGCCCAACCGTTCGCTGTGCGTGCAGCGTCTGCAGATGGCGCTGGCGCAGGCGCCGATCACGGGCGAGAAGGTGGCTGTGCTGTTCATCGACCTGGACCGCTTCAAGGCCATCAACGACACGCTGGGTCATCACATCGGCGATGGCCTGCTGCGCTCGGTGGCCGGGCGCCTCACGCAGGCCGTGCGCAGCCGCGACACGGTCAGCCGCCTGGGCGGCGACGAGTTCGTCGTGGTGATGCGCGACGTGGCCGGGCGCGAGGATGTGCAGCAGCTGGTGGAGCGGCGCCTGATTCCGCTCATCCGCCAGAGCCACCCGGTGGAAGGGCACGAGCTGAACGTGTCGTGCAGTGTGGGCATCGCCGTCTACCCCGAGGACGGCAGCGACATTGACGAGCTCATGCGCCGTGCCGACGCCGCCATGTACGAGGCCAAGACCACGGGCCGCGACATGGCGCTGTTCTATTCGGCCGAGACCGACCAGCGCGCGCTGGCCCGCCAGACGATGGAGCAGCAACTGCGCCGCGCGCTGGAGCGCCAGGAGCTGAGTCTGCACTACCAGCCGCGCCTGTCCGCCAAGGGCGGCGGCCTGCTGGGCGTGGAGGCATTGCTGCGGTGGAACAACGCCACCCTGGGCCACATCCCGCCCAGCGAATTCATCCCCATTGCCGAGGAGACTGGCATGATCCGCGCGATCGGCGGCTGGGTGCTGCAGCAGGCTTGCGAGCAATGGGTGCGATGGCAGGTGCCGCTGTCGGGCCCATCCGCGCGCGGGCTGGTCCATCCGCTGGCGCATGTCTCCATCTCGGTCAACCTCTCGGCCGCGCAGCTGGCTGACCCTCTGCTGGTCAGCGACATCGAGGCACTGCTGGCGCGCACCGGCATGCCGGCCCACCGGCTGGAGCTGGAGATCACCGAGTCACAGCTCATGGACAACGCCCACGCGGCCGAGCAGCAACTGGCCGCGCTCAAATCGCTGGGCGTGCAGCTGTCCATCGACGACTTTGGCACCGGGTATTCCAGCCTGGCCTACCTCAAGCGCTTTGACATCGACCGGCTCAAGGTGGACAAGTCCTTCGTGCACGACATGCTGAGCAACCCCGCCGACATGGCGATCACGCGCGCCATCATCGCGCTGGGCCACACGCTGGGCCTCAAGATTGTGGCCGAGGGGGTGGAAGACCTGGCCACGGCGCAGGTGCTGAGTGCGCTGGACTGCGAGGAGCTGCAGGGTTACCACTTCAGCCGCCCGCTGCCGCCCGAGGCGCTACACGCCTGGGCCCTGGAGCACGGCGTGCTCCAGGGCGCGTCGGTACGGGGGCTGGGTTTTGGCAGTACGCAGCCTGCACCGCTGTGGGGGTGATCCGGCCCTCAGCGCCCGTCCTTACCCATCAGGCAATTCGGATGTGCAGCGCGACGGCCAGTCCGACCAGGATGGCGCCCGGGGCCATATTGCCCAGCCACAGCGAGGTGCGTGAGGTCGAGCGGCCCGAGATGCGTGAGTCGGCTCGCAGGTAGGCATCGCCCTCATCAGTGCGCAGCCACCACACCATCACCGCGCCCCCGGCCAGCGAGCCCACGCCCAGCGCTGCGAGGATCGCGATGAAGATGTTTCCGCCAATGCTTGCTGCAGGGACGAGGGCAATTAGTGCGCCCACGGCCGTTGCGGCCGCTTGGTACTTTTCTGCGCGTTCGAATCCATCCATGCCGTGGCTCCCGCCGTATCACCGGTAAAGCGATGTGTTGTTGCGTGGAGTTTAGGTGCGATGCCCCTCCCGGTTGCGAACGGAGTGCTTCAGTGGTCCGCTGGCGGCAACGCCTGCGCGCACGCCGCAGCGCAGGCCCAGGCCCACTGGAAGTTGTAGCCCCCCAGCCAGCCCGTCACGTCCACCACTTCGCCAATGAAGTACAGGCCGGGCTGCGTCTTGCACTCCATGGTCTGCTGCGACAGCGCCTTGGTGTCCACGCCGCCGAGCGTGACCTCGGCCTTCTTGTAGCCCTCGGTGCCGGTGGGCGTCAGCTCCCAGCGCGCCAGCTGCTCGGCCAGCCGCGCCAGGGCCTTGTCGCTGGCCTCGTTGATGGGGCGCTGCCAGTCGGCCTCGCGCTGCGCCCAGGCATCGGCCAGGCGGCTGGGGACCAGGGTGGCCAGTTCGTTGGCGATCAGCTTGCGCGAGCGGGCCTTGCCCTGCGCCAGCGCGGCGGGCAGGTCCACCGTGGGCGCGAGGTTGATGGCCAGCGGCGCGCCTTCCTGCCAGTAGCTGGAGATCTGCAGCACGGCCGGGCCCGAAAGGCCCCGGTGGGTGAACAGCAGGTCTTCGTCGAAGGCCATACGGGTTTTCTTGGCCCCGGTGCTGATTTGCACCGGAAGCGCCAAGCCCGCGAGTTGCGCATACGGCGCCCAACCCGTGCCATCAAAAGTCAGCGGCACCAGGCCCGGGCGGCGCTCGACAAGCGGGATGTTGAACTGCTGCGCCAGCCGGTAGCCAAAGTCGGTGGCGCCGATCTTGGGAATGGACAGCCCGCCCGTGGCAATGACCAGCGAGCGCGCCTGCACCGGGCCACGGTCAGTATCAATTTGATAGCTGGTAGCGCTTGATGGATAAGCGCCAGGGGCCAAAAACTCTATATTTTTGACCGCACAAGGTTGCCAGTGCGTCACCTGGCCCGCCGCGCACTCGGCCAGCAGCATGGCAATGATGTCCTCGGCCGAGCGGTCGGCAAACAGCTGTCCCTTGTGTTTTTCGTGGAAGGCAATGCCGTGCTTTTGCACCAGCGCAATGAAGTCGGCGGGCGTATAGCGTGACAGCGCCGAGCGGCAGAACTGCGGGTTTTGCCCCACAAAGTGTTTGTGGGGCGCGGCGGGGTCCAGGTCGCGGTTGGTGAAGTTGCAGCGTCCGCCGCCCGAGATGCGGATCTTTTCGGCCACCTTTTCGGCATGGTCGATCAGCAGCACCTTGAGGCCCCGCTGGCCCGCCTGGCCCGCGCAGAACAGGCCGGCAGCACCGGCGCCGATGATGACGACGTCAAAAACAGGGGAAGTGTGGGACACAGTGATGAACAGGCAGCGGTGACAGGGCCGCCATTGTCGCCGCAGCGTTCATCGGGCCCTCACGCCATCACTGCCGGTACACCCCGCCAGAGCCCACCACCGCGATGTCCACGTAGTTCGAGCCGTGGTGGTTCTGTGGGCTGAATTGGTAGCTGTAGCCGCCCAGGTCAAGGTTGCCCAGGCCTTCCATGGCCTGGACCAGGCTGGCCCGGGTGACGCCAGGCCCTGCTGCGCGCAGGCCTTCAATCAGCACGCGCGCATCCATGTAGCCGGTGTAGCGGTCGTAGTCCACAGGCTTGTCGTGGCGCTTCATGGAGGCCTGGAAGTCCCGCGTGAGCGCAATGGTGGGCTTGGTGGGCGAGGGGCCGGTGCGTGCCACGGCCAGACCGCGCGCGTCGTCACCCAGCGCCTTGAGCACTGCGGAGCCTGCGCCCAGCGACAAGGTGTAGACCGGCACTCCCAGGTGCGCGCGGTTGGCCCGCACGTAGGCCACCACAGGCGGCCCCGCCGCCACCAGCAGCACGGCTTGTGGTTTCTGGGCGGCCAGGGCCTTGGCGGCGTCGTTGGCGTCTGCCCCGGTTGGCGCGATGGCATGCGAGCCAGCCAGCGTCGCGCCTTCGGCGGCAATGGTTTTTTCGACCAGCGGCAGCAGCAGCTTGCCAAAGTCGTTGTTCTCGTAGGCCACGGCAATGCGGGAGGTCTGCACTGCCACCAGGTTGCGCACGATCTTGACCAGCTCGTCGGCATAGCTGGCGCGTGTGGTGAAGAGGTAGGGATGCTGCTGCGCCCGGATGGCAGGGCTGCCCGTGTACACCGAGATCAGTGGCAGCTTGGCTTGCACCAAGTAGGGCAGCAGCGCCATCACTTGAGAGGTGCCCGACACGCCCAACAAGGCCAGCACGCCCTCTTTTTCGCTCAACTGCCTGGCGTTCTCCAGCGTGCGGCGCGGATCGAACCCGTCGTCGAGCGTCACCAGGCGAATCTTGCGTCCGCCAATGCCGCCTTTGGCATTGGCGTCTTCCACTGCAGCGTCCTGTCCTTCATGGATGGGTGCAAGAAAAGGGGCCATGCCACCCGATAGCGCGGTAGACCGGCCAATGAGGATGTCGCCCTTGCCCGGAGCGGGTTGCGCCCTGGCAGACAGGCTGGCCAAGGCCGCACCGCCTGCCAGCGCCAGCATGAGGCTGCGGCGGCGCGCTTGGGAAAGCCGCTGGCTAACGGGCAAGGCAACGTGGGTCTTCATCAAACAGCTCCTCCTGGTCGTGGCCACCGTGGCCTCAAGGTGCGGCGATGGTAGGAGTGCGGTAGCCGCGCACCCACCGGGTTTTTACCGGGGGTGCGTCAAGTTAGGGACAGGCGTCTATCCCAATCCCTTTTTGAAACTGGAGCGGCTGCCCCCAGCCCTGGGGCACGCCTTGTTGGTGTCGGTCAAGGCCTCGATGCCACCAAGGAGGCTCTGAACCGGTCGTGCGCGGCGCGGTAGCATGTGGCATCCACCCGCCGAGGACTATTCCATGAAACCGATACGCTGTGCCGCCTGCGCCCTGGTGCTGGGCTTTCTGGCCCCGGCCTGGGCCGTCAACAAATGCACGGATGCCGATGGCAAGGTGTCGTTCCAGGATGGCCCTTGCCTGGGCCAGGGCGAGAAGATCGAGGTGAAGCCAGCCATGCAGGGCGCCACCCCTGTTCCACCCGGCCCCTCCACCGCGAAGGAGGGCGCCTTCGGCCCTACCTGGCAGCGCAAACACTATCTGCAGAACCAGGGCGTGCCGCAGGCGCGCGCGGCCCTCGAACGCAACCAGCAGGAATGCGCGGCAACGGCACCGGATGCCGCAGTGGCGCATGCAGGCCCGCTGCGGCGCAGCACCCTGGCACAAGGCTCCCAGTTCGCGCAGGAACGCGCGGCTGCAGCGGGCAAGGACAAAGCCGCGTGTGAGGCCCGAACCGAGGAGCTGCGCAACCAGCTCAAAGCGCTCGAAGCCGAACTCGGCAAGCTGTAGCCCTCCTCGGTGTGGGAGGTGAATCAGCCTCTCAGCCCTTCCATGTGAACGGAAACTTGAACTGCTTCACAAACCCGTTGGGCACGTAGTCGCCCAGCACGCCGTAGTGTTCTGGCCAGAGCTTGGTGCTTTTGACGGCGGTGCCAAACAGGTAGTCCAGAAACGCAAAGTGCGCAGCGTAGTTCTTGTCCAGCGCCTCCTGGTCCTGGCTGTGGTGCCAGTGGTGGAAGTTGGGCGTGACGAGCACGTAGCGCAGCGGGCCCAGGCGCACGCTCACGTTGGCGTGGTTGAAAACGGCCTGGAAGCCCACGATGACGATGTAGGCGTCGATCACTTCCTTGCTGAAACCCAGAACGTAGATGGGCGCCAGCACCAGTGTGCGGGTGATGAGCAGCTCCAGGATGTGCTGGCGCGAGCCGGCCATCCAGTCCATGCTTTTCACGCTGTGGTGCACCGCATGCAGGCGCCACAGCAGCGGCACCTCGTGGTAGGCACGGTGCGTCCAGTACTGCACCAGGTCGGCCACCAGCACGATGAGGAACAGCGCCACCCAGAAGTTCAGGCCCTGTACCCAGCCGCGCATACCGTCGTTGGCCGCCCAGCCAAAAAATTTGTGCACGATGAGGTTGGTGGCCAGGAGCACAAAGCCCACCACCATGTGGTTCACGATGAAGTGGTGGAAGTCGGTTTGCCACTCGGCGCGGAAGATGGGCTGGTCCTTGCGCAGTGCAAAGAGTTTCTCGATGAATATGAAGATCAGTGAGCTGCCCAGCAGGTCGAGGATGAACCAGTCCAGGCCGATGTACGGTGTGTTGTCAGGGAAGTTCGGGTCCACCTCCACCTTGTGGCCGCCCAGTAACGCCGCCAGCGCCACCATGGCAAAGGCAAACGTGGCCAGCCAGCGCGAACGGTTGAAGAGGATGTTGACGAGGGAGATGCCCCCCGCGATGGCCATGGCGGTCAGCATGATGGTGCGAATCACCGTCACGTCGTAGCTCTTGCGCAGCTGTGGTGTCGTCAGGTACTCGGGGAAGTGGAAGGCCAGCACGCCCAGAAAACACAGGATGGCCAGCGTGAGTGCAATCACGCCCGACACCAGCCCGCGCCCGGTGCGCAGCGCGCCATGGCTTTCGGTGAATTCATTGAGCTTGTCGATTTCGAGCATGGTTTCCCCTCTGGCCTCCCGGCCTGCTTGGCTTTTTTGATGGGCCGTGATCTGGCTTGTGTGGCGCGAGTGTAGCGGCCTGCAGCGTTGCGCCTGCGACACGGGGGAGCCCTAAAATCGCGGCATGAACATCCCTTCACACCAACTCAGCATGACGGTGCTAATGTCCCCCGACATGGCCAATTTTTCGGGCAATGTGCACGGCGGGGCCATTCTCAAGCTGCTGGACCAGGTGGCCTATTCGTGCGCAAGCCGCTATTCGGCCTGCTATGTGGTGACGTTGAGTGTGGACCAGGTGATGTTTCTGCAGCCCATCCATGTGGGAGAGCTGGTGACCTTCCTGGCTAGCGTGAACTACACCGGTTCCTCGTCGATGGAGGTTGGTATCAAGGTGGTGGCCGAAGACATCCGCTCGCAGGTGGTGCGGCATGTGAACAGCTGCTTCTTCACGATGGTGGCAGTGGACGAGGCGCGCAAGCCGGTGCAGGTGCCGCCGCTGTCGCCTTCCACGCCCGACGAACGCCGCCGCTGGGATGCGGCACTGCTGCGCAAATCCTTGCGCAAGGAGCTGGCGGAGCGTTTCAGGCAGGTGCGCGAGACTGCTGGCGGGTAGGCCGGGAACCCGGAACAAAAAAGGGCCCCTGCATGGCAGGAGCCCTTGTTCAATTGGGGAAAAAGTTGCTTAGCGCGCGGCGCAGAAACCGAATTCGGCCGCTGCCCCGGGGGCGAGGGTCTTGTTCCAGTCCACGCCGGACGCGTTCAGGTTGCTGCCAGCCTGCGTCCATGTGGCATTCCAAAGATTGTTGATGGTGCCGCTCACGGGGATGGTGATCGCCCAGTTGCCAGCGGCGGTGCCCTGGTTGGTGACGCGGACCCGCTGGCAATAGCCTGCGTTCCAGACACTGTCCATCATCTCCTGCACCGAGAAGCCACCGGTAGGCGTCGGTGGGGTTGGCGTTGTCGGCGTTGTGGGGGTGGTTGGCGTCGTAGGTGTTGTTGGCGTCGAACCACCGCCCCAGAGGCGCTGCAGCAACTGGACCTTGTCGGTGCGCACGGTGGTCCAGTCATCGTCCAGAATGCCGCCGGTGTCGCCGCTGTTGGGGTTCCACGACCAGTAGAAGCCGCTGCGCATGCCCTTGCCGACCATGTAGTCCACCAGCGCGTTCTGCCACTGCACATCCCGCGCATCGCCCCGGCCAAATTTGCCGCCGAACTCGCCCAGCATGACGGCATAACCGGCCTGCACGAACTGGCCAAAATGCTGGTCCCAGATGGCCGGCATGTTGCTTGGGAAGTTCGAAGCATTGAAGTAAGGCTGCACGTAGACATCCGGCCCGTAGGTGTGCGGCGCCAGCAGCAGGCGGTTGGCGGGGATGTTCAGGGGCGTGCAGGCCAGAGGTTCGAGGTTTCCACCCCAGAAGTGCGCGTTGCTGCCCGAGCAGCTGGGGTTCTCGCCGATGCCTTCCACGGCAATCAGCCAATGGGGAGCCAGCGGCAATATGGCAGCGGCTGCGCGCTCGGCGGCGCGGTTCCAGTCGGTGGCGTTGTTGCCCGTGCCCCAGGTGGCGGCACCGTGGGGTTCGTTCTTGATATCGATGCCGATGACGCCGGGTACGCCTGCGTAGCGCTGGGCGACAAAGGTCAGATCACTGATCCATTGCTGTTCGCTGTAGCTCTGGGTGTACCAGAGTTCACTGATGGTCTGGCAATCGGGGGTGTGATGGTCCAGCAGCACATACATGCCACGGTTGCTCAGTTCCGTGACCACCTTGTCCATCACCTGGATGGCCGAGAGGCCCTGCAGGTCGGCATTGCGGCCGTAATCGATGCTGCTGGGCGGCGCCGAGCCGTGCAGGGTGGCGGGGCAGAACGGCAGGCGCACGGCGTTGAAGCCCTGGGCCTGCATTTGCGTGATCATTTCAGTCCAGTTGCGCGCCCACAGGCCATGCACCACATGGTTGTTGGTCTCAAAGCCAAACCAGTTGACGCCGCGCAGCTGGATGGCCTTGCCCGCACCGTCCAGCACCTTGCCTGCGTTGATTTCGTAGCTCCAGGCCATGCTGGTACTTGCCAGCAGGCAACCGGCCAACGCCAGGCTCTTGCACAGGGTGGTGATCTTCATGGCTTACGCATCTCCCGAAAGTGTTGTGTGTCTGGCGTGAAAGAGTACAGGCCCGCTACAGCCGGGCTACGGCCCGGTGGCGGGCTGAGTGTGGGCGCTCTGCCCATCGGCCACCGTTTCCAATGGCTGCAATTGTAAGTGCCTGTTGCGCCCTTTTCAGGCTGCGCCACGGCTGCGTCCAGCCAGCGATACTGCCTGTAGCGAAAGGCCGTCTATTTCGTTGGTGATACCCGACAGTACGTTGGCCACCACCGCGAATTCCCGTCCGTGCTGGCCTGCGCGGGCGGCCATGACTTGGGCATTGAAGCTGACCACCTTGGCCTCGCGGGCCACTGTCTGGATGGAGGCCACGATGCCCGCCAGTTCTTTCATGAGGGTTTCGGACTTGGCCTTGCCCACTTGATCGAACGCGGTGGTGGCGGTATTCAAGGCCTCCAGTGCACTGTCGGTGGACTCCACCAGCCGCGCCAGCGCGTCTTCCACACGCGGGCTGTGGCGCTCTGCCAGGTCCAGCGTGGTGCCCACCTGCTGTGCAAACGCATCAATCGTGGCGCCAACGCCGTTGGGGCCGTGGTAGGTCTTGCGGATGATGTCGCCGTTGGCGGCATCCAAGTGACCGGCAGTGTCTACCAGCCTGGCTTGGCTGTCGGTGAACAGCGCCAATGAGCTGCGCGCCGCCTTCATGTGCAGATCGCTGCCGCGTGCGGCCAGCACCGTCTGCAACACCATGCGCTGCGACAACATGCGCTGGCGTGCCGCCAGATTGACCAGCGACATCTCGCTGTCTCGGCCGGTTGAAGACCCGGCCTTGGGCGCCAAAGACAGCGTCGAAGAGGGGGGCGAAAAGGACGTCGAAGCTGGCATTGAGGAAGTGGCCATGCCGTTGCGGGTGGAGATGGGGAAGGCTGCCATGGTGTTCCTTGTGCTGATTGCATTCAGATACATCTGGTCAAGCAATACCCGGGCCAGTGTCACGGTCGCAGCCGCTTTCGATGCGATGGATGCAGACGCACTGACGAGGTTTGGCCCGCGCCCGCTACCAGCCGCGCAAGGTGCTCTGGCACGTTGGCGGCAGGGAAGGGCGCGTGCGGTGCGGCGCTGGGCGCTCAGTACAACGCTGCGAAGCGCTCCACCATGCGCGTGGGGCCTGCGACGATGAGGTGGTCGCCCGGTTTGATTTCGGTTTCTGCCTTGGCGTAGATGAAGTCGAGGTGGCGGCGTTTGATGCCCACCACCGTAATGCCATGGCGTTTGCGCACGTCGGACTGGGACAATGGCTTGTTGTGTGTCTCCATCGGCGCCCGGGTTTTGGCAATGGCAAAGCCGTCGTCAAACTCGATGAAGTCGATCATCTTGCCGGTAACCAAGTGCGCCACGCGCTCGCCCATGTCCGCCTCAGGGTAGACGACATGGTGCGCACCCACCCGCTCGGCAATGCGGCCGTGCTGGGGGTCAATGGCCTTGGCCCAGATGTCCTTGAGCCCCAGCTGGCTCAGGTTCAGGATGGTGAGCACGCTCGCTTCCAGGTTGCCGCCGATGCTCACCACCGCATGCGCAAAGTCGGGCACGGCCAGCTGGCGCAGGGTTTCCAGGTCGGTGGCGTCGGCCTGCACCACATGGGGTAGCACGCTCGCGAGCGACTGCACCGTCTCGGCATCGCTCTCGATGGCCAGCACGTCGTGGCCCAGCTCCACCAGCGATTTGGCAACCCCGGTGCCAAAGCGGCCCAGGCCAATCACCACCACGCTGCCCGACAGGTTCTTTACGGCTTTATCCAACAATGGGTTTCTCCTCGGGGTAACGATAGTTGCGGCGCATCTGGTTGGTGGCCAGGGCCACGGCCAGGGTGACCACGCCCACGCGCCCAATGAACATGAGCGCAATGATGATGGCCTGCGCCCCCGGCACCAGGTCGGCGGTGATGCCCGTAGACAGCCCCACGGTGCCGAACGCTGAAATCACTTCGAACAGCACCTTTTCCAGCGGTAGTGGCGTGAGCGGCAAGATGAGCAAAATGGCCAGTCCCACCACGGCCGCGCTGAGCACCAAGATGGTGATGGCCTGGCGTTGCACCGAATCGGCGATGCGACGACCGCGAAACTCGACGTCGCGGTGCCCACGGATTTCGTTCCACACCACCAGTACCAACACAAAAAACGTGGTCACCTTGACGCCCCCGGCGGTGCCCGCGCTGCCCCCGCCGATGAACATGAGGATGTAGTGCAGCGCCAGTGATTCGGTGCTCAGCGCTCCGATATCGACTGCATTGAACCCTGCCGTGCGTGCCGATACCGAGGTGAACAGTGCCACCAGCCCCTTGTGCGCCCAGCCCATGGGCCCCAGCGTTCCCGGATTGTCGAACTCGGCCAGAAAGATCACCACCGTACCCAGTGCGATCAACGCCAGCGAGCCCCACACCGTGAGGGCGGTGTGCATGGACCACAGTGGGCGTTTGCGTCCGCGTTCGGCCAGTAGCTCGTGCAGCACAGGAAACCCCAGGCCTCCGATGATGATCGCCAGCATCAGCGGAGCCAGCACCAGCACATCGGACGAGAACCGCACCACGCTGTCTGCCCAGGTCGAAAAGCCCGCATTGTTGAAGGCCGATATGGAGTGGAACATGCCTTGCCAGGCAGCCTCTCCCCAGGGCATGCCATAGCCCAGTGCGAACCGCAGGCCCAGTGCCAGCGCCATCAGCAGCTCGACGGCAACCGTCACTTGGAGCACGATCTTGGCAACACTCTTTACGTCTCCCAGCGCCAGCGAATGGGTCTCTGCCTGCAGCAGCAGCCGGGTGCGTATGCGCATTTGCCCGCTGATGAGCAGCCCCATCAGCGTGGCCGACGTCATCATGCCGAAGCCGCCCAGCTGAAACAGGCCCATGATGAGGGCTTGGCCTGTGCCGCTCCAATAGGTGCCGGTGTCCACCACGACCAGCCCTGTCACGCAAACTGCGGAGGTGGCGGTGAACAATGCCGTGAGAAATGGCGCGCTCTGCCCCTGGGCGTGCGAGAGCGGCAGCATGAGCAAGACCGTGCCGGCAGCGATGACGGTCAGAAAAGACAGCACCAGAACCGCTGCGGGGTGCACGACACGTTGGTTCAAACGAATTCCTGGGCGGGTGGCAACAATGCGCGGCCCGTGAGGGTCGGGGCTTGGCGAAGACTCTCTCCAGAGTCTGCGCGCGGCGATGCTATCAGCTTTGGATAGATCGCTAGCCTGCTGCGGCGCTGTGGAGGCGGCCGGTGCTGCGCAGAGCCGCAGGCACCCCCACGTCGTCAGACAGCGCGCCGCGCCCGGGGTGCTTCGGATTTTTCAGACGTGGAATGCATCGCGTCCTGCGACGCCAGCGCCACACCCCGCACCACATCCCCCACAACGATCACCGAGGGGCTGGCGAGCCCGTCGCGCGTGATGGTGGTGTGCAGTGCGCCCAGTGTGGTGACGGCGTGGCGCTGCTGGGGCAAGCTGGCATGCTGGATGATGGCCACGGGCGTGCTGGCGGGCAGGCCGGTGAGCAGCTCCTGCTCGATGGTGGCGGCGCCGCTCACACCCATGTAGATCACCAGCGTGAGCTTGGCGTCGCGGGCCGTGGCGGCCAGTTGGCGCCAGTCGGTCCCAGCATCGCCGGGCTTGGCGTGGCCGGTGACAAACACCACGCCGTGGGCATGCTCGCGGTGGGTGAGCGGCGCGCCCAGCGAGGTCAGGCCCGCCAGGCCCGCCGTGATGCCGTTGATGACGGTGACCGGCACGCCTGCCGCGCGCAGGTGCTCCACTTCTTCTCCACCCCGGCCGAAGATGAACGGGTCGCCGCCTTTAAGGCGCACCACGTTCTCACCCTCGTTCACCGCCATGAGCATCAGCTTCTCGATGAAGGCCTGGGGCGTGCTCTTGCAGCCACCACGTTTGCCCACGTAGACGATGCGGGCCGTGGGCGACGCGTGCGCCACGATGGCGTCGCTCACCAAGTCATCCACCAGCAGCACGGTGGCGGCCTGGATGGCCTTGAGCGCCTTGATGGTGAGCAGTTCCGGGTCGCCGGGGCCAGCGCCCACCAGCGTGCAGCTGCCTCCCGTTCCGAGGTGGGGCTTGGAAGGGGGCAGGGTGTTGGTGTGGGTGGGGCGGCTCATGGGGATGTCTCCGAATTGGTTTGTTCCGCAAGTCGCAAGATATGTTCCACCTGGCGCTCAATCGCAGGCGGAATCGGCAACTCGCCCGCCAGCACGCAGCGGGTGTAAGTGGCCGTTGTGGACACGTCGATCTCGGTGGGTAAGCCGGGCACCTCGCTGGCGGTCCCGGGCTGCTGTGATTCCAGCACCGCGTGCACGCCGTGCACAAAACCGTCGTATCGCGGTGTGCGGCGCGGATCAGTAGCGACCTCGCCCTCCAGCCCGCGCGAGAGCAGCGCACTCACGCCCAGTGTGCGAAAGGTGGTCTGCAGCATCTCGAAATATTCAGGGTGTGTGTACGCAGTGACCACCACCGACGGCCCCGCGCACGGGCTCATCAGCTTGACCACGCTGTGCCCTGGGTTGCGCAAGCCCACCACCTCGCGCACAGAGAGCAGGCGCGCCAGGCCTGCGTGCAGATGCTGGGTGTGGATATGGCGCACGGTGCCGTTTGCTATTTTTTCAGGAGCTGTTAGCGCAGGTACATCAAGCGCTAGAAGCACATCGGATGCCAAAATGCGCCGCGCCTCGGTGCGCATGCCGTGCAGCAGCACGGGTAGCCCCTCGCGCGCCAGCAGCAGCGCCAGCAGCGGCGTCAGCACCGGCAGCTTGCGCGCGCCGTTGTAGCTGGGCAGCACGATGAGCGGGCGGTCAGTGGCAGGCAGCAGCGCCAGGCGGCTGTGCGTGGCGTCCAGGAAACCGCACATCTCTTCGGACGTCTCGCCCTTGATGCGCATGGCCAGGCAGAACGCGCCGATCTCCAGGTCGCTCACATGCCCGTCCAGCACTTGGCCGAACAGGTCGGTGGCCTGCTCGCGCGTCAGTGGCTTGGCGCCGCGCGCGCCGCGGCCGATTTCCTTGATGTACTGGGCGATGGCCATGGTCTTTGGTGGCGGGACTTGTGAAACAGGGCTTCAGCGTCGTTGTTTCGGCTTGCCGTACAGGCGTACTGTCTGTGCCGAAAGCGCCTGGCTGCAGCCCTGTTGCACAAGTCCTGGTGGGGTTTGTTGGTTTGAAGGCTATTTTCTCGCAACCCAGAGAACTTTTGGTTATATGGTGGCCTGCGCCAGGGGCTTGGACGCCAGTGGCCCCGTGGCGCGCACCATGCGTTTGAGTTCGGGCAGGCACGAGCCGCAGTTGGTGCCGCAGCGCAGCTTGCCCTGTAGCTGCGCCAGCCGGTCGTCGTCGGTTCCGTGGCAGTGCGCCAGCTCGGCGGTGATGGCGGTGTCCGTTACGTTGAAGCAGGTGCACACCGATTTTCCGCGCGACTGCACGGCCACAGGGGCTTTGGCGCCGGGCACGAGCAGCAGGCGGCCATAAGTCTGTGCGGGCAGTTCTTCCTGCAGCAGGGTCTTGAGCCAGCCCTCGGCGCTGGTGTCGCCCGCGAGCACTATGCCTTCGAGCGTGGTGGTGTCCCCATGGCGAGCCAGCCGCGCGGCGCGGCGCTGGCCGCGTTTCTTGTCGGCATAACGCAGCGTGTCGGCCGTGGCCAGGCACATCAGAGATTCGATGCGCTCCACAGTGGCGTCGGGCGGTGCCTCGTGTGCGGCGGCGCGCAGCAGCACGCCCACACGCTCGCGCCCGGGTTCACCCAGGGGCGTGTTGTTGCTGAAGGGAACGCAGCTCGCAAACGGGAACTGCGCCATCAGCGCGGACAGCGCCTCGCGCGTGGCCTGGGCGCTGTCGGCGGGCAGCCAGGCCATGGCCAGCAGCGTCCAGGGCAGCTCGGCCTTGAGCACCTTGACGGCCGCGTGCTTGAGCTCGGGCTGCTTGGAGGTGGGGCAATACGCCGAGGTGGTGAGCGCGTTCACGCCCGCCAGCCGCTCCCCGGTGGACGAGCAGCCGCTCAAGAACTCGCTGCCCCAGTGCATGGCCATGAAAGCCTGCGACAAGCCCAACGTGGTGTCGGCCTGCGCGGGCACCACGATGGTGCCGCGCTTGCTCGTCACATAGACCAGGTCGCCGTTCTTCAGGCCGCGCCGCTCCATGTCCTGCGGGTGCAGTTGCACGCTGGGCTCAGCCACGTGGCCGAAGAGGCGGCCCAGGGTGCCGGTGCGGGTCATGCCGTGCCACTGGTCGCGCAGGCGGCCCGTGGTCAGGCTGAAGGGGTAACGCGACTCGCGCTGCTCCGCCGTGGGCTGCCAGGGGTGCGCGGCAAAACGGGCGCGGCCATCGGGGGTGGGGAACACGCCATCTTCGTACAGGCGGGCCTTGCCCGTGGTGGATCCCTCAGGCAATGGCCACTGTTGGGGGCCTGCAGATTCGAGCGTCTCCCACGACAGACCGGTGATGTCCAGGTCGCGTCCGCGGGTGCTCTCGCGGTGCTCATTCCACACAGTTTCGGCGCCTTGGTCGGCGTCGTCAGTGGTGTAGGGGAACAGCGTGGGCTGGCCGGGGCGCAGGCGGGCCTCCAGCTGGTGCGCAAACTGCACCGCAATGGCCCAGTCGTGGCGGGCCTCGCCCGGTGCGGACACGGCAGTGCGCACGCGCGAGATGCGGCGTTCGCTGTTGGTCACCGTGCCAGTCTTCTCGCCCCAGGTGGTGGCGGGCAGCAGCAGGTCGGCATAGGCACAGGTGGCGGCGGTGGCAAAGGCTTCTTGCACCACCACAAACTCGGCGCGCTGCAGTGCGCGGCGCACGGTGGCCTGGTCGGGCATGCTTTGCGCGGGGTTGGTGCAGGCAATCCACAGGGCCTTGATCTCGCCGTCGGCGGCGGCCTGGAACATCTCCACGGCCGTCTTGCCCGGCTTGCTGGGCACATCGGCCACGCCCCAGAGCGCGGCCACTTCGGCGCGGTGCTGCGGGTTGGCCAGGTCGCGGTGGGCGCTGAGCAGGTTGGCCAGGCCTCCCACTTCGCGCCCGCCCATGGCGTTGGGCTGGCCGGTCAGGCTGAACGGGCCCGCGCCGGGTTTGCCAATCTGGGCGGTGGCCAGGTGCAGGTTGATGAGCGCTGCGTTCTTGGCCGTGCCGCTGCTGCTCTGGTTCAGGCCCTGGCAGTACAGGCTGAGCGTGGCTTTGGACTGCGCAAACCACTTGGCGGCGGTGGTCAGGTCGGCCACGCTGATGCCACAGGTCTGCGCCACACGCTCGGGTGTGTAGTCGCGCACCAGGGCCTTGAGTTCGTCAAAGCCCGTGGTGTGTGCAGCGATGTACGCGGCGTCCGTCCATCCCTCCCACAGCATCAGGTGCAGCATGCCGTTGAACAGCATGACGTCGCTGCCGGGCTGGATGGGAAGGAACAGGTCGGCCATGCCGGCCGTATCGGTGCGGCGCGGGTCGGCCACGATGACCTTCATGCCGGGGTTGCTGGCGCGCGCGTCTTCGATGCGGCGGAACAGGATGGGGTGCGCCCAGGCCGCGTTGCTGCCCACGATGAACAGGCACTGCGCGTGTTTCACATCGTCGTAGCAGGCGGGCGGCGCGTCGGCGCCCAGGGTCTGCTTGTAGCCCGCCACGGCACTGCTCATGCACAGGCGCGAGTTGGTGTCGATGTTGTTCGTGCCGATCAGGCCCTTGGCCAGCTTGTTGAAGACGTAGTAGTCCTCGGTGAGCAATTGGCCGCTCACGTAGAAGCCCACGGCATCGGGGCCGTGGTTCTGGATGGTGTTTGCGAATTTTTCGGTGGCCCGATTCAGCGCGGCGTCCCACGGCAGGGGCTGGGGCGCATCGCCACGTTGCGCGCGCTGCTGGGGCTGCAGCAAGCGGGTCTGCAGCGTGATGGGGCTGCTGGCCGTGAGGTGCAGGGTCGAGCCCTTGGTGCACAGGCGGCCAAAGTTGGCGGGGTGGGTGGGGTCTCCGCGCACGCCGGTGATCTGCGCGCCTTCGGATTCGATGATCACGCCGCAGCCTACGCCACAGTAGGGGCAGGTGGATTTCGTTTCTTGCATGGCGTGGATTCCAGATGTTTTTGGGCTCTAGCGCTTGATGGAAAAGCGCTGATAGCTATGTATTTAATAGCTTTGGTGTTCGATGGACGTTGCGGGGTGATCAGGCCGCCAGGCCGCGCCGCGCCGGCCCTGCTACGGGGCGCGTCAAATCGACCGCATGCTCGTCCAGCTCCAGGGCATCCAGATACACCGCGCCATCTTCCACCTTCACGGCGAACTTGGGCGTGCAGCCTTCGTCGGGAGCCGATGCCTGCCCATCGCACAACCCAATCGTCCAGTTGTGCAGCGGGCACGCCACCTGCGTGCCAAACACGATGCCTTGCGACAGTGGCCCGCCCTTGTGCGGGCAGCGGTCGAGCAGTGCGAACACGCCCCCGGCATCGTTGCGGAACACGGCCACATCCAGGCCCTGTGGGCGCGCCACACGGCGCGAGCCCAGCACGGGGATGTCGTCCACGCGGCAGATCAGCTTCCATTGCGGGCTGTTGGTTGTGGTCATCATGGTTCCTTCGGTGTCTTTGGGTGTTGTCGGGGAGCCTGCCAGGGTCATCGTGGGGCGGCTCGTTATTTTTTGAGGAAGCCTCGGGTGGGCTCAGGCCGCCAGCGCCGCATACATGCCGGTCACGCGGTCCATGCTGGAGAGCAGGTTTTCGCTGGCCACGTACACCTCGGCCACTTGGCGGTTCACGTTGCCCCCACCCTGCATGCGCTGCAGCGCAGCGTCAAAAAACACCCACTGGCCGTCGGCCAGCTGCAGTTCCTGGCGGATGCGGTTGGTGGCCTGGGGGGCATTGCGCAGCAGCTCAGTGGCTGCGATGAATTCACTGCGGGCCTTGGCGATTTCGGCGGTGGCGGTGGACGCGTCCACTGGCAGCATGGCGGCCAGGTAGAACTTGGCCATGCGCTGGCTCAGCATGCGCTGGCGACCTGCAATGTTCACCAGGTGGCCCACGGGCTTGCCCGAGGCTGCCTCGTACTGCGTGGTGCCCAGATGGGCCAGGGCCAGCACCTTGGCATCGGCCTGCAGCATGGCGCTGGCATTGTCGGTGGACGATGTGGCGGCAGCCAGCGTGGTCTTGTGGGCGGCCCAGGCGGTTTCCAGCTTGGTGTACGTTTCGCGGATGGTGGGCGAGGGCGCATAGGCCTTGAGTTCCACCAGCTGGCGCTCGAACAGCGCGATGGACTGCTCCATCACCTGGCGTGCCGTGGGCGTGTCGGCCTTGTGGGCCAGGGCCAGCCAGGCCTTGCCCACACGCTGGCTCAGCATACGCTGGCGCCCGGCCTTGTTGATGGCGTCGTTGAGGTCGGTGACCTGGGCGTGGGCGCTGCCCAACGGGGCCAGGGCGCTGCACGCAGCGGCGCAGCTGGCCGCGGTCAAAAGGGTTCTACGGTGCATGACGGGGTTCTCTCCGGACTTGGGGCGATCAGGCGCTCAAGGGCGCGAACTGGCGTGTGTCCACGGCCGCCTTGTCAAAGTCGAACCAGGGATCGGGCTCGCCGTCCAGCGCAAACTGCAGCTGCTCCCACAGCGCCTTGCGGCCTTCGTGGTCTTCCAAAATGCGCTTCTTCACGTAGTCCAGGCCCACACGGTTCACGTAGTGCACGGTGCGCTCCAGGTACCAGCCTTCCTGGCGGTACAGCTCGCAAAACGCGCCGGTGTACTCCAGCACTTCCTCGGCGGTTTTGAGCTTGGTGAAGAAATGCGCCACCTCGGTCTTGATGCCGCCGTTGCCCGCCACGTACATTTCCCAGCCGCTGTCCACACCGATGATGCCCACGTCCTTGATGCCGGCCTCGGCGCAGTTGCGCGGGCAGCCGCTCACGGCAAATTTCACCTTGTGCGGTGCATACATGCGCCACATGGCGCGCTCCAGATCCTTGCCCATCTGGGTGCTGTCTTGCGTGCCCATACGGCACCACTCGCTGCCCACGCAGGTCTTCACCGTGCGCAGGGCCTTGGCGTAGGCATGGCCGCTGGGCATGCCGATGTCCTTCCACACGTTGACCAGGTCTTCCTTCTTCACGCCCAGCAGATCAATACGCTGGCCGCCCGTGACCTTGACGGTGGGGATCTTGTATTTGTCCACCGCATCGGCAATGCGGCGCAGCTCGTCGGCCGTGGTCTCCCCGCCCCACATGCGCGGGATCACGCTGTAGGTGCCGTCTTTCTGGATGTTGGCGTGGCTGCGTTCGTTGATGAAGCGGCTTTGCGGGTCGTCCTTGGCTTCTTTCGGCCAGGTGCTGATGAGGTAGTAGTTGACCGCCGGGCGGCAGGTGGCGCAGCCGTTGGGTGTCTTCCATTCCATGAACTTGAACACCTCGGCAATGCTGACCAGCTTGCTGCCGCGGATCGCGTCGCGCACGGCCTGGTGGCCGTGGTCGGTGCAGGCGCACATGGCCTTGGTCTTGGGCGTGGCGCTGTAGTCGCCACCGGCGGTGAACATGATGATCTGTTCCACCAGCCCCGTGCACGAGCCGCAGCTGGCGCTGGCCTTGGTGTGCTTGCGCACCTCGTCCAGCGTGAACAGGCCTTTGTCCTTGATGGCCTTGCAGATCGCGCCCTTGGTCACGCCGTTGCAGCCGCATACCTCGTCGCTGTCCTGCATGGCGGCAGCCTTGCTCTGGCCCTGGTGGCCGGTGTCGCCCAGGTGCGATTCGCCAAACATCAGCTTGTCGCGGATGTCGCTCACGCTGCGGCCGTCGCGCAGCAGCTTGAAGTACCAGCTACCGTCCACAGTGTCGCCATACAGGCAGGCGCCCACGAGCTTGTCGTCTTTGATGACGAGCTTTTTGTACACGCCACCGAAGGGGTCGCTCATCACGATCTCCTCGGTGTCGTCTCCTCCTTGAAAGTCTCCGGCCGAGAACAGGTCGATGCCCGTCACCTTGAGCTTGGTGGACGTGAGCGAGCCCTGGTAGCGGCCGATGCCGAATTCGGCCAAATGGTTGGCCAGCACCTTGCCCTGCTCGAACAGCGGGGCCACCAGGCCATAGGCAATGCCCCGGTGCGCGGCGCATTCGCCCACGGCGTAGATGCGGGCGTCGGTGGTGGTCTGCAGCGTGTCGCTGACCACAATGCCGCGGTTCACGTGCAGGCGCATCTTTTCGGCCAGGGCGGTGTTGGGGCGGATGCCCACGGCCATCACCACCAGGTCGGCGGGCACCTCGGAGCCGTCCTTGAACTTCACGCTGGCCACGCGGCCTTCGGCGTTGCCCACCAGCTCTTGTGTTTGTGCTTTCATCAAGAACTGCATGCCGCGCTCCTGCAGCGACTTTTGCAGCATCTTCCCGGCCACGTCGTCCAGCTGCCGTTCCATCAGCCAGTCGCCCACATGCACCACGCTCACTTGCATGCCGCGCTTCATCAGGCCGTTGGCGGCCTCCAGGCCCAGCAGGCCGCCGCCGATGACCACGGCGTGTTTGTAGGTGGCTGCCGCGTCGATCATGGCCTGTGTGTCGGCAATGTCGCGGTAGGCCAGCACGCCCTGCAAGTCCTTGCCGGGGATGGGCAGGATGAAGGGGTTGGAGCCCGTGGCGAGGATCAGTCGGTCGTATTCGGCGGTGACCACCGTGCCATCCTTGCTGGTGGCGCTGACCACGCGGCGCACGCGGTCCACGTCGGTCACCGTAAACCCGGTGTGCAGCGTGATGTGGTGGTCGGCGTACCAGGACCAATCGTTCAGAATGATCTCGTCGATGGTCTGCTCGCCGGCCAGCACGGGCGAGAGCAGGATGCGGTTGTAGTTGGGGTGAGGCTCGGCCCCAAACACCGTGATGTCGTAAAGATCCGGGGCAATCTTGAGCAGCTCCTCCAGCGTGCGCACACCGGCCATGCCGTTTCCTACCATCACCAGCTTGAGCTTTTTCATCGTGACTCCGTCGGTTCTATCGCCTGGGCGATTCGAAAAACAAAAAAGGCGTCCACACGATGCCGTTTCGAATTCCTGTCGAAACCGCATGTGCGGACGCCTTCGTCCGGGCAATCCACCCCTGCGCCATTGCACGGGTGGATTGCGTGACCCTGTGGGGTCGTTGCTGGAGTTAAGCAATGCTTGTGCCAGTCGATTTGCACTGAGGTGGGGCGGCCTCTGGGGGTGTTTTGAGGCCCACGTGTGGGGGGTGGCGCAGTGCTGCCCCGGCTCTGCGCAGGCGCCACGGGGGCATGCCCTTGTCTGGCGCGGGGCGCACCACCTTGGGCACGGAACCTGCAAGGAGCTGGTGCATGACTTTTGAACTGGATTTCGGCCACACCTCGCAGGCCGGGCGCAAGGAGGTGAACGAAGACTTCGCCGCGCTCGTGTTGGGCCAGGGGCGCGACCGTGAGCGCGGAGCCATCGCGGCCATCGCCGACGGCGTGAGCACCGGCGGCAATGGCCGCGAGGCCGCCCAGACTTCAGTGAACACGCTGGTGAACGACTACTTCGCCACGCCCGACACCTGGGACACCACGGTGGCGCTGGACCGCATCCTGTCCGCCCACAACGGCTGGCTCGCCTCCATGAACCGGCGCCGCCAGCCTGCGGTGGGGCTGACCACACTGACCGCGCTGGTGCTGTGTGGCCAGTCGTACACGCTGGCCCATGTGGGAGACACGCGCGCCTACCTGGTGCGCGAGGGCCGCCTGCAGCAGCTGACCACCGACCATGTCATGGCGCAGCACGATCTCAGGCACCAGCTCACCCGCGCCATGGGCCTGGACGACCACGTGGTGGTGGACTACAGCCAGGGCGAGCTGCGCAGCGGCGACCTGTTTGTGCTGCTGTCGGACGGCGTGCACGGCAGCGTGCCCGAGCGCGAACTGCGCCAGCTGCTGCGCCAGGAGATACCGGCCCAGGCGCTCACCGACGAGCTGGTGCAGGTTGCCCTGCGCCGTGGCAGCAGCGACAACGTGACCGCGCTGGTGGTGCGGGTGCAGGGCGCGCTGGAGGCCACGCTGCAAGACGAATCGCGCCGCGCCCAGGACCTGCCCGTGCTGCCCCTGCTCAAGGTGGGCGACACCGTGGACGGCCTTACGGTGACAGCCATCGTGGCCGACAACGGCATCCACCGGCTGTACCAGGTGCGCGACGGGGCCACGCAGCGGCTGTATGCCCTCAAGACCCTGCTGCCCGCGCGCGCCCACGACGCCGAAGAACGCGCCACGCTGGCGCACGAGGCCTGGGTGGCGCGGCGCATGCAGTCGGGTCAGGCCGCCGCCCATCTGGCGCGGCTCAACGACTGGCCGGTGGGGGACGGCGGCTTTGGCGATGGCGCCGCAGCCAGCGCGTTTTACCTGCTGTACGACTGGCATTCCGGCGACACGCTGGGGCAGCGCCTGCGCCATCGCCAGCACATGGCCGTGGGGCAGGCTGTGACGGTGACCGTGCAGGCCGCGCGCGTGCTGGGCTGGCTGCACCGCCAGGGCGTCGTGCACCGCGACATCAAGCCCGACAACCTGCACCTGGGCGACGACGGGGTGCTGCGTGTGCTGGACCTGGGCGTGGCCCTCTCAGGCCGCGAGCCCGAGGCCACCCGCCGCCTGCACGCCGGAACCCCCAGCTACATGAACCCGGAGCAGTGGCCGGGCTATGAAAAGGGCGGCGACCCCTCCGGCCAGTTGCCCGACGCGGGCAGCGACCTGTTTGCGCTGGGGGTCACGCTGTACCAGCTGCTCAGCCACGGGCGCCTGCCCTATGGCGAGGTGGTGCAGTACCAGCTGGGCCGCTACCACCGCGACCCGGTGCCCCCCAGCCGCCACAACCCGGGCGTGCCGATCTGGCTCGACCAGATTGCCCTGAAGGCCGTGGCCCGCAACCGCGCCCAGCGTTTTGAAACTGCCGAGGAACTGCTGCTGGCCCTGGAGCGCGGCGCCTCACGCCCCCTGTCGGCGACCGGGCCCCAGCCGCTGATGCAGCGCGATGCCACGGCCCTGTGGAAGATCGCTCTGGCCGTGAGCGTGCTGGTGAATGTGCTGTTGATTTATTGGCTGCTGTTTTTGCCGCGGTGAGCTTTCGCGGCGATTTGCTATTAAAAACATAGCTTTTAGCGCTTATGAGATAAGCGCTGGGGCTTGTTTTGGTCAAAGACCGTGCATGCACGACGCCCATTGAGCGAGTGCCCTTTGGCTGGAAGTGTGGCGAGCGCTTGTGCGCTCACCGGCTACGCCGGTCATGCGCTGCGCGCACGTCCACCCTTCTAGCGAAAGCGCGGGCAACGCTGCGCGTTGGCTGGCTGCGCCAGCTCAGGCACTGCGTGCCCGACCGCCCTTTTGCTGGAAGTGTGGCGAGCGCTTGCGCGCTCACCGGCTACGCCGGTCATGCGCTGCGCGCACGTCCACCCTTCTCCGCCCACGTGCGCGTCCAGCGGATCTGCATCACCCGCAGTAGCACCAGCATGGCCAGCGCGCACACCGCAATGCCCACAAAGCCCCAGAGGTAGGTGCCGGTGTACTGGCGCGAGATGCCCATGCCATTGGGGATGAGGCCGCCGCCCAGCGCGCCGATCTCGCCGATCATCGAGCCTGCCACCGCCGTGGCCAATGGCCAGCGCAGCGGCACCAGCTGGAACAGGGCGCCGTTGCCCGCCCCCAGGGCCGCAAAACACACCAAGAACAGCAGCATGGTCACGGGCAGTGATTTTTCGGCCAGGCCACACAGCACCATGCTGGCGGCGGTGATGGCCAGCACGCCGGTCAGGGTGTTCACACCGCCCCAGTGGTCCGACAGCCAGCCACCAAA
This sequence comes from Acidovorax sp. SRI_002, assembly GCF_057586455.1. Taxonomy (NCBI): domain Bacteria; kingdom Pseudomonadati; phylum Pseudomonadota; class Betaproteobacteria; order Burkholderiales; family Comamonadaceae; genus Acidovorax; species Acidovorax sp. SRI_002. The sequence continues at coordinate 522,092 of NZ_JBYCZW010000005.1, read as the reverse complement.
CACGCGCAGGGCCGCGCCCAGGAACGCCGCCATCATCGTGAGCTGGCCGGCCGCCACCTTGCTCACGCCGAACTGGTCATAAAAGTAGCTGGGCAAGAAGGTGGTCAGGCCAATGAAGCCGCCAAAAGTCACGGCGTAGATCAGGCTGAAGGCCCAGCCGTCTTTTTCAAACAGGCAGGCGATGTGCTCACGGAAGCTGGCGTGGGGTGCCAAGTCGGGCGGCTCCTTGGCATACACCGCCATCACCAGCGCGGGTATCGCCACACTCACGGCAGCAAAGCCATACACGGCCTGCCAGCCAAACTTCTGCGCCAGCATGGGCGCGAGCAGGGCTGCCACTGCAGTGCCCACGTTGCCGGCGCCCACGATACCCATGGCCAAGCCTTTGTAGCGCGGCGGGAACGAGCCCGAGCCCAGTGACAGGGCCACCCCAAAGCTGGCACCCGCCACGCCCAGCAGGATGCCCATGGCGAGCAGGTCGTTGTACGAATGCACGAACAGGTAGCCGTAGCCCATGGCCACAAAGATCCCCGCCATCTCGACCAGCGTGGCGTTCTTGCGACCGATGTACTGCGCCAGGATGCCCAGCGGAAACCGCATGAGGGCGCCCGCAAAGATGGGAATGGACAGCATCATGCCCATCTGTGTCGGCGTGAGCTGGAAGGCATCGCGGATGAACGGTGCCATGGCACCGTTGATCACCCAGACTGCGCACGAGAAACCGAAATACAGAAAGGACGACCACAGCGTGGGGGCGTGGCCGGACTTGAGAAACTCTCGAAATTGAAGCATGGCGATCTAGCGCAAAGAGGCTGCTGTGCTGCTGCAAGCACACCCACAACCGGGCAGAAAAACAAAAAGGCGCCAACACGGGCCGCGCGGGCTTGCTGGTTTGTTTGCAAGCCCCACACATCCCATGAAGACGCCAACGTCTTGTTCGCCCAATCCGCCGTTGCACCGGGCTGACACACGGCCAGCGTTGACCGTGGTGCTGAACATGCAAAGGATGTGCCAAGTTCTGGTGGCACTTGGTTTGAGTAAAAACGGCAGCTGGCGCTTGCGTATCGAGAGTTTTTTGCTATCAAATTTGAAGTTAAAATTGCCTGCCAGTCCAAGTTAGTGCAGCGTGCTCCGGTGTGATGCACTTTTTTGGCGCGATGCACCAATTTGGTGGCTGCAAACCAGCAGAGCCACTTAGGTGTTTCAAATCATAAAAATTCAACATAGGATGTATTCGGTTCATCCGTTGCCGTGTTGCCCGGTTCTTGGGTGACGGGGCATTCCCTGAGGAGGGTCCCCATGCGCGTCAATCTCCCGATCAGCACGCAGGAATATGCGTTCCCCAAAGGCCAGACCCTGGTGTCCACCACCGATCTCAAGGGCCGCATCCTGTACTGCAACCCGATGTTCATCGAGGTCAGCGGGTACGAGAAGGAAGAGCTGCTGGGCCAGCCCCACAACATCGTCAGACACCCCGACATGCCCGAGGAGGCCTACCGAGACATGTGGGAGACCATTGCCAGCGGCAACCCGTGGTCGGCCCCGGTCAAGAACCGGCGCAAGGACGGCACCTTCTACTGGGTGATGGCCAACGTCACCCCGCTCATGCAGGGCGACCAGCCCACGGGCTACATGTCCGTGCGCACCGAGGCCACCCGCGACCAGATACAGGCCGCCGACCAGCTCTACCGCCAGATGCAGGCCGAAAAACAGGCTGGAACCCTGGTGCACGTGCTGCGCGAGGGGCAGATCGTCAAGAACACGCTCTGGGGGCGCATGGCCCGCGCAGTGCAGCTTGGGCCGCTCGGCAAGATCATGCTGTGCACGCTGCTGCTGGTGTTCGCGTCGTGGGGGGCTGCGCTGCTGGGCGGGCACACCATGACCGTCGCGGCGGGCGCAGCCTGGCTGGGCGTGGTGCTGCTGGCCCTGGGCATGGCGGTGTACCTGCACCGGGCCACCGTGGCGCCGTTGTCGCAGATGCTGCGCTGGGCCAACCGCATGGCCGCAGGCGACCTTACCCAGAAGATTGCGGCGTCGCGCAGCGACACCGTGGGTCAGCTGCAAAAGGCGCTGGCCCAGCTCAATGTGAACCTGTTGTCCATCGTGCGCGATGCGCGCCAGGAGAGCGAACACATGCAGCTTTCCACCCGCGAGATCGCGCAGGGCAACCAGGACCTGTCGGAACGCACCGAAGCCCAGGCCAGCAACCTGGAGCAGACGGCGGCGTCGATGGAGGAAATCACCGGCACCGTCAAGCAGACGGCCGAATCGGCCCGCCAAGCCACCGTGCTGGCCACCCAGGCCACCCAGGTGGCTGAGCGCAGCAGCGAAGCCGTGGACGGCGTGGCCAGCACCATGAAGCAGATCCAGACTGCCTCCGGCCGCATCAGCGAGATCACCCAGCTCATCGACTCCATTGCGTTTCAGACCAATATCCTCGCGCTCAACGCCGCCGTGGAGGCCGCGCGTGCGGGTGAGCAGGGGCGAGGGTTTGCGGTGGTGGCCTCCGAGGTGCGCAGCCTGTCGCACCGTACGCTCTCTGCCGCCAAGGAAATCCGGCAGCTCATCGACGACTCGGCCACCAAGGTGAGCGAAGGCCACGCAAAGACCGACGCAGCGCAGAAGACCATGACCGAATCGCTGGAGCTGGTGCGCCGCGTGAACACGCTGATCGGTGAAATTCACAGCGCGTCCAACGAACAGCTCAGCGGCATCTCTCAGGTCAACGCCGCTGTGGCGCAACTGGACACCATCACGCAGCAGAACGCCGCGCTGGTGGAGGAAAACGCCGCCTCGGCGATGCAGCTCAACGGGCAGGCGCAGACGATGACCGAGACGGTGCAGGTGTTCCGCATCGATGCGTCGGCGCCCAGCCAGGCGCGGGATGCGGTGGCGTTGCGCAAGGAGATGAAGGCTGGCAAGGGCGCATCGTCGTCCAGCCGCGCCTTGGCGGCGCTCTGAGCGCCAAGGGATTTCACGCAGTCCTGGAAACTGGCACGGTGCCATCACCAGTGCCACCGTGGAACGGCTTCGCAAGGCCACAGGTGGCGTCCCCCTGGGGGAAGACGCGAAGCGGCTCAGGGGGCTTATGTACTTGCCCGCACTGTCAGCTCAAACCCCAGATTCACTGAATTTTTCTCCGGCATCTCGCCCCGCATCAGCGTCAGCAGCATCTGCGCACTGGCCTCGCCGATGGCCGAGCGCGGGGTGCGTACGGTGGTCAGCGGCGGCAGCATCTGGTCGCTGCCTGCCAGATCGTTAAAGCCGGCGATGGCCACGCGGCCAGGCACGTCCAGACCCAGACGCTGGGCGGCCAGCAGACCACCCTGCGCGAGGTCGTCGTTGCAGAAGAACACGGCGTCCACGCCAGGGCGGGTGCGCAGCACCTCTTCCAGCAGCTCTGCGCCCAGGCGGATGGATGAAGGCTGAGGGCTGAGCAGCTCCAGCCGTGGGTCGTACATCCCCGCCTCGCGCAGGCAACGGCGGTAGCCTTCGGCGCGCTGCATGGTGCGTGGGTCCAGCTGGGCGGCAACGAATGCGATGTTCTTGTGGCCGCGCGACAGCAGGTGGGTTGTCATCGCGTGGCCTGCGTCCTGCTGCGAAAAGCCCACGCAGAACACGCCGGGTGCGGGCGTCATTTCCATCAAGTGCACGCAGGGCACGCCGCTGGTGGCAATCATGTGGCGGGCGGCCTCGGTGCGGTCAAAGCCCGTGACAAGCAGGCCCGCCGGGCGGTGGGCCAGGTAGGTGCGCAGCAGCTGCTCTTCTTCCTGCGGGTCGTAGTGCGTCACGCCAATCAGGGCTTGGTAGCCGTGTGGGAAGAGGGTGCGGTGCACGGCCTCCAGCACGTCTACAAACAGTGCGTTGGACAGTAGCGGTACCAGCACCGGCACCTGCACACTGCGCTGCGAGGCCAGTGCGCGGGCGGCGGGGTCGGGCACGTAGCCCAGTTGTGCGGCGGCGTCTTTCACACGCTGCACCAGTTCTTGCGCCACGCCGCGCTCGCCGCGCAGGGCACGGGACGCGGTGATGGGGCTCACCTCGGCGGCCTTGGCCACGTCGTTCAGCGTGATGCGGCCGCTGGAGCGGCGTCTTGTCTCGGTTTTGTTCAAGGGTTAACCCTCATGGGGGTTGAGATTGATATGGTTAGGATAGCGCTGTCCAAGCGATGGAGCAAGGCGATGCCCGCCATTTTGGATGAAGTTGAAGAACTTGCCACAGTTTGGGCGGCATCCGGGACCGGATGCCTTTTTTACGGATTGCTTGGATAGCGCTACCAATATGAGTGTTTTGCCGTCAACGGTTTATCTGGTGGTCATGGGTGTGGCCGGATGTGGCAAGTCCAGCCTCGGCGCTGCGCTGGCGCAGGCCGAAGGGCTGCCCCTGATCGAAGGGGACGACCACCACAGCCCGGCCAGTCGCGAAAAGATGCGCCAGGGTATTGCCCTGACCGACGAAGACCGCGAGGGCTGGCTGGCCACGCTGGGGCAATTGCTGCAGGCGCACCCGCACGGCGCGGTGCTGACCTGCTCTTCGCTCAAGAAGGCCTACCGAGACCGGCTGCGCGGCGCCTGTCCGGGGTTGCGGTTCGTGTTCCTGGAGATCGACCGCGCCAACGCAGGCCAACGTGTGGCGGCGCGCGCGGGCACCCATTTCTTTTCCAGCGCGCTGGTGGACAGCCAGTTCGCCACGCTGGAGTCACCGGTGGGCGAGGCGGGCGTGTTGCGGCTCGATGCGCTGTTGGATCTGGCCACGCTGCAGCAACAGGCTTCGGCCTGGATCGCCGCCCAGGAGTCTGCATGAATTCCCCTGCACAACAAGCGCAACTGCAGCCGTCGCTCAGCCGGTTCGCCAGGATCTCCCAGCTGCTGATGGCCAGTTGCCTCGGCGTGATGGCCGTGGCGGTGTTCATCAACGTGGTGCTGCGCTACGGCTTTGGCAGCGGTGTGGCGGCCAGCGAAGAGCTGTCGCGCCTGCTGTTTGTCTGGATGGTTTTTATCGGCGCCGCAGCGGCCTACCCCGCCGGTGAGCACATGGCCTTTACCAGTCTGGCGGGCTTGTTGGCAAAGCGACCGGTGGCCTTCGGCCTGTTGACGGCCGTGATCCGGCTGCTGGTGATCAGCGCCAGCGCCATGTTGGCCTGGGGCGCCTGGCAGCAGGTAGTGGTGGGCATGGGCAGCCGCTCCGTCGTCATGGCCTACCCGGCGGCGTTGCTACCACTGCCGGCCTTTTTGTGCGCGGTGGCCATCGGAGTGATGGCGGTCATCGAGTTGTTTCAACGCAAGCCGCTGGACCTCGGTCACGGCGCCGAGGTGGAGTAAGTGATGATGGCCATGGGACCCGAAGCGCAGGCTTTTATCGTTTTTTCGCTGGGCATGCTGGTGCTGATGGGCACCGGCATGAACATGGGCCTGGCCCTGGTGCTCACTGGCGCTGGCATGGCCTGGGTGCTGGATTTTTTCGACACGCAATTGCTCGCGCAGAACCTCGTGGCCGGGGTGGACAGCTTTCCGCTGCTGGCCGTGCCGTTCTTCATCCTGGCCGGTGAGTTGATGAACTCAGGCGGCATCAGCCGTCGCATCATCGACATGGCGCAGGCATGGGTGGGGCATATCCGGGGCGGGCTGGGTTATGTGGCCATCGGCGCTGCGGTGCTGATGGCCAGCATGAGCGGGTCGGCCCTGGCCGACACGGCCGCGCTGGCCACCATCCTGCTGCCCATGATGCGCCAGCAGGGCTACCCGATGAACACCTCGGCAGGGCTGATCGCCTCGGGCGGGATCATTGCGCCCATCATTCCGCCGTCCATGCCGTTCGTGATCTATGGCGTGACGACCAACACCTCGATCTCTGCGCTGTTTGTGTCGGGCATCGTGCCTGGCTTGATGATGGGCGCGGGCCTTATCTTTGCCTGGCGCTGGGTGCTGCGCGGCTTGGATCTGCCCAAGGGCGAACCCTTGCCCGCCAAGGACCGCTTGCGCGCCACGGCACGCGCCTTCTGGGCCATGCTGATGCCGCTCATCATCATCGGCGGCATGAAGACGGGGGTTTTCACCCCCACCGAGGCCGCCGTGGTGGCCGCGTTCTATGCGCTGGCGGTGGCACTTTTCATCCACCGCGAGATGAAGCTGGCGGACATCTATGGCGTACTGGTGCGCGCGGCCAAGACGACTTCCATCGTGATGTTCTTGTGCGCCGGTGCCCAGGTGGCCAGCTACATGATCACGCTGGCCGACCTGCCCAATGTGCTGACCAGCTGGCTGGGCCCGCTGGTGGAGAACCCGCGCCTGTTGATGGCCGTGATGATGATCGTGCTGGTGCTCATCGGCACGGCGCTGGACCTCACGCCCACCATCCTGATCTTTGCGCCCGTGATGCTGCCCATCGCCGTCAAGGCGGGGATCGACCCGGTGTACTTCGGCTTGATGTTTGTGCTCAACGGCGCCATCGGCCTCATCACGCCGCCCGTGGGCACGGTGCTCAACGTGGTGGCCGGGGTGGGGCGCATCTCGATGCACAGCGTGATCAAAGGCGTGAACCCGTTCCTCTTCACCTATGTGCTGATCCTGGCACTGCTGGTCGTGTTTCCGCAGATCGTGACCGCTCCGGTTCTGTGGATGCGTTGACGATGCTGCGCCCTCTTTTCCCGTGCCTTTCTTTCCTTCGCCAATGGAGACAACCATGAAAACTTTCCGCCGTACCCTGCTCGCCGCCCTGTCGGTGGCCGCCATCACCTGCTCGTTCCAGGTCGCTGCGCAAGACATCAAGCCGCGCATCATCCGTTTTGGCTATGGCCTCAACGAGGTGTCCAACCAGGGCCGCGCCACCAAGCTGTTTGCCGAAGAGGTCGAAAAAGCCTCGGGCGGCAAGATGAAGGTGCGCGCCATCGGTGCTGCGGCGCTGGGCTCTGATGTGCAGATGCAGCAGGCCCTGATCGGCGGCGCGCAGGAAATGATGGTGGGCTCCACCGCCACGCTGGTCGGCATCACCAAAGAAATGGCGATCTGGGACACGCCTTTCCTGTTCAACAACGCCAAGGAGGCCGATGTGGTGCTGGATGGCCCTGTGGGCCAGAAGGTGATGGACAAATTGCAGGAAAAAGGCCTGGTGGGCCTGGTGTACTGGGAGAACGGCTTTCGCAACCTCACCAACAGCAAGCGCCCCGTCAACAAGCTGGAAGACATGGACGGCATCAAGCTGCGCGTGATGCAGAACAACGTGTTCCTCGACAGCTTCAAGACCCTGGGTGCCAACGCGGTGCCGCTGCCGTTCTCCGAGCTCTTCACCGCGCTCGAAACCAAGACGGTTGACGGCCAGGAGAACCCCTACAACACCATCCTGTCGAGCAAGTTCTATGAGGTGCAGAAGTACCTCACGGTGACGAACCACGTCTATAGCCCCTGGATCGTGCTGGTGAGCAAGAAATACTGGGACGGCCTGTCGAAGGCCGAGCAGAAGGTGCTGCTCGACGCCGCCAAGAAGAGCCGCGACTTCGAGCGCCAGGACACGCGTGCCGAGGCCGACAAGGCGCTGGCCGACCTCAAGGGCAAAGGCATGCAAGTGAACGAGCTGCCTGCCGCCGAAGCCAACCGCATGCGCGAAAAGCTCAGCGCCGTGAACGCGAGCATCGCTGCCAATGTGGGTGAAAGCCTGTGGAAGGATGTGCAGGGCGCCGTGGCGCAGGCACGGGCTGGCAAGTAAACCAACGCTTGTTGACGGGGCTCAGCCCCGGCAATAGAAAAGGCCGAGGCCCCATGCGGGGCCTCGGCCTTTTTGCATTTGCAATTCAGGGTCTGCGCCACAGCGCAGACCCGGCAAATTACAGCGAACCGATTTCGCCGGAAGAGATCTTGCCGGTGCGCAGCGCGTCCACAGCCTGAGCGTTCACTGCATTGCGGTCAGCCGTGGAGGTGTAGACCAGAGCACGCGAACCGACGGGGATGGCGCCGCTGGTCTGGGGCACGGTGGAGGCTTCAGCCATCACTTCAGCGCGGGTGCGGCTGGTTTCGAACTTCGTGGCGAATTGCGATGCATCGGCTTCGTCAGCCTGGGCACCGAAGGAAGCGAAAGCGGCAACAGCAGCGATGGAGAGGAAACGTGCGGTCTTGTTCATGGTGAAACTCCTGTGAAATTCAAAAAATGGGGACGAGGTGTCTGGAATACGTGAAGCGCGAAGCCGTGGATTCAAAAAGGTGAATCAACCGCCTTCAGCGGGGCCCACGCGGCCAGTGCGCATGGCTTGTGCGGCAGCTTCGGCACGCACTGCAGCGCGGTCTACCGTGGACTTGTAGGTCACCACGCGGGAGCCTGCTGGCTCCTGGCTGCGCATTTGGACTGCGGCGGCGGCTTCGGCAACCACTTCGGCACGGGTGCGGTTCGTGTCGAATTTCAGGGCAAATTGCGAACCATCAGCTTCGTCAGCCTGGGCACCCAAAGAAGCGAAAGCAGCCACAGCGGCGATAGAGAGAAAACGTGCAGTCTTGTTCATGATGAAAGTCCTTGAAGTTAAAAAAAGCGTCTCAAAAAAGCCGGAGCGAAGATCAAAAGCAACCTGCTTCGCACCGGGTTCGGTGAGTCGCCTTGCGGGTTCGGCTCATCGATGGGATGAACTGTACGCCGCAGGTGGATGAAGAAAAACCAGCTGGTCGCAAACTAACTGTTCCAGTTTTGGAAACAATCTGGACGCTTGTTTCCTGCCTGTGGCCAATGAGAAGAATCTCAGGCCCGCAGCCGGTCGCAAGCGATCGATCCGAGGCAAGAAGGGTGGGCGTTGATTCCTTTGGAAGTGCGTTGGACATGGGCTGTATCGTGCCCGGCCGGCGCTGCGGCGTCGTCTCGTCGCCGTTTCGGTTCTTTTCAGTTTGTTTCGGGTTCGGCCGAATGCAACAGGGTCGAAACATATGCATCGCTGTTGCCACACCGGGCTCAAAAGCGGGATAAATCGGGCTTGCGCGGCTTGCGCCCGTTGGGCTTATGGGCTGAAATCTCTCTGTACCTGTTCCAGGTGTTACGAGGGAGGTTTCATGACCGTAGTCGCCAAAATTCTTCAGTCCAAACCGGACGCCACTGTCCACACCATTGCGCCCACGGCGTCGGTGTTCGATGCGCTCAAGCTCATGGCCGACAAGGGCATCGGCGCCCTGGTGGTTACCGAGGGGGATGCCATTGTGGGCATCTTCACAGAGCGCGATTACGCGCGAAAGATTGCCCTGCTGGGCCGCACGTCAGCCGCCACGCTGGCGCGCGATGTGATGACCACCTCGGTACGCTTTGTGCGGCCCGAGCAGACCAGCGAGCAGTGCATGCAGATCATGAGTACCGGCCGCCTGCGCCATCTGCCCGTGGTGGACAACAACGGCAAACTCGTGGGCATGATCTCGATCGGGGACTTGGTCAAGGACATCATCTCCGAGCAGAAATTCATCATTGAACAGCTGGAGCAGTACATCACTGGAGCCCATTAAAGGGCAACCCCCTGAGGCGCTGCGCGCCTTCCCCCTTCTCTCGAATCGCTGCGCGATTCGAGAGAAGGGGGACGCCCCCAGCGCGGCGGGGCGTCCCTTGCGCGGGGCGCTGGCCTGGGGTTGCGCGCGTGCGACGGCCCTGCCATGGGGATAAAACGAAAAAGGGCTCTGAACGATCTGGTCAGAGCCCTTTTGATTTGCCGTGTTATCGGGCCTGGAGCCCAGCGGGTCAAGCTGCTTTTTCGACGTGCCCCTGGCGGGTGTAGAGGAAATCGATCACCGCCTTGCGGTAGTGCACGTACTGCGGGTCTTCGGCCAGTTCCACGCGTTTGCGGGGGCGGGGCAGGTCGACGGTCAGCACTTCGCCAATCGTCGCGGCCGGGCCGTTGGTCATCATCACGATCTTGTCGGACAGCAGCACGGCCTCGTCCACGTCGTGGGTCACCATGACCACGGTGCTTTGGGTGCGTGCGACGATTTCCAGCAATTCGTCCTGCAGCTTGGCGCGGGTCAAGGCGTCCAGCGCGCCAAAGGGCTCGTCCATCAGCAGCACCTGGGGCTCCATGGAGAGTGCCCGGGCAATGCCCACGCGCTGCTTCATGCCGCCAGAGATTTCACCGGGGCGCTTTTGCCCAGCGGGCGTGAGGCCCACCAGGGCCAGTGCGGCGTCGGTGCGGGCCTTGAGCTGGGCCTTGCTTTCCTTGCCGCCAAACACGCGCTCCACGGCCAGGTAGATGTTGTCGAAGCAGGTGAGCCAGGGCAGCAGCGAGTGGTTCTGGAACACCACGGCGCGCTCGGGGCCGGGGCCTTTGATCTCCTTGTTGGCGCACAGCAGCGCACCGTTGGTGGGCGTGGTCAGCCCGGCGATCAGATTCAGGAGCGTGGACTTGCCGCAGCCCGAGTGGCCGATCAGCGCCACGAACTCGCCCTTGGCAATCGTCAGGTTGATGTCGCGCAGCGCGGGGAACAGGCCCTTGGCCGTCTTGAAGGTCTGTTCGACGCCGTGGACTTCGATGAACTTGGTGCTCATGGAGGGGTGTGTGGATGCTGCCGTGGTGGTCGTGTTCATGCTTTCACCTCTTCAAACGTAAATGCGGTGGCCAGCTTGATGAGCGCAAACTCCAGCACCAGCCCGACGATGCCGATCACGAAGATGGCGATGATGATGTTCTTGACGTTGAGGTTGTTCCACTCGTCCCACACCCAGAAGCCAATGCCCACGCCGCCGGTCAGCATCTCGGCAGCTACGATCACCAGCCATGCGGTGCCCACGGCCAGGCGCACGCCGGTCAGCATGTAGGGCAGCACGGCGGGGAAGAGGATCTTGGTGGCGATCTTCCATTCGCTCAGGTTCAGCACGCGGGCCACGTTCATGTAGTCCTGCGGCACACGCTGCACGCCCACGGCGGTGTTGATGATCATGGGCCAGATGGAGCAGATGAAGATGGTCCAGATGGCGGCGGGGTTGGCGCCCTTGAAGACCAGCAGGCCGATCGGCAGCCAGGCCAGCGGCGACACCGGCCGCAGCAGGCTGATGAGCGGGTTGAACATGCGCGACAGGAAGTTGAACCGTCCGATCACGAAGCCTGCCGGAATGCCCACCAGCGCCGCCATGCCAAAGCCCACGGCCACGCGCTCCAGCGACATCAGCACATTCCAGCCCACGCCCTGGTCATTGGGGCCATTGCGGTAGAACGGGTTGCTGAAGATTTCCAGCGCCTGCTTCCAGGTCTCCACCGGGCTGGGGATGCTGCCGCCCGTGGTGGTGGATACCACCGCCCACAGACCGATGAGCAGGCCCAGGCCACAGAGCGGCGGCAGCACCGCCATCCAGAAACTGCGCGACAGGGCCGCCCAGTCGCGACTGGCAGGGGCGGGGCTCGCCGTTGTTTCGGCTTTGGACTGTTTTTGGCTTCTGGCGCTTGCTGGTGAAGCGTTGATAGCTACATTATTCATAGCGTTCTGTGCAACCACGGGGGCTGCATCCAACGGGGAGTGAAAGACGGCACTGACCATGGTGTTCTCCTTGGCAGGGTGGGCGGGGCAGGGCGCTTACGCCTTGATCTTGAAGCTGTCGGCGTACTTGGCGGGGTCTTTGCCGTCCCACACCACGCCGTCCATGAGCTTGGCGGTGCGCATCGGGTCCTTGGGCACGTTGATCTTCATGGCGCTGGCAACCGACTTGTACAGGTCCACCTGGTTGATCTCTTTGGCCACGGCCAGGTAGTCGGGGTGGCTCTTGATCAAACCCCAGCGCTTGTGCTGCGTCAGGAACCACATGCCGTCCGACAGGTAGGGGAAGTTCACCGCGCCGTCGTTGAAGAATTTCATGTGGTTGGGATCGTCCCAGGTCTTGCCCATGCCGTTCTGGTAGCGGCCCAGGATGCGCTGGTTGATGGCGTCCACGCTGGTGTTGATGTAGGACTTCTGGGCCACCGTTTCGGCCATCTTCATCTTGTTGGACAGGCTGGCGTCAATCCACTGGCTGGCTTCCAGCACGGCCATCATCACGGCGCGGGTGGTGTTGGGGTTCTTCTTGACGAAATCGGCCGAGGTGCCCAGCACCTTCTCGGGGTGGTCCTTCCAGATGTCCTGGGTGGTGTTGGCGGTCACTCCGATGCCATCCATGATGGCGCGGTGGTTCCAGGGTTCGCCCACGCAGAAGCCATCCATGTTGCCCACGCGCATGTTGGCCACCATCTGGGGTGGCGGCACGGTGATCAGCTTGGCGCCCGACAGCGGGTTGATGCCGGCGGCGGCCAACCAGTAGTGCATCCACATCGCGTGGGTGCCGGTCGGGAAGGTGCCTGCGAAGGTGTACTCGCGCTTGTTGGCGGCCATGAACTTGGCCAGGGACGGGCCATCCACCGCGCCCTTGTCGGCCAGTGCCTTGGACAGCGTGATCGCCTGGCCGTTGTTGTTCAGGCTCATCAGCACGGCCATGTCCTTCTTGGGGCCGGCCGTGCCCATGTGCACGCCGTACACCAGGCCATACAGCACGTGGGCAAAGTCGAGTTCGCCATTCACCAGCTTGTCGCGCACACCGGCCCACGATGCTTCCTTGGTGGGGATGATGGTCACGCCATACTTCTTGTCAAAGCCCAGCACCGAGGCCATCACCACGCTGGCGCAGTCGGTCAGCGGGATGAAGCCGATCTTCACTTCCTTCTTCTCGGGGGCGTCCGAGCCCTGGGCATGCACCAAGGCGCGCAGGGCGGGGCTCACGCCCACGGCGCCCACGGTGGCGGCCTGCAGTACGGTGCGGCGGTTGAGGCTGGTTTTCAACAGATCGGTCATGGGGCGGTTCCTCGGTGCGTTAGAAAACAAAAAAGGCGTCCTCCCCTGGCCTGGTTGCATGCGCAAACGGGCTCGGAGAGGGACGCCTTTGTCCATGGCAAAGCCCATTGGGGGGCCTTGTGTCAGCACCGGCCCGCCATTGGGTCAGTGCTGTCAGTGGTGGGACCGTCTTTGGTCTTGCCAGGGTTAATGCAAGCAGCGTGCCAGCCTTTTTCATGCCGGCCTTGCTCCAATACAGCGCATAATCTGCTACCAAATTAGTAGCTGCTTGTGCTTATTTATTAAGCGGTAGCGGCCAGTTTGGCTTGAAAATTTGCGGAGATGGTGCGCGCGCAGAGTGCTGCACTGCATTTGTGCGGCGCACCATTTGGGGAGAAGCCGGTGGACCCGGGCGTGACCCAGGCGAGGGATGCCAAGCAAGGGCCGCCCCGCAGCGAGGGCATCGTCCCCCTTCCCGAATGGCGCAGCGATTCGAGAGAAGGGGGAAGGCGCACAGCGCCTCAGGGGGAAGTCACCTATTCAACCCAGCAGATCCATCACATCGAGCATGCGCTGGGCCACGTCCACCAGCTTGAGGCCCTTGTCCATGGCGGTCTTGCGCAGTTTCTCGTACGCGGCCTGTTCGCTCAGGCCCTGGCGCTGCATGAGCAGGCCCTTGGCGCGGTCGATGGTCTTGCGGTCTTTCAGTTCGGTCTTGGCGTCGGCCAGCTCGGCGCGCAGGGCCTGTTCGTGCTGGAAGCGCGCCATGGCCACGTCCAGGATGGGGCGGATGCGCTGGGGTGCCAGGCCCGCCACGATGTAGGCCGACACGCCCGCCGCCACCGCGTCCTTCACGTGCGAGGTGTCCTCATCGTTGGTGAACATCACGATGGGGCGCCGCTCGTCGCGCGTGGCCATCACCACATGTTCGAGCGCGTCGCGCGCCTCGCTTTCGGCGTCCACGATGATGAGGTCGGGCTGCAGCTGGGCGATGCGCTCGCTCAGGAAGACATCGGCAGGCAGGGTGGCCACCAGGTTGAAGTTGTTCTCCAGCAACCCAATGCGCAGCGCCCGCGACCGTTCCGCCTGAAGTACGGCGTGTTCGTCGGCGGGGTCGGCGACTGCCAGATCCGGGGCAACCACCACGATGCGCAGAGACTCGTTCATACCCAGGAGCATAAGCAATTTTTACGCCACAAAATGGTGCATCGAAGCGGTGCGTTCCGGGGCTGCAGGCTGGCAGCAGGTTGCGGCAGCTTCCAAGGCCTGAAACTTGCTAATAGTTTGTCGATGGGCAGGGCATACCCGATAGCAGCTACCCGGTCGCATCGCATATACATCTGGTCACATTGACCCATTCAAGAGGATTTGCATGAACAAGCACATTGACCGGCGGCGTATCTCTGCCGGCTTGGCCCTGACCACCGTGGCGGTATCCGCGCTGCTGGTGCTGACAGGCTGCAGCAAGGTGCCCGACACCATCAAGATCGGCGTGGCCCAGCCCCTCTCCGGCCCCTTGGGCGCGCTGGGGCAGGATTTGCTCAACGGCGTCAACCTGGCCGTGGCGGAACTGAACAAGGGTGGCTACACCGTGGACGGCAAGCGTGTGACGCTGGAGGTGGTGTCGGTGGACGACAAGGCCGACGCCGCCACCGGCAAGACCGTGGCGCAGCAGCTGGTGGACTCGGGCGTGGTGGCGGTGATCGGGCACCTGAATTCGGGGGTGAGCATTGAGACGGCTCCGATTTACGCCGCCAAGGACATCGCCCAGATCGCCATCTCCACCAACCCCAAGTTCACGCAACTCGGCTTCCCAACCACCTTCCGCATGGTGGCCAATGACACCTTGCAGGCGCGCGCTATCGGCTCGTTTGCCGCCACACAGCTGGGTGCCGCCCGCTACGCTGCGCTGGACGATGGCACGCCTTACGGCAAGGGCCTGGCCGACGGGGCTGCCGAGCAGCTCAAGGCTGAAAAGAAGGAAGTGGTGGTGCGCAAGTCGTTTGACGACAAGACGGTGGCTTTCGATGAACTGGCTGGCGAGCTGAAGGCCGCCAAGGTCGAGGTCATCGTGTCCACCCTCAACGACTTTCAGGCCCTGGCTCTGCTCGAAGCCCTGCGCAAGGTGGACCACACCAAGGTCAGCCTGCTGGGCGGGGACACCATCAAGACCACCGACATGACCAAGGCCATGGGCATGGTCGAAGGCGTCTACGCCACATCGCCCGTACTGGAAGCCAAGGAGTTCACCACCGGCAAGCCCTTCCTTGAAAAGTACATCGAGGCCTACAAGAAGCCCCCGGCCTATGGCGGCCACTACAGCTACGACAGCACCTATGTGCTGTCAGCCGCCATCCAGAAGGCCAAGTCGGCCGATCCGAAAGCGATCACCAAGGCCATGCACAGCATCAACGGCTATGCGCCCGTGATCGGCACCATGACCTGGGACGACAAGGGCGAACAGCGCTACGGCGCCGTGGGCGTGTATGAACTGCGCAGCGGAAGCTGGGAACTGCGCATGCGTTCGGACCGCTGGTAAGCAAGCCGCCGCGTCGGCAAGCGCCATCCATCCGCACAACCCCTGCTGGCGACTGCCAGCAGGGGTTTTTGCATCCGACCCTGAACGGGGCCGGGTTTTACACTCGGGGCATGAGTTTGCTGATCCTCGGTATTGAATCTTCGTGCGACGAAACGGGCGTGGCATTGGTCCGTTCCACGGGCAATGCCGTGCCCACGTTGCTGTCGCACGCGCTGCACAGCCAGATTGAGATGCACCAGGCCTACGGTGGCGTGGTGCCCGAGCTGGCCAGCCGTGACCACATCCGCCGCGTGTTGCCGTTGGCCACGCAGGTGCTGACCGAGTCCGGCCAGTCGCTGGCCGATGTGGACGTGGTGGCCTACACCCGCGGGCCGGGCCTGGCCGGTGCGCTGCTGGTGGGGGCGGGCGTGGCGTGCGCGTTGGGCGCTGCACTGGACAAGCCGGTGCTGGGCGTGCACCACCTGGAGGGGCACCTGCTGTCGCCCTTCCTCAGCGCCGACCCGCCTGAATTCCCTTTTGTGGCCCTGTTGGTATCAGGCGGTCACACCCAGCTGATGCGTGTGGACGGCGTGGGCCGCTACGAGATCCTGGGTGAGACCATTGACGATGCGGCTGGCGAGGCGTTCGACAAGTCCGCCAAGCTCATGGGCCTGGGCTACCCGGGTGGGCCAGCGCTCTCGCGCCTGGCTGAGCAGGGCGATGCCGCAGCCTTCAAGCTGCCGCGCCCGCTGTTGCACAGTGGCAACCTCGATTTCTCTTTTGCCGGGCTCAAGACGGCGGTGCTCACGCAGGCCAAGAAGCTGGGTGACGAACTGGAGGCACGCAAGGCCGACTTGGCCGCCAGCACGGAGGCTGCGATTGTCGAAGTGCTGGTGAAGAAGACGCTGGCCGCGCTCAAGCAGACCGGCCTGAAGCGCGTGGTGGTGGCCGGTGGTGTGGGGGCCAACCGGCACCTGCGCGCGCAGCTCAACACGTCCTGTGCCGCCGCCAAGGTGCGGGTGCACTACCCTGAGCTGCACCTGTGCACCGACAACGGCGCCATGATTGCCATGGCGGCGGCCATGCGGCTGCAGGCAGGGCAGCAGCAGGCCAACACCGACTACGCCTTTGACGTGAAGCCGCGCTGGCCGCTGGATGCGATCACGGTTTGATTATCTGAATAAAAAAGGCCGATACCGCCTGTCCAGCAAGCGTTAGCAGCTATCTTTTTTGATTTTCAAAAGGGGTAGTGGCGGGGTGTCGTCTGCACCGTGATCCAGCGCAACTCGGTGAACTCGCGCACGCCCGCCATGCCGCCAAAGCGGCCGTAACCCGAACTTTTCACGCCACCAAACGGCATCTGCCCTTCGTCGTGCACCGTGGGGCCGTTGATGTGGCAGATGCCCGACTCGATGCGCGCGGCCACGTTCCAGGCCTTGGCCACATCGCGGCTGAACACGGCGGAGGACAGGCCGAACTCGTTGTCGTTGGCGCAGGCAATGGCTTCCTCGACGCCGTTCACGCGCACCACGGGCTTGACGGGGCCGAACGATTCTTCGCGGTAGATGTCCATCTCGGCCGTCACATGGTCGAGCACCGTGGCCTGCATCAGCGTGCTGTCGCTCTTGCCGCCGCAGACCAGCGTGGCGCCCTTGGCCAGTGCGTCGTCGATGAGGGCGTTGCAGCGGTGCACGGTGGCCATGTCCACCACCGATCCCAGCACCACTGGGCCCTTGCGTGGGTCGCCCAGCGGCAGGGATTGGGCACGCGCGCCGAGCTTCGCCACAAACGCGTCGGCCACGGCGTTGTCCACGATGATGCGTTCGGTGGACATGCAGATTTGGCCCGAGTTGGCGAATGCGCCGAACACGGTGCCTGCGACAGCGGCGTCGATGTCCGCGTCATCCAGCACCAGCAGCGGGGCCTTGCCGCCCAGCTCCAGCACCACGGGCTTGAGGTACTTGGCGCAGGTCTGCGCAATGATGCGGCCCACCTTGGTGGAGCCGGTGAAGTTGATGCGGCGCACTGCCGGGTGGGCCACGATGGCCTCGACCACGGCGCCCGCATCGGCGGGTGCATTGGTCACGAAGTTCACCACACCGGGGGGCAAACCGGCCTCCTGCAGCGCCTCGATGATGAGGCCGTGTGTGGCGGGGCACAGCTCCGACCCCTTCAGGATCACCGTGTTGCCGCAGGCCAGCGGGGTGGCGATGGCGCGCACGCCCAGGATGACGGGTGCGTTCCACGGTGCAATGCCCAGCACTACGCCCGCCGCCTGGCGCACACCCATGGCCAGGCTGCCGGGCACGTCGGACGGAATCACTTCGCCTGCAATCTGCGTGGTCAGGGCGGCGGCTTCCTGCAGCAGGCCGGCAGCCAGGTGCACGTTAAAGCCCGCCCACATGCCCGAGGCGCCGGTCTCGGCCGCCATGGCCACCGCAAAGTCGGCCGTGCGGGCCTCCAGCGCATGTGCTGCCTTGAGCAGCAGCGCGCGGCGCGCGTTGGGCCCCAGGGCCGACCAGGCCGGGAAGGCCTTGGAGGCTGCGTCGGCAGCGGCCTTGGCGTCGGCCACGCTGGCAGCGGGTGCCGTGGTGGCGACCGAACCGTCCAGCGGGTTGCGACGCTCAAACGTGGCGCCGCCGGTGGCTTGCCCGCGCTCGCCGTTGATCAGCATGGAAATGGCAGTCATTGAAAGCTCCTGAAAAAGAACAGATAAAAAAGGGGGAAAGAGGTATTCAGGTCATGCCCAGGTAGGCTTGTCGAACCACGTCGGACTGCAGCAAGTCAGAGGCTGCGCCAGACGCCACGATGCGTCCTCGCTCCAGCACATAGCCGCGCTGCGCGATCTGCAGTGCCTTGCGCACGTTCTGCTCCACCATGAGCACGGTGACGCCCTGTGCGGCAATGCGCTGCACGATGGCGAGCAGCTCATCGACCATGCGCGGCGCCAGGCCCAGCGAGGGCTCGTCCAGCATCAGCAGGCGCGGGCCGCTCATCATGGCGCGGGCCACGGCGACCATCTGCTGCTCGCCGCCGCTCATGGTGCCGGCTAGCTGTGTGGCGCGTTCTTTGAGGCGGGGAAAGTCTTCAAACGCCTGGTGCAACCGCTCGGCGCGCACCCGCGACGGCACCAGCCAGCCGCCCAGCTCCAGGTTCTCGGTCACCGTCATCTGCGGGAACAACTGGCGACCTTCGGCGACCAGCGCCAGGCCGCGTTGCACGCAGGCCGTGGCGTTCATTGCAGGCACGGCCTGGCCGTCGAGCGTCACCGAGCCTTGGCGCGGCAGCAGGCCCGCCAACGCCTTGAGCAGCGTGGTCTTGCCCGCGCCGTTGGGGCCGACGATGACGGTGATGCCGGGCGCGGCTTCCAGTGTCAGGTCCTGCAGCACCTGAAAGCCGTGGTAGCCCGTGGTCAGGTTCTGCACGGTGAGGTGTGCGACGCTCATGCCGTGGCTCCTTCGCTGGTGGCTGTCATTTCGTCACCCAGATAGGCCTCGATCACATGGGGGTCGCGCACCACTTCCGCGGGCGTGCCGTCTGCAATCTTGCGGCCCTGGTGCAGAACCAGCACACGCTCCACGTACTTGAGCAGCGTGGTCACCGCATGCTCGATCCACACCACGGTCAGGCCCCAGTCATCGCGCAGGCGGCGGATGCGCTGGGCCATGGCATCGACCTCCGCTTCTGTCAGACCCGCAGCCACCTCGTCGAGCAACAACAGGCGCGGGCGTGTGCCCAGGGCCATGCCGATCTCCAGCAGGCGCTGCTGCGAAGGCGTCACGTCGGCGGCAGGGCGGTCGGCCAGGTGCGCCAGGCCCAGCATGGCCAGGATCTCGCCCTCGCTGCGCAGGCCCTCGGGCCCCTGGCGGTGGCGGCCTGCGAACTGCATGCCAAAGCGCACGTTGTCGCGCACCGTCATGTCGGGGAACACGCGTGGCGTCTGGAAGGTGCGGGCAATACCGTGGGCTGCATAGTGGTGCGGGCCCTTGCCGGTCAGGTTGTCGGCACCACAGTGCAGCGTGCCCGAGGTAGGCGGTTGCACGCCCGAGATGGCGTTGAAGAACGTGGTCTTGCCCGCACCGTTGGGGCCGATGATGCCGATCAGCTCGCCCGTGTGCAGCGTGGCGCTCACGCCATCCACGGCAGTCAGGCCGCCAAAGCGCACGGTCACGCTGTCAATGGTCAAAAGTGCTTCAGCCATGGTGTGCTCCCTCGGCAGGCTTGCGCCGTTGCCACAGTGTGGCCAGGCCATTGGGCAGGTACATCACGCACAAAATCAGCAGCAGGCCCAGCACCATCATGTAGCCGTAAGGCAGCTGCAGGCGCAGGGTTTCGGCCAGCAGGCTGAAAACGATGGCCGCCAGGATGGGGCCGCCAATGCTGGTCGCGCCGCCAATCAGTGCGATCAGCACGGTCTGGAAGCCGATGAAGGGGCTGAACACGGCTGCGGGCTCGATGTAGGTCCAGCGCACGGCCATGGCCGCGCCCACGGCGCCTGCAAAGGCGGCGGTGATGCCAAAGCCTGCGATCTTGGCCAGGCGCGTGTCCACGCCCAGCGTCTGGGCACGCTGCTCGTCGGCGCCGATGCCCGACAGCGCCAGGCCAAACCGGCTGCGCTGGATGGCAATGGCGGTGGCAATGGCCGCCGCCGCGATCAGCAGCACCGTGAGGTACACGGTCTCGTTGCTGGGCACCACCGTGAGCACGCGGCCCACGGTGCCCGACACCTGCTTTTCGACAAAGGTCACCGCGTGGCGGATCAGCTCCGTCATGCCAAAGGTCAGCACCGCAAAGTAGGTGCCGCGAAGGTGCAGCACGGCCGCGCCCATCACCACGGCCACGATGGTGGCGATCAGTGCGCCGCTCAGAATCACCAGCGGCCAGGGCAGCACGCCCAGCAGCGTGGCACTGGTGTACGCACCAATGCCGAAGAAGGCCGACGTGGCGAGTGAGAGGTAGCGGGTGGCGCCGCAGAACAGCGACCAGCTGGTGGCCAGCGCGATGTACATCAGGCAGCTGAGCAGCACCGAGGTGGCGAACTCGGACACCAGCCAGGGCAAGGTGGCGACCACGGCCACCCCCGCTGCCAGTGCGAGCCAGGGCTTGTTGGAATGGAGGAGTTTCATTTCTTGCTAAACAAACCGTTGGGGCGCCAGATCAGCACGCCGATGAACACTGCATAGCTCAGCAGCATCTTGAGAGACGGGCTGCTGAAGTGCATGCCCAGCGCCTCGACCACCCCCAGCAGCAGGCCACCGGCCAGACTGCCCGCCAGGCTGCCGAAGCCGCCCAGCGTGATGACGATCAGTGCCGTCACGGTGTAGGGCTCGCCCATCGACGGAGAAATCTCGTACGTCATCGAGAGCAGCGCACCCGCCACGCCCGACAGGCCCAGTCCAATGCCAAACATCATGGGATGCAGGCGCCGCGTGTTGATGCCCACCAGCTGCGCGCCCGTGGGCGACTGCATCAGCGCCCGCACGGCCTTGCCCAGCAGCGTGAGCTTGAGCAGCGCGATCAGCGCGGCCGACAGCGCCAGCGCCACGCCGAACAGCACCAGCTTGTTCTCGGTGAAGCGCATACCCGCGATCTGCACCGGGTCGGCCAGGTATTCATAGCCACGCAGATCGCCGCCCCAGATCAGGAGCGCGGTGTTCTGCACCAGGAACATGAGGCCAAAGCCCACCATCAGGCTGCGCGCCTCGAAAACGTCCACATTGGGTGCGCGGGCGGCCAGGCGCTTGAAGCACAGCGCATGCACCACCACGCCCAGCGCAAACAGCGCGATGAAAGCCAGCGGCATCAGCAGCAGTGGCGAGATGCCCCATAGGGTGTGCGCGGACCAGGTGAGGAATGCGCCCAGCATCAGGAACTCGCCATGCGAGATGTTCATGATGCGCATCAGCCCGTACTGCAGGTTCAGGCCCATGGCCACCAGCGCATAGATGCCGCCGGTAATGAGGCCACTGGCGACCAGTTCGGCCCAGGAAGTCAGAGACACTTTGTTATTTCCAGGCTGGTTTCGCGGTGTTCAACTGCGCCGTGGCGCGGTCCTTGGGCCACACGACTTCGAAGTCGCTGCCCTGCCACTGGCTCACGGTGCCGGGGATGGAGGCGTTCTCGCTGCCCTGGAATCGAATACCACCCAGGATGGTTTGGAACTCGTTCTTGGCGATGTGTTCGCGCAGTGCCTTGCGGTCCAGGCCCACCTTTTCCACGGCCTGCTGCAGGATCTGCAGGCCGGCCCACGCGTGGCCGCTGGCCCAGCGGTCGGGCTCCTTGTTGAACTTCTTCACGTGGGCGTCGAAGTACGCCTTGGCCTCGGGGCTTGTCTTCACGCTCCAAGATCCCATGCCAATCACGCCCTCGGTGTTGGCGGCCATCACGTTCTTGTAGAGCTGGAAGGCCGTGCCCACCGAGGCGTAGAAGAACTTGGGGTTCAGCCCCACCTCGCGCGCCTGGCGGCTGGCCAGGATGGTGTCGGGCGGGTACGTGATGCCGATGAAGGCGTCGGGGTTCTGGTCCTTGATGCCGCGCAGCACGGGCGCCAGGTCCTTCACACCCAGCGGGTAGCTCTTGCGCTCCAGCACCTGGATGCTGGTCTTCTTGAGCGCGTTGTTCAGCGCGGCAAAGTTCTCCAGACCAAACAGGTCGTCCATGTAGACGATGGCAATGGTCTTGACGTTGTTGGCCACCAGCATGTCCACCAGCGCTCCCATCATCTTGTCGGGCTGCTGCAGCAGCGAGAAGAAGTAGGGCAGATTCATGTCGATGAGCTTGCGCGACAGCGCCGTGGGCGCCAGCAGTGGGTAGCCGAAGCGGTTGGCCAGCGGCGCGATGGCGAAGTTGGCGCCCGAACCCCAGGGCGGCAGGATCAGGTCCACCTTGTCGCTGCCCATCAGCTTTTCGTAGGTGCGCACGCAGGTCTCGGTCTCGCTGCGGTCGTCGTAGCCGATGAGTTCGATGGGGCGCTTGGTGCCCTTCACGCTCAGGCCGCCCGCTGCGTTCACTTGCTCGGCCCACAGCAGGTAGTTGGGCTCCTGGCTGACCTGGGCACCGGCCGCCCAGGGGCCCGTGCGGGCAATGGCATAACCGATGCGCACGGGTGCCGCGCTGCTGCCCTGGGCCCACAGCTGGGGCGCCACGGCCAGGGTGCCGACC
Source organism: Acidovorax sp. SRI_002 (assembly GCF_057586455.1). Lineage (NCBI taxonomy): Bacteria > Pseudomonadati > Pseudomonadota > Betaproteobacteria > Burkholderiales > Comamonadaceae > Acidovorax > Acidovorax sp. SRI_002. The sequence continues at coordinate 499,673 of NZ_JBYCZW010000005.1, read as the reverse complement.
GCGGCGGCGGCGCCCTTGATCCACTGGCGCTTGGAGGGTTGGTGTGCTGTCATTGTGTGTCTCCTCGGATGGGGCCTGCGTGGTGCACGCCGTGCCGGGAATCGTAGGCAGACGCGTTCATGCGCGCTGCGCTCAGCGTGCACAAAACGCTTGCCTCAGCGTGCAGACGGCAGCGGGTTTACCCGGATTTCCCTCGGTGGCACGGGGTAACGGGGAGTCCGATAATTCAGCCGCATAACCATCAGGCTTGCGCAACCCGCACTGGAGACACCATGGCCCATCCCCTGACCGAGGTATCCACCGACGCCGTGCCTGCGCGCGACCGCCTGCACCTGTGGGGCGATGCGGTGTGGCGCCTGATTGGCGGGCTGGAGTCCGACGCGTTTGGTGACGATGCCTTTGCAGGCCACATCACCTCGGGCCAGGCGGGCTATGTGAACCTGTGCCAGCTGGACGTGAGCCGCCACCGCGTGGTGCGCACCCCCAGCCTCATCCGGGGCAGCGACCGGGCCTACATCAAGGTGGTGGCGCAGCTGGAGGGGCGCGCGTGCTTTGAGCAGAACGGACGCCAGGTATGGTTGTCGCCGGGTGAGTGGAGCGTGTACGACACCACACGCGCCTACGCCGTGAGCAACCCCGAGGCCGTGCGCCAGATGGTGCTGATGATCCCCAAGGAACAACTGCCCGAGCGCAAGCTCAAGCTCGATGACCTGATGGTGCAGCGGTTCTCGGGCACCAGTGGCGTGTCGCGGCTGGCCTGGGACACCATGCGCGCCGCGTTTGCCGAGCTGCCCACCATGTCCGACGCCGCCGCCGATGGCGTGGCCGATGTGATCACGCACCTGGTGCAGCTGTCGCTGCTGGAGCGCAACGGGCAGCAGAGCCTGCTGTCGCAGCGCGAGGCCCTGCGTGACCGCATCAGCCAGTACATCGACCGCCACCTGGGCGACCCCGACCTCACCATCGACCGCATGGCCCAGGCGCTCAACTGCAGCAAACGGCACCTGTACAACGCGGTGGCTGATGACGAGGAAACCCTGGCCGCCATGATCCAGCGCCGCCGCCTGGAAGCCTGTCTGCGCGACCTGCGCCACCCGGCGCATGCACAGCGCTCGGTCACCGACATTGCGCTGTCCTGGGGCTTTAGCAACAGCGCGCATTTCAGCCGCGCGTTCCGCTCGCATGTGGGGTGCAGCCCCAGCGAATACAGGGTGCGAGCGGGGCTGTCTCTGGGCTTGGCGCACGCGCACTGAGGGCCAGGTGTCCTGGGTGGGAGATTCGTTTTATAAAGACGCCGAGAATCGCTGCCATGCTGCGTTGCAAATCCTCGCGATAGCTACGGCTATCGCTGCGGTTTGCGCCTTGCCTGACGACGATTTCGGCATCTTTATTTCATCAACGAACTTCCAACTCGGGACACTCGCGAGGCGGCCATTGGCCGTCTGTCCGCTGGCGAACCGATAGCCATGTTTTTTGATAGGGCCACGCCGGTGGATGGTGACGCCTTTGCGTTGCATCAATTCTTTACCTGGGGTTGACCCTTTCGGTACGTTTTGACCTGAATGGCTCCTCACAATCGGGTTTTCCCTCGAGCGATGCCTTTCCATGAGTCCTTCCCATCGCGTCACTGCCGACGTCCTGCGCGCCCACCCCAGGTGCAGCGCACCGCTTGTACAGATAGCGCTCGCCACGCTGCTGGTATTGGTGATCTCGGGCTGCGCAAGCCTGGAGCCCAAGGATAGCCAGTTGCCCGCCGTCGCCGTGCCAGCGGCGTGGGCTGCGGGCGCGGGTGGCAATACAACTCCCGATCAGGGTGCCACTTCTTTGGCCCAATGGTGGCAGCGTTTTGACGACCCTTCGCTCACCACGCTGGTAGAACAAGCCCTGCGGGCCAACACCAGCGTGCGCACCGCCCAGGCGTCATTGCAGCAGGCGCGCGCCCAGGTGGATGTGCAATCGGCCGGCCTGGCGCCGAGCGTGGGGGCCTCGGGCTCGGCGCAGCGAAGCCGGGCCAGCAACAGCACGGGCAACACCTTCCAGGCCGGTTTTGATGCGAGCTGGGAGCCCGATGTGTTTGGCCGCCTGCGCAGCGGCGTGAGCGCCAGCGAGGCTGACGCCCGCGCGGCAGAGGCCAGCCTGGCCGACGTGCAGGTGTCGCTGGCCGCCGAGGTGGCCGTCAACTACGTCGAGCTGCGCGGGCTGCAGCAGCGCCTTGCCATTGCGCGCAGCAACCTGGCCAGCCAGCAGGAGACCTTACAGATCACGCAGTGGCGCCTGCAGGCCGGGCTCACCACCTCGCTCGTCACCGAGCAGGCCCGTGCAGCGGCCGAGCAGACCGCCGCGCAGATTCCCAGCCTGGAAGCCAGCCTGGCGCAGTCGCGCTACAGCCTGGCCGTGCTGACAGGCCAGGTGCCCGGCGCGCTCGACGCTACCCTGGCCGCCAGTGCCCCCGTGCCGCAGCCCACCGCAGAACTGACGCTGGCAATCCCGGCCGAGACGCTGCGCCAACGCCCCGATGTGCGTGCGGCCGAGCAACGCATTGCAGCCGCCCTGGCGCGCGTGTCGCAGGCCGATGCGGCGCGCTACCCCAGCTTCTCCCTCGGTGGCTCGCTGGGCCTGCGTGCCCTCACGCTGGGCGCGCTGTCGGGCGGCGGTGCGGTGACCAGTGCCTTGCTGGGCAGCGTGTCCATCCCGCTGCTGGATGGTGGCGCCGCCCGCGCACAGGTGCGTGTGCAGTCTGCCGCGCTGGAGCAGGCCCGCGTGGCCTACGAAGCCACCGTGCTCACGGCCCTGCAGGATGTGGAGAACGCGCTGGTGGCCTTGCGTGGCGATCGTGAAAAGCTGGAGCGACTGACGGCCGCCGCTGACGCCGCCCGCAACGCCGCGCTGCTGGCACAGCAGCGCTACAGCAGTGGTCTCATCGACTTTCAGGCGGTGCTGGAGACGCAGCGCACGCTGCTGTCCACTCAAGAGAGCGTGGCCACCACCACCGCTGCCGTCGCGGCAGACCATGTGCGCCTCTACAAGGCCTTGGGGGGAGGCTGGCAATAGCCGCCTTGCTAATCCAGCCCCTGTCCTTATCGCCAGCCCTCCAATCTCTGATTCACGTCCCATGCCAAACACCGACACCCCCGCGACATCCACACCCGCCAAGGCGGCCCCCGCCGACCTGAGCGCCCTGCTGGGCGCGGATCGCCCGCGCCGCTGGTGGCAGCGCACTACCGTGTGGCTGGGGGTGGCCGCGCTCGTGGTGGTGGGCAGTGGCTTGTATGCCTGGCAATCGCGCCAGAGCGCCAGCACTGCACCCACCTATGTCACCGAAGAGCTGCGCCGGGGCAATCTCACACTCACCGTGTCGGCCAACGGCACGCTGCAGCCCACGCGCTCGGTCACCATTGGCAGCGAGTTGTCGGGCACCGTGCGCAACGTGTTGGTGGATGTGAACGACAAGGTCAAGAAGGGGCAACTGCTGGTAGAGCTGGACACCGCCAAGCTCGAATCGCAGGTGCTGCGCTCGCGCGCCTCGCTGGCGTCGGCGCAGGCCCGCCTTGCCCAGGCCGTGGCCACCACCAAGGAGGCCATTGCCAACTTTGGCCGGCTCGAAGAAGTGGCGCGCCTGTCCGGCGGCAAGGTGCCCTCGGCCTCCGAGCTGGACGCAGGCCGCGCCACGCTGGACCGCGCCCGCGCCGATGAAACCAGCGCCCGCGCCACGGTGGAGGACGCCCGTGCGGCGCTGTCCACCGACGAGACCAACCTGTCCAAGGCCTCCATCCGCTCGCCCATCGACGGCGTGGTGCTGACCCGCACGGTGGAGCCTGGTAACGCGGTGGCCGCATCGCTGCAAGCGGTGACGCTGTTCACCGTGGCCGAAGACCTCACGCGGCTGCGGCTGGACGTGAGCGTGGACGAAGCCGATGTGGGTTCGGTCAAGGTGGGTCAGGACGCGAGCTTCACGGTCAGTGCCTATCCCTCGCGCCGCTACCCGGCCCAGGTCACGCGCGTGTCGTTTGGATCCACCAAGACGGACAACGTGGTCACCTACATCACCTGGCTGGAGGTGAACAACGGTGACATGAGCCTGCGCCCCGGCATGACGGCGGCGGCCACCATCACCTCCACCGAGCGCAAGGATGTGCTGCTGGTGCCCAACACGGCGCTGCGCTTCACGCCTGCGCAGGCCGCAGGGGTCGATGCGAAACCCGGGGCGGGTGGCGCCAAGCCCGGCGCATCGGGCAGCGGCAGTGGTGGCGGCATCATGTCGCAGCTCATGCCGCGCATGCCACGGTCTGGCTCGGGCCCACGCAAACCGGGTGCGGGGGGCGAGGCGGGCGATGGCGCGGGCAAGACGCGGCAGGTGTGGGTGCTGCAGGACGGTGCCGCCAAGCCCATCGATGTGCAGGTGGGCATCAGCGATGGCCGCCATACCGAGGTCACGGGCGAGGGCCTCACGCCCGGCATGGCCGTGATCACCGACCAGCGCGCGGCCGGGGCCAAGCCATGAGCGTGGCTGGCGACACCCCCATCATCCGCCTGCGTGGCGTGACCAAGGTCTATGGCGAAGGGGCGCTGGCCTTTCAGGCGCTCAAGGGCGTTCATCTCGACATTGCGCAGGGCGACTTTGTGGCCATCATGGGCCCCAGCGGCTCGGGCAAGTCCACGGCCATGAACACGCTGGGCTGCCTGGACCGGCCCACCACGGGCGAATACCTGTTCAAGGGCGTGCATGTGGAGTCGCTCTCGCGCGACGAGCGGGCACGGCTGCGGCGGCGCTACTTTGGCTTTGTGTTCCAGGGCTTCAACCTGCTGGCGCGCACCTCGGCGCAAGAGAACGTGGAGCTGCCCCTGCTGTACCGGGGCGAGTCCGCCGCGGCGCGCCATGCGGCGGCCGCGCGCGCGTTGGAGGCGGTGGGCCTCAAGGGCTGGGAACACCACACGCCCGCCGAGCTGTCGGGCGGGCAGCAGCAGCGCGTGGCCATTGCGCGCGCCATCGTCACCGAGCCCGATGTGCTGCTGGCCGACGAGCCCACCGGCAACCTCGATACCCAGCGCAGCTTCGAGATCATGGAACTGCTCTGGCGCCTGAACGTGGACCACGGCATCACCGTGCTGATGGTCACACACGAGCCCGACATGGCGCAGTACGCGCGGCGCATCGTGCGGTTTGTGGATGGCGTGGTGGACAGCGACGCGCCCAACCTGCACCCCAAGGGCCTGGACGCTGATGCTGTATCGAACGTATCGAATGTGGTCACTGCGGATTCAGGAGGCCACTGATGTTGCTCAACACCCTGCTGCTGGCGCTGCGCTCCATCCGGCGCAATCTCATGCGCTCTTTCCTCACCATCCTGGGCATCGTGATCGGCGTGAGCGCGGTGATCACCATGGTCACGCTGGGCAATGGCGCCACGCTGGCCATCCAGAACCAGATCTCGGGCCTGGGCACCAACCTGCTGCAGGTGCGACCCGGCCAGCGCATGGGGCCCGGCGGCGGCACCGGCGCCCCGGCCTTCAAGGACACCGATGCCGAAGTGATCGCGCAGCAGATCGGCGGCATCCTGGCCGTGGCGCCCGAGGCGCGCGCCGCCGCCACCGCCGTGGTGGGCGGGCGCAACTGGACGACCAGTGTGATCGGCAGCACCAATGCCTGGCTGGAGACCGGCAACTGGACAGTGCGTACGGGCCGCGTCTTTACCGACGCCGAATTGCGCGCGGGCGCCGCCGTGTGCCTAATCGGCGAAACCGTGCGGCGCGAGCTGTTTGGCACGGCCGATGCCGTGGGCGGCCAGTTGCGCGTGAAGGCGTTTTCGTGCGAAGTGGTGGGTGTGCTCGCGTCCAAAGGGCAGGGCGCGTTTGGCAACGACCAGGACGACACCGTGCTGGTGCCGCTGCGCACGCTGCAGCGCCGCGTGACGGGCAATACGCGGGTGAATACGCTGTTGGTCTCGATGAAGGATGGCAGCGACCCCGAGCGGGTCAAGGCCAGCCTGACGCAACTGTTGCGCGAGCTGCGCAAGCTGTCGGACTCGGACGAAGACAACTTCAACGTGCTCGACACCAAGCAGCTGGCCGACACGCTCTCGGGCACCACCAAGGTGCTGACCACGCTACTGGGTGCGGTGGCCGCCGTGAGCCTGCTGGTGGGCGGCATCGGCATCATGAACATCATGCTGGTGAGCGTGACCGAGCGCACGCGCGAGATCGGCCTGCGCCTGGCCATTGGCGCGCTGGAGCGCGAGGTGCTGCTGCAGTTCCTGATCGAGGCCGTGGTGCTGGCCGCTTTGGGCGGGCTCATCGGCATCGTGCTGGCCACAGGCGCGTCGCTCGCGCTGTCGGGGCTGATGGGGGTGCCCTACCTGTTCAACCCCGGGGTGAATTTGCTGTCGTTTCTTTTCTCTGCGGGCATTGGCGTGGTGTTTGGCTACTTCCCGGCACGGCGCGCTGCCCGCATGGACCCCATCGATGCGCTACGGCATGAGTAATGCATCCGGTCTGGAAAGAGAATTTGAATGAAAAACGCCCGTACCGCTTATGGTACGGGCGTTTATAGCTATTAATTCAATAGTTAGTGGATCGTCAGCGTGGTGGCCTTGCTGGCAGGCTCCACCTTGGCCAGAGTCAGCGTCAGTACGCCGTTTTTCAGTTTGGCGCTACTGTTGGCGGCGTCGATGTCGGCGGCCAGCTCCCAGGCGCGCTGCACCTTGCGGGGGGCTCCTTCCACACTTTGCAGGCGCACCACGTTGCCTTCAATGCTGATCTGCAACTGCTCGCGGGCCAGGCCGGGCACATCCAGCTGCAAGGTGGTGGCTTTGTCGTCCTGCGTGACAGTGCAGCCTGCTGCAGAACGTGCGGCAGCGGGGTCGGCCAGCGTGCCCATCAGAAAACGCTGCAGTGCCAGGTCGGCGGAACGGGGTGCTTGGGCGTAGGCGGCGCGGCGGATCACGGGGGCGAAGATCATGGGGTACTCCTATACACTGCGCGGCTCTCGACGTGGTCGCCGCATGCCAAAGAGGTGTGTGCGGCCACGCCGCATTTCAAGGGAAAAATGGCATGAATAAATTGCACTCCGTGGGCTTGAAAACAGGCGCAGCGGCATTACGTCAATCCGTTTTGGCCGCAGCAGCCACGCTGTGCTGCGTGCTGCTGCCGGTGTCCGCCAGCCATGCCCAGGCTGCAGCGCCAGCCACTGCCGTGGCGCAGGCCAAGCCCGTGAAGGTGGCGCTCATCGAAAGCCTGTCGGGCGCATTTGCCAACACGGGCGAAGCGGTTTACCGCAACATCTACTGGGCCATGGAACGTGTGAACGCGCGGGGTGGCGTGCAGTTGCCAGCCGTTGCGGGTGGCCCCCGCCCGGTGGCGCTGGAGCGCTACGACAGCAAGGGCCAGAACGAAGAGGCGCTGTCGGCCCTGCGTGCGGCCATCGACGATGGCGCGCAGGTCATCCTGCAGGGCAATTCATCGGCTACGGCGGCGGTGCTGATCGAGGCGATCAACAAACACAACGAGCGCGAGCCGAACAAGCGCGTGATATTTCTGAACTACTCGGCGGTGGACCCCATCCTCACCAACGAGAAGTGCAGCTTCTGGCACTTTCGTTTTGACGCCCATGCCGACATGCGCATGGCCGCGCTGATGGATGTGATGCGCGAAGACAAGTCCCTCAAAAGTGTGTACCTCATCGGCCAGGACTACAGCTTTGGCCAGGCCGTGCTGCGCGAGGCCAAGAAGCAGCTGGCCGCACAACGCCCCGATGTGGCGGTGGTGGGCGACGAGCTGCACCCGGTGGGCCGCGTGAAGGACTTTGCACCCTACGCCGTCAAGATCAAGACCAGCGGCGCGCAGGCGGTGGTCACAGGCAACTGGGGCAATGACCTGACCCTGCTCGTGAAGGCCGCGCGGGAAGTGGGCTACGAGGGCAGCTTCTACACCTTCTATGGCAACGCGCTGGGTGCGCCCGCTGCCATGGGTGATGCAGGCATTGGCAAGGTGGTGGCGGTGGCCGACTGGCTGCCCAATGTGCCAGGCGCCCAGAGCGAGGCGTTCTACCAGTCTTTCCGCGAGCGTTTTCCCAAGCCGCAGGACGACTACGTGCACATGCGCATGCAGCTCATGGTGGAGGCGCTGGCCCAGTCCATCGAGCGTGCGGGCAGCACCGACGCCGTGGCCGTGGCGCGCCAGATGGAGAAGGCCGATGTGCGGCTCTCGGGCCAGGGCGGCAGCATGCGCGCGGCGGACCACCAGTTCCAGCAGGCGCTGGTGGTGGGCGTGATGGACAAAAAAGGCGCGCCGGGCGTGAAGTTTGATGTGGAAGGCTCTGGCTACGGCTTTCGCGTGGTGCGGCAGATTCCTGCTGCCAAGGCGCAGCAGCCGCACAGCTGCAGTATGCAGCGGTATTGAGTCCACGTCCTGAACCGTTCACGCTGAGTCCGCCGAAGGGCTCAGCCTGAATGTTTTTGGGGCGGCGGGCTCAACGCCGGATGCGGCGCCCCGTCTTGAACACCCACCACACCACGACGAGGCACGCGGCCATGAACACCAGCGTCATGCCCGTGCTCACGCCAATGTGGACATCTGCCTGGCCGTAGAACGCCCAGCGCAGTCCGCTGATGAGATAGACCACCGGGTTGAACAGCGAAACGGTCTGCCAGAACGGTGGCAGCATGTTGATGCTGTAGAACGCCCCGCCCAGAAAGGTCAGCGGCGTGATGACCAGCAGTGGGATGACCTGCAGCTTTTGGAAGCTGTCGGCCCACAGGCCGATGATGAAACCGAACAGGCAGAACGTGACGGCGGTGAGCACGAGGAAACCCACCATCCACACCGGGTGCGCCACTTCGTAGGGCACAAACACCCGGGCCGTGGTAAGGATGAGCACCGACACCAGCAGCGACTTGCTGGCCGCCGCGCCCACGTAGCCCAGCAGTACCTCCACCCAGTTCACCGGCGCGCTGAGCAGCTCGTAGATGGTGCCCGACCACTTGGGCATGTAGATCCCGAAGGCCGAGTTGGAGATGCTCTCGGACAGCAGCGACAGCATGAGCAGCCCGGGGATGATGTAGGCGCCGTAACTTACGCCGCCGATGTCGCCCATGCGTGAGCCGATGGCGGAGCCAAAGACGATGAAGTACAGCGCGGTGGTGAGCACGGGTGCGATCAGGCTCTGCATCCAGGTGCGAAACGCACGGTTCATCTCAAAGCGGTAGATGGCGCTGACGCCATGCCAGTTCAGGCCGTTCATGCTTGGGGTGCTTTCTGCTGAGGGGTGTCCTGGTGCACCAGGCTCACAAAGATGTCTTCGAGCGAGCTTTCGCTGGAGTGCAGATCCTTGAAGTCAATGCCGTGCTCGGCCAGTGCGCGCAACAGTGCGGCAATGCCCGTGTCCTCCTGCTGCGTGTCGAAGGTGTAGGTCAGCGCGGTGCCGCCCTGGCTCAGCACGAGCGGCCAGCGTGCCAGCGCGTCGGGCACTTGGTCCATCGGCTGCTGCAGGGTCAGCGTGAGCTGCTTCTTGCCCAGCTTGCGCATCAGCACGTCCTTGTCTTCCACCACGATCAGCTCACCCTTGCGAATCACACCGATGCGGTCGGCCATGTCTTCGGCCTCTTCGATGTAGTGGGTGGTGAGGATGATGGTGGTTCCCGCGTCGCGCAACTCGCGTACCAGGCGCCACATGTCATGGCGCAGCTCCACGTCGACGCCAGCACTGGGTTCGTCCAGAAACAGGATTTTGGGCTCGTGCGACAGCGCCTTGGCGATCAGCACGCGGCGCTTCATGCCGCCCGACAGCGCGAGGATCTTGCTGTCCTTCTTGTCCCACAGCGACAGGTCCTTGAGGATCTTCTCGATGAACGCCGGGTTGGGCGCCTTGCCAAACAGGCCCCGGCTGAAGTTGACTGTGGCCCACACGGTTTCAAACGAATCGGTGTGCAGCTCTTGCGGCACCAGGCCAATGGCCGCGCGGGCGGCGCGGTAGTCGCGCACGGTGTCGTGGCCGTCTGCGGTGATGGAGCCGGCCGTGGCATTGCTCATGCCGCAGATCACGCTGATGAGCGTGGTCTTGCCCGCGCCGTTGGGCCCGAGCAGGGCAAATATTTCGCCGCGCCGGATGTCCAGGTCGATGTTCTTGAGCGCCTGAAAGCCGCCCGCGTAGGTTTTGCTCACGCCGCGCACCCGGACGATGGCGTCCACAGCGGGCGTTGGAGAAGGTGATACAGGCATGAAGAAAAGGGGTGGGTGGGGGTGGGCAAAGAGGTGTGCCGCTGCTGCAGGGCTGCCGGGCCAGCGGTCCAAGCCGGGCATTGTGGACTGACTTGCGCAAGCGCGCTTGCAGGCGCCGCCAAACCCCGCATCGGCCGTCCGGCCGTCCTCCTGCCGGGCCTGCGGTGCGCCGCAGCGCCTCCCCCAAAAAACGCCCCGGTGCGCCTGCGCGGGTCAGCGCGCGCGCGCCGCCGCCACTTCGCGGCCCAGCTCGATCACCGCCATCGCGTAGTAGCTCGACCAGTTGTAGCGGGTGATGGCGTAGAAATTTTCGGTGCCCGCCACATAGCTCGGCGCCTCTGCGCCGTTTTGCAGCTCCACCAGCGCAAGCGGGCCGTTGTGTTGTACGCCAGCCGCGTCGAGCACAGCGCCCTTGGCTTGCATGCTGGCCACGCTGAAGGTGGGCAGGATGTCGGGCGCCAGCAGGTCATCCATCTGCAGCCGTGCCGTGTCGAACTGCACGCCAAAGTGCGTGGGCATGCCCGGCGTCCAGCCGTGGCCCCGGAAGTAGTTGGCTACCGAGCCGATGGCGTCGGCCGGGCTGTTGAACAGGTCCACGCGGCCATCGCCGTCATAGTCCACGGCGTAACGCACCCAGCTCGACGGCATGAACTGTCCCAGGCCCATGGCACCAGCGTAGCTGCCGCGCGGCTCGAACGGGTCGGTGTTGCTGCGGTTGGTGAGGCTCAGGAACTGCTCCAGCTCGCGGCGGAAAAATTCGGTGCGCTCCTTGGCGCGAGGATGGGCTGATGGGAAATCAAACGCCAGCGTGGCCAGCGCGTCCATCACGCGGAACGTGCCCATCTGCTGGCCGTAGATGGTCTCCACGCCGATGATCCCCACGATGATCTCGGCAGGCACGCCGTACTCGCGCTCGGCCCGCTCCAGCATGGCCTGGTTCTCCTGCCAGAACCGCTGGCCGGCGCGGATGCGGATGGGGTCGATGAAGCGGCTGCGGTACACGCGCCAGTTCTTGGCCGTGCCCTTGGGTGGCGGCAGCATGAGCCGGGGCACCTGCGGCAAAAAATGCGCCTGCCCGATGGCCTGGCGCACCCATTCGCGGTCCAGGTCGCGGCGCGCAGCCAGGTCGTCGGCAAACTGCAGCGCCTCGGGGCGCGATGCGTAGAGCACGGCTGGCTTTTGCTTTGTGATGCTGGTTTTGGAGGATTTTTGCGGGCTAGCGCTTACTGGTAGTGCGCAAGCAGCTATCAAAAATATAGCTGTTGTGATCCATGGAGCTGTCTTCTTCATTTGGGTTGTTCGTTACTTTGTTTTGTCCCTGCGCCCCGAAACCGACGCGACCCAGGCCAGGGATGCCAAGCAAGGGCCGCCCCGCAGCAAGGGCATCGTCCCCTTGGGGGGAAGCGGCGAAGCCGCTCAGGGGGGATTCATCGGTTTGGCCAGGGCAGTGCGCGAAACTCGCGCCGCAGGGCTCCCAGTTCGGTGTCGGGGTGGGGGGCGTAGCGCAGGCGTTCCAGCCGCAGCAGCCAGTCTGCCACCCCAGCAGCCTGCGGGCCGAAGTGCGCGCGCACCCGTTCGGCCATGGCGCGAGGGGGCAGGGTTTCGGGCAGCGTCAGGCCGGCGCGCGCCAGGCGCTGGCGCGTGCGGGCCAGTAGCCGCAGCCAGGGGTCGTGCTGGGCACGTTCCCAAAGGCTCCAGCCCATGCCACCCAGTGCAGCCGCGATGACCAGGCTGCCCAGCACGGTGGTGAGGTCCTGCCAGCTGGGAGATTCAAACCCCAGCGCCTTGAGCAGGTCCATCTGGCGGCTCTGGGTGTAGTTGAGCACCCACTGGTTCCAGCCGTTGTTGACGGCTTCCCACACGGCCCGCAGGTTCTGCACCATGCCCGGGCTGAGAGTGCCCAAGGCGTTGGCGAACGCACCCTGGGGCGCGCGCAAACGCTGGAACTGGCCCACGCGGTTCGGCGAGACGGCGCCTGTGGGATCTACACGCACCCAGCCACGCCCCTCCATCCAGACTTCGGACCAGGCATGGGCATCGGCGTTACGCACCGTCCAGTAGCCATCCACGGGGTTGCGCTCGCCGCCCTGGTAGCCCGTGACGATGCGTGCTGGCACATCCATCGCGCGCATCAGCACCACGAAGGCCGAGGCAATGTGTTCGCAAAAGCCTTCCTTGCGGTCAAACCAGAACTCGTCGGCGGTGTGCTGGCCATAGACGCCTGGATCGAGGGAGTAGTTGTAGCCCCCTGTGCGCAGGCGTTGCAGGACGGCATTCACCAGAACTTCCGTGCGGGCGTTCGCCAGTGCAGGGTCTGCCCGCATCTGTGCCGCCAGCTCCAGGGTGCGCGGATTGAAGCCCGGTGGCAGCTCGGTGTACACGCGCAACTGCCGCACCGACTGCTGCGGGCCATGGCGGAATTCCGGGTAGCTCACGGCCTGGTAGCGCATCACCTCGGTGATGGGACGTGCGGTCATCCACTGCAGATCCTGCGTCATGTAGGCCTGCATGTTGTTGGGCAGCTGGGGCGCCTCGGGGGTCGCCTCCAGCACCATCAGCCAGGGCTGGCGCTGGGGTTCGAGCGTTACTTCATAGCGCACCGCCGGGCCGCTGACCTGCAGATTGGCGGGCAGGGCTGCACGTGCGGCCCAGGCGCTGTCTTCGCGGAAGGGCTCGGCCTGCCATTCCCGGCCATCGAACGCGGTCATGACGGGTCCACGAAAGTACAGCGTGGATTGCGCAGGCACATCGGTGGGCGCCCCCTCAAAGCGCAGGCGGATGGCCACGCGCTCATCCAGTGCGATCTCGGCCATGTCCCCGATCTTCATCGTGCCCGACAGGCCGCTACGCCCGGAGAGGTTTTCGCCGGGCATGCCCCACAGCGGTGACATGCGTGGGAACAGCATGAACAGCGCCACCATGATGGGCGCGCCCAGCAGGGCCATGGTGCCCGCCATGCGAAAGGTCTGCGCCAGCGGCGGGCGCCCTACCGGCATGTGGGCATTGACCAGTGCCATGAGCAGCCCCAGCAGCGCCACCAGCATGGCGGCGGCAGTCAGCAGAGATTGCGAGAAGAAGAAATTGCTGAGCATCGTGAAGAAGCCCAGGAAGAACACCACCATGGCATCGCGGCGTGCGCGCAGCTCCAGCATCTTGAGGGCGAGCAGCATGACGATGAGGGTGACACCCGCATCCCGCCCGAGTATGGTGCGGTGCGTGAACAGCGTGCCTGCCACCGCTACCAGGAGCAGGGCGGCCACTGTCCAGCGGCCGGGCAGAGGGCGGCCCGTCCAGGCCAGCCAGCCGCGCCACAGCAGCAGGCCGCCAGCCAGAAGGCTGGTCCACACCGGCAGGTTGGACACCTGCGGCGCGATCACCCAGACGATCACGAACAGCAGAAAAAGCGTGTCGCGGGCGTCGCGAGGCAGGGAAACAAGGGTCTGTCGCAGGTTCATGGCAAGGGGGCACGCCCGACAGGTGGTGATTGATTTGCTATCAAAAATGTAGCTTTCTGCGCTTTTCTAGCAAGCGCAAGGTGCCAGTTTGATCTAAATTTTGAGGGACGAATCAGCACAATGCCAGTGCCTCCAGGCAATTTCTGCGATGGGCCGCCCCCGTGTCCGGGGCGATCTCCACACCCGGCAGGCGCAAGCCATAGTCCAGCCCCAGCCGGTCGGCCTGCAGCACCCAGGCGGTGAGGCGCGAGATGCGGGCCTCGTGGTCGGGCAGTGAGGCACGGGCCAGGTCCAGCCACAGCTCGTGCCGCTGGGCCTGCTGGGCGTCGCGGCTCACCAGGTCGTCGGTGCCAGTGGCCAGCGACTTGGCGGCCTTCTTCCAGACCACGAGCTTGAGCGGATCGCCCCGGCGGTAGGCGCGCACACCGTCGAATTCGCCAATGCCCTGTGTGGGCGTGTTGCCCGCTCCGCCCGCGCGCGGTTCGCCAGACGGCAGGGGCGGTGTCGGTGTTTCGGGTGCGGGGTAGACCAGCACCTGGGCAGCGGGGCGCCAGTAGGTCCAGACGCGGAAGGTGCCCAGCGGAAAGCGCGTCTCGGCGGTCAATGTGGGAACGCGGTGCAGGCCCCGGCGCTCGGGCTTGAAAGCGACTTGCACGCTGGACTGTCCTTGCGCTGGCACGTCGGTCCAGGCCCAATGATGGGGTTCCTTTTGCGCCTCCTTGCCCGTGCCGTGCACCGACAGGGCGATGCCGTAGCGCGGGGTCTTGCGCTCGCTGGACAGCTGGATGTCAAACGCGGTGCTGCTGCCCATGAAGTGCGGCTCGGGTGCTTTCAGGTGCAGGGTCAGGCCGCGCAGGTTGGCGTGGCAGATGTGCATGCCGATCACCGCACTGCCCGCCAGCAAAAAGGTGAGCAGGTAGCCCAGGTTGAGCTGGTAGTTGATGGACGCGATGAGCAGCACGATCAGCGTCAACGCCAGCATCCAGCCCGAACCGGTGGGCAGGATGTAGACATTGCGCTGCGTGAGCGCCAGCGTGTCGCTCAGCGGCAGGCGCGCCTGCCACCAGCGCTGGAAGCGGCGGCGCAGCGGCGCAAATGGGTTGAGCGTGGCGGCCAGGCTGCGCCAGCGCGCAAGGGGTGGGAGGGGCGGTGGGGTGGCGGATTCCATGGGTCAGGGCAACGGAACCGCTTCGACCATCGCGCGCACCTGCTCCACCGCACCGCGTCCGGCGTCGCCCACGGGCACCAGGCGGTGGGCAATGGTCTGGGGCAGCACCGCCTGCACATCATCGGGCGCCACATAGTCGCGCCCGCTGATGAGGGCCTGCGCCTTGGCCGCGCGCACCAGGGCAATGCCCGCGCGGGGCGAGAGCCCTTGCAGAAACCACCGGCCCGAGCGGGTGGCCGCAATCAGGTCCTGCACATAGTTGAGCAGCGGATCGGCCGTGTGGATGGCCTGCACCTGGCGCTGCAGCTCGGCCAGTTCCTCGTCGGACAGCAGGGGCAGCATGGTGTCCACCATGTCGCGCCGGTCCGCGCCCGCCAGCAGCACACGTTCGGCGGCGCGGTCGGGGTAGCCGATGGAGATGCGCATCAAAAAGCGGTCGAGCTGCGACTCGGGCAGCGCGAAGGTGCCCAGCTGGTCGTGCGGGTTCTGCGTGGCGATCACGAAGAACGGGTGGGGCAGGGCGCGGGTTTCGCCCTCCACCGACACCTGCTTTTCTTCCATGGCTTCGAGCAGCGCGCTTTGCGTCTTGGGGCTGGCGCGGTTGATTTCGTCGGCCAGCAGCACCTGGGCAAACACCGGGCCGGGGTGGAACACGAAGGCTTCCTTGCCGCGTTCGTACACCGACACGCCGGTCAGGTCGCTGGGCATCAGGTCGGCCGTGAACTGCACGCGCGAGAACTGCAGGCCGAAGGTGCGTGACAAGGCGTGGGCCAGGGTGGTCTTGCCCACCCCGGGCACGTCTTCGATCAGCAGGTGCCCCCCCGCCAGCAGGCAGGCCACGCAGTCCTGGACCTGGGCCTGTTTGCCCACGATCACCGTGTTAAGCTGATCCAGAAGTGATTTGATTTTGTGCTGTGCGTTCATGGCATGACGTTATCCGAAAAATTGAGAAAAATGCGACACGCGGGGACAAGACTGTGAGCAAGACGGGCTATTTCACCCATCGGGATTGTTGGAAGCACGAGATGGGCCCGGGCCACCCCGAATGCCCCGAACGGCTGGACGCCATTGAGGATCGCTTGCTGATCACCGGCGTGGCCGACGCGCTGGAGCGCTACGACGCCCCCGAGGCCTCGCTGGCCGACATCGAGCTGGCCCACGGCCGCATGCACATTGCGGCGTTGCGCGGCCTGTCCGACCGGCTCAACGAAGAGCTGATGGCTGGCGGCCCCAACTACGCGCAGATCGACACCGACACCTCCATCAACGCCCACACCTGGAAGGCGTCGCTGCGCGCTGCGGGGGCGGCCCTGGCCGCCACCGATGCCGTGATGGCGGGCGAGGTGGAAAACGCGTTCTGCTCGGTGCGTCCCCCCGGCCACCATGCCTGCCGCGACAAGGCCATGGGTTTCTGCTTCTTCAACAACGTGGCTGTGGCGGCCAAATATGCGCTGCAGCGCTACAACCTGCAGCGTGTGGCGGTGGTGGACTTTGACGTGCACCACGGCAATGGCACCGAGGACATCCTGGCCAATGACCCCCGGGCGCTGATGGTCAGCATCTTCCAGCACCCGTTCTACCCCTACAGCGGCGACCATGATCCCGCCCCGAACATGGTCAACGTGCCCGTGCCCGCGTACACGCGGGGCATGGACATCCGCGAGATCATCGAAATGATGTGGATGCCCCGGCTGGAAGCCTTCAAGCCCGAGATGATTTTTGTGAGTGCGGGTTTTGACGGCCACCGCGAGGACGACATGGGCCAGCTGGGCCTGACCGAGCAGGACTACGCCTGGATCACCCAGCGTGTGAAGGACGTGGCGCGCCGCTATGCCAAGGGCCGCATCGTGTCGTGCCTGGAGGGCGGCTATGTGATGGGGCCGCTGGCGCGCAGTGTGGAGGCACATTTGCGGGTCCTCGCGGATTTGTGACCAACCCCCTGAGCGGCTTCGCCGCTTCCCCCTTCTCTTGCATCGCTGCGCGATGCGGAAGGGGGACGCCGCCAGCGCGGCGGGGCGGCCCTTGCGCGGCGGCCCCCGCCTGGGCAGTGCCAGTTTCAGTCGGCGTGCAGATGGCTGAGAGGAGCAAACTATGACGACAAAGAACTTCGATGATGTGCTGACGACCACCCGCGACGCCCGTGGCGTGGTCACCTTGACCCTGAACGACCCGGCCCGATTCAACGCGCTGGGTGCAGAGATGCTCTCTGCGCTGCAACAGGCGCTGGACGATGCGGGCCGCGACGAGTCCGTGCGGGTGGTGGTGCTGGCCGCAGCAGGCAAGGCCTTCTGTGCCGGGCACAACCTCAAGGACATGGCGGCGAACCCGGAGCTGGCGTACTACCAGAAGCTGTTTGCGCAATGCAGCCGCATGATGCTGACCATCCACAAGCTGCCAGTACCCGTGATCGCCAGGGTGCAGGGCATGGCGACGGCGGCGGGCTGCCAGCTGGTGGCGCAGTGCGACCTGGCGGTGGCGGCCGACAGCGCCAGCTTTGCCACCAGTGGCATCCACTACGGTCTGTTCTGCGCAACGCCGAGCGTGCCGCTCGTGCGCAATGTGCCCGCCAAGCGGGCTATGGAAATGTTGCTCACCGGCGATTTCATCGATGCGCCCACCGCGCTGGCGCAGGGTCTGGTGAACCGTGTGGTGCCCGCCGATGCGCTGGATGCCGAGGTCGAAAAGTTGGTGGAGTCCATCCTGCAAAAGCCCCGCGTGGCCGTAGCCATGGGTAAGGCGCTGGTGTACCAGCAGCGGGAGCTGGGCATCGATGCGGCCTACCAGCTGGCGGGCCAGACCATGGCCACCAACATGATGGACGACGCCGCGCAGGAAGGCGCGCGCGCCTTCGCCGAAAAGCGCCAGCCTACCTGGAAGCGCTGAGAGCCATGGCCACGACAGAAACCCCCATGCTGGAAGATGTGGGCCGTTGGGCCGAGGCGTTTCTTCGACCCACGGTGCTGGTGGAGTTTGCCGCCCTGGCCGCCTGCCTGGGCCTGGCCTGGTTGCTGGTGTCGCTGCTGCAGCGTGGGCTGCACCGGGGTGACCCGCGCTCCATCCTGTTCGGCACGCGGATTGTCGATGGCGCACTGTTTCCGCTGGCGCTGCTGAGCCTGGCTTATGTGGCGCGCACCGTGCTGCTGCAGTGGGTTCCGCTGGCCGTGTTCAAGGTCGCCGTGCCGGTGCTGGTGTCGCTGGTGGTCATCCGCATCGGGGTGAAGGTGCTGCAGGTGGCCTACCCGGATGCCGCCTGGGTGCGGCCGATTGAACGCTCCATCTCGTGGCTGGCCTGGCTGGGCATGGTGCTGTGGGTCACAGGGCTCTTGCCCTTGGTGCTCGAAGAGCTGGACCAGATCCACTGGAAGGTGGGAGGCGCCACGCTGTCGGTGCGCACCATGATTGAAGGGGCACTGACGGCTGCTGCCGTGCTGCTGATCGCGCTTTGGATATCTGCCGCCATCGAGTCGCGCCTGCTGCGCTCGGCCACCGGGGCCGAGCTGTCGCTGCGCAAGGCCGTGAGCAATGCCGTGCGGGCGCTGCTGATCTTCGTCGGGCTCATCATGGCCCTGTCGGCAGTGGGCATTGACCTGACCGCGTTGTCTGTGCTGGGCGGCGCTGTGGGGGTGGGGATTGGCTTTGGCCTGCAGAAGCTGGCGTCCAACTATGTGAGCGGTTTTGTGATCCTGGCCGAGCGCAGCATGCGCATTGGCGACAACGTGCGGGTGGACAACTTCGAGGGGCGCATCACCGATATCAATGCGCGCTACACGGTGGTGCGCTCGTCCACGGGCCGCGAGTCCATCGTGCCCAATGAGATGCTGATCATCCAGCGGGTGGAAAACCTGTCGCTGGCGGACCCCCGCGTCTGGTTGTCCACCGTGGTGAGCGTGGGCTATGACAGCGATGTGGACCTGGTGACGCGGCTGCTGGGCGAGGCCGCCTTTGCCAGCAGCCGTGTGCTGCGCGATCCAGCGCCCAGTGTGTCCTTGTCGGCGTTTGGTGCCGATGGGCTGGAGTTCACCGTGGGCTTCTGGATTGCCGACCCCGAGAACGGTTCGCTGGGCCTGCGCTCGGAGATCAACCGCGCCATCCTGAGTGCACTGCGCGCCCACAAGATCGAAATCCCTTATCCGCAGCGGGTCATGCATGTACAGGTCGAGGGAGCACTGCCCCCTGCTGTGTCGAATGCGGCGGTGGCCCGCGCACTGGCGGGTTCTGAGTAGCCTTGCCCGCTTGTCCGGCAGCTGCAGGTTGCCCAAGGCGACAGCAAACTCTAGACAGGTGCTGCGCGCACTCGCCTATAATCCACAAAAAGCACGATCGTTCTTTTTTCTAATCGTGTGATCTGTGTGCTGGGCCCGTAGCGCTTTCGTTGCAGTGCCGCATAGAATGTTCCAGTTTACGTAAACGTCAATTCAACCAACTCTAGGAGCCGCAGCAATGAAGGTCTTGGTCCCTGTCAAGCGCGTGGTGGACTACAACGTGAAGGTCCGCGTGAAGTCGGACAACACGGGTGTGGACATCGCCAACGTGAAGATGAGCATGAACCCCTTTGACGAAATCGCCGTCGAAGAGGCCGTGCGCCTGAAAGAAAAAGGCCTGGTGACCGAAGTCATCGCAGTCTCCTGCGGCGTGGCCCAGTGCCAGGAAACCCTGCGCACCGCCATGGCCATCGGTGCAGACCGCGCCATCCTGGTGGAAACCGACGTCGAGCTGCAGCCCCTGGCCGTGGCCAAGATCCTCAAGGCCCTGGTGGACAAAGAGCAGCCCGGTCTCATCATCCTGGGCAAACAAGCCATCGACGACGACGCCAACCAGACCGGCCAGATGCTCGCGGCCCTGGCCGACCTGCCCCAGGCCACGTTCGCCAACAAGGTCGAACTGTCGGCCGACAAGGTCAGCGTGACGCGTGAAGTGGACGGCGGCCTGGAAACCTTGGCCCTGACACTGCCAGCGGTCATCACCACCGACCTGCGCCTGAACGAGCCCCGCTACGTCACCTTGCCCAACATCATGAAGGCCAAGAAAAAGCAGCTCGATACCGTCAAGCCCGAAGACCTCGGCGTGGACGTGGCTCCGCGCCTGAAGACCCTGAAGGTGACCGAGCCCGCCAAGCGCGGTGCTGGCATCAAGGTGGCCGACGTAGCGGCACTCGTTGAAAAACTCAAGAACGAAGCGAAGGTGATCTAAATGTCGGTACTCGTTATTGCTGAACACAACAACGCGTCCATCAAGGGCGCCACGCTGAACACCGTGACGGCCGCTGTGGCCTGCGGTGGCGACGTGCACGTGCTGGTGGCCGGCCACAACGCCGGTGCAGCCGCCGCCGCAGCCGCCCAGATCGCCGGTGTCGCCAAGGTCATCCACGCCGACGCCCCTGGCCTCGAACACGGCCTGGCCGAGAACGTGGCCGCGCAAGTGCTCGCCATCGCAGGCAACTACAGCCACATCCTGTTCCCCGCCACCGCCAGCGGCCGCAACGTGGCCCCCCGCGTAGCCGCCAAGCTGGACGTGGCGCAGGTCAGCGACATCACCAAGGTGATTTCTGCCGACACCTTCGAGCGCCCCATCTACGCCGGCAACGCCATTGCTACCGTGCAAAGCGCCGACAGCGTAAAGGTCATCACCGTGCGCGCCACGGGCTTTGACGCCGCAGCCGCCACGGGCGGTTCCGCAGCCGTTGAAACCGCCGCAGCCACCGCAGACGCTGGCAAGAGCAGCTTCATGGGCAGCGAAATCGCCAAGAGCGACCGCCCCGAACTCACGGCCGCCAAGATCATCGTCTCCGGTGGCCGAGCCCTCGGCAGCAAGGAAAAGTTCGACGAAGTGATGACGCCGCTGGCCGACAAGCTGGGCGCCGCTTTGGGTGCCAGCCGGGCCGCAGTGGACGCAGGCTACGCCCCCAACGACTGGCAAGTGGGCCAGACCGGCAAGATCGTGGCGCCGCAGCTGTACATCGCAGCGGGTATCTCTGGCGCCATCCAGCATTTGGCGGGCATGAAGGACTCCAAGGTGATCGTGGCGATCAACAAGGACCCTGAGGCGCCGATCTTCAGCGTGGCCGACTATGGGCTGGAAGCGGATCTGTTCACGGCTGTGCCGGAGCTGGTGAAGGCCCTGTAAGAACGCCACTGTGCGCACAAAGGCATCGCTCGCGATGCCTTTTTTTTGACGAAATTTCGCTTTCCCGGAGACACCCATGAGCTACACCGCCCCCGTCAAGGACATGCTGTTCGCCATCGAGCACCTGGCCAACATTGAACAGATTGCGCAGATTCCCGGCTTTGAAGACGCCGGCCTGGACACGGCGGCTGCCGTGCTGGAAGAGTGCGCCAAGTTCAATGAAGGGGTGCTGTCGCCGCTCAACTGGGAAGGCGATAAGAATCCATCGAGCTTTCAATCCGGCGTGGTCACCACCACCCCCGGTTTCAAGGAAGCCTTCCGCCAGTATGGCGAAGGCGGCTGGCAAGGCCTGCAGCACCCCGCCGACTTTGGCGGCCAGGGCCTGCCCAAGACCATCGGCGCGGCCTGCATCGAGATGACCAACAGCGCCAACATGAGCTTTGCGCTGTGCCCGCTGCTGACCGATGGCGCCATTGAGGCGCTGCTCACCGCAGGCAGTGACGAGCTCAAGGCCACGTACCTTGAAAAGCTGGTGACCGGCGAATGGACCGGCACCATGAACCTGACCGAACCCCAGGCGGGCTCAGACCTGGCCCTGGTGCGTACGCGTGCAGAACCCCAGCCCGACGGCACCTACAAGATTTTCGGCACCAAGATCTTCATCACCTACGGTGAGCACGACATGGCCGAGAACATCATCCACCTGGTGCTGGCCCGCGTGCAGGGCGCGCCTGAGGGCGTCAAGGGCATCAGCCTCTTCGTCGTGCCCAAGTTCATGGTCAACAAGGATGGAAGCCTGGGCGCGCGGAATGACGCGCATTGCGTGAGCATCGAGCACAAGCTGGGCATCAAGGCCAGCCCCACGGCCGTGCTGCAGTTTGGCGACCATGGCGGCGCCGTGGGCTACCTCGTGGGCCAGGAAAACCGCGGCCTCGAATACATGTTCATCATGATGAACGCGGCCCGCTACGCCGTGGGCATGCAGGGCATTGCGATCTCCGAGCGCGCCTACCAGAAGGCCGTGCAGTACGCCAAAGACCGCGTGCAGAGCCGCCCCGTGGACGGCAGCATCAATGCCAGCGCCGCCATCATCCACCACCCCGACGTCAAGCGCATGCTCATGACGATGCGCGCCACCGTGGAAGGCTGCCGTGCCATGGCCACCGTGGCCGCAGCAGCGTTCGATGCAGCCCACCACCACCCCGATGCGGAAACGCGCAAGCAGAACCAGGCGTTCTATGAATTCATGGTGCCGCTGGTCAAGGGCTACAGCACCGAGACCAGCCTGGAAGTGACCAGCCTGGGCGTGCAGGTGCATGGCGGCATGGGCTTCATCGAAGAAACCGGCGCGGCCCAGTACTACCGCGACGCCAAGATCCTGACCATCTACGAAGGCACCACCGCCATCCAGGCCAACGACCTCGTGGGCCGCAAGACGGCGCGCGACGGCGGCCAAGTGGCCAAGGGCATCGCCGCACAGATCGAGAAGACCGAGGCCGATCTGTTGGCCAGCGGCACCCCCGCCGCGCTGGCAGTGGCCAAGCGCCTCACGGCGGCGCGCAAGGCGCTGCTCGATGTGATTGACTTTGTGGCCGGTGGCACCAAGGCCCAGCCCAACGCCGTGTTTGCGGGCAGCGTGCCTTACCTGATGCTGGCGGGCAATGTGGTGGCGGGCTGGCAGCTGGCGCGCAGCCTGCTGGTGGCACAGGACCTGTTGCAAAAGGGACAGGACGAAGCGTTCATGCGCGCAAAAATCACTACGGCCCAGTTCTACGCTGATCACATCCTGGTGAAGGCCCCGGGCCTGCGCGACAGCATTGTGGAAGGCGCGGCCAGCGTTACCGAGTTGGCGCTGGAAGCCTTTTGAAGGTTGAGCGTGTTGTGAGGAGACGGACTGCCCGCAGAGCGGGCAGCTCATTGATATAAAAATGATAGCTGCTAGCGCTTGATGAATAAGCGCTAGAGCCCTATTTCATCCAAAAACCTGTTCAGGAAGTTGTTGCCATGTCCAAACTGCCCGCCGCGCTGCAAAACCTCTCGCTGCCTGTCATCGGCTCGCCGCTGTTCATCATCAGCAACCCCAAGCTCGTCATTGAGCAGTGCAAGGCGGGTGTGGTGGGCTCCATGCCCGCGCTCAATGCCCGCCCCGCTGAGCTGCTCGACGAATGGCTGGCCGAGATCACCGAGACGCTGGCTGCCTACAACAAGGCCAACCCCGACAAGCCGGCCGCGCCTTTTGCCATCAACCAGATCGTGCACAAGAGCAACGACCGGCTGGAGCACGACATGCAGGTGTGCGCAAAGTACAAGGTGCCGATCATCATTACCAGCCTGGGCGCGCGCGAGGATGTGAACCAGGCCGTGCATGCCTGGGGTGGCATCGTGCTGCACGACATCATCAACAACAAGTTTGCCCACAAGGCGATTGAAAAGGGCGCCGATGGCCTGATCGCCGTGGCCGCCGGTGCGGGCGGCCATGCGGGTGTGAAGAGCCCGTTTGCGCTCATCCAGGAAATCCGCCAGTGGTTCGACGGCCCCGTAGCGCTGAGTGGTTCCATCGCCAGCGGCGACGCCGTGCTGGCCGCGCAGGCCATGGGTGCAGACTTTGGCTACATCGGCTCGGCCTTCATCGCCACACACGAAGCGCGTGCCAGCGATGCCTACAAGCAGGCCATCGTGGACGGCAACTCCGACGACATCGTCTACAGCAACCTGTTCACCGGCGTGCACGGCAACTACCTGGCTCCGTCGATTCGCGCTGCGGGCATGGACCCCGACAACCTGCCCGAGTCCGACCCCAGCAAGATGAACTTTGGCGGCGATGCCAAGAAGGCCTGGAAAGACATCTGGGGCTGCGGCCAGGGCATTGGTGCCATCAACGCCGTGACCAGCACCGCCGAGCTGGTGGGCAAGCTGCGCCGCGAGTACGAGGCTGCGCGCGCGCGCCTCAAGCTCTGATGCTGCGCTGAGCTTTTTGGACTCCACACCGCCGCCGCTGCCCAGGGCGTGGTGGCCTTGGGCAAGAGGGCTTCATTCGCCCGCAGTGCGCCTGGTGTGCACTGCGGGCGAAGCTGTTTCTGGCGCTCCCGAGGCAAGGGCAAACCCCCATAAGCCTGTTCTGGTGGCTGCGGATAATGATGATCAATAACCAAATCGCGTGTGCTTGGGTTGCTCGGTCAGCACATTCTTTGCAAGGTGGGTGCGTGATGTTTCGTTCTTTTCTGGTGCTGCTGGTTGCCTTGTGCACAGGTGGCCTGGGCCATGCCCGCAACGAGGGCGTGACCGCCGATGAAATCCGTCTCGGCGCATCGGCGGTGCTGTCGGGGCCGCTCGGGCCACAGACTGCGCAGTATGGCGAGGGCTCGCGGCTCATGTTCGACGCGGTGAATGCGCAGGGCGGCGTGCATGGCCGCATGATCCGATACACCACACTTGACGACGGCTTCGATCCCCAGAAAGCGGTGGAGAACACGCGCCAGCTGCTGGAGACCGACAAGGTCTTCATGATCTACAACAGCACCGGCACGGCGCAGACGGCCGCCATATTGCCCCTGATCAAGGAGCACCGCACCCTGCTGTTTGGCCCGGTCACGGGCGCTTCGGTGTTTCGGGAAACCCTCAACCCCTACGTCTTTCATGTGCGCGCAGGGTATGCGAGCGAGGCTGCAAAAATCGTCTCGCAGCTGCGCCAGCAGGGCATCAGCCGCGTGGCCGTGTTCTACCAGGACGACGGGCTGGGCAAAACCTTGCTGGCCGAACTCAAGAAAGCCTCCGATGAGGAAAAGCTGGCCTTCGTGGCGGAGATCAAGGTAGATCCCAAACAGCCGGACTTCGCTGCTGCGGCGCAGGCCACCGAAAAGGCACAGCCCCAGGCCGTGATCGTTGCAACCGCAGGAACCACGTTCACCAGCTACATCAAGGCCGTGCAATCGACAGCGGCGCGGCCCGCGTACTACGGGTTCTCTGTAGCCAGCATGGACGTGATCCACCGCGAACTTAAAGAAAAGGCGCGCGGCATCATCCTCGCGCAGATCATGCCGTCGCTGCGCAGCACCACGGTGCCCGTGGTGGCCGAATACCTGGCCCTGCTGCGCGCCAAGTCCCCCAGCGCCCAGCCTTCGGCTTCGCAGTTCGAGGGATTCGTGCATGCCCGGCTGCTGGTGGAGGGGTTGCGCCGCACGGGGCGCAACCTGACCACGGAGTCTTTCATCAAGACGATGGAGGATGCCGGTGAAATATCCTTTGGGCGCTTTAACGTCAAATACTCGCCCAAGAGCCACAACGGCTCGACTTATGTGGAACTGGCCATTGTGGACGCGGAAGGGAGTCTGCGGTATTGAGCGGAGGTTTCACAACCCGTATGTCAGCTCCCGCGCCTTGCCCCAGAACACCCGGTACATGAAGATGGTGTAGGCAATGATCGCTGGCAGCGTGATGGCCACGCCGATGCCGATCACCACCAGCGATTCCGTGGCGCTGGCGGCCTGCCACACTGTCAGGCGGTCGATCACGATGTAGGGATAGATGCTGTAGGCGAGTCCCAGGAAGGCCAGCACAAAGATCAGCACGGTGGCCCCGAACACGATCCAGCCGTAGCCGGCCTGCACCACGCGCGGCGTGGCCAGCACATGGCGGATGGCAAAGAAGGCTGCCACACAGGCCAGCGGGATGGGCAGCAGCGCAAACAGCTCGGGCAGTACAAACCACTTGGCAAACACCGTGGGGCTGACCAGCGGCGTGGCCAGCGAAATCCCCATGAGCGCAAACCCCATGGGCCACAGCGCACCCTGGCCCCAGCGGGCGGCCTTGCGCTGAAGCTCGCCATCGGTCTTCATGAGGAGCCAGCCCGCGCCCAGCATCGCGTAGGCCGCAGGCAGGGTGATGGCAATGCCTGCAGAAAACAGCAGGCCCCAGGTGTCGTTCTGAAAGCCGGTGATGTAGGCCCCCAGCATCCAGCCCTGGGCCAGGGTGGTCGCCAGAGAGCCTGCCGCAAACAGGCGGTTCCATGTGGTCTTGTGCGAGTCGCGGGCCTTCACGCGAAAGTCGAAAGCCACGCCGCGCAGTATCAGGCCCACCAGCATCACGGCTACCGGCAGGTACAGGGCCGACAGCACCACGCCGTGCGCGGTCGGAAAACAGATGAGCAGCACCCCCACGCCCAACACCAGCCAGGTCTCGTTGGCGTCCCAGAAAGGGCCGATGCTGGACACCATCACGTCCTTCTCCGCATCGGTGGCAAAGGGCAGGAGGATGCCCACGCCCAGGTCGTAGCCGTCGAGGATCACATAGGCCAGCAGGGCCAGGCCCATTACGGCCATGAAGATCAGGGGCAGGGCGGTGGCCCAGTTCATTGCGTCCATGGAGGCCTCCTTAAACGGCGCGAGGGGCTGGCGCGGGATGGGACGCCGCCGGTGTGGGCATGGCTGGGTGTTCGGCCATGTACTTGATCACGCCCACATAGGCCACCAGCAGCAGCCCATAGACGATGAGATAGGCAGCCAGCGTGCTGGCCACCATGGCGGGCGCGTGGGGGGCCACGGCGTCGGCGGTCTTGAAAAGGCCATAGACCAGGTAAGGCTGGCGACCGATTTCGGTCACGTACCACCCGGCCAGCGTGGCCACCCAGCCTGAGAACGCCATACCCACCAGCGTGTAGAGCAGTGGCCGGGGCAGGGTGGCCAGGTCTTGCTTGCGGCGGCGATACAGCACAAAAGCACCCACCCAGGCCACGGCCAGCATGAGCAGGCCCACACCCACCATCACGCGGAACCCCCAGAAAACGGGCGCCACGGGCGGATGGGCGCCTGGGAATTCGTTGAGCCCCTTCAGCTCGGCGTCGACGTCGTGCGCCAGGATCAGGCTGGCCGCCTTGGGGATCTGCAAGGCGTAGTCGGTGCGACCTTCCTTCTCGTTGGGCAGGCCAAACAGCGTAAGTGGCGCACCCTTCTCGGTGTGCCAGATGCCCTCGATGGCGGCGATCTTGGCGGGCTGGTGCTCCAGCGTGTTGAGACCATGCAGGTCGCCCATGAAGATCTGCAGCGGGATCACGACGGCCACGGCGGTGATGGCCGTGCGCAGGGCCTTGCGCGTGCCTTCGTTGGCCGTGCCCTTGATGAACTGCCAGGCACTCACCCCGGCGATCAAGAAGCCTGCCGTGAGGGCCGATGCCAGCAGCTTGTGGCCCAGTCGGTAGGGGAAGGACGGGTTGAACACAATCGCCAGCCAGTCCACCGCGTGGAACTTGCCATCGATGATCTCGTAGCCCACGGGCGTCTGCATCCACGAGTTCAAACTCAAGATCCAGAAAGCCGACAGCGTGGTGCCAAAAGCCACCATGAGCGTGGCGACAAGGTGCATGCGCTCGGACACGCGCCCCCGGCCAAACAGCATGATCCCCAGGAAGGTGGCCTCCAGAAAGAACGCCGTCAGCACCTCATAGCCCAGCAGCGGTCCGGCAATGTTGCCCACATGCTCCATGAAGCCCGGCCAGTTCGTGCCGAACTGAAAACTCATGGTGATGCCCGACACCACGCCCAGCGCAAAGGTCAGCGCAAACACCTTGGTCCAGAAGTAGTAGGCCTGCTCCCAGCCCAGCGCCGCCGGTGTGCCGCGCGTGGCCGTGTGCCGCAGGCGGAAGAACACCAGAAACCAGCACAGCGCAATCGTGATGGTGGGGAACAGGATGTGAAAGCTGATGTTGGCCGCGAACTGGATGCGCGAGAGCGTGAAGGCGTCCATGGCGTCAAACTCCTGAGGGATTGCTCTTTGGCGAGTGACTGCCCTTGCCGGTCAGCCGGTCCTTGAATTCGAGCACCCGGGTAACGGCGGTGCCCATGCCCATGAGCTGCATCGCTGTTTCAGGCGCCAGGCGCTGCACGTCGTCGAACCATGTCATGAGCCGGTCGATCAGTTCGTGCATCTCGCGCATGCGTTCCTGGGCGTGGCGCTCTTCATCGGAGGAGGGCTCTTCGAGTAGCGCCATGCGCAGCATCGACAAGGTGGGTTCGATCTCGCGGCGGCGGCGTTCCTCGGCCAGCACACGGAAGATCTCCCACACGTCCTTGGGTGCCTCGAAGTATTCGCGCCGGTCGCCCGGCTGGTGGCTCAGTTTCACCAGCCGCCAGGCCTGAAGCTCCTTGAGCCCCATGCTCACGTTGGAGCGCGAAAACTCCAGCGTTTCAGCAATCTCGTCGGCGTTGAGCGGGCGAGGAGACAGGAAGATGAGTGCATACATCTGGCCGACCGTGCGGTTGATGCCCCAGCGGCTGCCCATCTCGCCAAAGTGGGCCACGAACTGGCGGTTCAGAGGGGGTAAATGGTTGACGTAGGTCATATAGGCACGTATTGTGCGCTTGATTTTTGAAATTTCAGTAATTTCTGAAAATTCAGGAAATTGCACCTTCAGAAGGCGGGGTACTGCGGCAGGCTCTAGGGCTGCGCAAACTGCTGGATGCGGGGGACAATAGAGGTTTTTGTCTGCCGGTGCGGCCCCGCCTCGGCACATGCCATACCTCCCCGCTCCCATGTCTTCGTCTCCTTCCCGTATGCCCCTGATCGATATGGTCAAGGGCGTGGCGTGCATCACCATCGTCTGGCACCACCTGGCCTTTTATGGCCCGATGTCGGACATCGCCCAGCCTCTCGCCCCCGCCTTGATGGCCTGGCTGTATGACTATGGGCGCATGGCGGTGCAGGTGTTTCTGGTGCTGGGCGGCTACCTTGCCGCAGCCAGCCTGGCGCCCCAGGGCGTGGCGCGGTTTGACCATGCTGGCAATGCAGTGGCCAAGCGTTTTGTACGGCTGGTGGTTCCCTACGCGGTGGCGTTGTTGCTGACGGTGGTGGTGGCCGCCTTGGTGCGCCCCTGGATGGAGCACTCTTCTGTTCCGGGAGAACCCACCTTGGCGCAATTGCTGGCCAATGCCTTGTTGCTGCAGGACATCGTGGACGAAGATGCCCTGTCTGCCGGTGTCTGGTATGTGGCCATCGACTTCCAGCTTTTTGCATTGAGCGTGCTGCTCTGGGCGGGCGTCAGAGCCCTGCCGGGCGTGTGGGCCCAGCGGCACGGGGCTGTTTTGGCCCGGGTGCTCATCGTGGCAGGTGTGGCGGCGTCGCTGTGGGTTTTCAACCGCATGGCCGGGCTCGACATGTGGGCGATCTACTTCCTGGGTGCCTATGGCCTGGGCATGCTGGCGTACTGGGCTGTGCGCGCAGCCAGCCCGGTGGGGTGGCTGAGCGCCATGGTGCTGCTGGGCGGTGTGGCCCTGGCGCTGGACTTCCGGGGCCGCATCGTGGTGGCGCTCGTCACGGCGCTGTGCCTGGTGGTGGCGTTGCGGTCCGAACGTCTGCGTGCCTGGGGCGGTTTTGCGCCGCTGGTTCGCGTGGGGCAGATGTCTTACTCCATCTTCCTCGTGCACTTTGCCGTGTGCCTGCTGGTCAATGCCGTGGTCAGCCACTTGTGGCCTGCTTCGCCGGTGCCCAATGCACTGGGCATGCTGCTGGCGTTTGTCCTGTCCCTCGCCGCCGGGCGCCTGCTCTACCTGCGGGTGGAGCGGCATGTGCCCACCTGGTCCACCGCATTGCGCTGGCAGGCGGGGCTGGTGGGCACCGGTCTGCTGGTGGCTGTTACCAACAACGGGTTCTGAATGAGGGCTCGTGAAGAGCTCTTCAACGCTGTAGCTTGCGCTCGCGCCGCTTGCGCTGCCGGTCCAGAAACCAGGCCATGAAGGGCAGGATCAGCATCGAGCCCGGAATCACCCAGATGAACAGGTAGGGACTCACGGACGAGGCTGACCGCATCACATCCCGCAAATGGGCGCGCTCTGCGGCATCCCAGTTGCCCTGGCGGCGCTGCTGCACCAGCCACACCACCGAGCCCTTCATTGTTGCCATCTCGCGCTTGAGGCGGCTCTTTTCGCGGCTGTTTCCCGCCAGGAAGGAGCAGAACCATTCAGGAGCCCGCTCCATTCGCCGCTGGAATGCGACCGTCGAGTCCGGGTCGAACTGGTCAATCGATGGAGGGATGTCTGGCGTGTGTGGTGCGGGCGGTGTGGTCATGGCGGCTGCCATTGTCGCGGCTCATGGCGCTTTGCACCACCCCAATCCGTGGCACTCACTTGCACCCTCCAGGCAGGGCTCGCCGGGAATAGAAGGCGCGCAGTGCTCCAGCGGGCTCCAGCTACCCAATAGCCTCAGAAACCGGCGTGCTCAAAGGCCAGGGCAGCCAAGCAGGGGCCGCCCCGCAGCGAGGGCGGCGTCCCCCCGCCCGCAGTGCGCAGCGCTGTGAGAGCGAGGGGAAGGCGCGCAGCGCCTCAGGGGGTGTCCCGAATTCAACGATGCAGTTCGCCGGCACTTTCAGGCTGGTACAGGATGTCTTTCACGCGCACCGTCATCGACTTGCCGCCCGGTCCGGGCCAGGCCAGTTCATCGCCCACCGCCAGGCCCAGCAGGGCGCTGCCCACGGGCGCGAAGATCGAGATGCGGTCCGCAGTGCCATCCGCGTCGCGCGGGTAGACCAGGGTCAGGCAGAACTCCTTGCCCGTCTCCAGGATGGAGAACTGCACGGTGGAATTCATGGTCACCACGTTGGGCGGGATGTCCTCGGGCGGCACCACATCGGCCCGGTCCAGCTCTGCTTGCAGGTCCGCCTTGCCCGGGAAGACACTGGCCGGGATGGCGGCCAGCAGGGCTTCGATGCGGTCAACGTCGAGCGACGACAGGATGATCTGGGGCTTGCGCGCCATGGCAGTACCTCTAAGGTGGTGACAAAGCGCGGGACTGTAGACCATCGCGAATCTCGCACTGCCACGCGCGGTCAATCTCCCTGGATGTTGCGCGCCTTGATCAGTGCGCCAAACCGTGCGCTGTCGATGGAAGCCCGTGCGTTGAAGTCGGTGGGCGACATGGGGGCAGGCACCCCGCCCAGCGCCGTGATGCGGTCCTTGACGGCCTGCGTGCCCAGCACCTTGTTGATCTCGCGGTTCAGGCGCGTGACCACGTCGGGCGGTGTGCCCGCCGGTGCATAAAAACCAAACCAGGTGTCTGCGTCAAAGCCCTTCAGGCCCACTTCGTCCAGTGTGGGAACGTCCGGGAAGAGGGGTGAGCGCTTGGCGCTGCCCACGGCCAGCAGCCGGAGCTTGCCCGCTTTCACATGCGAGAGGCCGATACCCGGGTCGAACATGAAGTCCAGCTGCCCACCCAGCAGGTCCTGCATGGCCGGTGCCGCGCCCCGGTAGGGCACATGCACCGCAAATACATTGGCCTGGGTCTTGAGCATCTCGGCCGCCAGGTGGGGCGAGCTGCCGTTGCCCGGCGTGCCAAAGCTCAGCTTGCCGGGGTTGGCCTTCAGGTGCGCGAGGAACTCCTGGATGGTGTTGACCGGCAGTGTGGGGCGCACCTCCAGGAAGACCAGCACCCGTGCAGCAGCAGCCACGGGTGTCAGGTCCTTGACGGGGTCGAAAGGCATCTTGGGATACAGGTGCGGGTTGACTGACACCATGCCGCCCGAACTCATGAGCAGGGTATAGCCATCGGCCGGGGATTTGGCCACAGCCTCCCCGCCGATGTTGCCGCCCGCACCGCCCCGGTTCTCCACCACCACCGACTGTCCCAGCGCGGCCTGCAGGGGCTGGGTGACGGCGCGCGCAATCTGGTCGGCGGCGCCCCCGGCGGGGAAGTTGACGATGACTTTGATCGGCTTGCTGGGCCAGGTGTCTGCCATGGCGGCGGTGCTGAGCAGCACGCTGGCAGCGGCGCATGCCAGCGTGCGCAGCAGGTGGCGGGGGGTTGGGGAGGGCGGGTTGTGAACGATGTGCATGGTTGTCTCCAGTCAGGGTGAGCGCCCGGGTGCGCCGGGTCTGGTGTGTTGTGGTGATGGGGTGAGCCGGGAAGAACGGGTTGTGCAGGGCCTGTCAGGCCACGTCCACCTCAACCAGGATGCCGCGCGGGCTGGCCAGTGCATCGCGCAGCGCCTGGTGCAGCAAGGCGGGGTCGCTCACACGCACGGCCTCGCAGCCCTGGCCACGGGCGAGCGCGAGGAAGTCGAGATCTGGCAGGTCGGTGCCTTCGAGCTTGTCGCCTGCGTGGAAGCCGAAGGTGGGGGCAAACTCCTGCAGCGCCGCGTAGCGGCGGTTCTTGAGGATGATGAAGGTGATGGGCAGCTTCAGCTGCGCCGCGCTCCACAGGGCCTGGATGGAATACATCGCCGAGCCGTCACCCAGCAGCCCGATCACCTTCTTGTCGGGTTTGGCCAGCGCCACGCCCACGGCGGCAGGCATGCCATAGCCCAGGCCGCCGCTGCACATGGTGTAGAAGGTTTCGCTTTGCACAATGGGCAGGTAGGCGTGCATGGCTGCGCGCGAGCTGGGCGCTTCTTCCACCACGATGGAGGCCGCGTCGCGCACCTCGGCCAGGGTCTGCATCACATAGGGCACGCTCATCAGCGGCCCCGTGGGCTCCACACGCGGGCGTGCGGGGCGCGGTTGTGGCAAGGCGCGTGGCGGTGGTGCGGGGCGCGCCAGCAGGTCGAGCACCCCGAGCCGGATGCCGCCAACGGCCGAGGTGCCTTCAGGCGTCCAGGCGGCGGTGCCGGGGTCTTCAATCAGCTGCACCAGTTGCGCGCCCGGCGGCACATGCGGGCCAAAGCCTTCCACGTGGTAGGTGAAGGCGGCGGCGCCCAGCGCAAACACCAGGTCGTGGCCGGCGAGCAGCGCGACGATTTTCTCGCGCATGGCGGGCAGCACCCCGGCGAACAGGCGGTGGTCCTGCGGAAAGCCGCAGCGGCCCGCCATGGGGGCAATCCACACGGCAGCGTTGTGCCGCTCGGCCAGCGCCACCACCTCGTCCCAGGCACGGTCGCGGTCCACGGCGGCACCCACCACGAAGACGGGGCGCCGCGCGGCATCCAGCGCATCGCCGATGGCCTGCAGCACCCGGGGCTCGGGGCGCGACTCGGTGCTCACGGTGCGCGCCTTCAGCGGCTCGCAAGGCTTGTCCCAATCGTCTGCGGGTATGGACACCAGCACCGGCCCACGCGGCTGCTGCATGGCGATGTAGTAGGCGCGGGCGATGGCCAGGGGTACGTCTTCGGCGCGCGCGGGCTCCACGCTCCACTTCACGTAGGGCTTGGGCAGCTCGGTGGCCTGGCCCGAGAACAGGAAGGGGTCGAACGGCAGGATGGAGCGCGCCTGCTGCCCGGCCGTGATGACCATGGGCGTGCGGTTCTTGTGTGCCGTGAAGATATTGCCCATGGCGTGCCCCACGCCGGCCGCCGAGTGCAGGTTCACAAAGGCGGCGTTGTGGGTGGCCTGCGCATAGCCGTCGGCCATGCCCACCACCACCGATTCCTGCAGGCCCAGGATGTAACGGAAGTCGCTGGGAAAGTCGAGGAACAGTGGCAGCTCGGTGGAGCCCGGGTTGCCAAAGATGGTATCGATGTGAAAGCCGCGCAGCAGGTCGAGCACGGCCTCGCGCACGGTGGGGAGATGGGGTTGTTCTGAAGGCATCCCCGCATCTTCGGACGGCTTTCTCTATCCATCAATACAATGAAGTGACTAAGCGGTATTCACTCAATGCATATCAAGGACATCGACCTCAACCTGCTGCGCCTGTTCGATGCCGTCTACCGCACACGCAATGTGAGCCGGGCCGCAGAGCTGCTGGACCTGACACAGCCGGCAGCCAGCCAGGCGCTGACGCGGCTGCGCCTGCTCATCAAAGACCCGCTGTTTGTGCGCGCAGGCGGCGGCGTGCAGCCCACCCCCAAGGCCGACCGGCTGGCCGACGCCGTGCGCAGCGCGCTGGGTTTGCTGGAAGAGGCCCTCAACGAGTCGGCCCTGTTTGACCCTTTGCAGTCGCACAAGGTGTTCCGCATTCACATGAGCGATATTGGCGAAGGCCGTTTTCTGCCCGACCTGATGGTGGCACTGCAGCATCAGGCGCCCGGAGTGCGTCTGGAGACCCTGCCCGTGCCACGCCACGAGATCCCCCAGCGGCTGGACAGTGGTGCCATCGACTTCGCCTTTGGCTTTTTGCCCACGGTGAAGGATACGCAGCGTGTGCAGCTCCTCCAGGACCGCTACATGGTGCTGCTGCGCGCAGGCCACCCCTTCGCCGCC
Organism: Acidovorax sp. SRI_002; assembly: GCF_057586455.1. Classification (NCBI taxonomy): domain Bacteria; kingdom Pseudomonadati; phylum Pseudomonadota; class Betaproteobacteria; order Burkholderiales; family Comamonadaceae; genus Acidovorax; species Acidovorax sp. SRI_002. Next base: position 465,603 of record NZ_JBYCZW010000005.1, on the reverse strand, counting down.
ACCAGGCGCAGCGGCCCTGTCCTGCTCAGCGCCCTGCACCAGCTGGAATTTGTGGCCGTGCGCACCCACTCCGACACCCTGCGCATTCTGGAGATGCAACAGTTGCAGGACCGCATCCGCCTGACCACCGAGCACTTCATGGTGCTGCCCGCCATCGTGCGGGCCACGGACCTGGCCGTGGTCATGCCCCGCAACATCGCACGCACTTTTGCGGCCGACGGTGGCTACACCCTGATCGAGCCCGCACTGCCGCTGCGTGACTTCACGGTGTCGCTGCACTGGAGCCGCCGCTTTGAAAGCGACCCCGGCAACCAGTGGATGCGGGGGCTGATCGAGCAGCTGTTCAAGGAGTAAACCGTGCCAAGGCCGCGCGCATGCTTGCGGGGGCGGAGGGGCAAGCACGCAGCACCAAATGGCTGTATATTTATACAGTTATGTCTCGCACCTTCACGGACAAGTCCGACATCCCCGCGCCGCCCGAAGAGGTCCGCATCCCGCTGCAGGCCATCCGTGGCCGGGGCGCGGCCACGGCCCTGGCTCACCGGTTTGCGCGCGATGTGCGCGAGGCGGCCGACGACGGCTGGGGCCAACTGCCGGGGGGTAACGATGCGGGCGACGATGCATCCGCCGCCCCCGCCGCTACCCGCGTGCATCTCGAAGCCGCGCGCAGCGCCATCTGCGCCAACGACTCGCCAGACATCTTCTTTGAACTCTCGGTGAACCCCTACCGGGGCTGCGAACACGGATGCATTTACTGCTACGCGCGGCCTACCCACAGCTACCTTAACTTCTCACCGGGGCTCGACTTTGAAACGCAGATCGTGGCCAAACACAACATTGCCGAAGTGCTGCGTAGCGAGCTGTGCGCGCCGCGCTACGTGCCCCGTTTGATCAATATCGGCTCGGCCACCGACTGCTATCAACCTGTGGAGCGCGAACTGAAGCTCACCCGCAGCCTCATCGAAGTGATGCGCGACGCGCGCCACCCGTTTTCGCTCATCACCAAATCCAGCGGTGTGGAGCGTGACCTGGATTTGCTGGCTCCGCTCGCAGCGCAACGCCTAGCGGCGGTGTACGTCACCATCACCACGCTCGATGCCACGCTGGCCCGCCGCATGGAGCCCCGCGCCGCAGCGCCCCACCGGCGCCTGCGCACCATCCGCGCGCTTGCCGAGGCTGGTGTGCCCGTGGGCGTGAGCGTGGCGCCACAGATCCCCTTCATCACCGAAGACATGGAACAGGTGCTGGAGGCTGCGCGCGACGCGGGCGCGCGCAGCGCCTTCTACACCGTGCTGCGCCTGCCGTGGGAGCTGGATACGCTCTTCCGCGAATGGCTGCAGGTGCACTACCCCCAGCGCGCCGCGCGCGTGATGGCCCGTGTGCAAGACCTGCACCACCTCAGCGACGCCGAGCGCCGCGCGGGCAAAACCTACAACAGCGACTTCGCCACCCGCATGAAAGGCACCGGCCTGTGGTCCGACCTGGTGCGCCAGCGTTTTGCCACCACCTGCCGCAGGCTGGGCCTGAACCGCGAACGCGTGGAGCTGGACGTGGGCCAGTTCCGCCCCGGGCTGCTGCAGGGGCAAAGCAGCCTGTTCTGACACGGCTGTGTGGCGCATTGGGTTGAAGATTTGAATAAAATGGCCGTTTACGCCCGTCCAGTATGCCTCAATAGCTATTTAAATGATAGCAAGTGAATCGGGCTCTACAGGCGCACGCCAGGGGCCACGTGTGGGCTGTATGCATTGCCCCTCACACGGCCCACAGGCTTTGCACCACCTGCGTGTACAGCGGAATGCCCAGCACGATGTTGAGCGGAAACGTCAGCCCCAGCGACAGGCTCACATACAGCGACGGGTCGGCCTCGGGGATGGCATAGCGCACCACCGCAGGCACGGCGATGTAGGACGCACTGGCCGCCAGCACCATCAGCAGCACCGCATCGCCTGCAGGCACCGCCACCAGCCAGGCCAGGCCCAGCGCCAGCGTGGCGTGGGTGATGGGGCCCAGCACCGCATAGGCCAGCAGCCAGGGCGACTGCTGGCGCACCGCAGGCAGGTTGCGTGCGGTCGATAGGCCCATGTCCAGCAAGAACAGGCACAGCATGCCCTTGAACAGATCACCCGAAAACGGCTGCATGGCCGCCTTGCCCGCATCTCCCGTCAGCAGACCAATCAGCATCGCGCCCAGCAGCAGCAACTGCGTGCCATCGGTGAACGACTCGTGCAGGATCTTGCCCACCGACAGGTGGGGGCCGCCCTTCCCACTGACGCTGCCCGGGCCATGACCGCCCAGCGTGGCGGCGCCCCCGCCTGTCATCGCCACCACGGGCGGGGCGGCGGTGGCCATGGCCACCGCCTGTTGTTTTTGCCGCAGCGCATTCGCCAGCAGCACTGCGAGGATGATGGCGGGCGACTCCATCAGCGCCATCGCCGCCGCCATGTGGCCGCCGTAGGCGATGTGCTGCGACTCCAGGTACTGCGTGGCCGTCACAAACGTCACCGCGCTCACCGATCCATAGGTGGCTGCCACCGCCGCCGCATTGAAGCCCGACAGCACCCGCCGCAAGAGCGCATAGCCCACCAGCGGCACCACGATGGCCAGCAGCACTGCCAGCCCCAGGCTGGTGGCCACGTTGGACGTAAAGCCCGACGCCGCCAGCGCAAACCCGCCCTTGAGGCCCAGCGCCATCAGCAGGTAGATCGACAAGAACTTCGAGATCGCCGCAGGCATCTCCAGGTTGGACCGCACCAGGCCCGCAAACACACCCAGGGCAAAAAATAGGATCGCAGGGTCCAGCAAGCTTTGCATCATTCAACTCCTTGGGCGCCAATGCTATGCAGTGCAGGGTGCAAAGTAAAATCGATTCGAATGCGCTTATCTATAGATAAAAATCTATGAACATCACCTTTCGCCAGCTGCGCCTTTTTCTGGCGCTGGCCGAAACCGGCAGCGTCAGCGCCGCCGCCCGGGTCATGCACGTCACCCAGCCCACCGCCTCCATGCAGCTGCGCGAGGTGTCTCAGGCCGTGGGCCTGCCGCTGTACGAAGTCATCTCGCGCCGCGTGCACCTCACCGAAGCGGGGCATGCCCTGGCCCGCACCGCGCGCGCCATTGCGGGCGAGTGGGATGCGTTTGAGCAGCGGGTGTCTGGCGCCAAGGGCCTCACCAGCGGACGCCTCAAGGTCGCCGTGGTCAGCACCGCCAAATACTTTGTGCCGCGTCTGCTGGGCAGCTTCTGCAAGCTGCACCCGCAGATCGACATCTCGCTGGAGGTGCTCAACCGCGACCATGTCATCAACCGGCTGCGCAGCAACCTGGACGACCTCTACGTCATGTCCATGCCTCCGGCCGATTTGCCGCTGGAAGACCACATCCTCATGCCCAATCCGCTCGTCGTCATCGCCGCCGCGGGCCACCCACTCGCTGCGAAAAAGCGCGTCAAGTTCACGCAATTGCAGGCCGAGCGCTTCATCCTGCGCGAAAAAGGCTCCGGTACCCGTATGGCCACCGACACGCACCTGCGTCAGCTGGGCTTTGTTCCCAGCGCCGTACTGGAGCTTGGTAGCAATGAGGCCATCAAGGAATCGGTGGAAGGCCAGCTGGGCGTCTCCATCGTTTCCCGCCACAGCCTCGGCCCCCACCAAGAGGGCCTGGCCGTGCTCAACGTGCAGGGCTTCCCCATCCAGTCGCAATGGCACCTGGTCTGGCCCAAGGGCAAGCAGCTGTCACCGATTGCGGAGGTGTTCCGGGGACATCTGATGGGCGAGGTGAAGGGGTGGATGGAAGGACGGTGAGGGCGACGCTTCTGGCTTGAATGGCTGATATCGGCCACCCAAGACCCCATTACCGACGTGGAGTCCTCTGCACAGCCGCATTCACTGATGGGCGTTGCAAGCCAGGCCTGGGTTCTGGCAGATCACGGTCCAGCAGGCAGTCGATGAAAGCCGTCAATGCCGGTGATGGATGGCGCCGGTTGGAGTAGTACAGGAACAGGCCGGGCTTTGCCACCGACCAGTCGGCAAGCACCTGCACCAGCCGCCCCTGGTCAATGTGGTTGTCCACCCGCTCACGGTCAAACGCATAGGCAATGCCCAGGCCCTGCACGGCCGCAGCCACGCCCATGTCCGAGTGGTTGGTCACCAGCGGTCCTTCTGCCGCAATCTCCACCCGTTTTCCTTTTTTCTCGAACTCCCAGCGGTAGGTCCGGCCATCCATCTGAAGCCGCCAGTTGATGCACGCGTGGCCGTGCAGGTCGGCCGGCGCCTTTGGCGTGCCGCGCTGCGCCAGGTAGTCGGGCGAGGCCACGGCAATCATCTTCACGTCCGGTGTCAGGCGCACGGCGATCATGTCTTTTTCCAGCCGCCCGCCCACGCGGATGCCCGCATCAAAGCGGCCCGCAACGATGTCGCTCAGCCCGTCGTCCACCACGATGTCCAGCACCACATCCGGGTGGGCCTGGTGGAACCGCCCAAGCCGTGGCGCGATGACCTGTGTGGCGGCCATGCCCAGCGTGTTGATGCGCAGCGTGCCCCCCATCTGGCCGGCCGCCGCACTGGCTTCGGCCACTGCGTCGGCCATGTCCCGAAATAGAGGGGCCATGCGCGCATACAGCTGCGCCCCGGTGGCTGTGGGCGCCACGCTGCGCGTGGTGCGGTTCAGCAATCGCGCGCCCAAGCGGGCTTCCAGCTGGCGAATCGTCTGGCTCAGCGCCGACGGCGACAGCCCCAGGTGATCCGCCGCGCGCGCAAAGCTCGCGCGCTCGACCACGGCGGCAAAGGCCTTCAGTTCTGCAAAATCCGATCCACGCATTCTGTGTTTTTTTCTACATAGCCTATTCAAATTCTAGGCCATTCACTAATTGGTGCTACAGGCGCATGCTGACGACTCCACCACCCGATGACTAGCCCATCGACCAACCCAAGGAGTTTGTCACCATGACCCCTTTGAGCCTCCCTGACGCCATTGCCGCCTACTTTGCGGCCGACCAACAAAAGAACGCTGAGGCCATTGCCCGGTGCTTCACGGCACAGGCCGTCGTCAAGGACGAGGGCCGCACCCATTCGGGCATCGACGCCATCAAGGCCTGGAAGGCCGCGGCATCGACAAAGTACACGTACACCACCGAACCCTTTGCGCTGCAGCAGAGCGACGGCCACCAGGTCGTCACCAGCCGCGTCGAGGGCAACTTCCCTGGTAGCCCGGTCGATCTGCGCTACCGCTTTCGCCTTGTGCGTGGCCTGATTGCGTCGCTGGAGATCACGGTATGAGCTTCGACCTTCAACTGCGCGGCCAGCGCGCACTCGTCACGGGCGGCACCAAAGGCGTGGGCGCTGCAGTGGTGCAGGCTTTGGTGGACGCCGGTGTGCAGGTGATGGCTACCGCGCGTTCAGCCCCTCCGCACCCGATTGGCGGCGTGCTGTACGTGCCTGCCGACGTCTCCACCGCAGAAGGCGCTGTAGAGGTTGTGCAGGCGGTGCTCACGCACTGGGGCGGCGTGGACATTCTGATCAACGTGGTGGGCGGCTCCAGCGCGCCAGGCGGGGGCTTTGCAGCGCTGGACGATGCGCAGTGGTTCAACGAACTGAACCAGAACCTGATGCCCGCCGTGCGCCTGGACCGCGCTTTGTTGCCCGCCATGCTGGCCAAGGGCGCGGGCGTCATCGTCCACGTCAGCTCCATCCAGCGCGTGCTGCCGCTGCCCGGGTCCACCACCGCCTACGCCGCTGCCAAGGCGGCCCTGTCCACCTACAGCAAGGCCTTGTCGAAAGAGGTCACGCCACAAGGCGTTCGCGTGCTGAGCGTCTCGCCCGGCTGGGTCGAAACCGAAGCCGCCGTCGCCCTGGCCGAGCGCGTGGCCACCCAGGCGGGCACGGACTACGAAGGCGGCAAGCGGATCATCATGCAGTCGCTGGGCGGCATCCCGCTGGGCCGCCCCGCCAGACCGCAAGAGGTGGCCGACCTGATCACGTTTTTGGTGTCACCGCGTGCGGGAGCGATATCGGGCTCGGAGCATGTGATTGATGGGGGCACGGTGCCGACGGTTTAGAGGCGCAGCAATGCGGCTTCTCACATCAGCCCTCGTGGAACGCCAGGAACTGACACCCGGTTGAGCTGCGGCCCGTCTTACCGCACCCCTGCCAGGCCCCCGCCACCGACAGCCCGCGTTACGGGGCAGTTGATGACGATATCGGTGACTTCGAGCGAGACCAGGCCTTTTTCTTCGGCAGCCAATAGCTCCTCCTCCGATGTCAGCTCGGGCCCCGGATCGTGTGTCGTTCTCGTCACCAGGACGAGGCGCCACAGTGGGCTGTAGCTTCGGTCCGTGTTCGCCGCGCCCACGGGATGTGGCGCAGATTGAAAGATGCTGATCTGTTCGCCCTGCGAGAATTTGTACACACGCTCCAGCACCGAGGGGCGCGCGGCGATGGCGTCGCGCAGGCGAGGGACATGGTTCACACCGGCGGCCTCCGCCATGGCGCCGTCCGAGATGTCTGTCGTGATGTATTCCACCTGTCGCCCGTCAACCCAGGCACGATGCAGTGGAAGTACCGTTTCTGTCCGTCCGGCATCAAAACGGGGCCCCGCGCATCCGATGAGCAGAACCACGGATGCAATGGCGATGGTGAGACGAATCAAGTGCGACGCTCCTGGTGAGGCTGAACGTTGATCCTGAGCAGCATGTGGTGGCTATCCGACGTGAGTCGGCTCGTGCGACGGATGGGAGTGCTGGCGCATGGTGCTGCCATTTTGCCCAAGCGACGTCTGACTCCAAGAAGCAAAAAAAACCCCGGCGAGCGGATCCAATCAGTGGGTTGAGGCTGTCGCGTCCCCGTCATAGGGCCTGCCTAAACCAGCACATCCCGAATAGCCACGTCCTTGTCAAACTGTGCCTTGGCAAACGGGCACAGCGGGACCACTTTGGTACCCGTAGCCCGCGCCCACAGCACCAGCGCGTCGAGCAGTGCGCGTCCGACACCTTGCCCGCTGAGTGATGGATCTACCTCGGTGTGGTCCACGATGACCATCGTGGCGTTGGTGCGGCTGTAGGTCATCTCGGCCAGGCGCTGGCCGCTGTTCTCGATGGTGAAGGCGCCTTTGGCGTCTTGCTCCTGGTGCTGGATGGTGTGCTGCATGGGGTGGTGAATGAAGCAGATGGAATAGGTGCCGGAGTATGGCGCAGCAGGTATTGCCGCCGCTGACCGATTGATGAATGGGTTGCTTCTTCGGTCGGTCGGCCAGTTCAGGTTTGCTGATGCTTTGGTTGCGAAGGCAGCGCCAAGCAGCATGCCGTTTTCCGCTACGCCTGACCAAATGCCTCCGACAGAAACTCTGCCGTGGCGCGGACGCGGGCGGTGCGCTGCAGGTCGGGGTGCATGACTTGCCAGACCTCGTAATCGGTGGTGCGGCGGCGTTGGGGCCAGATGCGGACCAGGCCTTCGCGCTCGCCCATCCACACCGGCATTTCACCCAGGCCAATGCCCGCTGCCACCGCCTTGCGCACCAGCAGGCTGGAGCGCACGGCCATGGCGATGCGGGCCTGGCGGGCGGGCACACCGGCCATGGTCAGAAACGGGCTGTGCTCCAGGTAGGGGCCATAGGCCACCAGGTGGTGGCCCCGCAGCTCGTCGTCGGGCACGGGTTCGCCAAAGTGCTCGATATAGCCCGCGCTGGCAAACAGGCCCACCGGCCATGACACCACGCGGCGCACGATCAGGTCGGGCGTCTCCGGGCGGACGTTGCGAAACGCTATGTCCACCTGCCTGCGGCTGAGGCTGAGCAACTGGGTGGAGACCTCCAGGTCCACACGGATGTGGGGCCAGTGCCGCTGCAGGCGCTCGACGGCGGGCAGCAGCAGGTCGATGGCGATGGAGTCGGTACTGGTGACGCGCACGATGCCGCCGGGGTTTTCGTCCTGGCCTTCGATTTTGGTGCGCAGGTCGAGGGCTGCGCTTTCCATGCGGCGGGCGGCTGCCAGGGCCGTTTCGCCTGCTGGCGTGAGCAGGTATCCATCTTTGGCACGCAGGAACAGCTTGGCGCCCAGCTCGGCCTCCAGTGCATTCAGCCGCCGCCCCACGGTGGCCTGGTCGATGCCCAGGCTGCGCGCGGCGGCGCGCAAGGAGGGAGCTCTTGTCAGCGCGAGAAAGACGCGGGTGTCGTCCCAGTTCATGGTGGTGTTCATCCTGAGGTGGTGATGCAATTTTGCATCACTAAAGAGCGAAATTGCTGCGTTTGAATTGTGTGTTGGCGCTGTAACCTTGCAAGCCTGAATGACATTTTTGAGGACTGCAACCCATGCCCACCGCTTTGAGTGAACAACATCCCGCCACTGTGCAGACCGCCGTACCACCCACCATGCAGGCCATCGTGTTCGACGACTTCGGTGGGCCTGAGGTGCTGGTGGCCCGGGAGGTCCCGACCCCCGAGGTGCGTCCGCACGACCTGTTGGTGCGCAACGCCTCCATCGGCGTGAACCGCGCTGATCTGTTGCACCGCAAGGGGGCTTACGGTCGCGCCTACTTTGGCGATGCGGACACCATGGGGCTGGAGATCGCGGGCACGGTGGTCGAGGTGGGCCCGCTGGTGCGCGGCTTTGCCGTGGGCGACCGTGTGATGGGCATTGTGGGCGGCGGGGCCTACGCCGAGCTGTCGCGCATCGACCACCGCATGGCCATGCATGTGCCGGAGGGCCTGGGCCTGGTGGCAGCGGGTGCGGTGGCGGAGGTGTTTGTGACTGCACACGAGGCGCTGTTCCACCTGGCCAACCTGCAGGCGGGCGAGTCGGTGCTGATCCACGCAGCCGCAGGCGGCGTGGGCTCGGCGGCGGTGCAACTGGCGAAAGCGGCGGGCGCACGGGTGTTTGGCACAGCAAGCGGTGACAAGCGCGATGCAGTGCTGGGCTTTGGCGCAGATGTGTTCATTGATTACCGCAGCGAGGACTTTGCGGCCGTGGTGGCGCAGGCAACGGACGGCAAAGGTGTGGACGTGGTGATCGACTTCATTGGTGCGCCATACTTGGAGCGCAACGTGCGGTCGTTGGCCGTGGGCGGGCGCATGGTGGCCGTGGGCTTGCTGGGTGGTGCGCAAGGCGCCACGTTGCCGATGGACGCCGTGCTGTACCGCCATCTGCAGATCTTTGGCACGGTGATGAAGTCGCGCCCGCCCGAGGTCAAGCAGGCCATGGTGCAGCGCTTTGCCGAGCGGTGGCTGCCTGCGCTGGCGGCCGGTGCGATCTGGCCGGTGATTGACAGCACCTACCCGTTGGCAGATGCCGCGCAGGCCCACAGTCGCATGGAATCTGGCGTCAACGTCGGCAAGATTCTGCTGCTGCCAGGGGCGGCGTGAGGCGCGCAGAAGTTCATTGTTGCGGTTGGGGCATGGCGCCCGGGCAGGCCCGACTCCGCGTCAGCCCGCCGCTCTGGCCGCCCCTGCCGCCTGTCGGCAACCTGCAAACATGTCCAGCCCCGCGCTGTACGCCCCAGTCTTCACATCCATCAGCCCCAGCACCGAGTGAAAGTAGTTGTCGTGGGTGATGCGCCGCTCGGCCAGCTCGTGCTGCAGGCAGCCGGTGGCGACCTGGGTGCGCGCCTGCATGGCGGGCGAGAGCCAGGTGATCCACGGCACATGCTTTTGCACGTCGGGCGCAATGGAGTAGGGCAGGCCGTGCAGGTAGAGGTTGTTCTCGCCCAGTGATTCGCCATGGTCTGCTGCATAAATCATAGCTGTTTGCGCTTTGCTATCCTGCGCTGTGAGCCATTTGAGCACTGAATCGAGGAAAAAGTCCGTCTCCACGACGCTGTTGTCATACGCGTTGACGACCTGCTGGCGTTCACACTCCTGCAGGGAGGTGGATGTGCATTCGGGGCCAAACTTCTTGTTGTCGGGCGCCGAGCGTTTGTAGTACGCGGGGCCGTGGCTGCCCATCTGGTGCAGCACGACCACGGTGCCGCGCTGGCGCTGTTCGGCGGGCAGGGCGGCGATGCGGGTGTCCAGGTCTTGCAGCATCACGCGGTCCAGGCATTCGCCGCCGGGGCACAGGGCGGGGTCTGGCGTCGGGCTTTTTGGCGCGCTGGTGAGGGTCTCGCCAATGCGGTCGCACACGCCTTTGCAGCCAGACTGGTTGTCTACCCACAGCACGGCCAGGCCTGCGTGGTGCAGCACGTCGATGAGGCTTTCAAAGTTGGCAGCGCGCGCTTCGTAGCCCGTGCGGCCCAGGTGCGAGAACATGCAGGGCACCGATGCTGCGGTGCTGGTGCCGCACGACCAGGCGTTGCGGGCGCTGACGAGGTCCGTGCGGGCCGCGAGCAGCGGTGTGGTGTTGCGCTCATAGCCGTTGATGCCGAAGTTGCCGCTGCGGCCGGTTTCGCCCAGCACCAGCACCAGCAGCGGGGGCTTGGCCTGGCCCGCATAGCTGGCGCCCAGTTGTGCATCGCGCCCCAGGGGCAGCAGCTTGCTGGTGTCCATGCGCAGGGGCTTGGTGGCGATGTTGCCCAGCGCGTACACGCTGTTGAGCGGGTTGATCAGGTAGCGCAGCTTGGTGTGGTTGCGCATGGTCGATGCAAAGTCCTGGAACACCAGCAGCAGGCACACCACGATGACGGCGATGGCGCCCGCCAGCAGCAGCCCGTTGTGCGCCGCGTGGCGCAGGGTGCTCAGCCGCAACACGGGGCGGCGCAGCAGCCACCACAGCGGTGGCACGGCCAGCGCCAGCACGGTGGCCAGCATGCGCCAGTTGAGCAGGTCACCCGCCTCTTTGACGTCCGTTTGCAGCACGTTGGTGAGCATGCTGGCGTCAATGGCCACGCCGTAGGCCAGCATGAAATACGCGCCAAACGCAGCCATCACCACCAGCACGGTGGCGGCGGGCTTGAGCGTCCAGCGCCAGGCCAGCAGGCTCAGCAGTGCGGCATTGCCCGCTGCCACGATGAGCGCAAACGCGATGGCAAAGCCCCAGCCGCGCAGGCTGCCCTGGCCCGGCAACTGCGCCACCTCGCGCCACAGCGGCACATTGCAGGCCGTGGCCAGCCAGGTGCTGATGAGCACCACCACCCAGGCGGGGTGCAGGTGGCGTGTTGCGGTGGAAACGGGCCGGGGCGCGGTGCCCGTGGCCAGGTGGGGAAGCAGCAGGCGCTGCAGTATCAAAGGCATGGGGCGCACTGTGGCGCCCGAGGCTTAAGGCCGCATTAACGTTCGGACTGCGGCAGCAGGTTTCTGGCGTGGTGCGCCAGGTGGTCGGCCATGAAGGTCTGGATGAAGTAGTAGCCGTGGTCGTAGCCCGCGTGGCGGCGCAGGCTGAGCGGCTGGCCGATGGCCTGGCACGCAGCTTCGAACAGGTGTGGGTGCAGTTGGTCGGCCAGAAACTTGTCGGACAGGCCTTGGTCGATGAGGATGCCCGCTGGGTACGGCGCGACCGGCTGGTGCTGCATGAGCACCGTGGCGTCGTGCTCGATCCAGCCCGTGCGGTCTGCGCCCAGGTAGCCCGTGAAGGCTTTCTCACCCCATGGGCACTGGGTGGGCGCGCAGATGGGTGCAAAGGCCGACAGGCTCTGGAACCGGCCTGGGTGGCGCAGCGCCAGCGTGAGCGCGCCATGCCCGCCCATCGAGTGGCCGGTGATGCCCAGGCGGGTGCCGTCGATGGGCAACTGGGCTGAGACCAGCGGCAGCAGCTCTTTCAGAAGGTAGCTCTCCATGCGCCAGTGGGTGTGCCAGGGCGCTTGGGTTGCGTCCAGATAAAAGCCTGCGCCCGCGCCAAAGTCCCAGCTCTCGGCCTCGCCCGGCACGTTGGCGCCACGCGGGCTGGTGTCGGGCGCGATGAGTGCCAGGCCCAGCTCGGCCGCCAGGCGCTGGGCACCGGCCTTGACCATGAAGGTTTCTTCGGTGCAGGTCAGCCCCGCCAGGAAGAGCAGGGCGGGCACGGGCCCTTGCTGCGCCTGCGGGGGCAGGAACACCGAGAACTTCATCGGCAGCCCGATTTCGGTGGAGGCGTGCTGGTAGAAGCGCTGCTCGCCGCCAAAGCAGGCGTGGCTGCTGAGGGGTTCCAGGGAGGTGGTCATGGTGGATGCTCTGAAAATAATAGCTGCTAGCGCTTGATGGATAAGCGCTGGAGGTCTTCTCTGCTCGAATTGGAAATTGACCTTAGACCGAGCCCGTTTGCCCTGAGCCTGTCGAAGGGTTGGTGGCAAGGCGTGCCATGGCTTCGACAGGCTCAGCCCGAACGGGTAAAGGGGCGTTCGGGCGTCTCAAACGTTGGCTGCTCTGCAGGGCTCAGGCCACCGCGTATTTAACGACGGAGCGGATCGACTTGCCTTCGTGCATCAAATCAAACGCTTCGTTGATGTCCTTGAGGCCCATGGTGTGCGTGACAAACGGCGCGAGCTGGATCTTGCCCGCCATCGCGTCTTCGACCATGCCGGGCAGCTCGCTGCGGCCCTTGACGCCGCCGAACGCCGTGCCCATCCACTTGCGGCCGGTGACGAGCTGGAAGGGGCGGGTGCTGATCTCTTGCCCCGCACCGGCCACGCCGATGATGACCGACTGGCCCCAGCCGCGGTGTGCGCATTCGAGGGCGGCGCGCATCACGTTGACGTTGCCGATGCACTCAAAGCTGTGGTCCACGCCCCAGGTTGTCATCTCCACGATGACCTGCTGGATCGGCTTGTCGAAGTCCTTGGGGTTCACGCAGTCGGTGGCGCCAAAGGTGCGGGCCAGGTCGAACTTGGACGGGTTGGTGTCCACGGCGATGATGCGCCCGGCCTTGGCCAGCTTGGCGCCTTGAATGACCGCCAGGCCGATGCCGCCCAGGCCGAACACGGCGACCGTATCGCCCTCTTGCACCTTGGCAGTGTTCTTGACGGCGCCCAGGCCCGTGGTCACGCCGCAGCCCAGCAGGCAGACCTGTTCGGGGTTGGCGTTGGAGTTGACCTTGGCGAGCGACACCTCGGCCACCACGGTGTATTCGCTGAAGGTGCTGCAGCCCATGTAGTGGTAGATGGGCTGGCCGTTGTAGCTGAAGCGCGTGGTGCCGTCGGGCATCACACCCTTACCCTGTGTGGCGCGCACGCTCACGCACAGGTTGGTCTTGCCGCTCTTGCAGAACAGGCACTCGCCACATTCGGCGGTGTAGAGCGGGATCACATGGTCGCCGGGCTTCACGCTGGTCACGCCTTCGCCCACTTCCACAACGATGCCAGCGCCTTCATGGCCCAGCACCACGGGGAACAGGCCTTCGGGGTCGTCACCGCTCAGGGTGAAGGCGTCGGTATGGCACACACCGGTGTCGGTGATCTTGATGAGCACTTCGCCCTTCTTGGGCGGGGCCACGTCGATCTCGACGATCTGCAGGGGTTCTCCGGCTTTGAAGGCGACGGCGGCACGGGATTTCATGGGGTGTTCCTTTCGGTCAATCGGATGGGGACGGTCTATTTGAGGTAGGAGCGAAGCAACGCCAGTGTTTCGTCAATGGCCTGCTGCGACGGTGCTGGTTTTTCCGCCAGCGTCTCGCGCACATGGCTGTCGAGCAGGTCGGCCATCAGCCCGTGCACGGCGCCGCGCATGGCGGCCAGCTGCTGCAGGATGGGGGCGCAGTCGCTGCCCGCCTCCACGGCGCGCTCCAGCGCCTCGGCCTGGCCCTTGATGCGGCGCAGGCGGGTGATGGCGCGTTGCTTGTCTTCGGGGGTGTGGGGCATGGGCTGCGGGTGTGGGGTGCGGGTGCTGCCTGTGTACTGGGTGGCAGTATAAAAGATAGCCCCATACTGGTCGCGCGGTAGGCCGTTAAAAAACCTTTTAACTAGGGGGGAGTATGTGTACCCAGCGGGGCCTGTCCTTGGTGTGGCGCCCATGAAAAAAGCCCGCAGGCACAAGGCCTGCGGGCTTGGGGAGGGGCGGACGGCGCGCTGGGCGCCGTGCCAGCGATCAGCGGCTGGCCAGTGGGGGCACGTCGCGGCGCACGGAGCCGGTGAACAGCTGGCGGGGGCGGCCGATCTTGTACTCGGGGTCGCCAATCATTTCGTTCAGCTGGGCGATCCAGCCGACGGTGCGGGCCAGGCTGAAGATGCCGGTGAACAGGTTCACGGGGATGCCGATGGCGCGCTGCACGATGCCGGAGTAGAAGTCCACGTTCGGGTAGAGCTTGCGCTGCACGAAGTAGTCGTCTTCCAGGGCGATCTTTTCCAGTTCCTTGGCCAGCTTGAACAGCGGGTCGTTTTCCAGGCCCAGCTCGGCCAGCACTTCATTGCAAGTCTCTTGCATGAGCTTGGCGCGGGGGTCGTAGTTCTTGTACACGCGGTGGCCAAAGCCCATGAGCTTGACGCCGGAGTTCTTGTCCTTGACCTGCTTGATGAAGTCGCCGATCTTTTCCACGCCGCCTTGGGCCTGGATGTCGTACAGCATGTTCAAGGCAGCTTCGTTGGCGCCACCGTGGGCAGGGCCCCACAGGCAGGCCACGCCAGCGGCGATGGCAGCGAACGGGTTGGTGCCCGACGAGCCGCACAGGCGCACCGTGGAGGTCGAAGCGTTCTGCTCGTGGTCAGCGTGCAGGATGAAGATGCGGTCCAGTGCGCGCTCCAGCACGGGGTTGACCTTGTACTCTTCGCAGGGCGTACCGAACATCATGCGCAGGAAGTTGCCGGCATACGAGAGGTTGTTCTGCGGGTACATGTAGGGCTGGCCCATGCCGTACTTGTAGGCCATGGCGACCAGCGTGGGCATCTTGGCGATCAGGCGGATGGCGGCGATCTCACGGTGCTGCGGATTGTTGATGTCCGTGCTGTCGTGGTAGAAGGCCGACAGGGCGCCCACCAGGCCGGTCAGCACGGCCATGGGGTGCGCGTCACGGCGGAAGCCACGCAGGAAGAACTGCATCTGCTCGTTGACCATGGTGTGGTTGGTCACGCGGCTCGTGAAGTCGGTCTTCTGCGCTGCGTTGGGCAGGTCACCGTACAGCAGCAGGTGGCAGGTTTCCAGGAAGTCGCAGTTTTCAGCCAGCTGCTCAATGGGGTAGCCGCGGTACAGCAACTCGCCCTTGTCGCCGTCGATGTAGGTGATGGCGGACTGGGTGGCTGCCGTTGACAGGAAGCCTGGGTCATAGGTGAACATGCCCGTCTGCGCATACAGCTTGCGGATGTCGATGACATCCGGGCCAATGGTGCCCTGGTAGACCGGCAGGTCCACGCTGGGACCGCCGTTACTGAACGACAGGGTGGCTTTGTTGTCAGCTAGCTTCATTGTTACTTTCCTTAGGTTTGCCGATGATCATCCGGTCTGGTGGGGCTGGGATCTTTTCAGAGCGAGAAAACCCGCTCGTCAGGTGCCCAGCACGGGGGTGCCGCCGCTTTCCCGCAGCATGCCCAGCACTTCATGCACCTCGGGCGCATCCAGCGTCTCACTGGGTTCCTTGCGGCAAAGCAGCAGGTCCAGGAGGTCGTTGTCGGCGAGGTCCATCAGGGCCGCAAGGCCCTGGGCGTGGCGCTGGTTCAGCTCAGGCTCGAAACGGGTGAAGAACTGTTCGATGAACAGATCGTTTTCCAGCAGGCCGCGCCGGCAGCGCCAGTGCAGCTTGCTGAGTTCGCGTTCCGTCAGCAGCGGCGAGGCTGCCGAGGGGGCGGTGGTGGCGGTTGCACCCATGGCGGTCCTGGGCCCCGGTCAGATGGCGCGACGCACCATCAGTTCCTTGATCTTGCCAATGGCCTTCGTGGGGTTCAGGCCCTTGGGGCACACGTCCACGCAGTTCATGATGGTGTGGCAACGGAACAGGCGGTACGGGTCTTCGAGGTTATCGAGGCGCTGGCCGGTGGCGTCATCGCGGCTGTCGGCGATGAAGCGGTAGGCCTGCAGCAGTCCGGCAGGGCCCACGAACTTGTCGGGGTTCCACCAGAAGCTGGGGCAGCTCGTGGAGCAGCTGGCACACAGGATGCACTCGTACAGGCCGTTGAGCTCTTCGCGCTCTTCGGGAGACTGCAGGCGCTCGCGGTCGGGTGGAATCTGCTCGTTGATCAGGTAGGGCTTGATCGAGTTGTACTGCTTGAAGAACTGCGTCATGTCCACGATCAGGTCGCGGATCACGGGCAGGCCGGGCAGGGGCTTGAGAACAATCGTGCCCTTCAGGGTATTCATGTTCGTCAGGCACGCCAGGCCGTTCTTGCCATTGATGTTCATCGCGTCGGAGCCACAGACGCCTTCGCGGCACGAACGGCGGAACGATAGCGTGGGGTCCTGCTCCTTGAGCTTCATCAGGGCGTCCAGCAGCATGCGTTCATGGCCGTCGAGTTCGATCTCGATGGTCTGCATGTAAGGCTTGGCGTCCTTGTCCGGGTCGTAGCGGTAGATTTGGAATGTGCGCTTTTGCATGGTTCTTCTCTCGTGGGGCTACTGTTTAGAACGTACGGACCTTGGGGGGCACGCTGTCCACCGTCAGGGGCTTGAGGTTGACCGGCTTGTAGGCGAGGCGGTTGCCTTCGCTGTACCACAGGGTGTGCTTCATCCACTCCTGGTCATTGCGGCCCAAGGGGAACTCGGCGTGGTCGGCTGGGTGCTCGTAGTCGTACACGGTGTGGGCGCCACGGCATTCCTTGCGCGCGGCGGCCGACACCATGGTGGCCTGCGCCACTTCGATCAGGTTGTCCACTTCCAGCGCTTCGATGCGGGCGGTGTTGAACACCTTGGACTTGTCCTTCAGCGTCACGTTGGCCACGCGGCTGCGGATCTCGGCGATCTTCTTGACGCCTTCGTCCATGCTGGCCTGGGTGCGGAACACGCCGGCATGCTGCTGCATGGTGGAGCGGATGTCGCCTGCCAGGTTTTGCGCGTAGATGCCTTCGTTCGACTTGTCGAGCTGGTTCAAGCGCTCCAAGGTGCGGTCGGCCGCATCCTTGGGCAGGGGCTTGTGCTCCTTGTTCTTGTTGTTGAACTCGACGATGTGGCGGCCAGCGGCCTTGCCGAACACCAGCAGGTCCAGCAGCGAGTTGGTGCCCAGGCGGTTGGCGCCGTGCACCGACACGCAGGCGCATTCGCCCACGGCGTACAGGCCGTTGACCACTTCGTTGTTGATGCCGTTGGCTTGTGCAACCACCTGGCCGTTGATGTTGGTAGGCACGCCACCCATCTGGTAGTGGATGGTGGGCACCACAGGAATAGGTTCCTTGGTGATGTCCACGTTGGCGAAGTTGACGCCGATTTCGTACACCGAAGGCAGGCGCTTATGGATGGTGTCTGCACCCAGGTGGTCGAGCTTGAGCAGGATGTAGTCCTTGTTGGGACCGCAGCCGCGACCTTCCTTGATTTCCTGGTCCATGCAGCGGGACACGAAGTCGCGCGGGGCCAGGTCCTTCATGGTGGGCGCATAACGCTCCATGAAGCGCTCGCCGTTGCTGTTGAGCAAAATAGCGCCTTCGCCACGGCAGCCTTCGGTCAGCAGCACGCCGGCGCCGGCCACGCCGGTGGGGTGGAACTGCCAGAACTCCATGTCCTGCAGAGCAATGCCGGCACGTGCCGCCATGCCCAGGCCGTCACCGGTGTTGATGAAGGCGTTGGTCGATGCCGCAAAGATGCGGCCAGCACCGCCGGTGGCCAGCAGCACGGTCTTGGCTTCCAGGATGTACAGGTCGCCGGTTTCCATTTCCAGGGCGGTCACGCCCACCACGTCACCGTCGGCGTCGCGGACCAGGTCCAGCGCCATCCATTCGACGAAGAAGTTGGTCTTGGCCTTCACGTTCTGCTGGTACAGCGTGTGCAGCATGGCGTGGCCAGTGCGGTCGGCAGCGGCGCAGGCGCGTTGCACGGGCTTTTCGCCATAGTTGGCGGTGTGGCCGCCAAAGGGGCGCTGGTAGATGGTGCCGTCGGGGTTGCGGTCGAACGGCATGCCGAAGTGTTCCAGCTCATACACCACCTTGGGTGCTTCGCGGCACATGAACTCGATGGCGTCCTGGTCGCCCAGCCAGTCGGAGCCCTTGATGGTGTCGTAGAAGTGGTAGTGCCAGTTGTCTTCGGACATGTTGCCCAGCGATGCGCTCACGCCGCCTTGTGCAGCCACGGTGTGCGAACGGGTGGGGAAAACCTTGGACAGCGAGGCCACGTTCAGGCCTGCGCGGGAGAGTTCAAGCGCGGCACGCATGCCGGAGCCGCCTGCGCCGACGATGACGACATCGAACTTGCGGCGGGTGATGTTAGCGTTGGTGTAGCTCATTATTTTTTGCCTTCAGTCGCGGGGATCAATCAGAGACGCCACAAAACCTGGATACCCCAGCCGGCACAGCCGACCAGCCAGACGATGCTGAACACCTGCAGTGCCAGGCGCAGGCCCACGGGCTTGATGTAGTCCATCAAGACTTCACGCAGGCCGATCCAGGCGTGCCAAGCCAGTGCAACGATCACGGAGAAGGTCAGCACCTTCATCCACTGGGCCGAGAAGATACCGGCCCATTTGTCGTAGCCGATGGGGCCTTTGGAGAAGATCACCTGGGCCAGCAGTGCCAGGGTGAACAGGGCCATCAGGACTGCCGTGACGCGCTGGCTGAGCCAGTCGCGCAGGCCATAGTGGGCGCCGACGACGACGCGCTTGGAACCGTAATTGACGGACATGGGAATTTCCTCTCGTTCTTCGGCGGGCACTGCCTGGCAGCAGCCGCCGCTTTTTGGGGTTGATCGATCAGTACAGGCCGAAAAGCTTGGCGCCCAGCACCAGGGTCAGCGTGATGCTGATGGCCAGGACGACAAAGGCCGAGGACTTGCCGAATTCCTTGTTCACGGCGCTGTGGCTCACGTCCATCCACAGGTGGCGCAGGCCGGCGGTGAAGTGGTGCAGATAGGCCCAGATCAGTGCCAGGGCCACCAGTTTGATGAACCAGCCGGGCACGAAGCCAATGCCGATGTTGAAAGCCGCCGAGAACCGGGCGAACGAGATTTCAGACGACACCGAGGTGTCGAACATCCAGATGATGAAAGGCAGCAGCAGGAACATGATCAGCCCGCTGCCGCGGTGCAGGATCGAAACCCACGCTGCAGGAGTCATGCGGTAGGTGGTCAGGTCCTTGAAGGCATTGATGTTGCGGAATTCAGGCCGTTTTTTGGCGAGTTCTGTCATGTTGTGTGCTTTCGTGGATGTAACTGCTTTGTAATTTGAAGATGCAAAGAACGCAAAATTCTATTGCAACGCAACAAGAAGGGTTTGCTCCAGCCCGAATGTTCTACGTTTCCGCTCAGTTGCCAGGGTGGTGTCAGCTCAGTTCGTTACGGTAATGGTGCGTGTCGGTCAGGTACAGGCCGCGCCGTAACTCCATCGGAACGTCGTTGTAGGTGTAGGCGATGCGCTCCACGCTCAGCAGCGGCGTGGCCTGTGGGATCTGCAGCATCGCCGCCTGGTCGGCATCGGGCAGTACGGCACGTATTTTCTCCTCGGCACGTACCATGCGTACGCCGAAGTCGAGTTCAAACATGGCGTAAGTAGGGCCTTGGTAGTTGGCCAGTTGTTCGGCCGTCAGCCCTTTGAAAGCCTGGCCGGGCAGCCAGATGTCTTCCAGGATGGTGGGTACGCCTGCGAATGACAGGACTCGCCGCGCCTGGACCACCGGGTCGGCGCTGCGCAGTGCCAGTGCGCGCGCAACGTCAGCGCTGGCACGCACACGCCGACAATCGATCACCTTGCGCTGTGCAGGGCCCTCCACGCGGACGTCTCCCGTGTCGGGCATGAGCTTGAGAAAACGGTACTGCACATGCTGCTCGGCATGGGTGGCCACAAAGGTACCCTTGCCCTGGCGCCGCATCACGAGGTTTTCGGCCGCCAGCTCGTCAATGGCCTTGCGCACCGTGCCCTGGCTCACGCGAAAGCGTGCAGCCAGCTCCATCTCGCTGGGGATGGATTCGCCCGGTTTCCACTCGCCCTGTTGCAGACTTTGCAGGATGAGCCCTTTGATCTGCTGGTACAGCGGGCTGAACGCGGGCGTGGCAGAGCCCGTGCCTGCCAAAGGCTGCGCAGGGTTGTCGGCGTTGAGCGGAAGCGAGGACATGGCGATCGGGAGAAGGGCGGGCCGCACACGAAGTGATACGCGGGCTGTGTCGGGGTGTAATCATATCTTATATAAGACATAAGACAAATTGACCGAGGTGTCCAATCAGCGGTACACTCCAAGGCTGTTTTGCGGGGCACGGGCTGCTGGTAACAGGCGCTGGTGCTTGCGTTGCACTCACACCTGTTTTCCTCACTTCCCTGGAGTTTTCACCATGAGCAAGAAGCCTGTTCGCGTCGCCGTCACCGGTGCCGCTGGTCAAATTGGTTACGCCCTGCTGTTCCGCATCGCCTCCGGCGAAATGCTGGGCAAGGACCAGCCCGTCATCCTGCAATTGCTCGAAGTGCCTGTCGAAGGCCCCCAGAAGGCGCTCAAGGGCGTGATGATGGAACTGGACGATTGCGCGTTCCCCCTGCTGGTGGGCATGGAAGCCCACAGCGACCCCATGACCGCTTTCAAGGACGCCGACTACGCCCTGTTGGTCGGTTCGCGCCCCCGTGGCCCGGGCATGGAACGCGCCGAACTGCTGGCTGTCAACGGCGCCATCTTCACGGCACAGGGCAAGGCCCTGAATGCCGTGGCTTCGCGTAACGTGAAGGTGCTGGTCGTCGGCAACCCTGCCAACACCAACGCCTACATCGCCATGAAGTCGGCCCCCGACCTGCCACGCAAGAACTTCACCGCCATGCTGCGCCTGGACCACAACCGCGCTGCCAGCCAGATCGCAGCCAAGACCGGCAAGGCCGTGGCGGACATCGAAAAGCTGACCGTCTGGGGCAACCATTCGCCCACGATGTACGCCGACTACCGCTTCGCCACCATCAACGGTGAAAGCGTCGCCAAGATGATCAACGACCAGGAATGGAACGCCAACACTTTCCTGCCCACCGTGGGCAAGCGCGGCGCTGCCATCATCGAAGCGCGTGGCCTGTCGTCGGCTGCTTCGGCTGCCAACGCCGCCATCGACCACATGCGTGATTGGGCCCTGGGCACCAACGGCAAGTGGGTCACCATGGGCATTCCTTCGGACGGCCAGTACGGCATCCCCAAGGACACCATGTTCGGTTTCCCCGTGACGTGCGAAAACGGCGAGTACAAGATCGTTGAAGGTCTGGAAATCGACGCGTTCTCGCAAGAGCGCATCAACATCACGCTGGCTGAGCTGCAAGGCGAGCAAGACGGCGTCAAGCACCTGCTGTAAACCAGGTGAGCGCCATGCAGCCGACGCCACAGGCATCGGGCCTTCGGGCCGCCCGGGTCCCCGCGCAGGGGCAGGGCGCTGCGCCATCCCATCCACGCGATGTGTTGCTGGGCGCCCAGGCGCAGACAGGCTTCCTGCCGGTCTGTGACCACTACAGCGGCGTCGAAGCGCGCATGCGCAAGAGCCTGCAGCTGCAGGCCGAGATGACGCAGGAGTTCGGTACCTGCGTCTTTGATGTCACCCTCGATTGCGAAGACGGCGCCCCCGTCGGCCTTGAACCCGACCACGCCCGGCTGGTTGCCCGTCTGGCCCTGGGCGCTGCACCCGGTGCCCGCGTGGCCGCCCGGGTCCACGCGGTGGACCACCCGGCATTCGCCAACGATGTCGCCACGATAGCGGGCGAAGCAGGCCATCGGCTCAGCCACATCATGGTTCCCAAGGTGGAATCTGTGGACGACGTACTGGCAGCGGAGCGGGCGCTGGAGAAAGCCTCTGCCGCCCCGGTACCGATCCATGTCCTCATCGAATCCCCTGCTGCGGTGCACCGTGCTTTTGAAATCGCAGCCCACCCGCGCGTGCAGAGCCTGAGTTTTGGCCTCATGGATTTTGTGTCGGCCCATGGTGGCGCCATCCCTGCGCATGGCATGACTTCGGCGGGGCAGTTTTCGCACCCACTGGTGGTGCGTGCCAAGCTGGAGATTGCCGCTGCCTGCCATGCCCACGGCAAGGTGCCATCGCACTGTGTGGTGACGGAGTTCTCCGATACGGTGGCCATGCAAGGCGCCGCCAGCCGTGCCGCGCGCGAGCTGGGCTATACCCGCATGTGGAGCATCCATCCCGCACAGATCCGACCCATCCTGCAGGCGTTTGCGCCTCAGCAGGATGACATCGAAGTTGCTTCAAAAATAATAGCTGCTGCCGCAGATTCTGATTGGGCTCCCATCAGCTTTGAAGGCACGTTGCACGACCGCGCCAGTTATCGCTTTTACTGGCAGGTGCTGGAGCGCGCCCACCGTACCGGGCGCACACTTCCTCTTGCCGTGCGCCATTGGTTTGGCGCGTCGGCCTCCGTTCCGTTGTGAACATTCCTGAATTTTTCCACGCAGGACCTCCCATGAAATCCTTTATCGCCTCTGCCCTGATGCTGCTGGCTCCAGCCCTCGCCCTGGCGCAAACCCCTGCCAAGACCGAAGCAAAACCCGAGACCAAGGCTGCCGCCAAACCTGCAGCAAAGCCCGCTGCCAAGCCCGATACGAAGTCTGCCAAGGCTGCGGACAAGGCGCCTGCCGCCAAGAAATCTTCGGTAGCCAAAACCGAAGGCACCAGCAGCCGCAGCCAGCTCAAGAGCGCGGCGAACCAGGTGGCCACCGGCATCATTGCTGCCGAAGCCGCGCTGTCCCCCGAAGAACTGGCCATTGCCGAACGTGTGCACGTGGGCCGCATCCCCTGCGAACTCGGTGCCTTTGTCACCGTGACCGCCGAGCCTGCGAGCCCAGGCCACTTCCATGTGGAAGGCAAGGGCTTCAAGTACTTCATGGCCCCCGTCGCTACCACCACGGGCACGGTGCGCCTGGAAGACCAGAAGGGTGGCGCCGTCTGGCTGCAGATCGCCAACAAGTCCATGCTGATGAACCAGAAACTGGGTCAACGCCTGGCCGACGAATGCATGAGCCCGCAGCAGGTGGTGGTGGCCGAGGCCATCAAGAAAAACCCGCCCGTGAGTGTGCTGGAACCCCTGAAGTAAGTCCTTCACCAGCGCAGCGCCACAGAGAAGAAAACCGCACGACCCCGCGCATGCAGGCGCCCCGGCTATCGAAAAACGCCGCCGCGCTGCACGCCGCCCCACTTTAGAACGCAACCGGAGAAAAATGATGTTGAAAGCCTACCGTGACCACGTGGCCGAGCGCGCCGCCCTCGGCATCCCGCCCCTGCCGCTGACTGCCAAGCAGACCGGCGAGCTGATCGAGCTGCTCAAGAACCCCCCTGCGGGCGAAGAAGCCACGCTGGTCGACCTGATCACGCACCGAGTGCCTGCCGGTGTGGACGACGCCGCCAAGGTCAAGGCCAGCTACCTGGCTGCCGTGGCGCACGGTACTGAGGTGTGCACGCTGATTGGCCGCGAGCGCGCCACGCAGCTTTTGGGCACCATGCTGGGCGGCTACAACCTCACCCCCCTGATCGACCTGCTGGACGACGCTGCGGTGGCCTCCGTCGCCGCCGAAGCGCTCAAGAAGACGCTGCTCATGTTCGATCAGTTCCATGACGTCAAGGAGAAGGCTGACAAGGGCAATACCTTCGCCAAGGCCGTGCTGCAAAGCTGGGCCGATGCCGAGTGGTTCACCAGCCGCCCCGAAGTGCCCCAGAGCATCAAGCTCACCGTGCTCAAGGTCACTGGCGAAACCAACACCGACGACCTGTCGCCCGCACCTGACGCTTGGAGCCGCCCCGACATCCCGCTGCACGCGCTGGCCATGCTCAAGAACAAGCGCGACGGCATCACGCCCGAAGAAGACGGCAAGCGCGGCCCGGTGAAGTTCATCGAAGACCTGCGCGCGCGTGGCAACCTGGTGGCCTACGTGGGCGACGTGGTCGGCACGGGTTCGAGCCGCAAGTCCGCCACCAACAGCGTGCTGTGGTTCACGGGCGAAGACATCCCGTTCGTGCCCAACAAGCGCTTCGGCGGCGTGTGCCTGGGCAGCAAGATTGCGCCCATCTTCTACAACACCATGGAAGACGCTGGTGCACTGCCCATCGAACTGGACGTGAGCCAGATGCACATGGGCGACGAGATCGAACTGCTGCCCTACGCTGGCAAGGCGCTCAAGGACGGTAACGTGATTGCCGAATTCGAAGTCAAGAGCGAAGTCCTGTTCGACGAAGTGCGTGCCGGTGGCCGCATTCCGCTGATCATTGGCCGTGGCCTGACTGCCAAGGCCCGCGAAGCCCTGGGCCTGCCGCCTTCCACGCTGTTCCGCCTGCCGCAAGTGCCTGCCGCCACCGGCAAGGGTTTCACGCTGGCCCAGAAGATGGTCGGCCGCGCCTGCGGACTGCCCGAAGGCCTGGGTGTGGTGCCCGGCACCTACTGCGAACCCCGCATGACCTCGGTGGGCTCGCAGGACACCACCGGACCCATGACCCGCGACGAACTCAAGGACCTGGCCTGCCTGGGCTTCAGCTCCGATCTGGTGATGCAGTCCTTCTGCCACACGGCTGCGTACCCCAAGCCCGTGGACGTGAAGATGCACCACGAGCTGCCTGACTTCATCAGCACGCGCGGCGGCATCTCGCTCAAGCCTGGCGACGGCATCATCCACAGCTGGCTCAACCGCATGCTGCTGCCCGACACGGTGGGCACTGGCGGCGACTCGCACACGCGTTTCCCCATCGGCATCAGCTTCCCTGCAGGTTCGGGCCTGGTGGCATTCGCAGCAGCCACGGGCGTGATGCCCCTGGACATGCCTGAATCGGTGCTGGTGCGCTTCAAGGGCCAGATGCAGCCCGGCGTCACGCTGCGTGACCTGGTGCACGCGATTCCCCTGTACGCCATCAAGCAAGGCCTGCTCACAGTGGCCAAGCAGGGCAAGAAGAACATCTTCTCGGGCCGGATCCTGGAAATCGAAGGCCTGCCTGACATGAAGGTCGAGCAAGCGTTCGAACTGTCTGACGCCTCGGCCGAGCGCTCTGCCGCTGGCTGCACGGTGCGCCTGAACAAGGAACCCGTGATCGAGTACATCAACTCGAACATCGTGCTGCTCAAGAACATGATCGCCCAGGGCTATGCCGACGCGCGCACCATCGGCCGCCGCATCAAGGCCATGGAAGCCTGGCTGGCCAACCCCCAACTGCTGGCACCTGATGAAGATGCCGAGTACGCGGCCGTCATCGAGATCGACCTGGCCGAGATCACCGAGCCCATCGTCTGCTGCCCCAACGACCCCGACGACGCCAAGACGCTGTCGGACGTGGCGGGTGCTGCCATCGACGAAGTGTTCATCGGCTCGTGCATGACCAACATCGGCCACTTCCGTGCAGCCTCCAAGCTGCTCGAAGGCAAGAAGGACATCCCCGTCAAGCTGTGGATGGCCCCGCCCACGAAGATGGATGCGCACCAGCTCACCGAAGAAGGCCACTACGGCGTGTTCGGCGCGGCCGGTGCCCGCATGGAAATGCCCGGCTGCTCGCTGTGCATGGGCAACCAGGCGCAGGTGAAGGAAGGCGCTACCGTGATGTCCACCAGCACGCGCAATTTCCCCAACCGTCTGGGCAAGAACACCAACGTGTACCTTGGCTCGGCCGAACTCTCGGCCATCTGCTCCAAGCTGGGTCGCATTCCTTCCAAGGAAGAGTACCTGGCAGACATCGGCGTCATCAACCAGAACGGCGACAAGATCTACAAGTACATGAACTTCGACCAGATCGCCGAGTTCAAGGAAGTGGCAGACGGCGTGACCGCCTGATCCTTCCCCTCGGGGATGGATGGACCAGCAAAAAGCGGCTCTTCGGAGCCGCTTTTTTTTGGCGCTGGATGTTTGTTGCAAACCACGCAATCGCCAAGCCATGCCACGGCGTGTCACGCAATGGACGCGTGTTTGTCACGCAAATGTCATGATTTCGTCGCTATGCTCCAGCCATAAAAACAAAACGAAATGGGGGGACATCCATGGCAAGAGAGAAAAACAATGCCGACAAGACCAGCAGCGTAGGGGCACGCCTCGCGGCGCTGCTGATCAGCGCGGTCTTCGCTCTGGGGTTTGGGTTGGGCGGCTACCACGCCGGGCTCAAGCCCCTCGCCCGTACGCTCGATACTGCCCTGCAGGTGCGTGGCTGGCAGCCTGTGCAGGCCGAAGTCCTGTCGGCTGAACTCAAGACGCACCACAGCAGCGATGGCGCCACCTACGAAGTGCAGGCCCGCTACCGCTATCAGGTGGCGGGCAAGGCCTACGAAGGCACCCGCGTCGGCCTGGACGCGCGGGGCAACAGCGACAACATCGACGACTGGCCACGGCAGTGGGCGGGGCGTCTTCAGAGCGCGCAGGCACGGGGGCAGGGCATCACGGTCCTGGTCAATCCCAACAATCCGTCGCAGTCGCTTATCGATCCCACCATCCGCTGGTCGCTGCAGATTTTCCGCATTCCGTTTGCCCTGGTTTTTACCTTGGTGGGGCTGGTGGCGGCCTGGTTTTTTCTGCACACCCTGCTGGGTCTGGCCAGGGCCGGGGGGACATCGCCGGAAGCTGGCAGGGGCGGCCTGCAGCCGGGCTCGTCGCCCACCAGCTTGTTCGCGAAGGGCGCTTCCGGCACTTCGGTGGGTGCCATCTGGTTTTTCACCATCTTCTGGTGCGGTATTGCGTTCCCTATGGCAGCCCTGCTGTGGACCCAATCCAGCGCCCCCTGGTTTGCCAAGGCCTTCATCTCCCTCTTCGTGATGATCGGCCTGGGGCTGGTGGCCCTGTCGGTGCGCCATACCCACATGGCCTGGCGCTACGCGGGCGCAGAGCTGACCGCACTGCCCACAGTCCCGCGTGCGGGCCACCCGGTCGAGATGACACTGCTCCTGCCCGAGCGTGCCGCCGCCTACCAGCAGGGCCAGCAGTTGCAACTGCGCCTGGCCCAGTACCGGGTGGATGAATCGAGCTCCGGTTCGCCGGAGCGTTGTGTGGAGTCTTTCTCTGAAACCGCGCGCGTGCAGCCCACGGCCGATGGCGGACTGCGGCTGACGGCCCGTTTTGACCTGCCACCCGACGCACCCCCGCACGGCGCGCAGCGCTCTGGTGAACGTGTGGACTGGCGGCTGGAGTTGCTGCGCACCCCGGGCGGGGATGTAGAGCTGACCTACGACGTGCCCGTGCAGGCAGCCCCACAGGCGTTTGGTCACGAGCAGGCCGATCGCTTTGACCGGCGCGCTATCTGGAAGAAAGTGACCCCCATCGCGCCCGCTGATCCGGCCCACGGAGAAGGAGAAGCGGGCCTGGATGGTGAGGGCGCCTTGCTCCTGCCCGCTTCCGTTACGCTGCTGGAGACTCCGCATGCGTGGCAGTTTGAATTCAGCCGTCGCGGCTGGCGCTGGGCTGCAGGCCTGGTGCTGGCGGGTCTTGTGGTGGAGGCCTTCCTGAACGGCCGCTTCGGCTCTGGCGGCATCGCATTGCCACACTTCTTTGTGGCCACCGGCGCCTGGTGGCTGCTGGTTGCCTTTGTCCTGCAGGCTGCCACCTGCCGCTGGACCCTGTCTGTGCGGGATGAGGGCCTCACCGTGCGCCGCTACTCTGCGCTGTGGTCGCGGGCAGACGCCCTGCCCGGACAGGCCAGCCAGAGCCTGGTGCACAAGCTGCTGTATTCCACCGGCAGCGGCGCCAGCGAGACCCCTTACTTCGCTGTCTATGCGCGCGAGCGCAATGGCACCCTGGTTCGGTTGACCCCCGGCGTCAGTGGCGAAGGGGCTGCCACTGCGTTGGGCCAATCCATCGCGCGGGCCTGGTCGCACCGCCGGGACCATTTCAGCCCTGGCGCACAGCGGCCTGCCCGCGCCGTGCATTCGCGCCCGGCCTGGGGATTGCTGCTGCTGGCAGTTGCTCTGGCCTGGTGGATCTGGGGGGCGTCCCTTGTCGGCCTGGTGCGCCCGGCTCTGCCCGGGCCATCGGCTGCGCCCGTCGCCGCCGCCGTACAGCCACCTGCGTCGTATTCTGCAGCGGACGACGCGCTGCTCGACGCGCAGGACGCCGGTGATGCCCGGGCCCTGGGCGCAGCCCTGGCAGCAGGCGCCAACCCCAACCTGCTCGCGCCCAGCGGCTCGTCCGTGCTCATGCTGGCGGCCCACCGGGGGCAGCTGGAACACATCGAGCTGCTGTTGCAGGCTGGTGCCCAGCCCGACCTTCGCCAGACACACAAAGACAGCGAGCGTGGAGACACTGCGTTGTTGCGCGCCTTCTATGGCGGCCACCTCGCTGCCGCCCAACGCCTGGTGCAGGCCGGGGCCAGCCTGGCGGCCCGCAACCGGTGGGACTGGGGCCCGGCGCATATGGCGGCGCAAAGTGGTTGTGTGCCTTGTTTGCAGTGGCTGGCCGGACAGGGGCAGCCCCTGGACGAGCCTGCGCCCGCAAGCCGGGGCGAGACGCCTGCGATGCTGGCTGCTGCCAAAGGGCACATCCAGACGCTGGAGTGGTTGGAGGTGCGGGGTGTGGACCTTTGGCGCAAAGACCCGCATGGCAAGAATGCGCCGGATTGGGCGCGGTTTGGAAAGCAGCAAGAGGCGGAGCACTGGCTGGTGCAGCGCCAGCGCTGATGTGAGGCCAGGCCTCAGGCGCAAAGGGTGTCTATGGATGGGCTGAGGCGGTTGATGGCTGCTCTCATGGGGTTTGCTATAAAAAAGATAGCTAACAATGAAGCCCTTTAAGCGCTAGCAGCCAATTATTCTTGAAATATTGAGCCCTGGTTCCGGTGCCCGCCTAACGAACCTGTTTCTTTTCCAGCTTGCGGGTCAGGGTGCGGCGGTGCATGCCCAGGCGCCTTGCCGCTTCCGAGAGATTGAAGCCGGTTTCTGCCAGCACCTCGTTGATGCGCTCCCATTCCAGCGTCTTGATGGAACTGGAGCGGTTGGTCAGCTCCACTTCGGTGTTGCCCGCCTTCAGGCCAAAAGCGGCCTCGATGTCGTCGGTATTGGACGGCTTGGCGAGGTAGTGGCAGGCGCCCAGTTTCACGGCCTCCACGGCGGTGGCGATGCTGGCAAAGCCGGTCAGCACCACGATCAGCATGTCTTCGCTGGCGGCATGCAGCTTTTGTACGCAGGCCAGGCCCGAGGCTTCGCCCTTGAGCTTGAGGTCCACCACCGCAAAACCGGGCGTGTGTTGTGCGAGCAGGGTTTCGACCTCGGGCAGGCTGGCAGCCTGCAGCACGCGGTAGCCGCGCCGTTCGAAAGAACGGGCGAGCGTGCGGGCAAAGGCCTCGTCGTCTTCCACGATGAGCAGCAGGGGTTGCGCTTGTTCTCGTTCTTCGTCGTCGGTAGGGCTCATGGCTTCAGGCTTTGGCTTCAGGCAGTGCGATCGCCGCCAGTGGCAGTTCGATGGTTACTTCGGCGCCCCCTTCGGGGCGGTTGCGTGCCGCCACGCTGCCACCCAGCGTGCGTGCCACGTTGAGCACAAGGTACAGGCCCAGCCCACCGCCGGGGCGGTTTTTGGAGGACTGGTAGGGCGTGCCCAGCTTGGCCAGCATGTCGGGGGCAAAGCCCGGCCCTGCGTCGGTCACCGTGATGCGCAGTGCATCGGAGTTGCGGGTGACGGCTAGGCGCACCCAGCCGGGCGAGGCGTCGCGTGCATTGTCCAGCACATTGAAAACCATCTGCTGGAGCGTGGTGTCAGACACCATGGGCGTATCTGCGCCGAAGTCGTTGTCGTAGATGAACTGCGGCATCGACCGGGTGCTGCGCCATTCTTCTGCCAGGGCATCCACAAAAGTGCGTACGGTGGTCTGCATGGAGGCTTCGCCGCGTGTCTCTCCGGCCGAAAGCAGGATGCCGCTCACGATGCTCTTGCAGCGCTGCACCTGGGCTTGCATTTCGTCGATGTCTTCCTTCAGCGCTGGGTAGGCCGCCAGCTGCTTGTCGTGCTGCCAGTCCCCCAGGATCACGGCCAGCGTGGACAGCGGCGTGCCCAGCTCGTGGGCCGCGCCTGAGGCCAGCAGGCCCATGCGCACGATGTGCTCTTCTTCCACGCGGCGGCGGCGTGCTGCGGCCAGGCGCGCATCGCGTTCACGCAGGTTCAGGTTGATGCGGGTGATGAAGACCACCACCAGCGTGGCGTTGAGCACAAAGCACACCAGCAACCCGATCACGTAAAGGCTCGACAGGCCCTGGTGCAGGTTCTGCGGCAACTCCAGGGGCAGGTGGTGTGTGGCCAGCACGCCAAAACACAGCAGTGTGATGATCACGATGGACCAGATGTAGGCGCCGCGCAGCAGCACGGCCCCCAGCGTGATCTGCAGCAGGTACAGGAAGACGAATGGGTTGCTGGTGCCCCCGCTCAGGTACAGCTGCACTGTGAGCACGGCCACATCGATCAGCAGGGCCAGAAAAAGCTCCACATTGCGCACCATCACACCGGTGCGCAGCCGCAGCAGGCTCACTACGTTGAACACCGCCAGGCAGCCCACCACCAGCAGCATCTCGCGCACAGGCAGCGTGAGGTTCAGGCTGTAGTGCGCCATCTCGATGGTGAACACCTGGCCGACCACGGCAATCCAGCGCAGCTCGATCAGCTGCTGCAGGTTCTTGATGCCTGCGGCGGCATCGGCCGAGCGTGCGTTGCGCTGCGGCGCGGCGGTCGCAGTATCAGGACGAAGAGGTGTCATCAGGGGCGAAGGTGGTGGCAGGGCGCGCAAAGCCGCGCAGGCGGCGCTCGTAGCGTGCCACATACCAGCCAGCACCCGCAACCATGAGGGCCAGACCGTACCAGGTCAGTGCGTAGACCAGGTGGCTGTTATGGAAACGGATCACCGTCATGCCAGCGCGCGGCCAACGGGTGTCCGCTGCCGGGGGCACAGCGGCGCCTGGTACGGGAGGCAACCCCGCATCGATGAAGAAGGGGGCAGTCTCGGGCAACTGCAGCCAATGGCCGATGGCCGCAATGTCGCGCGAGTACCAGCGCTGCTCAGCCGGGGCATTGGTGCGCAGAAAACCACCGTCAGGCTCGCTCATGCGCAGCAGGCCCTGGACAGTCGCGGTGGTGGAGGTAGGGGGGATGGAGGCGGGCATAGGCTTTGCCAGCCATTGGGCGCGCTGCTCCTGCGGCACAAAACCCCGGTTCACCAGCACCTGCGCGCCATCATCCAGCTGCAAGGGCGTCATCACCCAGAAGCCCGAGCCCAGCTCGGTCAGGGCCTGGGTAAGCACGGTTTTCTCGGGCAGCCACCGGCCCTGCGCGGTGACGGGCAGGTATTCGTGGCTGGCCGCACTCACCTGGGGCCACTCTGGGCGGGAGGGCAGGGGTACAGGAGCAGCGTGCACGCGTTGATCGACGCGCTCGATCAACGCGAGCTTCCATGCGCGGCGCTGCACCTGCCAGGTACCCAGCGCGATAAAGCCCAAAAACAAGGCGATGCCCACCACTGCGAGCACCGCCTGGCGAAGCCGCCGGGACTGGGGGTCCGGGGCTGTGGGGTGGAATGGCATCAGGGCGTCGAGTGGCCCGGCGCCTCATGCGTTGCGGGTGTGGGGGTGGGGTGCTCGGGCATCATGTTCGCGTTCATGTGGAACATGACCCACAGCGTGCCCGCAATGGCAATGGCTACGAACACCACGGTGAAGATGGTGGACAGCATGGTCCAGCCGCCTTCGACCTTGCCGTTCATGTGCAGGAAATACACCATGTGCACCAGGATCTGGATCACGGCGAAGACGCCCAGCACCAGCACGGCGGTGTTGCGGTCGGCGATGACCTTGGCCATGACGAGCCAGAAGGGAATGGCCGTGAGGATGACCGAGAGCATGAAGCCGATCGTGTAGTCGCGCAGGCTGCTGTGCGGTTCCGCGTCGCCGTGGTGGTCGTGGCCGCCATGGTCATGCGCGCCGTGTGCGTGTGTTGTGTGTTGTGCGCTCATAGTTACAGCACTCCCATCAGGTACACAAAGGTGAAGACGCCAATCCAGACCACGTCCAGAAAGTGCCAGAACATCGACAGGCACATCAGGCGGCGGGTGTTGGCAGGGATCAGGCCGTGTTTGCCGATCTGCACCATCAGCACCACCAGCCAGATCAGACCGAAGGTCACGTGCAGGCCGTGGGTGCCCACCAGCGTGAAGAAGGCTGACAGGAAGGCGCTGCGCTGGGGCGTGGCGCCCTGGTGGATCAGGTGGGCAAACTCATAGAGTTCGAGGCCCAGGAAGCACAGGCCGAAGAAGCCGGTGACGGCCAGCCACAGCAGCGTGCCTTTCACATCCTTTTGCTGCTTGCGCAGCATGGCAAAACCGAAGGTGATGGACGACAGCAGCAGGAAGGCCGTATTGATGGCCACCAGCGTCAGGTCGAACAGCTGCGTACCGGTGGGGCCGGCCGCATAGCTGCGGCCCAGCACGCCATAGGTGGCAAACAGGGCGGCAAAGATGAGGCAGTCGCTCATCAGGTAGAGCCAGAAGCCCAGTGCGGTGCCGTTTTCGAGATGGGGCTCGTGCGCAAGGTGGTAGTCGCGCGGGGCCAGGGCGCCTGCGGCGGCGCCAGCGTTGAGGCGGAGTTCAGACATGGCGTGCCAGTTGGAGTGTGCGGGCTTCTTCGGTGGCGGCGACTTGGGACGCCGGGATGTAGAAGTCACGCTTGTAGTTGAACGTGTGGATGATCGAAGCCAGCAGCAGCGCCGCGAACGAAACGCCCGCAAGCAGCCACATGTGCCAGATCAGCGCGAAGCCAAAGACCAGCGACAAGGCCGAGATGACCGCGCCCGAGCCGGTGTTGGCAGGCATGTGGATGGGCGCAAAGCCGCCGAGCGGGCGCTTGTACCCATGCTTCTTCATGTCCCACCACGCATCGATTTCATGCACGACAGGGGTGAAGGCAAAGTTGTAGTCGGGCGGGGGCGACGAGGTGGCCCATTCGAGCGTGCGCGCATCCCACGGGTCGCCCGTGTGGTCGCGCAGCTGGTCGCGCTTGAGGTAGCTCACCACGATCTGGATCAGGAAGCAGGCGATGCCCGCAGCAATCATTGCGGCGCCGATGGCGGCGATCACGAACCAGATCTGCAGCGACGGGTCTTCAAAATGGTTGGCACGGCGCGTGACACCCATCAGGCCCAGCACATACAGCGGGCCGAACGCCACCCAGAAGCCCACCACCCACAGCCAGAAGGAGCGCACGCCCCAGGTGCGGTCGAGCTTGTAGCCAAAGGCCTTGGGATACCAGTAGTTGATGCCGGCGAACAGCCCGAACAGCACGCCACCGATGATCACGTTGTGGAAGTGGGCGATCAGGAACAGGCTGTTGTGCAGCACGAAGTCGGCCGGGGGCACGGCCAGCAGCACGCCGGTCATGCCGCCAATGGCAAAGGTCACCATGAAGGCCACGGTCCACATCATGGGCAGCTCGAAGCGGATGCGGCCCTTGTACATGGTGAACAGCCAGTTGAAGATCTTCGCGCCCGTGGGGATCGAGATGATCATCGTCGTGATGCCAAAGAAGGTATTCACGCTCGCACCTGAGCCCATGGTGAAGAAGTGGTGCAGCCACACCAGGTACGACAGGATGGTGATCACCACCGTGGCGTAGACCATGGAGGTGTAGCCGAACAGCCGCTTCTTGCAGAACGTGGCCACCACTTCAGAGAAGATGCCGAAGCACGGCAGGATCAGGATGTAGACCTCGGGGTGGCCCCAGATCCAGATCAGGTTCACGTACAGCATGGCGTTGCCGCCCAGGTCGTTCGTGAAGAAGTTGGTGCCGACATAGCGGTCCAGCGACATCAGCACGAGCGCTGCCGTCAGCACCGGGAACGAGGCCACGATCAGCGCGTTGGTGCACAGGGCAGTCCAGGTGAAGACGGGCATGCGCATCAGGTTCATGCCGGGTGCGCGCATCTTGATGATGGTGACGATCAGGTTGATGCCCGAGAGCGTGGTGCCCACCCCCGCAATCTGCAGGGCCCAGATGTAGTAGTCGAGCCCCACGCCGGGGTCCTGCGCCCCCAGGTTGGACAGTGCCAGCCAGCCGGATGTGGAGAACTCGCCCAGGAACAGCGACACCATCACCAGGATCGCGCCTGCCGTGGTCATCCAGAAGCTGAAGTTGTTGAGGAACGGGAACGACACGTCGCGCGCGCCGATCTGCAGCGGCACGAGGTAGTTCATGAGGCCCGTGACCAGTGGCATCGCCACGAAGAAGATCATGATCACGCCGTGGGCGGTGAAGATCTGGTCATAGTGGTGCGGCGGCAGGTAGCCCATGTTGTCGCCAAAGGCCATGGCCTGCTGCAGGCGCATCATCACGGCGTCGGCAAAGCCGCGCAGCAGCATCACGAGGCCGAGGATCATGTACATGATGCCGATGCGCTTGTGGTCGATGCTGCAGATCCAGTCGCGCCACAGCGTGCCCCACAGGCGGAATTTGGTGATGGCGGCCATCACGGCCAGGCCACCCAGCACGGTGGCGACAAAGGTCCAGAGCACGATGGGCTCGTGCGCCATCGGTATGGAATCCCAGGTGATTCGGCCCAGGGCCCAATGGGATGCGGTATCAGGTGCGGAGGACATAGAGGTCTTTGGAAGATGCCAACACCCGCTTGGCACGGGCGCCGACATGGCAAATCAAGGGCGGATCATTGGGCGGAGTTGGCGCGCGGTGCGTGGCGGGCTTCCAGGCTGGCCACCACCTGGGCGGCGTTCTGCGAGGTGCATACGTCCTGCGGCAGATTCAGGCCCACGGCGCGCACATAGGCGTCACCGCCGTTCTCGTCAATGGCCATCATGTGGTGCATGCACATCTTGCCGTCTTCGACACAGCGGTTCAGTACCTTGTCATACAGGCCTTCTTCCACGCTGGCAAAGCGCTGCACGGGGTCGCGCTCGCTGGGCTTGGCCAGGTCCATGTAGGCCTGGCGTGTAAGTGGCTTGCCTTCGGACTTGGTCTTGGCCACCCACTGCGCGAAGTCGCTCTCGCTCAGGCCATGGAACTTGAACGTCATGCCAGAGAAGCCAGCGCCGCTGTAGTGCGAGGACATGCCCTTGTACACGCCCGGTTGGTTGATCACGGCGTTCAGCTCGGTCTGCATGCCGGGCATCGCGTAGATCATGCCGGCGAGGTCGGGCACGTAAAACGCGTTCATCGTGGACGTGGCCGTGAGCTTGAACAGGATGGGGCGGTCCACCGGCGCAGCCAGTTCATTCACGGTGGCAATGCCCAGCTCAGGGTAGAAGAACAGCCACTTCCAGTCCATGGCCACCACCTGCACTTCCATGGGGGTGGATTGGGCGTCCAGCGGTTTGCTGGCCGAGATGCGGTCCAGCGGGCGGTAGGGGTCGAGCTTGTGGGTGCCGATCCACGTCAGGGCGCCGAGGGCGATGACGATCAAGAGCGGCACGGTCCAGATCACCAGCTCCAGCGTGGTGGAGTGGTGCCAGTCGGGGTCGTAGTCGGCCTCGGTGTTGGCAGTGTTGTTCTGGCGGTACTTCCAGGCAAACCACAGGGTGAGGGCAATCACCGGAACGATGATGATCAGCATCAACAGCGTGGCCTGGATGACCATGTGGCCTTGCTGGGCCGCGATGTCGCCGGCGGGGTTGAGGACGACCGCCTTGCTGCAGCCAGCCAGGCTGCCCAAGGCGGCCATGGCGGCGAGCCAGACAGGCACGCGAGGTAAAGGTAGTTTGGACATGTGACAGGCGCAACCAAGGCGTTTAAGGGTAAACGCGGATAACGAAGTGCCGTCGAATGTAATAGCCCTAGCTTTTTTGTACATTGGACATTTTGTCCAAGGTCAAAGTAATGCGCCCCACTTTGGTGCATTTCCGGCCCCTGCGGTGTTGTCCTGCACACGGCATAGTGAAACCGCACTTGTCCCAGATCAAACTTGCGTGTAGAACCAGAATGTCTTATTCAAACAACGACAAGGAGCCCTGTTCATGAGCAGCCCCGCCTCTGCCACTTACCCTGCGGCCGGCTTTGAAGAAAGCCCCGCTTCTCTCTCGCGGGCTGATACGCATGAAGACGTGACCCCCAGCGAAATTGCTGTGGGCGTGATCATCGGACGCTCGTCCGAGTATTTCGACTTCTTCGTTTTCGGGATCGCCTGCGTTCTCGTCTTCCCGTCCTTCCTCTTTCCATTCCTCTCGCGCCTGGATGGCACGCTGATGGCGTTTGCGCTGCTGGCGGTCGCTTTTGTCGTGCGCCCGGTGGGCACGGCCATTTCCATGGCCATCCAGCGGCGCTGGGGCCGGGGCACCAAGCTGACCATTGCACTATTCCTGCTGGGCGTGTGCACGGTGGGGATGGCGTTCTTGCCGGGCTACAAGGACGCGGGCCTGACTGCCGTGGTGGCGCTGCTGATCCTGCGCATTGGCCAGGGTCTGGCGCTCGGCGGTTCTTGGGACGGCCTGCCGTCGCTGCTGGCCATGTCGGCGCCCAAGGAACGGCGGGGCTGGTTTGCCATGATCGGACAGTTGGGCGCGCCGGTCGGGTTTGTGCTGGCGGCGGGTCTGTTTGCCTATCTGTACAGCAGCCTCAGCGTGCAGGAATTTCTGGCCTGGGGCTGGCGTTATCCCTTCTTCGTGGCCTTTGCCGTGAACGTGGTGGCCCTGTTTGCCCGCCTGCGCCTGGTGGTGGGGCAGTCGTACGCCGAGCTGCTGCAAGAGCGTGAACTGCAGCCCGTGCCTGTGAGCCGAGTGATCCGTGACGAAGGCAGCAATGTGGTGCTGGGTGCTTTTGCCGCGCTGGCCAGCTTTGCGCTGTTCCACCTGGTCACGGTGTTCCCGCTGTCTTGGATCACGCTGTATTCGGACCAGCCGGTGACCCAGATTCTGGGCGTGCAGATCGTAGGCGCCTTTCTGGCAGCGGGGGCCATCATGGTGTCGGGCTGGCTGTCGGACCACCTGGGCCGCCGCAAGCTGCTGGGCGGCATGGCGGTGTTGATCGGCGTGTTCAGCTTCATGGCCCCCGTGCTGCTCAACTCGGGTGAGGTGGGCAGCACCATGTTCCTGCTGCTGGGTTTTGTGCTGCTGGGCTTGTCGTATGGCCAGGCGTCGGGCACGGTCACGGCCAATTTTTCGCCCCAGTACCGCTACACGGGCGCAGCTCTCTCGGCCGACCTTGCCTGGATCATTGGCGCCGCGTTTGCACCGCTGGTGGCCCTGTACCTGTCGGCCCAATTCGGGCTGCTGGCGGTCACGGTGTATTTGCTGTCGGGCGTGGCCTGCACGCTGGGCGCGCTGAACCTGAATCGGCGCATGGAGCGCCGGGACCGGTAAGCGGCAGAGATTTGCTATTGTTTGTATAGCTGTTTGCGCTTGTCTAAAAAGCGCTAGAGGCTAAAAATGCTCTAAAAAAAGAGCGCCCGGTACTACCGGGCGTTTTTTTGTGGAGGCTCAGTCCTGTGGCCTGAAGCCAATGGTCAGTGAAGGCGGCACGCGGCCATCCACATCGCGCGGCAGGGTCTCGGTCTTGTCCAGGGCGCGGAGCACTGCGTCATCCCAGGCCTTGTTGCCGCTGGACTGCACCAGGCGTTTGCCCACGATGGTGCCATCGGGCGAAAGGCGGACTTCCACCTCGGCGCGCGGGTTGCCTGAGATCGCGTCGGGGTACACGATGTTGGGCTTGACCTTGGCTGCAACCTTGCCGCCATAGCTGCCCGACGGACCAGCGCTGCGCTGGGCTGTGCCTGTGGCGTTCTCGCCGCCCGTGGCCCCCGCCAGGCCCTGGAGGCGGCGCAGGTTGGCTTCCCGCTGTTCTGCCAGCTGTTTGGCCTCCGCGTCGGCCTTGCGCTTGGCGGCTTCGTCGGCCTTGCGCTTGTCTTCGGCCAGCTTCTTTTGCTTGTCCTGCTCGGCCTTCTTCTGCTCGGCCAGCTGCTTTTCGCGCTGTTCCCTTTCTTTTTCCTTTTCCTTTTGCAGGCGTTCCTTCTTTTCCTGCTCCAGGCGGTCGCGGCGTTCGTCTTCCTTGCGCTCACGTTCGCGCTTTTCACGTTCCAGCTGCTGCTCGCGCGCCTTCTTCTCCTGCTCCAGACGCTCTTTTTTGCGTTCGATGGCGATGTCCGCCTCGCGCGTGTCGGGCGGCTCCACGGCGCGGGGGGGCGGTGGTGGTGGCGGAGCGGGCGGACGCACTTCCGGGGGAGCGGGTGGTGGCGGCGGGGGCTCCACGGCGCGTGGTGCGGCCTGCTGGGGCACCGCAGCCCACAGTTCGGCCTCCACCGCAGGCTGGTCGGCGCTGTTCTTCCAGTTCACTCCCCAGGTGAGCGCACCGATGAGCACGACATGCACAAGCACCGCCAGTGAAATGGCGCGCAAGCGTGCCGGGGGGCGGGGCGGGGAAAACTGGTCGCGGTCGTTGTGGGCGTGCATGGGCTTCAGAGCGGCGGGCGTGCGTTCGGTTCAGCCACCCTGTTTGACGGAAAGACCCACGCGTTGCACGCCCGCCTTTTGCAAGGCATCCATGGCTTTCACCACGTTTTCGTACTGCACGCCCTTGTCGGCGCTGATGACCACGGCACTGGCGCTGTCAGCACCCTGGGCCTTCTGCCAGCGGCTGGCCGCGTCGCCGATCTCGCGCTGGTTCAGACTGCGTGTGGCTTCGGGCGTCTTGAACTGCAGCGTGCCGTCCTTGTTGACGATGACCTGGGCCACCACCTTGGGCATGTTCTTGCCTTTGCCCACGCTGGGCACATCAACAACGCCCGGCGTCAGCATGGGCGCCGTCACCATGAAGATGATGAGCAGCACCAGCATGACGTCGATGAACGGGACCATGTTGATCTCGTTGATGGTGCGGCGGCCTCGACCGCGGGATGCCATGGCGGGCATGTGGGCCTCCGTGCTCAGTGGCCCGAGGCCGTATGGCCTGCGGGTGCGGGCTGGGCGCCCAGATTGCGCTGCAGGATGTTGGAGAACTCTTCGATGAAGGTCTCCTGGTGCGTGGCCACGCGGTCGATGTCGCGGGCAAAGCGGTTGTAGGCGATCACAGCGGGGATGGCGGCAAACAGGCCGATCGCGGTAGCCACCAGGGCTTCGGCAATGCCAGGCGCCACAGTGGCCAGCGTGACCTGTTCCATGCCCGCAAAGCCGGTGAACGCGTGCATGATGCCCCACACGGTGCCAAACAGGCCTACGTACGGCGACACGGAGCCGACCGACGCCAGGAATGACAGGCTCGACTCCACCACGTCCATCTCGCGCTGGAAGCTCGCGCGCATGGCGCGGCGTGCGCCGTCGAGCAGGGTGCCGGGGTCCACGATGCGGCGTTCACGCAGCTTCTGGTATTCACGCATGCCGCTGGCAAAAATACGTTCCATGGGACCGGCCTGCTTGGCGTTTTGTGCGGCACTGGCGTACAGGTCGTTCAGGCTGGTGCCCGACCAGAACTCGCGCTCGAAATCCTCATTGAGCGCTTTCACGCGCTTGAGCGAAAACAGCTTGCGGAAGATGGCTGCCCAACTGGCGACGGAGACGCCCAGCAACAGCAGCATCACGAGTTGCACCACCCAGCTGGCGTGCAGCACCAGGGTGATGATGGACATGTCTTGGGAGTTCATGGTGAGAGTTGTTCCAGCAGGGTGTTCGGAATTCTTGCGGGGCGCATGGTGGCAGCATCAACCCATCCGATGCGGATGGTGCCTTCGCTTAGCAACAAAGGGGCTTGTTCGGTCATCTGCTCTGGTTTCAGGAGCGCGCGCTGCACTATTGTCAACGATGCGCGGCCCGAGGCCTGCAGGGCGGCGGTAACAATCAGTTCATCGTCCAGCCGTGCAGGCCGGTGGTAGCGAAGCTGGGCATCGGTTACGACAAACATGCCCCCGGTTTGTTCCCGCAATCGCTGCTGACCCACGCCCAGCGACCGCAGCCATTCGGTGCGAGCGCGCTCGAAGAACTTGAGGTAGTTGGCATAGAACACGATGCCGCCGGCATCGGTGTCCTCCCAATACACGCGGATGGGGAACTCGAATGCCATCGCGCGTTACCCCAGCACGCTGCGCAGCCGCGCCACAGACTCTTGGAGTTGCGCCATGGAGTTGGCGGTGGAAAAGCGCACAAAACGTTCTGGCTCGGCCGTGCCGAAGTCACGCCCTGGCGTCACGGCGATGTGCGCACGGCGCATCAGCTCAAAAGCAAAGTCCCAGCTGCCGCTGACACCCAGGCGCTCGGCGGCCTGCGTGCAGTCCGCCCAGGCGTAGAAGGCACCGTCGGGCATCACCGGCACCGAAAGGCCCATGGGCTGCAGGGCGGGGATAAAGAAGTCGCGCCGGGCCTTGAACTCGGCGCGGCGGCGTTCGTATTCAGCAATGCTCTCTGCCTCGAAGCAGGCCAGCGCCGCGTGTTGCGACACGGTGCTGGCGCAGATGAACAGGTTCTGCGCCAGGCGCTCGACCACCGGCACCATGGCTTCGGGCACCACCATCCAGCCCAGGCGCCAGCCGGTCATGTTGAAGTATTTGCTGAAGCTGTTGATGCTGATGATGTTGTCGTCGATGGCCAGTGCGGTGTGGCCAAACTCTTCCTCGTACGACAGGCCCAGGTAGATCTCGTCGATCATCGTGATGCCGTCATGCGCGCGGACCACGTCGTGGATTCGGCGCAGCTCACCGGGCGCGATGGAAGTGCCGGTGGGGTTGGACGGCGATGCGAGCAGCACACCCCGCGTCTTGTCCGTCCAGGCCGCACGCACCTTGTCGGCGCTCAGCTGGTAGCGTTCTGCGGCCGTGGTGGGCAGCAGTACGGCCTTGCCTTCTGCGGCGCTCACGAAGTGGCGGTTGCAGGGGTAGCTGGGGTCGGGCATCAGGATCTCGTCGCCCGACTCGATCAGCGCCAGGCACGCCAGCTGCAGCGCGGCCGAAGCACCGGCCGTGACCACGATGCGGCGTGCAGGCACGTTGACGCCAAAGCGGCTCTGGTACCAGCCGCTGATGCGCTCGCGCAGCGCATCCAGCCCCAGCGCGTTGGTGTACTGCGTAGCGCCGCTGTGCACGGCGCGCGCGGCGGCCTCTTGCACCAGGGGCGGCGCGGTGAAGTCCGGCTCGCCGATGTTCAGAAAGATCATCGGCTCGCGCGTGCCCGCCACCTCGCGGGCCAGGGCCTGCGCGGCCTTGGCGACCTCCATCACATAGAACGGTTCGATGCGCTCAGCGCGCGTGGAAAACTTCATGGGAAGGTGTCCTGCCCGTGCGGGTCGGGTGTTGCTCGGAAACTCAAGAAAGAAGGCCCGGTGCGTGGCAGTGGGTTGCACGCGCGGGGGCCTTTCGGCGGGGTGCGCTCAGGCTTCGTCGGCGGGCGCGCCAGGCATTGCGCCCGTGGCCTTGTCGGCCGCCACTTCCAGCGCACGCAGCTTGGGGGCCAGTCCGTTGAGCACGGCGTTCACGTACTTGTGGCCATCGGTGCCGCCAAACTCTTTGGCAAGCTCAATGCACTCGTTGAGCACCACACGCCATGGCACGTCCAGGCAGTGCTGAAACTCGTACACGCCGATCCACATCACGGCATGCTCGATGGGCGAGATCTCGGCCATCTTGCGGTCCAGCAGCGGGGTGATCAGCGCGTCCAGGTCGGCGGCGGTGTTGATGCAGCCGTGCAGCAGTGCGTCGTAGTGCACCGAATCGGCCTTGTGAAAGCCCGCCAGGTCGCGGGTGAACGCGTCGATGGCGTGCGCATCGTTGCCGCCCACCAGGTGCTGGTACAGCGCCTGCAGCGCGAATTCGCGCGCGCGGCTGCGGTTGGACTTGGAGGCTGCCTTGCGCGTGCCCGTGCTCTTGAGCCCGGTGCGGGCCTGCTTGGGCGGGCGTGCCGAGGACGGCGTGGGGGTGTTTTCGCTCATGACAGCTCGTCCAGCAGGTTGGCCATTTCCACCGCAACGCGGGCGGCATCGGTGCCTTTTTCGGTCTGGCGGGCGATGGCCTGCTGGACGTTTTCGGTGGTGATGATGGCGTTGGCAATCGGGATCTGGTAGTCCAGCGACAGGCGCGTGACGCCCGCGCCGGATTCGTTGGCCACCAGTTCGAAGTGATAGGTCTCGCCACGGATGATGCAGCCCAGCGCAATCAGCGCGTCGAATTCATCGCTTTCGGCCATGGCCTGCAAGGCCACGGGCACCTCCAGCGCGCCGGGCACCAGCACGTGCTTGATGTGCTTTTCTTGCACGCCCAGCGCCAGCAACTCGGCGCGGCAGGCGGCCGCCAGCGTGTTGGTGATGCTCTCGTTGAAGCGGGCCTGCACGATGCCGATGTGCAATTTCTTGCCGTCCAGCTTGTCCGCTGTTCCTTTGTCTGCGCCAAACATGTTCTTTATTCCTTGGGGATGAAGCCGGTGATTTCGAGGCCGTAGCCGGCCATGCTGGGCATGCGGCGGGGCTGGCCCATCAGGGCCATCTTGTGCACGCCACATTCGCGCAGGATCTGCGCGCCCACGCCATAGGTGCGCAGGTCCATGCGGCCGCGTTCAGGCGCTTGGGCTGCGCGGGCGGTGCCTTCAAACTGCGCCAGCAGCTGGGCGGCGCTTTCACCGCAGTTGAGCAGCACGGCCACGCCCTTGCCTTGCTTGACGAGGTATTGCAGGCTGGTATCGAGGCCCCACGAGTGCATGGAGCGGTTGACTTCGAGCGCGTCGAACACCGACAGGGGCTCGTGCACGCGCACAGGTACCACGTCGTCGGCGCTCCACTGGCCCTTGACCAGTGCCAGGTGCACGGCCTGGCTAGGTTTGTCGCGGAAGGCGTGGGCGGTAAATTCGCCGTAGGCGGTCTGCAGCGTGCGCGTGCCGACCTTTTCGACCAGCGACTCGTTGCGGCTGCGGTATTCGATGAGGTCGGCAATGGTGCCGATCTTCAGGCCGTGCTCGGCCGCAAACAGCTGCAGGTCGGGCAGGCGGGCCATGGTGCCG
Source organism: Acidovorax sp. SRI_002 (assembly GCF_057586455.1). NCBI lineage: Bacteria > Pseudomonadati > Pseudomonadota > Betaproteobacteria > Burkholderiales > Comamonadaceae > Acidovorax > Acidovorax sp. SRI_002. The sequence continues at coordinate 422,868 of NZ_JBYCZW010000005.1, read as the reverse complement.
TCGTCCTTCATGATCTCGCAGATCACCGATGCGGGGCTGCAGCCTGCCATGGCGGCCAGGTCGCAACCGGCTTCGGTATGGCCTGCGCGCATGAGCACGCCGCCATCCACGGCCTGCAGCGGGAAGATGTGGCCGGGTTGGACCAGGTCGGTGGGCTTGGAGTTGCGGTCCACCGCCACCTGCACGGTGCGGGCACGGTCGGCCGCCGAGATGCCGGTGGTCACACCCTCGGCCGCCTCGATGGAGACGGTGAACGCCGTGCTGTACACCGTGCCATTGCGCGCGGCCATGGGTGGCAGCTTGAGGAACTCGCAGCGCTCACGGCTCAATGTCAGGCAGATCAGGCCCCGGCCGAAGCGGGCCATGAAGTTGATGGCCTCGGGCGTCACGTGGTCGGCGGCCAGGACGAGGTCGCCTTCGTTTTCGCGGTCTTCTTCATCCACCAGGATGACGATGCGCCCGGCGCGCATCTCGGCCACGATGTCCTCGACGGGGGAGATCGGCACGGGGGTGAGGGGGGAGGTCATGGAAGGGCGGGCTTTCGGTGGGCCGCGCGGGTGGCGCGCACCGCACGCTGTCCGGCCACGACCCGGGCGGGTCGATTCCAAAGAGCGGGCAGTGCGGGGCTGGCCGCACGGTGCGGGAGCGCTCTGCGCCCCGAAAGCCGAGATTTTAGTTCACTTGGGGCGCGGCCAAGGCGGATCACGCAGTCGAGCGGCCGCCGTCATGCCCGGCCAGCGCGCCGGCCACGATCAAGCCGACCAGCAGCATCAGGGACAGCATCTTGACGCCGCTGGCCACCGTCAGCACTGTGGGCCAGTGGGCGAGGTGCATGTGCAGCGTGGCAAAGTTTTCCACGAGGTCCGACACCACGAGCGCGCCCATCGCCCAGTGTGCATGGCGCGAAAGGCCACCCAGGGCCCGGCCCGGCGGCACGGCCCGTGCGACCAGCCGCCGCACGGCCCACGCCACCGGGTAGGCCAGCCACAGGGTGTAGCAGGCGAGCAGGGCCCAATCCAAGGCGATGACGCGGCGCACGCCCTCGGCGTTGCACATCACCTCCCAGCTGGCATGCCAGTGGGCCGACAGCTGAAAGCCCGTGGGCAGGATCTGCAGCCACAACGGCGCGGTATCCAGGTCGCAGGCGCGGTAGCCAGCGAGGGTGGTGATGGCGTACAGCACGGCCGTGGCGGCTGCCAGCGCTATGCCCATCCAGCGCCAGGGTTGCGTGCGCGGCACGGTGCTGGCGGGCACGGCGCCGCCCACCGGGCGGGCCGTGGGGTCGATGAAGTCGCTGGTCTCACGGCCACGGGCGTTCAGGCCGGTCCAGACCCAGTAGGGGCAGTCATACGCCTGGTCGTGCATGGCGGTGAGCGGGTCGCCGGGCTGCAGCCGGCTCTTGTCCACCCGCAAGCCGTGGGCAGCGGCTTCGTCCACCATCCAGGCCAGCGTGATGTTGGACAGCCCGTCGCGCGCGTACGAGCCGCCCACGTCGCTGTGCACGCCGCGGAACCAGCGCTGGTCGTAGCTGCGCCAGGGCTGCTCCTCGGCGGTGAAGTGCGGGTCTTCGTAGCGGCGGGGCGTGTACTTGCTGCGCGATTCATACAGCGACATGGCATGGCGCACGTGGGCAAAGCGCTTGCAGTCGAAGTCGGTGGAGTTGCTGATCTTGATGCTGCCCAGTCCGCCCAGGCCGATGGCCTCCACCGTGTCCCACACGCCCACGAAGTGCACCAGCGGCGTGCGGCCCAGCGAGAAGTTGTTGATCACGTCCTCCGCAAATTTCTCCCGGTCTTTGGTGCCAGCCTGGTTTTTGTGGCCGCGCGGCGCAAAGTAGGTGCGCACCAGCGTTTCGATGAGCGGCAGCCCCTCGGTGTGGATCAGGCCGTACATGTTGATCATCCCGGCCACCGACCGCGCCGTGAATGCGCCGCGCGAGAAGCCGAACAGGTAGATCCGGTCGCCCCGCTGGTAGGTATTGACGAGGAACCGGTAGGCCTCTGCGATGTTGGGGAACACGCCGTTGCCCAGTGCCAGACCTGCCAGTTGCCGCAGCTGGTTCTTGGCCTCGGACACGATCCCGTCCGCCGGGAACTCGTTGGTGGTGCCCACGCCGGGGTCGTAGTAAACGAGCTGGGTGGGCTCCTTGCCCGATGGGTCGTGGCCCTTGCCGAGCATGCGCAGCAGTTTGACCACGTTGGTGTCCTGCTGGTTGCCCAGAATGTTGCCGGTGCCGTCGAACAGCAGCACCAGGTTGCGGCCGGGCTTTTCGGCCCATTGCGCGTCCGCCGCGATGCACTGGGTCAGGATGTCCTCGCGGGTGGGGGGACGGTAGGCGGCGCGCGGTGGATTCGTGGCTACTGCGGCCGGTGTGGCAAATGCGTTCATGAAGTCCCCCCTCGCTCTGCAACCAATCATGACTGACGCAAACAGTGCTCAGGCAAGCGACACGCCCACGGCAAAGCCGGTTGCTGCATCCCGATTGGCGTAAGTCCTCAATGTATGTGCCGCAGATTCTGGGTGACTACTGCCGGGCATGGCAAGCAGGAAAGCGCCATTCGGGGGGGCGAGCCGGGGCAGGGGGGCAGGCCCCTTCAGCCAACGTCAGATGCTTTGCGCTTGCAACCGCACGTCGCTTGCCGGGTAGGCCACGCAGGGCAGCACGCAGCCCTCGGCCTTTTCTTCGGCAGACAGGCCGGGCCACTCGATGGCATAACGCACTTCGCCTTCGATCAGCATGCCGAGGCAGGTGCGGCAGGTGCCGTTGCGGCAGGAGCTGGGCCAGTCGATGCCGCCTTGCTCCAGCGACAACAGCAGGGGCTGCTCGGGCCAGGCGTCGCATTGCTGGCCGTCGGGCTCGACCTTGGCGATGAAAAAGGGGGCTGCGGTGGGTGTGTTCATGGGGTGCGTTTCTTCAAGCGTTGCGGGAGGCGTGTGTCCAAACCAGCAGCAGGTTGTTGGCGGGCATCGCATACCGTGCGGCCAGTTGCAGGTCGGCCTGGGCGGCGACGGCGGCCACGTCTTCGATGCGGCGGATGCCCCAGTCGCCGTCTTGTGCGCGCAGGCTGGCGTCGAAAGACAGGTTGCCAGGCGCGGTGGGCACGCCATCTTCCAGATACGGGCCGTAGGTGACGAGGTGGCCGCCCGGCGTCAGGTGGCGGGCGGCGCCTTGCATCAGCCCCGTGCAGCAGGCCCAGGGCGCGATGTGCAGCATGTTGGCACAGTAGACCAGGTCGAACGACGCGGCGCCGAATGCCGGGTCCTCGCTGGGCCAGCGGTCATGCAGCACGTCCAGCCGCTGTGGCGCCCGCACGTTGCGGGCACCTGCCTGCTCGGCCCAGGCGGTGATCGATGCGAAGTGGGTGTTGTGCAGGTCTGTGGGCTGCCAGGTCCAGCCGGGCAGGGCGGTTGCAAAGTGCGCGGCGTGCTGGCCGGTGCCGCTGGCAATCTCCAGCGCGGCGCCGGTAGGTGCCAACAGGGCCAGCAGCTTCGCCAGGATGGGGCCCTGGTTGCGTTCGGCGGCGGGGCTGTGCTGGAGGGGGGCGGTGGTCACTAAATATTTTGGTATTTTTAGCCTCTAGCGCTTATCTGGTAAGCGCTAGAGGCTATGAAATAAGGAGCGCTTCGAAGAAGCCGAAGGGGACTGTACCCCAGATGCTTTGTCCCGGCTGCACTGCCTGTTTTTTAAGCGGCATAAGAAGTTTCCTTGTAAATCAATGACTTAAAACTGTCATACAAGGCTTGTTCAGAGTTATCCACAAGATTGTCCAGTCCGGGAAGGGATAACCGGGGGTTTTGGGGGCCGTTTGAGGGCGTTGGCGGCGGGGGCGGATCGGGTTTTGTAATTGCCTGTTTTTTGAGCGTCACAAGGATATTCCTTGTAAATCAATCACTTAAAGCGTCCATACAAGGCTTATCCAAGGTTATCCACACCATTGTCCAGTGCAGAACGGGATAACCATCGCCATGGTGTTCTGCGTTGCCTAAAAATAAGGCAGTGCAGGGTGATTCTTTATAAATCAAGCACTTGGCGTTGTCATACAGGGCTTGTCAAAACTTATCCACATGATTGTCCAGTGCTGACAGGGATAACCCGCAGGTGGTGGGCTCCGGGGTGTTCACGGGGTGACCTTCACGCCCTTCCAGAACGCCACGCGGCCTTTGATTTCTTCGGCTTCGGGCTTGGGGTCGGCGTAGAACCAGGCGGCGTCGGTGTTCATTTCGCCGTTGACCAGCAGCGACAGGTAGCTGGCCTGGCCCTTCCAGGCGCAGGTGGTCTTGTGGTTGCTGAAGGTGAAGTAGTCGCGGTGGAGTGCGCTTTCGGGGAAGTAGTGGTTGCCCTCCACCACCACGGTGTCGTCGCTTTCGGCAACTACTACGCCGTTCCAGACTGCTTTCATGGGAAATCCTTGGTAAAAATGGCCGCTGGCGCTTGATTTATAAGCGCTGTTAGCTATGAAATTGTGAGTAATGGGGTGCCGCTGCGGCAGCAAGCCCCCGGAACGGGACTGCGAGGCCGATTATTCCCAATGCGCCGCAGCTGTGCACGGGCCTCTGGGAACGCAGGGCTTTAGACGGATATGCCTTCATTTATTCAGTCGCCTGCGCAACCGGCGGCCAGCGCCGCGTGGCTTACAGTGCAGCGCGCGGTGCCCGCACATTGGGGCTGGGCGCCAGAGGCGGTTTAGAGAGATGCGTTTCGTTTCTATTCCACTGATTGATGGACCAACCAAGACAACTGGACAGGAGAACCTTCACCATGGGTATTGATTTCAAAGGCCGTGTGGCCATCGTGACGGGCGCAGGCGGTGGCCTGGGCCGCCAGCATGCATTGGCTTTGGCAGCGCGCGGCGCCAAGGTGCTGGTCAACGATCTGGGCGGCGCGGTGGACGGCAGCGGCGGTACCGTGAGTGCTGCGCAGGCCGTGGTCGATGAGATCCGTGCTGCGGGCGGCGAGGCGCTGGCCAACGGCGCATCCGTCACCGACTTTGCCGCGGTCGAGGCCATGGTGCAGCAGGCCATCGACGCCTGGGGCCGGGTGGACATCCTGGTCAACAACGCCGGCATCCTGCGCGACAAGTCGTTCGCCAAGATGAGCATGGACGACTTCCGCCTGGTGGTGGATGTGCACCTGATGGGCGCCGCCAACTGCTGCAAGGCCGTGTGGCCGCACATGGTGGCCCAGCAATATGGCCGCATCGTGATGACCACGTCGTCCACCGGCCTGTACGGCAACTTCGGCCAGGCCAACTATGGCGCGGCCAAGCTGGCCCAGGTGGGGCTGATGCAGACCCTGGCCATCGAGGGCGCCAAGTACAACATCCACGTGAACGCCCTGGCCCCCACGGCCGCCACGCGCATGACCGAGGGCCTGATGCCCCAGGAAGTGCTGGACGCCCTGAAGCCCGAGGCCGTGGTGCCCGCCATGCTGGTGCTGGCGCACGAAAGCGCGCCCACGCGCACCATCCTGTGTGCGGGCGCGGGCACGTTCGAGGCCGCCCACATCACCCTGACGCAGGGCGTTCATCTGGGCATTGGCGCCGATGTGCCCGAGCAACTGGCGGCCCACCTGGCCCAGGTGACGGACCGTGCCGGCGAGCAAGTACCACAAAGTGGCGCAGCCCAAGGAACCAACGAAGTTGGAAAGGCCTTGGCCGCAAGGGCTTGATTTCCCCAGAGGCGGGCCAGCGCTCAACGTGCTAAGTTCCGGGCCGACAGAAGTTGGATCGGTATAAACATATGAGCACACTGCACGAGAGACTGGCCGCCTACCCGGCGGACGCCCTGGGGGGGATTCGCCGCGGCATCGAAAAGGAAGGGCTGCGCGTGCTGCCCACCGGCGGCCTGGCCCTCACACCCCACCCGCTGGCGCTGGGCTCGGCCCTCACACATCCCCTGATCACCACGGACTACAGCGAGTCGCAGCTGGAGCTGATCACTGGCGCCCACAAGGGCGTGCAGCAGTGCCTGGATGAGCTGACCGAGGTGCATCAGTTTGTGCACCACACCCTCAAGGACAGCGGTGGCGAGCTGCTGTGGGCCTCCAGCATGCCCTGCGGCCTTCCCACCGACGAGACGATTCCGATTGGCCGCTATGGCAGCTCCAATGTGGGCCGCGCCAAGAGCGTGTACCGCATGGGCCTGGGCCACCGCTATGGCCGCCGCATGCAGACCATCTCGGGCATTCACTACAACTGGTCGTTGCCGGGCGTAGACAGCGAGCAGTATTTCGCACTCATCCGCAACTTCCGCCGCCACGCGTTTGTGCTGCTGTACCTGTTCGGCGCGTCGCCCGCCTTGTGCCCCTGTTTTGTGGAAGGGCGCGAGCACCGCCTGGAGCGCATGGAGGGCGGCAGCGCGCTGTACCTGCCCCACGCCACGTCGCTGCGCATGGGCCGCCTGGGCTACCAGAGCGACGCGCAGGCCACGCTGGCCGTGAGCTACAACGGCCTGACGGGCTACGCCAACTCGCTGCACGAGGCGTTGACCAAGCCGTACCCCGCCTACGAAACCGTCGGCGTGCGCAACCCCGGTGGCGACTACAACCAGCTGGGCACCAGCCTGCTGCAGATCGAAAATGAGTTCTACGGCACCATCCGCCCCAAGCGCACCGTGCGCACCGGTGAGCGCCCGCTGCACGCGCTGCGCGAGCGGGGTGTGGAATACGTGGAAGTGCGCCTGATGGACCTGGACCCGTTCGTGCCCGTGGGCATCACCGCGCCCACCATGCGCCTGCTGGACGTGTTCCTGCTGCACTGCCTGCTGTCCGACAGCCCGCCCGACACGCCGGCCGAAATTGCCGAACTCAAGCAGAACCAGCACCTCACCGCAGAGCGGGGCCGCGAGCCCGGTTTGCACCTGTCGCGCAACGGCCAGAGCGTGCCGCTGACCGAATGGGGTGCCGAGGTGCTGGCCGCCTGCGAGCCGCTGGCTGCCGCGCTGGATGCCACCCATGGCACCGACGACTACAGTACCGCGCTGCGCGATGCCCGCGCGCTGATGGCTGCGCCCGAGCGCACACCATCGGCCCGCGTTCTCGACAGCATCGTGCAGAGCCACCACAACAGCTTTGAATCCTTTGCCCGCCAGCAGTCCATCGCTGCGCGCGACGCGTTGCTGGGCCTGCCGTGGACGCCTGAACAGCAGGCGCGCTACCTGGCGATGGCAGATGAATCGATTGCCGCGCAGAAAGCCATCGAGGCGGCAGACACGCTGCCGTTTGAGGAATGGCGCGAGCAGTACATGGCGGTGAAGGAGTTGACCCCCTGAGCGGCTGCGCCGCTTCCCCCAAGGGGGACGCCACCGGTGGCCTGGCGAAGCCAGTTCCACGGTGGCACTGGCCTTGGGCAGCGACAGTTTCAGCCGACATCTGCTGCAAGGCGGGCTGCCAGATGCTCTTAATTTGATAGCTGTCTGCGCTTATACATAAAGCGCTAGAGGCTATTTAGGCGCTAATTTCAGCCTTGCAGCTGCAGCAGCGCCTCTTGCCGCCAGTATTCGGCCGCGTCCAGAAACCCCTCCCACACGCAGCCATTGCACCCGCGCCCACAGCAGGTGGTGGGCTCGGGCGGCGGGGTGCGCAGCGCAATGCCCATGTCTGCAGCGCGTTGCTGCAGCGACTGGAACATCTGCTGCGCGGTCGCGCCGTCCACAGCGCGGGCCGGGGTTGCCATGGTGAGTGAAGTCACGGCTTGTGGCGCCCGGACTTGGCGCGGCGCACGGCGTACTGCACCCCAAACGCAATGCCCAGCACCAGCGCAAACCAGCCCACCAGGGCCGCCTGGCTCATCAGATCGCGCACGCTGGCAGAGCGGGCGACGTACGGCGCCAGCAGGATGACCAGACCAATCAGGGCCAAGGTCACGCTCTTGAACAGCAGATCCTTGTGGGCCTTGGTGGCGGTGGCTTTGCGCGGGGTGTCGAGAGGGGCTGGCATGAAGGTCAAACAACGCCGTGGCGTAGGGCAAGTGGGACCGCGATTATCCTTGCCACCCTCAGATTGATTTGAAAACACAAGAAAGTACCTCGCATGGCCATCCAGTGGTTCCCCGGTCACATGCACCTGACCCGCAAAGCCATCACCGAACGCATCAAGGACATTGACGTGGTGATCGAGGTGCTGGACGCCCGCTTGCCCGGCTCCAGCGCCAACCCGCTGCTGGCCGAGATCACCGGCCACAAGCCCACGCTCAAGGTGCTCAACAAGCAGGACGTGGCCGACCCCGAGCGCACGGCGCAGTGGGTGGACTGGTACAACGCCCAGAGCGACACGCGCGCCTTGCCACTCGATGCGTCCGACCCGGCCCCCACGCGCAAGCTGATTGACGCGTGCCACCTGCTGTCGCCCAACCGGGGCGGCATGGCCAAGCCCATGCGGGTGCTGATCTGCGGCGTGCCCAACGTGGGCAAGTCCACGCTCATCAACACGCTCAGCAACAAGCGCCAGGCCAAGACGGGCGACGAGGCCGGCATCACCAAGCTGGAACAGCGCATCACCCTGGCCGACGACTTCTACCTGTGGGACACGCCCGGCATGCTGTGGCCGCGCATTGTGGTGCCCGAAAGCGGCTACAACCTGGCCGCCAGCGGCGCGGTGGGCCGCAATGCCTACGACGAGGAGCTGGTGGCGTTGGAGCTGCTGCGCCGCCTGCAGAAAAACTACGCCCCACTGTTGGAGGCTCGCTACAAACTGGGCCTGCCCGAGGGGGCCGTGGCAACGATGCACGACGAAGAGCTGCTCGAAGCCATTGGCCGCAAACGCGGTGCCATGCTGGGCGGCGGCAAGGTCAACCTGCAAAAGACGGCCGAGATCGTGATGACGGATTTCCGCACCGCCATTCTGGGCCGCATCACGCTGGAGACGCCCACCGAGTTTGAAGCCTGGCGCGCTGCGGGCCTGGCCGAAGACGCCAAGCGCCAGGCCAAGAAGGATGCGCGCGCCAAGTCCAAAGGCAAGGGCTCTGGTGTGCGGGAGCCTGCGCCGGGCAGCGACGACGGCACGGACTGACCGGATTCCCGGCGCATCCCAGCTGGCGCGCAGGATGCCCGCCGTCGGCGTTGCGTGGCCGCCGCTGCTGGCGTTTTGCTGGTAGCCGATCCGTAAGAACCTGTTCAAGATCTTTTCGGGGATCGCATTGGAGTGCAATCGGGATGAGTGGAAGCTTCGGATGCGCCGCATGGGCTCATGCCCATGCAAGCAGCCGAGGCATTCAATCGCCCGATTTCACTCCAACCCTTCGGGCAAGTGCCTTGCCGGGCGGTCTGCGGCGTTGCGGCGCTTGCCAATAGCCGGGCTATTGGCCGCTCACCGCGCCTTGCATCCCATCCCGGCAAGGCACTTGTGCGACCCCGAAAAGATCTTGAACAGGTTCTAAGAACTTGAACAGGTTCTAAGGCAGCGGTTACGATGGCCTTCCTCCCGCTACCCCCGTCGCCATGGCCGAAGCCCCCGCTGTTCCGCTGCCCGACCACGAAGACGCCACCACACGCCATCTGGTGCGTGTGGCAGGGTGGGCCGTGATGCTGCTCGGTGGCGTCATCGGCGTGCTGCTGATGTTTGACGACCCCGTGCAGCCTGCGCGTGTGGCGCTCAATCTGGTGGCGGGCCTGGTGGGGGGCTCAGCGCTGTGGCTGGCGCGCCAGCAGCGCTGGACGCAGGCGGCCCACCTGCTGGTGTGGGGCGTGTGGGTATCGGTGTCGCTGGTGGCGGCCCGCAATGGCGGTGTGAACGGCCCCAACCTGCTCAACTACCCGGTGATCATCGTACTGGCCGGCTGGCTGCTGGGGGCCAGGGCCACCCTGACGCTGGTGGGGCTCACGGCGCTGCTGTTCCTGGGGTTCATCTGGGCCGACATCCAGGGCATGTTCAAGCCGGTGCAGGTGGCCAACCGGGTGGCCGGTGCGGTGTACCTGGCAGGCATTCTGGTGCTGACAGCAGCGGCCACGCTGCTGTCGCGCCGCAACTACATGAGCCGGGTGCAGGAGGCGCAGCAGACCGCCACCAACCTGGCTGCCAGCGAGGCTGCACTGCGCAAGCTGCTGCGGGCGGTGGAGCAGAGCCCCGAGAGCATCGTTATTACCGATCTGAAAGAAGACATCGAGTACGTGAATGACGCCTTCGTGCGCCGCACGGGTTATGAGCGCGATGAAGTGGTGGGCAAGGCATCGGCCGACTATTCCAGCAATGGCCTGGCGCCCGCGCAGCGGGACGGCCTGCGCGCCACCCTGGCCCGCGGCGAGAGCTGGGCGGGCGAGCAGGTCAACCGCCGCAAGGACGGCGCCGAGATTGCCGAGGCCGTGGTGGTGGCCCCCATCCGCCAGCCCGACGGCCACATCAGCCACTATGTAGAGCTCAAGCAGGACGTCACCGAGCGCAAGCGCGCAGCGCAGGAAATTCATCGCCTGGCGCATTTCGACAGCCTCACCAGCCTGCCCAACCGCTTCACGCTGATGGAGCGACTGTCTGCGCTGCAGGGCCGCGCGGGCCGCCCGCCCACCACGCAACACGCGCTGCTGCTGCTGGACCTGGACCGCTTCACCACCTTCAACGATGCACGCGGCAGCGAGATGGGCGACCGCCTGCTGTGCGCCGTGGCGCTGCGCCTGTCCGAGATACTGCCCCCCCAGGGCCTGCTGGTGCGTGTGGCGGGCGACGAATTTGCCGTGGTGCTGCACGGCCTGGGCGCCGATGCCTCGCTGGCGGGCCGGCGTGCCCTGGCCTTTGCCGAAAAGCTGCAGACAGCGCTGCTGCGGCCGCTGCACCTGCAAGACAACGACACCGAAGAAGCCCAGCTGGGTGCTAGCGTGGGCATCACGCTCTACCCGCAAAGCGCCAATGATGTTGCGCACGACGCCCTGCGCCGTGCAGGCACGGCGCTGCACCGCGCCAAGCAGGCCGGTGGTGGGCGGGCGGCTTTCTTCGAGCAAGGCATGGGCGAGGCGGCCGAGCAGCGCTTTCGCGTGGAGCGCGAGCTGCGCCAGGCCATCGGCGCGGGCGAGCTGCGGCTGTACCTGCAGTCGCAGGTGGACGTGTTGGGCCAGATCACCGGGGCTGAGGTGCTGGTGCGCTGGCAGCATCCGCGCGACGGTCTGGTGGCGCCGGGCGTTTTCATCCCCGTGGCGGAAGAGTCGGACCTGATCGTGAGCCTGGGCGGCTGGGTACTCTCCCATGCCTGCGCGCTGCTGGCGCAGCCATTGTTTCAGGAGCGGCGACTGCGGCTGTCGGTCAACCTGAGTGCCCGGCAGTTCCGGCAGGCGGGTTTTGTGCCGCAGCTGCGCGCCATGCTGGCTGCCAGCGGCGCCGACCCGCGCCTGCTCACCCTGGAGGTGACCGAAGGCCTGGTGATCGACGACTTTGACGACGCCGTGGCCAAGATGGGCGAGTTGGCGGCGCTGGGGGTGGACATGTCGCTGGACGACTTTGGCACGGGCTATTCGTCGCTGGCCTATCTCAAGCGCCTGCCGATCCAGGAGATCAAGATCGACCGCTCCTTTGTGCGCGACGCACCCACCAATGCCGACGATGGCGTGCTGGTAGAAGGCATCCTGTCGGTGGCCCGCCACTTCGGCCTGCGCGTGGTGGCGGAAGGGGTCGAGACCCGCGACCAGGCGGATTTCCTGAGCCAACGCGCTCCCGACATCGTGTACCAGGGCTACCTCTTCGGGCGCCCCGAGCCCGACACCGACTGGCTGGCCCGTGCAGCGCTGGTGGGCACCGCCACCGTGGAGGATGAAGGCTGAATTTCAAGCAAAAATAGCTGCCAGCGCTTATTGGTAAAGCGCTGGCAGCTATTTTTATGATAGCAAACGGCTTGTCGGCGCATGCGCGCCTCAGCACCACGGCCTGCGGGTGCCTGGTGACTTACTTGTTCTTCTCTTTGCCACGCGGGATGACGGCGGTCACCGGTGGCATGGGGCGGTCAGAGCCGCCGCTTTCCTTGGGCAGCGAAGTGTCCTTCTTGGGTTTCTTTGCCATCTTGTTGCTGCGTTGTTCGCCTTTGGCCATGGTGCCTCCTGTAAAGGTCTCGGAATGGGACCGTGCCGGGATGGTACGTCACAAACCGGCCCCTTTCAGCGCACGGCGGGCTGCGCCGCAGCGGGGTTCGCTGCCGCAGGCTGCGCTCGCAGAGCCAGGCGCTGGTCATGCGCCAGCGCCAGGGCGTTGAGCACCGCGATGCTCCCACCCAGCGCACAGGTGGCGCCCCAGCCGCCCCATAGCCAGGCCACGGACCCGAGCGCCGACCCGCTGGCCGCGCCCGTGAAGTAGCTGGTCATGTACACCGCGTTGATGCGCGCACGGGCCGTGGGGTCCAGCCGGTAGATCACGTTCTGATTGCTGATGTGCACGCCCTGCAGCGCCAGGTCTACCACCAGCATGCCCACTACAAACCACACCAGGTTGGTGGCGCCCAGCCAGAGCGCGCCCCAGCCCAGCAGCAGCAACCCCACCGAAACGGCCGTGGCCACCTGGGCCTGACCACGGTCGGCCATGCGGCCCGCCACATTGGCCATGAGCGCACCGGCCACGCCCGCCAGCCCCACCAGGCCGATGCCCGCATCGCCCAGGCGGTGGGCAGGCCCCGCCAGCAACAGCGCCATGGTGGAGAACAACACGCTGACCGACGCAAACGACAGCCCACCCAGCAAGGCCCGGCTGCGCAGCCGGGGGTGGCGCAGGGCCAGCGTGCCCAGAGAGCGCAGCACCTGGCCATACCCCTGGGCCCGCCCAGCGTTTCGCGAGCGGGGCATTGCCCACCACAGCGCCAGCGCCACGGCCACCATGGCCACGCCCGCCACGCGGTACACCAGCGTCCAGCCGCCCAGTTCAGACAGCAGTCCCGCCACACTGCGCGCCGCCAGAATGCCCACAAGCAGCCCGCTCATCACCAGCCCCACCGCGCGCCCACTGCGGCCCGGCGCAGCCAGCGTGGCCGCCAACGGCACCAGCACCTGCGCAGCCACCGAGAACAGCCCCGTTAGCACCGTGCCCAGCGCCAGCAGGGCGTAGCTGCCCGCAAACCCGCTGGTGAACAGCCCCAGAGCCGCCAGCAACATCAGCGTGGTGATGAGCCGCCGCCGCTCCAGCATGTCACCCAGCGGCACCAACAACAACAAACCCGCCGCGTAGGCCACCTGCGCCAGCGTGACGATGAGCGCCGCCGAGGCGTCACGCACCTGCAACTGCGTGGCAATGGAGTGCAGAAGGGGCTGGTTGAAGTAATTGCTGCCCGCGCACAACCCGCAGGCCACGGCCATGAGCAGCAGCACCGGCGTGCTGAGGCCTGGCGCCTCTGCGCGGGGCGTGCTGGGCGGTGTGGTGGATGCGGAGCGGGAGTGCGGTGGAGTGCTCATCTTGGGGACAGTGGTTGCCTGGGGTGGTGTGCATGCACAGCTCATGCCTGCATCACTGCTGTGGCCTCGATTTCAATCAGCATGCCGTCGAGCGCCAGCCGGGGCACCGGGATCAGCGTGCAGGCCGGTGCCGCCCCATCGGGCCAAAGGCTGCGCACCGCCTGGCTGAACAGCGCCAGCCGCTGCTCGGTGTGGTCCACCACCAGCACGGTGAGCTTGGCCACGTCATGCACGCTGGCCCCCGCGCCTGCCAATGCGATACGCAGGTTGGTGAACGCCTGGCGCAGCTGCTCGCCAAAGTCGGCAGACAGCTGGCCCGCCGCGTTCTCGCCACCTTGGCCCGCCACAAAGACAGTGCGTGCCGGGGCGGGCGCCACCACCACATGGGTGTAGCCATTGGCACGCGGGTCGTACAGGCCCGGCGGGTTGATGAAGCGCAGCGTGGAAGTTGCCGTGGCGGGGTGCTGGGTTGTTGCGGTATCAAGGCGCATGGTGCAGAAATCCTGAGAGGGGATGTGAAGGTGAAACCCAAGGTGGAATTGCCGGAAAGCCTGGGCGACCGCAGTCGCAGCGGCATCGGCGGCGGTTGCAAGGGCTTCGTGGGTTAGTATCAAACCTCAAGTTAAATTGAGGTCAATCGCCGTGAAGAAAGCCCTTGCAGAAGCTGTTGTGAAACCAGGCAAGCCCCGCATTCCCGTTGCCCGCGTGGTAGCGGACGCGCAGGCTGACCCGTCCGAGCTGTGCGAAAAATCCGAGCTGTCGGTGGGCGAGGTCGCCAGCCGCAGCGGGCTGGCCGTGTCGGCCCTGCATTTTTATGAATCGCGCGGGCTGATCGCCAGTGTGCGCAATGCGGGGAACCAGCGGCGCTACCCGCGCTCCGTGCTGCGCCGCGTGGCGGTGATCAAGGTGGCGCAGCGCATGGGCGTGCCGCTGGCCGCCATCGCCGAGGCCTTGCAGGCGCTGCCCGCCGGGCGCACGCCCACGGTGGCCGACTGGCGCCGCCTGTCCGCCCGCTGGCGCGATGACCTGGACGAGCGCATCCGCACGCTGACGGCGCTGCGTGACCAGCTGGATGGCTGCATTGGCTGCGGTTGTTTGTCGCTCAAGGTCTGCCCGCTGCGCAATGCGCAGGATGCGCTCGCAGAGGAGGGGCCTGGGCCGCATTTTTGAGAGGCGATGTGTGATTTGCTGCGCCCGCCGACGAAAGGGACGCATGGATTCCTGAAGGTCCTGTCCATTCATCCCCTCAATCTGCTCCGCCCGCGCGTGCCCAGGCCCGCCACCGCCATCACGCATGCGTTGAGCCGCTTCCGACTGCTGAAGGGCCCAGACCAATGCCTTTTGATCGTCATTCATGCTTGTCTCCCGTTGCGTAATTCGGTACTCCATCTGCGGCCGCCCTTGCGGGGGCGGGAACTGCGGTGGTTGTATGGGGTATCGGCATGAGCCGTCACGCAAGCCCGAATGACTTGCGCAAGCCCTTCCCGACAGGGCCTGCGGGCATGAAGCGGCGCAGTTTGGCCAGCATCGACGCTTCACCCTTGGGTGTGTGGCGCATTTTCCAAGTCCCCAGCGCGGCACGGACGATGGTGTCGGCCACGCCCTGGGGCGGGGGCGCCTTCTGCACGTTGCTCTGGATCGCTTGCGATACGACGTCCAGCTCCTTGCTGTAGTCAGCAATCCGGGCCACCGTTTGGGGCGCGTTCAGATCCAGGTTGGTCTTGGTGAAGGAGGGCTCGACCAGCGAGACGCGGATACCGAATTGGCGCACTTCGTGGTCCAGCGTTTCAGTCAGCCCTTCAACGGCGTGCTTGGACGCCGAATAGAGAGCCATGTAGGGCGCGGGCAAAAATCCGAGCACCGAACTCACATTGACGATGCGGCCAGAGCGCTGCCCGCGCATGTGCGGCAACACTGCCTTGATCACGCGCAAGACGCCGAAGAGGTTCGTGTCAAACAGCTTCTGAGCCTCCTCCACAGATGTTTCTTCCGCAGCGCCCAGCAGCGTCACCCCCGCGCTGTTGACCAGCACGTCGATGCGTTGGGCTTGCGCGATGATGGTCTGGATGCCGCTTTCAACGGACATTTCGTCGCGGATGTCCATCTCAACGAGCGTCACGTTGGGAATGGCGTGCGCTTTGGCGGTGTTGCGCACTGTGCCGAAGACCCGGCAGCCCTGTTCGGCAAACTTCATGGCGGCAGCACGACCGATGCCGGAGGACACGCCGGTAACAACGACAACTTTGGATTTCGACATGGCAGTTCCTTTGATAGTGAGATTCGCAAGGGGAATCAGATGGATGCGGGGGCTGAGCGAACGGGCCGGATGCCGAACCAGATCGAATACATCGCGGGCAGGAAAACGAGCGTCAGTACCGTGCCGGCCAGCGTGCCGCCGATCAAGGTGTAGGCCAACGTTCCCCAGAACACGGAGTGCGTCAGCGGGATGAACGCCAGGATCGCGGCCAGGGCGGTGAGGATCACCGGGCGGGCACGTTGCACGGTGGCTTCCACCACGGCGCGGAAGGGGTCCAGTCCGGCGTCTTCGTTTTCGCGGATCTGCCCGATCAGGATGAGCGTGTTGCGCATCAGAATGCCGGACAAGGCGATCAGGCCAACCAGCGCATTGATGCCAAAGGGCTGTTGAAACAACAGCAGTGTCGGCACCACGCCGATCAGGCCCAGCGGGCTGGTCAGGAAGACCATGACCATCCCTGAGATGGAGCGAACCTGCAGGATGATGATGAGCAGGGTGGCTGCCAGCATGATCGGGAAGATTGGCAGCATGGCGACCGTCGCCTTGCCGGCTTCCTCGATAGAGCCTGCTTCCACGATGCGGTAGCCGCCAGGCAGCTTGTCCATGAGGGGCTTCAGTTGCTGGGTGATGGCCGTGGATACGTCCGGAGGCTGCAAACCTTCGGCAATGTCGCCACGCACCGTGATCGTCGGCGTGCGGTCACGCCGACGCAGGATGGGATCTTCCATGCGCACATCGACCTTGCCCACCTGCGACAGCGGAATGCGCTGCCCGCTCGATCCCACCAGCGACAGGCCCGAAATCTTCGCAGGGTCGAGACGGACATCGCCGGCGGCCCGGCCCATCACTTGCACCGAGCGGATATCCTCGCGCACCTCCGTCAACGGGGCTCCGCTCAGCAGGAACTGCAGCTGCAGCGCCACGGAGCTGGAGCTGAGTCCCACGGCACTGAGGCGGTCCTGGTCGAGTGTGAAATGCAAGGTCGGAACACGCGGGCCCCAGTCCGTGTTGACGGTGCGCATCATCGGGCTGGCCTGCAGGACCGACTCGACCTCGGCGGAAATCTCGCGCAGCTTGTCCAGATCGGGCCCCATGACGCGGTATGCCACCGGGAAGGGCGAAGGCGGGCCAAACACGATTTGCGTGACACGCACCCGTGCCTCGGGCGCCAGGCCATCTGCCACCGCATGGCGCAGTCTGAATTTGAGCTCTTCCCGTTCCTTGTCATTGCCGGTGAGCACCACGATCTTGGCGAACGACGGGTCCGGCAGCTCGGGCGACATGGCCAGGAAAAAGCGCGGGGCGCCCTGACCGATGTAGGCGGTCACGACCTTGGCCTCCTCCTGCTTGGCCAGCCAAGCCTCCACCTTGGCCGTCGCAGCGCTGGTTTGTTCGATGGACGTGCCATAGGGCATCTGCACCTCGACCAGCACTTCCGGCCGGTCGGACGTGGGGAAGAACTGCTTCTTGACCAGCGCCATCCCCAGCACCGACACCACAAACAGGATGACGACGGAGGCTGCAACAATCCATTTGCGCGCAATGACGCGGCCAAGCAGCTGACGGAACTGGTTGTTGCGCGGTGTGTCGTAAATGGCGTCGTGTCCGCCTTCGACCGTTTTGAGGTCAGGCAACAGCTTGACGCCCAGGTAAGGCGTAAAAACCACCGCCACCACCCACGACGCAATCAATGCAATGCCTACGATCCAGAACATGTTGCTGGTGTATTCACCCGCCGTGGAGCGTGCGAAACCATTCGGCATGAAGCCAATGGCTGTGACCAGGGTGCCCGAAAGCATGGGGGCTGCCGTATGGCTCCAGGCGTAGGCCGAGGCCGCCACACGGCTGTAGCCTTCTTCCATCTTCACCACCATCATTTCAATGGCAATGATGGCGTCGTCCACCAGCAGGCCCAGGGCCAGGATGAGTGAGCCCAGCGTGATCCGGTCAAAGTTCTTGCCAGAGGCGGCCATGATCACGAACACCGCCGCCAGCGTCAACGGCACGGCGGCTGCCACGACGATGCCCACACGCCAGCCCATGCTGACAAAGCAGACCACCATCACGACGAGCAGGGCGACGAAAAACTTGACCATGAACTCGTCCACTGCCGAGCTGATGTTGACGGCCTGGTCGGTCACCTTGGTCAGCGTCATGCCCATGGGGAGTTCTGCATTGATCTTGGTGACCTCGGCCTCCAGCGCTTTGCCCAGATCGAGCCCGTTCCAGTCGTCGCGCATCACGACGCCCAGCAGCAGGGCTGGCTCGCCGCCGTTGCGCACCAGGAAGGTTGCGGGGTCTTCATAGCCGCGCTCGATAGTCGCCACATCCGACAGCTTCAGCGTCCGCCCCTGCGCGATGATCGGGGTCTGCCGGATCTTCTCCAACGTGTCGAACGCGCCATCCACACGCAGGAAAACCTGTGGTCCCTTGGTTTCGATGGAGCCTGCGGGCGTTAGCACGTTCTGGCTGTTGAGCGCGGCAAAAATGTCCTGCGGCGCCACGCCCAGCGTGGCCAGGCGATCATGGGAGAACGAGACGTAGATCCGCTCGGGTCGTTCCCCAATGATGTTGACTTTCTTGACGCCCGCCACATGCAGCAGTTGCTGGCGCAACACTTCCGCGTCGCGGACCAACTGTCTTTGGGGTTCACCCTTGGCCTTGAGGGCGAAGAGCGCAAAGGTCACGTCTGCATATTCGTCGTTGACCATAGGGCCGATGACGCCAGCAGGCAGTTTCCTCGCCTCGTCGCTGATCTTCTTGCGAGCCTGGTAGAACTCCTCCTGCACTTGCGACGGCGGTGCGCTGTCCAGCAGCGACACCATGGTGAAAGCCAGGCCGGGGCGGGTGAAGGTTTCTGTGCGGTCGTACCAGCGCAATTCCTGCATGCGCTTTTCCAGGGGTTCTGCAACCTGATCCTGCATCTCCTGGGCCGTGGCGCCAGGCCACGCCGTAACGATCGTCATCTGCTTGATGGTGAAAGGCGGGTCTTCGGCGCGCCCGAGTTTGGCAAACGCGAGAATGCCTGCTGCAGAGATCAGGAAGATCAGGAAGAGGGTGATGGCGCGCTCGCGCACTGCGAGCGCCGACAGGTTGAAACGGCCTTCGCTCACGGACGTGCTCCTTCCTTCGGAGCAGCTGCGGCAAGATCTGCCAGCCGGACCTGCTCGCCTTCGCGCAACAGGTGCGCACCCAGTGCGACGATTCGCTCCCCGGGCTTGATGTGGCCCGTCACGTAGGCGCCTGCATCGTCCAGGCGCTGGACGGCCACCGGCTGCCAGGCAACCTTGGCCGGTTCACCGCGAAGCACCCAAACTCCTGGGCCCTTGCCCGCATCGAACAAGGCGCCGATGGGCACCTGCAGGCCCGCCGCCGCAGAGGACTTTTCGTCCGGAATGCGAACCACCACCGTGGTGCCCAGGGGCGCGTTGGCCAAATCCCCTTCGAGCACATAGCGGGCCTCGAAGGTGCGCGTCACCCGGTCTGCCGAGCTGGAAAGCTGTCGCAGCTTGGCCGAGACGGCGGCCTCCTCCTTGCCAAACAAGGTGGCTTGTGCCTGCGACCCTATGGCGGGGCGCAAAGTCTCCGGCAGCTGCACGAGCGCTTCGCGTCGGCCTGCATGGGCCAGGCGGACTACCGGTTGCCCGGCGCTCACCACCTGTCCGGGTTCGGCCAGCGTTTCCACGACGACGCCGTCGCCGTCTGCCACCAGTTCGGCATAACGGCTTGCATTGCGGGATACATCCGCCTGGGCTTCGGCCGCACTGAGCTGCGCCTGGGCTGCGTCTGCAGCCGCCTTCACCTGGTCATAGGCCGCAGCGGAGATAGCGCCTGTGCCGCGCAGGTCGCGGTACCGTGCTTCATCGTCCGCCGTCTGGCGAGCACGCGCACTCGCAGCGGCCACGGCCTCTTGCTGCGCATGGGCGGCCAGTTTCAGATCGACCGCATCGATGCGCATGAGCAGCTGCCCGCGTTTGACGGTCTGCCCCGCATCCACTAGCCGTTCCAGCACCTTGCCCGAGACACGAAAGCCCAGGTCGCTCTGCACCCGGGCCGCTACGGTACCCGTGAACGCCCTGGAGGCAGCTGCGGCCTCTTGAACAATGGCTGCGCGCACCAGCGGCGCTTCGGTGCGTGGATCGGAAGAAGCCTTTTCGCCGCAGGCGACCAGCGCCAACGGCAAGGCAGAAATGAGAAACAGAGTGGCGAGGCGAGGCCGAAGCATGAAAGTCCCTTGTGCAGATGGATCGGGACTTTCATTGTGATTCTTGTGACCAAATTAGTCAATAGTCACAAATAAACTTTCGCTCATGGGGACAGGCTGCGCAGGACCAAGCTGGACAACTGGGTGGGCGCCTCGTTGGCGTAGTCCAGGCTGTGCTGCAGGATCAGCGGATTGAGGTAGGGGCGCATCACCAGGTGGATGGCTGCAGTGGTTTCATCCAGCGGCGTCTTGCGCTCGAAGTCGCCGGTCTGCCGGCCTTCCTGCAAAACATCCCGCAACAGCGCCTGCAGGCGCTCCTCGTACACGATGGTGGACTGCCAGCGTTCGGTTGCCGCAGAGGTGGCGATCTCGTAGAGCTTTCTGTCCTGGAAAAAGAGACGCAGGCTCGACTCCACAATGGCTTTGAACATGCGCCGCAGCTTCTCGGGTGGCCGATCGGCCTGGGTCACGGCCGCCCGGACCTCGCTCTCGATATCGCTCAGGCAGTTGGCGCAAATCATCTCGCCGATGGCCTGCTTGGATTCGAAGAACTTGTAGATATAGGCTTTGGAAAAACCGATCTCCTTGGCCAGGTCGGACACGGTGGTTTTTTCGTAGCCGTAGCGGCTGAAGTGCTCGGTGGCGGCGGTCACGATCTGGTTTCGCACCTCGTGGTCCGCAGGGCCCCGGCCTGCGGCGGTGGGATGGCTTGTTTTGGTCATGGGCAAAGCTTACGCCAGTCTTGGTGACTAGACAACGAGTGACTATTTGGTATTATGGTCACAATTCAATTGAACCATGACCGAAAAAACCATGCTGCCCAAACGCACACTCGCCGCCCTTCTTGTGGTCAGCCTCTCCGCCGGCTGCGCCGTGGGGCCGGACTATGTCCGGCCCGAGATTTCCCTGCCTGGGCACTACCAGGATCAGCCCGGCAGCAATCAACAGCCAGAGAAGGCCGCCGCCGAACTGGCCTCCTGGTGGTCTGCGTTTGGCGATCCTCAACTCACGCGATTCGTGTCGCTCGCGCTGGCGCAAAACCTCGATCTGGCGCAAGCCGCTGCACGGGTCGCCCAGGCGCGTGCGGGGCTGGGCGCGGCCGACGCCGCACTGTTGCCGTCCGCAGCCGTGTCGGGCCAGGCTGCGCGGGCCTATCAGTCCACGCAAACACCCTTGGGACAGGTCTTGAGTTCGACGCCGGGTTTTGACCGGTATGGCAGCGCTTACGAGGCAAACCTGGGCGCAAGCTGGGAGCTGGATGTGTTCGGCGGCCTGCGCCGGGGGCGGGAGGCGGCCACCGCCGAATACCAGTCTTCGGAGGCTGGTGCTGTTGCCACCCGATTGGCCGTGGCGGCACAGACCGCAGATATCTACATCACGATTCGCGGCCTGCAGGCCCGCCGAGACGTGGCCCGCCAGCAGGTGCAGACGCAACACGACCTGCTGTCCAACGTCAGGCTGCTGCACAGTAAGGGTCTTGCGGCAGAGCTCCAGGTGAGCCAGGCGGAGGGGGCGCTCTCGCAGGCGCAAGCAGCGATCCCGGTGCTGGACGCTTCCTTGGACACGGTAATGAACGCCATGGATGTCATCCTGGGAACTCCCCCGGGCACCCACCGCGCAGAACTGACCGCGCCGGGCGGCATTCCGGCAACTCCCCAAGGAATTGCGACGGGCTCGCCGAGCGAGCTGCTCAGGCGCAGGCCGGACCTCATCGCTGCGGAGCGCCGCTTGGCTGCATCCAATGCGCGCATTGGCGCCGCCATCTCCGAGTACTACCCCAAACTCTCTCTCAGCGGCCTGGTGGGGAGTGCAACGTCTGTGTCCAGCGGCAGCCTGTTCTCGGGCGGCGCCAGCCAGGCCACAGGCGTGCTCGGGCTGCGCTGGCGTCTTTTCGACTTCGCGCGCATCAATGCGCAGATAGAGCAGGCCAAGGGCCAGGAGGCAGAGATGCTGGCCGCCTACCGATTGGCGGCGCTGCGGGCCACGGAAGATGTGGAAAACTCGCTCTCCGCGTTTTCCAGGCGCCAGGAGCAAGTTTTGGTGTTGAAGGCCGGTGTCGATTCGCTGGGTCGCGCTCGCGCAGCGTCGTTCTCGGCCTACCAAAAAGGCGTTGTCAGCTTGATCGAAGTCTTGCACGCCGATGAGACCTTGCTCCGGGCTGCCGATGCGCGTGTACAGGCGCAGACGGAATCTGCCCGCGCGGCAGTGGCCATCTTCAAAGCACTGGGGGGAGGGTGGGAGTCCGGTGCATCTCCGACCTAGTCCACGTTCAATGGCCACGCCCAAGGCAGCGTTAACTTCCGACGAGTACGGTCACATCGCCTACCACCGCAACGGCCCGGTTTCATCGCTCCAGAAGATCCACCGCCGCACCTCCGCATACGGCGATGTGCCGATGGAATACGGGTCCATCCCCGTCTCCACGCGCTCCAGGCGCACCAGGTAGCCGCCGTAGCTGGCGGCCCACAGGGTGCTGCCGTCGGGCGACATGTCCATGGCACTGATGGTGCTGCCGATGTGGTGGCGCCACAGCGGGCGCCCGTCGTCGCTGATGGCGTGCAGGTAGCCATTGGCATCGCCCAGCACCACCATGCCCGGCAGGGTGGCAGATGCATACACGCGCCACTGGGTGTTGATGGCCGGGGCTTCGTGCGTTGCTTCTTCTCCACTGTCTGCCGCGAGGTCTGGCAACGCTGCACTCACTGGCGCGGCCAGCGTGCAGCCCCCGTAGAAGTGGCAGGAGTTGGCAAACAGCTGCGTGCCGTCGTGTGAGAAGGTGGTGTGGTGCGGGTAGGACGACAGGGGCTCGTAGCGGCGCACCACCTGGCCTCGGGCGTTCAGCAGGATGTGCACGCTGTCCTGGTCGCCCACGGCGATGTAGCGCTCGTCCGGTGACAGGGCCATGTGCAGCATGTCGAGCGCCAGCATCGTGACCTCGGCGCCGTTCACCGATTCGTCCTGCTGGTTCTTGGGCCAGGTGTAGGGGCCGTCTTCGTCAAAGGTTTGCGGGTGGATGCGCTGCACGGGGCTGCTGGCTTCCTCGGCACCCTCGGCGTGCAACAGATAGACGCCCGTGGGGTTGCGCAGCAGCACACGCTGGCCATCGTTGAAGGGGATCAGCTCGTCGCAGAGCTGGCCCAGGGGGCCGGGCGATACCACCACCTGAGCTGGCAGTGCTTCGTTGCCCTGGGGCAGTGCAAAGCGGGCGATGATGGGGCCGTCAAAACCATCGTGCGTGGTGACATGCTGGCCGTCGCTTTGCGCAAAGCAGCGCCGGTTGGGCGAGCGGCCGAGGCCGCGCAGTGCGGGCAAGGGGATGTGCCGCAGGCCCTGCAAGGCCACCCAGTGCGCCATGTTGTCGTAGGGGGCGCCGATGCGCGCCAGCACGCGGCCGTCGTCCAGCGCGAACACCGGGCCGATGAAGCGGCCCGCATCGGCGGCGTGCCGCACGAAGGCGTCGGGGGCAAATGCAAAGCGCTGGCGAAAGCGGTCGGCCAGGTCTTCGTCGGCGTGGGTGTTGACCACGCGGGCCAGCTGCAGCACGGTGGCTGCGGCCGCCTTGCGCGGGTCGGAGGGCAGGTCGCTGTCTTCGTTTTCTTCTTCTTGTTCTTCTTCGGTATCGCCGTTGCCTTTCTGCACCTCGGCCGAATCCAGTGCGAGCTGGTGCGCGCGGATGGCGGCCACATAGCTTTGCCCATCGGCCTGCCATTGGTCGGACAGCGTCATCAGCTCGACAGGGAAGACCGCTGCATCGGGCAGGTCGGGCGCCAGCGGGGGCGTGGCCAGCAGGTGCACGGCGGCTTCGATGCGCCGCGCCTCGGCTTTGCGGGCCTGCTCCTGTTCGTGCTGATCGCGTACGCGCAATTGGACCGCGCCGTAAAAACGCAGCAGCCGCGTTATGTGGTCGGCGGCGCTGCGGGGCAGGGTGGCGCGGGCATCGCTCTGGCGCTGCGCATAGGTGAACTCCACCACGGCTGGCCCGTCCAGCGCGGCTTCCACGTTGATCTGGTAGGCGCTGTGGGCGTTGTCGTCTTCGTCGCCGGGGGCTTCGTCGCCGTTTTCCCAGCTGAGCTTGAGGGCGCGGCCCCAAGGCTCGCCTTCGTGCATGCAGGGCTGGCGCGCACCCACCCACACGTCGCCTTCCCACCAGCCGTTCTTGTCGCTGTCCCACCAGTCGTTGTAGCGCTCGGTGAACACAGGCAGGGAGGTAAATTCTTCGATGCGCTCTGCGGTCAGCTCGGTCACCAGGCGCTGGTACAGCGGGTAGCGGGCGCGGTGCTGGCCCACGGCCTTGCTCAGGTAGTCCAAGACGCCGCGCCAGGCCAGCGTGCAGGCCTGCCAGGCTTCGGGGGCGGTGTCGGGTGCCAGGGGCAGCCATTCGCCGGGCTCGCCTTCGCTATAGGCGCGGTACACCAGCGTGAGCTGCGCGGTGGTGGGCACCTTGTGGCCCCGCACGGCGGCGGCCAGGCGCGCCAGCAGCCCCTGGCGTTCGGGCACCTGCGCCACCGACAGGTAAAAGTCCCAGGTCTTCCAGACGGTGATGAACACGTTGTCATCGCGCTGGTCGCCATCGGCGTCCACATGCCGCTGGCACAGCGAAAAATCAGTCTGCTGAAACCACCCGGTGGCCGTGTGCTCCTTGGGGCCGATCACGGGCGTGTGCACGGCGGCCAGGATGTTGCGCACGCTGATGGCCTCATCGGCGAACAGCTCGGCCTCCAGGGGCATCAGCGCGTGGATCTCGGCGCTGCTGCGCGTGGCGTTGTCGCCCGCGCGCACGGCGGCCACCACGCGGGCGCGGTCCAGCACGTAGCTGACGCCGCTTTCGCCATCGTCGATGCCGTCATGGAACTCAGGCGGGAACACGATGCCTACGATTTCGCTGGAGAACTCCGCCCGGTGCGGCACGCCGCGCACCTCGTCCATGAGGAACTCCACCTGTTCGGGCCCGGTGATGTCTACGGGGTATTCATCCGTGAACAGTGCCACCCGCGCCGTGAGCCCGCCACGCACGGTGAGCCCGCCGTGGTTGTAGTCGCCCCACAGCAGGTCGGCCACTTGCAGCGCGCCCTGCACATAAAGCAGCTGGCCGCCCACCACGGCGTTGTGCATGCGCGCGTCGCCCAGTACGACCAGGTGCGTGGCGCCATCGGTGTCGTCGCAGGTGAGCGCGCCGTCAATCTGCAGATGCCCTTCGATCAGGATCAGAAAGGGCTGGCCCGTGGGAGCTTGGTTGGTGTTGTTGCCGTCCTGCAGCAGCGCCCGCAGCGGGCTGCCGCTGGCCAGGGGCGCATCCAGGTGCAGCTCGGGCACCAGCACATCGCCGGTGATGCAGAGCACGGTTTCCGTGGCCAGCGCATCCGGGTCCTCTGCAAGGCGCTGGGCGATCCAGCTGTCGGCGGGCAGTCGGGCGGCCACATCGGCCAGCGGGCAAAGTCGGGCAGTGGGCATGGTGCGGCGGGGCGGTGGAACAACGGGCGGGGCATCGTACACCGCGCGCCATGTGGTTTTTGCTTTGCGCGGAGAATGATGTGTTGTCTTATTAATTGCCCGCCATGACACAAAACTCTCCCGTTTTCGAAGTCCTTCCCCGCGACCTGTCTGCCTACCGCCAGGGCAATGTGGGCATCGACTACGTGCACCGTTTTGAATCGGGCCAGCCAGGCCCCCACGTGCTCATCAATGCGCTCACGCATGGCAACGAGATCTGCGGCATGGTGGCGGCCACGCACCTGCTGGACACGGGCGTGCGCCCGCGGATTGGCACGCTGACCATCAGCTTTGCCAACGTGGCGGCGTATGCATCGTTTGATCCGACCCGTCCGTTTGAAAGCCGCCAGCTGGTGCACAACCTCAACCGCATCTGGTCCGCCGGTGAGCTGGACGGCACGGCCGCAAGCCCGGAGCTGGACCGCGCACGGGTGCTGCGCCCGGTGGTGGCTGCGGCCGACCACATCCTGGACATCCACTCCACCAGCCAGGACGTGCAGCCTTTCTGGGTGTACCCCGCTTATCCGCGCAATGCCCAGGTGGCGCTGGCCATCGGCCGCCCGCCCGTGCACCTGGTGATGCCCAGCGGGCTGGGCTCGGGCACGCCGCTCATCCAGCACGGCCGCCATGGGCTGGCTGAGAGCGATGGGGTGGCTTTGGTGGTGGAGTGTGGCCAGCATTTCCGCCAGTCGGCGGCCGACGTGGCCACGGCCGTGGCGCTGGATTTTCTGGCGCATTTCGGGCTGGTCGAAGCTGCTGCCAACCGCCCAGCGCCAGGCCCGCAGCGCCGCTATGAGCTGCTGGAGACCTGCATGGTGCGCACGCCGGACTTCCGCTTCACACGGCCTGTGCAGGGCTTTGAGCTGTTTGCCCAGGGCGAACTCATCGCCACCGATGGTCCGCACGAGATCCGCGCGCTGTGCGACGACTGCACGGTGATGATGCCCACGCGCGAGCCCATCGTGGGCCGCGAGGCGGTGTACCTGACCCGGCCGATCTGACCGGCAAGGTCCGGCAAGCTCAGAAGGACGAGCCGGGCTGCGCGAGGAAGGCCAGCTCCTGCGCCGTGGACGTGCGCCCCAGCACGGCGTTGCGGTGCGGGTAGCGCCCGAAGCGCGCAATGATGTCGCGGTGCGCCACCTCGAACTTCAGGTTGTTTTCCAGCCCCGGCTGGTCAAAGAGCACCATCGCCAGGGCGTGGATGGCGGCGGATTCGCTGTGCATGTAGGGCATGTAGGCAAAGGCGCGTTCGGTGGGGGCCAGTGCCTTGTCGTGCTGCCCGGCCACCAGCTCCTGCGCCAGGGCCAGCGCCTGGGCGTCTTGCGCAAACGCAAGCGGCGAGCCCCGGTGGATGTTGCGCGAGAACTGGTCCAGCACCAGGATCTCTGCCAGGCGGCCTTGGGGCGTGCCGCGCCAGTTCCACAACTCGCACTGCCGCGCTGCCTGCCAGGTGGCACCGAAGCGGACACGGATCATCGCGTCGATGGCGTCCTCTTGTGCAAAGTGCTGGGCGGGGGTGAGTTCTTCGAACCAGAAATGAAGGATGTCTTCGGCTTGCATCGTGAATATCGCATGAAATAGGGCTCTGGCGCTTGATCATAAAGCGCTGGCCGCTATCAGTTTCATAGTATCCGATGCGGATCGCTCAGTTCTGGAGGCGGATTTTTCCCTCGCGCACATACTGGTTGAACTGGTCCTTCGGGATCGCGGCGGAGCCCACGGCATCGTTGTCTGCGGTCCAGCTCAAGGTGGTGCTGTCTTTGGAAGGCGCCAGCTCCACGGGGCCTTTCGGAATGGTCAACGGCGCTCCGTCACCCGGGGTGTAGGTAACGTGGCCTGCAATGGTGGCGTGCTGGGTCATGGTGAATTCCTTTTTGGTGGTGCCGATGTGATGGAGCTTCCATTGCACTGCGCGCACGCGTACCGGGGTGTAAGACCATGCCGTGCCACCGCGCGGGCCGTGGCCGCCACCCGTAGCCCTTGAAACTGGCGCGGCCCAGGCGAGGGACGCCAAGCAAGGGCCGCCCCGCAGCGAGGGCGTCGTCCCCCTGGGGGGAAGGCGCGCAGCGACTCAGGGGGGACTCCTCCTCATGGAGGCACCACCGCCTGCGTCCGCTCCTGCCGCACCAGATACAACCCGCTGCCGATGATGATCGCGCCGCCCAGCAATGTGGAAACCCCCGGCACGGCCTGCCACAGCACCCAGTCGAGCCCCATGCCCCAGGCCAGGGCCGTGTATTCAAACGGTGCCACCACCGACGCCTGCCCGTGCCGGAACGCCTCGGTGATCGCCAGCTGCCCCAGAAACCCCGTGACCGCCAGGCCCGCCACCAGCGGCCAGTGTGCAGCGTCCACGCCCACCCAGCCCGGCCAGGCCAGCGTGCCCGCGCCCAGCGCCAGCAAGGCGGTGGTCCAGAAGACCAGGCTGGCGCTGGAGTCTGTGCGGCTGAGCACGCGCCCCGTGATGGCCGACACGGCGTATCCACACGCTGCGCCCAGCACCGCCAGCGCGCCCAGCGTGAAAAATGCGTCCTGGCTGGGCCGCAGGGCCACCACCACGCCCACCATGCCCAGCACGATCGCCACCCAGTGGGCGGCGCGCACCTTCTCGCCCAGCACCACGGTGGACAGCGCCGTGATCAGCAACGGGGCGATGAAAAACAGCGTGTAGGCCTCGGCCAGGCCCAGCTCCTTGAGTGCGTAGGTGAACAGGCCCAGCATGGTCACGTTGAGCACGCCACGCAGCAGGTGCAGCGGCCAGCGCACCTTGAGCAAGCCCCGCACCTCGCCGCGCCACAGCACATACAGCGCCACCAGCGGCAACGCAGCCCAGCCGCGCAGCGCCGCCACCTGCATGGCGGGGTAGCTGGCCGACAGGGTCTTGAGCAGGGCGTCCATCAGCGAAAAACACCCCACCGCCGCGACCATCGCGACGATGCCGCGCAGGTTGCCCGAGGCTGCCGCCTGCGCTGTGGTGGCCGTCGCAGTCGCAGTTGTGGTCGCGGCTGCAGATGCCGCAGGCTGAGCCTCGGTGTCGCTCGTCCGCGTCATGGTTGTACCGCCACAGGAAGGCTGCAGGCTGTGGCGGGTGGCAGGGTGGCAAACGGCGCAGGAGCTGTGCCGCCAAGGCAGCGGTGCTGCGCTGGAAGACTGTGCATGGGGTAACGAGAGGTGGCTGCCTGCGGCGCGTGGGCCTGCGCCGCAGCCAGGGGGTCGGTGGGCCAAAAAGTGTAGCGCAGCCCGCGCCAGCGGGCTGCCTCGGCTCGGCTCAGTCCGACTTGTGGCTGGCTGCGTTGCGGCTCACCTTGTCGTGCAGCATCGGAATGGCCCACAGCACCACCAGCGCGAGCACCGTGCTCAGCACCGCCGTGGCTTCGCGGCCCAGCCCGGCGGCCACGCCGATGGCGGCCGTGAGCCAGATGCCAGCGGCTGTGGTCAGGCCCTTGACCTGGCTTTCGGCATCGCCCTTGAGGATGGTGCCTGCGCCCAGAAACCCCACGCCCGCGATGATGCCCTGCAGCACGCGGCTGTTGTCTGCCGCTTCAATGCCGGCCTGCTGCGCGACCAGCACGAACAGGGCCGCGCCCATGGCCACCAGCATGTGCGTGCGCACGCCGGCGGCTTTGCCCGCGTGTTCGCGTTCCCAACCCAGCAGCCCGCCCAGCAGCGCTGCCATGGCCAGGCGCACCACGATGCGCGTGGCCTGTGTCGCATCGGGCACGTCCGAGAATTCCGAGGCCACCGTGCTGGCGATCTCCTGCCAGAGGTCAGCCATGGCCATGGTCCTTGCACCCGGTGACCGGCGTTGTGACGAGGGAGGGCGGTGTGCTCTGAGAGCGGTACGCGTGTGGTGGCATGGCGGGGAGTCCAGCGGAGGAGGGGGCGCAGCAACAGTGCTGCCCTGCGACTGTGCTGCTCCTACGCGGCAGCGTCTACCGGTGGCGGGCGAGCGCGGGGGTAGGACACTGCCGACGCACGCCAACGACCGCTTGGCGGGGTGTGGGCGCCAGGTTTTGATAGAAATTGGCACCTGGCGCTTGATGGTAAAGCGCTGGTAGCTATCAAAAGTGAAGCGTCTGGCGGTTGCCGCCCATGGCCACGTTCCTCCCGTGCCTTCCCAACCCGTCCCTGCGGGTGGCGCCATCTGCTCGGCGCTTGCACCCCGGGGTTGCGCGTGTCACGATTTGCCTTGGTGCCTGCAGCGGCCGCCATCACCGGCGGGCCTGGCGCCGCGAGGAGTTTTTGCCATGACGCCCCAACGCATTCTTCTGATACAGGGCCACCCGGACGCGAGTGCGCCCCACCTGTGCCACGCGCTGGCGCAGGCCTATGCGCAAGGGGCCATCGCGGCCGGCCACGAGGTGCGCGAGATCGAGGTGGCTGCCATCGACTTTGCGCTGCTGCGCAGCCAGCACGAGTGGGAGCTGGGCCTGCTGCCCGCATCGCTCAAGCCTGCTCAGGCGGACATCGGCTGGGCGCAGCACATCGTGCTGTTCTTTCCGCTGTGGCTGGGCGACATGCCAGCCCTGCTCAAGGGTTTTCTGGAGCAGGTGGCACGACCCGGGTTTGCCTTCAATACCGAAGGCAGCAACCCCTTTGGCCGCAAGGGGCTCATAGGGCGCAGTGCGCGGGTGGTCGTCACCATGGGGATGCCAGCGCTGGTCTACCGCTGGTACTTCCGCGCGCACAGCGTGAAGTCGCTGGAGCGCAATATCCTGGGCTTTGTGGGCATTGCGCCGGTGCATGAGACGCTGGTGGGCAGCGTGGAGCAACTGGGCGACGATGGGATTGCCAAGTGGAAGGCGCGCATGCGTGCGCTGGGCGCAAAGGCGGCGTAGAGCCCTGGCCCTACCCCTGCGCTGCGATGGCGATCAGCCAAATGACCGCGCTGCAGCCATGGCGCCCACGCGTTGGCTGATCGCAAAGAACTCCTGCACTGTGTCGTCAATGATCTGCTGCGCGGTCTTGACGGAATCGATGAGCCCGGCGGTCTGGCCCGCGAGGGCCGGTGCGGCCTCCATGTCGCCGTCAAAGTACACGCGCTGGATGCCCGCAAAGCTGTCGGCGGGCATGAGGCCTGCCTCATGGATGGCCTGGGTGCGCTGGGACTTGAGCGCGCGGATGCAAGGGCTGGCCTTGGTGTTGAGCATCCAGGTGCCGGTCACGCCCGCATCAATGATGGCGTTCTTGTAGTTGGCGTGCACGGGGCTCTCGGCGCAGCTCACAAACCGTGTGCCCATCTGTACCGCCTCAGCCCCCAGCGCAAAGGCCGCTGCCATGCCACGCCCGTCGCAGATGCCGCCTGCGGCCACCAGCGGCACATCCACCCGCGCGCGGATGGCTTGCAGCAGCACCAGGGTGGAGACTTCTTCGGGGTTCTTGAAACCGCCGCCTTCACCACCTTCGACCACCAGGCCGTCGATGCCTGCGTCCACGCATTTGAGCGCCGCGTCCACCGTGGGCACCGCGTGGTACACGGTGATGCCCGCATCCTTGAGGGGCGCAATGAACTTGGCCGGGCTGCCCGCCGAGGTGGTCACAAACTTCACGCCCGACGCGCACACAAAGCGCAGCATGGCGTCGTCCTTCAAAAAGCGGATGGGCAGATTCACGCCAAACGGCAGGCCCAGTGCGCTCATCTTGGTGATCTCGGCCTGGCAGTTGGCCGTCTCGCCCGACGATGTCTCGATGATGCCAAGCCCGCCCGCGCGGGACACTGCCGATGCCAGCTGCGTGCGCGCGATCCAGCCCATGGGCGCCTGGATGATGGGGTAGCGCGCGCCCGTGTGGGCGAGGACGCGGTTGGTGGCGGGTGCGGTCATGGGCGGAGTCTCCTGATTTTTGGAGTGCCCATTATTTCGACGGGTGCGCTGTCGTCGTGTCGCCCGGGTTACGGTGCAGTGGGCGTGCCTTGCGTCTCTTCCCACGGCAAGCGTGCAAACAGCCGCTGCCAATCGGAGACGGGGCTGGCGTTGGCGATCTCTGCCGTGTCGTGCCCGGGGCCCCAGCCCGCAGGCCCCGGCCATGGCCATGGCAGCCCGCTGTCAAACGTCATCACAGCGCCCGACACGGGGTGTGGCACCGTCAACTGCCATGCATGCAGCCACAGCCTTTGCTGCCCCAGCCGCTCGGCCCACCAGCGGTTGAGGGGGCCTTTGCCGTGTGTCGCGTCGCCAAGGATGGGGTGTGCCAGGTGTTTGAGGTGGCGGCGTATCTGGTGGCGCCGCCCGGTGGTGGGGATGGCTTCGACCAGCGAGGCGCGGGTGGTGGCAAAACGCGCATCACTGGCCTCGGGCAGCGTGAGCTGCGCCAGGCGCCGAAAGCGGGTGTGGGCGTCCTGGACGGCCGCATCGGCCGGGGCATCGTCGGGCTTCAAGGCGTGGTCCACCTCGATGGCCTCGGGCGCCCAGCCGCGCACCAGGGCCAGGTAGCGCTTGTGCGTGGCGCCGTGCTCGAAGGCCTGTGACAGTGCCCGCGCCGCATCGCTGTGCAGCGCCATCACGAGCACGCCGCAGGTGCCCTTGTCGAGCCGGTGCACGGGGAACACATGCTGGCCCAGCTGGTCGCGCAGGGTCTGCATCACAAACCGCGTCTCGCCCGCGTCCAGCCCCGTGCGGTGCACCAGCCAGCCCGCAGGCTTGTAGACGGCCACCAAGTGCTCGTCGCGCCAGAGGATGTGCAGAGGGGGCATGGAAGAAGAGAGAAAAAATGACGCGAGAAATTACGGACGGAGGCCCAACCGCACGACGGTATGGCCGATGCTGGGGGCTGGGGCTTATCGGGGGGCATCGTTTTTACTACACGGCGGAGGGCAGGGCGCCCGCATCGCCTGCACACTGCTGACAAACTCTGGCAGCAGGGGCGATAAGCTCCCGGTCCATCAGAGGGGGCTTCATGATCCATCGCTTTCAATGCCAGTGTGCCAAGGTCGTCGGCGAAGTGGCCGACACGCGCTCCGCCATCCACGCCATCTGTTATTGCCGGGACTGCCAGGCCTATGCCCACCATCTGGGGCAGCCCGACGCGGTGCTGAACCCTCTGGCCGGCACCGAGGTGGTGGGCACGCATGCCCGCAACGTGTCTTTCACCCGCGGCACCGACCAGCTGGCCTGCCTGTCGCTGTCCGAGGCGGGATTGCTGCGCTGGTATGCGCGCTGCTGCAATACCCCCTTGGCCAATACGGGGCGCGACTGGCGCATGCCCTATGTGGGGCTGGTCCACCTGTGCCTGCGCGCGGGCGGCGAGCCGCTTGCGCCCGCGTTTGGGCCGGTGCAGATGCACCTGGAAACCTCCAGCGCCAAGGGCACGCCGCCCCGCATGCGCTGGAGCCAACTGAAGGCGCTGCTGGGCTTCATGCCCCGCATTGCGGCGGCGCGATTCACCGGTAGCTACCGCCGCACACCATTCTTCACGGCCACTGGCGCGCCTGTGGTGGCGGTGCGTGTGCTGTCCACCGCCGAACGCGAAAAGGCAGTGGCAGCGGTGTAGCAGCTGGGCCTGGTGCCGTAGTTCTTTGCGCTACCAGCCACGCGCCAGGGCGTGCCAGAATGCTGACGGTTTGCCATGGAGCCCCTGGTCTGGAGGCATGTGCATCGGCCCGCGCTGCGCTCCTCGTAAAACCGAAAAACAATACAAGGAGACCCCATGTCCGCTGGAGACTGGAAAGACATGTACGCCGCCGCCGTGGCGGGCGACCTGGCACTGGTGCGCCACCACATCAGCGCGGGCGTCAACCCCAACTACCAGCACCCCGAAATTTTGTGCACACCGCTGGTGGCCAGCCTGATCCATGGCCACAGCGAGATCGCGCACTACCTGCTGGCCCACGGTGCTGATCCGCAGCTCAAGTCTGACTTTGACGACATGACACCGCTGCAGGCGGCCCGGCGCCATCAGCGCAGCGAGTTCATTGCGCTGCTGCAGGCCCGGGGCGCGAAGGAAGAGCGCAAACCGTTCTGGTGGCGCTGGCTGCCGGTGTAGACGCCGAGCACACGCGCATCCGTAGAGCCCGCGCAGTCCAGGCCAGCGGCCGCCTCGCCGCCCGGGCGGCGTCCCACTCGGGGGGAAGGGCCGAATGCGACTCAGAGTGGGCTTCCTTCCTTTGCCCGCATCTTGGCCGCGATGTACTCGCCATGCGTCACATGCAACAGCCCGGCCACCTTGCTGATGGTGTGGTTCTCGTTGGCATCTATGTGGGCGTCGGCATACGCCACCTGCCACATTGCCTCCACGAGCTGAATCTTCTGGTCCTGCGTGAAGTGATCGTTGAGGCTGCTGGTAAATCGCTGGTAGTCGTAGGCGGTCTTCGATGTGGTTACGGCCAGCTCCAGCAAGCGCTCCAGCTCATCATCGCTCAGCGCAAATTTGCTGCGCAGGGCGGTCACCATGGTGGAACGCTCGGCGTCGTCCATGGCGGCATCAAACCGCACCACCTCCACCAGCAGCACGGCGGCTGCCAGTTGCACGGCGTGGGCGCGCGCGGCGGGCGACTGGGTGGTGGAGGGCTGCGTGAAGCTGTCAAACAGGTCTTTGAGGGTTCGGAACATCGGGTGCTTTTCGGTGTGCGGGGCAAATGGGGTGGAGGCGCGGTGGATGGGTTGGTTCCCGCAGCGCGCGCGGGCGGGCTGCGCACTTTGCGTTCGCGTGGTGTACCGCCCCGGCGACAATCGGGGGCCATGACGAAGAAAACCATACTCCCCCTGCAACTGCTGGTTGCCCCCGACAAGAACGATCCCAAGCCGCTGATCCTGTACCACGGGCGCAATTGCCCCGACGGCTTTGGCGCGGCGCTGGCCGCATGGCTGTACTACGGCGACAGTGCTGAATACGTGGGGCTCGACCACGGCGATGTCAAGTCTGTGGACGACCTGCCGCCCCTGCAAGGCCGTGCGGTTTACATCCTCGACTTTTCTTTTGCCGCCGAGGTGATGGCTGCCATCGACGAGCGTGCCGCCAAGCTGGTGATGCTGGACCACCACAAGAGCGCCGCCGAAAAACTCACTGGCTTTGCCTGCCGCTGCGGTGTGGTGCACTTCGACATGAGCAAGTCGGGCGCGCGCCTGGCGTGGGAGTTCTTTCACCCGCACGAGCCTATCCCTGAGCTGCTCAAGTACGTGGAAGACCGCGACATCTGGAAGTGGGAGTTTGCCGAGAGCGCCGCGTTCTTGTCGGCCCTCGACATGGAAGAACAGGGCTTTGCGCGCTGGCGCGAGATCGCGGCCTTCACGCCCGAGCAGCTCCAACAGTTCATGGTGCGCGGTGAGGCCATGGACCAGAAGTACCGCAAGCTCTGCGCCGACATTGCCGAAGGCGCGCAGCCGCTGGTGTTCAACGGCATCACCGGGCTGATGGTGAATGCGCCCGGCATGTTCCACAGCCTGGTGGGCGACATCCTCTCGGCCAAGACCGGCACCTTTGCGCTGATATGGAGCGCTGGCGAAAAAGGCGTGAAGGTGGGGCTGCGTGCGCAGCGCAACTTTGACTGCATCGCGCTGGCCGAAAGCATGGGCGGCGGCGGGCATGCCCAGGCCTGCGGCTTCAAGATGAAGGTGGAGCGCCTGCCCGAGCTGCTCAGTGGCACCTTCAACGCCTGAAGCAGGGACTGGTTCTGAATAAAAATCGGCCTTTGCGCGCGATGGATAAGCGCTGATAGCTATTAAATTTATAGCAATCGGCGCAAGCTACACCAGCCGCAAGTCCGCCCCCTTGGTCCCTGGAAACACCCGCGCCACGGCGGCTGCGTTCAGTCCGTACATGCGCGCAAACAGCCCGCCCAGCACGGCGCGGTAGTCGTTGAGCACGGGGTAGTCGCGGTTCTGGAACAAGGTGGTGGCCGTCAGCGCCTGCTGCTCGCCCACAATGCGCCCGCCGCCCACACCGCCGCCCAGCACCCAGAACACGGTGCCGTGGCCGTGGTCGGTGCCCCGGTTGCCGTTCTCGCGGAAGGTGCGGCCAAACTCGCTGACCACCAGGACCACGGTGCTCTTCCATGCTGGGCCCATCTCGTCGGCAAAACCCGCAAGGCCCCGGCCCAGCTCTTCAAACCGGTTGGCCAGCGCGCCCGTGGCCGCACCCTGTGCCACATGGGTGTCCCAGCCGCCTACGTCCACAAAGCCCAGTTGGTAGCGCGTCTGCATCAGCTTTGCCATGCGCCGCGCCGTGCCTTCAAAACCCTTGGTGCTCAGCGCATTGCGGCTGGCGGCTTCCATCTCGCCCTGCATGGTGCGCGCCACTTCTTCGCGCGTGGCAAAACCTTCGGCCACGGGTGTGGCCAGTGGCGTGCCCCGGTACATGGATTCGATGAGCTGCGCCTGCCGCGCATCCACGCCGCTGCGGCCCGCCGCCGCGCTCAGCAGCGTGTTGGGCACATCCACTGCGCCGCGCAGCACCAGGGGCAGGGTGCTGGTGAAAGCCATGGGCTGCAGCGCGGCCGTGGCTGGGGTGTTGCCGGTGCGCGGGTTCAGCTCGGCCACCAGCCGGTTCAAGAAACCTGAGCGGTAGTCGCGCCGCCCGCCCACGGGCTGGCCCAGCTCCATGCTGTCTTGCGTGTCGAAGTGGCTGCGCGAGAGGTCGTCGGTGCCCGCAAAGGGCACAAAGGCCAGCTGGCGCTGCTGGTACAGCGGCAGCATCGATTCGGCCAGCGCGGGGTGCAGGCCCCAGTCGGGCGTGAGCGGCAGCGCGCCGCCGTCCTGCCCCGGACGGGCAATGGCGATGTTGGGCCGTGTCTCGTAGTAGTAGCTGCTGGCTGTGGGCACCAGCAGGCTGGCGCAGTCATAACCACCGCGCAAGAACACGAGCAGAAAACGCACGTCCTGCGCGCCGGGGGCGGCCATCGCGCTGGCGCTGTGCACGCCGAGGGCGCTGGCGCCCAGGGCTTGAAGAAGGTGTCGTCTGTGCAGCATGGGCTTGTCCTTTCATTCGCGCTCGCGCACACCATCGACTGCTGCGCATGAGCTTGCGCGGCCTAAGCCAGGGCAGCCGTGCAAGGGCCGCCCCGCCGCACGGGCTGCGTCCCCCTTCCCGAATTGCGGAGCAATTCGAGAGAAGGGGGAAGGCGCAAAGCGACTCAGGGGGATGTACTCCATGTTGCTCTAGCCGTGCATGAACTCGGGGGAGGCAAGGAACAACAGGTTCCACTCACGCGGTGATGTTGCCTGCGCCAGCGCATTGCGCGTGGCGGCCGACCAGGCGGGCTGCAGGGCGCGCACGTAGGCACTCTGCGCCAGCGGTGGGGGCGTGCGCTGTGATGCCGACTGTTCGGCCATCCTCATCTCCTTCTCGCGCGGGGTGGGCATGGGGGCGGTGGCCACACCGGCCCCGATGGCGCGGGCGATCTCGAAGCGCGTGGACATCTGCCCTGAGCCTGCCCATGCCGCCGCGTCCAGCGGGTAGCCGTCGGGCGTGGCGCGGCCATACAGGGGCTCGGCCAGGCGCTGCAGCCAGCCCAGTGCGGGCTCGGCGCCGGGCAGCACCGCGTCGCCATGGGCCAGGCGCAGGCTGGCCAGCACATAGTGCACCGGGTCGCGAAAGCGCTGGCCCAGCGATGCCCGAAATTCCGGCGCGCTGAACAGTGCCTCCAGCACGGCGGCGATTTCGCCATCGGTGCGCTCGAACGTGCGGGCCAGCGTCTGCAGCAGCGCAGGCGGTGGTTTGTCGCCCACCAGGAAGAGCGCGATCTTGCGGGTGATGAAGCGTGCGGTGGCCGGTGCGCGTGCCAGGCGGTCCAACGCCTCGTCCACCTCGGCCAGGCCTTCGGCGCGCAGGGGCTGGCCCAGCAGGGTCTTGGGTTCCCAGTCATGCCGCTGGGGGTTGAACTCGAACAGGCCATCGCGCACGTAGTGGCGGCGCAGCGCGGGCTTCATGCGCGGGGGCTCGTCGCTGTCTGGCTGGCGCGCAATGCCCACACCGGTCAGCACGCGTGCCAGCTCCTGCACGTCCTGCTCGCTGTAGCCGCCGTCCACGCCCAGCGTGTGCAGCTCCATCAGCTCGCGCGCGTAGTTTTCGTTGATGCGGCCCGCTGCGTTGCGGGCGTTGTCCAGGTAGTGCAGCATGGCCGGGTGGCGCACCGTGGCACCCAGCAGGTCGCGAAAGCGGCCCAGGGCATGGGGGCGGATGGCCCGTTCCTCGTAGTCGCCCACCAGCACACGCAGGTTGCCTTTGCCCGCAAACACGCTGAAGTGGTTCATCCAGAACCAAGTCATCTTCTCGCGCAGCTGGGTGTGCGAATACAGCGCGCGCAGCACAAAACGCTCGGCCGCCTCTTGCTGCAGCGTGCGCATGTCCTGCTGCCAGGCCTTGAGCGCGGCCTTGCGGCCGTCTTCGGTGGGCTGGGCCTTGGCGGCCTGGTGCTGCGCCTCCATGCGCGCGGCCAGCTCGGGCAGGGGCGTGCGGGTGATGGCCATGGCGTCGATCTGCGCCTGGGCCGCGCGCGGCAGCGTGGCGGGCGGGGGGCGCAGCTGCGCGGCCAGGTAGGCGGCAACCCCTTGCGGTGGCAGCACCTGTGCGCCCTGGGCGGTGTTGCCCCAGGTCACGCGGTCCAGCAGGCGGGTTTGCGTGGCTTCGTCGGCACTGGCCCAGCCAGCGGTACCCGCCGGGGTGGCGGCGCGGGCCAGGCCCAGCGGGGCGGTGGCAGCCATGCCCAGCAGGCCTGCGAGCACGGTGCGGCGTTGAAGAGGGCCGTGGTGAGGGGCGGAAGGAGCGTTCATGGAGTGCGCTTGGGGGCAGGCAGTGGGCGCATGGTGCTCCGCCCCAACGCGCCGTGCAAGCCTGCCGCGCGGGTTTTACCTGCGCGACACAAACGCCCCGGAGCTTGTTTACACGGGCTGACGCGCCGTCGCTGAACCTCTGAACCGCTCAGCTGCTGGCCTGCGCAGCTTCCTCGAAACGGTCCACCGTGCGCAGTGTCTTGAACGCCAGCATCCAGCCACCCACCACGCCCAGCGTGCACAGCCCGCCCACCACGGCGGCGGGCACCACGCCCAGCCAGGCGGCGCTGGTGCCCGCGCGGAACTCGCCCAGCTCGTTGGACGAGCCGATGAACAGCATGTTCACCGCGTTCACCCGTCCGCGCATGGTGTCTGGCGTGGAGAACTGCACCAGCGCGCCCCGGATGTACACGCTCACCATGTCGGCCGCGCCCGCCACCGTCAGCGCCGCAAACGACAGCCAGAACCAGTGTGAGAGCGCAAACACCAGGTTGGCCACGCCAAACACCGCTACCGCAATGAACATGGTGCGGCCCACATGGCGGTTGAAGGGCCGCATGCTCAGGTACAGCCCCGCACCCACCTCGCCCACGGCCATGGCGCTGCGCAGCGCGCCCAGGCCCGCCGGGCCCACATGCAGCACCTCTTGCGCGTAGATGGGCAGCAGGGCCACCACGCCGCCCAGCAGCACGGCGAACAGGTCCAGCGAGATGGTGCCCAGGATGATGGGCCGGGTGCGGATGAAGGTGATGCCTGCGCCAAAGCGCTCGAACATCGTTCCCTGCGCGGGGCCGGGCGCCGTGGCATGGGCCACCACCACACGCAGCAGCAGCGCCACGCCCAGCACAAAACACGCGCAGCACACTGCATAGGTCAGCTCGCCACCGCCCAGCGCATACAGCAGCCCGCCCAGCAGCGGCCCTCCGATGCTGGCGACGCGCATCAGCATGCTGTTGGCGGCAATGGCCTGCGCGAGCTGCCCGCGCGGCACGATCTGCGGCAGCAGGCTTTGCATGGCTGGCCCCGAAAAAGCACGTGCGCAGCCATACAGCACCAGCACCGCATAAATGCCCGCCACGCCGCTGGCCCCATGGCCCGCCAGCCACCACAGCAGGGCACTGCACACGCCGCCCACCGACCAGGCCAGCGCCAGGATGCGCCTGCGGTCAAAGCGGTCGATCAGATCGCCTGCTGGCAGCAGCAGGGCCAGCATGGGCAGAAACTGCGCCAGACCCACATAGGCCAGTGCCAGCGGCTCGCGCGTGAGGTCATACACCTGCCAGGCCACCACCACGGCCTGCACCTGGGTGGCGACCACGGCCACCACGCGGGCGATCAGAAAGGAAATGAAGCCGGAGTGGCCGTAGACGCTGGAGGTCTCCGCATCGGGTGCTGCAGGGGGGGAATGGGGGACTGTCATGAAAACGGAACGGGGGCGGCCGGGGCAGCGCACGCTGGGGGCCAGATGGGAAAGACCCCAGGATGCTAGCGGCTGTGCAGCCTGCACGCTGGGGGCTTGGGGGAAGACCCGCAGAAAGGGGTCTTCAGGTTTTGCCCTGGCCCGCCGATAAGGCAGAGAGGAAGAAGCGGGTTTGCGGCCTCGGCGCTGCTACTGCGTAGGGCTGGGCGTGCCGCTTCGACCGGTTCGTACCGTTTGTCTATTCATCTGCTTTGACCAGGAGTCCCCGGGGCGTGCCATGGCGTTGACGATCAACACCAACATGATGTCGCTGAATGCGCAGCGCCGGCTTGGCGGTGCACAAAGTGACATGGGCACGACCGTGCGGCGCCTGTCCTCGGGCTTGCGCATCAACAGTGCCAAGGACGACGCGGCGGGCCTGGCGATCTCCGAGCGGTTCACTTCGCAGATCCGGGGGCTCAACCAAGCGGTGCGTAATGCCAACGACGGCGTTTCGCTCATGCAGACGGCCGAGGGCGCGCTGCAGAGCGTCACGGCCAGCCTGCAGCGCATCCGCGAGCTGGCTGTGCAGGCCGCCAACGACACCAACAGCGCGTCTGACCGCCAGGCCATCCAAGCCGAGGTGACGCGGCTGGCGCAGGAGATCGACCGCACCGGGCGCACCACGCAGTTCAATGGTATGGACGTGTTCGATCGCTCCGAAGCCAGCGTGGTGGGCGACGAGAACCAGCTGTCTGTGTTTGACGGCCTGACCAGCGCGGGCAGCTGGCTGGAGAGCAGCGAAAACCTCATCCGCAACTACTTTGGTCTGCAGGGCGATGGCGCGGCCATCGACATCCGCTACACCGGCTTTACCGACAACGCGGGCGGTGTGGCCGCCTATGTGCAGGTCACCGGGTTTGACGGGCAGGGGCGGGGCAACAACCTGGTGCTGCAGGTGGACATGGCCGACTTCGTGCCGCCCAACCCTCCCAATGGCGGCTCTGCGCCGTTCTACAACGACCGTGTGATTGCCCACGAAATGGTGCACGCGGTGATGGCCCGCTCCACCAACTGGCAGAACATCACCGGCAGCCACTTGTGGTTTGCCGAAGGAGCGGCCGAGTTCATCCACGGCGCCGAAGAGCGCGTGCGCAACGACGTGGCCAACCTGGGCGTGGCGGCCGTGGTGGCGGCCATTGGCGGGCCCAGCAATACCAGCGAGTTCTACTCGTCCAGCTACTCGGCAGTGCGCTACATGCACGACCGCATCAAGACGGCGGGCGGCACCGGCATCAAGGATGTGCTCACCTACATGAGCAACAACCCCGGCTCCACGCTGGACGCGGCCATTGGCGCAGCCTCGGCCGGGGCCTTCACCAACGCTGGGGATGTGCTCACGCAGTTCGGGCTCAACGGCGCGGCCTTCATCGGCGGTTTTGACCTGAACAATGCCGACACCGGCGCCATTGGCGGCGCCGACGTGGACGGCGGCATGGTGCGCGACGCCAAGGCGGCGCTGCCCAACCAGGGCAGCCGCTCGGGCAAGGACGCGCTGCAGGGCTTCACCGAGACCTACGAAAACATCGCCTCGACCAGCGGCGCCATCAGCACCAAGGTGTTCCAGGTGGGCGCCAATGCCAACCAGACCCTGGAAACCCGCGTGGGCGCGATTGGCCTGGGGGCCATGGGCCTGCGCAACACGCTGGACGTGACCACCTCGGCCGCGCAGGCCATCGTGTCGGTAGACCGCGCGCTCGACTATGTGAACAGCCAGCGCGCCGTCATCGGCGCCCAGTCCTCGCGGCTGGAGTCGGCCATTGCCAACCTGCAGATCGGCAGCGAAAACCTGTCGGCCAGCCGCTCGCGCATTGTCGACACGGATTTCGCGGTAGAGACCGCCAGCCTGGCCCGCCAGCAGATCCTGCAGCAGGCGGGCAACGCCATGGTGGTGCAGGCCAACCAGATGCCCCAGGGCGTGCTGGCACTGCTGCGCACCTGAGGCAGTGTGACAAGAGGGTCAGCGCTGGCTGTGCCGGTGCCGGTAGGTCCACGGCGCCAGCGGCCGCTTCTGTGACCACAACCCTGTGCCGCTGCTGCGCGCCTGGCGCTGCAGAGCCACCAGCTGCGGGCGGGATTCGGCATAGGGCGTGTACACCCAGGCCAGGCCGGCACGCACCTGGGCGGTGGCCACATCGGCGCTGCCGCAGCGCACATGGGCCACCGTGCGGCCGTAGCTGTCTTCATCCACCGGCTGCAGCGTGGCGCGCTGCCTGAAGCACAGCCGCGCCAGGTGCTGCCGCGACTTCTGGCCAAACGCCTGGCGTGACTCGGGCGCGTCGATGGCGGCGATACGCACCTTCACCTGCTGGTAGGCACCGGGCGCGCCGCAGCGCACGGTCAGGGTGTCGCCGTCGCTGATGGCGACGACCAGGCAGAGCAGGGAGGCAAGGGGCACGGCAGCAGAGGGAGAGAGAAATGGTGGAAGGCGAGCAAGAAGGCAGGCGACAGAATGTTGTGCCAAATTGCCACTTTGCGCTTTATGGATAAGCGCTAACAGCTATCAATAGTGTAGCATCTGGCGTGTTGCATCTACGGGCTGCTGCAAATTGATACCTTGACGCGTGCAATGCCCGAAATGGTGCGCAGGGCATGCGTGCAGGGCTTTGGGCTGTGGTTACCACGCTTTCAGCCCCTCCACGGGCAAGGGCGTTGTGCCAGGCTGGGCATAGGGCTTTCTAGAATCGACGGGAACCGGGTGTGGTGCAGACTGTCAGAACGCCATGGCAGCCGTTCTGCGCCGCTATGGCAACCGGAAATGCCCCCCGCAATGACGACTTTCTTGATGATGTTGATGACCCCGAAGGAGTGCCCTCCCTTGCGTTTGTGCCTTTTCCCGACCCTCTTCACTGTTCGTTCTGGTGCCGCTGCAGGTAGCTTGGCTC
Organism: Acidovorax sp. SRI_002; assembly: GCF_057586455.1. Taxonomy (NCBI): domain Bacteria; kingdom Pseudomonadati; phylum Pseudomonadota; class Betaproteobacteria; order Burkholderiales; family Comamonadaceae; genus Acidovorax; species Acidovorax sp. SRI_002. The sequence continues at coordinate 380,519 of NZ_JBYCZW010000005.1, read as the reverse complement.
TGGCCGCATTGCTGGCAGGCTGTGTGGGCACCACGCCCAAGACGTTTGGGGTGCAGGAGAGTTTTGGTTCGGTGGCCACCTACTCGCGCCTGTTTGACGCCACGCCCGCCCAGACCTGCGAGGCATCGCGCCGCGCGCTGCTGAGCCAGGGCTACATCATCTCCACCCACCAGCCGGAGCTGGTGGAGGGCAAAAAGAGCTTCCAGCCCGAAGCCGAGTCGCACCTGCAGATGGTGGTGCGCGTGGTGTGTGTGCCCGAGGCCAATGACGGCAAGGTGAGCCTGGGCTTTGTGACGGCGCTGCAGGACACCTATGCCCTGCGCAAGACCAACAACTCGGCCAGCGTGGGCGTGGGCGCCATCGGGTCCGTGTCGCTGCCGTTTTCTGCCAGCAGCGAATCGCTGGTCAAGGTGGGCAGCGAGACCATTTCCAAGGACGCTTTCTACGAGAGCTTCTTCGATCTGGTCAAGCGCTACCTCGTGATGGACCAGGCGCAAGCCATCGGTGGCTGACGCGGAGGTTTCAGGCACTGTGGCCTGAGCGCTCTGGGCCTGCGCTCTCAGAGGGGCGTGGCAATCCCCGCAGCGGTTCTCACTCTCCGCGCCAGCGCGCGACCAGCTCCCATCCCTGCGGCCAGTCACCCAGGCCACTGTCGGCATTGAGGTGGCCCCGCGCACCCAGCACCACGTGCTCGGCGTTCCAGGCGCTGGCGCACTGCGCCGAAAAGCCGGGGGTGGAATACGGGTCGCTGGTGCTGCTCATCAGCACCCGTCTCGGCAGGTCGCGCTGGGCGGGCAGCACGGCAGGCAGTGGGGCAAAGCCTTTGGCGTCGGCCGGAAAATTCGGCCCCCCGGGGTCTGGCACCGCCACCAGCAGCAGCGCATGCACGGGCCGGTGGTGGCGCGCGGCCCAGTGCACCGCGACCAGGCAGCCCAGGCTGTGTGCCACCAGGATGGGGGGCTGGGGCGATGCAGCAATGGCGTCATCGAGCGTGCGCACCCAGGTGTCGCAATCGGGGTGGTCCCAGTCGGCCTGCTCCACCCGCGCCACGCCCGCGTGCCGGGTTTGCCACAATGACTGCCAATGTGTGGGGCCCGAGTTGTAGATGCCCGGAATCAGCAAAACAGGTCGCGTCGTCATTCAATGTCCTTGTTCTCAAAGCAGATCCATCACTGCCCGCCAACAATAGGAAACCGCCGCTGTTCCGGCCAGGGGGGCTCATCGGAAATCGCCCGCCCAAACCTTGAAGTCATCGTTAAGAGCCTGTTCAAAGAAAGCACCCCGTGGAACTGGACAAAAAAGACCGGCAGATCCTCATGGCCCTGCAGCACGACGCGCGGCAAAGCCTGTCGGCGCTGGGCAAGCAGATCGGCCTGTCGCAGCCTGCGATGAGCGAGCGTGTGAAAAAGCTCGAAGACGCGGGCGTGATTGCAGGCTACGCGGCCCGCATCAACCTGGCCGCCGTGGGCCTGGGCCTGCAGGCGGTGGTGCGGGTGCGCACCACGCATGAGCACATCCAGCGCTATGTGTTGCTGTTCCAGTCCCTGCCCGAAGTGCTGGATGTGGTGCGCGTGACCGGCGAAGACTGCTTCGTGGTGCGCTGCGCCTTCGGCCAGCCCGCCGACCTGGAGCGTGTGGTGGATGCGCTGGCCGCGTTTGGCAGCGTTTCCACATCACTGGTGCTGTCGCACCCGGTGAACAAGGCGGTGCCGCTGGGTTAAGAATTTTTGCGTCCAAAGAGCCGCTGGCGCTTGATGGATAAGCACAAATAGCTATAAAAACAATAGCTTCAAGGGAGTGGCTATGGGTTGCGTTGCGAGGCTGGCGGCACCTTGTACCGCAGCTCTGCAAAGAGGCCGCCCAGCATTGTCACCGACTGCAGGCGCAGCGCCGGTTGTGTGATCCGGCGTGGCAACAGCGGCTTGCCCGCACCCAGTGTGACCGGTGCGATCTGCACGATCAACTCGTCCAGCAGGCCCGCATCATAAAACTGCCCCACCAGCTCGCCCCCGCCCACGATCCACACATTGCGCCCCGCTGCGGCCTGCACCATGGACTGGTGCACGGGCCGCACATCGCCACGCACAAAGCGCACATCGGCGCCCGGGATGGCGCGCAGCGTGCGCGTGCTGAACACCCATGTGGGCTGCGCGTAGGGCCAGGGCAGGCCTGCGTCGATGGCGTGTTTCAGCATCCATTCATAGGTGTGCGACCCCATGGCTAGCACCCCCACGTCGCGGATGAAAGCGGGGTAGCTGGAGCCCTCGATCTCGCCGAACTGCAAGAGCCAGCCAAGGTCATGGTCTGCCGTGGCAATGAAGCCGTCGAGGCTGGATGCGCCGTAGAACTGTGTGAGGGTCATGGCGGCGCACTGTAGAGACCGGCTGCTGACAACGTGCTGGCAGCAAGCTGGGAGGGCGACGGGAAGGCCCGAGTGCGTCAGGGCAACTGCACCGTCTCTGCGAGATGCCCGTACACCGTGGCAATGCGCCGCAGGTGCCGCGACTCGGGGTGCGTCAGCTGCCACAGCTCGGTTTCACAGTCGGCCAGCGACCCGGTGAGGGGGCGCAGGTCGCTGCGGCCCTGAGCCAGAAAGAGGGGCAGCACCCCCACGCCCATGCCCAGGGCCACCAGCTCCATCACGGTGAGCAGGCTGTTGACGCGGTAGGTGGGCTGCGCCTTGGGGTATTGCTTTTTGCGCCAGCGCACCGAGGGGTGGTCGGGCAGCGCGTCGTCGGGCGCAATCCAGGCTGCGCGGCCCGCCTCCACGTCGGACAGGACCAGCGGGCTGGCGGTGCCTGCGTACAGCGCGGATCGGATCATGCCCAGTTGCCGACCCACCAGGTGTTGTGGCGGACGCTTGGTGGCGCGCACGGCGATGTCGGTGTCTCGGCGCGTCAGGCTCACCAGTTCATTGCCCGCATGCAGTTCGTAAACCAAGGCCGGGTGCCGGGGCTGCAGCAGCTGCAGAGCCGGGGCGATGAGGCCGTGCAGGAGGGTGTCGGTGGTGGAGATGCGCACCGTGCCCGACACCTGCTCGGGCTGCGCCTGCGTGGCCGTGCGGGCGGCCTCCAGGGCAGCTTCCACGCGCTCGGCCTGCTCGGCCAGGGCCTGGGCCAGCTCTGAGGCGCGGTAGCCGGCGCGCGAGCGCTCGAACAGCAACTGGCCCAGCCCGCGCTCGATGCGCTGGATGGCACGGAACACCGTGGACGCATCCACGCCAAGCCGTTCACCGGCTGCTGCCAAGGTGCCGGTGCGCACCATGGCCAGCAGCACTTCCAGCTCTGCGGCGCCCAATTGATATTGCGTGGGTGCAATCGATGTTTTCATATTTGCTTATTTCGTTTGCGTCAATGCAATCATAAATTCTGCTGGTCGCCATACGTCGGTAGATACACCGCGGGCGATGTCTACCCCCTTGCCATAGAAAGCCCGCCTATGAAACACACCTGCACCTGCATTGCCTGCCTGTTGAACACCCTCTGTGCCCCACACGCTCAAGGATGGGCCGCATGAGCTCGCCTACAGCCGCACCCGCGCTCACCCTGGTCTCGCACGCGCTGTGCCCCTATGTGCAGCGCGTGGCCATCGTGCTGCACGAAAAGGGCCTGGCGTTTGAGCGCCGCACCATCGACCTGGCCCGCAAGCCCGACTGGTTCCTGGCCCTCTCGCCGCTGGGCAAGACCCCGGTCCTGCAGGTGCAGGGCCAAAGCCTGTTCGAGTCCGCTGTGATCTGCGAATACCTGGACGAAGTGGCCATGCCCGTGTTGCACCCGTCAGATCCGCTGCAACGCGCACGCCACCGGGCATGGATGGAGTTTGGCTCTGCGGTGCTGAACACCATCGGCGGCTTCTACGCCGCGCCGGATGAGGCCACGCTGCAGGCCCGCGCGCAGGACCTGCGCAGCCGTTTTGTGCAGATCGAAGAGGCCCTGGGCCAGCGCAGCGTGCCGGGGCCGTACTTTGCGGGGCCGCACTTTGGCATGGTGGACGCGGTGTTTGGCCCGGTGTTCCGGTACTTCGACGTCATCGACACCTTGCCGGGCATGGATGACCTGGCGCTCTGGCAAGGCTTGCCGCTGGTGCAGCAGTGGCGGGCTGCGCTGGCTGCGCGCCCTTCTGTGCAGCAGGCCGTGGGTGCGGACTATGCCGAGGGCTTGCGGGCCTTTTTGCGCGCGCGTGGGTCCGCGTTGTCGCGGCGCATGCAGGCGGTGGCCGCGTAGGCCCCGCACGCCTACCGGTTCAATCCGCCCAGGTGCCCGGCGCCAGCCCGTCCAGCGTGTACGGCCCGATGGCCGCGCGGATCAGCCGCAGCGTGGGGTGGCCCACGGCGGCCGTCATGCGGCGCACCTGGCGGTTGCGGCCTTCGCGGATGATCAGCTCGATCCAGGCAGTGGGGATGGCTTTGCGCTCGCGGATGGGCGGGGTGCGGTCCCACACCGCAGGCGCGGGCTCCAGCAGCCGTGCGCGGGCGGGCAGGGTGGGGCCGTCGTTCAACACCACGCCGCTGCGCAGCGCGGCCAGCGCGGCCTCATCGGGGATGCCCTCCACCTGCACCCAGTAGGTCTTCTCCATCTTGAAACGTGGGTCGGCAATGCGGGCCTGTTGCTTGCCGTCGTTGGTCAGCAGCAGCAGGCCCTCGCTGTCGGCATCCAGTCGCCCGGCCACGTATACGCCGGGCAGGTCGATGTAATCCTTCAGGCCCTGCCATTTGCCCTCGGCCGTGAACTGGCTGAGCACGCCGTAGGGTTTGTTGAAGCGGATCAGGCGGGCGGTCATCGATGACGGGGTGGGAGCGGTGAGGGTGGATCGGGGGGCGCAGGGCTGCCGAGCATAGCTGCAGCGAGGGAGGAAAGAACCAGTGCGGCGCTGAGTGAACAGGATGGCGTCTGACACCCGCTTCATCCTCCGGTCTGGCCGGGGAGGCGGAGCTTGACAGGTAAAATAGGCTCCAGCGCTACGCTAGCTTGCGCTGGCAGCTATCTAATCCATAGCTGATACATCTGGGCAAGTGTTGCCTGACCCTCTCATCCAGGCCTCAAGGAGACACCGCCATGACCACCATTGAACTCGACATTGCCCAGACCATCGGCATCGCTGCCGTGCTGCTGGTGGTGGGCGATTTCATAAAAAACCGCGTCGGCTTGCTCTCGCGTTACTTCATTCCCGGGCCCATCATCGGCGGACTGGTGTTTTCGCTGATTGCGCTGGTGGGCCACCAGACGGGCCTGTTCACCTTTCAGTTCTACGACAACATGCGCGCCTTTTTGCTGCTGGTGTTTTTCACCACCATCGGCTTTTCGGCCAGCTTCGAGTTGCTCAAGAAAGGCGGTGTCGGCGTAGCGCTGTTTCTGGCCGCCGCCGTGGGCCTGGTGGTGCTGCAGAACCTGCTGGGCGCCGGGCTGGCTGCTGCGCTGGGCGTGCATCCGCTCATCGGCGTGGCGGCGGGGTCCATATCGCTCACGGGTGGGCACGGCACCTCGGCCGCGTTTGGCCCGCTGCTGGAGCAGGCGGGCGCCGCAGGTGCGTTGCCCGCCGCCATTGCAGCGGCCACCTATGGCCTGGTGGCGGGTTGTGTGATTGGCGGCCCGCTGGGCACCCTGCTGATGCGGCGCAATGGCCTGCACACCTCGGGGTTGGCTGCGGGCACGCCAGCCGCTGCCACCGCCACGGCGGCTGGCGCCGTCGACACCGCCAATGCCTCCACCGCCCGCATTGCAGCCCCGGCCCCCACGGGCAACAGCGACACTGTGATGTACGCCAGCATCCTGATTGCCGTGTCCATCGGGGCAGGCACGTTGCTGGTCAACTGGCTCAAGGGCCTGGGCATTACGCTGCCTTCGTACCTGGGCCCGATGCTGGTGGCGGCGGTGGTGCGCAACATCATCGACTGGCGCGACAGTGCGTTGCCCCTGCGCCAGTTCGAGGTGGTGGGCAACGTGTCGCTGGCGTTCTTCCTGGCCATGGCGCTCATGTCCATGAAGCTGTGGGAGCTGGCCGAGGTGGCCGGGCCGCTGCTGGTCATCCTGCTTGCCCAGACCGTGCTGATGTTTGCGTATGGCTACTTTGTCACCTTCCGCGTGATGGGGCGCGACTATGATGCCGCCGTCATCGCCGCCGGCCACTGCGGCTTTGGCATGGGTGCCACGCCCAACGCCATGGCCAACATGCAGGCGTTCACCGCCGTCAATGGGCCATCGGTGAAGGCGTTTTTTGTGATCCCGCTCGTGGGTTCGCTCTTCATCGATTTTTTCAACGCCGTGATCATCACGGGCTTCATGAATTATTTGAAGTGACCCCCTGAGCCGCTTCGCGTCTTCCCCCGTAGGGGGACGCCTCCAGCGGCCCGGCGAAGCCGGTTCCGCGGTGGCGCTGGTAGGGGCGCGCCCCCTTCAAGCGCTGTTGGCCCGCAGCGACGGTGGATGCCGAAACTACACAGCCACAAACAGCGCAGGGTCCACCATGGTTCTGTTCAGCATCACGCCCCAGTGCAGGTGCGGCCCGGTCACGCGGCCGGTGGCGCCCACCTTGCAGAACGCGTCGCCCGCCTGCAGCACATCGCCCACGCGCACATCCTTGCTGCTCAGGTGGCAGTACATCGTCAGTAGGCCCTGGCCGTGGTCCAGCCACACCGTGCCGCCATTGAAGAAGTAGTCGCCCACGTCAATCACCCGGCCTGGCAACGGAGCCACGATGGGTGTGCCCGTGGCGGCGGCAATGTCCATGCCGCTGTGCGGATTGCGCGGCTGGCCGTTGAACACGCGCCGCAGCCCGAACGAGCTGGACCGCCGCCCAGGCACCGGCACCCGCATGCGCAGCGATGGCAGGGCCACACCGGCGGGCTGCTCGGTGAAGGTGGCCATCACCTGGGCCTGGTGGTCGCGCTCGCGCTCGTAGCGGGCCTGGTCCTCAGGCGAGAGATCCACCGTGCGGGGCGACACCTTGAGGTGCTGCTCCTTGTACTGCTTGGGGGCCACGCTGTAGTGCACCAGGCGCGGGCTGCCGCCGCCCTCGGGCAGCACGTTGATGAAGGCATCGCCCGGCGCTGCCGCCAGCGGTATGCCCACGATGGCCGTCCACTCGATGGCATCGCCCACCACCCGCAGCGGCACATCCGCATCGCCCTGGCGCACCTGCGCCACCGGCCGTGTGGCCGCCGGGCCCAGCGACAGCCGCGCCACACCCCCGGGCACCTGCAGCGCCTGGGGCCACACCGTGGGCGCAGGTGGCAAGGGCTTGGCGTGCAGCAGCCCCACCAGGGAGGGCTGGGCGAGAAGGCCCGCCGTGCCGATCAAGGCGCTGCGGCGGTTGATGGGGTTGGCTGGGCGGATGAGGGCAGGGCGGGCAGGTTCAGACACGGCAGGGCAACGGTAAGAAAAAAGCGCAATTGGGGGGATGGCAAGCGTGCTGCAGCCGCGCGTGCACGGCGAGCACCCCGCAATTGTGCCGCCCAGCGTTGGCGGCGTCCGCCTACATCGCCACCCCCAGGCCGCCACCTACCATCGCGCCATGCCACCTGCCGCCCCCCGCCGCTTCACCATGTTCACTGTCTTGCTCACGGCCCTGGCCACGGGGGCCCTTGTCTTGTTGGCGCTCAACTTCACGGCGGGCGAGAAAAAGGTGCAGCAACAGCTGCCGCGCCTGTACAACACCGCCCACCCGCAGTTCGAACGTGCCCTGGGCAGTCTGCTGGGCCCGGGCATTGTGGGCGGCAATGCGGTGACCGAGCTGCTCAACGGCGACCAGATCTTTCCGCCCATGCTGGCCGCGATCAAATCCGCGCAAAAAAGCGTCACCTTCGAAACCTACATCTACTGGTCGGGCGACATCGGTAAACAGTTTGCCGACGCCCTGAGCGAGCGCGCCCGCGCGGGTGTGCCTGTGCATGTGCTGCTCGACTGGGTAGGCAGCGCCAAGATGGAAGAGAGTTATCTGGCCGAGATGAAAGCGGCCGGGGTGCAGATCGAAAAATTCCACAAACCCCACTGGTACAACCTGGCCCGCCTGAACAACCGCACCCACCGCAAGCTGTTGGTGGTGGACGGACAGGTGGGCTTTACCGGTGGCGTGGGCATTGCGCCTGAGTGGACGGGCCACGCGCAAGACCCGGAGCACTGGCGCGACTCGCACTACCTGGTGCGTGGCCCCGTGGTGGCGCAGATGCAGGCCACGTTTTTGGACAACTGGCTCAAGGTCACCGGCAAGGTGCTGCATGGCGAGGCGTACTTTCCGGCCATCGCACAAGACCCTCCCGTGGGCACGCAAAAGGCGCAGATGTTCTCCAGCTCGCCATCGAGTGGCAGCGAGAGCATGCAGCTCATGTACCACCTGGCCATCACCGCCGCCGAGCGCAGCATCGACCTGTCGGTGGCGTACTTCGTGCCCGATGAGCTGACCCACAAATTGCTGATGGACGCCTTGGCGCGCGGCGTGCGCCTGCGCCTGGTGACCCCCGGTGAACACACCGACACCGAAACGGTGAAGGCTGCATCCCGCGCCACCTGGGGCCCGCTGCTGCAGGCCGGTGCCGAGATTTATGAATACACGCCCACCATGTACCACTGCAAGGTCATGATCGTGGACCAGCTGCTGGTGTCGGTGGGCTCCACCAATTTTGACAACCGCTCGTTCCGCCTGAACGATGAGGCCAACCTGAACGTGTACGACGCGGCGTTTGCGCAGCGCCAGACCGAGGTGTTTGAAGACGATATCGAGCGGTCACGCCGCGTGACCTACCAGGCTTGGTTGGACCGGCCGCTGCGCGAGAAGGCTCACGAGAAACTGACGGCCTTGCTGCGGTCGCAGTTGTGATGGGGTTTGAATGAAATCAGGTGCTGGCGCTTGTGGGTAAAGCGCCAGACGCTATCAATAGTGTAGTTTTCTGCGTCTGATGCGGGGGCGAAGACGCCGCCTGGATTTTTCAACCCAAGCAGGCATTTGCCCCTAGTCCACTGAAACCGAGAAATCGGCTGTGCGCCGGGGTGGCAGCGGGTGCAGCGCAAGGCTCGGGCTGCGGCCAAGGCTGGCCGCCTTGGCAAAGCCCGCAACGCAGCGATGCGCCTGCTACCACCCTGGCCCGAAGGGTGAGGGCCTGGCAGGGCCGCCCTCGTCGTTGCTGTGCTCGCCGGGTGTGCGCCCGCCTGCGCCCGCCGCCTAGAGTGCGGCCCTGCCAGACCCTCACGCACAGCCGATTTCTCGGTTTCAGTGGACTAGTGTCCCAAGTTTCTAACTCGGGACATTCGCCCATCAGTGCGTCACAAACTCGTACGTCACCGCCTCGCTGTCCACCATGTCGAGGATGTCGTCCAGCACATCTTCATCTTCGGTGCTGGCCCACAGGTCTTCAGGGTCTGCCGCAAACAGGGGTTCGATGGCAATGTCCATGAACTTGCCGTCGGGCAGCTTGATGACAGGCGTGCCCTCCGAGGTATCGACCAGCTCCCAGTCGTCGGGCACGGTCATTTCGAGTTGGATGGTGACGTTGAGTTTTTTCATGGCGATTCCTTGTTGGTAACCGGGCAGGGTAACCTGATTTGTTCTGCTGTGCGGGCTCCGGCGCCGACCGAGCGCGGATATGTGCCTGCTCATCGTGTGTCTTGGTTCCACCACAGCCGCTCCCTTAGAATTTTTGGCATATCAAGAGGGGAAGTCCGTTGGATCTCGCACAAACAGTCACAGACGCGGCACAGCAGTGCGCGCGCACGGCACAAGCCATCGTTCACAACGTTGAAAAAGTTCTGGAGGGCAAGCATCAGCAGGTCGAATTGGCGCTCGCAGCCGTCGTGGCTGGAGGGCACCTGCTGATTGAGGATGTGCCCGGCCTGGGCAAGACCATGCTTGCGCGCGCGCTGGCGGTGTCGGTGGGGCTGTCGTTCAAGCGCATCCAGTTCACCGCCGACCTGATGCCTTCAGACATCGTGGGCGGGCCGGTCTACAACCCCAAGGACGGCAGCTTCACGCTGCGCCCCGGCCCCGTCTTTGCCAACATCGTGCTGGCTGACGAGATCAATCGTGCCAACCCGCGCGCCCAGTCGGCCCTGCTCGAATGCATGGAGGAGGGGCAGATCACGCTGGACGGGCAAACCCTGCCGCTGCCAGCGCCGTTCGCCGTGCTGGCCACGCAAAACCCCATCGACATGGCGGGCACTTACCCGCTGCCAGAGGCGCAGCTCGACCGTTTCCTCATCCGCCTTTCGCTGGGCTACCCCGACGCGGATACCGAAGCGGGCCTGATCCAGAGCCAGCAGTTCTCGCACCCCATCAGCCGATTGCAGCCGGTGTGCCGGGCCGGCGAGTTCGAGCGGCTGGTGGCAGGGGCGCACGAGGTGTCCATCACCCCTGAGGTGGCGCAGTTCATTGCTGCCATCGTGCGGGCCACGCGCAAGCACCCCGACATCCGCTTCGGCGCTAGCCCGCGCGGCACGCTGGGCCTGGCGCGGATGGCGCGCGCGCTCAGCTGCATCCGCGGGCGCTCTTATGTGGACCCGGCCGTGGTGCGCGAAGTGGCCACGCCGGTGCTGGCACATCGCATCATCGTGCAAGGGCAGGGAGCCCAGGCCAAGGACCCCCACGACATCATCCAGGCCATCCTGATGTCGCAGCGCACGCCCCAGTAGCGCCCATGGAGCGACTGCTGACCCGATCACGCGTACTGCTCGCGTTCTGCTGCACGCTGCTGCTGGCGGCGCTCAACCGCCGAGACCCCATGGTCTACGGCATGTTCCTGTTCCTCGCCACCGTGACCGTGATGGGCTTCGTGCTGCCCTGGCTTTCGCTGCGCGGCATGGCCGTGCGGTTGCGGGCCGATGGTCTGGGTGGGGAAGTGATCGAAGGCGCTGGGTGCGACATTGGCATCGTGGTGGAGCGCAGCGTGCGCTGGCCCGCCTTCATGGTGGACGTGGAGACCGAATGGGAATGGGCCGGGCGTCACCTGACACTGCGCCAGACGATTCCCGTCGTTCGCACAGGCAAGGCCGTTGAACTGGGCCGGCAAGTGCGGTTTGCATGCCGGGGTCACTACCGGCTGGTTGCCGTGCGTCTGGCCAGTGGCTTCCCGCTGGGCCTGGTGCAGGCCCGGCATGCCATGCAGCACACCGGTATCGCAGTGCATGTACTGCCCAAGCCCCAAGCGATGTATTGGCCGCTGCCCTGGAATGTATCGCCCGACCCCTCGGGCACGCTCGCCACCCGCCACACGGGCCAATCGTTCGAGCTGGGCCTGTTGCGCGAGTACCAGCAGGGCGATTCAGTAGGACGGGTGAACTGGCGCGCTTCAGCACGGGTGGGCGAGTTGGTGATCCAGCACTTCCAGCAACTGGGGGCCGTGGTCCTGCGGGTGGCTGTGCATGCGCCTGCGGCGCCAGCCTTGGGCAACCCCGCCAGCGCGGGGGAGCAGGCCATCCGCCTGGCGGCGGGGGTTTTCGATGCAGCCCAAGGACACGGTGCACAGGCATTTCTGTATTTGGCGGGCGATGGCGAGCCTGTGCAGGGCGCTGCCCTGGTGCGCACGGCCCTGGCTGCGGCGCAGCCAGCAAGTCCTGCCCAGTTGTGCGAAGCCTGCATGCGCGTGGCTGCGGTTGCAAGGGTGGGCGATCAGATCGCGCTGGTCGTGCCGGGCGACATGGTGCAGGCCGACCTGGCAGCAGCGCTGGCAGAGTTGAAGGGCGTTGCCTGCGCAGTGGTGGTGTGCATCGCCTTGGGACATGTTGTTGGTCCGGCGCAATTGGTAGCTGCCCAGGGCCTGCAGGCCGTGGCCCAGCGGGCCGGTGCAGTCAGCTGGATGGAGGCACCATGAGGTCTGGCAGCACACCCGGCAATGCGTCCACCCGGGCCTCCGCCAGCGCGCGGCCCGCACCCACCAGGGACCGCACCCGCCGGGCGGACAAAGAACCGTCGGCCCCGCTGCAGAGTCGGGGCGCCATCGTGTTCGCAGGGCTTAGCTATCTGTTCACAGCCTTTGCGTTCTCTTACGTGGAACGGAGCTATCGGGCCTTCGGTTTTGCCTGTCTGCTGTGGCTGGTGTGGGCGGCACTTGGCTTTGGCGCTGGGGTGTTTAACCAGCGCGGCCCCGAGGGTGCAGGCCGCAGGCAATGGCAGGTGCTGGGTCTGTTGGGCTTTGTGCTGGCTGTGTTCCCAGGCATCCTTCTCTTCTCCTTCCCGCGCTGGGTGTGCATGGTGCTGCTGGTCGTGATGGGCGCGCGGGCGGCCCAGCTGCGCACGCGGCGTGACCTGTACCTCACGATGACCGTGATCTTCACGGTATGTTTTCTGACCACCACGCACTACGCTGCTGACTGGAGCCTGTGGTTCTACCTGGGGCCGGCCTGGCTGTGCGGTGCGCTGACGCTTGCTTGGCTTCATGCCGAAGGCGTAGACCTGTCGCGCTGGACCAAGCTGTCGATGACGGCAGGTTTCGTGGCGGTGTCCTTTGCCATTGCTACCACACTGTTCCTGTTTGCACCCCGGCCGCCGGTGCTCGGTTTTGGCTTCTTGCCGGGTGGCGATACGCCGGGTTTGTTCGACCCGCCTTTCGGGAAGCAGAGCGACCCTGTTGCGGACCAACGCGCCCGGGGGCAGGGCGGTCAAGGTGGTGCGGGTGGCAAGGGCTCCGGCTGGGGGGCGCCTCCGCGCCAGGGGCAGTCGCGGCTACAGCCCGGTACGCCCCCATCGCAGTGGGATCGCATGCTGGATTCCATGCGGGACGCTGGCCGCGACCCGTTCGCTCCACAGTGGCAGCGCGGTGCTATCAACGGGGCGCTGGACGCAGCCCAGGCGCTGCGCAACTGGTGGAAAGGCAGCGGCGGGCCAGGTGGCGCGGTGGGGACTGGCGGGCAGGACGACACGTCCATGCAGCCGCCTCCACCGGGCAGCGGCGGGGCAAGCAGTCTGCTCGGTCTATTGCTATGGCTGGTTTTCGTGGTCCTGGCATGGCTGCTGTGGCGTCGGCGCCATCGATGGGGCGTGCGCCTGGCACTGGCTGTGGCGTGGGGCCTGTCGCGGTGGTTTCCTGCACGGTCCATGCAGCTGTCTGCCCGCGCCATGACTTGGTGCTTGCGCGCCTACCGGCACCCGCCGCTGCGCGGGCAGTCCGTGCGCGAGCACTGGTCTTCTGCGAAAGGGCTTGCGCCACTGGCCCACATCTGGCTGAGTCGGGCGCTGGAGAACTACTGCGCGATGCGCTTTGGCGGCCTGCCTGCGACGCAGGAACGGGCCTTGCGCCTGCGCGAGGACGTGCTGGGTGCCACCGAGGTCATGAGCGGCACCGTGCCCGAACTCAGCCGCTGAGGTCAGGCAGCCCTCCGGCGTCGCTGCGCGGCGGGGTTGAGTCCCTGCTGCTTGGCCGTCGTCTTCATTTGCCACGCTGACCGCAGTCGCGCGCGGTTCAATTCAAGGCTGACGGCAGTGTGCAGACTATGGATACGGGTGCGGCGTGCCTTGAACTGGTGGACCTCATCCGGCCGACTCGCTGGGCACGCTGCGTAGCGAGGGGCTGCTGTATCCTTTTGTTGCGCACCGCTCACGCAGATGTTTGCAGTTGCACAGCCTATCCCTCTTCCTTCGGAGTCTCGCCCAATGATCGCCAAAAAAGTATTTGCCCTGGCCGCCGTGGCCGCCACCCTCGCCTTCAGCCAGGCAGCACAAGCCGGCCCCCGGCTCGACAAGATCATGGAGGCCAAGGTCATCCGCGTGGGCACGCCCGGCGACTACCGCCCGTTTGCCATCAAGACCGACGCGGGCTACAGCGGCCACGACATCGATGTGATTGAAACCATGGCCAAGGAGCTGGGCGTGAAGATCGAATACGTGCCCACCACCTGGCCCAACCTGGTGAAGGACCTGCAGGGCGACAAGTTTGACGTGGCCGTGGGCGGCATCACCCGCAACGTCAACCGCATGCGCATTTTTGACATGCTGCCCGGCTACGCTCCCTTTGGCAAAGTGGCCCTGGTGCGCACGGCCGACAAGGCCAGATACACCAGCGTAGATGCCATGAACCAGCCCGCCGTGCGCGTCATCAAGAACCCCGGCGGCACCAACGAAACCTATGTGCTGGCCAACCTCAAGGCCGCTCAGGTCAGCACGCACGACAAGAACGCCGAGATCCCCGCGCTGATCGCCGAAGGCAAGGGCGACGTGATGATCACCGAAACCTACGAAGCCCTGCACTACGCCAAGGCCGACCCCCGCCTGCACGCCGCGTTTGTGGATGCGCCGCTCACGCCCAAGAACTACCTGGGCTTCATGTTGCCCACCGACGACGCCGACTATGTGCGTGTGATGGGCTTTGTGTGGGGCCTGGTGGACAGCCGGGGCACCATCAAGCAGGCGGCAGACAAGTGGTTGAAGTGATCAGGGCCTGAGGCTTTGGGCGTCTGAGTTATTCGCCCGGAATCTCTGGCTCCACCAGCAGCGCCAGCAGCTGCAGCGACTCCTGCCAGCCCACGTAGCACATCTCGGTGGGGATCACCGCCGGGATGCCCGCCTGCACGATGGACACCTCGGTCCCCGCGATCACCTTTGTCAGCTGGATCGTGGTGCGCATCTCGCCCGGCAGGTTGGGGTCGTCAAACCGGTCGGTGTGCACGATGCGCTCGCCCGGCACCAGCTCCACATACTCGCCGCCAAACGCATGCGTCCCGCCACTGCTGAAGTTGGTGAACTGCATGCGGTAACTCCCGCCCACGCGTGCGTCCATGCTCAGCACCCGGCCGGTAAACCCGTGGGGCGGCAGCCATTTGCACATGGCGTCTGGGTCCAGAAAGGCGCGGTAGATGCGCTCTGCCGGGGCGCGCAGCACGCGGTGCAGGGTGACGGTACCGGTGTTGATGTTGGTCGTCATGCTCGGGTCTCCTTGGGGTGTAGATCTGTGGTGGATGAAAGCGTGAACCGCCAAACCATATCGGTTATTCAACGTGTTCACACCCCTACGACGAACGGACCTGCGCGTTTTCGACACGCCGCTGTTGCAACGGCCAACTTTTTGGCAAAGCCTCAGCATTTCAGGCCACAACCGTCCGCACCCCAAAGCTCTCGCTGCCCTGCGCCCAGGCCAGCAGCCGGTCAATGTTGGGGTGCTTGCCGGGGAAGGTGCGCGCATCGGCTACATGCTCGGCATACCACTCCAGCCCCAGGGTGGCGGCCGCAGGCGTGATGCGGCCGCCGTATAAAGCCGCCAACGCGGCATACACCACCAGCGACCCGGTCTGTCCGGGCTTGTTCTCGATGGTGGCCGGCACTTGGTCGTCCGCGCCCAGTAGGTGCAAGGCGGCGAGGTGGCTGGCGGAGGGGAGTTGCTTGAGGCGGTCTGCGAAGTTCATGGGCAAGGACAAAGGGTGGATACCACGGGCGGATTCCCCGGCCCGCAGCGGGTGGATGGGTCGTGTGGGCCTGCATTGTCGTGCCGCCCCGGTGGGCCGCACAAACCATCCCGTGTTCTGCGCAGCGCGCCTGCATTTTTTTGTGGAGGGTTGACCAACTCATAGCCATTTGGTTACTATTTTTCATCCATAACCAATGAGTTATATTTTGTGAAATCCCCTGAAGACCTGACCTTCGCGGCGTTGGCAGACCCCACGCGCCGTTCCATCTTTCAGCAGCTATCCCGGGAAGGGCAGCAGACCGTGAATGTGCTGACGGGGCATTCCCACATTTCCCAACCGGCGGTGTCCAAGCACCTGGCCGTGCTCAAGCGTGCGGGGCTGGTGGAAGACCGCCGTGCCGGGCGCGAAACCTACTACCAGGTGCGGCGCGAAGGATTGGCGCCCCTGGTGGACTGGATGAGCGTCTATGCCGGCTTCTGGAACCAGCGCCTGGATGACCTGGAGAACCTGCTGGGACGCATGGACCAATGACTGCGCAACTCCACACCACCGAAAACACCATGCAGAACCGCCATCACCTTTCCTGCCCTGCACCTGCCGTTGCGTTTACCTTGCAGGCGGTGCGCCATGGCTGATGCAACCCGATCCCACGCCACCGCCCCCACGGCGCCAGGCACGCAGTCCCTGGTGTTCGAGCGGCAGATACCCCACCCGCGCGAGAAGGTCTGGCGGGCGCTCACGCAGTCCTGGCTGATGGAGGAATGGCTCATGGAGAACGACTTCGTGGCCGAAGTGGGGCATCGCTTCACGGTGCGCGCGCAGCCGCTGCCCGGCTGGTCGGGCGTGACGCATTGCGAGGTGACGCTGGTGGAGGCGCCCAGCCAGCTTGCCTACCGCTGGGGCAACGGCACCGAGTCGGCCAACGGGCTCATCACCCACATCACCTGGACCTTGCAGGAGCACGGCGGCGGCACGCTGCTGCGCATGGAGCAGGCGGGCTTCCGGCCCAACGACGGCATCAGCTTCGAGCGCATGGGCGGCCTGTGGCCGCGCATTCTGGAGCGCCTGGAGCAGGTGGTGCACGGCCACTAAAGCCCACCCAACACCCCCATCCCCTCACCCACAGTTCCCTAACCCATGAACTCAAGCATGAACATGACTACGCCCACTCCCCGAACCACCAGCACCCCCGGTGTGCGCATTGCGATCGTCTTTCACAGCGGCTACGGCCACACGGCGCGGCAAGCGCAGGCCGTGAAAGAAGGCGTGGCGCAGGTGGAGGGCACGGAGCCCCTCCTCATGACGGTGGAGGAAGCGCCTTCACGATGGAATGACCTGGCGTCCGCCGACGCCATCATCTTCGGCGCGCCCACCTATGTCGCCAGCGCCTCCGCGCAGTTCAAGGCCTTCCAGGAGGCCACGTCCAACGTGGTGATGGCCAAGGGCCTGGGCTGGAAGGACAAGATCGCCGCAGGCTTCACCAACTCTGGTTCGCGCTCAGGGGACAAGCTTTCCACCCTGATGCAGATGGCCCTGTTTGCCGCGCAGCACGGCATGCACTGGGTGAACCTGGCGTTGCCCCCTGGCAACTGCTCGTCCACCGGGTCGGAAGAAGACCTGAACCGCCTGGGCTTCTGGCTGGGTGCCGCCGCGCAGTCGAACACTGATCAGGGCGCCGACCTGGTGCCGCCGGAGGCAGACCTGGCCACGGCGCGGCACCTGGGGGAACGCGTGGCCCACACCACGCTGCAATTTGTGCGGGGACGTGTGCACTGAAGCTGGCGGTGTGTGGCCTTCTGTGCTGGCCGCGAAAGGGCACTGCCGGACGCCGCCCGCGAAGCCCAGGGCCCATGAATTTGAATGAAATTGGGTGCCAGCGATTGATGGGTGAGCGCTGGCAGCTATCAAAAGTAAAGTGCGCCCGATTCGAAGAAGAAGGAAGTTCGTCCACCGTAGGGAGCGACCATCGGGTTCATGCCTGCCACACCCCAAACCCCGCCGACCGCAGGTCGATGCCAATCTCGATCTCCCGGTCCACTGCATCCTCGTAGCTCATGGGGTTGAAGCCTTCGTACAGATCGGGCAGCAGGCGCAGGCCGTATTGCGTCACAAACCGGTTGGCCTGGATGCCCGCCTTGTGCTTGTCAAAGCGCACATCCGGGTCCAGCCCGGTCATGCCCACATACACGCAGGGCTTGCCCTCGATGTAGCCCGGGTTACACCGGCGAAAGCGCGGCTCCAGCAGAACGTCTTTGGAGAGTTCGACCACGTAGACGTGGTGGTGGAGCTTGCGGCGGCGCATGGGTGGATGGGATAGACGCGGGTAGTAGGGCTGCGGTGAAGCGCTCTGCGCGGTGCTACTTTTTACTCGTCATCGTCCGCCTGGCCGTCATCGCTCAGGCGGCGGTCCAGCTTGCTGCGCAGCGACTCGGTTTCTTGCAGAAACTGCTCTACCGGCACGGCCGGGGCCACGCGCAGGCTGGGCGGAAACAGGCTGCTCATGTAGAGCGTTTGCGACAAGCGCATGTTGTTGAGCCACTGCGCACCCAGCCACGACGGCACGCCCAGGGCCACCACCGCAGCCACCATCCACGCCAGGCCAACGCGGCGGCGCGGCAGCACGGTCGCCAGGTGGGCATACAGCGCACCAGCCAGCACCAGCACGATCAACACACTGGCGAACTGCGAAAAAACCTCCAGCGAGAAAACGAATGCAGTCAGGTGGGCCACCAGATGCACCACATCCACCCCCAGGGCCGCAGCGCAGGCTATGCGCACGTGGCGCCAGAACTGCAGGTGGCCCGCAAACACCTTGTTGGCCGCGGCCCACACGCCCGACCAGGCGCCCAGCACCACCAGCAGCGTGAGCAACACGCCCGGCACGGCCTTCAGGTATTGCGAAGTGTCGCGTGCATCCAGCCACGACTCCCCCAGCCCCGCCAGCAGCACCAGCGCCACCAGCACCGCCGTGGTGCCCACCGTGCGCCACGGAAACTGCGGCAGCGGCTGCTCGTCGGCAATCGGCGCATCTGCCAGGCGCAGCGTGATGTGGGTGTGGCCCAGGTCGATGGGCGTGGCGTCGGGCCACTCAAAGTGCTCGCCCGGGCCGTGCTGCTTGCGCTGCAGGCGTGCGCCATTGCGCGTCTCCAGCACCTCCACCTGCACGGTGCGTGGCTCGTTCACCGCGCGGTCGATGCGCAGGTGCCGGGGCGCCACAAACGGGTCGTCCAGCACCAGGTCGCAGTCCAGCGCGCGGCCTACTGTGACGGGCCAGCGCGTGATGGGTGCGCGCGCCAGCAATGCGCCGTGGCGGTCAAAGGCTTCGATAAGCCCCAGGGTGGTCGGCATCGTGCTCATGGTGCGGCCTCCCAGCGGAAGGCCTTGAGGTAGTGGCTGGCCAGCTTCATGCCGTTGTCAAAAGCGATGCCCTGCACGTCCAGGCGGCCCAGCACGCCTTGCGTAGGCTGGTTGATGGACGCGGCCAGGATAGTCATGTTGTACAGGCCGGGCAGCTTGCGGTAGGCCGACAGGCAGACCACCGCGCGCAGCGGCAGGCTGCCGGGGTCCACAAAGCGCTCGCTGCACTCTGCGGCCGTCTGGTGGCGGTTGCCGCGCCGTTGCAGCTGTTCGTTGGCAAAGCTCTGGGAAAACATCCGGGCGAACCGTGCAGCGCCCAGGGTGGGGGCGTTGTAGGCCTCATAGCTCAGGCGCACTGCGCCGGTGTTGAATTCACCCGCCACCACATCGCTGTCGGCCCGGCATTGCGTGCGCTCCAGGTTCAGGCCCGGAAACGCCGGGTCGCGCCCCGATCCCCAGCACCGCGCCAGCGCATCGTCTGGCACCGGCACGCGGTAGTTGCCGTGGCGCTGCTCGCGAAACGGTGCTTTCAGGAACCGGTCTGTCAGAAGCTGCTGGTGCTCCATCAGTTGCCGCGTCATCTCGGCATGCGCGGCCTGGGTGATGGGCTGGGCGTTGGCCGCACGCTGCACCAGCGCCTGCGCAAACTCGGCCGGGATCAAGAAGCTCACCTGCTCGCCATCCATCCGCTTGGCCACGTTCACGCCCAGCACGCGGCCTGCGTCGTCCACCGCCGGGCCGCCGCTCATGCCGGGGTTGAGCGTGCCGCCAAAAAAGATGCGCGGGTAAAAGCTGCGCTTGACCAGCCCGTTGTAGGTGCCTTCGGTCACGGCAAAGCCGATGTCCAGCGGGTTGCCCAGCGAGTAGATGCGCTCGCCCTGTGCCAGCGCCTCTTCCGCGGGCCGAAAGCCCAGCACCGGCGCAGCGGCCGTGCGGCCCTTGGCGCGCAGCACGGCCAGGTCGCGCTGCACGTCAAACGCCAGCAGCTCCACCTCACCCTCCTGGCCTTCCATCGTCACGTATACACCCCGGTAGCGCTCGGGCTCCAGCGCCAGCTGGCTGGCCACATGGAAGTTGGTGACGATCAGCCCGTCGGCCGACACAAAAAAGCCCGAGCCAATCGACGCCTGCGTGTTGGCATTGCGCAGCAGCGTTCGGATCTGCACCAGCTTGTCGCGCGACAGCTCATAAATGCGCCGGGCATCGCGCGACAGCAGGGCGGCATCCGCCCCGGTGGGTACAGAGGCTGCAGCGGCCCCCGGTGGCGGTGTGGTGCCGTCTGCCGGGTCACTGCCCGCAGGGCGAGTTGCCGGGGGGGCGGTGGGTGGAGGGGCATTCTGTGCGTGGGCGACCAGGGCGCAGAGCAGCAGAACCAAGGACGAGGTAGCCAGCCGCAGGGGCCGGATCAGGGGGAAGGGCATCGCGGTATTCTATGAATGCCCTGCACCTCCCCAGGTTCTGCCTGGGCAACCCATCCAATATCTACGCACCCACGCACCCATGCCAGAAACCCACACCTATCCCATCGGCACGCCCGGCCAGCCCTGGGGCGCCGCAGAGCGCGACCAGTGGCGCGCGCGCCAGGTGCGCCAGCGCAGCTACGCCGACGACGTGCTCACCGCCATCGAGGCACTGCGGGGCCGGTTTGATGTGGAGCTGTATGGCGATGTTGTCTATGCCGATGCTCAGCACCCGGCCGAGCGCTTTCCGCTGCGCGCCATCCGCAGCCGCAACTGGCAACCCGGCCTGCCCAGCGTGCTCGTCACCGGCGGGGTGCACGGCTACGAAACCAGCGGCGTGCACGGCGCGCTGCGTTTTGTAGATACCCAGGCCGAACGCTTTGCGGGCCGCGCCAACCTGCTGGTGGTGCCCTGCGTCAGCCCCTGGGCGTATGAGCGGTTTCAGCGCTGGAACTTTGACGCCATCGACCCCAACCGCTCGTTCAAAGAAGGCTCCTCCGCGCAGGAATCCATCGCCCTCATGCGGCTGGTGGCGCAGCACCAAGGCCAATATGGTCAGTTCACTGCCCACATCGATCTGCACGAAACCACCGACACCGACGAATCCGAATACCGCCCCGCCGTGGCCGCGCGCGACGGCAAGGTGTTCGAGCCCGGCAGCATCCCCGACGGCTTTTACCTGGTGGACGACACCGAGAACCCGCAGCCCGTCTTCCAGCAAGCCATCATCGAGGCCGTGGGCCGCGTCACGCACATCGCGCCGTCCGATGAAAAGAACGAAATCATCGGCTCGCCCGTGACCGAGCCCGGCGTGATCCGCTACGAATTCAAGGCCTGGGGCCTGTGCGCCAGCGTGACCGGGGCGCGCTACACCACGACCACCGAGGTCTACCCCGACAGCCCGCGCGCCACACCCGAGCAGTGCATCGCGGCGCAGGTGGCGGCGGTGTGCGCGGCGGTGGAGTTTGTGTGTGGGGCGCAGTAAACCACCTTTTTTTGAGGGCCAAATTGGCCGCTACCGCCTGATAGATAAGCACTGATAGCTATAAAAATAGAAGCAATAGGGCGCTGAGGCGCTTAAGCACCAAAGCCCAAGCCCACCCACCACCCGCATTGAACAGAGACGCCCATGGACTGGCCCCAGATGCTGGACACCTTCGCCCGCATGCCCGCCGCCGAGCAGCAGGCCTGGTGGCGCATGGCCGCCGGGCTGCTGGCCGTGGTGGTAGCGCTGCTGTGGCTGGAGAGCCGCTACTTCAAGCCCAGCCGCCGCGTGGGCAGTTGGCTGGCGGTGCGCCTGGTGTCGGTGCTGGCCGCGCTGCTGGCAGTGGCGACGGTGCTGCTGCCCGCACGCGCCGTGGGCGGGCCCGCTGCGCTGGGCGTGTTTGTGCTGTCGCTCTACACCCTGGGGCCGGTGGTGTGGTTTGGCGGCCATGTGCTGGCCGGGCGCTGGGTGCGGCCCGCACTCTCGCGCGCTGAAAGCCTGGTGCTGGGCCTTACCGGCCTGGCCATTGCCGCCGTGCCCATCTACGCCAGCCTGCTCGCGCAAAGCGCCCTGCAAACCGCAGCACGCGACGTGGCCCAGCGCCGGGAGCTGCCCGCCAGCAACCCCCCGCTGGCCCACACCGTGCAGCCCGTGCAGCGCTACCACCTGCCCGGCGTGGGGCTCATCTACACCCAGTCACTGCTGGGCACCCCCGACAACCGCCTGCTGCGCGTGGAGCAGCGCCACGGCGGCGGCCAATGGCCCACGCACCCCCACCCCGTGGCCCACCCCAGCTACTGCACCCACGGCAACGACGTGCACCTGATGTGGTCCGCCCAGGAACCCCCACCCTACCTGCGCCTGCACTGGGCCCAAAGCAACGGCGCACCCACCAAGGCCGAATTCACGCCCCAGCTGGTGTTTGACCCCGCCACCCCCGTGCCCGACTTCCCCCTCACCCTGCGCCCCGACGGCGCCGACCCCGCCGCCCCCATCGCGCGCGAAAGGGCATACCTGGTGCTGGTGAAAGAGGGGCAGGCGGCGCAGCCGCAGCAAGCGCCGCAGACCTACACCCAGATGCTGGGCAGCCCGCCCGAAGCAGGCGAGGTGCGCACGACCGATTGCGTGATGGCGGGCTTCCAGCTCAGCCCCACCGTGGCCAAGCAAGGCTGGCAGGTGCAGGCCATGGGGCTGGTGTTTCAGCTGCCCACAGGCGGGCAGCCGTTGCGGGCGGTGGTGGAGCGGAAATAGAGGCGAAATGGGCCGTTTCCGCCTGATGGTATTGCCTTTTCTGCTATCAAATTGAAAGCAAAAAAGGGTTTGATGCATGAGTGCGAGTGCTTCTTACGGATTGCTTCCCAACGCGCCCAGCAACCGCGCACTCACCTCGGCCGCATCCAGCGTGGCGAATGCCATGTTGTGCTGTTCCGTCAGCGGCCCATGGCCCGGCTCCATGCGGCCCGCAGCGTCGTAGCCCATGGCCTTGAACTTCCACACCCCGCCGACCAGCTTGAGCGAGCCCACATGCGCGCCATCGGCGGTGTGGACTGCCACTGCGGCGGCGTTGATGGGCAGCAACTGCAAGGGGCCTGCCAGCGGGCCGGGCGGTATGTGGGCAAAGGTGGGGGTGAATGTGAGCGGCAGGGGTGAGGAAGGGAGCATGGCGGTGTCTCTATCGCAAATGGCGTGGCGCTTGCGGCGCGGTAGCTCGATCTCTGCCCGGTGTGTCGCGTGTTGTGGGTGCTTTGCCGACCGATCGCAGGTTTCGCTCTGCACCCCGTGGGAGACTATGGGCGGTTTGCATGGATCATGCAATTGGTCTCTAGCACTTATCTGTCTCTGGCGGCCAGGTGCAGCCGGTGGCTACTGGCCGGTGCCGGTCCCTAGGCTGGGCCACCATCAATCCTTGAGGCTCACCCCCAGGTTGTCCAGCATTTTTGCATACGAGTCCCTGCGTTTTACGGCCTTTGCAGCCGTTTCCGTGGCGGCTTGGACTGCCTTGGGCCCCTTGTTCGCCGCAGCTTTGATCAATCCGAGCTTGTGAGCGGCATCTGCCTGCGCCCGCTGGAAAGTGGCGATGAGTTCAGCATGGGCAACGGATGAGTTCACAGGGACTTTCCTTTCAATCAGCGTCATCACCCTTGAAGGGTGACGTTGGTGCGAAGTAAGGCGGTTCTCAATTCGCGAGTCGCAGGTTTTGAAATATCCACCTTTTGAACAGCCACGTCGAACGGTGAGCCCGGCCTGATGCTGGTTGGCAGTATCTTTTTTGCTGGATTCTTGGCGGGGTACGTGCCCTGACCCGGACACATGCGAACGGAAAACCCGAATTCTTCGAGTGCACCTTTTGCATACAACTCTGCCAGTTGTTGAAACGTCACGAAGGTTGAACGTTTAACGTCTTTGAATCCTGGCTGGCTGATGTCGCGAACGATCTCAAATTTACCGAGTGAATCTCGCTGTGTATCGGTAAACGGATGCAGTAAGAAGGTCTGACGAACGCCATTCTTTTTGGACACCAGGGTGTGCTCGACGGTGATATCGGTTAGCAGCATGTTGTTTTCCTCGCTTTTCAGGCTGCAGCTTGCACAGCAGCATCATTCGCCATTCCGCCCAAAGTCGCAGACTGTGTTTTCACACCAAGCTACTGGGTAGCTGATGTCCTACCCCTTGAGATGCGAAGTGTTCGACGCAGAAAATTCTCATCTGAAGGCGGGGACTTTGACTAAACGGCAGCAAATGACAGATCTATATTGCACTGTGACAGGCCGTTTCGCATCGAAAGCTGTCATCAGTCCAAAAGAAAACGGCCAGCAAATATGGAAATTTGCTGGCCTTCTTTCCAATCAGGAGGTAATCACTTCCCCCACGAATCCTTCAACCCCACCGCCAAGTTAAACACCGGCTTGCCCGCCGCATGGTCCACCCGATCCGCCACAAAGTACCCATGCCGCTCAAACTGGAACTTGTCGTCCGGCTTGGCATTGGCCAGTGACGGCTCCACGATGGCGGTCACCACCTTCAGGCTGTTCGGGTTCAGGCTTTCAATGAAGTCCTTGCCGCCCGCGTCGGGGTGGGCGTCCAGGAACAGGCGGTCGTACATGCGCACTTCGGCATTCACGCCGTCGGCCACGCCCACCCAGGTGATGGCGGCTTTCACCTTCACGCTGTCGGCGCCGGGGGTGCCGCTCTTGGTGTCGGGCACCACGGTGGCCAGCACTTCGGTAATGACTCCGTTCGCATCCTTGGTGCAGCCGGTGCATTCGATGACGTAGCCGCCCTTCAGGCGCACCTTGTTGCCGGGGAAGAGGCGCTTGTAGCCCTTGGGCGGCACTTCTTCAAAGTCTTCGCGTTCGATCCAGACTTCCTTGCCGATGGTGAAGTGGCGCACGGGGCTTTCCACGCCCTCGGGTGGGTGGGGCAGTGCGGGCAGGCTGCAGGGCTCCAGGTGGCCTGCGCCCATCACGTCGTCCCAGTTGGTTAGCACCAGCTTGACGGGGTTGAGCACGGCCATGCCACGGTGGGCTTTCAGCTCCAGGTCTTCGCGCAGGCAGCCTTCCAGGGTGCTGTAGTCGATCCAGCTGTCGGACTTGGTCACGCCGATGCGTTCGGCAAAAGTCTGGATGGAGGCGGGCGTGTAGCCGCGGCGGCGAAGGCCCACGATGGTGGGCATGCGGGGGTCGTCCCAGCCGCTGACCTTGTGGTCGTACACCAGCTGGGCGAGCTTGCGTTTGCTGGTGATGACGTAGGTGAGGTTCAGGCGCGCAAATTCGTACTGGCGGGGGGGCGGGCTGGCCAGCAGGCCGCCTTCGGTCAGCCGCTCCAGCAGCCAGTCGTAGAAGGGGCGCTGGTCTTCAAACTCCAGCGTGCACAGGCTGTGGGTGATTTGCTCCAGCGCGTCCTCGATGGGGTGCGCGTAGGTGTACATGGGGTAGATGCACCAGGTGTCGCCCGTGTTGTGGTGGGTGGCGCGGCGGATGCGGTAGATGGCCGGGTCGCGCATGTTGATGTTAGGGCTGGCCATGTCGATCTTGGCGCGCAGCACCATGGAGCCATCTTCGTGCTGGCCGTCACGCATTTCGCGGAACTTGGCCAGGTTTTCGGCCGGGGTGCGGCTGCGGAAGGGGCTGTCCACGCCGGGCTTGCTGAAGTCGCCCCGGTTGATGCGGATCTGCTCCACCGTCTGTTCGTCCACGTAGGCGTGGCCGGCTTCGATCAGGTACTCGGCGGCGCGGTACATGAAGTCGAAGTAGTCGCTGGCCTGGTAGGGGGCTGCGTCGGGTGCGCCGTTCCAGTCAAAGCCCAGCCATTTCACCGCGTCGATGATGCTGTTGACGTATTCGGTGTCTTCTTTTTCGGGGTTGGTGTCGTCAAAGCGCAGGTGGCAGATGCCGCCGTAGTCGCGCGCCAGGCCAAAGTTGATGCAGATGCTCTTGGCATGGCCCACGTGCAGGTAGCCGTTGGGCTCGGGCGGGAAGCGGGTGCGGATCTTGGCGGGGTCGGGCTCGCCCTGGGCGTGGTGGGCGGCGTCGCCGGGGGTGCCTGCCCAGCGGCGGGTTGTGTAGGTGCCTTTTTCCAGGTCATGCTCGATGATCTGGCGCAAAAAGTTGCTGGGCTTGACGGTTTCAGGGGCCGCAGAAGTGGCAGTGGCGGCGGTATTGGCGGGGGAGGGGGTGCTCATACAGCCATTTTAGGCGCCGGTTTCGTGATGGTTTACGCATAGAAACAGGCGCGTATACGTCCAGACACAACGTAAAGACGATTTTGTGCCATCCTTTTGCCTACTTGGTGCGTTATGTACCGGTGAGGTGAGTCCATTTGGCTGGCTGCCCTCGCTCAAACAGGAGATTTCCATGACGAAAACCCGTTCTATCTATGCCATGGCCGCTTCGGCTGGCGTGGCGCTGGCATTGCTGGCCGGCACGGGCGCAGCCCAGGCCCGCGACGTAAATTGGTCGGTTGGCATTGGCGTGCCTGGCGTGGTGGTGGGGGCCAGCAATGGCTACTACGCCCCCGCCCCGGTGTATGTGGCGCCGCCCCCGCCCGTTTACTACGCACCCCCTCGGCCCGTGTACTACGCGCCTCCCCCAGCGTATTACGCACCGCCCCCGGTCGTGTACTACGGTGATCGCGGCTACCGCCACCATCGGCACCACCGCCACCACGGATATGGCCATGGGTATGGCCACGGCCGCTGGGATCGTTGATCCTGGTCTGATCCGCTGGCAGCCTGACCGAGTTGCCGCGTTGTGTAACCAACCTCTTGGGCGCCAGTCGCTCACAGGCAGCGTCTTTGCACAGGCTGCCTTTTACAGCGGCCCTTCGGGGCCGCTTTTCTTTTGACGCGGGAATTTTGGCGCGCGCACGGTGCGCGCGGGGCGCCGCATAATCGCGCACTCTGGCCTGCCAGCGTGGCAGGCGCAACGCCCCCGGAGTGCCGCATGTCTGTGAAGAAAAAAACCGTTTTTGTCCTGAATGGCCCCAACCTGAACCTGCTGGGCACGCGCGAGCCCGCTGTGTATGGCGCGGCCACGCTGGCCGATGTCGAAAAGCTGTGCGCCGACGCGTGCGAGCGCCATGGTTTTGCGATGCGCTTTCACCAAAGCAACCACGAAGGCGCACTGGTGGACTGGATTCACGAGGCAGGCCGCCTGCACGCAGCGGGCGAGCTGGCAGGCGTGGTGATCAACGCCGGGGCCTACACCCACACCAGCATCGCGTTGCACGATGCCACCAAGGGTACCGGCATCACGCTGATTGAGCTGCATATCAGCAATGTGCATGCGCGCGAGGCGTTCCGCCACCATTCGTACATGGCGGCAGCCGCCAAGGCTGTGATGTGCGGCTTTGGCGTGCTGGGCTATGGCCTGGCGATTGACGGCCTGGCCCAGTTGCTGGCCCAGCAGCCTGCGGCCTGACGCCAGGCGGTAAGGGGACCCATAGATCCGGAGATATATGGCCCCCCCATTGCCCCTGCAGGTGTCTGAGGACGAGGTGGAGATCACCGCCATGCGCGCCCAGGGCGCGGGTGGGCAGAACGTCAACAAGGTATCAAGCGCCGTCCACCTGCGTTTTGACGTGGCAGCATCGTCGCTGCCCGAGGACGTGAAAGAGCGCCTGCTGGCCCTGCGCGACACGCGCATCACGCAAGAGGGTGTGGTGGTCATCAAGGCCCAGCAGTACCGCAGCCAGGAGCAAAACCGCACCGATGCGCTCGCGCGGCTGAACGCGCTGATCAACACTGTGGCCGTGCCGCCCCGGGTGCGCCGCGCCACCAAACCCACCTTCGGGTCGAAACAGCGGCGGCTGGAGGGCAAGACCCAGCGCAGCGAGACCAAGGCACTGCGGGGCAGGGTGCGAGACGGGTCTTGAACCGGGGCTCCCTGTGTGGTGGGTATCTCCACGGCCACCGTCGATGGCGCATTGGCATCATCTGTAGAACAATCTGTCCGGCCAGCAGGGCTTGGTATCAGGTGCTATCAGTCCTACATTCATTGCATTCACGGATGGAATTGCCATGACTGCCTTTGCCCAAGCCCCCCTCACTGCTCCCGCTGTGGTTCCCGCCTTGTTCGTATCGCACGGCGCGCCGCTGTTTGCGATCGATGCTGGCACCACCGGCCCCGCGCTCACGCAGTGGGGTGAAAACCTCAAGGCGCAGTACCCTGGCCTGCGGGGCGTGGTCATCATGTCGCCGCACTGGATGGCGCGTTCTGCCCAGGTCATGACCGGCCCGCAGCCCGCCACGTGGCACGACTTTGGCGGTTTCCCGCCCGCGCTGTACCAGCTGCAATACCCCGCCTCAGGCTCGCCTGCGCTGGCGCAAGAGGTGCTGGGCCTGCTGCAGGCCGCCGGTGTGGCCGCACAGGGCGATGCCGCGCGCCCCTTTGACCATGGCGCCTGGGTGCCGCTGATGCATTTGTTCCCGCAGGCCGACGTGCCCGTGGTGCAGGTGGCTCTGCCCGTGGGCGCAGGCCCGGCCGATGTGTATGCACTGGGTGCCGCGCTGCGCAGCCTGCGCAGCCAGGGCGTGCTGGTGGTGGGGTCCGGCAGCATGACGCACAACCTGGCCGAATTCTTTGGCGGCGAGCGTGCGCCCGCGCCCTACGTGCTGGAGTTCAGCCGCTGGATCGAGGACGCGCTGGCCCGTGGCGACACGGCCGCGCTGCTCAACTACCGTACCCAGGCCCCCCATGCCAGCCGCGCCCACCCGACCGAAGACCATTTCTTGCCCATCTTCTTCGCGCTGGGCGCGGCGGGCGACGATCTGCACGCAAACTACTTGAGCCGCGAGGTGATGTACAGCATGCTGTCGATGGATGCTTTTGCCCTGGAGCCTGTTGCAGGACGTGAGGGTTAAGTAAGTTTTTTAGCTAAAAATGCCGCTGGCGCTTGTCTATGCTCAATCTACCGCTCACATTTTTGCAGCGCCCCGCTGCTTCCACCACCCCCCGCCCCTGGCTGCTGGTGCTGATGCACGGCGTGGGCAGCAACGAGCAGGACCTGTTCAGCCTGGCGCCGCAGATCCCGGATCGGTTCCACGTGCTCAGCCTGCGCGCACCGTTTCGCATGGGGCCGGGCGCGCACGCGTGGTTTGATTTTTCCATCGAGCCCGGTGGCGAGCGCACCATCAACGAAGAGCAGGAAGCGCAAAGCCGAGCCCTGGTAGCCCAGGCGGTCGAGTCTGCCGCCGAGCAACTGGGCATTCCGCCCGAGCGCGTGGTGGTGGGCGGCTTCAGCCAGGGCGGCATCATGGCGCTGTCGCTGCTGCTGACCCGGCCCGCGCTGATGCAGGCCGCGCTGGTGTGGCACAGCCGGCTGCTGCAGCAGGTGGTGCCTTTGAGTGCGCCCGCCGACGCGCTGCGGGGCAAACGGCTGTGGCTGAGCCACGGCACGCACGACAACGTGATCCCGCTGGCCCACGCGCAGGCCATTGCGCACCACATGGCGCCGCTGCCGGTGACGGTGACGTACCACGAGTTCCCCAGCGCGCACGAGATCCGACCTTCTGAGCTGGCGGCCACGGTGGCGTGGCTGGAGTCATTGTCGACAACGCCAACGGCGTTTTAGTCGCGGGCTTCCGGGGCGCGGTCTACATCGCGTTACCGGCGCCTCTTCCAGCAGGTTTCCAATCCAGCAGATCCCCAGGGGGGATTGATAGGGAACGCCCTGCGCCGCAGCCGCTCGGACAAGGGTTGTTCCCGTCTTGAAGGAGATCCGATGCCTGAAAACGAAACCGCCGAGTTCCGCCCCGCGCCACCGCGCGCATCCTCCACACCGTGGATCATTGCCGCCGTGCTGGCCTGTGCGGTCGGCGCCGGAGCCGCCTGGTGGTTCTGGCTGCGCCCGGTGGAGGCCCCGGTGGCGCCGCCCCCTGTGGCCAGCGCACCCGAAGCGCCCGTGGCCCCACCGCCTATGCCCGAGGCATCGGGTCCCCAGAACCCTGTGGATGCGCTGGCCCCGGCAGACACCGCCTTGCCTGCATTGGCTGAATCCGACAAGCGAGTGGCGGAGTTGCTGGCCGAATTGCTGGGTAGCGACAAGGTCGCGTCGTTCTTGTTGACCGAAGGTTTTGTCCGCCGCGTGGTGGCCACGGTAGACAACCTGGGCCGCGCCCAGGCCCCGTCGCGCATGTGGCCGGTACAGCCCATGCCGCAGCGCTTTACGGTGGACGGCGAGGGCGATGCCCCCACCACGATTGCCGCCACCAATGCCGCCCGCTACAGCGCCTTTTTGACTTTTGCCGAAGCCGTGCCCCTGGA
Source organism: Acidovorax sp. SRI_002 (assembly GCF_057586455.1). Classification (NCBI taxonomy): domain Bacteria; kingdom Pseudomonadati; phylum Pseudomonadota; class Betaproteobacteria; order Burkholderiales; family Comamonadaceae; genus Acidovorax; species Acidovorax sp. SRI_002. Next base: position 350,635 of record NZ_JBYCZW010000005.1, on the reverse strand, counting down.
GCCCGCCGTGGCCTTGTATGCGCGGATGTACCCGCTGTTCCAGCAGGCGTATGAAGAGCTGGGCTACCCCAAGCGCTACTTCAACGACCGCCTGGTGGCCGTGCTGGACCACTTGCTGCTGGCCCCCGAACCCAAAAGCCCGCTGCGCGTGAAGCTCACGCCCGTCAACACCGATGTGCCCAACCTGCGCCCGTGGGTGCGCTATGAGTTTGTGGACCCGGCACTCGAATCGCTCACCAGCGGGCAAAAAATTCTGGTGCGGATGGGGCCAGCGAACCAGGCGCGCGCGAAAGCGCTGCTCCGTGATCTGCGCAAGCGCGTGGCAACCAGCGAGTTGCAGCTCCCCCAGCGGTGAAGGATGTGAGGAGCTGCTGCGCGGTGGCTACAGCGGCAGTGCCATGGTGCGCTTGACCTCCTTGAGCGAGAAGCTCGTGGAAATCTCACGCACGCCGGGCAGGCTGCGCACATGGGTGCGCACATAGTCGGCAAACGATGCGAGGTCGGCCGCCACCACCTCCAGCTGGTAGTCGTAGCGGCCCGAAAGGTTGTGGCACGACAACACCTGGGGCATCGCCATGACCTCGCGCTCCAGGGCCGATGTGGTGTCAGCCGTGTGGTCGTGCAGCGCCAGCTGCACAAAGCCCAGTACGCCCCAGCCCACACGCTGGCGGTGCAGATGGGCGTGGTAGCCCGCAATCACGCCCGCATCCTCCAGCGCGCGCACGCGCCTCCAGCACGGGGAGGTGGATAGCGAAACCGCTTCGGCCAGATCGCCCACGGTGGCGCGACCATCGCGTTGCAGGGCGTTGAGGATCGTGCGGTCCACGGGGTCGAGTGGATGAGGGTGCATGGCAGTGTGTCCTGCTAAATGGGTAATTTGAGGCAAATTTTGCCTTCTTTGATCATATGAAGGGCAAATAAGGCGAAAACTTACCCGTTGATGGGTTGAAGAATCTCTCTATTCCAAGGAGACCACCATGACCCGCACATCCGCCACCGGCTTCAGTACCCGCGCCATCCACCACGGCTACAACCCGGCCGACCACCAGGGCGCGCTGGTGCCGCCCATCCACACCTCGGCCACCTATGCCTTCCCCGATGTGGCCTATGGCGCGCGCTGCTTTGCAGGCGAGGAGCCCGGCTACTTCTACACCCGCATCGCCAACCCCACGCTGGCGCTGCTGGAGGGGCGCCTGGCCAGCCTGGAGCAGGGCGCAGGCGCCGTGGTGTTCGGCTCGGGCATGGGGGCCATCACGGCCACGCTGTGGTCCATGCTGGAGCCGGGCGATGAAATCCTGGCCGACCTTACGCTGTATGGCTGCACCTTCTCGTTTTTGCACCACGGGCTGGGCCGCTTTGGCGTGAGCGTGCGCCATGTGGACATGACCGACCCGGCCCACGTGGCCGCCGCGCTGCGCCAGAAGACCCGCGTGGTCTACCTGGAAACCCCGGCCAACCCCAACATGCGGCTGGTGGACATTGCCGCCGTTTCGGCCCTGGCCCACGCCCAGGGCGCCAAGGTGGTGGTGGACAACACCTACTGCACGCCTTACCTGCAGCAGCCCCTGCTGTTGGGTGCCGATGTGAGCGTGCATTCCATGACGAAGTACCTCGGTGGCCATGGTGACCTGACCGCAGGCGCGGCCGTGTTTGCCGATGCAGAACTGGCCCAGCGCGTGCGCCTGTATGGTCTTAAAGACATGACCGGCGCGGTGATGTCGGCGCAGGACGCGCACCTTGTGATGCGTGGCCTCAAGACGCTGGCGCTGCGCATGGACCGCCACTGCCAGAGCGCTCAGAAAGTGGCCGAGTTCATCGCCGCCCACCCGGCTGCGGCGGCCGTGCACTACCCCGGCTTGCCCAGCTTTGCCCAGCACGCGCTGGCAAAGCAGCAGATGCGCCAGATGGGCGGGATGATCGCTTTTGAGCTGCGTGGTGGCCTGCAGGCGGGCGTGCGCTTCATGGACGCGTTGCAGCTCGTCACCCGCGCCGTGAGCCTGGGCGATGCCGAGACGCTGGCCCAGCACCCGGCCAGCATGACGCATTCCACCTACACGGCCGAGCAGCGTGCCGCCCACGGCATTGCCGAAGGGCTGGTGCGCCTGTCGGTCGGCCTGGAGGACCTGGATGACCTGCTGGCCGATATTGGCCAGGCACTGGACCTGGTGCAGGCGCTGGATTTCAAGGCCGAGCCCACTACGGGGAAGACTGCGGCAGCGGCAGCGCCGTCTTGTAACGCACCTGCTTGAGCGCGAAGCTGGAGCGGATCTTCTCCAGCCCTGGAATGGGGGAAAGCTGTTCGACGATGAAGCGCTCCAGCGCCGCAATGTCGGGCAGTGCCACGCGGATGAGGTAGTCCGAGTCGCCGCTCATCAGGTAGCACTCCATCACCTCATCGTGCTCGGCAATGCGCTGTTCAAAGTCGGCCAGCGCTTCCTTGCTCTGGCTTTTCAGGCTGATGCTGATGAACACGTTCAGTCCCAGCCCCAATGCCGCGGCGTTGGCCAGCGCTACATAACGGGCGATGACACCGTCGGTCTCCAGTGCCTTCACGCGTGCCAGGCAGGGAGACGGCGAGAGATGCACGCGCCGGGCCAGCTCCACGTTGGAGAGCGAGCCATCGGCCTGCAGTTCGGCCAGTATGCGCAGATCGGTGGTGTCAAGCTTCATGTGCTGCAATATTGGTTTTTGGTGGAATATTGTGCTGCTATTGATGGCCAATTTTCGCGATTCGGCATCACATTTTTTGCAAATCCTTCTAGAGTGTGCTCCTATGAATGCCCCCTTGCCTTCCCATCTGCTCCATACCCAGGATGCCCTGGCCGACACTGACCCCCAGGAGACCGCCGAATGGCGCGACGCCTTTCTGGCCCTGGTCGCCACCGAAGGCCCCGAGCGGGCGCGGCACATGCTGCAAGAGCTGGTGCGGGTGGCGCGTGCGCAGCGGATTGGCTGGCAGCCCGACCTGAACACGCCGTACGTGAACACCGTGGCGGTACAGGACCAGCCCGTGTTCCCCGGCGACTTGGCCGTCGAAGAGCGCGTGGCTTCCATCGTGCGCTGGAACGCGCTGGCCATGGTGGTGCGCGCGAACCAGGCGTATGGCGAACTGGGTGGCCACATCGCCAGTTATGCGAGCGCGGCCGACTTGTTCGAGAGCGGCTTTAACCATTTCTTCCGTGCACGTGAGGGTGTGGGTGAAGGCCAGCACCGGGGCGACCTGGTGTTCTTCCAGCCCCACAGCGCGCCGGGCGTGTATGCACGCGCATTCCTCGAAGGGCGTTTGTCCGAAAAAGATCTGATGCATTACCGCCAGGAGCTGACCGCTCCTGCAGCGGGCGCACAAGGCCTTTCGAGCTACCCACACCCGTGGCTGATGCCGGACTTCTGGCAGTTCCCCACCGGCTCGATGGGCATCGGCCCCATCAGCAGCATCTACCACGCGCGCTTCATGCGCTACCTCACGCACCGCAATTTGCTCGACTGCAGCCAGCGCAAGGTGTGGGGCGTGTTCGGCGATGGCGAGATGGACGAGCCCGAATCCATGAGTGCCCTGACCCTGGCCGCGCGCGAGGGGCTCGACAACCTAGTCTGGGTAGTCAACTGCAACCTGCAGCGGCTGGATGGCCCGGTGCGCGGCAACGGCCGCATCATCGACGAGCTGGAGCGCCTGTTCGCGGGTGCTGGCTGGAACGTGGTCAAGCTCGTGTGGGGCAGCGACTGGGACGGCCTGTTCGCCCGCGACCTGACCGGCGCCCTGGTGCGAACGCTGGAAGGTACGGTGGACGGCCAGATGCAGACCTTTGCCGCCAAGGACGGACGCTTCAACCGCGACAACTTCTTCGGCCAGAACCCCGAGCTGGCGGCCCTTGCCCAGGGCATGACGGACGAGCAGATTGATCGTTTGAAGCGCGGCGGGCACGACCTGGTAAAGATCCATGCCGCCTACGCTGCGGCCAGCGCCCACAAGGGCCAGCCCACGGTGATCCTGGCCCATACCAAGAAGGGCTACGGCATGGGCACTGCCGGCCAGGGCAAGATGACCACGCACAGCCAGAAGAAGCTGGACGAGACCGACCTCATCGAGTTCCGCAACCGCTTCAACCTGCCGCTGTCCGACGAGCAGGCTACGAGCCTCGCCTTCTTCAAACCTGCCGAAGACAGCCCCGAGATGCGCTACCTGCGCAGCCACCGCGACGCGCTGGGCGGCTACCTGCCGCGCCGAGAGACCACCTGCGCGGCGCTGCCCGTGCCTGCGATCGAAAGCTACGCCCAGTTCGCGCTACAAGCCGATGGCAAGGAGATGAGCACCACCATGGCCTTCGTGCGCATGCTGGGCACCTTGCTCAAGGACGCCACGCTGGGCCCGCGCATCGTACCCATCGTGGCCGACGAGGCGCGCACCTTCGGCATGGCCAATCTGTTCAAGCAGGTCGGCATCTACAGCAGCGTGGGCCAGCGCTACGCGCCCGAGGACATCGGCTCGGTGCTGAGCTACCGCGAGGCGCTGGACGGCCAGATTCTGGAAGAAGGCATCAGCGAAGCCGGCGCCATCGCCAGCTGGACCGCTGCGGCCACCAGCTACAGCGTGCACGGCCTGGCCATGCTGCCGTTTTACATCTACTACTCGATGTTCGGCTTCCAGCGCGTGGGCGACGCCATCTGGGCCGCGGCCGACCAGCGTGCGCGCGGCTTCTTGCTGGGCGCCACGTCGGGCCGCACCACGCTGGGCGGCGAGGGGCTGCAGCACCAGGATGGATCGAGCCACTTGGTGGCGGCCACCATCCCCAACTGCAAGGCCTACGACCCAGCCTACGCAGGCGAGATGGCTGTGATCATCGATGCTGGCATGCGCGAGATGGTGACCGAGCAGCGCGACGTTTTCTACTACGTGACACTGATGAACGAGAACTACGCCCAGCCCGACCTGCCCGCCGGTGCGGTAGAAGGTGTGTTGCGTGGTTGCTATGTTTTTAAGAGCTACTCGCGCTTAATGGATAAGCGCGAGAGCTCGATTTCATCAAAATCCGTCACCCTGATGGGCTCTGGCGCCATCCTGACCGAGGTGGTCAAGGCTGCCGAACTGCTGGCCGCAGAAGGCGTGGATGTGACCGTGCTCAGCGTGACCAGCTGGAGCGAGCTGGCGCGCGATGGTGTGGCGTGCGAGCAGCGTTGGCTGGCGGGCGAATCTGCGCCTGCATCCGCATGGCTGACGCAGCAGCTGGCCCCAACACGCGGGCCCGTGATTGCAGCCACCGACTACGTGCGCGCCGTGCCCGAGACGGTGCGGGCGCTTGTACCCGAGGGCCGCAAGTATGTGACCCTGGGCACGGACGGATTTGGACGCAGCGACACGCGCGCTGCACTGCGCCATTTTTTTGGCGTAGACGCTTCCAGCGTGGCCCAAGCTGCACGACGCGCGATGGCCGCTGGCTGACGAACATGGGCGCCGTGTGGGCGCCTGCTGTCGTTCCGTGATTCCGCAATTCCGCCGCCGAGGAGGGGTGGGTGAATGCCGTTGCCCAATTCGGCGCAGGCTTCCTACAATGGCCCAGCAACCGCGAGAGGGCGCCATGACACACGTCACCTGGGACCACAACCCGCCGACCACCTGGACAGCGATGGCGGACGGGCAAGCACTTTGCTTCATCAAGCGCAAGGACATTGGCGGCTGGACGGCGGTCTGGATGGATGAGCGCCTGTGGCCAGCGCCACCCCATCTGCCCAAGGCCATGCCCCAGCCCACACGGTTTTTCAGCAGTCTGGAAGAAGCCAAACTGGCGGTCGAGCAGGCGCTGTCGGCCTGAAGCGTTGTCGGGCCTGAATCCGTCAGGCATCCAGCAGCTGGCTGGATTCCATCAGGTGTTGGATTGCTTTGTTTTTTATAGCGGCCAATGCAATACCAACGGGCGCCAGGTCCGACACTGATTCATGAAACTGCTTTTTTGCAGCACCCACCCGCCATGCCGGCTGCAAGGCGCCAAAGGGCCTTGCACCTTGGCCCCTTCGGTGCGCCAGGGGCCGCAGCCCCTTGGTCAGGGCAGTTTGACGGCCGCCACGGCGTTGGACGTGGAGATGAAAAGTGTGGTGTCGCGCACGGCAAGGCCCCAGGGCTCGTCGATGAGGCCGGGCAGGTCTCCTGCCGCAAATCCCTGGCCCCAGGGTTTGCCCACCAGCGTGCTGACCTGGCCATCGACGCCAATCTTGCGCACCACATGGTGGCGCGGATCGGTCACATAGACGTTGCCCTTTGCGTCGGCTGCCAGGTGGGCCTGAGAGTCGGAGAGTGCCGCGCCTGTGTCCACGGCCAGTTGCGCCGACGATACGGGGCCATTCACCAGCCCGGGGGGCATGTCCGCGCGGCCTGCAACGGTGCTCACGCTGCCTGCGGGGGTGATCTTGCGGATGGTGGGGCCCACGCCCGTGATGTTGTGGTAGCGCCCATCGACCACATACAGGTTGCCCGCAGGGTCGAGCGCCATATGGCCCAGCGCCGAGAACAGCGCCGAACCGGCAGGGCCGTCTGCATGCCCCAGTGCGTTGGGGTTGCCTGCAAACAGGCTGACGGCACCGGTCGGGTTTATCTTGAAGATCACGCCTTGCAGCGACGATGCGTACAAGGTGCCCGCATCGTCGGCGACCAGGCCCGTGATGCCAAGATCCAGAAATGCTGGGATGGCATTCAACTGGGCGGACAGGTCCGCAAAAACTGCGACGTTGCCTGCGGGCGTGGCCTTCAGGATGCGCTTGAGAGAGTAGGAGTAGATGTTTCCGGCACCATCCACGGTGAGTGCTTCAGGGCCGCAGAAGGCGACTTCGTTGATTGGCCCCGTGATTTGCGAGCACGGGTTTTTAACCCTGCCCAGGGTGCCCACCATGCCATCCGGCTGAATGGTTCGAATGGCTGCATTGTTGCGGTCGCGCACATACAGGGTGCCTGATTTGCCCACGGCCAGCGCCCCCGGGCCGTCAAACCGGGCTGTGCTCCCGCTGCCATCGGCCCAGCCAGGACTGGGTGCCGTTCCCACTTTCAAGTCGGCAGCGCCATCGCGGGGGTAGCGGTGGATCAGTGCGTAGCTTTGGAAGCTGCTGGACGCGCTGTTTTCGGTGACGAGGAAGCGCCCTTGGGCATCCACCGCGAGGCGTTTGGCAGCGCAAAAGGCAGGCGGCAGGCCATCGGCGCCGAAGGCGCAGTCCGCTGCGCGCCGCACGGTGGTGACGGAACCATCGGCAGCGATCTCGCGCAGCGGCGTGCCCAGGTGCCTGTCCAGCACAAATATCCGGTTGGAGCGGTCTATGGCAATGGCTTGCAGTTCGCCAAACTTGGCCGCTGATGTCGAACCGTCCACATGGCCAGCGTTGCCCTGGGCCACGGTGCCTGAGAGCACCGTGGCCTGTCCACCGGGCGCAAATTTGCGCACCACATGGTCGTTGGGATCGGCGGCGTACAAGGCCCCGGCGGAGTCGGTCGCCAATTGCACCGGGTAGAAGCGCGCGGGGTTGTTGCGCCCTTGTCCTGGCGTCGGAATCTGGCTGACCTTGAACACCACGGTGCTGACCACGCCGGCTGGTGTGATTTTGCGGATGGGGTTGCCCGTGGGCTCGGCAGGCAGGGTCTGCGCCAAAGGTGCCCATTCAGAGACATAGACATTGCCATCCTTGTCCACGGCAATGCTGGTGGGGCTACACAGCGTAGCCGCCGTGCCGGTGCCATCGGCATTGCCACACACGCCCACCTGGCCGGCCAGCGTGGTGACGTTGCCGGATGCATCGATCTTGCGCACCAGGTGGTTCCCGGCGTCGGCCACGTAGGCGTTGCCCGCCGCATCCACCGCCACGGCCAGCGGCGCGTTGAAACGGGATGCTGTGCCTGCGGCGTCCAGGTAGCGCGTCTCGGTGCTGCTCGCGCCACTCCGTGTGGGGCCGCCGCCTGCGACTGTGGTGAGCTGCCCGGTGGGGGAGAGTTTGCGAATGGTGTTGTTGCCGGTGTCTGCCATCAGCACATCGCCCGCGGGGGTGAGCGCCATACCGCCCGTTTCGACGCTGATTTTTGCGAAAGCCCCGGTGCCATCCTGGTTGCCCGGGCCGTCGGTGCTACCTGCCAACAAGGACAGGGCTGTGGCGGGCGGCGGTGGCGGGGCTGGTGTATCGCTGGAACCCCCGCCGCAGGATGCAAGCACAGGGATTGCCAGCGAGGCCAGCAGCCTCCAGCGGGCTCGGTGTGGGGTGCGTGGTTTGCTTTGCATAAAAATCCTATGAGAATGTTGGGTCAGAGTCGCAGACCGGCCATCAGCCCGATGAAAACGCATGGGAGGGGAAGTTGGTCACCGCCATCTCATCCAGGCTGACTCCAAAGCGGGCCGTCGCGAGTGCGGCGCTAGCGCTGAGGTAGGGGTGTCAGAAGAGCTGTCCCCAGACGCGGCGACCACGGGGACTCCCAATGCAGCAAGCAGGCCAATGCGTCGCAGTCGATCCTTGGATGCGGTGTTGGGCATGAAGCTCCCTATCGCGAATTTCGGTTTTGACTTTCGCAAAACAGTGCCCAGGCAAACAGCGCGCCTCAAGACAAGGCGGTTGTTGCATCCCTGTTTGCATAAGAGCGGCTAACAAACTCTTCAGGCGTGGTTGCCGCGTCTTGTCGTACTGCTCGTACAGCCTGCGACGCAACGCCTAGCCAGAACCGCTTCGCTGAGTTTGTTAGCCGCTCTAAGTCCTATCGGTGATGTTGGGGCAACGATACATGACGGGAGGAGTTTATGGACTGTGTATGACAGCCGCCAAGTAACTGTCGGTTACGGCAGGCGGGCCTACGTTAAAACACCCGGCCCTCCCCAATTGGTATGAGGATTTTGAGATGGCTGTGGGGTTAGCGCACAGGCGGGCAGAAAAATGCATCCAGCACCGGCATCAGCGCCGGAAACTCCTGCGCAAAACGCTCGCGGTTCACAAAGTACGCCTCGCAGGCCACCGCAAAAAACTCGGACTGTGATGTGGCCCCGTAGGCGTCCAGCCAGGGGCGTTCTGCTCCAAAGCGCTCGGCAAGGATCACACGCTCGCGGAACTGCTCGTACGCTGGCTCCCAGGCGGCCCACCAGGCTTCGTAGGCGGCGCGTCCGGTGCGTGTCCCCATGAAGCCTGCGGGCAAGGGCGGGCAGCCGTTGGGTTCGCCACTCTTCATGTCCAGCTTGTGCACGAACTCGTGCACCACCACGTTGTGGCCGCGCGCCGTGTTCTCGGTGGCATTGGCCACGTGCTCCCAGCTGAGCATGATGGGGCCGCGCTCCATGGCCTCGCCCAGCAGCACCTGGGTGTGTTCATGCACCACGCCGGCCTCGTCCACCGTCTGGCGGCGCGCTACGGCTTCGCCAGGGTGCAGCACGATGCCGACAAAATCGTCGTACCAGTCGAGCGCCTTGGCCGGGTCGCCCCAATGCAGCAGGGGCAGGCAGGCCTGCGCTGCGATGTCGATGGCCATGGTGTCGGTCACCACCAGGCCATGGGCGCCGTGGAACTCCTTGTGGTGCAGGAAGAGGGCGCTCAAGGCGCGCAGCTTGGACTGGTCGTGCAGCGAGAGCGCCGCCAGAAACGGGTAACGCTGCAGGGTCTGCAGCCACAGCGTGGCCGAGATGTCGGGCACGGGGGCCACCGTGGCGCGGACGCGGCTCCAGAGCCGATGGAAAAGAGGGGGCATGGCGATCAGGCAGCGGGTGGTGAAACCCCGCGCAGTTCAGGATCGCGAGTACTTGGGGGCCGGGGACAGCCGTTCCAACCCCGCGCGGGACAAACGCAGTGTTTCCACGCGGGGCGGTAATGCCGCGGCATCCCAGTCGCTGAGCACCACGCGCTGCAAGCCGGGCGCCAGCGCGTGGTTGTTGGGGCGGTGGGTGTGGCCGTGAATGAGCGTATGCGCCTGGGCCGCCTGGAGCCAGGTGATGGCGGCCGGGCCGTCTACATCGGCATAGGTGACGCCCGATTGTTTGCGTGCCTCGCTCTCCTGGCGGATGCCACGGGCCTGCGCGCGACGTGTGGCCAGGGGCTGCGCCAGAAACTGCCGCTGCCACTCGGCGCTGCGCGCCTGCACGCGAAAGCGCTGGTACTCGACATCGTCCAGGCACAGCAGGTCGCCGTGGCTGAGCACGAAGCGCTGGCCGCCAAACACCAGCACCGTGGGGTCTGCCAGGCCAGTGATGCCACACTGCGCCAGGAACCCCGGGCCCGCCAGAAAATCGCGGTTGCCGTGCATGAAGTACACGGGCAGGCGCTGCGCGGCGGCCCGCAGGGCGGCGCAGCCTTCGGCCTCGAAACTACCAGGTTCCCCCATGGCGTCATCGCCCACCCACACCTCGAACAGGTCGCCCAGGATGAAGAGGGCATCGGCCGTGGTGGTGGCCAGGTAGTGCTCGAAAGCGGCCACTGTGGCGGGCTCGCTGGCCTGCAGGTGCAGGTCCGAAATGAAATCGACCGTGCGCCAGTGCGATGGAGCGACAAGCTCCTCGAACCGGGGCACGGTCGTGGTCACGGAGATCGCGATCAGATCAGAGTGCGATCAAAGCGCCACAGCCTTTTCGATCACAACGTCTTCCTTCGGCACGTCGTCATGGAAACCCTTGCGGCCCGTCTTCACGGCCTTGATCTTGTCCACCACGTCGGTGCCCGACACGACCTTGCCGAACACGGCATAGCCCCAGCCCTGGGCCGAAGGAGCGGTGTGGTTCAGGAAGCCGTTGTCGGCCACGTTGATGAAGAACTGGGCGGTGGCCGAGTGCGGGTCGCTGGTGCGGGCCATGGCCACGGTGTAGTTGGCGTTCTTGAGGCCGTTGTTGGCTTCGTTTTCGATGGGCGCGTCAGTGCCCTTCTGGGTCATGCCGGGCTCAAAGCCGCCGCCTTGCACCATGAAGCCAGGGATCACGCGGTGGAAGATGGTGTTGTTGTAATGGCCCTTGTTCACATAGGCCAGAAAGTTCTCGACCGACTTGGGGGCCTTGGCGGCATCGAGTTCGAGGGTGATGACACCGTAGCCGGTGATGTGCAGTTCGACCTGGGGGTTGCTCATGGCAATGCTTCCTTCAAAAAAATGGCGGGTTCACTTCACCAGGGTGGCGGAGTTGATGGTGACGGGAGTGGTGGGCACGTTCTGGTGCGGGCCCTTGTTGCCGGTGGCCACGGCCTTGATCTTGTCCACCACGGCCGTGCCTTCGACCACCTTGCCGAACACGGCATAGCCATGGCCGTCGGGGCTCGGGGCGTTGAGCATGGCGTTGTCCTTCACGTTGATGAAGAACTGCGATGTGGCCGAGTTGGGGTTGCCCGTGCGCGCCATTGCGATGGTGTAGGTGTCGTTCTTGAGGCCGTTGTTGGCTTCAAGGGGAATAGGGGCCTTGGTGGGCTTGGGAATCAGGTCGGCGTTGTAGCCACCGCCCTGGATCATGAAACCATCGATCACGCGGTGGAACACGGTGCCGTCATAGGTCTTGTCCTTGACGTAGCCCAGGAAGTTTTCCACTGTCTTGGGCGCCTTGGCCGGGTCGAGTTGCACCACGATGTCGCCCATCGAGGTGGACAGCTTGACCTTGGGGGCGTCTTGCGCCTGTACGGATGCTACTGAAAGAATAGCTGTAAGCGCAATACCAGCAATCGCCAGGGTCGAATTTCTTCTGGAAATCATCCAATCACTCCTTCGAAAAATATCTGCCATTGTTGGCCCCGCCGCGCCCAGTACTGGCGTTTGACGGGACCCGTGCGGGCGCCTTCGGCGACTTCGCCGAACGTTACCACCATGGTGTCGGCGGAGTCTGTCCAGCGCAGGTAAGACTTGTCCTTGAGGTGGAGTTCCCGGCCTTTCAGGGCGCGGGTCTCCGCCTGGAGCACCTGGGTCCACTCGTTGAGAGGCTTTTTGCGGTAGCTCTGGAAGTCCGGTGCGTAAAAGCCCAGCAACCGATTCATGTCGCCCTGGGTCTTGGCGTTGCGCCAGGCATTGAGCACCGCGTCGAAAGACTTGCGGTCCGCCTGCACGGCGTGGGGCGCTACCCACTGCAGCTGGCGCGCAATGACCACGGGGGTGGAACGGGGCTCCACCGTGCGCAGAATGCGTTCCAGGTCGGGATTGGCCAGCACCAGGCAGCCATCGGTGGCCAGGGGCGCGCGGGCAAACTGGTCGGGTGGCGTGCCATGCAGCCAGATGCCGCTGCCGGTCTTGCCCCGGCTCTGGTCCAGGGGGTTCGGGTAGTTGATGGGCAGCGCGCCTGCGCCGTAGAAGTCCTTGAGCGTGGCGGGGTCCAGGCGGCTGGTGATGAAGTACACACCAAGCGGTGTGCGCTGGTCGCCCTCCAGGCTTTTCTCGATACCCAGCTTGCCGACCGAGGCGTAGTAGTCGGCCACCAACTGCAGGCCCTTGGGCGTGTTCTCGAAAAGGTACAGGCGCGAGCGCGAAGCGTCCACTGCAATGGCATGGCGCGAGCGGGGCGAAAGTTCCAGGAACTGGGCGGGAATGCTGTGCGCGGGTGGGCGGCTGCGCTGGGCGTCCACGCGCTGGCGCGATTCGTTGCGCAGTTCTTCCAGGGTGGTGGCTACCTGCAGGCTGCGTGCTGTGTCGGGCTCTGGCACATCGCCCATGCGGCGGATGGGCCGCGTGCGCGACATCAGCAGGTCGCCCACGGCCAGTTGCGCCAGCTGGAAGTTGGGATAGTCGCGTGCAAGGGTTTCGGCCTGGGCCAGTGCCTCGCGGCTGCGGCCTTCTGCGATGAGCTTGTACACGGCCAGCAGGCGTGTTTCTGCCTGTCCGTCGCGCAGGTTGGGCGTCTTGGTGTCGGCTGGCTCTGTCGAAGGCTGGGTGGCGGCGCGGCGCACTTTTCCGCTCTGGGCGTGCGCCGGTGCTGCCTGCAGCAGTGCGGCGAGGAACAGGGTGCCTGCCGCAGCCCGGCGGCTTGGTGCGGACAACTCCACAAACATGCGCGGTTTCAGGTTCAGGCCTTCAGGGGCTCGGCAGCAGGCACAGCCCGCGCACGCTGCGCAGGCCCAGGGTCGGGGTTCACAGTCAACCGCCTGTGGATTCGCGGACGATGGACCAGCGGCCGTTGTGGTTCACCAAGTCCAGCGTCTTGCGGCTCGTGACGTTGAGCGCATCAGCAGTGTAGGCCTGCCGAAAACGGGCGGTGGCCTTGTCGCCATTGACCGCAACGGTAACGTCGGACAGCTGCACGTTGATCTTGGACTTGCCCACGATGCGCGCCTCGCGCTCCTTTTCCCACGCTGAGCGCGTCTGGCGGCCGGGTGGATCGAACGATTTGTCGTAGGCGCCCAGATAGGCCTGCATGTCTTTGGCCGACCAGGCGGCCGCCCATGCCTGCACGGCCGAGGTCACGGCCTGAACGGCTGCGGCGTCGCTTGCTGCTGCCGGGGTGGCTGCGGGTGCTGGGGTGGGGGCTTGGGCGATAGCAGGCGCAGGAGCAGGAGCTGCAGTGGGCGCAGATGCGGGGATGGGTGTTGGGGTGGTTGCCGGGGTCGGTGCAGGGGCAGGGGCCACTGCTGCGGGTGGCGCTGGCCGCTGCGTGGCCACCACGGCAGGGGCCGTTGCCGGGGCTGCGGCGGCGGGGCGGCCTGGCTTGCCGGCGGCTTCTGGCGCGAACAGCTCGCGGATCAGTGCCAGCTTGGGCTTGACGGAATTGGCGTTGGTGGCGTCCAGCTGCAGCGCCTTGTTGTAGGCCTGGCTGGCCAGCTTGGCGTAGATGTCGCCCAGATTTTCGTGGGCAGTGGCGTAGCTGGGGTTGGTGCGGATTGCCATCTCCAGCGCCGTGCGTGCCTTGTCCAGCTGATTCTGGTTGGCGTAGAGCACCGCCAGATTGTTGTAGGGCTCGGGCAGCTCTGGGTATTCTTCCGTCAGCTTGGTGAAGGTGGTGATGGCATCGGCAGGCTTGCCCGAATCTGCCTGTGCAACGCCACGCAGGAAGCGCAGTTGCGGGTCGCGTGGGTTGGCGGCCAGGCGCTGATCGGCCTTGGCGAGCGCGTCGGCGGGCTTGCCTGCTTTGATCAGCTGGGTGATTTCTGTGTAGTCGTCGGCCTGGGCCGCGCCAGTGCCCAGCAGCGCGGTCAGTGCCAGCAGGCGCAGGAGGCGTGGAAGTGTGCGGCGGACTTGCTTCATGGGGGCTTCAAAGGTGTGGGGCAGCGTCTGTCCCGGGCGGGGGCTTATACTGCGGCGGATTGTAGCTGAGGGGGTTGTCATGACGGAACGTTGTTGCCGCGGGTGATTTCGCTGTAGGCCCCTCGCTGGGCCAACCCTTCGCCAGGGGCCTTTGCCCCCAGCTGCCGGGTGGATTTTCATTCACCCACCACCCCATCCCCCGTTACTGAAATCCCATGAGTTTGCGCATCTACAACACGCTGTCGCGTGCATTGGAAGACTTTTCCCCGCTCGAACCTGGTCATGTGCGCATGTATGTGTGCGGCATGACCATCTATGACCTGTGCCACATCGGCCACGCCCGCATGATGATGGCGTTCGACGTCGTGCAGCGCTGGCTCAAGGCCAGCGGCCTGCGCGTGACCTACGTGCGCAACATCACCGACATCGACGACAAGATCATCAAGCGTGCGCTGGAGCGTGGCATCACAATCCGCCAGCTCACTGACGAGATGATTGCCGCCATGCACCAGGACATCGGCCTGCTGGGCATCGAGCCGCCCTCGGCCGAGCCCCGCGCCACCGAATACGTGCCCCAGATGCTGTCGCTGATCGGCCAGCTTGAGGGCAAAGGCCTGGCCTACCGTGCCAGCAATGGCGATGTGAATTACTCCGTGCGCAAGTTCGACGGCTACGGCAAGCTCTCGGGCAAGTCGCTCGATGAACTGCGTGCGGGTGAACGTGTGGCCGTGCTCGATGGCAAGGAAGACCCGCTCGACTTTGTGCTGTGGAAGTCCGCCAAGGCCGAGGAGCCACCTGAGGCCAAGTGGGAAAGCGCTTTTGGCGCCGGCCGCCCCGGCTGGCACATCGAATGCTCGGCCATGAGCTGCGCCACGCTGGGCGAGACGTTTGACATCCACGGCGGCGGAGCCGATTTGCAGTTCCCCCACCACGAAAACGAAATCGCCCAGAGCGAAGGCGCCACGGGCAAGCCGCTGGCCAAGTTCTGGGTGCACAACGGTTTTGTGCGCGTGGACAACGAGAAGATGTCCAAGAGTCTGGGCAATTTCTTCACCATCCGCGACGTGCTCCAGCAGTACGACGCCGAGACGGTGCGGTTCTTCATCGTGCGTGCCCACTACCGCAGCGCGCTGAACTACAGCGATGCCCATCTGGACGACGCGCGCCAGGCGCTCAAGCGCCTGTACACGGCGCTGAACCTGGTGGCGCCCGCCGATGTGGCGGCCATCAACTGGGCCGACTCCTACGCCGCGCGTTTCAAGGCGGCCATGGACGAGGACTTTGGCACGCCCGAGGCCGTGGCAGTGCTGTTTGATCTGGCCGGTGAAGTCAACAAGACGCGATCAGCCGCGCTGGCGGGGCTGCTCAAGGCTCTGGGGGGATGCCTGGGCATTCTGCAAGGTGACCCCAAAGCCTTTCTGCAAGCGGGTGCCAGTGGCGTGGACGAGGCCGACATCCAGGCGCAGATCGCCGCCCGCACTGCCGCCAAGGCTGCCAAGAACTTCGCCGAAGCCGACCGCATCCGTCAGGCGCTGCTTGCCCAGGGCATCGTGCTCAAGGATTCCGCCGCAGGCACGACCTGGGAAGCTGCGCAGTGAAGCTGGTTTTTATGTCAAAACTGCCTCTGGCGCACGTGGGGTAAGCGGTGGCAGCTCTTAAAAAGATAGCGAGCGATGCCGCAACGCCGCCGCTGGTGCTGGCCACGCCCGACTATTGGGCCGAGGCCTGCAAGCACTTGGTGAAGAAGGACCGGGTGATGAAGCGCCTGATCCCGCAGTTGGGCGATGCCGCGCTGCGTACGCGGGGTGATGCGTTCGTCACGCTGGCGCGCAGCATCGTGGGCCAGCAGGTGTCCGTCACGGCGGCGCAGGCCGTGTGGGAGCGCTTCGTCGCGCTGCTGCCGCGCGGCATGAAGCCCGCCAGCGTGCTCAAGCTCAAGATCGACGACATGCGGGCCGCAGGCCTGTCGGCGCGCAAGGTGGATTACCTGGTGGACCTGGCCATCCACTTTGAGCAAGGCAAGCTGCACGTGAAGGACTGGGCGGCGATGGACGACGAAGCCATCATTGCCGAACTGGTGGCCATCCGGGGCATTGGCCGCTGGACGGCCGAGATGTTCCTGATCTTCTACCTGATGCGTCCCAACGTATTGCCCTTGGATGACCCAGGGTTGATCGCAGGAATCAGTCACAACTATTTCTCGGGCGATCCCGTCAGCCGCAGCGATGCGCGCGAGGTGGCCGAGGCCTGGAAGCCATGGTGCAGCGTGGCAACTTGGTATATTTGGCGATCGCTCGACCCCCTGCCGGTGGCTTACTGAAAACGGCTGACCCAGCCTGACGCGCTTTACAAAACTCGTTAACCGTCGGTTACAGTGCGTGCCATTCGTATTCGTGGCAGCCGCAACCGGCGCGATCCCCTAGGAGAAAAACGTTGGCGAAAAAGACCTTTCTGGATTTCGAGCAGCCCATCGCCGAACTCGAATCCAAAATTGAAGAACTGCGCTACGTGCAGACCGAGAGTGCCGTCGATATCTCGGAAGAAATCGACCAGCTGAGCAAGAAGAGCCAGCAACTCACCAAAGACATCTACAGCGAACTGTCGCCCTGGCAGATCACCAAGATTGCCCGGCATCCCGAGCGCCCCTACACGCTCGACTACGTGCGCGACATCTTCACCGACTTCGTGGAACTGCACGGCGATCGCCATTACGCGGACGACCTGTCCATCGTGGGCGGCCTGGCGCGTTTCAATGGCCACGCCTGCATGGTGCTGGGCCACCAGAAGGGGCGCGACACCAAGGAGCGCGCCATGCGCAACTTCGGCATGAGCAAGCCCGAGGGCTATCGCAAGGCCCTGCGCCTCATGAAAACGGCCGAGAAGTTCAAGCTGCCCGTGTTCACCTTTGTGGACACGCCCGGCGCATACCCCGGCATCGACGCCGAAGAACGCGGCCAGTCTGAAGCCATTGGCCGCAACATCTTCGAGATGGCACAGCTCGAAGTGCCCATCATCACCACCATCATCGGTGAAGGCGGCTCCGGCGGCGCACTGGCCATCAGCGTGGGTGACCAGGTCGTCATGCTGCAATACGCCATCTACTCCGTGATCAGCCCTGAGGGTTGCGCTTCCATCCTCTGGAAGACCAGCGACAAGGCCCAGGAGGCGGCCGATGCCCTGGGCATCACCGCCCACCGCTTGAAGGCCCTGGGCCTGGTGGACAAAATCGTGAGCGAGCCTGTGGGCGGCGCCCACCGCGACCACAAGCAGATGGCGGCCTTCTTGAAGCGTGCCCTGGGCGATGCCTTCCGCCAGGTGGCCGACCTCAAGACCAAAGACCTGCTGGACCGCCGCTACGAACGTCTGCAGAGCTACGGCCGCTTCAGCGACACCAAGGCTGATAGCCGCTGAACGATTGACTGCCCATCGCGCATTGCGCCCACGGCCCTTCGGGGCCGTTGTTGTTTTTGTGGTCAGAATCTAGCGCTCTGCGGGCTAACCACCACTGGCGCACAGGCTGATACCGGATGTAACATGGCTCAATCCGCCCGCACGTGCGGGTGGATCAAGAAGGGGTGCCCCATGTCGCTTCTGAAGACGCTCAAAGGCCAGATTCTGGTGTTGTCCGCCCTGTGTATGGTGGCCGCCCTGCTGGTACTGACCCTGGTCAACTACTTTTCAGCGCGCGGGCAGGCGCAAGTGTCGCTGGCGGAAGAGGGGCTGGCCACGGCCAAAAGCCACGCCGAGACCATAGAGGAATGGGCGCGGGGCAAGTCGGCGATCATTGCTGCGTCCGTCACCGCCTTTGAAGAGCCCGAGCCCGCCAAGCCGCTGGCCATGCTGCGGGACGCTGGCAAGTTCAGTACCGCCTATTTTGGCTATGCCGACAAAAAATACGTGTTCTCTGAAACGCGCAATTTGCCGGCTGATTACGACCCCACCGCGAGGCCCTGGTACAAGCAGGCGGCGCAGGCGGGCATGTCGGTCGTCACGCCGCCCTACATTTCAGCGTCGGATCAGAAGCTCGTGGTGACATTTGCCACCCCGGTGGGTGCGGGCGCCAGCCTCAAAGGCGTGGCGGCAGGCGATGTGTACATGGAGTCGGTGGTGGCCAACGTGGCCTCCATCCAGCCCACGCCCCAGAGCTTTGGTTTCCTGGTGTCAGCCGATGGCAAGATCATTGCCCACCGCGACCAGGCGCTCACCCTCAAGCCCATTGCGGAGCTGTCCAAAGACCTTGCGGTGGACAAATTGGTCGCCGCTGCCAAAGACAGCACCAGTCTGCTGCAAGCCGACATTGAAGGGCGCAACCGCCTGCTGAGCGTGGTTCCCATCGCTGGCACCTCGTGGATGCTGGTGGTGGCCCTGGATGAGAGCGAAGCGATGGCGCCCATCCGCTCCATGCTGGCCACATCCTTGATTTCCAGCGTGTTGGTGTTGCTGGTAGCCGTCGGGTTACTGGGCGTGATCCTGACCCGGCGCCTGCGCCAGTTGACTCTGGTGCGCGACGCCATGCACGAGATCGGCACAGGCGACGGGGATCTATCGCGCCGCATCGACGCGCAGGGCGAGGACGAACTGGCGCAAATTGCCGCCAGCTTCAACAGCTTTGCGGGCAAGCTCTCGGGTGTGCTGGCGCAGATCCGTGATGCCAGCAGCTCGGTGCGTGTGGCGGCCGAAGAGATCGCCACGGGCAACCAGGACCTGAGCGGGCGCACCGAACTCACGGCCTCCAGCCTGGAGGAAACCTCCGCATCCATGCAGCAGCTGACCGAAACCGTGCGCCATAACGCAGACTCTGCCCGGCAGGCCAACCAGCTGGTGGCCCAGGCATCCAGCGTGGCGCAGCACGGTGGCCAGGTGGTGGGCAATGTGGTGACCACCATGGAACAGATCAATGCCGCATCGCGCAAGATCAACGACATCATCGGAGTCATTGACGGCATCGCCTTCCAGACCAACATCCTCGCATTGAATGCGGCAGTGGAGGCAGCGCGCGCTGGCGAGCAGGGCCGGGGCTTTGCGGTGGTGGCCAGCGAAGTGCGCAGCCTGGCTGGGCGCAGTGCGGAGGCTGCCAAGGAAATCAAGCAGCTCATCAGCGCGTCGGTGGAACAGGTGGAAAACGGCTCGCGCCTGGTGCATGACGCGGGCACCACGATGAAAGACATCGTGACCTCGGTGCAGCGCGTCACGGACATCATGGCCGAGATCACGGCCTCGACCAACGAGCAAAGCACCAGCATCAACGAGGTCGGGCAGGCGGTATCGCACCTGGACCAGATGACCCAGCAGAACGCCGCGCTGGTGGAGCAAAGCGCCGCCGCTGCCCAGAGCCTCAAGGACCAGTCAGTGCGGCTGTCGGAGGTGGTGGGCACGTTCCGCCTGTCCGCCGATGCCTCACGCGCCGGGCCGCGTTTGTCCGCGCCAGCCGGTTGATGGGATGAAGGGGGCAGGCGAGGGGAAGGTGCCCGCGATAATCGGCGCCCATGCATTCCCGCTCTGTCCATCGCTTTTGTGTGCTTGATGCGCCACCACCGCTCCGGGGCGCGGGCCGGGTGCCGCAGTGACCCAGTCTTTCGACGCTGCCATGCAGGCCTTTGCCCCCGCACTGCCACTGGCTGTGGGGCTGAGTGGCGGGGCTGACTCCACGGCGCTGCTGCTGGCTTGTGCGCGCCGGTGGCCTGGGCAGGTGCAGGCCATCCATGTGCACCACGGCCTGCAGGCGGCGGCCGATGGGTTTGAACGGCATTGCACTGCCTTGTGCCAAGGCCTTGGCGTGCCGCTGTGGGTGGAACGGTTGGATGCCCGCCATGCACCGGGCCAGAGCCCCGAAGATGCCGCCCGACAGGCAAGATACAAGGCTTTTGAGGCTGTAGCGCTTGCCAGTCAATCGCAAATAGCTATCAAATCAATAGCAATTGCGCAACATGCGGATGACCAGGTTGAGACGCTGCTGCTGGCGTTGTCACGTGGTGCAGGCGTTGCCGGGCTGGCCGCCATGCCTGCCCGCTGGGAACGCGCTGGCGTGGTGTGGCACCGCCCGTTGCTGCCGGTGGCCGCCGGAGACATTCGCAGCTGGCTGCGAGCGCAGGAACAGGGCTGGGTGGAAGACCCCACCAACACCGACGAACGCTACACCCGCAACCGTATCCGCGCGCAGCTACTGCCTGCGCTGGAGGCCGCCTTTCCGGCGTTTCGCGACACGTTCGCCCGCTCGGCCTCCAACGCCGCGCAGGCCGCTGAGCTGCTCGAAGAACTGGCGCAGCAGGACCTGGCGCGCGTCGGTGCACCGCCGCAGATCGCTGCACTGCAGGGCTTGAGCCGCTCGCGCCAGGCCAACGTGCTGCGCCACTGGTTGCGCCAGTTCCACCACACCACACCCGCGGCGGCGCAACTGGGCGAGCTGTTGGACCAGATTGCGGCCTGCACCACGCGCGGCCACCGCATCCACATCAAGGTGGGGCGTGGCTTTGTGGTGCGGACCGGGCCAGCCCTTGACTGGTGCGACCCCCAAGTTGGGGAGCTCTAGTTGCCCGAACATCGCAAGGCACCCTGCGAGGAAGACAAAAAATGGAACAAGCCGTCGTACCAGGCATCGTGGTCAACCGCGACGAGGCCAAGATCTCCGTGCTGGGCGTGCCTGGCAAGCGCGGCCTTGCCCGCGAGATCCTGGGCGCGGTGGCCAACGCCAACGTCGAAGTCGGCGTGATCATCCAGAACGTGAACAAGGACGGAAAAACCGACTTCAGCTTCACCGTGCACTGCAATGACTACGCCCGCACCATGGACCTGCTCCAGGAGAAGGTGGTACCCACACTGGCGGTGCAGGAACTGATGGGGGACACCACCATCTGCGCGGTGAGCATCGCCGGTATTGGCATGCACAGCCCTGTGGGGATGGCCAGCAAGATGTTTAGTGCCCTGAGAGAAAAGGGCATCAACATCCAGATGATCTCCACGTCCGCAATCAAGACCTCGGTGGTGATCGACGAAAAGTACGCCGAGTTGGCCGTGCAAAGCCTGTGCAGAGCATTCGAGTGTGACCAGCAAGCCGTACCAGACTGCCTGAATCGGCTCAGAAATGGGGCATAATAGCGGGATTGGAAACGTGACCGAGTGGCCGAAGGTGCTCCCCTGCTAAGGGAGTATGGGGTGTAGAGCCTCATCGAGGGTTCGAATCCCTCCGTTTCCGCCAGAGCTAAAAAACCCGCCCTAAACCAGCGGGTTTTTTTACGTCCGCGCTTGGCGTTGACCCCATATAAAACAACGTGGTACGCTATGTTTTATGGTGTTTTATACAGTATCTGTGCAAGCGAAGCCCAACGGATTCCCATGCTCAATTCAAATTTTTATGGCCTACACGATGGCCGACAGAAATTGAGCCATGCCGAAGCGAATCCTTGAAATGACGGCGCTGGAGGTTTCCAGGCTGCGCGTGGAAGGCTCGCACGCTGTTGGCGGAGTCAGTGGCTTGTACTTGCGGATTGAAGGCGGGTCGCGCACCTGGGTGCTGCGCTATGTGCACATGCGTCAGCGTCGGCGCATGGGGCTTGGCAGCTATCCAGGCGTGACGCTGGCCGCCGCGCGTGAAGCGGCCCGCGCTGCGTTGGGGCAGCGCGACGCGGGCACCGACCCCATCAAACTGCGCCAAGACGAACGCGAGGCCGCCCGCCAGGCCGCCGCTCAGCGGCTGGAGTTCGATAAAGCCGCCGATGCCTTCATCTCCGAACACGAAAGCACCTGGCGTAACGCCAAGCACGCCCAGCAGTGGCGCAACACGCTCACCACCTATGCGTCGCCGCACTTCGGCCGGTTGTCTGTCTCCGAGATTGAACAGTCCCACGTCCTGCGCGCGCTCGCGCCCATCTGGAAGACCAAGACCGAAACCGCCACCCGTGTGCGCGGGCGCATTGAACAAGTGCTGGATTGGGCCACCGCCCACGGCCACCGCACCGGCCCCAACCCTGCGCGCTGGCGTGGGCAGTTGGAGCACATCCTGGCCAACCCGGAGAAAGTGGCGCCCGTCAAACACCGCGCCGCCGTGCCCGTGGCCGATCTGCCTGTTGCCTATCAACAGATAGCCGCAGTGGATGGTCAGAGCGCGCGCGCGCTGTGCTTCCTGATCTTGACCGCCGTGCGCTCGGGGGAGGTGCGCGGCATGGTGTGGAGCGAGGTCGATCTAGATGCCGCCCTGTGGGTCATTCCCGCTGAACGTATGAAGGCCAATCGGGAACACCGCGTGCCCTTGTCGCGCCAGGCCGTGGCACTGCTGCGCATTCAGGAGTCCGCGCGCGAGGAACTGGTGGAGCACGTTTTTCCCAGCAACCGCAAAGGCGCGCTGTCAGACATGGCATTCACTGCCCTGATGCGTCGTCACAAGCTGAACGCCGTGCCTCATGGGTTTCGTTCTAGCTTTCGGGACTGGGCCGGCGAAGTGACGAACCACCCACGTGATGCTGTGGAGCTGTGCCTGGCTCACACCATCGACACAAAAACCGAGGCGGCCTATCGGAGGGGAGATATGCTGCAAAAACGATTCATCGTCATGCAGGAATGGGCAGACTACGTGGCCCCTTCAGTTTTCGAGCGAAAGTAGCACTTTGCATAGTGTGGCAGCGCAGTATCGGCTGCTCTTTCGAAAGAGCTCCTCATCACTCGACTTACAAAGTTTTCGGTGGAGCCTCGTGTATTGACGGATGCGCAGGATGTTCTTTGATAAATTTTTCTGCCAAAGTGCGTAGCCGCACAGCGCACTGCGTTCTTCCTACGACCTCGCTTGGCGTACCCAAAAAGGGAAGAAGGTAGCTCTTGGTGATGTGGGGGTTGTTTACTGTTGCGCCGCGCTGTGCAATGTAGAGCGCGCGTTCTTTCAGAATCTTCAGCATGCCTGCCTGCGATATGCGAGGCACACGGCCGTCATGTATGTCGGCTGCCGCCGCGTACTGGGCGGCCGTGTACTGCTGCTTATGCAGCCGTTTGGCATCCTCGATTGAATACGAAGGTTGCTCGCCGCACACTTCAAAAAGATCTTCAAGCTGCAAGTTCCGTGACACGCGCCCTGCTAGCCTGAAGTCAATCAGAATCTGCGCCTCTTTCTTTGCGAGCCAAGGCTCCATGTCCAGTGGCGTCAAGCAAAGACTACGCTGTAGCTCTGGTCTTCCACGGTCCTTGGAGTAGAAGCCAAAAACAAAGAGCATCCTCCGCCACCGCTCGATGTGAGCCATGCCGAAATCGCGTGCCGTCCCTATGTCCATTTCAGTCGAGGATTTGACCTCTACCTCGAACTGAAACGCCTTGCCGTCAACGACTACATCGGTCAGCAGTGCATCTACGCCGTGCCTCTCATGCGCGGCATCCCAATCCAGACCAAACAGAGCGGAAAGCTCTCTCTCGCGCTCATCATCCTGAACCGTCATCGGGCAGCCCCAAGTGCGTTCGCAACCTCCCTCGCGACAGCGAAAGCGACGGGCGGGCAAACACTGTTCCCAATCTGGCCTAGGGCTTGATACACCGCACCAGCAAACTTCCAGTCAGCCGGGAAACCTTGCAATAATGCACAGTCTGCAATCGAAAGTCGGAAGTGCCCGTTCTCTGGTGGGTACCCTATCGCTAGCGTGTGTGTCGTTTGAACTCCATTGGGCCAAATTTCAAGATCATTCCAAATTTTCAACGCGGCCTTGCTATTGAGCACGCCGGTAGTGTTCCGCGGCCCAGTGAAGCCTGAACGCAGAGTAGGCGCTACCACGTCAAATCCGATGTCCGAGAGGCCCAGGCTCTTCCTCGCAGTGTTTCGAGGCAACAGCGGCCCGAACATACTGCTCACATCACCGTGTGTTGGTTGCGGCTCAATGAACCTAGCAGCATCACGAGCTGCACGAAAACCGACGAAGAACACACGGCGCCGTGCCTGCGGCACACCAAAATCATGCGCTGCCAACTTGAATTTGAAGATGGTGTAGTTCGAACCTAGGGGGTCCAGAATCGTGTTTTGGACAAAAGATTCGAACTTGCTATCAAGCAGACCCACGACGTTTTCCGCGACGAATGCGCGGGGGCGGACTTGCTGAACACAACGCACGAACTCCCCCCACATGTTTCGAGGATCGTCTGCACCAGCCTGTTTTCCCGCAATCGAGAATGGCTGACACGGGGGACCACCATGAACGATGTCAACACCTCGGAACTGAGAAAATTTCGCATTCCTAACGTCACCCTCGCTCTCGCCGGAATGGATGTCCCACGTTGGCCGATTCAGACGCAGTGTTTCCCCACAGATATCAAGCAGTTCAAAACACGCAGAGTGATCAAATCCAGCACGCTCAAAGCCAACGTCTAGACCGCCCCCACCGGAAAACAACGACAGGCAAGTCAGCCCATTTCGCTCTAGCTGTGGCATCAAATCTGACGGATCAAGGCGCTCCCCCAGTAGTGGGGACTTGATTGCAGTTGGGCGAAGTTCGCGTAAGAAAGCTTGCTTTCGCTGCTGAGAGCGAATCGAGGTCGCTCTATATTTTTCTCGTTGCTCTTGTGTAAGGTCGTATGCCATCAATGTTCCTATCGAGCACTCACGTAAACGCTGTGCATTTATACAGATCTTAGCAATTCATAGCGTACCGCGCTGAATCATTATCAAGCCAGGAAGGCTTCTCGCTGTGCTTCATCTGGAGCTGTGCGTCGTCCAAGCTTCTGGGCACTGTTGCAGCCACTCCACAACGTCAGTGACCAGCCAGAACAGCTTCGCTCCCATCTTGCGAGGTGGCGGAAACCCCTTCGACTCAATCAACGCACGCAGCGTGTTCTCCACAATGCCCAGCTCTTCCAGTAGCTGGGCCTTGTTCATGATGATCTGGCCCACGTGTCAGCCCTCCGCGTGGATGACCTGAAAGCCCAGGCCCACCGCCAGCCCGTGCTCCACCTTCGCCCCGCGCGACTGCTCCCAGCCGGGCAGCAGGTACACCGCATCGCAAGTCACCAGCCGCGCAATGTCCATGCGCATGCAGTCCAGCCACTGAGCCTTGGGATCAGCGTTGATTTCGGCGGGGTTCTCCACATGGTGGCCCTGGGCACGTAGCGCCGCCGCTGCTGCGTTAAAGGCGGGAAAGTTCAGGTCGGGGTAGCCCGTCATCGGGCCTGCAACGTAGATACGCATCGTGCCTCCCTTATCGCCCCACGCGCTGGCCCATCACCAGGCTGGGCGGTTGATTGGCCGCACTGCGGTGCTGCAGCTCGGGGCAGGTGTAGGGCTTGCCCGTCTTCCAGTTCATGCTGATGGGCTGCGCGGTGCTGTAGTCCACGCGCTCTGCCTGCCTGATCTGTGCCCAGCGCGAAGGGGCAACGGGGTGGGCAAGCCCTGCGGCGTTCTTTGGTTTCGCCATGGTTCAAGCCTCCGAGCGTTCTTCGATGCGTTCCACGCGCAGCACGTTCTTGCCGCTGGTGATGTGCGCATTCGCCTCGGCCTGCTCGGCGTTCGCCGCCTTCACGCGGATGGTGGGCAGTAGTTCGGCGTCGGCCAGGTCTTCCACGTCCGACAGCGTGACGCCCTGCGGCACCAGCGTGGCGCGGTAGCTGCGCAAGGGCTGGATGTTGTGAATGGGTTGCATGTCTTCGATTTCCTTTCTGTGGTCTGTCAGGCCACCAGCTGCAGCTGGGCCTGGGCGGGGTTGGTGATGGGCGCGGCCAGCTGACGGCGGCGGCGGCGCGGCCTGGCGGCATCGGCCAGGCGCTGGCGCTCCGCGTCGAACACGGCACGCAGGTGTTCCGGCGTGGTGCCAGCCTCTGGCACGTAGCCGCCGTGCAGCGGGCGCTGGTAGCAATGCACGCGGGGTTCAGTGCGCTTTGCATTCATGGGTTGCACTCCTTTCGGTCGGTGGTGGTGGGTTGGAAAAGGTCGGCGCGCGTGATGCGCACGGTGGAAAGCGCGGTCAACAGGTCGGGCAGCAGCTCGGCCGGTGTCTCCAGCACCTCGCGTTTCATCTGGTCGCGGTCGGCCTGGCCGTCGCCCATGTCGTCGCAGCGGCGGCGCGCGGCCAGCAGCACCTGGGCCTGCAGCGGGGTGGGCTTGCGGCCCGTCTCGGCCATGCCGCTGCGCGCCTCGGTGGCGGTGGTGTGCTGTGGTGCTTGTTTTTTCATCAGTGCCACGCCTCGGTGGACTGCATGGCCCGCAAAGCGCGGAACTGGGCCACCGTTTCGGGCTTGCACCAGTCCTCTTTGAAGTGGCAGCTGGGGGGCACTGCCTCCCGGATCAGCTCGCCCGTGATGCGGGCCGTACAGTTATTGAAACCAGTCCAAGCGCGCGGCAAAGCCGCGCGGGCCGTGGCTGTGCCGTCGCCCTGCGCTTGTCCTGCTGCAGCCTTGGAATCCGCCGCATGCGCGGCAATAGCCACCTCATCCACCACAGGCGCCCAGGCAATGCGGCGGCTCACCAGCCAGCGCCCGCACATGCGCCCGCGCTGCGGCTGCAGGCCCACGATGCGGCCCACCGTCACGGCCTCGCCGTACTTGTTCACCTGGCCGGCCTCGGGCGTGCGGTGCGCGGTGCGCAAGTGCCACTTCTTGCGCGGCAGGGCATGGCCGCCCATTGCCTCCATGAAGTTGCGCCAATCCGCCCGAATCTCGCCATGCCGGTGGCAGGCGTGGAAAGCGCGCACCGTGGCCCGGTCGCCCTCCTGTGCGAACAGCTCCAGCTGGTCGCCCGTCACGCGGCGCAGCTCGCGCCACACCGTTACGCTGGGCATGCCGATGGTTTGAAACTGTCGGATGCCCCAGTGCGCGGCCCAAGCGTCCACACGGCGGTGGCCTGCGCCTGATTCCTTCACGTCGCGGGCGTCAGTGGCGCCGAAGTCCATGGCGATCTGCTGGCCGTCCACCATGTCCTGGTGCTCAGCCAGGGCAAGGTGGCCCACGCTCTTGGCGATGTACTTCGCCACATAGCCAGCGGCGCCGCCTTTCACCATGCGCTTGATGTTTACGCGGTTCTCTGCCGCGCCGCGTTCGTCGCCGTCCACGCTCAGCCAGTAGTGGCGCACCTTGGCTTCAATGGCCTGCGCGCCCGCTTCATCCTCGGCCCAAATCAGCGCATGCCAGTGCGGCGTGGCGTCGTGGTGCGGTTCGGCCACGCGCAGGCCGTACATGCGCACGCCCTTGCGCGCCAGCGCGGCCCGGGTCTTGGCCCACATATCGCGCAGCCATAGCTGGCCGTCGCGCGGCGTGGCGCCGCAATACTTTTTGTTGGGCACTGGGCGGCCACCGCTGCCCAGCTTCACGGGGTGGAACTTGCTGGGTAGCGTCAAGGTGACGAACAGGCCCACATGCGCGCGGGCGTCGGCGTATTCCTCCGCGCCGCGTATGCGCGTCATCAGCTCGCCACCGCGCACGATGGGGTTTGCCGTGCCCAGTTCGGCCAGCTCGCGCAGCGTGTACACCTGGCCCGCCTCATTGCGGAACAGCGTGCGGCCCAGGGCCTCGGCGTTGCGCTTCACCTGCGCCTGGCGGCGCGCCAGCCCGTCATGGCTGACATAGCCGCCTAGGCCCTTGTGCACGCGGCACATGCCAATGTTTCCGCCCTCGACTACGCGCGCGACATGCACGCGCAAACGGCGGCGCCACCATGCGGCATCCTGTGCCCGCTTGATGGCGGGTTCGCCCGCAATGGGCTTGTCTTCCACGATGCCTACACATCGCACCAGCAGCCGGATGCTGTCCACGCGCTCCGCGAGGCTGGCACCCTGGCCAATGGCCAGCGCGTCCAGTTCGTCGGCCTCGCCCGCCAGCTTCTTGGCCATCTCACAGATGGCTAAGTCATCCAGATTCCACAGCGCAGCAGCGCCAAACCGGTCTTCGTAGTCCGCAATGGACTGCAGCATGTCCCACGCCTGCGCCCACTCGGGCGGTTCCTGCAGCCATTCCTGCACGGTCTTTTCTGCTGCTAGCAGTGGGGGCGCTGTGGGCGCCAGGCGCTCGCGCACCGCCGCCTGCCAGCTGGCAGGCGCACACCGAATCACGCGCTCCAAGTGCCCGCGCGCCATGTGCAGGGTGGGCTTGTTCGCGTTCCATTCGGCCAGGCTGCCGTTGGGCAGCTTGCGCGGTATCGTGGGCATGGCTCTACACCCGTGCCGCAAGGGCCGTCAGCTGGCCCAGGTGCCGTTTTGCATCGCGCACCACCATGCGCAGCTCCTCGCGCTCAGGTGGTGGCATTTCCTGCCAGTTGCGGTCGGCCAGCGTGTAGAGGTGTTCCACGTCCGCACCAATGCCCGCAATCATCAGCAGCGCCACGCGCCACATCACTGGCAGCCTGCGCCACTCCCTTGATGCCGCGTCGTAGAAACGCCCGTTGCTCGTGCTGTGCGTCATTTCATCGCGCAGCTTCATCAACTGGGCGAGCACGTCCGCTGGTGGTGGCACGGGCTTGGCCGCTGGTGGCTCTGGCGCCTGCAGCAGGTCCATATCTGGCGCAACCAGTCTCAGATGCATGTGCGCCCCTTCTTCACGGGGGCGATGCCGAAGCCGCAGCGGCCTCCGGTCAAGCGCTCTGCCAGGTCGAACGCCTGGCGCGTGGCGGCCTGTCGATCAACTGCCAGCAGGTGCTGGGTGATGCGCTGGCCGTTTGCCGCGCGGTAGGTCATTGCGTAGAGGCTCATTGCTCGGCCTCCGCTGCCTGCACCTTGGCAGCAGGATGCACCACCGTCAGCGCGACGCGCAGATGGCCCTTTGCCAAGTCAAGCCAGTAGCTGCCATCGCTATAGGTGCTACGGCCCACCTCACGCATTCCTTGCTCGATCAGCGCACGCTCCAGCGTCACATTGCGCGCGTCGTTCAGGATCGCGCCGGCAATGCGCAGGGTCTTCTTTCCGTAGTTCAAAAAGCCAATTTCTTCGGGGTGCACGTCGATGCCTGCGGCACGAACTGCAGGCATCAGGCACTCAAACGCGGCCAGTTGCTTTTGGGCTGCTTTCAGCTCTGTCATGCGTGCCGCGTGCACTTCATTGGCGCGGCGCACAGCCGCTTCCATCAAGGTTTCGGGCTGTGCTGGCTTTCTGCCGTTGCACCGCTTGGTGGCTTTCTGCATGGCTATCTCCGTTTTTTGGGCAAAAGAAATCCCCGCCAGGCGTTTCCGCCTTGCAAAAAATCGGGGGTGGTGTGTGATTGGTGCCGCTGCTTTCCAGCGGCTGGGGGCGCCGGTTATGACGTGTTGGCGTCCCCGGCGAAAAGATCGCCCGTCACGGGCGTGGTGTATCGGGCCTGGTAGGCGGCCTCGCTGGCGTTATCCAGAACCACGCGCACCATGTCGCGGCGCACGTGGGTGGATAGCGGGATGTTCACGGTGGGGTCAGGCGTGGCCGAAGGGCTCAGGGTGCGCGACGCCTCGGCATCCACGATGAACGTGTGGCCGCACTCCACGTTCGTGCACTGGTAAATCGACTCGCGCATGGTCGCGCTCACCATGCGGCTGGTGCGAATTTCTGACGATGCCTTGCAGTGAGGGCAGGGGAAGCGCGTGCCCTCATAGCGCAGCTTTCGCCCCTGGTGGCTGTTGCGCTTGCGCTCAGGCTTCGCCGCCAGCAGCGCTTCGTGCTCTGCGTAGGTGTGCAACATGCGTTCCCCTGTGGTCATCGTGGTGCAGCTATTGAGCGGCTTTTGAGCGGCTATTTGCTGCCCCTCACTGCGCGGCGGCTGTGTTGCCGCCTTGCTCTGCCATGTAGGCTTCCAGGCCGCGCAGGTACATGCGGCGGCAGAACCACGCCAGGCTGCGTTCGTCGGCATCGGCCAGCGCCTTGGCTTGCTCCAGCTCGGCCGGCAGCAGGCGCATGCCCGCCAACTGCATCTTCTTGCTGTTGTCGGGGGCCACGGGCTCAGACAGACGGCCTGCGGCGCGGTTTGCGGCCACCAGCGCCTGAAAGCTGGTGGCGGAGGTCTTTGCGGTTTGCATCATGATCTTCCTTGGGTGTTGTCAACCGCCAGCTTTGGGCCTGGCTTGATGCCCGTCATTTCGTAGACGCTGCGGTCTATTTGGGTGCTGATTAGCAGCTCAAGCACCGCTGTGGTGGTCGGCAGCCTGTACGCCTGCCGCAGCAGTTCCAGGTGGTGCTCCATTTCGGCGGAGACTTCCACCTGGGTTTCTGTGGTCTGCATGAACGGCTTCCATGGCGTCAGCAACGCGCTGCCGCGCCCATGGTGGCCGTCTGCGCCACGGCGCCAAGGCCCAGCTTCTGCAGCTCCTTTTCAGCGGCCAGCAGCGCCATGTTTTGGATCAGCGTGGCTTTCTGTACGCCCAAGCGGTCCGCCAGCACGGCCAGCAGAACATCGTCGGCCTTCTTGAAGCGCACGGTGTGCCGAAAAACGCGGCGCTGTTCCTTGTTGTCGTATGCCATGGCAAAGCTCCTCTCGCCAAATCTGGCGCGGTGTACTATCGTGTTACGCGGTGTTCCCGCTTATTGCTGCGAATGATATTGCTAAATTTAGCGAAACACAACACAGCAAGAGAAAAATATTTCACAGATGACTGATTCAAATGCTTTTCGTGTAGGAATTGGCGAACGCCTGCGCGAAGAACGCGAAAGGTTGCATCTGAGTGTGGCTGATGTTGCCAAATTTGGCGGAATGCCATCCCGCACGATTTACGGGTGGGAGAACGGCGTGACCAGCCCAAAGGCTGAGTTCTTCACGGCCACGCAGGAACTGGGCTTTGATGTCCCGTACATCATTACCGGCCGTCGTGCTGGTGCTCCGCTCAGTGGCCCAGCGCCTGCACCTGCTGGGGACGTAGACACCATCCGCGTCCCGCTGTTCAGCGCCACCGGCAGCATGGGCAAGGGCAATGACCTCATCACCGAAGACGTGCTGATGGGGGATGTACCCATTTCTCGCCACTGGCTGGCGCTCAACGTTCCCCGGTCCCGGCCCGAGGCGCTGCAGCTGGTGCACGCCTACGGCGACAGCATGCTAGGCACCTTGAATTCAGGTGACTTCGCCATCGTAGATACCGACTGCCAGGTGGCAGACATTGACGGCGTATATGTGCTGCAGGCCAATGGCCAGCTGTTCATCAAGCGCGTGACCCGCCGCATGGATGGCGCCCACGTCATCACCAGCGACAACCCCAGCGTGCGCACGGTAGATGTGCTGGATGGCACCCAGCCAGTGCGTATTTGTGGCCGGGTGGTATACGGGTGGAACGGCAGACGGTTCTAGATTTTCCTGGCAGGTTAGTAGCAGGCTTCAAGTAGTCACGATTGCCATGAAGCCGTAATAGGGGA
This sequence comes from Acidovorax sp. SRI_002, assembly GCF_057586455.1. NCBI lineage: Bacteria > Pseudomonadati > Pseudomonadota > Betaproteobacteria > Burkholderiales > Comamonadaceae > Acidovorax > Acidovorax sp. SRI_002. The sequence continues at coordinate 319,246 of NZ_JBYCZW010000005.1, read as the reverse complement.
CATTCACATTGAAAAAGATAGAAACAGGGGAGCAGTGGCAGCGTCGGGGGCGTGCACGCTATGAGGCGAGGCTAGCGGAAAAGCGCAGAAAAAGAAAGCGCAGAGCAAGTAAGAATTTCCAGCCAAAACACGAGCGAGCACTTCGAAAAAATGACACATCAGAGGTTAAATGGGTAGATTTATATTCGCCCGCTAAGCTTAACTTGGATTCGGATAAAAAATCGACCTGCAGCTTTCTTGAAGAGGCTGAGAATAGAATAAAAAATGGACAGAAGGTAAGGCTCGCCTTTCAAGATACTGAAAGTATTAGTCCTGAGGCGCTTATATATTTGTTGGCAAAAATACAGCGTCTGCGGATTGAGCATGGAATACCATGCGTCACCGGGACCTACCCGCAGCAGCCCAGGATTGAACGTTTGCTTGCCGATAGTGGTTTTTTAAAGCTGCTCGGAGTAAAGACGAGACCAATCAAGGGTAGGACTTCGTCCACGAGATATGTCAAGTGTAAAACTGATATTAAGCTTAATGGGCCATACATTAAGGACCTTCGCGAAGAGTTGCTTGGTGCAAATCTTAGTATGCCCAAGTTGATTGCAAAAAAGGTATTTCGTGCCATAACTGAAGCGATGGCAAACGTCAATCACCATGCATACCAGCGAAAGGATATGCGCTCCACCAAAATGAAAGGACGATGGTGGCTGGCCGGACAATTGAATGCTAGAAAGAATACGCTATGTATTACTTTTTACGATGCTGGCGTGGGTATTCCAAAAACCCTTCCGAGAATTCATGGCCTTGAGCGGATTCGACAAGCTCTTTCCATTATCCCAGGTATGCAAGTCGATGATGGCCAGATGATCCGCGCCGCCGTTGAGCTCGGCCGTAGTGCTACCAGGCAAGGGCATAGAGGCAAAGGACTACAAGACATGCACAAGTTGCTTACACAAGTCGGCGCCGGTTCGTTGACAATCTATAGTAGGCAGGGGATTTACCACTACGAAGATGGTAACGAAAAAATTTCCAATGGAAATGGTTTTGTAGAAGGCACCTTGATAAAGTGGCAACTACCCCTAGATAGATCGGTATCTGGGATTGATTTTGATGAATTGGAACAAGATTATGAAAACGCCTGACAAATTCGATATAAATATCGCTAAGGAGTTCTCTGAATATCCAGCTGGTCGCTTCTATTCTGATGGAGATGCCAGTGGTCAGGAGTTTCGTGAGAAATTTTTGGTGCCTTTGCTAAAGCGGGGCAAAGAAAAAATATCGATAAATTTGGATGGAACCGAGGGTTATGGTTCCTCGTTTTTAGAAGAGGCATTTGGTGGTTTGGTGAGGGAGGGTTTTTCTCCTGAAATGCTTCTTAGAGTATTTATTTTCAAGTCGGATGAGGATCCTACTATTCTCGAAGAAATTCAAGAATATATTCAAAACGGCGGAAATCCAAAAGAATACTAAATCGGAGATGCGCTCATGTGGGAGGAAGTAACAAATCTGGCTGTTTGGGAAGCGGTCGCTCAGTTTTTGCCGAGCGCTAGCGCGGTCAAAGGTTTTTTTGTGGGATCATTTTTTACGGGACTTGTTAGTAAGTTGTTTGAGAGACATTTGAAAAAGAAGGATGAAAAAGCCTCTGGGCAGAGAAAATTGCTCACAAAAGAGTTAGAGAATATAAATGCCCAAATTCTCCCTGTTTGGCGTAGTGCGAGTAATTACTATTCGGCCCCAAGTCAAGATGGTGCCGCTTTGGCGCAAAAGGTAAAAAGTGATTTGAAGCAAATAGCATTGCAATGGACTGCTATTAAGGCATCCATGAAAATATATGCACCAAAAGTCACTTTGGACAATGATCTTTTAAAGAATTTTCGCCAAGCTCTTACCTACGGTCTTGATGTAAAGAGGGATTCACCACTCCCGTTAGACGATCCGCGGCACTCAAATATGGAAGAAAGTGCTCAAGAATTGATTAAAGCGCTGACCCAAGCATGCATAAAGCTCGCATAGATTTGTGTGTTATTTGCTGACCTCGCTTCGCGTTTCCAGCTCCACGCGCGTGCTCAGGCCGCCATCCCCAAGGCTATGTGTCAGCTTCACCACCAGCCAAGGCGTTTCATCGATCACATCCTTGAACCCCCTCAGCACCACCGGGGTTTGCGGCATCAGCTCCGGCCTGCCCAGGGCTAGCGTCAATTCCATCGTGGCTTTGCCGCGCTCGATGCGCCCGCGCTCGGCCCGCGCGGCGGCCATGGCGTCGGCCTCGCTGCCGTACGTGTCTTTCAGGCGCTTTTCGTTTTCCTGCTCGCCCACCAGCACGCTCTTTTTTTCGGCCGCGTTGGGGTCGTGCCAGTACGCCCGCACCCCACTGTAGGCGTTGCGGTCGGCGCTGTGGTAGCGGTGCTGGTCGCCATCGGCGCGGGTGATGGTGATGGTTTCGAGGTCTTCGCCGTTGGCGGCCTTGGTGCTGCCAATGGGCTTGAACACCAGGCGGCCTTTCTTCACCGTGGCCACTGCGTCGTGCTTCTTGGCCAGGCGGGTGAGGAAGTGCAGGTCACTCTCGCGCGTCTGGTCGATGTGTTCCACCGGGGTGTTTGCCAGGCTGTCGTCAATGCGCACCTGCAAGCCGTTGCGCTGCGCAATGTCGCCCACGATCTCGCCCAGCTTCTTGCCGTGGTAGCTGCGCTCCGCGCGGGTGCGCAGCTCGCGCCGCATTTCGGCAGATCGGGCGCGAATGCTGATGGTGTCGGGCGTGCCGCTGTGTTCCACCTCGTCCACGTCGAACGTGCCCTTGTCCTGCATGCCGCTGCCTTCCCATCCCAGGGACAGGGCCAGCTCTGCCCCCTTGGCAGGTATGCCCATGCGGCCGTCGCTGTCGTCAATCACCAGGTCCAGCTGGTCGGCTTCTCCGCCTCGGGCTTCGGTGAGGGTGAGCGACACCAGGCGCGCCTCCACCTTCTTGGAAATGTCCCGCCCGTCCACCACCAGCGAGAACGCGGGGGCGCGGTGTAGCTGGCTGGTCCTGAGGTAGTCGGCCGCCATCATTCCCACCACTCCCACCAGTCATCCACCGGCCACGGGTCCACCCCGCCCGATGGCTCTGCGCGCTGGTCATCAACGGCCGCCAGCTGCAGGTCGAATTCGATGCGCCGTGCTGCGCCGTTGTCGATCAGCACAGAGCGGGTTTCGGTCAGGTTCTCGATGGTCCAGGCGCCGAACACTTCGCCCGCACCCGACACAAGCGCCCAGGCCTTGCCGCTGTCGGCCATCTTGCGCAGCGCTTCCAGCGAACGCATGGAGCCCGCGAACTCAGGCGCAAGCACGCCCGACAGGTTGATGGTGTCCTCGCCCAGCCCCACGAATTGGCGGGCCGGCCTGGCCCCCACGCGCGAGTTGCTGGGGTGGCGCCAGGCCGTTTGCCGGCGCAGCTGGTCGGTGGGCAGTGTCTGCAGCCCGAAGGTGAACTGCCCCAATGAAAACAGCATGTGTGGTGCTCCTACCCGTCAATGTCGCTGTACTGAGAATTCACCCGCGAGCGGTCGGCCTGTTGCAGCCGTCGCACCTCGGCCGCCACCGCACGCGCGAGGGCCTTTTCGTCCATGCCAGGCGCGGCGTTTACGGTAATGCTGATGGTGGTCCCGCCACCCATAGGGGCGCCCATGCCCGCGCCGTGGGCCATCAGCGGTGCGCGGCTGTCGATGCGCAAGGCGGCGGCATCGGCCGCCATCGGCATGGTGGCGGTGGCCGCCGTGGCCATGGCCAGCGCCGCAGTGCGCACGGCACCCTGGCCGCCCGCGATGCCCAGGGCCGCGCCTTCGCTGATCCAGCCGCCGTACTGCATGAACACCTTGGACGGCGATGCAATGCCCAGCTTCTCGCGGAACCAGCCGCCCACGGCATCGGCTACGCCCACTATGGCGTCGCGCACGGCCTGCACGCGGCTGGTGATACCGTTCACCAGGCCTTGCATCAGGTCCGCGCCCGCTGTCATGAACCGGTCTTTCAGGCTCACCAGCGTTTGCCACAGTGCTGCAGCCCCTGCGGTGGCGCTGGCCCAAAGGGCCGAAGCCGCGGCGGCTAGCTGCTGCCAGATGGCCAGCAAGAAGCCCTTCACCGTGTCCCAGTTGCGCCAGATCAGGAAAGCCGCCGCCGCAATGGCCGCGATCACCAGCACGATGGGGTTGGCTAGCAGGAACAAGGCGACGGCGCGCAATGCGCCCAGCAGGAACCCCAGGCCCGACACCAGCAGGCTGGCGGCCTTGCCGACACCAGGCAACAGGAAGGCCAGGCGGGCCAGGCCGAAGCGCACCAGCAGCATGGGCCCCATCACTGATGCGTAAGCCAGGCCGATGGCCCCCAGGGCGGTGGCACCAATGGCCAGCACGGCCACCACGCGCAGCGCCCATTTCACAACCGTTTGGTTCTCGCGGGTCCATGCCCCCACGGCGTTGGCCAGCTCGCCCAGCTTGTCCACGATCACCACCAGGTCGGGCGCGATGGTGGCGCCCATGTCCTTGAGCATGTTGGTGAAGCTGCCCTGGGCGGCCTCTACCGAAGCGCTCAGGGTCTTGAGCTGGGAGTCCACGCGCTTGCGCAGATCGGCCTGGGCTTCCATCTTGGCCACTACCTCGCGGTAGCCGTCCAGGCCCTTTTCCATCAGGGTATTGAGTACCTGATGCGTTTCTGCGTCGTCGCCGTAGAGCTTCTTCAATGCGGCGATGCGCTTCACATCGCTGTCCACGCCCTTGAGCTTGTCCAGCTGCGCGAACAGGTGGTCCAGGCCCGCGAACTTACCGCCCTTGGTGGCGAAGTTCAGCTGGATTCCTTCGCCCGCCAGCATCTTGTTGGTCTTGGCCAGCTTCTCGGCATCCAGCGACAGCTGCACTACCTTGCGGATGGCATTGCCCGCGGACTCACCGGCCATACCGGTCTGGTCCATCATCACCAGCAGCGGCGCCAGCATGTTGCTGGCCTTCAAGCCCTTTTCCCCCAGGAATGGCATTACCGCGCTGATCTTGGTGAAGCCCTGCAGCATGTTGGTCGGGTCCACGCCCAGGTAGAAGGCGCGCTGGATCACGTCCATCAGGCCCATCATGTCGCCCTCGGCGGTCTGGGTGGCATCCTGCATCTTGGCCGCGAACTCGGCCGCAGCCGTCACCGGCATGCGCAGCTGAATGCCCAGGTATGCGGCCGACTCGCCCAGGCCGCCCAGGATGGCCTGCGATGTCATCCCCTGGCGGCGCAGCATGGTCATCATGTCGATGAAGTCGGCCGTGGTGCCTGGCAGCTTGTCACCCAGGCGCGTGGCCAGGGTCAGAATCTGCTGGAACTCCGGCCCCACCTCGCCAGCCTTGCCCATCATGGACGCGCGCAGCTGCGTTTCCGACACCTCGGCCGGCATGAAGGCGCCCACCACAGAGCGCAGCGGCCCCGCCATCTTGTTGCCCCCCGCCATCAGGGCGGCGCTACCGGCGGCAATCATGCCGGTGTGCATCATTTCGTTGCCGTGTCGCTTGCGCAGCTCGGCCAGCTTGCGCTGCTGGTCGCCGTTGGCCTTGAGCTTGGCCGTTTGCTGGTCGATGGTGGAATTGGCCGCTGCAATGTCGGTGCGCAGGCGCTGCGAATGGTTCGCCAGGTCGCGCGTGCTGATGCCTGCGGCGGACAGCTTGGCGCGCAGCTGCTGCAGCTTCATCTGCTGGGTGTCGTGCTGGTTTCCCAGCGCTGCCGCCTCTCGCTTGGCCTTCTCAAGCTCCCGCGTCATGGCCCGTGTGGGCTCGGCCGTCTGGCCGTACATGCGCGCCAGTTCGCCCACCCGGCCCCGCGCCTGGGCGAGCTTGGCGGCCGTGTCGTGCAATTCGCCCTTGAGCGTGCGGAACTCGCCCACCTGGGCTTGCTGGGCGTTCAGTGCCTTGAGGCTGTCTTTGGCGGCCTTGAGCGCGCGGGCCGCGTCGCGGCTCCCTTCACTGACGCGCTTCAATGGCCCCAGGGCGCGGTCCACGAAGTCGAGGACAACGCGCAGGCGCAGGTTGTCAGCCATGGCGGCCCCCACGGCCGCCAGCGCGAAGGATCAGGTGGGGAAGTCTTTGCCCAGGATGCGCCGGGCCTCGGCCATGTCCGCATCGGCCGCGCGGTCGCGCGCAAGTATCCACACGTACACGGGCAGCGTGAACACGGCCAGGGCCGCAATGGCCAGTGCCGCAATCAGCAGGTACGCAAGGGCGGAAAAGATCATGGTTCATTCTTGCACATCCAAAGGCGCAGGGGTGGCGGGGTCATTCCTGGCGCTCGTGACGCTCGCGCGCCCGTTCGCGCCACTCCATCAGGTCGGCCACGCTCATGGGGTCCATGTCGGCGGGCCGCCAATGGAACACCAGGGCCAGGTCGGCCATGGCGTCCTCTACTCGGGCTGGAACGCCTCCCGCTGCGCCTTCGGCACCAAAAAACCCACCACCTCCGTTCCCAGACTCACAAGGTCGGCCGGGTCCATGGCGGCCACTTCCTGTTTCAGCAGGGGTGGCTCGGTCACACGGGGCAGCAGGGTCTGCAGGGCCGTCACGTTCATCTGCAGCACCTCTACCAGCGACAGGCCGCGCAGGGCGCCCGCGTTGGGCTTGCGCACCTGCACATGGGTGATGGTCTGGCCGGTGCGCTGGATTGGCGTGTCCAGCGCGATGCCGACGGGTACGCCAGGGGCGGTGATGGCTACAGCGGGAGCGGCAGTGGGGGTGGTTTGGGTGGGTGTGTTCATGGCAATGGATCAGGAATAGGGGGATGGGGGCGCGGCCCGCTTGGGGCCGCTGCGGTGGTGCTGGTTTTCAAATGCCCAGGGCGGCGCGCACTTCGGCCAAGCGGTCGACACCGTTGACCATTTCGACCATGTTCACGGCGTCAATCTCGATCAGCGTTTCGCCGTTGATGCTCAGCTTGTAGTAGCTCAGTGCGGCCTTGTACTTAATGGCGGTGGCTTCGCCAGCCTTGGCGCTGCCTGGGTCAATTTCCACGAAACGGCCGCGCATGACGATTTCCAGCGAGTCCACGTTCTCGCTGTCGTCACCCTGCAGCGCACCGGCAAAGCGCAGCAGCACGCCGTCATGGCGCAGCGTGCCCCAGCTGGTGAACAGTTCTTTCATGTACCCGGCGGCGGTCAGCTCGGCTTCCAGGCCTTCCATGCCGTGGTCGGTCTTCACGGGGGCGTTCATGCCGCCGCTGCGGTAGTCCTCCGTTTTGCGGGCCAGCTTGGGCAGGGCCACTTCGGGCATTTCGCCCACGAAGTTGGTGCCATCCACAAATGTGGCGAAGTTCTTGATCTTGCGGGGCAGTCCCATAGTGGTGTTCTCCTGTGGTCAATCGGTCGGTGTGGTGGGGCCTTATTCGCCGGTGCCCACGCGCAGGGCGAAGTCGGCGTAGTAGCGGTCCGTGATGCGCTGTTGAAAGGTGAGGTCTTCGAGCGGCGGCACGGGCGTGTAGTCGTAGTCCAGCGTCAATTTGCCGTTCTTGAGCGTGGCCGAAACGTTCACCTCCTCGTCGTACCAGGCCTGCCCGTTCAGGATGTAGCCCAGGTTTTTCAGCTCGCGGAACTTGGCATTGATGCCTTCCAGAATGTCTTTCACCAGGCTGGGGTGCAGCGGCTTGTCCACCGCCCAGAAGTGGCCCTCTGCCATGGTGTCGGCCAGGATTTGCGCTGTGCGGGTGGCGCTCTCGAACGCGAACAGCTCATCGGTGGCGCAGGTGCGCGAACCCCAGAAGCGAAAGCCTTGGTTGCGGATCAGCGTAGTGATGCCCGCGCCGTTGAGCAGGCCCGCATCGGTGTCGGGGTTCTGCAAGTCCCAGAACACATCTTTGCTGATGCCCAGCACGCCATTCATCGGCACGTTGGAAAGCGTCTTGTGCCAGCCCTGCTCGGCGTCGATCTTGGCGCGCAGGCCCATGGCATAGGCCACGGGCGAGGCGTCCACCACAACGCCGGTGCCGGGCGTGGCCACCTTCACGCGGGGCCAGATCAGCATCAGCTCGCGGCCCTCGAAGTTCTGGCGGTAGTCCATCACCTCGGACACGTCTTCACCGTAGCCCTCGGCATAGACGAAGGCGCGCAGTTTCTGCGCCACGGCCACCAGGGCGGTGGTCACCGCCTGGGTGTCGAGGCCAGGCGCCCCAAGGATGCGCGGTTGCACTCCCAGCTTGGCCTTGGCGGCCAACAGGGCCTGCATGCCGGTGTACTGCGAGCCCACGGCCGTGCCGATCACCTTGCCGTTTTGGTCAGTCAGCTTGGCGGCAGCGTCGGCGCCCTCGCCATCGGCCACGCGCACCACCACGACGATGGGGCGGGCTTGGTCGCGGATTGCTGTCAGGGCCCCGCGCAGGGTGCCCAGCTCTCCAGCCTTGGCAATGGCGGCGTCTACCTTGGTGACCAGCACCGGGGTGTTGAGCGGGAACGCGGCCGCGTCGGCGTCGCTGGCCGTGCAGATCAGGCCCAGCACGGCCGTGGAAATGATGCGGATGTTGCGCTGGCCTTCGTTGATTTCGACAACGCGCACGCCGTGGTGGTAGTTTGCTTGTGTAGCCATGGGGTTCTCCTGTGTTTCGTGAAAGATGGGGGTTAGGTGGTCGGCTCGGGTTGGGGGTCTTGCAGAACTTCGGCGGCGCGGCCGTTGGCCAAGATGCCCGCCAGCTCCAGCGCCTGCACACCTGCGGCCGTGGCCGGGTCATCAAGGTTCACGAACGTGGCCAGGGTGAAGCGGCGCATCCAGGCATCCATGGCGGTGCTGGCGCGGGCGGCGGCCGTCATGGCCTCCCACTCGGCCGGGGTGAACCGCTGAATGAACTGTTCGTGCGTGAGCAGGCGCGGCGCAGGCACTTGCACAGCGTCAGGCGCCCAGGTGAAGGCCCGCACAGCCGCCGCATCGGTGAGGGCGAGCACGTCCGCTTCGGCCGCGTCGCTGCTGCGGCGCACGGCCTCGCGCTCGGCCAGCACGGTGGCCACGTCCGCCAGCTGCGCCCAGCCCGCTTTCTCGCGTTCTCTCGCACGCTCCAGCTTCCAGTCGGTGCTGGCCAGGTGCGCTGCGGCCTCGGCCTTGATGGCGGCAATGCGGCGGGCCTGCACACCCGCCAGCACCAGCCGCGCCACGCCTGCCTGGGCGTCGTATTCCACGGCCGCCAGGTCTCCGTCGAAGCCCTCGGGCGCGTCCACCAGGTGGTAGCCGTTGGGATCGTCTAGGGTGGTGGTGCCGATGATGGCGCCGTCAATGATGATGAGTTGGGTTTTCATGGGGTGCGGTCGCTTTGCTAAACGATCAGGTAACGGATTTGCGAGGCGCCTGCAGCTGACGTTGTCCTGTGCCCCACGCCCGCAACTCGCACGTACCTGTCAACGTAGGCTGTGCTCGTGGTGGAGTAGGTATCAGCGCCCGCACCCGCGTGTGATGTCGGGCCAGCAGCGGAAATCTTTTGCTGTACCAACACCACGCGGGTGGCGACTGCTACGCCTGGCGGCATGACCAATGCTGTTGCTCCGTTGGTGTGCTCTACTGCCAGCGCGGAGATAGCGTTGCGCCCGTTTGCAGATGCCACCAGCAGGCCCCAGGCGGTTTCGTGGTCGTAGAGCGCGCCACGCGCGGCGCTGCTGGCTAGCAAGGCACCGGCTGCTGTTGCATTGGCCAGTACCGCAGTCATGGCGGTTTTTGAATTGAGCAGGGCGGCGCGGCCGGTGTCGCTGTCGCGCAGGCAGGCCAGTGCCGTGGCACTGCCCACCACTGCCGCCACAACGGCCGCGCTTGAACACACAGCGCTGGCGCCCACCGCCGTGGAAATCAACCTCTGGTAGGCCGCCAGGTTGGCATCGGTCGCCAGCCAGGCTTCCAGCTGGGCCCCGGTGGGGGCCACGGCCGCAAACAGATAGTCCATCGTCACGCCGCCGCTGTAGAGCTGGCGGAACTGGCGGCGCAGCTCGGAAACTTCCCCATAGGTTGGAGCCATGAGTGCGTCAGACATTGGGCACCTCCACCACCGCATAGCCGCTCACTCGGCCCGCGCCGTCATAGGCGTAGGTGGTGGTGCGGGTCTTACCTTCCAGCGTTTCGGCCACGGTGTTGACCCGTCCGGCTGCGGTGTAGGTCAGCACGGTGGAGCGCACGCCCTGCGGCAATGTCTCTGTGATGCCCGACACCCGGCCGTTCCCGTCATAGGTGACGGTGGACGCGCTGGGCCTGGCGGTGGCCAGCGCGATTGCGGCGGCGCGGGCTGCGGCCTCGGCCGTGACTTCCGCAGCTCGCGCCGTGGCTTCGGCCTGCACGGCCAGGGTGATGGCCTCGTTTCGTGCCTGGGCTTCGGCGTCCATGGCATCGCCAATTGCCGAATCCATTTGCGTTTGCGTGGCCAGGTCGCCCACGTTGCCAATGGCTGCTTCCAGTTCGTCGCGACGCTGGCGCAGCTGCATAAGCATGGCGTTCACTTCGGCCATGGACGGCCCCACCAGCGTGTCGATGCGGGCCAGGCCAAACCGGGTCAGTTCATCGACCACGCCCTGCATGTCGGCCCGGCGTTCTTCCAGATCGGCAATGCGCGTATCGATATCACCAAAGACGCCATTGAAGAAGTCCTCGGACAACGGCGTTTGGCCGTCGCGCATCCGATATGCCTCGAATCGTTTTGGCATGTCGGCCCCGCTTACAGCGCCAGGTCGTAGCGCTCGGCCACGTGCCAGGGGTTTGCGCCCGTCACGCCCGCGCCGTCGATGCGGATGCGGTACGCGCCGGTATTGGCGCCCAGGGCAAACCGGAACTCGCGCCACAGGCTGCGGCCGTCCACAACTTCATCGCGGAACGAGGTGGCGGGCACGGTGGCGGCGCCCACGATCAGGCGGCAGTCCACCGTATGACCAGCGGCGGCGCTGAAGTCTTCGAGCAGCAGCCGCACCCGGATGTTCTGCGATGGGGTGCCCAACAGGCGGTCGGTGCTGACGTGCACAAAGGCCGTGCCACGGCGGCGCACCGTGACCTGGGCATTGCCAGGGCGAACGGCGGGCATCAGGTCCTGGGTGCCGATGAACACCGCGCGCAGCGGCACCAGGGCCGCCCCACCGAAGGCGGGCGGGGTGTCGGGCGTGACGGGGCGCCACAGGCCGCCCGTCTGGTATTCCCACACCAGGCGGCAACCGGCCGGCACGGCGCTGTCATAAAGCAAATCCAGCTCTTGCACACCGCCCGCCAGCTGCAGCGGCTGCATCTGCACCACCGCGCGGGGCGAAACGAACCGGGCGAAGTTCAGGCGCAGCATCAGGTCGCGCTCTGCCGCCTGGGTGAAGTAGGCCCCGTCTTGGGTGTACATCAGAATGCCCTGGGTGTATTCCGTGCCCTCGGTGAAGCCCACGCGGTGGCCCGCGCCGGTCACCAGTGCCACCGCATAGCGCTTGCCCGCTTCCACCAGCAGCGGGTCGGGCAAGGCCACCTTGAGCCAGCCAGCCGTGACGGAACCCGGCGCCAGGGTGGCGCGGGAAAGCACCTTTTCCATATCGGGCTGGCCCAGGGCGGCCTCGGTCACCAGCACGGTGAGGCCCCCGGCCGCGTCGGCGCTGGTCACAAAGATTTCCACGCTGGTGAGCCAGCCCGTTTGCGCCATCAGCACGGTTTGCGCGAGCACGGAGCCCTGCACCACGTAGTTTGTGGTCACCATGTCCCAATAGGGTTCTTCCCAGCGGTCCACCCACATGCGCGTGACGCGCAGGAACTGGTGGTCGATGTTGGCCCGCGCTTGGTCGGCCGGGTCCACCGTCCACACTTCATCCCCCCGGCGCAGGATGCCGGTTACCGGGTCGTAAACACCGGATTTCCAGAATGCGCTGTTGGTGCAGTAGGTGAGCGTTTCACCCGTGCGCACGCGCTCGCGGCTCAGGGTCTTTTGCACCGCGTTGAGGGTCTGGTACTGGTATTGATTGATGGCCAGCTCGCCCGCGCGGGTTTCCATGCGCAGGCGGGTGACTTCATCGAATGCGGGCAGCATCAGCCCCGCCGCGCTGGTGCGGGCCTCGGGGTCCATGGGGTTGAGCAGCGACAGGGTGCCGGTCTGCTGCGCAGCGATGGGCGGCCGGATGCCCTCGAATGCGTCGGCGCTGTATGCCGCGTGGGTGGTTTCGCTCTCGCCCGTGTCGAGGAAGTGGTCCCCGCCGTAGAACTTGTAGTCGTCGGGGATTTCCATCCGCTCCTTTAGCTTGGCCATGTCCACGCCCAGCTGGGCCACGTGTTCAAGGCTGGCGCGGGTGGACAGGTCCGAAGCCAGGCCCGCGATGTCGCTCATGATGTGAGCGATGCGCGGCTCGGCCGCAAGAATCCAGCCCTCTGCCGTGCGCAAGCGGGCATCCACGCGCTGCAGGTTGGGCAGGCGGCGGCCTTCGGCCAGCACCACCTCTTGCACGCCGGTGGGCGACAGGCGAACGTGCGCGATCAGCGTGTACCCGGTGGGCGGCTCGGGGCGCTCAGGTGTGGGGGACTCCAGGCCCTGGGCAATGTGCACGGTGGCAACGCGGCGGCGCTGCATGGCCACGGCCTGGGGTTCCACCTCGCGGGTCTGCAGGTCGATCAGGAAGTCGCGCGGCTCAATGCTGGTGTCTTCTTCCTGGCCAAACACGCTGACGGCCACCCACTTTTGATCCTGCAAAGGGAGCATGGCGAACACGGATTGCACCTGTGCAACGTCCAGCGCGTACACCTTGCCCGTGGGGCCGTCATACAGGCGGCCCACGGCCACTTCCAGCTCGGTGGCACTGCGGCCGGACACGGTCAGGCCCACAAACTGGCGCTCGCTGGTGATGGCGTCGCTGACGATGTGGCGGCGGGCTTCGTCGCCCCAGGCCTGGGTGTTGTTGAGGTCGGCGGCCTGCAGCTCTTGGCGGTCGCGATAGATGACGCTTAGTTCCATGGGGGTTAGCTCCTGTTGATGGTTTGACCGGCCAGCACGGCACCGGCTTTGTAAATACGGCTGGCGCGCGCGGTGGCATGCAGCCGCGTGCGCACCAGCACCTTGTCGTGTGCGGCCCGCGCCCAGTCCATGGCGTCGAGCACCGGGGCCATGCGCTCGCGGGCACCCCCGGCCGACAGCGCGGTATTCATAGCGCTGCCCGCCATGGCGAAGGGCTGGCGCTGCTCTGGCATGCGCACATGGGCCAACGCGATGAATGGCGGGCTGGAAAGGCGGGTGAAGCCCAGGTAGGAGGGGCCGTGCTTGGGCACGTTGGCCACGGCCGGGTCGTGCAGCCGGATGCGGGCATACATGCGCCGGGCGCTGTCGCTGCGTACGGTGAAGCCACCCAGGGGCATACCAGCGCACAGCACATGCGGGCGCGGTGCGCGCTCGGCCACGGGCTCGGCATCGGGCGACAGGGGCGCCATGGACGGCGCCATTTGCTTGAGCGTGAGCAGCTGCAGGCGCTCGCGGTAGTTCACGTTTTGCACGCGCCAGTAGCGGTTGGACGCATCGGCGCGGCTGGCCACGCCCTGCAGCGGCTGGCCCAGGTGCTGGCCGCGGGCCACGGCGCGGCGGGCCAGGTCCACGGTGGCTGTGCGGTCCTGCGCCATGTCGGTCCAGCCGTGCGTGGTGAGTGGCAACACCTGGCCGGTGGGGTAGCGGATTTCTGCGCGCACGGCAGAGCGAGCCATGGCGGTGGTGAGGGTGGGTGGCTCGGCTTGGGCGCCCACAAAGCCGCTGCCCAGCATCAGGCCTTCGCAGGGTGCCCGCTCGCGCTGGCTGTAGATGCGCATCTCGGGATGGGCCGCCAGCCACTTGGCGCGGCTTTCGGCATCCCAAAAGCCCAGGAAGGTTTTGGCGGGCGGCATTTCCAGACGCTCGATGCGGGCACCTGCAAGGCGGGCCAGTTCTCGCAGGCCCTTGGGAGTGCCGATCAGGGCATGGAGGCGTGGGCTGGCCGCGATCACGGCGCGGCGCTCGGCCTCGCCCTGGGGCCACACGGGCACGTCTTCGGCCAGGCCCATGTGCGGCAGCAGGTGGGCGGGGATGCGCGCAGGGTCTTGCAGGGTGGACAGGGCAGAGTCGCCCACGGACCACGGCCCCATGGCAGAGGATGCCGCGCGCTCCAGGGGCGTGGCGTTGGGCGGCAGCAGGTGGTGGCGGTCAGTCATGGCGCGCCTGTGGTGTGACGGTGATGGACGTGATGACCGGCACTTCACCGGCGCCGGCGGCAATGTCGGCGTCGGGCGTGGCCAGCACCACATCGCGGATGCCTTCGCCCATGAGGGCGGCCACCAGGGCGGCGCGCGTCACGTCCACGCGGAACGCTGCGCGCAGTCCCAGCTGGCGCACGCGCTGGGCGGCAGCTGCGGCCAGCACGGCGCCATCGGGGCCAGGCGGGTGCACCAGGGTCGCGGCCACGGCCAGCGGCAGCACGCGGGCGGCTGTCACGTCCACATCCACCGTCAGGGGGCGCACGTCTTCGGCCAGCAGCGCGGCTTCGGTCTGGCCCACGATGGCATCACCTGGCACCGCAACCCGCCAGCACATGGAATTGGCGCCCGCCTCGGGGTGTTCGCCAAACAGTGCGCGGCCGATAGCTTGCTGCTGGGCGTCCACGTCTTCGACCCGTGCGGCCACGCGGGCCAGCAGGGAGACCTTGACGCGGCCGGGGCGGTCGGCCCACACGTCCACCTGGCGCACGTCCACCGACACCGACAGGGCGCGCAGGCGCCAGCTGGTGGCGCTGCCCGCTGCAGACAGGGCGTGATAGCCCATCAGGACGCGCGATTGCAGGCGTTCGTCGTCTTCACCGGGCAAGCGCGCCAGGTCATAGCGCGCGGCCAGGTTGTCCAGATCGGTGCCCACGGCCCAGCCCAGCATCACGGCGCTGGCGGCATCGTTGATACGTGCGCGGATCACCAGCTCGCGGTAGGCGGCCACTTGCAGCAGCTTGATGAGGGGTTCGCTTTCGAGGTCGATCACATCGGCGGCGGCCGGGTACAGGCGCAGCAGGTCGGCGCGCAGGCTGGCCAGCACGGTTTCAAAGTCGAGGGTTTCGACCACGGCAGGGCGTGGCAGTGCGGACAGGTCGAGGTTGTTCATGCGGCGCGCCCCGTTACGGATACGTTCAAGGACAGCGGCCCCACGCGCCCGCGCTGGTCGTAGGTGCCGTGCAGGCGGAACAGCACGGCGCCGGGGCGGTCGGCCTCGCGCAAGGATTCGATGCGCGACAGCCGGAAACGTGGCTCCCAGCGCATCAGGGCGCTGGCCACGGCCGCATAGACGCGCACCTGGGTGGCCAGGTTGTCGGGGTGGTCGATCAGCTCGGGCACCAGCGAGCCGTATTCGCGGCGCATGACGCGCGAGCCAATGGGCGTCGTGAGAATGTCGCCCAGGGACTGGCGCAGGTGGTCCAGGCCGGTGATGGATTGGCCGGTGGTGCGATTCATACGGGCGGGTCCGTTTCTTCGCCGCCGCGCTTCACGCCCGGGTGCAGGTGGTTCACCAGGCTGATGTCTTGCGCCAGCACATCGGGCGTGACCTTGAGGCCTTCGCCGTTGAGCGTTGCAGTCCCGCCCCCGGCTTTCATTACGATGGAATCGGGCGTGATTTGTATGGACGACTCCATCACGCGCAAAAGAATGCTTGTGATCGCTGCCAGCGTGAATTCGCCGGACGTGGCGTCGTGTTCCATGTAGCCCGCGCCGCCGAATTCCTGTCGGAACAGGTCGGGGTTTTCGCTGACCTGGGGGTTTGCGTCGCTGTAGGCGCCGGGCAGCACCACGGCGTTCATGAGGTCGCCGCCCGGCGCGAGCATCAGGCACTGCTCGCCCACCTTGGGCGGCCACCACACGCTACCGGCTTCACCGGCCGCGCGGCCCGTTACCCAGGGAATCCAGTTGGTGGTGATGTTGCCGCAGCGGATGCGGCAGCGCGCGGGCTTGCCGGTGTGCACTTCGGCAATGGTCCCCACCCGCGCGATGTTCTCCAGGCGGCGCAGGATTTCAAACGGGGATTCGGGCTGATCAATGGGGCGATCCATGCATTTGATGGTGCCCGCGCGTGCGCGAGAAAGCACGCACCCCATGCTGTGGGGGCGCTATGCACATTTCAAGAATCAGCCGCCTGCGATGTGAGCGAGCAGGCGGTCCTGCAGCCGCTTGGTGAAGTCGTCGGAAATGCCCAGCAGCGGGCGCGCTGGGTAGTCGTATTGCGGCCCGCCAGGCTTCACGCTGTCGCGCAGGCCGAAGTGGTGCACGCGAGCAATGCGCTCTGTGCGGCCTGCGAATGCCACAACCGCATCGCCGCCCTCCACCTGGGCGCGCAGGTGCTTGGCACCGGCCAGCTTTGCAAACAGGCGTTGGGCGTTGCGTTTGCGCAGCTGCCCGCGTTGGTCGCGCAGCGGGTTCTTACGCGGCGCCCAGGCTTCACCATCGGGGCCGCGCTGGGCGCGGATGGTGGCCACGTTCTCGCGGCGCAGCTCGCGCGCAATGTCAAGCGCCAGCTTTCTGCGCTCGGCATCTGTGAGGCGATCCAGCAGGGGCTGCAGCCAGCCCTCCAACTGGGCGAAGTCGTCGGCCATGGCTCAGTGGTCCCCGCGCTGGCGGGCACGCACCCAGCGGCGCCAGCGCCCACGGATGCGCTGGTATCCCTCCCACAGCAGAAAGCAGACGGTGAACAGGTATTTCATCGCGGGGCGTAGTCCCATTCGGCCAGCTTCTCGTCGCGCAGGAACACTTCCCAATGCTCGGCCTGCAGGATCGCCAGCGGTGGTGGTGGTTCTTTGGGGTGGATCAGGTCCAACGCACCGGCCGGGCCGTTGGCACGCGGGCGGGCGATAACGCGCTCTGTCAGCTCCAGATCGATCTGCAGGTCGATGGCCTTGGCGTTCAGATACTCGGCTTCGAAACGTATGGCGCGGGCGCGGCGCTCGGGGTTGTCGAACACCTCGGGCTGATTGCGCTTCATCCAGCCCACCAACGGGGCCATGACGGCATCGGCGTGGCCCGCATAGTCCAGCAGCAGCGCGCGCAGGGTGTAGGCGTACTCAAACGACAGCGAGTCGGTGCCGGTGTGCATGACCCGGCCGCCCGTGATGAAGATGGCGAGTTTCTGCGGGTCTTTCTTGAGCGCAGGTAGTGCCTTGGTCAGCGTCTCGCGCAGGCTATTCGGTTTTTCCATTCTGGGCGGCCTCCATCATTGCGCGGGCACTGTCGTAGGCGCGTTCGCAGGCAAGGCCACGGGTGCGGGCGGTGTCAGCGACGTGCGCCAGCTCTCCCGCTCTGTCGTCAGCGCGTCGCTGCAGGTCGGCAAGCAGTTCGGCGGGGCCGGTGTCTGGCGCGCACTGTCCGGCAGCGGCGCGAGCCTGGGCGGCGGCACGGTGTTGGGCGAGGTAGTCGGCAAGGTCGCGCTGCATCCGGTTGCGAGCATCCAGGGCGCGAGCGCGGCCATCATCAGCAACAGCCAGCGCGGCCTGCGCTTCGGTGTCGTTTTGGGCAATTTCGTCACGGTGCTTGTCTCCAAGTTTGCGATAGCGCTCTGAGGTTTTGATTGCAGACAGCGCGGCGGCTGTGCGCTCGGTCTGCAGGGTGGTCTGGGTGTGGGCGGTTTCCAGTTGCGCTTCGGCCAGGCGCAGGGTCTGCATCAGCAGGGCGAAGCCCAGGCCCAGCCCCAGGGCGATGGCGGTGTATTTCCAGGCATTGGCGCGAAGGGTGGTCAGCATGTCAGCAGATCCCGTGCGGGTGGCCGCCGCAGAAGGTGAAGTAGAGGGCCGCGAGGCCAGCGACTGCCAGCAGCACCAGCACCACGGCCGTGATGGCCATGACCTTGACGGCTTTTTTCAGAGCATCGCTACACATTTCGCGTGCCTTTCTTGTTGACGGGTCCACACGCCCTTGCAGCCCTTCGGCCCCCAGTTCTGCGACAGGGCGCAGTCCCGCCCGGCTTGAAACCGCCACAGCAGCAAGGCTTCGCAGGCGCCCGCGTAGTCGCCGCGCAGCAGCCATGTGCGGGGCGATTTGGGCTTGCGCCAGTTGCCGCTGCCGAACTGGCCCGTGAAGTCCAGATAGAAGTCGTATTCATCCGGATAGAGCAGCACACCGGGCAGGCTGGCTTTGAAGCGCGCTTCTTCCTCGCTGTGCAGGTTGCGAGCGAGCTGCTGGGCACGCTGGCGGGTGATTGGCGGGTCGGAAAGGCGCACGGGTGTTCCGTCTTCGTAGCGGGTGGAACCGTGGCCGATGGTGGGCACATCGCCTGCTGTCGGCACGTAGGGGTGGTGCACCACTACGCCGTCAGCGCGCGCGCTGGTGGGGCCGTCGCCTTCGCTCGCCTGCCATGCGGCAAAGCCCGCCGCCGACATGGTGAGGCAGGCCACGGCCACTCGGGCCAGGCCCTGGCGCAGGTTGGTGCTCATGGTTCCACCCCGTAGGCGGCGTTCTTGGCGATGCGCTCGGCGCGTTCATTGCGCCACTTCCACAGCAAATAGCCCAGCTGCGCGGCCACATACACGATGGTCAGGGCTGTGAGCGTGTGGCTCATGGTCCAGCCGTTGACGGCCTGATGGGCCACCACGGCAACGGGCGGGGATGCTTTGGCGGTTTCCACGCCAATGGCTTTGATGATGCTTTCTCGGTCCATGGTGAATCAGTCCCACAGGTTGATGGTTTGTTTTTTGGTTCGCTTGGGCGGGACAACGATTTGCACCACCGTTCCAGCGGGCAGGCGCGGCCCCAGCTTGGCCAGGCCGGGGTTTGCGGCCAGCGTGGCCTCCACCACCTCGGCCGTGCTGCCCGTGGTGCGGCGGCACAGTTCGTCCAGCATTTCGTGCTGTTGGGCGATGGCGCGCATCACAGCAACCCCACGATGACGCGCGAAATGCCCTGCATGTCGGCAATGGCCCAGCGCAGCGCCCGCTGGTGTTCAGCCACCTTGGCCTCTATGCGCTCGCGGATGCGTTCGGTTTTGCTGTCGTTATGCGGTGTGGTGTCGATTTCGCGGTACGCCTCGGCCAGGTCGGCCTGCACATGGGCATGGATGGCACGCATGTAGCGGCCTGCCTGTCGGCCGTCGCCAGTTGCGGCGAGCGATGCCACACCGTTGCTAACCTGTTCTGCCTTGTAGGCCCGCAGTTCTGCATTCACGGTATCGAGGGCCGCTTCTATTGCGTTTGCAAGCCGCACAGCGGTCACCGTGCCGTCAAGTAGGCAGGCTTCGCGCACCTTGGCGGCGTCGATGGCCGGGAACCACGGGTCGTTTGTGACCTGTGCTTCATCTTCCGCAATGGGCGGATTAGCGGTGGCGATGAACGACATGTGCTTTCGGGCCTGTGGTGTTAGGTGTGGCGGTGGCCCAGGGCGTCGGACTTACGCAAGTCAATGCAGTCTCTGCCCTGGGGCCGCCACGGGTGCGGGGTACGCTCGGGTTACAGCGGCTGGTGCGCTACTCGGCCTTGGGTTTGGCCAGGCGGCGTTCCAGTCGCTCAATGTCTTTTTTCACACCGGCTCGGGGGTCCAGCTCCATGGCGCGCTGCAGCAGGGGCAGTGCTTCTTTGCATGCCTTGAGGGTGCGGGTCGCCATTTCCACATCGTGGCTGCCGGTCTTGCCCAGCACGGCCCAGCCTGCGGCCTTGTACAGCTTGCTCTTGGCTTGGTCGGGTGTGTCGGCTTGGTCGGTCAGCGCCATGGCCTTGGCTGCCACCTGCAGCGCATCAGCGCCGCTCAGCTTTCCCACCAGGATGGCTTCGGCCACTTCGTCTTGCACGATGGTGGGCAGGTTGCGGTGGTACTGGTCGGGCGGTTTGATGCCGCTGGCCAGTGCGTACTCGGCAATCTCCAACCCGCGGGCATAGTTGCCCGCGTCGATGTGCCACACCATCACGGTGGCGATCACATCATCTTGCGTGCCGGGGCGGGCCTGCAGCACGCCGTCCACATAGGCGTCGTATTCGGGCAGCATCTCACTCTTGACCGCGATCTTCCGTTCCACGCTGTGCATGTCTTTCAGGCGCAGGCGGTGCTGGTGCAGTTGCGCCAGCTGCAGTTCGTAGGCAGTGCCCACGGTCTGGCCGTGCGCGTTGTCGGCTTCGGCCTGCGCGGCTTGCTTCGATGCGAGCACGCGCATGCGGTGCCGCTGGGCTGGTGTTTGTCGCATAGCTGGTATTCCCGGTGTTTCTTGTCGGTGCCGTAGCGGCTGGCTTGCAAATAGCGGCCCCTTTTTTTGGAGCTGCTATTTGCGGCCGTCTGCTGCGCGTCAGTCCTGCAGTTCGATGTTTTCGATCAGGCAGGCTTTGCCCAGGTCTTCCACCACGAACGCATCGTTGCTGCTTTCAAAAGTCTCGATACGGTCGCGCTTAGGGTTGTCGATCACTGCACGGCGGCGGCTGCCCTCTTGGTAGTAGATGGACAGGTTATTGAGGCTGGTAACCAAGATCGCACCGGCCTTCATGTAAGGCACC
The DNA here is from genome assembly GCF_057586455.1 of Acidovorax sp. SRI_002. Lineage (NCBI taxonomy): Bacteria > Pseudomonadati > Pseudomonadota > Betaproteobacteria > Burkholderiales > Comamonadaceae > Acidovorax > Acidovorax sp. SRI_002. The sequence continues at coordinate 298,842 of NZ_JBYCZW010000005.1, read as the reverse complement.
GACACTGCCGGCAGGCTACCCAGTCGGCGCTGGCTACGCACGATGTCAGCGGCCAGCATTTCGGTGGGGGCGGCTTGGCTGTCCACCAGCGGGAACAGCTTGTCATGCATGAGGCCACGGCCCACGACGGCCACGAGATCCCCGGCTTCGGCGTGCCAGGCGTCCAGCAGTCCGTGGGTTGCGTCGTAAACCAGGCCGTCCAGCGTTGCGAAGTCCGCGCCAGCCGCAGGCTTCAAGGTTCCGTCAGGCAGCTTTTCCGCCTTGACGATCACCTTGCCCGCCGTGGCGCCTTCGTCCATGACGCGCTCTGGTGCGTTCTCGCGCAGGTACTGCAGCCAGCCCTTGTTCACGTCCTGCAGCAGCGGGTTGGCTACGCGGTTGGTGTTGGCCGCCACGCTGGTGCCATTGAAGCCGATCATGATGCGATCCAGTGCGCACTGCTGCTGGATGGCGCGCGACAGGCGCAGCTGGAAGTCTTTGAACTTGGCCCACATGTCCAGCGTGGGATAGCGCACGTGCGTGTCGTAGTTGGTTTGCACGCACTGGTATCCCTGGCCTGCCAGCGATGCAGCATCGCGCGTGGCGCGGTCAGCGCCCGTGGTGTCGGTACGGCTGGCCACTGGGCCATCGGTGCCGATGCCGATTTTTTGGCCCTGCATCTCGTCCACGGGGTAGATGCCGATGGACTGCAGGAAGGCGCTGCTCTCCTGAATGCGGCTCTCCAGCGTCTGCTGCACGCTGGGCGCGACGGTGAACATTTGCGCGGCCGACTCCACGCCGTTGAGCGTGGCGAGCTGGGCGAGGTAGGCGGAAAAGTGCTTGCGGGTGGTGTTCTTCATGATCTGTCCCTTGGGTTCGTTTCTGGTTTGCGGTGTCTTGCGTTGCGCGCGGTGGTGTTGGTCAGCAGTCGGCCAGCACGGTGCCTTCGTTGCCGGTGGCTTCGGGGCGTTCGTTGGGGTTGCCGTCTTGCTTGCTGAGCTTCACGGTTAGTTCGTTGAACTTCTTTTCGAGCGCGGAGAACTCGCCCGCCAGCTTCTCGCGTGCGGCCTTTTCAGCGGCCAGTTCTTTGGACTGGTGTTGAATGGCGGCATCAGCTGCGCCCAGCACTTCCAGCGTTTTGGTAGTGAATACGTCGGTGGTTTCTGGCGTGGGCTTGGGTGCAGTGATGCCGCTCAAGTTTTTCAGCATGTCGCTGAATTTGTTGATGAGCGTGGACGCGATGCTCTCGGCATCGCCTTCCAGGCCCAGCTCAGTTTCGACAGCGGCGGAGAACAGCGCGCCCTCGCTGTGCTTCTTGCCCTTGAATGGGCTGGCGTCGGGGTTGCCCGCTGCGAACTTGAGTACCTCGGTGCCCAGGCTTGCGGGGGAGTCGGTGACAGCAAGGCCGGTCAGATAGGCCTCGCCTGTTTTCGCAAAGTTGGGGTCCACCTCAATGCTGGTGTAAATCTTCTGCTTGGCCTTGTTCATGGCCACCAGCGCAGGCAGTGCTTCGATTTGCGCGAACAGCGCCAGCTTTCCGTCTTCGACCGCGCGCGCCTCCACGGCCAGCACGTCGCCCAGGGCTGCAAATGAGCTTTCGGGCAGCATGCCGCGCATGTGTTCCAGCCACACGCGGGCACCGTACTTTTCACGGTTGAAGTTCTTGGCCATCTGCTCGATCCAGCTGCGCTGAATTTCGCGGCCGTCAGTGGTGGCGCCTTCGGTGGCTACGCGGAAAAACTTGGATGGCATGGTGCGGCTTTCGTGCGGTGAGTTGATCTACCGCCTATGTTCCGCATGCCTTGCACTGGCCGCAATTTGTGCGCGCTGTGGCTGCGCGAATCACATTTTCCCGTTGCTGCTTTCCGCGCGCGCGCGGCAGACACTGGCAGCCCATGACGAGCAGATCCGCCACCAAACCAGCAATCGCAGCGAAGCCAAAGCGCGTTCGGACGATCTACAAGGGCGCACAGCCAGGACTGTCCGCCTTTACTGCAGAGGCCATCAACAAGCCCACTGCTGACACGAAGCCTAAGCGCGTGGTGAGCGCTGTTCGTAACACCGGCAGCGCTGCGCAGAAGGCAATCACTAACGGCGTCAAGGCCATCTTCAAGGATGCACTGCCAGGCGGTGAAACCAGCCCTGTGGATGGCGGTGCTGGTGTTCGCCGCGAGGCGCGCGCGCTGTTCTGGATGGGTTGGAAGCTGTCGCACATCGCGGAACACCTGGGCGTTCCCCGTGGCACTTTGCATGGCTGGTGCAAAGCGGAAAAGTGGCAGGACACGCCAGCCGCCCAGCGGGTGGAATACGCGCTGGAAGCCCGGCTCTCCACGCTGATCGCAAAGGACGTAAAGACGGGCGGCGACTTCAAGGAAATCGACTTGCTGGGCCGTCAGCTTGAGCGCCTGGCCCGCATCGGCAAGTACGAACGCACCGGGCGTGAAGCCGATTTGAACCCTGCGATTGAGGCGCGCAACGCGGGGCCGAAGAAGGCACGCGGCAAAAACTACCTGTCAGAGGAACAGGTGGAACAGCTGAAAAGCGCTTTCCTCGATTCGCTGTTCAAGTACCAGTTGGGCTGGTGGCAGAGCAGCCAGCAGCGCACGCGGGCCATTCTCAAAAGCCGCCAGATCGGCGCCACTTGGTACTTTGCACGTGAAGCGCTGATAGATGCGCTGGAGACTGGGCGAAACCAGATTTTCCTGTCCGCCAGCAAGGCACAGGCGCACATCTTCAAACAGTACATCTGCGCGTTCGTGCACGAAGTGACGGGCGTGGAGTTGAAGGGCGATCCGATCATCCTGGCGAACGGCGCCACGCTCTATTTCCTGGGCAGCAATGCCCGCACGGCGCAGGGCTACCACGGCAATTTCTACTTCGACGAGTTCTTCTGGACGCAGGACTTTGAGCGCCTTAACAAGGTGGCCAGCGGCATGGCCATGCACAAGAAGTGGCGCAAAACCTACTTCAGCACACCCAGCAGCATCCAACACGCGGCCTATGCGTTCTGGTCGGCCCAGCGCCTTAAGAAGAAGTCCAAGATTGACATTGACTTGACTCACGCGCGCCTGGCCGGTGGTTTCACAGGCGAGGATCGCGTGTGGCGCAACATCGTCACGATCATGGACGCCTTGCAAGGCGGCTGCGATCTTTTCGATCTTGACGAGCTGCGGCTGGAGTATTCCGACGCGGAGTTCGCAAACCTGCTGATGTGCGGGTTTGTCGATGATTCGTTCTCGGTGTTCCCACTGTCGATGCTGCAGGGCTGCATGGTCGATAGCTGGGAACTGTGGACGGACTTCAAGCCTTTCAGCCAGCGGCCGTTTGCCGGGCGCCCAGTGTGGGTTGGATACGACCCATCGCACACGGGAGACAGCGCTGGTCTGGTGGTGCTTGCCCCACCAGCCAAGCCTGGCGGCCCGCTGCGCGTGCTGCACACAGAGCAGTTCAAAGGCATGGACTTTGAGGCCCAGGCGAAGGCCATCAAGGAAGTAACCCAGCGCTACAACGTTGTAGCCATGACGGTGGACACCACAGGCATCGGCCAGGGCGTCTATCAGCTGGTGCAAAAGTTCTTCCCCGCCGTGCGAGGCATCAACTACAGCGTGGAAAGCAAAACCATGCTGGTGCTCAAGGCGCTACAGGTCATCAAGGCCGGGCGTCTGGAATTTGACGCAGGCAACAAGGACTTGGCCACCAGCTTCATGGCCATCAAGCGCGAGCTGACAGCCAGCGGCCGAAACGTGACGTATGCGGCGGGCCGCAGCGAAGAAACGGGCCACTCTGATCTGGCCTGGGCGTGCATGAACGCCCTGAGCAATGAGCCGCTGGAAACCGCTACCGGCCTTGCCACCGTGCAAGGCGCTTCTTTCCTCGAAATCTCCGACTGACCATGACGAAACGAACCCGCCGCACAAGCACCCCTTCGAACCATGCAGCCCCTGCGCCTGCAGCCGTGCCCGATGTGCAGCCCCCACCAGCAGCCCAGTCTTTCGCCTTCGACCTGGGCGAGCCAGAGCCCGTTATCGGTGGCCGGTCTGCACTGCTGGAGTATGCGGAGTGCATGCGCACGGGTGATTGGTATGAACCGCCCGTCAGCCTGTCGGCCCTGGCGCGGCTGCTGCGCGTAGGCGCTCACCATGAGTCTGCGCTGCGGTTTAAAGTCAATGTGCTGGCCAGCACCTTTCTCCCTTCGGCGGCGCTCAGTGCCGAAGCATTCCGCGCCTTCGCGCTGGATTTCATGGTGCTTGGCACCTCGTACCTTGAGCGGCGCCGCAACCGGCTGGGCAACCTGCTGGAACTGCGCCACGCCCTGGGCAAGTACACCCGACGCGGTGTGGAAGAAGGCCGCTTTTTCTTCGTGACGGACATGCAGAGCCCCCACGAATTCCCGCGCCACGACGTGTTCTAGCTGCGCGAGCAGGATATTCATCAGGAAATCTATGGCCTGCCACCCTACCTTGGGGCGCTGCAGTCTGCGTTGCTCAATGAGTCGGCCACGCTGTTCCGTCGCCGCTACTACAACAACGGCAGCCACGCGGGTTTCATCTTGTACGTGACGGACCCCGCCCAGAACCAAAGCGATATCGACAAGATGCGCGAGCAGCTGACCAAAACCAAGGGCATGGGCAATTTCCGAAACCTGTTTTACTACGCGCCCAACGGAAAGAAGGAAGGCATCCAGCTGATCCCCATCAGCGAGGTGGCCGCCAAAGATGACTTCTTGAACATCAAGAACGCCAGCCGCGACGACATCCTGGCCGCGCACCGAGTGCCGCCCCAGCTGATGGGCATGCTGCCGAACAACGTTGGCGGCTTTGGCGATGTGGAAAAGGCGGCAAAGGTGTTTGCCCGCAATGAGATCGCCCCTTTGCAGGCCACCATGGCCCACTCCATCAACACCTGGGCGGGCACGACCGTCTGCCGCTTCAAACCCTACGTGCTGGAGGATGCGCCCGCGTAGGGCGCCCCGTCCCATGGCGCATGCCATGCACTACTGAATTGATAGCTGTCTGCGCTTTACTGATAAGCGCCAGAAGAACATTTCAATCACATTAGAGCCCGCCTAGCGCGGGCTTTCTTTCGTCCACCCCGCCCCCTGTCCTGTCCCGTCGTGCGCCTTGTGCAGCCCTCAGCGGCAGCCTGGCATGCACCCCAGCCCCTCCCAGGCCCCGGCCGGTGCCCCCGATACCCCCATTGAACCCTGCGGCGCGCGGTCGAGACCCCGCCGCGCCCGCGCGCTTGATGTATCGATTTTGTCGATAGTGCCGTGTCTGGCGGTTTCTAAGCCTGGCGTGGGCTCGCGCATTGCTGGCCGTCTAAGAGTTGTGTCGAGATTTGTCGGAAAAAGTCGGTACGAACTACCGTCTCCCTCACGCTCTATCCAATTTCAGTTGAGTCTTTATTTCGCTGGGAAGTCCTGACGTTAGCTTGCGCTTGGCGGTTGACGAAAAAATATCCCAGTTTTGCAATCCCACGGTTATCAGAAAGAAGTCATGAAGGATTTTTTCTCCCAAAATAAACTCGGCTATTACGCTATCCATCGTGGAAGAGTTTGGGGTAATTTCTTTTAGTGATTTAAAGCTTACCCATGTGCCTGGTATCTGCCCGTGAACAACTGCCGAAATCCGGCTATACCATTGCTCCAGTCTGCCAATCAGGCCAAAGGAGTTTTGATTGCTTGGAAAATCTTTGGTGTGCAGTTTGTGATACTCAATAATTTGAGATCTACTAAGATAATACGAGTCAACTCGTACCAATGTTTCCAACTCCTTGGGGTGATCGCGAAAATACGAGTAGTACAGCCCACTCTCGATCACGCTCCTAATAGAGGCGGCGGCTGCCCCGTAAAGCCCCAGGCAGACGCATGCTACAACGTGGTGGGCGGATACCTGCATTCCTCTTACGAATGATATTGCCGCATTTGTTCTATCTAGCTCTTCAAATTGCGTCGCCCAGACTGCGATTCGTTCGCAAGCCGCGTGTAGATCAGATATGGCTTTCACATTCGCTATTGAAGTCTGAATATTTGCATTCCAATCCACCGAGCCAACGGCGCTAATTAATTTTGCGCTCATGACATTTTGCCGCTTTTCGTTCGAATTCCCTCAAGATAGGGGTCTGTACTTTCTCTAGACGAAATCGGAAGGCTGCGGACGGTTTCGATTGATGTCTGGCTACCAAAGCGCCGGAGCAGTTCTTTATAACTCATCTTCTCAATATTGGGGGGCGGAGTGAAATTCGGAGCGCGCTTTTTCATAATGCTCATCAGCTCGCTTTTCTTCGAAATACCGGAAGCCCTCAATGCATTCAGGGTCATCGTTATAACGGCATCACCATAGTCGTCATCTGGCTTTTCTAGAGGTTTTGACTCTTTTGCTTCCGTGAGCGGGGTAATGTGCCGAATTATTTCGTCAACTATCCCGTCGCTGCTGCCCAAGCAACGCACGAAATAATCAAGCTCATCCTTGGAACGCGAAGACGCAATGACTGTTCCCGCCAGCAAAAGGATAAGACGCTCACGTGTTTCGTTGACGTTCATTTATTAAAACCTGCTTTCTGCAAGAACTCATCACATACACGGTACAGGTTAACGCTTGCCTCCGTGCTGTAGGGTTTGCCACTCTCCCATGCGAAATTTGCTCCTGATTCAATGTTTGCAAGCGCGGAGTATTTTTTAAGCGTATTTACCAAGCAAATCGGTCCATATGTTGGATCGCTCCGAATATGTTTTTCTTCTTTGCTTAGGCCAACTCTTGGAACGCTATTTAGTAAGATTAGTGGTTTTGGGGAAATTGCTCCTTGTTTTTTTGCTTCTATGAATTTCATCATTAACCCAATTCCACGGAAAGAATATTTCTGAGGCATTACTGGAATCAATACTACGTCAGATTGTCTGAGAGATGTTTTTGTAAATAATGACCCTGCGGGATGGCAGTCAATAAAAATCAAGTCATAAGACTTTTTGCACTCTTCAATAAATTTCTCAAACCGCACCTCTATCGGTTTTGTATTGCCGGTGCCTTGACCCAGTGCAACATACATTAGATCGAGCGTAGACGGAAGCAAGTCTAGGCATCTGCCTTTTGCATAATTTTTCACACGCGTGACTACATCCCCAACTGCTGGTGGTATTTCATTCCCTGGAACCTGTAGGCGATATGGATCAAAATCGTTTTGATTTTCTAGTAATACCGATAGGATCGTTTTTTTTTCACTTTCGAGTTGAAAGTATTTTTTTGAAGGAAGCAAGGATTGTGATAGGTTGAACTGTGGGTCATAGTCGATGGCAAGCACCTTGTTTACTTTTCTTTCGGAAAAATCCCATGCTGCCGAGGCCCCCGCCAAGTTCATAGTGACGGTGGTCTTTCCAACCCCGCCTTTCATATTCATCACAGTTACCACTTTTCCCATGACTTCCCCTGTGTTGTGGAGTTTGCTTACATTTCAATCATGGAACGTAACATGGCGTTACTGATGTGTCCAGGGATGCTACGGCTTGGTGCTCCAACAAGTGTCATGCAGTACGTCCGCCGTTCGCGTTGCTAGTTCGATTTTCGAGCGTCACCCTTGTCGGGATGCAGTACACGATGACAAAAAAATGCTACATTTTTTGGCCTACAGGATGGCCTACAAAGTTTGTGAACTCTTCCAGAGGCATCGGCTGCGCTTGGGTTAGAGCTCCCTCCGTTTCCGCCAAGATAAAGCCCAAGTGATTCATTCACTTGGGCTTTTTTCTTGTGATGCATCCGTCTTGGCGCCTTGTCTGCCGCGCCCGGCGAATCCGCAAGGCCCACGCTGCGCTCATTCGTCGATGGACGCGCTCCAGCGGCTGCCCCAATCACCCCCCTTGTTGCTCACCTTGTCGATCTCGCGCCGATCCCGTTTGGTAGGACGGCCTTCGTGCAGCGTGGCGGCGGGTTCGGGTGCCAAGCGGCGCAACTCCGCAGCCTTTTCGCGGGCGGCGATGCTATCGGGCGTTTCCTGGTACAGCTGTTGGGCGGCAGGTGCTGGGCCGCGCGCTCCGCTCAGGCCCATCACCAGCACCGTACGGGCAACCGGCCCCTGGCGCAGCGCGACGGTATCGCCGCAGCGCAGGTCCCGCGCGGGTTTGGCCAGTTGGCCATTGACGGTGACGCGGCCTTTGCCGATTTCTTCGGTGGCCAGGCTGCGGGTTTTGTAAAAGCGCGCGCACCAGAGCCATTTGTCCAGCCGCATTGTCTCCAGGGTGTTCATGCCGGGGATTGTGCCGCGTGTGCGGGGTTGCCCATGTCAGCCGATGGCGCGGCCAGTGGCAGGCGCACCACGGCGTCCAGCCCTGTCAGTCTGCTGCCCACCATGCGGTTGGTTAAGGCGATGCTGCCACCGAGGGCTTGCACGATCTCATGGCAGATCGCCAGGCCCAGGCCGCTGCCCGCGCGCACGTCGCCGGCCGAAAAGGGCTGAAAGAGGCGTGTCGCCAGTTCGTCGTCGATGCCGGGGCCGTGGTCGCTGATGGTCAGCGCCACATGGTGGCTGTCGGTGCGCAGATCCACCGTGAGTTCACTGCCCTGTGGGGCGTGGCGCACGGCGTTGTGCAACAGGTTGCGGCTCAGCTCGCGCAGCATCCACTCATGAGCCTGCACCCGTGCGGGCTCGGTGTGTATGCCGAAATCCAGGTCGCGCTGGGCGATCAGTGGCGAGATTTCTAGCGCCACGGTACGCAGCATTTCGTCCAGCCGTGTGGTCGGTGGGGTACTTTGCTGGCGCAGTTGCTCTACCTTGGCGAGGGCCAGCATCTGGTTCGCCAGCTGGGTCGCGCGGTCCACGGTGTCGCTGATTTCATGCAGGGCCTGCTGGGGCTCCACGTCGCCGCGCAGGGCGGACTGCACCTGGGTCTTGAGCACCGCCAAGGGCGTGCGCAACTGGTGCGAGGCATCGCGCACAAAGCGCTTCTGGTGTCGCAGCAGGTGGCGCAGGCGCTGCATGACCTCGTTCGTGGCATCGATCAGCGGCTGCAGTTCGCGCGGGGTGGAGGGAGCCGCGATGGGGCTCAGGTCGCCCTCCCTGCGCCCTTGTAGCTGCAGGCTCAGCTGCCGCACAGGGTGGATGGCCCGCTGCACCACCAGCACCACGGTCAACGCGATCACGGCGACGAGCAGGGCCTGGCGCAGCAGGGTGTTGCGCAGAATCTGCAAGGCCAGGGTTTCGCGCACCTCCAGGGTTTCGGCCACCTGGATCACGGCCATGGTGCGGCCTTCCGAGCTGGCCACGGGCTGCAGCAGCACGGCCACGCGCACATCGCGCTCCCGAAAGCGGTCGTCATAGAAATCCACCAATGCCGCATACGGCGGGCGGGCCGGTATCTGGCCGCGCCATACCGGCAGTTCGGCAAATCCAGAAACCAGGTCGCCTTGCAGGGTGGACACGCGGTAGAACATCTGGCTCTGGTTGTCCGCCTCAAAGGCTTCCAGCGCGGAGTAGGGCACCGTGGCGCGCAACTCTGCCGCTTCGTCGTAGCCTCGCACATCGAGTTGCTCGCTGATGCTTTTGGCCGATGCCAGCAGGGTGCGGTCATAGGCCGTATTGAGCGAGGCCAGGGTCTGCTGGTAGAGGCTGTAGGTGTTGAACCCGATGAACAGCACCACGGGCAGCAGAATACCCAGCAGCAGGCGCCTGCGCAACGAAGGGTGGCGGCCCGAGTCCGTTGCAGCGCTCATGTGTCGGCCCGCAGCAGGTAGCCCAGCCCGCGCAGGGTCATCAGCGTGAGGCCTGTGCCTGCCAGCTTCTTGCGCAGGCGGTACACCACGACCTCAATGGCCTCGTACTGCACATCCAGCTGGCCGGGGAACACCAGTTCGTACAGCCGCTCCTTCGTTACAGCATGGCCGGGCTGGGCGAGCAGGGCGTGCATCAGCGCCAGTTCGCGCGGTGTCAGCTCCATCACTTCGCCGTTCAGGTAGAGCGCGCCGCTGTCCTTGTCGTAACGGATGGCGCCGATCTGCACGGTGCTGGGCGCCAGCGGCGCCACGGTGGGATCTGCGCTGCGCCGCACCAGGGCGCGCAGGCGCGCCTCCAGCTCGTCCAGGTCAAAGGGTTTGGGCAGGTAGTCGTCGGCACCCGCGTTCAGGCCCATCACGCGGTCGCCCACAGTGCCGCGTGCAGTGAGGATGAGCACGGGGGTGCGCAGCCCGCGCGAGCGCGCCTGCTGCAGCACCTGCAGGCCGTCGAGCCCGGGCAGGGTCAGGTCCAGGATCACCGCGTCGGGCTGCCGTGCGGCCCACTGGCTGAGCGCCGCGCGGCCGTCGCCCACGGCGGTGACTTCCATGCCACGGCGTGTCAGGGCGCGGTGCAGCGTGGCTTGCATGGTGGGGTCGTCTTCAACAAGAAGCAATTGCATGCGCGGCACCATAGCACCGTCTCATCGGGCCGGTCGCATGAGTGTTTTCCCTGAGTTCATGGACAGCCGTTTGACAGGCAGGGCGCGCATCATCGAGCGGTTCGCAAACCTTACAAGGAGACACCATGCGTCGCGATACCTTCCTCAAATCAATGGCTGCCATGGCCGCCGCAGGCGTGTTGCCTGTGTCGGCCCAGAGCGCTCCGGCCCTCAAGATGATGATTCCCGCCAACCCCGGCGGCGGCTGGGATTCCACCGGCCGTGCCTTGGGCAAGGCCATGCAGGATGCGGGCGCAGCGGCGTCGGTGTCCTATGACAACAAGGGTGGCGCCGCCGGTGCGATCGGTCTGGCCCAGTTCGTCAATGCCAGCAAAGGCGATCCCAACGCGATGATGGTGATGGGCGCCGTGATGCTGGGCGGCATCATCACCGGCAAGCCTCCGGTCGGCCTGGACAAGGTCACGCCCCTGGCGCGCCTGACCAGCGAATACAACGTGTTCGTGCTGCCCGCCAACTCGCCTTTCAAGACCATGAAGGATGTGGTGGACCAACTCAAGAAGGACCCCGGCAGCGTGAAGTGGGGCGGTGGTTCGCGCGGCTCTACCGAGCACATTGCGGCGGCCATGATTGCGCGCGAAGTGGGCGTGGACCCTGCCAAGATCAACTACGTGGCATTCCGTGGGGGTGGTGAAGCCACCGCCGCCATCCTGGGCGGCAACGTCACCGTGGGCGGAAGCGGCTACAGCGAGTTTGCCGAGTACATCTCTGCGGGCAAGATGCGTGCGGTGGGCGTCACCTCGGGCTCGCGCCTGAAGGGTGTGAACGTGGCCACGCTCAAGGAGCAGGGCATCAACGTGGAAATCGGCAACTGGCGCGGCGTGTATGGCGCGCCCGGCATCACGGCCGAGCAGCGCAAGGCACTGATCGACGCCCTGTCCAAGACCTTCAAGCACAAGGCCTGGCAGGATGCGATGGAGAAGAACGGCTGGACCCCTGCATGGATGGCGGGTGACGAGTTTGCCAACTTTGTGGACGCCGAGTTCGCCAGCATGCGCGCCACGATGGCCAAGTCTGGAATGATCTGATCTGAGACAAGCAAGCAGGTCAAGGCGCTGGCTGCGCGCCCCTGACAGGGGGGTGCGGCCATGCCGCCGACCGCTCGGTGCGAAAGAAAAACATGACACAACAACATTCATCGCGCTCCAAGCCTTTGCAGACCTTGATCGGTGCGGGGCTGGTGGTGCTGGCGCTGTGCCTGGCCTGGGGGGCCAGTTCGGTCAGCTCTGAGGCTGGCTATGGAGGTGTAGGCCCCAATTTCTTTCCCTGGGTGGTCAGCATTGCCATCCTGATTTGTGGTGTGCTTTGCGTGGTGCACGCGCTGACGGGCGGGTTTCGCGACCTGGAAGAAGGTTCCGGCGACACGCACGCCCACTGGAAAGGCTTCATCTGGGTGTCGGCCGGGCTGCTGCTCAATGCCTTGCTCATCACCACGCTGGGCTTCATCCTGAGTTGCGCACTGTGCTTTGTGCTGTCGGTGCGGGGCTTCAGGAGTTCGGAAGGCGAGTTGGACCTGCGCCTGCAGGCCTGGATCAAAGACTCCGCCATCGGCGTGGCCGTGTCTGCGCCTGTGTTCTGGATGTTTACGCAATTGCTGGCCATCAACCTGCCCGGCCTGACCAATACGGGGTGGCTGTAAAGCCTGCATGTTATGGATACCTTAAACCTTTTGATGCAGGGTTTTGCGACCGCTGCAACACCCATCAACCTGATGTGGGCCTTTGTGGGCTGCATCATCGGCACCGCCGTGGGCGTGTTGCCAGGCATTGGCCCGGCCGTGGCCGTGGCCATGCTGCTGCCCATCACCGTCAAGGTCGAGGCCACGGCCTCCATGATCTTCTTTGCGGGCATCTACTACGGCGCCATGTACGGCGGCTCCACCACGTCCATTTTGCTCAATACGCCCGGTGAGGCCGGGTCCATGGTCACGGCCATGGAGGGCAACAAGATGGCCAAAAGCGGCCGCGCTGGTGCGGCGCTAGCCACCGCTGCCATTGGCTCGTTTGTGGCGGGCACCATTGCCACCATCCTGGTCACGTTCTTTGCGCCCCTGGTCGCCGAATACGCTGTGCGCCTCGGCCCGCCCGAATACTTCATGCTGATGGTGCTGGCCTTCACCACCGTGAGTGCGGTGCTGGGCAAGAGCACGCTGCGTGGCATGGTCGCGCTGTTCGTTGGCCTGGCCATGGGCCTCATTGGTATCGACCAGCTCACCGGGCAAGCCCGCTACACCGGCGGTGTGCCAGAGTTGATGGACGGCATCGAGGTCGTGCTGATCGCCGTGGGCCTGTTTGCCGTGGGCGAAGCCCTGTACAACGTGATGTACGAAGGCCGCACCGACGAAACGCAGAACCGCCTGACCAGCACGCACATGACCAAGGAAGAGTGGAAGCGCTCCTGGCCCGCGTGGATTCGCGCCACGTTCATCGGTTTTCCGTTTGGCACCGTGCCCGCTGGCGGTAGCGAGATCCCGACCTTCCTGAGCTATGCCGCTGAAAAGAAGCTGAGCAAGAACCCCGAAGAGTTCGGCACCACCGGCGCCATCGAAGGTGTGGCCGGCCCCGAAGCCGCCAACAACGCGGCCATCACGGCCACGCTGATCCCGTTGCTCACGCTGGGCATTCCCACATCGAATACCACGGCCATCCTGCTCGGCGCGTTCCAGAACTACGGCATCCAGCCAGGCCCCCAGCTGTTTGACACCAACGGTGCGCTGGTGTGGGCGCTGATCGCGTCGATGTACATCGGCAACGTAATGTTGCTCATCCTGAACCTGCCTTTGGTGGGCCTGTGGGTCAAGCTGCTGAACATTCCCAAGTCGTACCTGTACGCGGGCATTCTGGTGTTCTCCACGCTCGGTGTGTATGGCATGCGCCAAAGCGCGTTCGACCTGGTGCTGCTGTACGCCATTGGCCTGTTGGGAGTGGTGATGCGCCGCTTTGACTTCCCGGCTGCGCCGGTGGTGGTGGGCATGATCCTGGGCCCCTTGGCGGAAGCCCAGATGCGCAATGCCGTGGCCATTGGCGAAGGCAAGTGGAGCATCTTCGTGGAGCGTCCAGGCTCGCTGACCCTGATCGTCATCGTGCTGGCCGTGCTGATCGTGCCGCGCCTGCTGCGGCGCTGGGCGGCGCGCAAGCTGGCATTGGTGCAGACCTGACCGGCACGCAGCGCGCGCCCTTCACCCAAAAAAACCGCGCTGCAATGGCGCGGTTTTTTTGTTTCTTGGGGCACCCGTTGGCACGAATGTTTTTCAGCATCTGCGCAAGCCAGACACCGGGGGCTGGACGCCCCCGGTGCCCTCCCCACCAAGGTGACTTGCGTGCTCACAAGCCGTGAATCGTACCATAAAATGCGAATAGTTCTTATTTGCAAGGGTGGCGCATGCATTCACTTCCGCAGGAGTTTCTGGCACTTTGCCGCCAATTGGGCGATGTGCAAAAGCGCTGCAGTGCCACGGTGGCAGCCCAGGCGGCACAGATAGATGCCCTCCAGGCCCAGGTGCTGCGGCTGCGTGCCGAGGTGATCGCGCGGGACACGTGCCTGGCCATGGCGCAGGATGCGCTGGTGCAGTGGAAAGCGGCCCACCCCAGCCTGCCGCGCCGCAAGGCGATGGCCCGCCACATCAGCATGCTGGCCGAGCGCATTGCCAGTCTGTCGCGCGAATGCCTGCGCTGGCGGCTGGCGGCCGAGGCGCCCGCCCAGCCCGTGCAGCCCGAAGGTAGTCTGGGCGTGGCAGGCCATCCTTCTGCGGCCAAGGGCAAAGGCTGCGCCGAGCCCGATGCCGCGCCGGACGGCACCCTGGACGCCAATCTGGCCGCTGCCGACCTGGTGATCTGCCAGACGGGCTGCATCAGCCATGACGAGTACTGGCGCGTGCAGGACCACTGCCGCCGCACGGGCAAGCCCTGCATCCTGGTGGACCAACCCCTGGCCGTGCGCGAGGCTGAGGCGCTGGCCGCCGTTCAGCCCATGGTGGTTCTGCGCATGACGCGCGCGCAGCGCCCGGTGGGCAATGCACAGGCGACCGACGGGTATGTGGTTCTGGATAAAAATAGCCTCTAGCGCTTGATGATATTGTGCTCATAGCTATAAAAATAGTAGCATCTGGATTTGCAGGTAAATGCGCGGCAGCTGCGCGGTGACAGCGGCGTGACTGTTCTTCGGCCCACCCCGCCGCGCTACCATCCGCAGATGCCTTTGCTCACCGATGACGCCCCCGCACTGCCGCTGGATGCCCAGGGCATCCTGGAACTGGCGGCACGCTCCATGTTTCAGCTGTTCTCCAGCGTCAGCCAGGGCATGTTCCTGGTGGACCGCAGCGGGCGCATCGTGTGGGTGAACGAGGGCTACCAGCGTTTTCTGCCCGACCTTGGGTTCTCTTCGGTGGACCAGTTTGTCGGCCGCACGGTGGAGGAGGTCATCCCCAACACCCAGATGCGCCGCGTGCTGGAGACCGGCCAGCCCGTGCTGATCGACCTGCTCACCAACAAGGCTGGCACCTTCGTGGTCAGCCGCATCCCGCTGCGCGACGATGCGGACCGCGTGATCGGCGCCATCGGCATCGTGCTGTTCGACCACCCCGAGACCACGCTGCAGCCGCTGATCAGCAAGTTTGCCCTGCTGCAGCGCGACCTGGACGATGCACGGCGCGAGCTGGCCAGCCAGCGGCGGCGCAGCCTGACGGTGGCGGGTGACGGCGAGCGGCGGTCCAAATACACCTTTGCCAGCTTCATCGGGTCGAGTCCCGCAGCGGCTGAGGTCAAGCGCCAGGCACGCCGTGCAGCGCAGTCCACCAGCCCGGTGCTGCTGCTGGGCGAGACAGGCACCGGCAAAGAGCTGCTGGCCCACGCCATCCACGCTGCATCCAGCCGTGCAAGCGGCCCGTTTGTCAGCGTCAACATCGCTGCCGTGCCCGACACGCTGCTGGAGGCCGAGTTCTTTGGCGTGGCGCCCGGCGCCTACACCGGCGCGTCGGCCAAGGGGCGCGATGGCAAGTTCAAGCTGGCCGATGGCGGCACGCTGTTCCTCGACGAAATCGGCGATATGCCCCAAAGCCTGCAGGCCAAGCTGCTGCGCGCGCTGCAGGAAGGGGAGATCGAGCCGCTGGGCAGCAACAAGCTCGTGCCCTTCAACGTACGCATCCTGGCCGCCACCTCGCGCGATCTGGCTGGCCTGGTGCGTGAAGGCAAGTTCCGCGAAGACCTGTTTTACCGCCTGCACGTGCTGCCGGTGCGCGTGCCACCACTGCGTGCGCGGCGCAGTGACATTCCGGCACTGGTCGAGGCTCTGGGCGATGACCTGGCGCTGCGCAACGGCACGCCACCGCCTGAGCTGATGCCCGAGGCCATGGCCTTGCTCGCTGGCCAGCCCTGGCGCGGCAACATCCGCGAGCTGCGCAACGTGCTGGAGCAGGCCGTGATGCGCAGCGAGGGCCAGTCCATCGACGCGGCGCAGCTCGAACGCATCCTGCGCGAAGCGGGCGTGGAGCCCGCCGCGCCGGTGCAGGACACCACCGCCGTGGTGGTCGAGGCCGAGGACGAGTCGCGCTACCTGCGGCCCCTGGCCGAACAGGTGGCCGAACTGGAGCAGCGGGCCATCCATGCCGCCATGAAGGCCCATGGCGGCAACAAGCTGGCCACGGCGCGGCAGCTCGGTATCTCACGCGCCACGCTCTATGGACGTCTGGAAAACCCTGAATAAATTTCAGGCAATTGTCTGAAATTTAGACATTTATTGTGTATTGAATTCAGGCATCGCCTCCAGTGTGTGAGGAAAAGTTTCTTTGAAATCAAGCACTTGGCTGCTGGCACAGACTGTGCAATAAAGAAGCATCACAACAGGAGACATCGCCATGCACCGTCGCACTCTGGTCGCCCTCGCTTCCGCAGCCGTTACCGCCGCCACACTTTCCGCCCCCGCATTCGCACAGACCGGCGAAATCCGCATTGCCCACGTGTACAGCAAGACCGGCCCTCTGGAGGCCTATGGCAAGCAGACCCAGACTGGCCTGATGATGGGGCTGAACTACGCCACCGGCGGCAGCATGACGGTCAATGGCAAGAAGCTGGTGGTGATCGAGAAAGACGACCAGGGCAAGCCCGACCTGGGCAAGAGCCTGCTGGCCACCGCGTACTCTGACGACAAGGCTGACATCGCCGTCGGCCCCACCGCATCGGGCGTGGCCCTGGCCATGCTGCCGGTGGCCGAGGAATACAAAAAGATCCTGCTGGTCGAGCCCGCCGTGGCCGACTCGATCACCGGCGACAAGTGGAACAAGTACATCTTCCGCACGGGCCGCAACAGCAGCCAGGATGCCATCTCCAACGCCGTGGCGGTGGACAAGGAAGGCGTGACCATTGCCACCCTCGCGCAAGACAACGCGTTTGGCCGCGATGGCGTGAAAGCCTTCAAGGACTCGGTCAAGAAGGCCAAGCTTGCCCACGAGGAATACCTGCCCGCTGCCACCACCGACTTCACCGCCGGTGCCCAGCGCCTGATCGACAAGCTCAAGGACCAGCCCGGCCGCAAGATCATCTGGGTGGTCTGGGCCGGTGCAGGCAACCCCTTCAAGATCGCCGACATGGACTTGAAGCGCTATGGCATCGAGATCTCCACGGGCGGCAACATCCTGCCCGCCATGGCCGCGTACAAGAACTTCCCCGGCATGGAAGGCGCCACGTACTACTACTTCGGCATCCCCAAGAACCCCGTGAACGAAGCCCTGGTGGCTGCGCATTACAAGGAGTTCAAGACTCCGCCAGACTTCTTCACCGCCGGTGGTTTCAGCTCGGCCATGGCGCTGGTCACGGCGCTCAAGGCCACGGGTGGCGACACCAACACCAACAAGCTCATCAAGACCATGGAGGGCATGAGCTTTGACACCCCCAAGGGCAAGATGACTTTCCGCAAGGAAGACCACCAGGCCATGCAGAGCATGTACCACTTCAAGATCAAGGTGGACCCGGCCTTTGCCTGGGGCGTGCCCGAACTGGTGCGCGAGATCAAGCCTGAAGAAATGAACGTGCCGATTCGCAACAAGCGATAAGCCGGTCTTTTCGATGCGTTAGCGAGGCCCGTCGGACAGGATCACCGTCCTGCTCCTTCGGGGTTCATCCCGCAGGGGCGGCCGCCCCTCTTTTTCCAGTGAATTGATGCATGAACCCCCGGATTACACGGGGGCTGGGTCAGACTTTCTCAAAATTATTTGGAGACAAGACAACATGGCTTTCAATTTCATCCGGGCGGCAGCAGCAGGGGCTGCGATTGCACTCTGTGGCGTGGCCAGTGTTCACGCTGCCGTCAACCTCCCCGCCCTCAAGATCGACAAGACGCAGACCACCGTTTCCGGTCTGTCCTCGGGCGGCTTCATGGCCGTGCAGCTGCATGTGGCGTACTCGGCCACGTTTGCCAAGGGCGTTGGGGTGGTGGCGGGCGGGCCGTTCTATTGCGCCGAGGGCTCAGTCGTCAATGCCACGGGGCGCTGCATGGCCAGCCCCACGGGTATTCCCACCAGCACGCTGGTGAACACCACCAACACCTGGGCCGGCCAGGGCGTGATCGACCCCGTGGCCAACCTGCAGAACTCCAAGGTCTACCTGTTCTCGGGCACGCTCGACAGCGTGGTCAAGACGGGGGTGATGGATGCACTGCGCACCTACTACAACAGCTTCGTGCCAGCGGCCAACGTGGTCTACAAGAAGGACATCGCATCCGAGCACGCGATGGTGACGGACGACTACGGCAACGGTTGTTCCACCAAGGGTGCCCCCTACATCAGCGACTGCAACTTCGACCTGGCAGGCGCCATGCTGCAGCACCTGTACGGCACGCTGAACGCACGCAACAACGCCACGCTGCCCACCGGCAATTTCATCGAGTTCAACCAGAGCGAATTCATCACCAACCACGGCATGGCCACCACGGGCTGGGCCTATGTGCCCCAGGCCTGCCAGGCGGGTGGCACGGCCACCTGCAAGCTGCATGTGGTGCTGCATGGCTGCAAGCAGAACGTGAACGACGTGCAGCAGCAGTACGTGCGCAACACGGGCTACAACCGCTGGGCCGACAGTAACAACATCGTGATGCTGTACCCGCAGACCAGCCTGGCCGCCACCAACAGCTGCTGGGACTGGTGGGGCTATGACAGCGCCAACTATTCCAAGAAGTCCGGCCCGCAGATGGCTGCCATCAAGGCCATGGTGGACCGCGTGGGAAGCGGTGGAACCACCAACCCACCGGTGGACCTGCCAGCCCCCACGGGCGTGAGCACCTCGGGCGCCACGGCCAGCAGCATGGCGATTGGCTGGAACGCCGTGAGCGGAGCGGCCAGCTACAACGTGTACCGCAATGGCAACAAGACCAATGCGCTGCCCGTGACTGCCACGAATTTCACCGACACCGGCCTGGCCGCATCCACCACCTACAGCTGGACGGTGCGTGCCGCTGATGGCAACGGCGCCGAGGGCGCCTTGTCCGCCGCTGCATCCGGCACCACGCTGGCCGCATCGGGCGGCGGCACGGGCACCTGCACCACGGCCAGCAACTACGCCCACACCATGGCGGGCCGTGCCTACGTGTATGGCGGCTACACCTTCGCGCTGGGTTCCAACCAGAGCATGGGGCTGTGGAACATCTTTGTGAACAACACGCTGAAACAAACCAGCCCCAACTACTACGTCATCGGAACTTGCCCTTGACGTGAAAAAGGGGGCGGCCGCCCTCTCGACCAACGATGACTACCGTGAAAGTGAACCACCACCCATGAGCACCTTGGCCACCAAGGACTTGACCATCCGCTTTGGCGGCCACGTGGCGGTCAATGCCGTGACCTGCTCTTTCGAGCCCGGCACGCTGACCGCCATCGTGGGCCCCAATGGCGCGGGCAAGACCACGTACTTCAACCTCATCTCGGGGCAACTCAAGGCCACCAGCGGCAGCGTCACGCTGGGTGGGCAGGACCTGACCGGGCAGTCCGTCTCGGCACGCACGCATGCGGGCCTGGGCCGGGCGTTCCAGCTCACCAACCTGTTCCCCAACCTCAGCGTGCTGGAGAACGTGCGCCTGGCCGTGCAGGCCACGCAAGAGGGCAAGCACCGCCGGGGCCTGAACCTGTGGAGCATCTGGAGCGACCACCGTGCGCTGACCGAGCGTGCTGAATCCATCCTGCAGACGGTGGCCATGTACGAGCGTCGCGACACGCCCGTGGCCAGCCTGCCGCATGGCGACCAGCGCAAGCTCGAAGTGGCGCTGCTCATGGCGCTGGAGCCGCAGGTCTACATGTTCGACGAGCCCACGGCCGGCATGAGCCACGACGAGGCGCCCGTGATCCTGAACCTGATCCGCGCGCTGAAGAAGGACAAGACCAAGATCATCCTGCTGGTGGAGCACAAGATGGACGTGGTGCGCGAGCTGGCCGACCGCATCATCGTGCTGACCAACGGCACGCTGGTGGCCGACGGCCCACCGGCCGAGGTGATCGCATCGCCCGTGGTGCAGGAAGCCTACCTGGGCGTGACGAAGGAGGCCGCCGTATGACCACCACCAGCAACAACACGGGCAACCTGCTCGAACTCCAGGGCGTGCACACGCACATCGGCGCGTACCACATCCTGCACGGCGTGGATCTGGCCGTGCCCAAGGGCCAGCTCACCATGCTGCTGGGCCGCAACGGCGCGGGCAAGACGACCACGCTGCGCACCATCATGGGCCTGTGGCATGCGTCCAAAGGCTCGGTCCACTTTGCAGGCAAAGACATCACGGCGCTGAACACCCCGCAGATCGCGGGCATGAACATCGCCTACGTGCCCGAGAACATGGGCATCTTTGCCGACCTCACGGTGAAGGAAAACATGCTGCTGGCCGCCCGCAGCGCGCGCAATGCCGCGCAGATGGACGAGGCGCGGCTGCAGTGGATCTTCAAGCTCTTCCCCGCCGTGGAGAAGTTCTGGAACCACCCGGCCGGCAAGCTCAGCGGCGGGCAAAAGCAGATGGTGGCCGTGAGCCGCGCCATCGTCGAGCCGCGCGACCTGCTCATCGTGGACGAGCCCAGCAAGGGCCTGGCGCCCGCCATCATCAACAACATGATCGAGGCGTTCGACCAGCTCAAAAAGAGCGGCGTGACCATCCTGCTGGTCGAGCAGAACATCAACTTTGCCAAGCGGCTCGGCGACACCGTGGCCGTGATGGACAACGGCCAGGTGGTGCATGCAGGCAGCATGGCTGCGCTGGCCGAAGACGAAGCACTGCAGCGCTCGCTGCTGGGGTTGGCACTATGAGTTTTGCACCAGATTTCAAGCCTTTTGGGCTGCTAGCGATTGATGGTAAAGCGCTGGCAGCTATTAAAAATGTAGCAAATGCGCAGATGTCGCCTGCCATGCAAGGAGGCCGCGTATGAGCGCCATCACCCGTGACTTCGACTGGAAGCCCCTGGCCCTGGTGCCCGCGCTCGCGCTGCTGGTGCTGCCCTTCATCGGCTCACCCAGCACCTGGCTCACGCTCACCGTGGCGGGCCTGGCGATGGGCATGATCATCTTCATCATCGCCTCGGGCCTCACGCTGGTGTTCGGCCTGATGGACGTGCTCAACTTCGGCCACGGCGTGTTCATCGCCTTGGGCGCCTTCGTGGCCACCAGCGTGCTGGGCGCCATGGGCGACTACACCCAAAGCGCTGACCTGTGGCGCAACCTGATGGCCGTGCTGCCCGCCATGCTCGTGGCCATGGCCATCGCCGGGGCGGTGGGCCTGGCGTTCGAGCGCTTCATCGTGCGGCCCGTGTACGGCCAGCACCTGAAGCAGATCCTCATCACCATGGGCGGCATGATCATCGGCGAAGAGCTGATCAAGGTCATCTGGGGCCCCGCGCAGATCCCGCTGCCGCTGCCCGAAGCCATGCGCGGTTCGCTGCTGGTGGGCGACGCCGCCATCGAAAAATACCGCCTGATCGCCGTGGCGGTGGGCCTGGTGGTCTTCGGCGTACTGGCCTGGACGCTGTCGCGCACCAAGGTCGGCCTGCTCATCCGCGCTGGCGTGCAAGACCGCGAGATGGTGGAGAGCCTGGGCTACCGCATCCGCCGCCTGTTCGTGGGCGTGTTCGTGGTGGGCTCGGCCCTGGCGGGCCTGGGCGGCGTGATGTGGGGGCTTTACCAGCAGAACGTGATCCCGCAGATGGGCGCCCAGGTCAATGTGCTGATCTTCATCGTCATCATCATCGGAGGCCTCGGCAGCACGGGTGGCGCGCTCATTGGCGCGCTGCTGGTGGGGCTGATGGCGAACTACACCGGCTTTCTGGTGCCCAAGGTGGCGCTGTTCTCCAACATCGCGTTGATGGTGGCCATCTTGCTGTGGCGACCCCAGGGCGTCTATCCGGTCGCTAACCGCTGAGGAAACAAGACCATGTTGAACCGTCTTCTTTCCAACGACTACCCGCGCAGCAAGGTGCTGGCGGTGATCCTGGTGGCTATCCTCATCGGGCTGGCGTTTGCCCCGTTCCTGTTCCCGGGCGTCAAGGCGCTGTCGGTGGCGGCCAAGGTGCTGATCTTTGTGGTGCTGGTCGCCAGTTTTGACCTGCTGCTGGGCTACACCGGCATCGTGAGCTTTGCGCACACCATGTTCTTTGGCATCGGGGCCTATGGCATCGCAGTGGCCACCACGCGCCTGGGCCCCACCTGGACGGCGCTGGGCGTGGGCATTGGTGGCGCGCTGCTGCTGTCCCTGCTGCTGTCGCTGGCGGTGGGGCTGTTCTCGCTGCGCGTGCGCGCCATCTTCTTTGCCATGATCACGCTGGCGGTGGCCGCTGCGTTCCAGACGCTGGCCTCGCAGCTGTCCGACATCACCGGCGGTGAAGACGGTCTGACCTTCAAGGTGCCCGAATTCCTGTCGCCCAGTTTCGAGCCCTTCGAAGAGCCCTTTCTGGGCGTGACCATCGACGGGCGCCTGATCTGCTACTACCTTCTGTTCGTCACCGCGGTGGCGCTGGTGCTGGCCCTGCTGCGCATCGTCAACTCGCCGTTTGGCCGCGTGCTGCAGGCCATCCGCGAGAACGAATTCCGTGCAGAGGCTATTGGCTACCGCGTGGTGGTGTACCGCACCACATCGAGCGTGCTGTCTGCCCTGTTCGCCACGCTGGCGGGTTGCATGCTGGCGCTCTGGCTGCGCTACAACGGGCCGGACACTTCGCTGAGCTTCGAAATCATGATGGACTGCCTGCTCATCGTGGTGATCGGTGGCATGGGCACCATCTATGGCTCTGCCATCGGGGCGGTGCTTTTCCTGGTGGCGCAAAGCTACCTGCAAGACTTGCTGCGGCTAGGCAGCGAGGCTGCCACGGGTCTGCCCTGGCTGTCGGCATTGCTCTCGCCTGACCGCTGGCTGCTGTGGCTGGGAGTGCTCTTTGTTCTTTCGGTCTATTACTTCCCTACCGGTGTGGTGGGGCGTCTGCGCGCGGCAGCTGCGCGCAAGGCGGGGTGAGTGGCCCCGGCCGCGCCGGGTGACCGGCGTGGCCTGGGTGTGTGGATGAGCTGTGCAACAAGAAGCAAAGAAAAACTCCAGGAGACAAGCACATGAAGATGAACATCAAGACCCCCCGTTTTCGTCCCCTTTCTCGTCCGTTCCTGGCCGCAGCGCTGGCCGCTGCGGTGCTGGCGGCCTGCGGTGGCAGCAGTGGCGACAGTGCCGCCCCCAACACCAAGCCCGGCTACCTCGGCACCATCAGCGAGACCACGTACGACGGCGCCAGCAATGACCTGCTCACGGCGGGCCTGGGAGCCACGGGCCTGGCCGCTGCCGCGCCCCCTGCGTTCGCTGATCCCCTCAAGCCCACGGCGGCCGAGCTGCGCCGCACGGCCATCCACACCAACTACCGCGCCATGCTCGACATGACGGCAGCCGGTGGTTACGGCACGCTCTACGGCCCCAATGTGGATGCGCAGGGCAAGGTCACCACGGGCGAAGGCAAGGTGGCGGGCACCGAATACATCGCGTTTGCCGACGACGGCACAGGCCGCAAGAACGTCACCCTCATGGTGCAGGTGCCCGCCAGCTTCGACCCCAAGAAGCCCTGCATGATCACCGCCACCACCTCGGGCTCGCGCGGCGTGTATGGCGGCATCTCCACGGGCGAGTGGGGCCTCAAGAAGGGCTGCGCCGTGGCCTACTCGGACAAGGGCACGGGCGGCGCGCCGCACGACCTCATGAACGACACCGTGCCGCTGATCGACGGCACACGCACCACGGCCGCCGCAGCGGGCAAGGCCGCAGCCTTCAACGCAGGTCTCACGGCCACCGAGCTGGCCGCCTTCAACACCGCCACCCCCAACCGCTTTGCCTTCAAGCACGCCCACTCGGGCCAGAACTCTGAGAAGGACTGGGGCACGAGCACGCTGCAGGCCGTGGAGTTTGGCTATTACGTGCTCAACCAGCGCTACGGCGCCACCGACGCAGCGGGCCAGCGCCTCAAGACGCTGACCCCGGCCAACACCATCGTCATCGCATCGAGCATCTCCAACGGCGGTGGCGCGGCCATTGCGGCGGCCGAGTTGGACACGCAGGGCCTGATCAGCGGCGTGGCCGTGTCCGAGCCTGCCATCGAGATGCCGGCCAATCCCGGCGTCACGGTGCGCCGTGGCAGCGCCGATGTGGCTGTCACCGGCAAGACGCTGGTGGACTTCACCACCTACGCCAACCTCTACCAGGCCTGCGCGTCGCTCGCGCCCTCGGTCAGCACCAGCCCTTTTGCGGCGGCGTTTGCGGCCGGGTTTGCCAGCGCTGCGTTGCCCATCGCGCCCAACCGTTGCGCGTCGCTCAAGGCGGCAGGGTTGCTCACAGCCAGCACCACGGCCGCGCAGGCCGAAGAGGCATTGCAAAAGCTGCGCGCCTACGGTTGGGAGCCCGAGTCCAACGACCTGCATGCCTCCATGGCGGCGTTTGAAGTGTCCCCCGCCGTGGCCGTGACCTTTGCCAACGGTCTCTCGCGCGCCAGTGTGCAGGACAACCTCTGCGGCTTCAGCTACGCCGCCACGGCGGCCACCGGCGGGGTTATGCCGCTGGCCGCCGCTGCATTGCCAGGCATGTTTGCCACCGGCAACGGCGTGCCTCCCTCGGGCGGCATCAACCTGGTCAACAACCTTGGCAAGTTCGGGCCCGCGCGAGACTTCCTGTCGGTGTCGGATGCCGGTGTAGCCGACTGGAACCTGAGCGGCGCGCTGTGCCTGCGCAACCTCGTCACCGGCAATGACGCCGCCGCCAAGAAGCTGCAGGCCGGTGTGGACGAAACCCGCCGCAACGGCAACCTGCGTGGCAAGCCCACCGTCATCGTGCACGGCCGCGCCGATGCGCTGCTGCCGGTGAGCCACACCTCGCGCCCATACGCCGCGCTGAACAAGAAGGTCGAAGGCGCCGCCAGCAAGCTCAGCTATGTGGAAGTGGCCAACGCCCAGCACTTCGACAGCTTTATAGGCCTGCCCACGGTGCTGCCGGGCTATGACAGCCGCTACGTGCCGCTGCATGTGTACCTGAACCACGCGCTCGACGCCGTGTACGACCACCTCGCCAGCGGCAAGGCGCTGCCCGCCAGCCAGGTGGTGCGCACCGTGCCGCGCGGCGGCACACCGGGCAGCGCCCCGGCCATCACCGCCGCCAACGTGCCGCCGCTGGCTACCACGCCTGCTGCCGCCAACGCCATCGCCATCACGGCGGGCGCCATTGCCATCCCCGACTGACCCAAGGAGCTTTGCCAGACGACACACCGTCACCGCCGCCCACCGGGCACGCGTGGGGGCCATCGGCCCTTGCGCCGCCCGTGGGCGCGGCTGCAAGCAACACAAACAGGGGATGAACCGAATGGACAAGGTCAAGACATGGAGCCGCCGTGCGGCGGCAGCACTGGCGGTGCTGTGGGGCGGGGCCACGGCGCCCTTGCTGCACGCCGCCGAGATTGTGGTGGGGCAGGTGGCACCGCTCACCGGCGTGCTGGCCAGCACTGGCGCTCAGATGGTGCTGGGCGGCAAGATCTACTTTGACTGGGTGAACGCCCAGGGCGGCGTGCACGGCGCGACCATCCGCCAGGAGGTGGCCGACGACGCTTACAAGGTGGCCGACACCGTGAAGCTCACCCGCGAGATGCTGGCCAAGCCCGAGGTGGTGGCGCTGTATGGCTTTGCGGGCACGGCCAACATCACCCAACTGCTGGCAGACGGCGTGTTGCAAGAGGGCGGTGCGGCGCTGGTGGCGCCTTACACGGGGGGCGAATCGCTGCGCAACCCGTTCAACCCCTGGATCTTTCATGTGCGCGCAGGCTATGTCGATGAGACCGAGCACATGGTGCAGCAGCTCACCACCCTGGGCATGAACCGTGTGGCCGTGATGTACCAGGACGACGGTTTTGGCAAGGCGGGCCTGGCGGGGGTCGAGGCGGCCCTCGCTAAGCGCAACCTCAAGCTCGTGGTAGCAGCAGGCTACGAACGCAATACCGACAAGGTCGATGAAGCCGTCAAGGCCATCAAGGCCGCCGATGTGCACGCGGTCATCATGATTGCGGTGAACAAGCCCGCGGCGGCCTTCATCCAGCGTTACCGCGAGCAGGGCGGCGGCGCGCAGCTGTACAACATCTCGGTGGTGGACCCGACCGAGCTGGTCAAGCTGGCGGGCCTGAAAAACGCGCACGGCCTGGGCATCAGCCAGGTGGTGCCTTACCCCTACCGGCCCCAGTTGCCAGTGGTGCGTGAATACCAGTCGCTGCTCAAGAAATACGCCCCCGAGGCCGAGGTCAACTACACCAGCTTCGAGCAGTTTCTGGGCGCCAAGGTGCTGGTCGAGGCCCTGCGCCGTGCCGGGCCCGCGCCCACGCGCGCCAAGGTCGTCAAGGCGCTGGAGTCGCTGCAGAGCTTTGACCTCGGCGGCATCACGCTGGGCTACTCCCCCACCAACCGCATCGGCTCACGGTATGTCGAGGTCACTGTCATTGGCAGCAATGGCCGCCTCATGAAGTGAGCCACCGATCCTTTTTTATTCTTTGTTCCACAAGGTCGCCATCATGTCCCCCACCTCGCGCTACCTCACCTGCGCTGGCTATGAAATCCACACCACGGAGTGGGGTGCGCCCGACGCGCCGGTGGTGATTGCCTGGCACGGCTTGGCGCGCACCGGGCGCGACATGGACCCCCTGGCCGCCCACCTGGCGTCACGCTACCGCGTGATCTGCCCCGACACCCTGGGCCGGGGCCTGAGCCAGTGGGCGCGTGCACCGCAGGACGAATACCGGCTCTCGTTCTACGCGCGCATTGCGGCCGATCTGTTCGACCAACTAGGTGTCGAGAAAGCGCACTGGGTGGGCACTTCGATGGGCGGGGCCATCGGCACCGTGTGCGCCTCGGGTTTGTTCGAGCCGCAGCTCAAGGGCCGCATCCAGAGCCTGCTTCTCAACGACAACGCCCCGCGCCTGGCCGACGCCGCGCTGGAGCGCATCAAGGCCTACGCAGGCCACCCGCCCGCGTTCGACACCGTGCGGGAACTGGAGGCGTTCTTCCGGCAGGTCTACACGCCCTACGGCTGGCTCAGCGATGCGCAGTGGCGCCTGCTGACCGAGAGCAGTACCCGCCGCCTGCCCGACGGCCGCGTGACGCCGCACTACGACCCGGCCATGGTGCAGCAGTTCACCCACCACACCAACGACTACCTGATCTGGGACCACTACGACGCGCTCGACATCCCCGTGTTGTGCCTGCGTGGCGAAGAGTCGGACCTGGTGCTGCGCGATACCACCGCCGAGATGCTGACCCGGGGGCCTGGCGCCCGTGGCTTGGCCCAGGTGGTGGAGGTGCCCGGCTGCGGCCACGCGCCCGCGCTCAATGTGCCGGAGCACTACGCACTGGTGGATGGCTTTCTGGCCCGCGCATCCTGATCGGACACCGGGGAGCAGCGCAGCGTTGAAGGCGAGGGCGCTGCGCAGTACATTGGGCTCAGTCCACTGAACCCGCTGCCATGAAACCTCTGCTGCTCATCGCCTCGCACCTGCTCACCCTGGTCATCGGGTTTGCGCTGGGTGTGTATGTGCTGCCGATCCTGATCGCGCCCGACGCCCCCACGCTGCAGCAAATCCAGTCAAGCCAGCCCGCTGCGCAATGGACTGCCACGTTCCGCCGTGACCTGAAAGACAGCGACGCCCTGCACTGGGGCGAAGGCGCCGTGTCCATCAGCCCGCAGGCCATCAGCCTGGTGGGCAAGCTGGCCCCGGGGCCGGACTACAAGCTCTACCTGTCGCCCGAGTTTGTCGAGACCGAGGCAGACTTCAAGCGCCTCAAGCCCCAGATGCAGCGCGTGGGCGATGTGAAGACGTTCAACAACTTCATCGTCCCGTTGCCGCAGGGCGTGGACCCGGCCAAGTTCAACACCGTGATCGTGTGGTGCGAAACCTTCAGCGAGTTCATCACCGCTGCGAAGTACCAATAACCAGGGGAGGGACGAAAGCAGGTGTCACTGGCCGATCTGCGCCAGCGCAGCCTGCAGCCCCGCCAGTCCGCCCACGCGCTGGTTGTTGATAAAGATCTGTGGCATCTGCCGCACCGAAGGCCCGCACTTCGCATAGAACGCCAGGCGCTCGGCCTCGTCGTCGATCTTGATTTCCTCAAAAGGCAGCGAACGCGACTGCAGCAGCTTCTTGGCCGAATCGCATTGGGGGCAGGCGGATTTGGAGTAAACGGTGATTTGAAAAGTCATGGGCAGAGTTTACGGGTGGCCCATGGTAGGCGCTCGCGCCGGGCTTTCGCCGCAGCAGCGCTGGCGGTGGCAGAATACCAATTGGTTTGTTTTGTGACCGATTGGTAATTTATGTTCTTCTTCCTATCCTGCTTCCGCCGCTGCGCCTGGTTAGGGCTGGCCGTGTTTTTGCTCGCCTTGAGTGGCTGCTCGTCCACCCGCCCGCCCGAGGGCATCACGCCCGTCACCCCGTTTGACCTAGCCCGCTACGTGGGCCGCTGGTACGAAGTGGCCCGGCTGGACCATTCGTTTGAACGCGGCATGACGGACGTGAGCGCCACCTACCAGCGCCAGGCGGACGGCAGCGTGCGCGTGCTCAACCGGGGTTTTGACACCGGCAAAAACGACTGGCGCCAGGCCAAGGGCAAGGCCCTGTTCACGGGCGATGCCAACACCGCCTCACTCAAGGTGTCGTTCTTTGGCCCGTTCTACGGCGGCTACCACGTGGCCGCGCTGGATGCCAGCTACCAGTGGGCGCTGGTGGTGGGGCCGGACCGCAGCTACTGCTGGATCCTGTCGCGCACCAAGCAGCTGCCCCCTGGTGTGCGCGAGCAGCTAATCGCCCGCGCACAGGCCCTGGGCATAGACACCCAGGCGCTGATCTGGGTGACCCATGACCGCACGGACCCGCAGCCATGAGTGGCGCTACCACCTCTTTGCCCATCGCAATCGTCGGCGCAGGCCTGGCGGGCTTGTCGTGCGCGCAGGCGCTGCTGCAGGCGGGGCACACGGTGCATGTGTTCGACAAAGCCCGGGGCCCGTCTGGCCGTATGAGTACCCGCCGCGCCGAAGATGACAGCGGCCCCTGGCAGTGCGACCACGGCGCCCAATATTTCACCGCCCGCGACCCGGCCTTTCGCGCTGAAGTGGCCCGCTGGCAGCAAGCCGGTGTGGCGGCTTTGTGGGATGCCCGGCTGGCCAGCTTTGACGGCAATGCCTGGTCCACCCCGGCCACCCCGCTGGAGCGATTTGTGGGCACACCGCGCATGACGTCGCCCGCCGCCTGGCTGGTGCAGCACCTGGGCGAGCCTGCGCTGGCGCAGTGGCAAACCACCGTGCAGCGGCTGGACCACACCGAGGGCGGGTGGGCCATCACCTCGGCGGAACATGGCCTGCACAGCCCGCGTTACAGTGCCGTGCTGCTGGCCGTGCCTGCCCCGCAGGCCGTGCCCTTGCTGGCGCCCCTGGCCCCTGCAGGCGCCGCCTTGGCCGCCAGCGCACGCATGCGTGGCAGCTGGGCTGTGATGCTGCGCTACGCAGGCCCCGTGGCCCTGCCGTGGGAGGGTGCGTTTATCAACACCGGCCCGCTGCGCTGGGTGGCGCGCGACAGCAGCAAACCCGGCCGCACGGGGCAAGAAACCTGGCTGCTGCACGCCAGCCCCGAATGGAGCGAAGCCCACATCGAAGACAGCGCCGAGTCGGTAACCACCGCATTGCTCGCTGCCTTTGCCGCCCTGGGTGGCCCCGCACCTTTGGCGGCCACCGCCCACCGCTGGCGCTATGCCGACACCGAACCCGCGCTCACGCAGGGCAGCTGGTGGGATGCGCAAATGCGCCTGGGCCTGTGTGGCGACTGGCTCCACGGCGGCAAGGTCGAAGGTGCGTGGCTCAGCGGGCGTGCGCTGGCACAGCAGGTGTTGAAGCCTGCTTAACCAAACCACAGGCCCGCCATGCGCATGCGCAAAAAATCAGACCTACCGCAAAAAACCTGCCTGCACTGCGGCCTGCCCTTTGCCTGGCGCAAGAAGTGGGAGAAGGTGTGGGACGAGGTCAAGTACTGCTCCGACCGCTGCCGCAGCGAGCGCAAGCGCAGCGGCACTTCGCAAGGTGTGGCAGGGGAGGGCACCGCATGAGCACCGTGCTGTTTTGGTTTCGTAACGACCTGCGCCTGCACGACCAACCCGCGCTGCGCGCAGCTCTCACCAGCGGTGCCACACATTTGCTGCCCGTGGTGTGCCTGTCTGCGCCCGATGAAGGCACGCCCTGGGGCTTTGCCCGCGTGGGCGCACACCGCCGGGCCTTCACCGCTGCAGCGCTGCGTGGGTTGCAGCAACAAACGACCGCACTGGGCAACCCGCTGCTCATCTGCCAAGCTCCACCCGCCACCGCATTGCCGCAACTGGCCCAGGCTGTGGGGGCCACCACCGTGGTGTGCGAAGACATCGCCGCCCCCTACGAGCAAGCCGAGGTGGCCGCACTGCGCGCAGCAGGCCTGCAGGTGCGCACCGTGTGGCACAGCAGCCTGCTGCCCCCGGCGCGCATGCCGTGGCCTGTGGACCAGTTGCCGGGCGTGTTCAACACCTTCCGCCAGAAGGTGGAGCGCGCAGACATCTCCCCCGCAGCGCCATTGCCCGCACCTTCCCAACTGCTGCCACCGCCCGATGTGTCCGCCGCCTTGCTGCAGGCCGTGGGCGCAGAGCAGGGCGCTGTCAGCATCCAGCTACCCGCTCCGCCCCAGGGCTGTGATGCCCGTTCATCCTTCCCCTACGGCACGCCTGCGTGTGATGGCAGCGAAGCCGCCGCGCTGGCCCACCTGGCGCAGTACCTGGCCCGCAAGCTGCCCCACAGCTACAAGGCCACGCGCAACGGGCTCACGGGGCTGGACTACTCCAGCAAGTTCTCCCCCTGGCTGGCTACGGGTGCGCTGTCTCCGCGCCAGATTTGTGCCGACTTGAAAACCTTCGAGCGCGACCACGGCGCGAACGATGGCACTTACTGGCTGTGGTTTGAACTGCTGTGGCGCGACTACTTTCGGCTGCTGCACCTGCAATACGGCGCAGCGCTGTACCGGGTGCGCGGCCTGTCAGAACTACCGCCCGCCCCGCACAACCCGCGCGGCTTTGACCACTGGTGCCGGGGCGAGACGGGCGAGCCGCTGGTCGATGCCGCCATGCGTGAGCTGGCTGCCACCGGGTATCTGAGCAACCGCCTGCGCCAGGTCGTAGCCAGCTATCTTCTGTACGACCTGCACAGCGACTGGCGCGCAGGCGCTGCGTGGTTTGAATCGCAACTGGTGGACTACGACGTTTACAGCAACCAGGCCAACTGGCTCTACATCGCCGGGCGCGGCACCGACCCGCGCGGGGGGCGCCGCTTCAACCCCATCAAGCAGGCGCAAGACCACGATGCCGATGGCAGCTACCGCCGCCTGTGGGGCACGGCATGACCACGCCGCCGTCCCGCACTCACACCCTGCGACTGCTGCTGGGCGACCAGCTCAACCCCGAGCATTCGTGGTTCGCCGCGCAGGACGAAGGCGTGGTCTACGTGCTGATGGAAGTGCGGCAAGAGACCGACTATGTGCTGCACCACGCGCAAAAAATCCTCGCCATCTTTGCCGCCATGCGCGACCTGGCCCGGCATCTGCGCGAGGCGGGGCACCGCGTGCGCTATGTGGCGATTGGCGACGCGAGCAACCGCCAGTCGATCCCCGACAACCTGGCCGCCCTCATGGCCCACTACGGCGCGCACACGCTGCAATACCAGCACCCCGATGAATGGCGGCTGGACGAGCAACTGCGCACTTGGGGCACCGCGCAGCGCTCCAGCCCGCAGCCCTTTGCCGTGCAGGCTGTCAGCAGCGAGCACTTCTACACCACCCGCACCGAAATGGCCGAGGTGTTCCAAGGCCGCAAGCAGTGGCTCATGGAGCACTTCTACCGCCGCATGCGCCAGCGCCACAGCGTGTTGATCGACGAGGCTGGCGAGCCCGAAGGTGGCCAATGGAACTACGACCACGACAACCGCAAGCCCTGGCCCGGCACACCCGCACTGCCGCCCGACGCCCGCCCCACGCACGACCACAGCGCCCTGTGGGCCACCATCCAGGCCGCAGGCGTGCAGAGCTTTGGCAACCCGCAGGCCCATGCACTGCGCTGGCCGCTGAACCGGGCCGAGGCGTTGGCGTGGCTCGACCACTTCGTCACCACCACGCTGCCGCACTTTGGCGCGTATGAGGACGCCATGAGCACACACAGCACGCGGCTCTTTCACTCCCTGCTGTCCTTCGCACTCAACACCAAAATGCTGCGCCCGCACGAGGTGGTGCAGCGCGCCCAAGCCGCTTACCACGCAGGCACTGCGCCCCTGCCTGCCGTGGAGGGCTTTGTCCGCCAGATCCTGGGCTGGCGCGAATATGTGCGCGGCATCTACTGGGCCCACATGCCTGGCTACGACGAGCGCAACGCCCTGGGCCACAGCACGCCACTGCCAGCGTGGTTCTGGACGGGCAAGACCCAGATGCGCTGCATGCAGCACGCCGTGGGCCAGTCGCTGGAGCATGCGTATGCCCACCACATCCAGCGCCTCATGGTCATCGGCAACTTTGCGCTGCTGGCGGGGCTGGACCCTGCCGCCGTGCACCGCTGGTATCTGGGCGTGTACATCGACGCCTTTGAATGGGTGGAAGTACCCAACACTGTGGGCATGAGCCAGTTTGCCGACTGCGGCCTGCTGGCCACCAAACCCTATGTGAGCAGCGCCGCGTACATCGACCGCATGAGCGACTACTGCAAGGGTTGCCACTACGACAAGAATCAAAAAGTGGGTGAGCGGGCCTGCCCCTACAACGCGCTGTATTGGGATTTTTTTGCGCGCAACGAAGGCACGCTGGGTAGCAACTTCCGCCTCGGCATGGTGTACCGCCAGCTGCAAAAGATGCAGGGCCCGCAGCTGGATGCGCTGCGCGAGCATGCGGCCAGCTTGCGCACGCGGCTGGATGCGCTGTAGCCCGCCTGCCGAATCACCCAACGACACCTTCACCGCAGAACCGCGCCATGTCTCAAGCACAACCCGCCGCAATGCCGTTCACTTCTTTGCAATCGCTGCCTGATGGCTACCGCGCCCTCGTCATCGGCTCCACCGGTGCCATCGGCAGCGCCTTCCTCGCCCACCTGCAGGCCGACCCGCGCTGCGCCCTGGTCGTGGGCCTGGGCCGCCACACCCACCCGGCGGTCGATCTGGACGACGAAGCCACCATTGCCGCCGCCGCCCAGCAACTCAGGGCCCAGGGCCCGTGGCACTGCATCATTCACGCCGCTGGCCTGCTGCACGGCCCCCACGGCATGCCAGAAAAGCGCCTGGGCCAGTTGAACTACGCGCAGATGGAAGCCACCTTCCGCACCAACACCTTTGGCCCCGCGCTGGTGCTGGCCCACTTTGCACCGCTGCTGCCCAAGCAGGGGCGCGGCGTGCTGGCTGTGCTCTCGGCCAAGGTGGGGAGTATTGGCGACAACCGCCTGGGTGGCTGGTACGGCTACCGCGCCAGCAAGGCCGCGCTCAACATGCTGGTCAAAACGGCGTCCATCGAAGTGGCCCGCACCCACCCGCAGGCCGTGCTGGTGGCGCTGCACCCCGGCACCGTCAACTCGGCCTTGTCGGCCCCGTTCAATGGCGCAGAAATCGGCCGTCCCGCTGCAGATGCGGCGGGCGACATGCTGCGGGTGCTGGATGGGTTGCCGGTGGAGGAAACGGGGTGCTTTTACGCCTACAGCGGCGACAAGCTGCCGTGGTGATGGCGACGTGGAGTGCTATGGTTTTGATACCGATGGTGCAATACCAGCGGGCGGTAGCAGCCATTTCAAGCAGTTTCTCGTGATGTAGCTGTTTTCCCGCTAGTACCAGCCTGGGAGGCAGCGACAACGTCTGGGTGCAAGCCCATCGAACCACGTCGCACGGGTGTTTCATGCTGCATCCATGGAGAATGCCGCATGCTTTCACCAACATCGCATGACCTCAGCCCGATTGCCTCGCACACCACAGCCGCTGCCTTTGCCGTGAGTGTTTGGGTGGCGCAGCACTACGGCCTGCCAGTGCAGCAGTGCTACCTGATCCGCCGCAACCTCAATGACAACTACGCCGTGCGGGCCACGGACGGCAGCCGCTATGTGGCGCGGCTTTGTGCCATCCGGCCGCGCGGCCCATTCAATGTGGATTTCGAGGTCGCGCTGCTGGCCCACCTGCACGCACAGGGTGTGGGCGTGGCCACACCGGTCCTGGCTGCGAATGGTGCTGCCAGCGTTACCCTGCCGTTCCCTGAGGGGCCGCGTGCGCTGGTCCTGTTTCGCCACTGCGACGGCGCCGTGCCCGATACGCCCGAAGAACTGCACCTGACTGGCGCCACGCTGGCGCAGATTCACAGTGCTGCGCAAAGTTACGCAGGCCCAACAAGCCGCTATGTGCTGGACGGCCACCATCTGGCAGGCCGCACGCTGGACTACCTTGCCGCCCATCCCGAGATCGACCCTTCCGTGCTGGATGCCTACCGGCAACTGATTGAGCGTCTTCAGAGCGAGTTGGCGGATGTTGAGGGCACCTTGACCCGCGTGATGTGCCACGGCGACACGCATGGCTTCAACAACCATGTGACCACCGATGCCGAGGGTGTGCGGCGCGCAGCCTTCTTTGACTTTGACGACGCCGGGCCAGGGTTCCTGGCTTATGACCTGTGTGTGTGGCTGTGGTCGAACCTGCCGCGCAAGGCCCCCATGGAGCCCGACGAAGCCTTGCTCAAGCGCTGGCAGCAGTACCTGGCCGGCTACCGCGCAGGCGGCGGCCATATCACCGATGCCGACCTCGCCGCCTTGCCGCTCTTCGTGCAGTTGCGGCACCTGTGGAACATGGGGGAGGGCGTGGCGCGCATCCACCACTGGGGCGCCAACATGATGTCTGCCGACTGGATCAAGAAGCAGCTCGATGTGATGGCCGCTTGGGCCCGTCTGGAGCTGCCACCCGGCTGATGCGGCAATCTCCTCGTGCAGGCCATCCCTAAATCGCAGGGTAGCTGCCCGTGCCCCCCGGCCATGCTGTCAGCACCTCAAAGCCGCTGTCTGTCACCGCCACCATGTGCTCCCACTGGGCCGAGAGCGACCGGTCCTTGGTCACCACCGTCCAGCCATCGGCTAGCTCCTTGGTTTCCCGCTGGCCTGCGTTCAGCATGGGCTCGATGGTGAAGACCATGCCTGCTTCCAGCCGCAGCCCCTGGCCGCGCCGCCCGTAGTGCAGCACCTGGGGCTCATCGTGGTACACGGTGCCAATGCCGTGGCCGCAGTACTCGCGCACCACGCTGAAGTTCTCGCGCTGCGCCACGGTGGCAATCGCATGGCCCACATCGCCCAGTGTGGCGCCGGGTTTTACCTCGCGGATGCCTGCGCACAGCGCCTCGTACGTGGTGCGCACCAGCCGCTGGGCCAGCACGCTGGGCGTGCCCACGCAGAACATGCGGCTCGTGTCGCCGTACCAGCCGTCTTTTTCCACCGCCACATCGATGTTCACGATGTCGCCCTTCTTCAGCATCTGCTGGGGCGAGGGGATGCCGTGGCACACGACATGGTTCACCGAGGTCAGCACCGTTTTGGGGTACCCCAGGTAGCCCACATTGGCAGGCCGCGCGCCCTGCACGTTCACGATGTGGTCGTGGCACATGCGGTCCAGTGCGTCGGTGGTTACGCCAGGCACCACATGCGGCTCGATCATCGCCAGCACCTCGGCCGCCAGTTGTGCGGCCCCCCGCGCCATCACCAGTTCTTCGGCCGAGCGGATCGGCACCCCACCACCGCGCGCCATCAGTGCTTCCCGGCGGGGCGCACCCCCGCTTTGTCCAGCTGCGCTGTGGCCGCCAGCGCCACGTCCAGCCCGCCCGCCAGCTCTGCCCGCACGAGAAGCTGGCAGATTTCGCGGTGGTCCAGGTCGGGATACATCTCGGTCAGCATGCCCACCCGCATCCAGTGCTCGGCCTGGGAGTTGATGGAACGGCTGAGTGCGCCACTGGCCACGCGCAGGTTTTCGTGCATCTGGTCGGAGATTTTGACTATGCCCATGGTTGACTCTATATAAAATATATACGAATTGTATATGTTTTGTATGGTGTCGATCCAGCGGCACCCGCGTGTTGGCGGTGCCGAAGCTTGTGCGGGCAGCATCTGCCTGCGGTCTTCGAAACGCACTTGGGTCAGGCCACGTCGTTCAACACCTTCGCAGCGACGTCCGGCCGCTCAAGAACAATGAAGTGGCCCGCGCCAGGCACCTGCACAAACTCGGCCGCGGGCAGGAGCTGCTGGTTGGCTTGCCGGTCCGAGGGTCTGGACCAATCCGTCTCTCCATAGATGAGGTGGACGGGTGCCCTGACCTCGGGGTAGCGGGCGCGGGCCGCGATGAGGCTGGACAGGTTGCCGTACACCGCGCGGGCGACGACCGGATAGCCAGGCCGACGTCCGACCTTTAACAGTTCATCGAGGTAGTCATCGCGCAGAGCGGCTGTGTCGCCGAGCCCCCCATGGAGCACGGCGCGCACGATAGGCTTGGGTTGGACGCCCGCGATCGTCGTGCCGACAACCGGCGCCAGCGCGCCGGTCACGACGAACCGGGCCAGCAGGCTGGACCGCGTGATGCCGCCCGCATAGTCATAGGCATTGATCGCCACAACCCGCCGCACTCTCTCGGGCAGATCGGCTGCGGTGGTGAGGGCGAGCGTGGCTCCCATCGACTCACCGAGCAGCGTGACGTCGCGCAGATCGAGCCGGGTGATGAGGCTCTTTACCGCCTCGCGCATGGGCGGCTCCTCGTAGGAAGCGCCCGGCACGATCTCCGAGTAACCCATTCCAGGGAGATCGAGGGCATACACGGTGTACCTGTCTTTGATGAGAGGGATGAGGTGACGGAAGTGCTCGGCCTGGGTGCGCACGGTGTGTAGCAAGACGAGGGCTGGCCCCTTTCCGCCGGAGAGATAGCGCAAGCGCCCGGGGCCTCCCTTGCCTGATTCCAGCGGATCGAGAAAGTGCGCCTCGGTTCCGGGGATCTTGATGGTGGAGCGTGAATCGTTGTTGGTGCGTTGCATAGCGGGCTTCTTTGGGTCTTCAGAGGGTCTTAACGCAAGGGCTGGTAGCGCGACGCTGCTTCGTTGCTCGACAGGTGGGGCGCCATCGCCTTGCGTGCGCCTTCGTAGGCATCCCAGAGGGCGCCGTCATGCAGCGCAGGAAGCGTCACCAACTCGCCGCGCTCGAAGCCCTGCAAGGCGGCATCCACGAGGTCTTCGGCACGCATCACGATCTGCGCCGGCAGGTGCTCCACAGGAAGGCCGCCGCGTGCCCAGAACTCGGTGGCCGTCGCACCCGGCAGCACGGCCTGCACCCGCACACCCTTGCCGACCAACTCGTGCTGCAGCGATTGACTGAAGGCCAACACGAAAGCCTTGCTGCCGCCATACACGCCATTCAACGTTTCCGGCGAAACGGCCACGATGGAGGCGATGTTGATCAACGCACCGTTGCCGCGCGCCACGAAGCCGGGCACCGCCGCGTAGCTCAGCCGGGTCAGCGCCGTGACGTTGAGGTCGATCATGCGCGCCATCTGGTCCACGTCGCTCTCCAGAAGCGGCGTGTGCGTGCCGATGCCGGCGTTGTTGACCAGCAGGGTGATGCTGGCATCGCGCTTGAGCTTGTTCTCCACGCTGCGCAGCGCCACCGGATCGTTCAGGTTGGCGGGGAAGACCTCCACTGCGCGTCCGTGGCGGCTGGTGATCTCCGCGGCCAACGGGTTCAAGCGTTCGCGGTTGCGGGCAACGAGGATGAGGTCGTAGCCGCGCTGCGCCAAGCGGTCGGCGTAGAGAGAGCCGATGCCGGAGGAGGCTCCGGTGATGAGGGCGGTGCCCAGGTTCGTCTGCGTCATGGTGGTAATCCGTTTGTGGTTGCGATGGAGCGAATTTTGTGCCGCCTGGCATCTGGCGTAAATGACGCTTATAGTCACGTTTTATGCCATCGACGTCGGAGAAAACAAATGCACAAGATCGGCTACGTCCTGCCGGCCGGCTTTCAGGTGATGGCGCTGGCCACGCAGGCGGTGTTCGAGTTCGCCAACGTTGTGGCGGGCGAACCCTTCTACGAGGTGGCTTGTCACTCGATGCCTGGCGGTAGCGTGAAGGCATCGCTGGGCATGGCCCTGCAGACGCGTCCCTTTACCGCACGCAGCACGGCCGATACCTGGATGGTGGTCGGCGTGCTCGACCCGTTGGCCACGCCCTCGCCGTCCGACCTGCTGCATGCGCTGCGAAAGTGCAGCGCTCGTGCGCGTCGGACCGTGGGGCTGTGCACCGGGGCCTTCGTGCTGGCCGAGGCCGGCTTGCTGGCGGGGCGACGCGCAACGACCCACTGGGCTTATGCAGACGCACTGCAGCAGCGGCATCCCAATATCCAGGTCGAGCCGGACCGCATCTTCATCGCCGATGACCCGATCTGGACCTCGGCCGGCATGACGGCGGAACTGGATCTGGCGCTCGGCCTCGTCGAGAAGGACCTGGGCGACGACGTGGCGCGAGCGGTGGCGCACCGGCTGGTCATGCACCAGCGCCGCTCGGGCGGCCAGTCCCAGCATTCGGAAATCCTGAACCTCGCACCGCGCTCGGACCGCATCGCTCGGGCGCTCGAGCATGCCCGCAGCCATCTGGCGCAGCCGCTGAACGTGGAAGAACTCGCTGCGGCCGCAAACCTCAGCCCGCGCCAGTTCAGCCGTGTGTTCACGGCCGAGACCGGCCAGTCGCCAGCCAAGGCGGTAGAGCGTCTGCGCGTGGAGGCAGCGCGCTTGATGATCGAGCGCAGCCGCCATCCGCTGGAGGTGGTTGCGCGCGAAACGGGTTTTCGCGATCGCCGCCATCTTCGCGAGGCGTTCATGCGCGGCTTCGGCAAGCCGCCTCAAGCACTCCGGCGCGACGCGCGGGTGGGATCCTGAAGCGGGTCGAGAAGACTGCGGCAATCCGCCATGCACCGATCAACCGCCATCGCTGGCCCTGGGCAAGCACTTTGACGGCAGCGCGCCATGTGCCCCGCGGCCCGTTACTGTTGCGCGTCCCTCGCGTCGCCCATGCTCAAATGCCAAACTTCTTCAGCCGATACGCCATCGTCGCCCGGCTGATCCCCAGCAGCCGCGCCGCTGACGCCACATTGCCCCCCGCGCTGTGCAGCGCCTGCCGCAGCAGCTGTTCCTCGGCCTGATGCAGTGGCGCGACCGTCGGTATGGTGGCGGGTGTCGGGTTCCAACTGGAGGCGGGCTGCGAGTGTGCTGAGTTCTGCGGAGCAACCGCCCCTGCAGCAACTTCGCGCTGCGCTTGCCCTGTTGGATGCAGCGTTGCCGTGCTGTTTGGATTCAGGTGCAGTGACATCACCCCCCGGCCACTTTGCTCACCCCCCGCAAACAGATGGTGCGGCTCAATCGGTTCGCCATCCGTCGCCAAAATCACCGCCCGTTCAATCAGGTTCTGCAACTCGCGGATGTTGCCGGGGAAGGGGTAGTGAAACATCGCCTTCACGGCTGCCTGGCTAAAGCCGGGCACCTGCCGCTGGTGCTTGCGCTGGTAGTGGGCCAAGAAGTGGCTCATCAGCAAGGGGATGTCGTCGCGACGGTCGCGCAGCGGGGGCAGGTGGATGGGGAAGACGTTGAGGCGGTAGAACAGGTCTTCGCGGAATGTGCCTTCGCGCACGGCCTGGCGCAGGTCCACGTTGGTGGCGGCCACCAGGCGCACGTCCACGCGCACGGTGCGGGTGCCGCCCACGCGCTCCACCTCGCCTTCTTGCAGGGCGCGCAGCAGCTTGCCCTGGGCCACCAGGCTGAGCGTGCCGATTTCGTCGAGGAAGAGGGTGCCGCCGTGCGCGCGCTCAAACCGGCCGGGGCGCGATGTGCCTGCGCCGGTGTAGGCGCCGCGCTCCACGCCAAACAGTTCGGATTCGACCAGCGTCTCAGGGATGGCCGCGCAGTTGATGGCTACAAAGGGCTGGCTGCTGCGCGGGCTGATGCGGTGGAGCATGCTGGCAAACATCTCCTTGCCCACGCCCGATTCGCCGGTGAACAGCACGGTGGCGGCGGTGGGGGCCACGCGCTGCAGCATGTGGCAGGCGGCGTTGAAGGCGGATGAGGCGCCGACCATGGTGGCGTGCGCCGTGGCCTCGGCGGCGGTGCCTGCATCGCTGGATGCCGTCGCCTTGCCCGGTGGCACGCCCAGGTAGGTTGTGCGGGCCTTGCCCTGCGCACCTGCAGGCATCGAGGTGGGCAGTGTGGCGGGCGGGGTGCCCACAAAGTCCTGGGCGTTCAGGTAGAACAGGTCTTGCTCGGGGTCATCCCACAGTTCGGCCGATTTGCCCACCACGCGGCAGTGCGCGGCGCCGGAGGAGCGGCAGTCCACCTCGCGGAAGACGATCATGCGGCCAAACAAGGTGCTGACGTAGCCGGTGGCGTAGCCCACCTGCATCCAGCACGCGGGCGATCCGCCCACGCCGTAGGCGGCGATGTGCTCGTCGTCTTCGCTGGAGTTGTGCCAGATGAACTCGCCGTCGTATTCGCCCAGCTCGGCGTTGTAGCGGGCGTGCACCACCTCCACCTGCACCACGCCCTCCAGCGCGTGCAGGCGCGTGCCGGCCATGGCGGCGGCGGTGGGCTCGGCATCGGGCCATTGCTGGCGCACCAGGCGGGCGTCGCGCGCGCCGCTCACGTAGCCCGCGCGGGTGAGCAGGCCACGGGCCTTGTCCAGGCCAATGCTGTCGATCAGCTCGCGCCGCAGCGAGCCCAGGGCCTCGGAGTGCAGCAGGATCATGCGCTGGTCTTGCAGCCAGATGCGCCCGTCGCCGGGGGAGAAGAACAGGCATTCGCTGATGTCGGCCACCGTGGGGTGGGTGTGCTGGCTGATGCCATGGGTGTCAAACCCGCCCAGGGCGCGGGGGGCTTCGGCAGGCACGGTGCCCAGCAAGGCCTGGCCTTGACCCACGGCGGTGCGGTGCAGGTCGGCCAGAGAGACGCGGCGCTTCGGCATGGGGTTCTCCGGTGGTGGATCAGAAAGTGATCAAAAAGTGATCATTTGATCAATCTTTGCAGTGCTATTTGTTTATGAATAGTAACTATTTGGTGGCAAAAAGTCGCCCGTGCCAGCCATGTTTTGGCCTAGGGAAAGTCCGTAGCGCTCCCTCTCACAAAGCTCGTTTTTCAGGCGTTTTGGGGCTTGGTGGCAGGCGGGGCTGGTACGCCCGTTGCAATTTGAGGTCACACCGCCGCAGCCATGCGGTGGGTTTTGATTTCAACCAAGGAGCAATGCAATGGGTGTTTCAGAAAAACCAGGCCTGCTGGACAACCGCCTGTGGGCGGGCAAGGCCTTTGATGGTGCTTGGTCTACCGTGCTGAACACGGCGCGTGATGCGGTGGAGCCCGCCACGGGCCAGGTGTTCAGCCGCGTGGGCATTGCCAGTGCGGCAGACATGCAGGCCGCCATTGGCCGTGCGCAGCAGGCGCAGGCCGCCTGGGCGGCCACGGGGCCGCGCGAGCGTGCGGCGGTTTTCCACCGCGCGGCCAGCATTTTTGAGCAGCACTTTGACGAGCTGGCCATGACAGTCGCCCGCGAAACCGGCGGCATCGTGCCCAAGGGCCAGCACGAGGTGCGCGAGGCCATCACGCTGTGCCACCTGGCCGCAGCCCTGCCCATGCAGGCCCAGGGCCAGGTGCTGCCCAGCACGCCGGGGCGCCTGTCGATTGCGCGGCGCGTGCCGCACGGGGTGGTGGGGGTGATCTCGCCATTCAACTTCCCGCTTATCCTTGGCTTGCGCTCGGTGGCCCCGGCGCTGGCGCTGGGCAATGCGGTGGTGCTCAAGCCCGACACGCGCACGCCAGTGAGCGGTGGCTTCATCATGGCCCGCGTGTTTGAAGAAGGGGGCCTGCCGAAGGGCCTGCTGCAGGTGGTGCCCGGCGATGCCGAGGCGGGCGAGGCGCTGGTGGTGGACGAGCGCGTGCCCATGATCGCCTTCACCGGCTCGCCCACGGTGGGCCGCCGCATTGGCGCGCTGGCCGGGCAGCATCTCAAGAAGGTGTCGCTGGAGCTGGGCGGCGCCAACAACCTCATCATTCTGGAAGACGCCGACCTGGACGCCGCCGCCAGCGCCGCAGCGTTTGGCGCGTGGTTCCACCAGGGGCAGATCTGCATGGCATCGAACCGCATCCTGGTGCACGAGTCGATTGCCGAAGGCATCCTGCAACGCATGGTGGGCAAGGCCACGCACCTGCCCGTGGGCGATGGCGCCAGCGGCCAAGTGGCCCTGGGGCCGATGATCGACGCCAAACAGCTGCAACGCTTCGACAAGCTCATCAAGGACAGCGTGGCCCAGGGCGCCAAGCTCGAAGCAGGCGGCACCTACGAAGGCCTTGGCTACAAGCCCACGGTGCTCTCGGGCGTCAAGCCCGGCATCCGTTCGTTTGACGAAGAGCCTTTTGGCCCCGTGGCCAACCTCGTCACCTTCCGCACCGATGAAGAGGCCGTGCAACTGGCCAACACCAGCCAGGGCGGACTGGCTGCGGCTGTTATCAGCCCTAGCGTGGGCCGCGCCATGGCCATCGGCCATCGGCTGCGCGCGGGCATGGTCCACATCAACGACCAGACAGTGAACGACGAGTGCACCAACCCTTTTGGCGGCCCTGGCGTGGGCGGCAACGGGGGCAGCGTGGGTGGTCCGGCGGACATTGATGAATACACGCAGTGGCAGTGGATCACCGTGAAGGACGCGCCACCCGCATTCCCGTTCTGACATCGCAAGCCCTCGGCGCGGTTGGGCCGCTCCGAGGGCTTGTGCCCCCCCACAAAAATCAGGAGACAACTTTCATGACCCTACACAACAAAACCATCGTCGTCACCGGCTGCTGCTCCGGCATCGGCGCAGACTTTGCCAAGCTCGCCCGCCAGCAGGGCGCCCGCGTGATCGGTGTGGACCGCAATGCGCCCACGCTCACGCTCGACGGCTTTGTGCAGGTGGATTTGGGCGACCCTGCCGCCATCAACGATGCTGTGGCGCAACTGCCTGCCAAGGTGGATGCGCTGGCCAACATTGCGGGCGTGCCCGGCACATCGCCCTCTGAGCTGGTCGGCCGCGTCAACTACCTGGGCCTGCGCCACTTCACGCAGCGCGTGCTGGAACGCATGGGCGAGGGCGGCTCCATCGTCAATATCTCTTCCATCCTGGGGGCAGAGTGGCCGCAGCGCCTGGAGCTGCACCGCGCACTGGGCGCCACTACCAGCTTTGAAGCAGGCGCCAAGTGGCTGGCTGCGCATCCCGTGCCGCAGGAGACCTGCTACCAATATTTCAAGGAAGCGCTGATCGTGTGGACGTACACCCAGTCGCAAAAGATCTTCATGGAGCGCGGCGTGCGCATGAACTGCGTGGCCCCCGGCCCGGTGTTCACGCCCATCCTGGGCGACTTTGTGCAGATGCTGGGCCAGGAGCGCGTGGAGAAGGATGCCCACCGCATGAAGCGCCCAGCCTTCAGCGACGAAGTGGCGCCCGTCATCGCCTTCCTGTGCAGCGACGCGGCACGCTGGGTGAGCGGCATCAACCTGCCGGTGGATGGCGGGCTCGCCTCCACCTACCTCTGAGCGAAGGGGCCACACATGTCCGCACAACAGCTTGAGGCCATCTTGCAGATGGCCGCACAAAACCCACCGCCACCACAAGCCACCCCCGCGCAGCTGCGTGCGTGGTTTGACGCCAGCAACTCGCGAATGCCCCTGGCCCAGGGGCTTCCCATCCAGACGCTGCGCATCCCCAACGGGGCGGGCGGCACCATGGCGGCGGAGCTGCTGAGCACGCCGCAGGCGGACCCCCGCAGGCTGGTCATCTACTACCACGCGGGTGGCTTTGTGTTCGGCTCGCTCACATCACACCGGGCGCTGTGCTCGTACCTGGCGCAGTTCAGCGGCGCACAGGTGCTGAACGTGGACTACCGCCTGGCACCAGAGCACCCGGCCCCCGCAGCACACGACGATGCGCTGGCGGCCTACCAGTGGGCGCTGGCCAACGGCTATGCCGCTTCGGCCATCGCGCTGATGGGTGACTCGGCGGGCGGTAACCTGGCCTTGTCCACTGCCGTGCGCGCCCGCAACCAGGGCCTGCCCCTGCCTGCGGCCATCGTGGCCTTGTCGCCCGCGCTGGACCTGGCGTCCGAAGGTGCGTCCCACCACACGGTGGACGACCCGTTCATCACGCGCGAGCTCATGGG
This sequence comes from Acidovorax sp. SRI_002, assembly GCF_057586455.1. NCBI lineage: Bacteria > Pseudomonadati > Pseudomonadota > Betaproteobacteria > Burkholderiales > Comamonadaceae > Acidovorax > Acidovorax sp. SRI_002. The sequence continues at coordinate 254,669 of NZ_JBYCZW010000005.1, read as the reverse complement.
CTTTTTCAACGCCATGTACGTGCCCGGTGGCGATGTGCGTTCACCCACAGTCACGCCGTTCTACAGCGCCGATCTGCAAGGGTTGCCCCCTGTGCAACTGCAAGTGGGCGGCTGGGAACGCCTGCGCGACGACGCCGTGACCATGGCCGCCCGCTTGAAGGCGGCGGGCGTGCAAGCGGACTGCACCGTGTGGGACGGCATGGTGCATTGCTGGCAGCTGTTTGCGCCCGCGCTGGATGAAGCGCTGGCCTCGCTGGAGCAGGCGGGCCGGTTCATTGCCGCGCACCAGCGCACGGCGGTGGCGGCTGCTGCATAGCGCAGCGGCGTCCTCCAACCCCAACCACCCCAAGGGCCGACGCATTGGCCGCGCCCCACCGGCACAGGCCGGGGCGCGAGCCTGCGCGCCACCCAGCCATGGCCTGCGCGGAGCCACAGAAAACCGATCGACATAACAACGAGGAGACAAACGACATGAAAACACTGGAGAGACTGAAAGCATCGCCCCCCAAGACAAGCCGCCTCGCCGCGCTGGCCCTGGCCAGCACGCTGGGTGCAGCGGCGTTCGCCACCGAGGGCGGGGGCTCCACCTACCCGCTGGGCACTGAGAACTTCGTGGCAGGCGCTGCGCCGCCGCCCGGGCTGTATGTGCTGGAGTACCTCAACTACTACACCACCAGCCGCGTGAACGATGGCCAGGGCAACGCCGTGCCCATCCCCGGCTTCAAGGTGCGTGCCGCCGCCGCTGCCACACGCGTGATCTGGATCACGCCCCAGCAGGCGCTGGGTGGCCATGTGGCGGCCCACGCCATCTTCCCGCTGGTGGACCTGTCGGTGCGCGCCGGGGGCGCGAGCGATTCGCGCACCGGACTGGGCGATGTGACGGTGGGGGGCTCGGTGGCCTGGCACCACTCCCCGCAGCTTCACAGCGTGCTGGGGCTCGATGCCGTGCTGCCCACCGGGGCGTATGACCGCACGCGCCAGGCCAACATTGGGCGCAACTACCTGTCGCTGCAGCCCCTGGGCGTGCTGACCTGGATGGACCCCAGCGGCTTCAACGGCGACTTGAAGGCCACCCTCAACTTCAACCGCACCAACAGCGACACCAACTACCGCTCGGGCCGTGAACTCATCGTGGACTACGCCGCAGGCTGGGGCCTGGGCAATGGCTGGGTAGTGGGTGTGGGCGGCTATGTCTACCGGCAGTGGAGCGACGACAAGGTGGGCGGTGTGGCGCTGGCGGGATCGCGTGGCCGCAGCCAGTCCATCGGCCCCTCGGTGCGCTATGCCAATGGCAAGGGCTGGCTCATCACCGCCAAGGTGGAAAAGGAGTTCGGCGTGCGCAACCGCGCCCAGGGCTCGCAGTTCTGGCTCAAGACCACCATCCCTTTCTGAACCCCGCAACCGATCGCTGGAGAACTTCACCATGACAACCAACACCCCTGAATCCACGGTGCCCGCCGCAGACGCTGCGCAGGCCGCATCCCCCACCATCTCGCGCCGTGGGCTGATCGCTGCTGCAGGCGCTGGCAGCCTCGCACTGGGTGCCCGCCCGCTATGGGCCCAGGCCGCAGGCGCCGCGCCCGTGCTCAAGGTCGGCTTCATCAGCCCCCGCACCGGCCCGCTGGGCGCGCTGGGCGAAACCGACACCTTCATCCTGGCCCAGGTGCGCAAGACGCTGGCTGCAGGCCTGACCATTGGCGGCGTGAAGTACGCGGTGGAGATCCTGGACCGCGACACGCAGTCCGACCCGGCCCGCGCGAGCCAGCTGGCCAAGGCCTTGATCAACAGCGACAAGATCGACCTCATGCTCACCACCACCACACCCGAAACGGTGAACCCGGTGTCGGATGCGTGTGAGGCGGCGGGCGTGCCCTGCCTGTCTACGGTGATGCCGTGGGAGGCCTGGTACTTTGGCCGGGGCGCCAAGCCCGGCGCGCCATCGCCCTTCAAGTGGACGTACCACTTCTCGTTTGGCGGAGGCAGCTTCACCACGTCGTACACGTCGCAGTTCGCGGCGTTGCCCACCAACAAGAAGATTGGCGTGCTGTACCCCAACGATGCCGATGGCAACGCGATTCGCGCCACGTTGGCGCCTGAGCTGGCCAAGGCGGGCTTCACCGTGGTGGACGCCGGGCCGTATGAGAACGGCACCACCGACTACTCAGCACAGATCGCCAAGTTCAAGGCCGAGCGCTGCGAGATCTTCAACACCTTCCCCATTCCGCCAGACTTCGCCACCTTCTGGCGGCAGGCGGCGCAGCAGGGCTACACGCGCATGGTGAAGATTGCGCAGATCGCGAAGACGGGCCTTGTGCCCTCGCAGGTGGAGGCCCTGGGCCCGCTGGCGCTGAACCTAGGCGCTGGATGCTTCTGGCACAAGAGCTTTCCCTACGCGTCAGCGCTCACAGGCCTCACGGGCGTGCAGCTGGCCGATGCGTATGAGGCCAGCACCGGCAAGCAGTGGACACAGATGCTGGGCTCCACCGTGTCGCTGTTCGATGCAGGCACCGAGGCGCTCAAAGCCAGCACCAACCCCCGCGACAAGGCGGCGCTGGCCAAGGCCATCAGCACGCTCAAGGCCACCACCATGCAAGGTCCGGTGGACTTTGCCAAGGGGCCTGTGCCCAACGTGTCGGTGACACCGGTGGTGGGCGCGCAGTGGGTCAAGCCCGCAGCGGGCAGCAAGTTCAAGCTCGACCTCCTCGTCACCGAGAACGCCACCGACCGCAACATCCCCGTGGCGGCGGCGCTCAAGTCCTACAGCTGATCTCCATGCGACATCCACAACCCCTTTGGAGCCCGTCAGCGGGCGGGCCGCAGCAGCAGCCGTTGCTGCTGCAGGCGCAGGGCATCGACATGCGGTTTGGTGCGCTCAAAGTGCTGGACCGGCTCGATTTTTCAGTGGGCAGTGACGAGGCCGTGGGCATTGTCGGGCCCAACGGTGCGGGCAAGACCACGCTGCTGAACGTGTTGGCCGGAGCGTTTGCGCCAAGTCAGGGCACCGTCTGGTTCCAGGGGGTGGATGTGAGCGCCCGCAGTGCGGCAGACCGCTGCCGTGCAGGTATTGCGCGCACCCACCAGGTGCCTCGGCCGTTCCTGGGCATGACGGTGTTTGAAAACGTGCTCACCGGCGCCACGCATGGCGCGGCCCTGCACGCCCGCGACGCGGGTGACCGGGCCATGGAGTGCCTGCGCCTGTGTGGCATGGAGGCGCTGGCCAACCGCCGTGCAGAGACGCTGGGCCTGCTCGGCCGCAAGCGGCTGGAGCTGGTGCGGGCGCTGGCCACCGGCCCCCAGGTGCTGCTGCTCGACGAGATCGGCGGCGGGCTGACCGATGCCGAGGCCAGTGAACTGGTGGACCTGGTGCGCACCCTTCGCAGCCAGCGCATCGCCATCGTCTGGATCGAACACATGGTGCATGTGCTGCTGCAGGTGGCCACACGCCTGGTGTGCATGGACGGCGGGCGGATCATTGCCAACGGTGATCCGCAGGCCGTGTTGAACGATGCGACCGTGGTCGAGGCCTATCTGGGCGGGGTGGCGGCATGAGCGTGTTGTTGAGTATTGACAACCTGAACGCCCACCACGGCCAGCTGCCCGCTGTGCGCAATGTGTCGCTGCAGGTGCACCAGAGCGACGTCCTGGCCCTGGTGGGGGCCAACGGCGCGGGCAAGACCACGCTGCTGCGCACGCTGGCCGGTGCCCACCGCGCCAGCAGCGGCACGGTGCGGTGGGACGGTGTGGACATCACCCGCCTGCCCGCCCACCAGCGTGTGGCTGAGGGCCTGGCCCTGGTGCCCGAGGGGCGGCGCCTGTTTGCGGGCATGACCGTGCGCGAAAACCTGCTGGTGGCCCGCGCGGCGGGCCGGCGCGGACAGTGGAGTTTTGACACCGTGCTGGACGCTTTCCCGCAGCTTGCGCCGAAGCTGAACGCCCGCGCGGGCGAGCTGTCGGGCGGGCAACAACAGGCCGTGGCCATTGGCCGCGCGCTCATGACCAACCCGCGCGTGCTGCTGCTCGACGAGGTCTCGCTGGGCCTGTCGCCCCTGGCCGTGCAGGGCGTGTACGACGCGCTGCGTGGCGTGGTGGGGCAGGGCACTACGCTGGTATTGGTAGAGCAGGATTTGCAGCGCGTGCAGGCCGTGGCCAGCCGCATTGTCTGCATGCTCGAAGGCAGCGTGGTGGCCGATGCGCCCGCCAACCAGCTCACCCGCGCGCAGATCACCGCGTTTTACTTTGGCGCGCAGCGGCCCGAAGCTGCGCCCGTCAGCCACACCACGGGCAGTGCCGACGGCGAAGCTGCCAACCACGCGAGCCACGTCCACCCCGCCCACAAGGAGGCCGCATGAACCTTCTCAATCAGATCGTCCAGGGCCTATTGCTCGGCGGCTACTACGCCTTGCTCGCCTGCGGCCTGTCGTTCATGTTCGGGGTGATGCGCATCATCAACCTGGCCCACGGCAGCCTGACCGTGGTGGCGGCATACCTGCTGTGGGTGCTGGCCGAGCCGATGGGCTGGCACCCGTTGCTGGCCCTGCTGGCGGTGGTGCCTGCCATGGCGCTGCTGGGCTGGCTGCTGCACAAGCTGGTGCTGGAGCGCAGCGCGCGCCTGGGCGCCCTGGTGCCGCTGCTGGCCACGTTCGGCCTGGCCAGCGTGATCGACAACGTGTTGTTCCAGCACTTTGGCGCCGACACGCGTTCACTGGCCACCTCCATCGGCACGCTGGCGTACAACAGCTGGGAGCTGCCCGGCGGCCTGTATGTCGGGCAGCTGCCCACCTTGGTGCTGGTGCTGGCGGTGCTGCTGCTGGGCGGGTTGCACGCCATGCTGGCGCACACGGCGCTGGGGCGGCAGATCCGCGCAGCGTCGGAAGACGCCGACACCGCGCGCCTGGTGGGCGTGCGCACCGGTACGGTGTTTGCGGCGGCCTCGGCCATCACCATGGTCACCGTCACGCTGGCCGGGGCGTCGCTGGCCCTGCGCGCCACGTTCGATCCGTTCTCGGGCCCGCAGCAACTGATCTTCGCGTTCGAGGCCGTGATCATCGGCGGCGCCGGATCGCTGTGGGGCACCTTGCTGGGCGGCGTGGTGCTGGGCGTGGCGCAGAACCTGGGGGCGCAGGTGCATCCCCAGGGTTTTCTGATCGCAGGGCACGTCACCTTTCTTGTCATCCTGCTGGCCCGGCTCTACGCGAGCGGTGCGCTGCGCAGGTTCTTCTCTTCCCGCCGCAGGGCCGTGCCATGACTGTTCCAACGATCTCTGTTCCCTCCGCACCCACGGGTCCATCCCCATGGGTCATCCAGCGCTGGACGCGCGCGTCCATCGCCTTCGCCAGCGCCACCGTGCTGCTGCTGGCCGTGCTTTGCCTGGGGCCGCTGTGGCTGCAGGCGGGCACGGTGGACCGGCTCACTACGTTGTTCATCTACGTGATCCTGGCCGTGATGTGGAACGCTTTGGCGGGCTACGCCGGACTGGTGTCGATTGGTCACCAGGCGTTCTTTGGCCTCGGGGCCTACGCCATGGTGCGGCTGGCCGATGCGGGCCTGGGCCCGTACCCGGCGCTGCTGGTGGGCGCTGTGCTGGTGGCCTTTGTGGCGGTGCCGCTGGCGGCTTTCATGCTGCGCTTGCAGGGTGGCGAATTCGCCATCGGCATGTGGGTGGTGGCGGCGCTGGCCCACCTGTGTGTGAACCTCGATAGCCTGGTGCAGGGAGAGACGGGCACCTCGATGATCGCGCTGCAGCAGTACGCGGCCGACGACCGGCGTGCATATACCTACTGGGCGGCTCTCGCTGCGATGGCGGGGCTGTGCTGGGTGGTCTTCCTGCTCTTGCGCAGCAAGGTGGGCACGGCCGCACAGGCCATTCGCGACAACGAGGTGGCAGCCATCTCGCTCGGTGTGCGTGTGGTGGCCATCAAGCGGCTGGTGTTCGTGCTGTCGGCCTTTGGCTGCGCCCTGGCCGGCGGCCTGTGGCTCGCCACGTCCATCAGCTTTCAGCCCAAGACCTATTTCAGCGTGCAGTGGACGGCCTACATGATCTTCATGGTGTTGGTGGGGGGGATAGGCACCATGGAGGGCCCCATCCTCGGCGCGCTGCTTTTCTTTGCGGTGGAAACGCTATGGGGCGGGCAGGGCGTGCTCTACCTCATCGGCCTAGGCGCCATTGCCATGTTGTTTGCGCTGTTTTTGCCCAAGGGCATCTGGGGTGCGGTGCAGCAGCGCTGGGATGTGCACCTGCTGTCGGCGGGGTACCGGGTGCGTCTAGGCACGTCGCACACGGTGGATGGAGGTTAGGGCCTCTTCGCACTGGCGAAAAATAGTGTGAACAGAGGCCCTAGTCCACGGCAGGGCCGGGCGCGCGAAGGGCCGCGCAGAGGCGCAACGGCGCGCCCTCAGTCCTCGCCCTGCAACCCCTCGGCGAGCGCCTCAAACACCACCCGAATCCGCCGCGAGGTGCGCAGCTCGCGATGGGACACCAGCCAGATGGGAAAGCGCACTGGCGGCAGGTCGTCCAGCACCCGGACCATGCCCGGCGTCTTGCGCGCGATCTCGGTCATCATGGCGCCGATGCCCATGCCCTGGCACACCAGCGCCCAGTGGGCCACGGTGTGATCGGAATAGCAGCTGAAGTTGTCCTCGCTCAGGTTCAGCCCGTGCAGGCGCAGGTACGCTAGGTATTGGCCATTGCGGTCTGAGCCCACAAAGGGCAAGCGTGCGGCCTCCTGTGCGTTGCGTGGATGGCCGTGGGCCTGGACCCAGTCCTCTGAGGCGTAGAAGTAGGCCTGTGCCTCACGGATCAGGCGAGCGATCAGGTCGGGCTGCTCGGGCTTAACGTGGCGGATGGCAATGTCGGCCTCGCGGCGCAGCAGGTCGCTCAGCGCGTTGGACGAGATCACTTCGACGGCAATGCCTGGCTCCTGCGCGCGCAGGCGCTGCACGATGGGCGGCAGCAGGTAGGCGGCCACGGCGTCGGTGGCCGACACCGACACCACGCCCCCTACCGCTTGCGACCGCCCGCTAGCCGCCAAGCCCAGCGCCTCGGCGGCAGCGCCCATGGCGCGGGCGTGTTCCAACAGGTCCAGCCCCGTGGGCGTGAGCACCATGGCCTTGCCCACGCGCTCGAACAGCGTCACCCCCATCTGCTGCTCAATGGCGGCCACTTGCCGGCTCAGGGTGGGCTGGGTCAGGCCCAGCTTGCGCGCGGCGGCAGACAGTGAGCCGGTCTGGGCCGTTTGCAGAAAGGCTTTTAGCTGATTCCAGTCGAGGTTATCCATGCGTAAACGTATATGTTCACTGCAATTTACCGCAGTTTCCTGCGCTTCAATGCATGGATAGCATCCGGGTGTTGCTCCTTCCTGCATTCCACCGCGTCAGCACTTCCCCCGAACCGTATCCATGTCTTTGCCCGCCATTGCTCCCGCCTCCAGCGCTTCTCCCTCTGCGGTCCGTTCGGGTGCGGCGTCCCAAGCGCGGTTCTGGGACCGCATCGCGCCCAAGTACGCAGCCGACCCCATTGCCGACCTGGCGGGGTATGAGGCCACACTGCAGCGTGTGCAGGGCCTGCTGTCCACCCAGCAGGACGTGCTGGAGATTGGCTGCGGCACGGGCAGCACGGCGCTGCGCCTGGCACCTTTCACCCGCAGCTTGCTGGCCACTGATGTCTCGCCCGCGATGATTGCCATTGCCCACCAGCGGCTGGCCGCGCAGCCCTCGCCACAGCTGAGTTTTGCCGTGGCCGACGCCGAGGCCGCGGCCTTTGGGCAGGCGGCGTACGACGCGGTGCTGGCCTTCAACGTGCTGCACCTGGCGAGCGACCTCGACGATGCGCTGAAGCAGGTGGTGCAGGTGCTGCGGCCGGGTGGGTTGCTGATCTCCAAGACGGCTTGCCTTGCCGAGATGAACCCGCTGATTCCCTACCTGGCCGTGCCGCTGATGCGCGCCATTGGCAAGGCCCCGCCCGTGCTGTGTTTTGGCGAACAGCGGCTGCAGTCGGCCATGGTGCAGCAGGGCCTGCAGATCGTCTGCGCCGAGCGGCATGGCACGCGCGGCAAGGACATCCGTGCCTTTGTCGTGGCCCGCAAACCGGGCTGATCTTTCCTCCTCCTTTCACCGCAACACATGCGGCCCTTTTTGGGGACGCAGGGAGTTGTTTTGCCTGCTGGTTTTTGCCGAGCCGTTTTGTTCATTCCCCATTGATCCCAAGGAGCCTGTCATGTCTGTTTCTTCCCACTCATCGCACCGCACCCGCTTTGTTCGCTGGTCTGCGGGGGCGCTGACCCTGGCGCTCTTCGCCGGTTGCGCTTCCACCCTCGACCAGTCGGGCCTGGAGCAGCGCACGGCGCAAGCCATCGGGCGGACTGCCGACCAGTTCACCATCACCGATCGCCAGGAGGAAACCGGTGGCCGGGTCAACTACACCGTCAACACCCGCGACGGCGCCACCTACCGGTGCTACGTGTACGGCGCCACAGGCTTTCAGAAGGCCATGAGCTTTGGGCAAACACCCCATTCCGACGCCATCTGCACAGCCATGGTGGGCAGCAAGAGCGGTAGCAGCAGCCCTGCAGCCGCAGCGCCAGCAGCAGCCACGGCGCCTGCCGCCCGTGGCCGCAATGCCAGCCCCGAGTGCAACGCCTTGCTGAAAGCGGCCGGGCGGTGCTGATGTTTCCGCTCCCTCCTTCCACGCAGCCCCGTACGCAGAACGCCATGAAGGTGATCCACACCACCTTGTTGATGGCTGCGGCCTGGCTGCCCCTGGCGGCCAGCGCGGCGGACCTGCGGGTTGCCGTGACCGACGGCCCCGCTGCGCCAGCAACGCTCTACCTCGCCGTGTTTGACTCGGCCGATGCATTTGCCAGCAACCAGGCGGTGGTCTCGCAAAAGATCGAACTGCGCGACGGTGCCGCGCAGCTGGTGTTCAGTGGCTTGCCCGCCGGGCGCTACGTGGTCAAGTCGTTTGCCGACGAAAACGGCAACGCCAAGCTGGACACCAACCTGCTGGGCCTGCCCACAGAGCGGTATGGCTTCTCCAATGACGCCCGGGGCCGCATGGGCCCGCCCAGTTTTGATGCTGCCGCCGTGCCGCTGGATGCCGACCACAGCATCACCATCCGCCTGCGCTAGCCCCCTGGAGGCGTACTCATGTCCATCCATCGCCGTGATCTGGTGCTGCGGCTCATGGCCGCTGGCGGCGGCCCCTTGCTTGCGTCCCTGGCATCCCAGGTGCCCCGCACGGCGCATGCGCAAGCGTCGTCCCCCAGCTGGCACGCCCAGTTCGAAGCGTCCCACGCGCCGTGGAAGCCGGCGTTTGCCACTGCGGCGGCAGACATTCCTCTGACCGCCGCCTCGGTGCGCGGGCGCTTCCCGGATGCCGTGGCGGGCACGTTGTACCGCGTGGGCCCGGCGGGCCACGACCTGGGCGGAGAGCGTTACCAGCACTGGTTTGACGGCGACGGGATGGCCCACCGTTTTGTGATCGACGGCAGCACGGTGCACCACCAGGGCCGCTATGTGGCCACCGCCAAGCGGCTGGCTGAAGTGCAGACGGGCCGCAGGCTGACCGAAGGCTTTGGCACCGTGTTCCCGGGCCGCGAGCCACCCAGCTCGCCCGACAGCATGAACGCCGCCAACATCAGCATGCTGCCTGTGGGCGACGATGTGCTGGCGCTGTGGGAGGGCGGATCGGCCACGCGCCTGGACCCCCGCACGCTGGAGACCCGGGGCCTCAAGACCTGGCGCGCAGACCTGGCAGGCGTGCCCTTCTCGGCCCACCCTCGGGTGGAGCCCGATGGAACGATCTGGAACTTTGGCGTGGATGCCCACCACGGCCTGTTGCTGCTGTACGAAATCACGCCTGCAGGGGCGCTGCGGCGCGCCGAGGCTTTCCCGCTCAGCCACATGCCCATGGTGCACGACTTTGCGGTCACGGCCGGGCACCTCGTCTTCCTGCTGCCCCCGCTGGTGTACGACGCGCAGCGCCGCCTGGCCGGGGCGAGCGTGCTGGACGCGCACCAATGGCGCCCCGAGCTGGGCATGCGTGTGCTGGTGGTCCACAAGCAGGACTGGACGCGGCAGCAGATGTTCCACCTGCCAACGGGTTTCCTGTTCCACCTGGGCAACGCCTGGGAGGAGCACACCGCCAGCGGCACGGTGATTCACCTCGACTATGCGCGCGCAGCCGACGCATCCAGCGTCCTCACCGACACGCGTGAGGTAATGCGCGCCCGGCTGGCGGGCTCGGCAGGCCCGGTGCTGACGGTGGCCCGCCTGGACTTGCACACCGGCCAGGCCACGCAGGCCAGCCTGGGTGTGGAGGCGGAGTTTCCGCGCATCGACCCCCGGCGGGTCGGGCAGCGGCACCGCCAGGTCGTCCACGCCACCGGCACCCAGGGCGGCCTGCCGCTGTGGGGCGCCATTGCCTCCACCAACGTAGAGACCGGCGTGTCGCAGCGCTTCCGCTACGGCCCCCACACCATCGTGGAAGAGCATGTCTGGGTGCCCGACGCGCGCGGCCCCGGCTGGGTGCTGGGTACCGCGCTGGACTACGCCCGCAAGCAAACCCTGCTGTCGTGTTTTGCCGCCGACGCGCTGGCCGACGGCCCCTTGGCGCAGGCCACGCTGCCGTATGCACTGCCGCTGGGGCTGCACGGCGTGTTTGTGGCAGCGTGATGCGGCGTGATGCGCCCCCGTGGCGTGCCCCCGGCAGGCTTTCAAAGGCCCTGGCTTGTACCCGCAAGCGCTGCGGCTTCACTCAAAAAAATGGTCAAGGCGAAATGAAAAGATGGCGGTGGGCGGGCTTGTGGTTGTCCGTGTGTCTGGCGGGCTGTGCCACCGTGCCGGGCGTGGTCACCGACACGGCGGGCGGCCGCACGGTGGAACATGCCCTGGCAGGGCAGGGCGCACCGGTGGTGGTGTTTGAGAATGGGCTGGGGGCAAGCCTCGATTGGTGGGCCAAAGTCTGGCCAGACACCGTGCAGGAGACCACCGCGCTGGCCTACAACCGCGCAGGCTACGGCCACAGCGAGGCATCGCCAGGCCCCCGCGACGGCGCCCATGTGGTGGAGGAACTGAGGGCGCTGCTCCAGGCACGCAAGCTGCCGCCACCCTACGTGCTGGTGGGCCATTCGCTGGGCGGCCTGTACATGCAGCTGTTTGCGCGCCAATACCCCGGCGAGGTGGCCGCGTTGGTGCTGGTGGACTCCACCCACCCCGACCAGATGCGAGGGGCTGGCAACCCAGACCTGTGGCCGACATGGCTCAAAGTGGCGTTCCGCCTGAGCACCTCTGACGTGGTCAAGCAGGAGCTGGCAGCGCTGGATGCCACCGGGCAACTCGTTGCCAGCCTGCCGGTGGACCCCTCTATGCCCGTGTTTGTGCTCAGCGCGTTGCGCACCCCGGGGGCTTCCCCTGCGCTGGCCGACGATGTGCACCGAAAACGCGCCGACATCGCGCACCTCTATCCAGGCTCCACCCAGGTGTGGGTGGACAGCGGGCACGGCATCCCCCTGGAGAAGCCCGAGGCGGTGGTGCAGGCGATTCGCGATGCGGTGCAGGCCGCCCGCGCGCCCCGCGCTACTGCGCCGGGATGCGCGCCTGCGGCAGGCGGGTTGCCGGGTGCGTGCACACAGGGCGTGCAATCTGGTGGGTAATTGATTGCTATAAATTGGATACCTAACAATGAATACAGACGGGCGGTAAGCCACTTTTGACTCAAAAAACCCGCGTTGCTTGCCCCAAGCCGGTGGCTAGGGCGCACAGGCAAGGGCAGGCCGTGGGCCGTCACTGGCCCCAGAACGCGTCTTCCTGCGCCGGATTGCTGGAGAACAGGCGGACTTCAACGATCTTTCCATCGGCGATACGCAGCAGGTCCACGCCCGGCTGCTGGAGCGTGAGGCCGTCGCGCTCGCCAGCAAACTCGATGCTCACGGCCACCCAGTCTCCGTTGGCCATGTAATGGTCGGCGCGGGTGATCGCAAACGTCCCTTTCGACACGGCCATCATCTGGCCGAGCATCTGGCCCACGGCGGCCATGCCACGGTGCGTGCCTGAGAACTGGTTGTGGCCCGGCTGGTGCCAGACCACATCGGGCGAGATGACGCGGCCGAGGGTGGCCTGGTCGCCGGTTTGTGCGGCTTGGATGTAGGTCTTGGCGATTTCTATGGCGTGCATGGGGATTCCTTGGTGGTTTTGGGGCAACGCCCCTTGTGGCGCTGTGAGGTCATTGTTGGACAATCAAAGCCCCCGCAGGCGGTGAAAACCGGGCGATTTACTGTCACTTCAGGACAAACCTCTGCACCCCGCCGTTGCTGACCCATGACCCCACGCCACCACAAACCCGCCGCAGCCCGCCACCCCGACATCCAGCACCTGAGCTACCAGCCCGAGGGGCTGTACCCGCTCGACCTGGAGATATTCCGGGTGTCGGACCTGCGGCAGCGGGTGGGCGGCGAGGCGCTGGCGTCCACCTACCGCTACGCCTTTCCGACCCTGATCTTTGTGACGCAGGGAACCTGCCTCCACCTGGTGGACTTCGAGCATGTGCGCTGCGGCCCGGGCTCGGTGCTGGTCCTGCGGCCCGGCAAAGCCCACAGTTTTGGAGATACCCAGGACTGGGACGGGTGGATGGTGCTGTTCCGCCCCGAATTTCTGTGGGCAGCCGCACCCGCCGCGCAGGCGCAGGCCCCGGTCGACGGGCTGGGCGGCCTGCCGACCGCGTGGGCGCTGGGCAGCGACAGCGCGCCGGTGATTGCCCACGCCATTGCGCAGATGCAGCAGGACACGCAGACCCACGCCGCATCGCTGCATGCCCACGCCTTGTTGCGCTACCAGCTCTATGCCTTGCTGACGCGGCTGCGCATGGCGCACGAGCAGCAGTCCGCGCAGCGCGTTCCCCCGGGGCGCGCGCTGCAGAGATTCAAGGCGTTTGAGTTGCTGGTGGAGAAGCACTTTGCCACCTGGCACCAGCTGCCCCGGTACGCACAGCAGCTGGGTTGCTCCGAGAAAAGCCTGGTGCGCGCGTCGCAGGAAGCAGCCGGGATCACGCCCAAGGCTTTCATCTCCGCCCGCATCGTTCTGGAGGCCAAGCGCCTGCTGGCCCACACCACCTGGCCGGTGGCGCGCGTAGCCGAGGGGCTGGGCTATAGCGATCTGGCGAACTTCGCCAAGTTCTTCAAGCGGGAGGCGGGGTGCACGCCGACCGAATTTCGCAGCAGGCAGACGGCCCATCAGCAGGGGATGGCGGGGCGCCTGCAGGCAACGGCTTCGCACCCGATTCCCCCACGGCCCACAGCCTGAACGGCCCGGCCGCCGCGCCGGGGCATGCCCTGCCCGAGACACACGGTGCCCGCAGCTGCGCAGCCAGCAAGCAGCAAGCTACCCCAGCAGTTGGACCGTGCGCGGGTCTTTTGCCCCGCCGAAATACTTTTGCAGCACCGCCTCGAACACGCTGCCCGGCGCAGAAGCTTCGCCAAACAGCGTCATGCTGGAGCACAGCTTGAGGTCGTCTGGCGAGCCCAACACATCCAGCGCAGAAGACGTCTCCAGGTCCAGCAGGATCTGGCAGCACTCACGCAAACGGCCTGCGAGCACTGGGTGCGCCAGGTAAGCCTGCGCCTCGGCCATCGATTGAATGGCATAGCGCTGGGCCATGTCGCTGTGCCCCAGCCCCTGTATCTGCGGAAACACAAACCACATCCAATGCGTGCGCTTTTTGCCCGCCCGCAGCTCAGCGATCACACGGGGCCAGACGGGCTCCTGGGCTTGGAGGAAACGGTCGAGAACTGGGGGGAGCGGCATGCTGGATTGGGTGGTGGGATGGTTGTAGTGGATGGTGACTGCGAACCCTTGGCAGGGCAAGAATTGAATGGTGATGGCAGTGCAGGGGAGGGGGCGCGTGCGCGTGACACGCAGTCAGACCCCATGCCAGAATGAACCGATGAGCACCACCACCTCCTCCTTCCAATCCAACGCAGACGGCACCCAGGTCACCACCTACACCTGGGCCCAAACCCCGGGCCAACCAGTGGGCGTCGTTCAAATCTCCCACGGCCTTGCCGAGCATGGCGAGCGCTACGACCGCTTTGCGCGGGCCTTGAACGCCGCAGGCTTTATCGTCCACGCCGTGGACCATCGCGGCCATGGGCGTACAGCCGGTGGCAAGCTGGGCGACTTTGGCAGCGCTGGTTTCAGCGGCCTCATTGCCGACGTGGCACAGTTCGGCGCGCTGCTGCGCGCGCAGCACGCCGGCCTGCCGCTCTTCCTGTTCGGCCACTCCATGGGCTCGTTCGCAGCGCAGGCGGCTATCCTCGACCACTCTTCCACCTGGTCCGGCGTCATCCTGTCAGGCTCCACCGCCCTCGACCTGTTCGCCGCCGCCATGGCCAACGCCCCCGCCGATGCGCCCGCCGGGCTCGCGGCATTCAACGCGGGGTTTGAGCACCGCACCGGCTACGAATGGCTGTCGCGCGATGCTGCGGAGGTCGATGCCTACGTGGCCGACCCGTGGTGCGGCTGGGACATGCCGCCCGATGTGATCCCCTCACTCTTCGCCCCCGCGCCCCGTCTGGCCGACCCCGCGCAACTCGCGGGCATTCGTAGCGACCTGCCCATCCTCATCGCATCCGGCGACGCCGACCCGCTGGCCGCAGGCGGGGTATTGCTGGAGCAACTGGGCCAGCGATATCGCGATGCCGGTGTGGCCGATGTCACGGTCAAGCTGTACCCGGCGGCGCGGCATGAAATCTTGAACGAGACGAATCGGGATGAGGTGACGGGGGATGTTGTGGTGTGGCTTCGGGCGCGTGGCTAAAGAGCCACACGTACACAGTGACCACGCTTAGCAGCTAGGAATGGTGAATGGCGGCTACCAAACACACGATGAAAATGCCCGAACTCTTGGTCTTCGCCAAGATGTTTGCTGTCGGCTTTGTCGTCATTGAAATTTGCAGGATCACCTACTACTTAGGAACCTCGTTTGCTCCTGCCATAGCCGACTTTTCTCTCTGGGTAAGGGCCATCGTGGTCCTCATGGGTCTGGCGTTGTGTGTGGTCTACCCCTTCAATCGTGGGGCACATATTTCAGTCGCGCAAATGGGTCGAAGCTTTCGTCTCGACCTGCTCATCGCAATGTGCTTGGGAGCTTGGTCGAGCGAGTTGGCCATGCCTCGGCTTTCCAAGCTTCATGCAGCGCTGAAAGCGTCGGACCCGCTTTGGGCGCCAGTTGTACTTCTGATGTGCTGCACTGTGCTTCTGTCGCCGCTCGTCCAGCGACATTGGCCGAGGAAACGGCAGGCTCCTTCACAACTCCGTTTCCTAGCGGATGAAGAGATCGGACGCGAAACCGACGATCTGCTTTCTAACGAGACCCAAGCAAAGTCGTTCGCAGAGTCAGTCCTCGCAAGCAGCCTGCATCCGGGATTGGTATTCGGTGTTGATGGTCCGTGGGGCGTGGGTAAGACCAGCTTCATTAATCTCGCTCAGTGCTATTGGGAAAGGGCTGCTGACGAGGTGATAGTTTGTCGTTTTGAGCCCTTGCGCTACGCGTCGGAGCCAGATCTTGCCGATCGCTTGATTCGCGACCTGTCAGCCGCGATCCAAAGCAAGGTTTTTGCACCAGAGTTCCGCTCAGCTGCTTCCCGATACGCCCGACTCATCAAGGGGAAGGCGGATATTTCGTTTCTGGGATTCAAGCTATCACTGGAGCCGTCGCAGGAAACTGTTGATGAACTGCTTGACGACATTGATGAGGTCCTTCGTCGTATTGGTCGACGAGTGATTGTCGTCATTGACGATTTGGATCGTTTGGATGCGAAGACCGTCAACAACGTCCTATTCGCAACTCGGCGTACCTTCAAGCTGTCGCAAGCGACCTACGTGCTTTGCTATGACACCGAGGTACTAGCAGGTGGCAAAGAGGAGGGATCCAGAGCGCGCGAATTCCTTGAGAAGTTTGTGACAGTTAAGCTGAGCTTGTTTGTGGACAGTTCTAGCATCCGCGACTTTCTTCGGCGTGACTGGCAAGGAGCCCAAGCTCAGATCGGCTCAGTGCCATCAGACACGATGGTCAGGCTTGGCGCAGTTCTCAATGAGCTTGCGAACATTTTGGATGGCGACTCTGCGGCAAAGTACCTGCCTTTGGTCGGCGATCTACGCAAGGTCAAGCGGTTCATCAATGCGATTCTTCTTATGCAGATTGAGAAGACTGATCTTGGACGTACTGACTTCGACAGGCGTGACCTCATTAACTTGATGCTCCTGCATCTGAACTATCCGGGGTTATTTAGGCGCATATACGCAGAAGAAACGGAAGGGCGCACTGGCACGTTTTCAGTTAGACGGAAGTACGACGATCCGGAGTTCAAGAACGCTGAAGGCTTTGAACAGGTTAAGGAGGAGTACCAGCACCAGGGCACCGCCAAGTTCTTGTTAGAGCAGTTGTTTGATGTAGGGGTCTTGGCGCTAGGCGATGCGCGAAACGTTGAAGAGTCAGTCCTACGGTCTCGCGCGTGCTTCAACAAGGGAAAAACCCGAAACCTGGAGGGCTTCCTTAAGCTCATAGTTCGCTTCGCGACTCCAGAGCCGCAAGAGACTTTTTTTCTTTACCAAGCAGCTGTTGATCGAGTTCGCAAGGGGCAATCCATTGCTTCGGTACTCGCTGAGACGGACTTTCTTTTGGAGAAGACAGAGACAGCGCACGACCAGTTTTGGCGTGTATTGGTCAACCAAGTCCACACATTCACCAACGCGACAACCGCTGAGGACGCTATTGAAACGCTTGTTGACTTCCTGCCTCGCTACTCGTCGTTCGACAACGATGATCGTGGCTTGCGGCCGAGGTCAATTTACTCGTTGGCGCGTCTACTGGATAGCGTAGGGTGGGGGCGAACCAATGGGCAACGACGGACTAACAGTTCAGAAAACGTCGTAGAGATTGCATGGCGGATATTTGGCGAACAAGCATTCGTTGGTAGAGGCCTGTTGGAGCGGCTTGTCAGTACCGACCGCGGCGTGCTTGGTTGGAACGACCTCATGTTGTTCAGGTTGCAGTGCTCGGAGGATCGCGGTGGACAGCTGTACAACTTGTACAGAGCACTCATCGCTGACCAGGACATGTCAGCTCCGACGACTGGGTTGGTCAGCGAACTAGCGTTGATGGGGATGAGGAAGCTCTCCCAGCGGGTTTTTGCGCTTTTCAAGCGTTCTTACATTGACGCTCGACGGAACTTTATTGCCGAAGCATCTGAAGTACCCGTTGACGCGCTCCTGGGGCAGGCTTTTGTGCATCTTCATGCCCAGGCTTCGCAGGACCCCGGATCGCAGCATGGCGACGAAACAATCGCGGGTAAAGTCGCGTCGGCACGCTTCTTCGCAGGCTCGTTCGTGATTTATCAGCTCAGCAAATCGCTCGCCCCAAATGGCGTGGGTGTCGGCTGTGGTTACTACGATGAAGTTGGGACTGAGGATCGTAGTGGGATATCGAAGCTGATGAACGAGTACGTCTTCGACTTTTGCTTCAATCCGAAGGTTGATGAGGACAATGTGTTTAGATTCCTCGACCACTGCCTGGCTCATTTGAGTAGCCCGTTCCAAACAGGTCGAGATGAGGACGGCTTTATCGCGACTAAGACGGAGTTACCAGGTGGGCTCGATCCGAAAGCGATGGGTATGTACTGGCAGCAGCATCGCGATCACATCCGGGGGCTTGGACTCCAAGACAGCGGACGATGTGTATTCATGCCTCGCTACACGGCTTTCTATCGCGACGACTTAGCGGGTGTGTTCGCCGTGCTGGACGAACTAGCCGAGGAGGCAGCTTCCGATACGCCCATCGCGGAAGACTGAGTGCACTTCATGTAGAACGGATCGATCTACCTCGCTCGCATCCCACGCCCCCTTCGCGCCCCCCCCGCCACCTGACAAGCCCGCCGATACGCCCGCAGCGTCACCTCCGCCCGCTGCATCACCGTGTCCTCCACCGTAGCCGCGTCTCCGGCCAGTTCGTCGGCCTGCGCCTGCAGCAGCTCCGCCGGGCTCATTCCCGACGCCTCGCCCGTCAGCAGCGCAATCCCTTCGCTCACGTGCCCCATGGTGTAGACATGGAACAGCCCGCGCTCCACCGCGTCCAGCACGGTGCGGTCCAGCATCAGGTGGCGCTGGTTGCGGGCGGGGATCAGCACGCCATGGGTGCCGTCCAGCCCTGCGGTGCTGCAGGCGCGGAACCAGCCTTCGATCTTTTCGTTGATGCCGCCCACGGGCAGCACTTCGCCGTGCTGGTTCAATGCGCCCGTCACCGCGATGCCCTGGCGCAGGGGCAGGCCAGACAGGCTGGACAGCAGCGCGTACAGCTCGGCGCACGAGGCCGAGTCTCCTTCCACGCCGCTGTATTCCTGCTCGAACACGATGGACGCGTTCAGCGCCAGTGGGGCCACGTGGCTGAACAGCGCGGTGAGGTAGCTGTGCAATATCAGCATGCCCTTGTCGTGGATGGGGCCGGACATATCGACCTCGCGCTCGATGTTGAGCAGGCCCTCTTGCCCGGCAAAGGTGCGCGCGGTGATGCGGACGGGGAAGCCGAAGCGGTAGTCGCCCAGGTCGATCTGCGTCATGGCGTTGATCTGGCCGGTGATGGAGCCTGCCAGCGAGATCAGGCGCTCGCCCTCGGTGATGGAGTCGTGCAGCTCTTCTTCGGGCTGGTTGTGGCGCTGGGTGCGGGCGGCCAGGGCGGCCTGCACGTCGGCGGCTTGCACCAGGGGGCCGCCGCGCGCCTTGCACAGCGAGGCGCTTTCAATGGCCAGCGCTTCGGTGTGCGCAAAGCGTGCGCTCTGGCGGCGCTGGTCGTCGGCCTCGCGGTGGGTCTGCTCCAGCACCAGGGCCACGGCGTCGGGGCCGAAGTGGGGCAGGCCGCGCTTTTTGCAGACTTGGGCCACCAGGATGGCGGTGGCGTGGTGGGTGGCGGGGGTGGCGGCAAAGTGGTCTGAAAAATCCACCTTCACGCGGAAGCGGCGCGCGGCGTCGGGGTCGGCGTCCTGCAGGGCGTAGTACTCGTCCACCGATCCGATCAGCACGATCTTCACGTCCACATCCACCGGCTCGGGCTGCAGCGCCACGGCGCCGCCGGGGCCGTGGCCCGGGCCGCCGCCGCCTTCCTCGATCTGCAGGCGGCCGCAGCGCAAAAAGCGGCGCAGGCGCTGCCACAGGCCTTCTTCGGCGGCCAGGTCGTGCAGGTGCAGCAGGATGAAGCCGCCATGCGCCTTGAGCAGGCTGCCCGCGTGGATGCTGGTGTGGTCGGCCTGCACGGTGTCGGCGTCCGAGCCATGTTCGATGCTGCCAAACAGCGTGCGCTGGGTGGGGTTGTCTTCCACCACCACGGGCGCGGCGGTGCGGCCGTGGTTGTCCACCACCAGGTTCACCTGGCAGCGGGCCAGCAGGTCGTCGAGCGCGTCCTTGCGGTCGTCTTCGGCATCGGCGCTCTGGTCACCACCTCGTTCGGCATCGAGGGGCTCGAACAGGTCGATGTCGCCCAGCACAGCCTGCTCCACCTGGTCGAGCCAGTGGGTGAGCTTGACGGTGTCCTTGATCTGCTTGCGCAGGCCCTGGCGAATGTCGTGCAGGGCGTGTTCAACCAGGGGCTTGATGGTCTGGCGGCGCAGGGCGGCTAGGGCGTCGTCGCGGGTGCGCTCCAGCGGGCGGACGGCTTCCAGAAAACGGGCGATCTCGGTCCGCAGTTCTTGTTCGGCGGCGTCGATCTCTGCGCGGCGCTCGCGCGGCAGGGCGCGGGCCTCGGCTTCGGTCAGCGCCTGGCCTTTGGGGCCGGTGAGGGTGAACACCATTTGCCCGCCCTCGCGGGTCAGGCGGAACTGGCGCGCCTCGGCAAACGCGTCGAGCACGGCAAAGGCTTCGCCTTCTTGCGCCTGCCAAGTTTTCTCGATGCGCTCCGCCTCGGCCTTGAAGTCGGCGGCGGCCAGGCGTTTGGGGATGTCGGCCTGCAGGTTCTTGGCCATGTCGGCCATGCCTTGGCGCAGTTGGCGGCCCTGGCCCGCCGGCAGGCGCAGGGCGCGGGGGCGGTCGGGCGTGTCGAAGTTGTGCAGGTAGCACAGGTCGGGCGGCACGGCGCGTTCTGCCGCAGCAGTCTGCATGGCCTGGCGCAGCAGCGATGCGCGCCCGCTGCCCACTTCGCCCAGCACGAACAGGTGGTAGTCAGGCTGGTGCAGCCCCAGGCCAAACTGTGCGGCGGCCTGGGCGCGCTCCTGGCCGATCCAGGGCAGGGGCAGGTCTTGCAGCTCGGCCGTGCTGGCAAAGCCCAGCGTGGCGGGGTCAATCGTCAGCCGCAGCTGGTGGGGGGCGAGGGCAGAAGCGGGCATCAGTACAGGTGTTGGGGGAGGGGCAGGTCACCAAAGTGTGTCTGCCATCTCAGAATATGGGTCAAATTGGCTGCTAGCGCTTGATGGATAAGCGTAAATAGCTATAAAAATAGTAGTAATCAGCAGTCAGTGCGCCACGGGGCACACGCCTTTGGGTGCCCCACCGGCCAGCGCATGGCTGCGCGCATCGGCCAGCGCCGCAGCGGTGGGCACCTCGGTGGGCCAGCCCGCCAGGTGCTGTTGCGCCACGCGGCTCAGCGCCGTGATCCAGTGGCTGTTGTCGTTCAGGCAGGGGATGTAGTGAAACTCCTGCCCGCCTGCGTGCAGGAACGCCTCGCGCACTTCCATGTTGATTTCTTCCAGCGTCTCCAGGCAGTCGCTGGTGAAGCCGGGGCACACCACGTCCACCCGGCGTGTGCCCGCCTTGCCCAGGGCCTCGATGGTGGGCTGGGTGTAGGGTTCCAGCCACTTGGCCTTGCCAAAGCGCGACTGGAAGGTGATGCGGTAGCGGTCTTCGCGCAGGCCCAGGCGCTCGGCCAGCAGGCGGCCGGTCTTTCGCGACTCGCAGTGGTAGGGGTCGCCCAGGTGCAGCGTACGTTCGGGCACGCCGTGAAAGCTCATCACCAGCTGGTCGGGTTGGCCGTGGGTCTTCCAGTGCGATTCGATGGTGCGGGCCAGCGCGTCGATGTAGCCGGGGGCGTCGTGGTACCGGTTCACAAACCGCAGCTCGGGCACGTTGCGGGTGGCGGCGGCCCAGGTGTAGACGGCGTCGAACACGCTGGCCGTGGTGGTGGCCGAGTACTGCGGATACAGCGGCAGGATGAGGATGCGTGTGGCGCCTTCGGCCTTGAGCGCATCAAGCTGGCTGGCGATGGACGGGTTGCCATAGCGCATGGCATGGCGCACCAGCACCGCGTGGCCCGCCTCGCCCAGCCAGCCGCGCAGCAGCGTGGCCTGCTTGGCCGTCCAGTGCGCCAGGGGCGAGCCCTCGGGCGTCCAGATGCTGGCGTATTTGGCGGCCGACTTGGCCGGGCGCGTGCGCAGGATGATGCCGTGCAGGATGGGTAGCCACACGAGTTTGGGGATCTCCACCACGCGGTGGTCACCCAGGAACTGCGCCAGATAGCGGCGCACGGCCGGGGCCGTGGGTTCGTCTGGCGTGCCCAGGTTGCACAGCAGCACTCCAGTGCGTTCGGCCTGGCCGTGGGTGTAAGGGGGTTCGGTGTGGAAGGGTGAGCGCATGCCCCGATTGTGGCAAACGGACCGGCCCTTCGGTGACCGTGGAGTATTCTCTGCAGACCATGCCCGATTCCCCCGCTGAACTGCCCGCTGCCCAGCCCACCGCGCTGCAGCTGGACACCTCCCGCATCCGCGCCATCTCCATCGACCTGGATGACACGCTCTGGCCCATCTGGCCCACCATCACGCGGGCTGAAAACGTGCTGCTGGACTGGCTCACGCACCATGCGCCCGCCACGGCAACCTTGTTCTCCAGCACCGAATCGCTGCGCGCCATCCGCAACCAGATGGTGGCGCTGCGACCCGACCTGCTGCACGACCTGAGCGCGCTGCGGCGCGAGTCCATCCGCCTGGCGCTGACCCAGGCGGGCGACGAGCCTGCGCTGGCCGAACCGGCGTTTGACCTGTTCTTTGCCGAGCGCATGCGCGTGGAGCTGTTTGACGACGCGCACGACACGCTGGCCTTCTTGTCGGCGCGTTACCCGGTGGTGGCGGTGTCCAACGGCAATGCCGATGTGCACCGCATCGGCATCGGCCACTACTTTCGCCACAGCATCAGCGCGTCGGAGTTTGGCGTGGCCAAGCCCGATGCGCGCATTTTTCACGCTGCCGCCACGGCCGTCGATGTGCTACCCCACGAGGTGCTGCACGTGGGCGACGACGCCACGCTGGATGCGCAGGGCGCGCTGAACGCGGGCATGCAGGCCGTGTGGATCAACAGCGCCAACCACCCCTGGCCGCACGACGACACACCGCCGCATGCCACGGTGGACAGCCTCACTGCGCTGTGCAGGCTGT
The DNA here is from genome assembly GCF_057586455.1 of Acidovorax sp. SRI_002. Taxonomy (NCBI): domain Bacteria; kingdom Pseudomonadati; phylum Pseudomonadota; class Betaproteobacteria; order Burkholderiales; family Comamonadaceae; genus Acidovorax; species Acidovorax sp. SRI_002. The sequence continues at coordinate 232,275 of NZ_JBYCZW010000005.1, read as the reverse complement.
TGGCCTGACGGGCTTCCCTCGGTTCGATTTCTTGCCTCAGGTCAAGGTTTGGGCGTGCGGTGGTTGAAGCCGCTGCCCGATGAAGTCACACTCACCCGTCGCTGAGCGACCCCTCCCAACATGCCCCGTAATCCCCCGCCATTGCCCGCCATCCGCACCATCGGCCTCATGCAACCCATGGCCTGGCTGGTGCTGGCCTGGCGCGACATGGCGCGCGCGGGCTGGATCAGCTTTGCGCATGGGCTGGCGCTCACGCTGTTCGGGGCGGCCATCTTTGCGGTGGGGCACCACCGCTTCTGGCTGCTGGCGGGGGCGCTGTCGGGCTTTCTGGTGGTGGCGCCGGTGCTGGCCACCAGCCTGTATGCGCTGAGCCGCGCGCTGGAGCGCCGCGAAAGCGCCAACCTGGGCGTGGTGCTGAAGACATGGTTCAACTGGCAGAACAGCCATGTGAACAAATGGGGCAACGACTACTGGTGCATGGTGCAGTTTGGCGCCCTGCTGGCGCTGGCGGCTTCGGGCTGGGTCATGACATCGGCGGCGCTCATCACGCTGCTGGCGCCGGTGCCCATCGAAACGCCGCTCGACTTTCTGCGCCACGTGGTTATGGCGCGCGATGGCTGGTTGTTTGAAATCTGGCTGGCCCTGGGCAGCCTGATGGCCGCGCCGATTTTTGCGTCCAGTGTGGTGGCCATGCCGCTGCTGCTGGATCGCCGCGCCACGCTGCTGCAGGCGGTGCTGACCAGCTGGCAGGCCGTGGTGGTCAACCCGCTGCCCATGGCGTTCTGGGCGGCGATCATCCTGGGCTTTACCTTGCTGGGCCTGGGCTCGCTGCTGCTGGGCCTGATCGCCGTGATGCCCATGCTGGGCCACGCCAGCTGGCACGCCTACCGCGACCTGGTGGATGCATCCAGCCTGCCCGAGCGCGACCTGGCTGCACCCGCTGCAACAGCGCGCACGCCTGGAGGGGCATCGTGATTTTTGGCTTCACCGAGGCGCAGATCTCGGGCTTCTTCCTCACCTACGGCGTGGGGGCGTTCATCGTCTACATGCTGTTCATCATCGGCCAGCTGGCATGGGAGTCCAAGGCCGGGCGGTTTGGCACTTTTGTGCTGTTTTTGGGCCTGGGCGTGGGGTTTCTGGGGTTCCTGGCCAAGGTGGTGATCCAGTGGTGGCTGGAGAAGTGAGCGGGCCAGAGGTCCTCTGAGACCTCCGTACGGGCTCTGCAGCAGCCGCCTCAGCGGGGCCAGGACCGCAGGCCCAGCTCCTGCGCCAGCTGGCGGTAGTCGGCCAGACTGCGTTGCACGAACTCATCCAGCGCCGCGCCGGTGCGCGCAAACGGGTACAGGCCGTACTGGCTGCACAGCGCGGCATAACCGGGTGCGGCCAGCGCATCGGCGAAAGCCATGACCCAGGCACGCACGGCGGCATCGGGGGCGGTGGCGGCCATGTACAGGCCGCGCACCGTGGGCCAGACAAGGTCCACGCCCTGTTCGCGCGCCGTGGGCAGGTCGGCCAGGGCGCCGGGCAGGCGGGCCTGGGCCAGCACGGCCAGAAAGCGCAGGGGTGCGCCTTTTTCCAGGGCCTGCCGGGCCTCGGCCGCATCGCCGGTGAAGACACCGATGTGGCCGCCGCGCAGGGCCTTGAGCGCCTCGCCGCCGCCTTCGAATGACACAAAGCGCATGCGCTTGGGGTCCTGCCCGGCAGCGCGGGTCAGCAGGGCGGCTTTTATCCAGTCCTGGCTCCCCAGGGTGCCGCCCGCGCCAAACACCACGCGGGCCGGGTCCTTGCGCAGCGCGGCCACCACGTCTTGCAGGCGCTGGTGGGGCGAATCGCGGTGCACGGCCACCACGCCGTAGTCGGTGCCCAGCGTGGCGATCCAGCGCACGGCGCTCACCGGGTGCGGGCCGAAGCGGCCCTGTGCGATGTTGAGCAGCGAGCCGCTGGAGAACGCCACCAGCGTGCCTGGCCCGCCCAGCCGTCCGGTGGCAACCTGGTCAAACGCCATGGCACCGATGCCCCCGGGCAGATAGCGTGTGTGCATCGGTGGGCGTGCGGGGCGCACGGCTTGCACGGACTGCGTGGCCAGGCCGCAGGTCAGGTCGAACCCGCCGCCGGGGCGGGAGGGGGCGATGCATTCGGCGGGCTCCTGCGATGCGTCGGCCGCCCACGCAGCAGGCCCGTGCGCAGCGCCTGAAGTGCCCGCCAGTGCTGCCAGCCACTGCAGGGCGCGGCGGCGGGGCAGGGTGGGGAGGGGGAGTGGTGCGGACGGCATGCGGGGCGAATTCTGGCGGAATCTGGGGTGCTGCGGGATGGGGGTTTTCAGCCCCGGGGCCACCACAGGATGGCCAGCAGGCCGGGCCCACCCGCGCGTTCTTCGAGTCGCAGGCCGCCCCGGTGCCGTTCGGCGATGGAGCGCGCGATTGCCAGCCCCAGGCCTGAGCCGCCTGCCGCCGCCTGCGAGCCACGCCGGTAGCGCTGGCCCAGTGCATCGCGTTCGCTGGCGGGCAGGCCGGGGCCGTTGTCTTCCACGCTAAGGCTCCAGCCGAGGTCATCGCCTGCGGCTGACACGGTGACCGTGCCGTGTTCAGGTGTGTAGGCAATCGCGTTGGCCGCCAGGTTGGCAAGCGCCTCGCGCAGCAAGCCGCTGTCGCCCACGGCCATGAACTCGGGCGTGGGTGTATGGATGCCAAAGTCGATCTGCCGGGCGCGGGCGCGGGGCAGCAGCTCCAGCGCCACGGCGCGCAGAAGCGCGGCCAGGTCGAACGGGGCCAGCTCTACTGCCGCTGTGTCGCTGCGGCCCAGGGCCAGCAGCTGCTGGGTGCTGCGCGTGGCGCGTGCGACTTCGCCGCCGATGGCTTCCAGGGTGTGCTGAACCTGGGTGGCGTCGGCCTCGCGCCGGGCGTAGTCGATCTGCATCTGCAGCGTGGTGAGGTGGGTGCGCAGCTGGTGCGAGGCATCGTCCAGAAACTGCCGCTGCTGGGCCACCAGGTCTTGCGTGCGCGCCATCTGCTGGTTGGCGGCGGCCACCAGGGGGCGGATGTCGGCGGGCAGGTCGCTGTCGGCCATGGGGGTCATGTCGTCGGGGCTGCGCGCCTGCACCTCGCGCGCCAGGCGCGCCAGCGGGCGCAGCGCCACGGCCAGTGTGGCAGCCGTGCCCAGCACCATGAGCGCCAGCACCAGCGCGTCGCGCAGCGCGGCCCGACGAACGAAGCGGCGGGTGAACTCCTGCCGCGAGCGGGTGCTTTCAGCCACCTGCACCAGCACGCTGCTGGCATCGGCTCCGGGCGCGGCGCCGTCCACCGCACGGCGGTAGGCGGCCAGCCGGACGGATTCGCCAAAGTAGGTGGCGTCGTAGAAGCGGGGCACGCCGGGCGTGAGCGGGCCGGGCGGCAGGGGCAGGTCGGCGTTGCCCAGCTCCACCAGCCCGTCGGAAGACGCCACGCGGAAGTACACATTGCCGCTGGCCGTGAGTTCAAAAAATTCGAGCATGCTGTAAGGCAGCTCGGCCGACAGGCCGCCCGAGGCGGTGGAGATGTTGGCGTCGATGGATTTGAGCGCCCCGAGCAGCGAGCGGTCGTAGGCCGCGTTGGCCGCCTCCAGCGCGTCGTGCCGCGTCATCCACAGCTCCACGCCCGTCACCACGGCCAGCAGCGGCAGCAGCAGCAGGGCCAGCAGTCGCCACAGGCTGGCGCGGCGCAGGCGTTGTATCAAAGACATGGCAGCGGACTCCGCCGCAAAGAACAGGGAGCGGTCCTGAACATGCGCGTGGCCCACGCCAGTGCCACCGTGGAACTGGCTTTGCCAGGCCACGGGTGGCGTCCCCCCTCAGGGGGGAAGACGCGCAGCGTCTCAGGGGGGAGCCACATCATTTGCTTCGAGCGCATAGCCCAGGCCGCGCAGGGTGGTGATGCGCACACCGCTGCCATCGAGCCGCTTGCGCAGGCGGTGCACGAACACTTCCACGGCTTCGGGGTGCACGTCTTCGTCGTCAGAGAACACGCGGTCCAGGATCTGCTGCTTGGAAAACGGCTCGCCGCTGCGCTGCACCAGCACGCGCAGCACGGCATGCTCGCGCGGCGACAGGGCCAGGGGCTCGCCGTGCAGCGTGAACTGCTTGCGCGGGTTGTCGTACACCAGCGCGCCACAGGCCAGACGCGGGTGCTCGTTGCCGCGTGCGCGGCGCACCAGAGCATGCAGGCGGGCCTCCAGCTCGGCCAGCTCGAAAGGTTTGGCCAGAAAGTCGTCAGCCCCCGCATTGAGCGAGCGCACGCGCTCGTCCAGCGAATCGCGGGCCGTGAGGATCAGCGCGGGCAGCCGCTGGTCGCGGTCGCGCAGGCGCTGCAGCACGGCCTGGCCGTCCAGCCCGGGCAGGCCCAGGTCCAGCACCAGCGCATCGTAGTTGTCGTGCTGCTGCAGCGCACGGTCGGCCAGGCGCCCGTCGTTCACCCATTCCACCTGGATGCCCGCATGCTCCAGCGCGCGGCTGAGCCAGGTGCCCAGGTTGTGGTCGTCTTCGGCCAGGAGGATGCGCATGGGTGGATGCTAATGCCGTTGTGCCGTGGCCCGGCCCGCCAGCAGGCTGTTGAAACTGGCGCGCCCCCAAAGCCAGTGCCACCGTGGAGCGGGCTTTGCCCGGCCACCGGTGGCGTCCCCCTCGCGGGAAGACACGAAGCGGCTCAGGGGGGCTTCCTAGTCCGGCTTGATCTGCGCGCGCTTGATGACTTTCTGCCAGCGCGCCTGCTCCGCCGCAATGAACTGCGCAAACTGCGCGGGCGTACCGCCGATGGCTTCGGCGGCGTCGCCGTTCAGGCGCTTGAGGGCTTCGGGTGCCTTCACGGCCTTCATGGTTTCGGCTGCCAGCTTGTCCAGGTGTTCCTTGGGCAGGCTCGCGGGGGCCAGCATGCCGTACCACTGCGTCATCTCGAAGCCGGGGAAGCCCTGTTCGGCCACGGTGGCCACGTCGGGCAGCTGCGGCAGGCGCTGCGTGGAGCCGGTGGCGATGCAGCGCACCTTGCCGGACTTGATGAACGGCAGCAGGGCCGCTGCGCCCACCGACGCGGCATCAAGCCGGCCCGAGAGCAGGTCGGTCATCATGGGGCCGGTGCCCCGGTAGGGCACGTGCAGCATGAAGATCTCGGCGGTCATCTTGAGGTATTCAAACGCCAGGTGGCCCGCGCTGCCGTTGCCTGCCGAGCCGTAGCTGAGCTTGCCCGGGTTCTTCTTGGCGTAGGCGATGAACTCCTTGAGGTTCTTGGCAGGCACGTCGGGGTGCACCACGTACAGGCTGGGCACCTTGGCCAACAGGCTCACGGGCTTGAAGTCCTTGTTGGCGTCGTAGGGCAGTTTGTCGAAGATGTAGGGGTTGACGGCCAGCGTGCCGATGTGGCCCAGGATGAGGGTGTGCTGGTCTTCGGCGCGGGCGACTTCCTGCATGGCGATGTTGCCTGCGGCGCCGGGTTTGTTGTCCACAAACACGCTCTGGCCCAGGGTCTTGCTCAGCTCGGCCGCCGTGGAGCGCGCCACGATTTCGGAGCTGCCGCCCGGTGCAAAGGGCACCACAAAACGCACGGACTTGGAAGGCCACGCGGCCTGGGCCGACGCGGTGGTGGGCAGCAGGCCGCCCAGGGCCAGGGCGCTGCCTGCGCCCAGCAGGTGGCGGCGGGTGGGGTGGAAGGCGGGGGTGGTGTCGTTATCGAACAGCATGGGTGTCTCCGTGAAAGCCGTTATGGCGTTGCCCGGCGTATGGTGTGCGGAGCGTGCTTTCGGAATGCTGTCAGTCGGCCTGGGGTTTACCCGAGGCACCCCGCACCGACAGAGCGAGGATTACGCCAGTGCCGCTACTGCCGTGCCGCTGAGCACGGCCCCTTCCAGCGTGGCGGGGTAGGGGCCGTCCACATAGTCGCCGCAGGCCGTCAGCCCCGGCAGCACCTGCATGCCGGGCCGCTGCAGGCCAGGGGTGCAGGCAAAGGTGGCGCGTTTCTCCACCACGGTCTGCACGGGCTGCAGGCCGGGAAGGCCCAGCTGGGCGGCGGCCTGCTGCAGCACCTGCTGCTCGATCAAGGCCCGGTCCCCATCACTGGCGCTCACCACAAAGGCCAGCAGCCCGTGCTGGCCGTCGAGCTGGCCCCGGTCGAACACAAACTGCGCCGGTTGGGCAGCGGTGTTGTGCAGTGCCAGTATGGGCTGGGGCAGGTGGGCGCCTGGGGCATGGGCATAGACGGTGGTGATGGCCTCGAACCGCAGGGCGCTGGTGGTGGCGCTCCAGCGGGCTGCACCCGCTAGGCCCGCCGTGCCTGCCAGGCCTTCGACCAGGCGGCTGGCCTCCCAGGACGGGCAGGCCAGGGTGACGTGGTCGAACGCTCCGGGTTCTTCGGTGCCGTTGGCGGCCACGACCGGCTGCCAACGCCCGCCGGGCAACGGCTGCAGGCGCTGAATGCGCTGGCCGGTGAGGACCTGGCCGCCTAGCTGCTGCAGCCAGCGGGCAGCGGCTTCGGGAAAGAGGGCGCCTAAGTCCGCACGTGGCAGCAATAGGTTGGAGCCGCCGCGCCCGCTGAACAGGCTGTCCTGCAGCACGCGCAGAAACACCTGGCCGCTGGCCTGGTTGGCAGGGGTGTTGAGGGCCGACACACACAGCGGGTCGATGAACTCGGTCATGAGCCGGGGCGTGAGCGGCGCGCACAGCGCGGCCACCGATGTGGCGGGCGCGCAGCGAAAGCCGCGCAGCTGCCAGGCCGTGGCTGTGCGCAGCAGTGCTAGCTTGTCGCGCCAGCCCCAGCCCTTGGCGCGGGCAATGCCCAGCAGCGCATCGAGGGGTGGGGGCAGGTCGGGCAGTTGCAGGCCCTGGCCATCAGGGAATTGCAGCGTGAGTGGCAGGCGCAGCAGGGCGGTATCGATGTCCACGCCCACCAGCCGCATCAGGCGCAGGCTTTCGGCGTAGGCGCCGATCAGGATGTGCTGGCCGTTGTCGAGCGTGGCGGGCGTGCCATCGGGCAGCGCTCCCGGCACGGCGCGCGCCCGGCCGCCCACGGTGCGCGCGGCCTCGAACACGGTGACCTGGCGCCCTGCCTGCACATGGGCAATGGCGGCGGCCATGCCCGCCCAGCCTGCGCCCACCACTGCCACGTTCGCGGCGACCTTCATGGACGCGGGCCCACGGCTACGACATCCGGCCGAGCGCCTGCACCTTCCACGCCAGCCAGAACTTGCGCAAGGGCGTGAGTCGGATGCGCTGGTGCAGCACCTGGAAGTTCTCGTGCTCGATCTCGCGCAGCAGGGTGCGGTAGATGTTGGCCATCATCAGGCCGGGCTTCTGGGCGCGGCGGTCGGCATCGGGCAGCAGGGCGAAGGCCTCGTCGTACAGGCGGTGCGCGCGCTCGGCCTGAAAACGCATCAGCGCGGTGAAGCGGTCGGAATACTGGCGCTTCAGGATCTCGTGCGCCTTCACGTCAAATTGCTGCAGCTCGCTCACCGGCAGGTAGATGCGGCCCAGCATGGCATCTTCGCCCACGTCACGGATGATGTTGGTGAGCTGAAAGGCCAAGCCCAGCGTGTGGGCGTAGTCGGTGGTGCGCGGGTCGGTCTGGCCGAAGATGCGTGCGGCGACTTCGCCCACGATGCCCGCCACCAGGTGGCAGTAGCCCTTGAGGCCCGCAAAGTCGAGGTAGCGGGTCTGCTCCAGGTCCATCTGGCAGCCGTCGATCACGGCCTGCAGGTGGCGTTGTTCAATGCCATAGTCGGCCGCCAGTGGCATCAGTGCCAGCATCACAGGGTGGGTGGGCTGGCCCGCATAGGCCTTGGCCACCTCGGCCTGCCACCAGGCGAGCTTGGTGCGCGCCACGCCAGGGTCGGAGACTTCGTCCACCACATCGTCCACTTCGCGGCAGAAGGCATAAAACGCCGTGATCGCGGCGCGGCGCGGGGCCGGCAGGAACAGGAAGGCGTAGTAGAAGCTGCTGCCCGAGGCCACGGCTTTTTGCTGTACGTATTGCTGTGGGGTCATGGGGCGCGATTGTCCCATGGCGGACATGGCCCGCGAATGCAACCTGGCAGCTGGTGGAGGCCGCAGTTCCCCAGTTTGGCCTGCCTGTTCTGCGGCAGGCCGAAGGGCATCAAAAGGCGATCTGTTCCACGCCCACGTCGCTGGGCCGCTTGAGCGCTTCGCGCATGAAGACGCTCATGGGGAGCGTGCCTTGGTCCGAGTGGAACCACTTTTTGTAGAGAGCCGCCATCTCCCCGGTCTGGATCAGGCGGCGGGTGACTTGGTCTACCAGCTCCTTGAAACGAGGGTCTTGCCTGCGCAGGCCAATGCTGTAGGGCTCTACCGAAAGGCGCTTTTCCAGAAACTGGTAGTCCCCCATGGCCTTGCCCAGCCGGGTCATGGGGCTCCACAGGCCTGCATCGTCTGCAAAAACCGCATCTGCCTCCCTGCGCGTGAGTGCATCCAATCCCTGTGCGGTGCTGTCTACCGGCACGTAGATGAATTTGCGGTGGTAGGTGCGTTCGTTCGTGGCCAGCAGGCCGTCATTGGTGGTTTTCCGTTCGACGGCAATGCGTTTGCCGTTCAGATCGTCCACCGTCTTGATGCCCGAGTCCTTGCGCACGAGGAACGCAGTGGTGGCGATGAAGATGTGGTGGCTGAAGGCGACTTCCTTCTGGCGCTCCAGGGTGTTGGTGGTCGTGCCGCATTCCAGGTCCACTACGTTGTTTTTCAGGTCCGCAAGGCGGTTCTTGCCGTCTACGAGTACATAGGTCAGGCGCAGGTCGGGGCGCTTGAGTTCCTTCTTGAGCTCCTCGTAAATCTTGGTGCAGATATCAACGCTGTAGCCACGCACTTGTCCAGTGGCTGGGTCTTTGTAGGAGAAGGGGTGGGATGCCTCGCGGTGCCCCAGTCGCAATTCGCCGGTCTTGGCAATGTGGGTCAGGGTGTCTTGCGCCCAGGCGCCAGGGGACATCCAGGACAGGGGAAGGATCAGTAGCAGGGCTCGCAGCGCAGAGAAGAGGTGCATAGGAAACGGAAAAGGTGACGGGACCATGCATGCCAGGCGTCGCAGGAAGCGCGCGAGGCTGCACGCCGCGCATTGTGCTGCGGCATCTGTTGTTGTGTCACATTGGCGACAGGTTTGTCAGCATTCCACAACATTCACCGCCAGCCCGCCACGCGATGTCTCCTTGTATTTGACCTTCATGTCCGCGCCGGTCTGCATCATGGTCTTGATGACCTTGTCGAGCGAGACCACATGCTGGCCGTCGCCACGCAGCGCCATGCGGGCGGCATTGATGGCCTTGATGGCGCCCATGGCGTTGCGTTCGATGCAGGGGATCTGCACCAGGCCGCCCACGGGGTCGCAGGTCATGCCCAGGTTGTGCTCCATGCCGATCTCGGCGGCGTTCTCTATCTGCTCGGGGGTGCCACCCATCACCGCAGCCAGCGCGCCTGCTGCCATGGAGCAGGCCACACCCACTTCGCCCTGGCAGCCCACTTCGGCTCCCGAGAGCGATGCGTTTTCCTTGTAGATGATGCCGATGGCGCCTGCCGTGAGCAAAAAGGTGGCAATGCCGTCGTCGTTGGCCGGGATGGGGCCTTGCAGGAAGTTGACGTAGTAATGCAGTACGGCGGGGATCACGCCTGCAGCCCCATTGGTGGGCGCCGTCACCACGCGGCCGCCGGCGGCGTTTTCTTCGTTGACGGCCATAGCGTAGAGGTTCACCCAGTCCAGCATCGAGAGCGGGTCGCGCAGCGCGGCCTCGGGCTGCGTGCTGAGCTTGTGGTGCAGCTCGGCCGCGCGGCGGCGCACATGCATGGGGCCGGGCAGGGTGCCGGTGCTGGCGCAGCCGCGCTGCACGGCACCGGCCATGGTCTTCCAGATGGCCATGAGCTGGCGGCGCACCTCGGAAGCGCTGCGCCAGTGTTGCTCATTGGCCGCCATGAGCTGGGCGGGGGTGAGGCCGGTGGCCTGGCACTGGGCCAGCAGCTCGGCCCCCGTGCGGAAAGGGTGGGGCAGGCCTTGGGCATGGCCGGCCGCATCGGGCCCAGCGGTGGCGGCGCTGTTGAGTACACGCTCGCCCGCCGCGTCGATCACAAAACCGCCACCCACCGAGTAGTACTCACGCGCCGCAATCTCGTTGCCCTGCGCGTCGAACGCGTGAAACGCCATGCCGTTGGGGTGCAGCGGCAGGCTTTTGCGGCGAAACAGCAGGTGCTCTTTTTCGACAAACGGCACCATATGCTCGCCCAGCAGCTCCAGCGTTTGCCGGATGCGGATGTCGGCAATGGCAGGCTGGATCTGGTCCGGGTCGATGTGGTCGGGCTCGTGCCCGGCCAGGCCCAGCAGCACGGCCTTGTCGGTGCCGTGGCCCACGCCGGTGGCCGACAGCGAACCGAACAGTTCTATGGTGACGTGGTGCACGGCGGCTAGGCCCACCGTGTCACGCACATGGCAGGCAAACTGCCGCGCCGCGATCATGGGGCCCACGGTGTGGGAGCTGGACGGGCCGACGCCAATCTTGAAGAGGTCGAAAACGCTGACGGACATGGTGGGTGCGTACCGGAAGGGCCCGGGGCCGCAGCGCTTGTGGCGCGGGCTTGGGTTGCGTGATGGGGCCGCACGGGGCGGTTGGTGGCCGCGAGGCTAACCGCGCGCTGCAGCAGCCGGATGCTCGCTATCCCTGCCTTGCGGGATTGCCCCTCATCAGCGTGCAGCGCCCAGCAGGGAAAGCGTTCCTGAATTGATAGCTGCCAGCGATTGATAGATAAGCGCTAGGAGCCAATTTGGCTTGTAATTTTGGCCAAGAAGCATGCCGATGTCAGCGCGCCTTGTGGCCCATGAATCTTTCTTACATCACCAGCGCGCGGCCCAGCATCACGCACCAATCCCACGCATGCAGGCGTGGACGGGTGTGCAGGCTGCCGCCTTTGAGGGCGTCCACCTTGTCCAGAATGCGCAGGCCGCCTTGCACCACCAGGCGCAGCTCCCACCCGGCGCGGCCGGGCAGGCGGTGCACCAAGGGGGCGCCTATTTGCATGCTGGCGCGGGCCCAGCGGGCGCAATCGGTGATGAGGCGCACGTTCTCGGGGGTACTTCTGAGTGCCAGCAGTTCGGCCTGACAGGCGCCATGAACGGCGCAGTCGGCGCGGGGCAGGTAGTGGCGCCCTCGGGGGATGTCCACGGAGAGGTCCTGCCAGAAGTTGATGAGCTGCAGCGCGGTGCAGATGGCATCGCTTTCTTGCAGCGCCTGGGCGTCTGTTACGCCGTACAGGTGCAGCAGCAGCCGGCCCACGGGGTTGGCGGAGCGGCGGCAGTAGTCCAGCAGCTCGGCGCGGTCGGCATAGCCCTCGGTATCACGGGTTTTTTCAACATCCTGGGCAAAGGCGCTGAGCAGGTCTTCCAGCAGTGGTATGGGCAGCTGGTGGCTATGCAGCACCGCTTGCAGCGGCAAGAACACGCTGGCCCAGCGGGGCGAGGGCGGCTGGCCTTGGGCGACGGCCATCAGGTCGGCATGGTAGGCGGCCAGGTCGGCCAGGCGGGCGGCAGCCAGCGCGTCGCCCTCATCCGCGATGTCGTCGGCGGTACGCGCAAAGCCGTAGATGGCGGCAATGGGCTGGCGCAGGTGCGGTGGGCACAGCAGGGACGCGACCGGGAAGTTCTCGTAGTGCGTGACAGGGGCGGCCAGGGTGGCAGACGCATGGTGTGGTGCGGTCTGGAGCGGCTGTGGCGCGGAAGTTGCAGCAGACGCCACTTCAGGCTGGGGAGGGGGGGATCGGTCGTTCACACCCTGGATTGTCGCTTGACAATGCCAAGGGCTTCTCATAGATTACTAACCGGTCAGTCAGTAATCAAAAAACCAATTCAATCAGGGACAAGGAGGCTGGCCGGTAACTGCTACTGCAGTTCCGTTTTCAGCGCAGGCATTCATGCCTGCGTTTTGCGTGCAGCCCCTGCAACTCCTTGTAGCCCTTCTCTATTCACCGGATTTCCCATGCGCACATCCTCCGCTTCGCGGCCTTTTCAACGGCACTGCCGGACCTTGCTGATGGTGGCCGCCGCTGCTTTGCTGGCCGCCTGTTCCCGCCCCGCGCCGCCCGAAGAGCCGGTGCGCTCCGTCAAGTTGCTGACGGTGGGGGTGGGTGCGCTGCAATCCAGCCTGGAGTATTCGGGTGAGGTGCGGGCGCGCGTGGAGTCGCGCTTGGGGTTCCGCGTGGCGGGCAAGATCGTGCAGCGCCAAGCCGAACTGGGCCAGCGTGTGCGGGCCGGACAGGTGCTGGCCCAGCTGGACCCCAAGGATTACCAACTGGCCACCGACGCCGCGCGCGCACAGTTGGCATCGGCCACCACGCAGCGTGATCTGGCCGCTGCCGACTACAAGCGCTACCAAGCCCTGAAGGACCAGAACTTCATCAGCGGCGCCGAGCTGGAGCGCCGCGACGCGACGCTGAAAGCCGCCCAGGCCACGCTGGACCAGGCCCGCGCGCAGCTGTCATCGCAAGGCAACCAGGCGGCCTACACCACGCTGGTGGCCGACGTGGCGGGCGTTGTCACTGGCATTGACGCCGAGCCTGGCCAGGTGGTGTCGGCCGGGACGCCTGTGGTGCGCATTGCGCAGGATGGCCCCCGCGATGTGGTGTTTGCGGTGCCGGAGGACAAGGTGGGGCTGATCACCCCAGGCTCAGAAGTGGCGGTGCGCGGCTGGTCCGGTGGCGCCAACCTGACGGGCCGCGTGCGCGAAGTGGCCGCCAGTGCCGACGCCGCCACGCGCACTTACCAAGTCAAGGTGGCCATCGACGGTGCCGATGCGCCTGCCCTGGGCTCCACCGTGTATGTCACGCCCAAGGCGCTCAGCCATGCGGGCATTCCGGCTATCAAGCTGCCCACCAGTGCGCTGCGCCAGGAGGGGCAGTCCACGGCGGTGTGGGTGTATGACGCGGCCAGCAGCACGGTGAAGTCGCAGGTGGTGCAGATTGCCACGGCCGATGGCAACGAGGCCGTGGTGGCTGCGGGTCTAGCCCCCGGCATGCAGGTGGTGGCCACGGGGGTGCATGTGCTCTCGCCTGGGCAGAAAGTGCTGATTTATCAGCCAAAAACGGCCTCAGCGCCCGCCAGTAAAGCGCAGACAGCTACCAATCCAGTAGCAATGCCTGCCGCGCCTGCTGCCACAGCAGCGGCACCCGCAGCTTCCACAGCCAACTGAGGCCGGCCATGACGCAAGTACAACCCAAAGAGGGGTTCAACCTCTCCAAGTGGGCGCTCGACCATCCCGCCCTCACGCGCTACCTGATGGTGGTGCTGATGCTGCTGGGCTTTGCCGCCTACTTCCAGCTAGGGCAGGACGAAGATCCGCCCTTCACCTTCCGTGCCATGGTGGTGCGTACCTACTGGCCCGGCGCCACGGCGCAGCAGGTGGCCGAGCAGGTCACTGACAAGATCGAGCGCACGCTGCAAGAGGTGCCCTACGCGGACAAGATCCGCAGTTATTCGAAGCCCGGCGAGTCGCAGATCATCTTTCAGATCAAGGATTCGTCCAAGGCCAGCGAGGTGGCCAACGTCTGGTACAGCGTGCGCAAGAAGGTGGGCGACATGCGCTACACCTTGCCGCAGGGCATCCAGGGCCCGTTCTTCAACGACGACTTTGGCGATGTGTATGGCGTGATCTACGCGCTGGAGTCCGAGGGCTTCAGCTACGCCGAACTCAAGCAGTTTGCCGATGACGCACGCCAGCAGCTGCTGCGTGTGCCCGATGTCGCCAAGGTTGAGCTGTTTGGCGTGCAAGACGAAAAACTGTTCATCGAAATCTCGCAAAAACGCCTGTCGCAACTGGGCCTGGACATGAACCAGGTGCTGGCCCAGCTGGGCCAGCAAAACGCCGTGGAGAGCGCCGGAGCTATTCAGACCCCGCAAGACCAGGTGCAGGTGCGGGTGCAGGGTCAGTTCAACGCCATTGAAGACCTGCGCGCCATGCCGATCCGTGGCCCGTCGGGCGCACAACTGCGCCTGGGCGATATCGCCGAGGTCAAGCGCGGCTATGTGGACCCGGCCACCGTGAAGGTGCGTCACCAGGGGCAGGAAGTGATTGCGCTGGGCGTCTCCATGGCCAAGGGCGGCGACATCATTGCGCTGGGCAAGGCGCTGCATGCCGCCACCGACCGCATCGGCGGCACGCTGCCAGCGGGGGTGAAGCTCGTCAACGTGCAAGACCAGCCCAAGGCGGTGGCCACCTCGGTGAATGAATTCGTCAAGGTGCTGATCGAGGCCGTGGTCATCGTGCTGGCGGTGAGCTTCATCGCGCTGGGCCTGCACAAGCGCCCCGGCAAGAACCCGCTATGGAAGCGCTGGTACATCGATCCGCGCCCGGGGCTGGTGGTGGGCATCACCATTCCGCTGGTGCTTGCCGTGACCTTCCTGGCCATGTGGTACTGGGGCATCGGCCTGCACAAGATATCGCTGGGCTCGCTCATCATCGCACTGGGCCTGCTGGTGGATGACGCGATCATTGCGGTCGAAATGATGGTGCTCAAGCTTGAAGAGGGCTACGACAAGGTGCGTGCCGCTACCTTTGCCTATGAGATCACGGCCATGCCGATGCTGACGGGCACGCTGATCACGGCGGCGGGCTTTTTGCCCATCGGCCTGGCCAAGTCCACTACGGGCGAATACACCTTTGCCATTTTTGCGGTCACCGTGATCGCGCTGGTGCTCAGCTGGTTCGTGTCGGTGTACTTTGTGCCGTACCTGGGCACGCTGCTGCTCAAGGTGCCCCCGCATGTGCTGGCTGCCCAGGCCAACAAGGGCATCACCGACGATCCACACGAAGTGTTTGACAGCCCGTTTTACCGCACTTTCCGCCGCCTGGTGGACTGGTGTGTGTTGCACCGCTGGATCACCATCGGCGCCACGGTACTGACCTTTGCGCTGGGCATTGTGGGCATGGGCAAGGTGCAGCAGCAGTTCTTCCCCGATTCGAGCCGGCCTGAAATTCTGGTGGACATCTGGTTCCCCGAGGGCACCTCATTTGCTGGCAATGAAGAAGTGACCAAACGTGTGGAGCAGCGCTTGCTCTCTGAGCCTGGCGTCAGTTCTGTCAGCACCTGGGTCGGTTCCGGCGTGCCGCGTTTCTATTTGCCGCTGGACCAGGTGTTTCCACAGAGCAACGTGTCGCAGTTCATCGTTCTGCCCCAGGATCTGAAGGTGCGTGAGTCCCTGCGCGTGAAGTTGCCTGCGCTGCTGGCCGAAGAGTTCCCGGAGGTGCGTGGTCGCGTCAAGCTGCTGCCCAATGGACCACCGGTGCCTTACCCCGTGCAGTTCCGCGTGGTGGGGCCTGATCCGCTGGTGCTGCGTGAGCGCGCCGATGAAGTGAAAGCCCAGCTGCGCAAGAACCCGGACATGCGCGGTGTGAACGACAACTGGAACGAGTCTGTGAAGGTGCTGCGCCTGGAAGTGGACCAGGCCAAGGCGCGCGCGCTGGGTGTCACCAGCCAGTCGATTGCCCAGGCGTCCAAGACCATTCTGTCGGGTACGCAGGTGGGCCAGTACCGCGAGGGTGACAAGCTCATCGACATTCTGCTGCGCCAGCCGCTGGACGAGCGCAACGCCATCACCGACATCGCCAACGCCTACCTGCCCACGGCCTCGGGCAAGTCGATCCCGCTCACGCAGATCGCAAAGCCGGTCTTCACCTGGGAGCCCGGTGTGATGTGGCGCGAGAACCGCGACTACGCCATCACCGTGCAGGGCGACGTGACTGAGGGGCTGCAGGGGGCCACCGTGACGGCGCAATTGCTGCCCGGTCTGCGCGCCATCGAGGCCAAGTGGCGCGAGGCCGGGCAGGGCGGCTATCGCATCGAGGTGGCGGGCGCCGTGGAGGAAAGCTCCAAGGGAACCAGCTCCATCGTTGCTGGCGTTCCCATCATGCTGTTCCTTGTGTTTACGCTGCTCATGCTGCAGTTGCAAAGCTTTAGTCGTGCGTTCCTTGTTTACATCACCGGGTTCCTTGGGATCGCTGGTGTTTCGGGCGCGCTGCTGCTGCTCAACCGCCCGTTCGGCTTCGTGGCGCTGCTCGGCGTGATCGCGCTGATGGGCATGATCCAGCGCAATTCTGTGATCCTGATCGACCAGATCGAGCAGGACCGCGCGCGGGGCGTGCCTGCGTGGGATGCGATTGTCGAATCTGCCGTGCGCCGCCTGCGTCCTATCGTGCTGACGGCTGCGGCTGCGGTGCTGGCCATGATCCCGCTGTCACGCAGCGTGTTCTGGGGGCCGATGGCTGTGGCCATCATGGGCGGACTGGTGGTGGCCACCGTGCTGACGCTGCTGGCGCTGCCCGCGATGTATGCCGCGTGGTTCCGTGTGAAAAGGCCTGCGCCGGAGGTCCTTGGAGGGGTTTGATTCCCACCCTGCCCGCATCAGGGTAAAATAGAAGGTTGACCGATTTCACACAGGCGGCAGCTGAGGTTGCCGCCTGTTTGTTTGTTGTAGAACCGCGCGGGTGGCGAAATTGGTAGACGCACCAGGTTTAGGTCCTGACGCCAGCAATGGTGTGGGGGTTCGAGTCCCCCCCCGCGCACCACCCATGTGAGACTTTGCGGAACACGGCGCTGCTGCGCTGCAGCCAGCACGATCCACATTCATAAGAGGAATAGCCATGGCCGTTACTGTTGAAACCCTTGAGAAGCTCGAGCGCAAGATTACGCTGAGCGTGCCCGTCACCCTGATCCAGTCCGAAGTCGACACGCGCCTCAAGCGCCTGGCCCGCACGGTCAAGATGGACGGTTTCCGTCCCGGCAAGGTGCCCATGAACGTGGTGGCCCAGCGTTACGGCTACTCGGTGCAGTACGAAGTGCTGAACGACAAGGTGGGTGAAGCCTTTGCCGTGGCAGCCAACGAAGCCAACCTGCGTGTTGCTGGCCAGCCCCGCATCACCGAAAAGGAAGGCGCTCCTGAAGGCCAGGTCACTTTCGATGCCATTTTCGAAGTGTTCCCAGAAGTCAAGATTGCCGATCTGTCTGATGCCGAAGTCGAAAAGCTGTCGGCTGAAGTGACGGACGCCGCCATCGACAAGACCATCGACATCCTGCGCAAGCAGCGCCGCAGCTTCGCCCAGCGCGCCATGGATGCTGCTGCGCAAGACGGCGACCGCGTGACGGTCGATTTCGAAGGCAAGATCGATGGCGAGCCGTTTGAAGGCGGCAAGGCCGAAGACTTCCAGTTCCTGGTGGGCGAAGGCCAGATGCTCAAGGAGTTCGAAGACGCCGTGCGTGGCATGAAGTCTGGCGAAAGCAAGACCTTCCCCCTGGCATTCCCTGCGGAGTACCACGGCAAGGATGTCGCTGGCAAGACCGCTGACTTCCTGGTGACCATCAAGAAGATCGAAGCTGCCCACCTGCCCGAAGTGAACGATGCCCTGGCCAAGTCGCTCGGTATTGCCGATGGCTCCGTGGAAGGCCTGCGCGCCGACATCAAGAAGAACCTGGAGCGTGAAGTCAAGTTCCGTCTGCTGGCCCGCAACAAGCAAGCCGTGATGGACGCCCTGGTGGCCAAGGCTGAGCTGGACCTGCCCAACTCCAGCGTGCAGGCTGAAATCGCCCGCCTGCTGGAAGGTGCCCGCGCTGAACTCAAGCAACGCGGCATCAAGGACGCCGACAAGGCCGAGATCCCTGAAGACGTGTTCCGCCCCCAGGCTGAGCGCCGCGTGCGCCTGGGCCTGGTGCTGGCCGAGCTGGTGCGTGCCAATGAGCTGCAGGCCAAGCCCGAACAGCTCAAGGCCCACATCGATGAGCTGGCTGCCAGCTACGAGAAGCCTGAAGATGTGGTGCGCTGGTACTTCGGTGACCGCCAGCGCTTGGCGGAAGTCGAAGCCGTTGTGATCGAAAACAACGTGACCGAATTTGTGCTGTCCAAGGCCAAGGTGGTCGAGAAGGCCGTGTCGTTTGACGAACTGATGGCCCAACAAGGCTGATAGGCTGTCGACTGGGCGGCTTGTTATCGAATTGCCCGGTTGTTGCCGATACATACAGGGGCTTGTGCTTTCGTGCACAAGCCCCAATTCATTTCTGGGTACAGTACCTGCTTGTCTGGAGAAAAACATGAGCGCATTGGAAACACAAGGCCTGGGCATGGTTCCCATGGTCATCGAGCAGTCGGGCCGTGGCGAACGGTCCTACGACATCTACTCGCGCCTGCTCAAGGAGCGCGTGATTTTTCTGGTGGGTCCGGTCAACGACCAGACCGCCAACCTGGTGGTGGCTCAGCTGCTGTTCCTGGAGAGTGAAAACCCCGACAAGGACATTTCGTTCTACATCAACTCCCCAGGTGGCTCGGTAAGCGCCGGCATGGCGATCTTTGACACCATGAACTTCATCAAGCCTGATGTCTCGACCCTGTGCACCGGCATGGCCGCCAGCATGGGCGCCTTCCTGCTGGCCGCAGGAGCCAAGGGCAAGCGTTTTGCGCTGCCCAACTCCAAGGTCATGATCCACCAGCCTCTGGGCGGCATGCAGGGCCAGGCCACCGAGATTGAGATCCACGCCCGCGAAATCCTCAAGACCCGCGAGCAGCTCAACAAGATCCTTGCCGAGCGCACGGGCCAGCCGCTGGAAAAGATCCAGCGCGACACCGAGCGTGACTATTTCCTGTCGGCTGATGAGTCCAAGGAATATGGTTTGGTCGATCAGGTGATCAGCAAGCGCTCCTGATAGCCAGAGGGTCAAACAGCGGCGTTTTCCTTTGGGGAAGACGCCGTTTTTTATTTGGTTATCATCCCGACAACTTTCCGTAACAAGCAAGGCATTGCCCCCATGGCCGAGAAAAAAGGCTCTTCCAGCGAAAAAACCCTTTACTGCTCTTTCTGCGGCAAAAGCCAGCATGAAGTGAAGAAGCTGATCGCCGGTCCGTCGGTCTTTATCTGCGACGAGTGCATTGACCTGTGCAACGAGATCATTCGCGATGAGCTCCCGGCTGGCGACCTGGCGCGCGAAGGCCGCAGTGACCTGCCCACCCCCGTAGAGATCAAGACCAACCTCGACAACTATGTGATTGGTCAGGACGTGGCCAAGCGCACGCTGGCTGTGGCGGTGTACAACCACTACAAGCGCCTGCGCCACAAGGACAAGGCCCACAAAGACGATGTGGAGCTGTCCAAGAGCAACATTTTGCTGATTGGGCCCACGGGTTCGGGCAAGACGCTGCTGGCGCAGACCCTGGCGCGCATGCTGGACGTTCCTTTTGTGATGGCCGACGCCACCACGCTGACGGAAGCCGGTTATGTGGGCGAAGATGTGGAGAACATCGTCCAGAAGCTGCTGCAAAGCTGCAACTATGAGGTGGAGCGCGCGCAGCGCGGCATCGTCTACATCGACGAGATCGACAAGATCTCGCGCAAGTCGGACAACCCCAGCATCACGCGTGACGTTTCGGGCGAGGGCGTCCAGCAGGCGCTGCTCAAGCTCATCGAAGGCACGATGGCCAGCGTGCCGCCGCAGGGCGGACGCAAGCACCCGAATCAGGACTTCCTGCAGATCGACACGACCAACATTCTGTTTATCTGTGGCGGTGCGTTTGCGGGACTGGAGAAGGTCATCGAGAACCGCACCGAAGCGTCGGGCATCGGGTTTGGCGCATCGGTCAAGAGCAAGAAGCAGCGTTCGCTGACAGAGGTGTTCACCGAGATCGAACCCGAAGATCTGATCAAGTTCGGCCTGATTCCTGAGCTCGTGGGGCGCATGCCCGTGGTGACGGCTCTGGCTGAACTCAGCGAGGATGCTCTGGTGCAGATCCTGACGGAGCCCAAGAACGCGCTGGTCAAGCAATACAGCAAGCTCCTGGCCATGGAAGGTGTGGACCTCGAAATCCGTCCTGCCGCGCTTAAGGCCATTGCTCGCAAGGCCTTGGCCCGCAAGACCGGAGCCCGCGGCCTGCGCTCAATCCTGGAGCAATCGCTGATTGGCACGATGTTCGACTTGCCCAATACAAGCAACGTTGAAAAAGTGGTGGTGGACGAGTCCACCATCGAAGAAAACAAGCCGCCGCTGCTCGTTTATCGCGAAGCGGCCAAGAAGGCCTGAGAAGGCGTGAAGGAGTCTGCGATGCCCGCATGGACACGCCGGAATCCTTCACACCGTCTGAGATGACCGGAGCGGGCGCCTTGGTGTCGCCCATTGAACCATCAACCCTTGTGCCAGCGCGGCTTGCGCGTAAGGGTTGAAAATCCCCACATGTGGACCCATTTCCACAGAGCACTTTGAGGATTTCCATGTCCGGACATACCCCCCTGCCAGCCACCCCTATCGATCTACCGCTGTTGCCTTTGCGTGACGTGGTGGTGTTTCCCCACATGGTCATCCCGCTTTTTGTGGGGCGTCCCAAGAGCATTAAGGCGCTTGAGTTGGCCATGGAGGCCGACCGTCGCATCATGCTTGTGGCACAGAAAGCTGCAGCCAAGGACGAGCCTTCGGTGTCGGACATGTTCGATGTCGGCTGCGTCTCCACCATCCTGCAGATGCTCAAGTTGCCTGACGGCACCGTGAAGGTGCTGGTCGAAGGCCAGCAGCGCGCTCTGGTGACGTCCATCGAGGACGCTGAGACCCATTTCACGGCCACCGTCACGCCGGTAGAAGCCACACCCGAGGCCAACAAGCCTAGCGAGATTGAAGCGCTGCGCCGTGCTGTGATGCAGCAGTTTGACCAGTACGTCAAACTCAACAAAAAAATTCCCCCGGAGATCCTCACATCGATCTCCAGCATCGACGATCCAGGCCGTCTGGCCGACACCATCGCCGCGCACCTGCCGCTCAAGCTCGAGAACAAGCAGGTGGTGCTGGACCTGTCGGATGTGAAGGCGCGCCTTGAAAACCTGTTCGAGCAGCTTGACCGCGAGGTGGACATCCTCAACGTGGACAAGAAGATCCGTGGGCGTGTGAAGCGCCAGATGGAGAAGAACCAGCGCGACTTCTACTTGAACGAGCAGGTCAAGGCCATCCAGAAGGAGTTGGGCGAAGGGGATGAAGGCGCGGACATCGAGGAGATCGAGAAAAAGATCAAGCTCGCCAAGATGCCTGCCGAGGCGCGCAAGAAGGCTGATGCAGAACTCAAGAAGCTCAAGCTGATGTCGCCCATGTCGGCCGAGGCCACCGTGGTGCGTAACTACATTGACGTGCTCACCGCACTCCCCTGGAGCAAGAAGACCAAGATCAAGCACGATCTGGTCAATGCCGAAGGCGTGCTCAACGAAGACCACTTTGGCCTGGACAAGGTAAAGGACCGCATCCTTGAATATCTTGCGGTGCAGCAGCGCGTGGACAAGGTGAAGGCTCCCATCCTGTGCCTGGTGGGGCCACCGGGCGTGGGCAAGACCTCGTTGGGGCAATCCATTGCCAAGGCCACGGGCCGCAAGTACGTGCGCATGGCCTTGGGTGGCATGCGCGACGAAGCTGAAATCCGTGGGCACCGCCGCACGTACATCGGCGCGCTGCCTGGCAAGGTGCTGCAGAGCCTGTCGAAGGTGGGCACGCGCAATCCGCTGTTCCTGCTGGACGAGATCGACAAGCTGGGCACGGACTTCCGAGGCGACCCGTCGAGCGCGCTGCTGGAGGTGCTGGACCCCGAGCAGAACCACACTTTTGGCGATCACTACGTCGAAGTGGACTTCGACCTGAGCGACGTGATGTTCGTCGCCACGTCGAACTCGATGAACATTCCGCCGGCCCTGCTCGACCGCATGGAAGTGATCCGCCTGTCGGGTTACACCGAGGACGAGAAGACCAGCATCGCCATGAAGTACTTGCTGCCCAAGCAGCTCAAGAACAATGGCGTGAAGGACGAAGAACTGCTGATCACCGAGCCCGCCGTGCGCGACATGGTGCGTTACTACACGCGGGAAGCCGGCGTACGTTCGCTGGAGCGCGAGTTGTCCAAGATCTGCCGCAAGGTGGTCAAGGGTCTGCAGCTCAAGAAGCTCGAACCCCAGGTCGTTGTCACCGCCGACAACCTGCCTGACTTCCTGGGCGTGCGCAAGTACACCTACGGTCGTGCCGAGGCGCAGAACCAAGTGGGTCAGGTGGTCGGTCTGGCCTGGACCGAGGTGGGTGGCGATCTGCTGACCATCGAAGCCGCCGCCATGCCCGGCAAGGGTGTGATCACGCGCACCGGTTCTTTGGGTGATGTGATGAAGGAGTCGGTGGAGGCTGCCCGCACGGTGGTGCGCAGCCGCTCGCGCATTCTGGGCATCAAGGACGAAGCGTTTGAGAAGCGCGACATCCACATCCATGTGCCAGACGGGGCAACCCCTAAGGATGGTCCGAGTGCGGGCGCTGCGATGACGACGGCGTTTGTTTCGGCCCTCACGGGTATTCCCGTGCGCGGCGATGTTGCCATGACCGGTGAGATCACGTTGCGCGGTGAAGTTACCGCCATTGGTGGACTCAAGGAAAAGCTGCTGGCGGCTCTGCGCGGCGGCATCAAGACGGTGCTGATCCCCGAAGAGAACGTCAAAGATCTGGCCGAGATTCCTGACAACGTGAAGAGTGGGCTGGAGATCGTGCCGGTGCGCTGGATCGACAAGGTGCTGGAAGTGGCCTTGGAAACCAAGCCTGTGCCCCTGACGGATGAGGAAGTGGCGGTCGTGGCAGCGCCCTCGACGGACAAGGCCGTTGCAGCGTCGTCCGCGACAGATGGCCTGAAACATTGACGCAAATTTTTTTGAGAACCCCAAAAAATGCGCTACAATTCATCCCATCGCAGCAAACGTTGTACAATGTGAGGCTTCGGTAAAATGCGGGAATAGCTCAGTTGGTAGAGCGCAACCTTGCCAAGGTTGAGGTCGAGAGTTCGAGACTCTTTTCCCGCTCCAATTTCCACAAAAAGGGAAGCAAATGCTTCCCTTTTTTGTCAGAGAAATGTGAATTTCTGGCGCGGTAGCAAAGCGGTTATGCCCCGGATTGCAAATCCGGTTAGTCCGGTTCGACTCCGGACCGCGCCTCCAGATACGGTCTGTGTCTTGATGTCTGAAGATCTTCTGTGATCGTCGTAATCAAGATGACTGTTGAAGGATGGATGGTGATTGGTTGATTTTTTGGTTTGCAATCGAATAGAGCCAAAAAATAGCGATATAATTTGAGGCTTGCTGATTAGCTCTGATGGAAACGTCGGGTGCAGTAGGCGAATGCGGGAATAGCTCAGTTGGTAGAGCGCAACCTTGCCAAGGTTGAGGTCGAGAGTTCGAGACTCTTTTCCCGCTCCATATTTGTAAGGGAAGCTTCGGCTTCCCTTTTTTCTTGGTGGTGCAAGGCGGGCGGCTCGGCAGGGCGTCGGCCCTGTGACCAGAGATACGACAGGGCATTGCGCGCATGCGCTGCCCGGGTTACGCTGCGACGCAGGAGTGCGTTGGGCAGCCGGCGCCCCGATGGTGAAATTGGTAGACACTGCGGACTTAAAATCCGCCGCTTTCCTGAAAAGGGGCGTGCCGGTTCGACCCCGGCTCGGGGCACCATTCATGTGTTTTCATTTGTGCAGCAATTGCACAAAGCTAGACAAATCAACGCTCTAGCGCTTCTCTCTTTGGTGGTACAGTGCGCCCGCTGCACAAGTTTGCACAAGCGGCGCCCCCAAAATTCCCCCACCAATCCCCCCAAATGGCAACGCCCATCAAAACGGCTAAAGGCACCTGGCGCATTCAGATCGAGGTGAAGGGCCAGCGTGACAGCAACACCCTGCCCACCAAGCGCGAGGCAACAGAGTGGGCCGCCAGGCGCTCGGCCGAGTTGCTGGCCACGGCCACCGGCCGCGCTGGTGAGGTGAAGACGCTAGGCCAGGCGCTGGTGCGCTATGGCGAAGAGGTGTCGAGCGAAAAGAAGGGCTGGCAGAAAGAGTTGATACGCCTGCAGGCCTTCCCGCGCCAGCCGCTGTTCCCGGCCAAGCGCCTGCTGGCCGAGCTGACGCCCGCCGACATCGTGGCCTGGCGCGATGCCAGGCTGAAGGTGAATGCGCGCAGCTCGGTGCTGCGGGACATGGTGCTGCTGTCCCACGTGCTAGAGGTGGCACGGCGCGATTGGCAGTGGCTGAACTCGAACCCCATGCGCGACGTGCGCAAGCCGTCAGAGCCTGACCACCGGGAGAGAATTATTTCCGGGCCCGAGGTGAGGCGCATGCTGCGCGCATTGGGGTGGAGCGGGGGGCCGGTGCGTTCGGTGGGCCATGCGGTGGCCAACGCCTTCCTGCTGGCCCTGCAGACGGGTTGCCGTGCCGGTGAGATCTGCGGCATCCGCTGGGAGGATGTGGGGGCGGGTTACTTCAAGGTGGACGGCAAGACCGGCAAGCGTGATGTGCCTGCCGTGCCGTCCACGATGCGCACCATTGAGCTGATGCGCGGCTTTGACAAAGACCTGGTGTTTGGGCTCAAGACGCAGAGCCTGGACGCGATGTTTCGCAAGTACCGGCAGCGGGCGGGCCTGGAAGGGTTTACCTTCCACGACAGCCGCCACACCGCTGCCACACGCCTGGCCCAGCGCCTGCACGTGCTGGACCTGTGCAAGATGTTCGGGTGGACCAGCACCACCCGCGCGCTGGTGTACTACAACCCCAAGGCCGTAGACATCGCCCAGCGCATCACGACTGGCGCTGCTCCCATTCAATCACCTCGCTAAGAAGCCACTTGCCGTCGCGGCCTGGGCGGGGGAAGGTGCGGTCATTCTCCATGCGCGAGCGCAGGGTGTTGCGGTGCACGCCCATGCGCTCGGCAAGTTGGCCACGGTCCAGGCGTGTGCCCAGCATGCTAGCCATCAGCTGCATGGCGCTGGCCATCTTGTCGATGCGTTCCAATAGCTGGGCTTCGCTCATGGCTTGGTTCCTTGGTTGGCCCGCTTGGCGGCCATGTGTTGCTGCAGCCAGGCCTCGGCCGTGGCGGGGTCGCCCAGCTGGCCGGTGATGCGGCGGCGGGTATTCATGGCGCCAGCCTGGCGCCAGGTGATTGCGATTGCGCCCAAGGCGAGGGCCTGGGACCGCTTGGCTTTGGCGATGTCGTAGTGGCTACCGCTGGTCTTCTCAGGGCTTTGCCACCAGCGGCGGGCCACGCCGATCTTGTCGGCCATGGCGTGCAGCTCTTCGTCGGTGTCGGCCAGCAGATGGGACATCTTCATGCGGCCGAACTGACCTGCTGGGGACTGGTACATGTCGTCAACGTAGACTGGCATCAGCTCGCCCCTTCTTTGGTTGTGTCCACAGGAGGGCCCCAGTTCGCCAGCTCACGCGCCATGGCGCGGGTTTCGAAGTGGGCAGATCCAAAGCCCGAGGCCTCACGCTGCAGGTGGTCTAACTCGGCGCGTGCGTGCTCAAGCGCTCCCATGTAGTAGCGCTCTACCCATCCGTGGTCGAAGATCGTTCTGCCCTTGGGTGTGCCAAGGTCGAAGATCCCATACGCCAGGTTGGGCGGCAGTGTGATGACCTGGACCTGCAGGCCGCGCTCCCTGCATTGGCGCTCCATGTGCTGGGCTTCTGCGCCGGTGGCACAGCACACGCGGTCGCCGTCTTTGAGGCTTTCCAGCAGGGCTGTGGTGCGGCCGGTGCGCCTGGCCGATTGAAAGTACACGTGGGCCGCAGCGTCCACTGCGGCGCCGATTCCAAAGTGGTCCATTAGGCGCCTCCTTGCTTGCGGGCTGCAATCAAAGCCTCACGCGGGGTGTTGCCTGATGCCACAAATATAGGTTTCTCATCCTCACCGAACACCGCTGCATGCCACGGGCCTTCGTACTCCGGCGAGACTTCCACACGCGCTGATGCTTGCCAGTCCAACAGCCCAGCGTCCTCCAGCACGCTGTCTGCCTTGCCTGTGGTCTTGACCGCTGCAACGCCGTTTGTTGGTACGTCAGCAGGGCGCCAGATGTGGCCGCAGCCGTGGCACAGGTGCGAGCGGTGGGGCGGATTGGTCCAGCAGAGAACGCCATTCGGATCAAGGGCAGTTTTGACTGCCGACTCTGGGCCGTCGATGTGCTGAAGACCGCATGCCGGGCAGTGCAGAACCATGTCGATTGGCGCTGGCTGGCTGTCTGCCTGGGGCGATGGCTCCGCCTTAAACGGCAGGAGACCTGCTGTTGTAAATGGCTCCCCATTCGCCGCTGCATTCAGCGCATCAAGCCAGTTCTCAGGCAAATTGCACTCGGCGCCAAGGCCTGCATAGCAAGTCGCGGCAAGTGCGCGTAGCTTTGTCACCTCATCTGGCTCATCCACTGCTGGCGCAGCCGATGGGGCGGGCTGCTGTGGGGTGGCTGGCAACAGGCCGGTCTTCATCACCGCCTTGGCGACTTTGCGTGGCAGCGTGGCCGGGTCAACGGGGCGCTGGCCGTGCGCGCGCAGGCCGTCATAGATGCCCAGGAGCTGCTGCAGCTCAGGCAGCATTTCGTCGGGCCAAGGGGCACCGGCAAGCATGCAGGTCAGGTCGCGCGCCTCTGCGATTGTGAGGGGGGCATAGTCCTGGGCCAGCGATGCGGCTGGGCGCTGTTCGAGCGACGTGCGCCAGTTGGGCGAGGGTGTACCGCGCTGCAGGAACTCGCCATCCTCGCGCAGCAGGTTCAGTTCATCGCCCTTGAAATTTCCGACGATGCTCATGGTCCAGCCTTCGCGGACGCCAAACCAATTGCCTGATGAGTCTTGCACGATCTGCGGCCAAGTGTGGCTGTCCCACGATGGTTTGCCAGCCTGCACACCCCGCACCTCTTGCCACTCAGCGCCAGCCACAAAGGCGCCGCGCAACGCCCAGCCATACCAATATGGCCCAGTGTTGTGATGACCATCGGCGCAGGGCCGCATCGCCTCAACGTGGGCGTATCCAGCGGCTGTTTTTGCCCATTCCTTGCTATCAGGGCCCAGCGCGCCGGGAGGCTGCGGCACCAGGCCCAGCGCATCCCGCGCTTCATACGTGGCCACCTTCTTGCGCAGGGCCTGCAGCTCCTGATCAGTGGTCTTGGGAGTGTCGTCTTCTTTGATCAGCGCCTGCAGCTCCTCTGTTGATTGGGGAAGCTCTGGGTAGTCTCGCCAATCGCGGATGGTGGAGACCTGCACATCCACGCCTGCGGTGTGTTCGCCGCCGCACCAGTGGCAGTAGAACTTCTGGCCGTGGTGTACCAGGTTGGGTTCGTTGATGTCGGAGTCGCTGCCGTGAGGGCAGTTGTACTCTTGCGAGAGGTTGGTTCTGAGCATGGGTCAAACTCCTGCAAACGCCAGCTGCACGCCAGCGGGGGTGTGGGTGAGGATGGCGGCGCCTGCAGCACCGGCGGTGCTGCGCACGTCTGCCAGGGCGTGGTCTTCGGCGCGCTGGAAGTCGGCGCGGGTGATGTTCTGCAGCAGCGCCTGGTACACGTCGAGCGCGTCGCGGATCAGGTCACGCTCTTCTAGGTACAGCTCGGTGGGCAGCCATTCGCCGCTGGCCTGGGTGGCCCTGCGCATGAAGCCGTCGAGCGCGTGCTGCGCCGGTGTGATGTGGCCACGTGTGCCGCGCACCGGGCTGGTGAGCGAGATCGAGTCGGCGATGTTCAGGGCGCTGACCAGGTGGGCCCACTGCAGTTCGGTGGCCACGCCCTCGCGCAGGGCCGTGAAGGCGCGGCACAAGGGGGCCATGATGGCTTCGACCTGGTGGCTGTTGAGGCGTGCGGCTTGCCAGGCAGCGAGGCGCACGGGGTTCTGCACACGTGTGCGCGGCTGGCGGGGTTTGCGGCCGTGGGTCATGGCTTCACCTCTGGCACCGTTACAGCGATGGCTACGGGCGGCATGGTGCGGCCGACGACGTGCAGCATGACAAGGCCGCCAGCGTTCAGAGCCGCCAGCTCGGCTGCGTCGGGGCGCCAGAAAGATGCAACGCAGGGCGCGCCCTCCAGCACCGTGTCGGTGACGGCCAGCGCATGCACCGGCACCTGGCTGTGATCCCAGCCTACAGGCGCGCCCAGCACGCGGTTGTTCGATGGGTGTTGCGTCGGGTTCATGGTGCTGCCTTTCGCAGAGCGGCCGCTTTCAGGATGGCCCGGCGGGTCGCTATTTGATGGTCGCCGTCGTAGAGTCCGAACTCCACGCGATAGCTCTGTTCGCCGCGTTTGCGCTGGCCTGCGACTACTGCATGCTTTTCGTACCAAATGGGCATGCTCAGTCGTGCAGCCAGTTCCAGTGCTTGGCCGCTGTCGTTCTCTGGGTCCCACCGGAAGGGAGCGCGCCGGGTGGCGCTGGTGACGTAGGCACCGCCTGCTAAGCGCCAGTTGCTGATGCGCAGGCCCGCAGCGGCGGCCGCTGCTTTGAGGGTCTCCATGTCTTTGTCCAGGGTCATAGCGTGACTCCGTGCGGCAGCTTGAAGTAGCCCAGCGCACCCTTGCAGGGCTGGAAGGGCACGGGCTCGGCGCCCTGCAGGACGTGGCCGAAGGGGCCGGTGAAGAAGGGCGATTCGTGCGCACGTGTGCACGCCACCAGGTGGGCCTTGCCTACGATGCCGCCGCGTGGCAGATCCTGGGGCGTTGGCAGGGCGTCAACGATGTGGCGCAGGCTGGGGTGGCTCTGCAGGAAGGCCACGCAGTCGTCGTATTCGGCGCGTGTCATGCCCTGGCTGGCATGGATGGCCACAGGGCCGCGCCAAAGGGTTTCCCAGGTGCGGTTTTCCACGGGCTTGTAGCCCATGGTGATGAGCCATGCCCAGGGCTGGCGGATGCTGAGGGCTTTCATGCAACCACCTCCAGCTCGGTCACATGGAAGGTCACCACCCAGGGCACAGAGCGCTTTTCGCGGGGGATTGATACCTCCCATACCTGCGGGTTGATGCAGCGCACTATGTGGCCCACCTTGCCCACGTGCGGGGCCTGTTTGGGGCCGCGTGCGTTGGGCAGGATCTTCACTTTGACATCGGGCGCAAGCTCGCCCCCTTCCACTGTTGCCCCTGTCTTCGCGCCTGCACCGCCCTCACCACTGGGCGCGGCTGCGGAGTCGGTCGCCGTCGATGTGCGCGAGGCCTTGAGCTTGGGCCACGCGGCCGACGGGTCTACCGGCGCGGCGCTGTTGCTGGGCGCAGCGTCACCCGCGACACCGCCCGCAGGAGCGGGGGCGCCTTCGTTGCCTTGCGCCGCAGGCGCCTGGATCTGGTCCCCTTCGGCCTCGGCTAGCGCAGCGGCGATTTGAGCCGTGGCCTCGGCCTTCGTGGTCTTGGGCGCGGTAGCGCGGGCCTGCGCAGCGGGGGTGGTTTTGCCCTTGGCCCCTTTGGTCTTGTCTCCCGCGCGCGTAGTAGTAGCTTGCGCAGCGGGGTTAGGGGTAGAAGCGGTTTTCGGGGCTGCAGCTTTGACGGGTCTGGCCTGGGCTTTGGCGGCGGCGCGCAGGTTGGCAATGGCTTCGGCCAGTTCCTCCTTTTCGCGGGCGACGGCTTGGGCTTCTACATCGTGTGCATCAATGCACAGGGCGCGGGCTGCGGCTGTCACCAGGGGCGTGCCGTCGTCATGACCGTATCGGTAGGCGTTCTCGGTGATCACCCAGGCCAGCATGTGGTTGCGCACCTCTCCGTCAGTGGCGCGGTCAATGCGGGCAGTGGCGCGCGCCTCGGTGTCCTGGTAGTTTTCGTCTTCGACGGTCTCCAGCGAGAACACCGTGTGCAGATCGTCCTGGTCCAGATCCTTGATCTTGAGCTTGAGCCACTCGCGCAGCAGCTCGGCATCGGCCAGCACCTTGGCGGGCTGGGGCGATTTAAGGGCGGCTTGGGTCAACGCGCTTTGCAGTGCTGTGGCGGCGGTGCGGGCTTGGCGGTGGGCGGACTGCTGCTTGAGCTGGCTGATGCGCTCTTCCAGGTTGATCTGCTTTACCGTGGTCTTGAGCACGCCGCGCTGCACCAGCACTGCCTCGGCCTCCTCGGTGGGCACGGCCTCGATCAGCTCCTTGGTGGTGGGGTGCTCGATGAGCACGGGCTGCGGGCCTTTGTCGCCCAGCAGCTCGCGCAGTGTTGCGCGGTCTTTCTCGTGGGTGACATCGTGCCGAATGCTGTCCAGCCGGGTGTAGCCGTCCAGCACGTTGCCGTGGCCGTCCCACGCCTGGAGCTTCACGATGCCCTTGGCTTCCTTGCCTTCGATCACGCGCATGCCCTTGGCCTCGGCCTGGGCGCGCAGTGCCGTGCTGTGGGCCGCTTCCTTGCCGTGGTAGCAGGCAGGGTCGGTGCACAGGTCTGGGCTGTTTACATCGGCGAACAGATCAGGATTGGCGCCTGTGCGCTTGGGGCAATCCTTGCAGCTACCAGCTGCGGGCACCAGCTCGATGGCGGTGATGTTGAAAGGGGCGCTGTCCAGCCGCAGCATGACGTTTTGCTGCAGCCAGCCCTCAAACTCGCGCACGCCTATGGCGGGGTCGCCCCGGTAGTTCTTGCGCGATGCTTCGGCCAGGGCTTTGGCCTGCAGCTTGGCGTCTGGGATGCGGGCAATGCGCAGGGCGCGGCTGGCGTCGATCAAGCCTTCGCGCAATGCCTTGGTGGCCTCGGGGGACAGGTCCAGCAGCTTGAGGCGGGCGTACACGTAGCTTTTGCCCTTGCTCTTGCTGTCGCCCTTGCCGATTTTTTCGGCCACCTGTTCCACGGTGAGGTGGCTGTGCTCCATCAGGGCGCGGTAGCCCTCGGCCTCCTCCAGCTCGCTCATGTCCACGCGCTGCAGGTTTTCGATGAGCTGGATCTCCAGCGCCTGCTCATCCGTCAGCTCCCGGATCATGGCGGGCACTTCGGCCACCTTGGCGAGGCGGCAGGCGCGCAGGCGGCGGGCGCCGGCCACCAGTTCGTAGGCGGGCAGGGGGGCGCCCTGGCGGCGAAAGCCGAAGGTCTCGGCCAGGCGGCTACCAGGCAGCGGCCGCAGCAGGATGGGCTGGTGCACGCCGCTGGCCTTGATGCTGTCTGCCAGCTCTTGCAGCTTGGTGGCGTCGAAGGTCTTGCGGGGGTTGGTGAGGCTCTCTTCGATGAGGGCTACTTCCACCATGCGCATCTGCGGGCCTGCTGCCGGTGTGGGTAAGGTGGCGGTTACGGTGTCGTGTTGATCGGTTGCCATGGTGATCACGCCTTGCGGTTGGGAAAGCTGGACAGGCTGGGCACGCTGAAGGCGTCTTCGCTGCCTGGGCGGTGGGGGTTGGTGCGCAGCTCAGGGCAGGTGTACGGATCGCCGCGCATGGTGCTGTTGCGCACGGGGGTGCAGGTGCTGGCTGCCTCAAGGCGTTCGCTCTTGCGGCGGGCCTGCAGCTCGGCCTGGCTGGGCACTGGGCTGATCAGCGGCTTGCCGTGCGCCGATGTGGTGGTGGTGCCGATGGCCTGCAGGCCTGCCTGGCGCAGTGGTTCGGGCTTGCGGCGCAGGATGTGCACGCTGGTTTCGTTGGGCTTGGCCAGCGTGATGCTGTCGGTGCCACGGGTGGGGCGGGCGCGGCTCATGCTGGCACCTTGGGGGTCAAAACGCGGGGGATGCCGAGCACCATGCGGGCGTGGTCGCGGACCAGTTCGCTGACGGCCCAGCCGTTGCGCTCGGGGTCGAGCACGCTCTGCACGAAGTCCAGCGGCTTGTCTGCGGGGTGCCAATAGCGCACGTCACTTGCGCGGTGGGTGCACTGGGTGAGCAGGTCGGTTGCCAGGGTCTGGCCGGGCGTGAGGCGCTGACCGGGCAGGGGGGAGCCTGCGGTGGTGTAGACCATGACGCCGCCGCCTGGCTGGTCGATGATGTGGATGGTGGTGGTGATCGAGGTCATTCGAGGTCTGCGCGCTTGACGCTGGTTTGGGGTGGGTTGATCAGGTCGGCATCGCACTCCAGGCGCTTGGCCTTGAAGCGGGGGTTGATGGCCTGCAGGTCGGCCAGCTGGCCCTGCATGCGGGCCGCGAGGGAGCGCGCAGCCACGCAGCTGGCGGTGCCCTTGTCGGGGTAGTGGTGGGTGATGCACACGGTTTGGCCGGTGGCGCGGTCTTCGATCTCCAGCTCCACCACGGGCAGGCCGTGGCGGGTGTAGCGGCAGGTGCTGCTGGTGACCTGGCCCCGGATGTGCAGCGTGAAGGTGCTGGTGGTGGACATGGCGGGCCTCTGTCAGCGGGGAAGGTGCAGGTACACCCAGGCGAAGACCATGCCCAGCACGCCGATGCAGAGCGTGGCCATGCCTAGGCGTGCCGCGATGCGCAGGCCCTGGTGCCGGGTGCGGCGCTTGCGCAGGCGGATGAGTTGGATGGGGGCGCTCATGGGCGGGCCTCCTGGCGCTGGCGAGACGTGCACACCACGCTGGCGGGGTACGAGTCCGGGTAGATCTGCTCGGCCTGCAGGCGGGCTGCACCGGCGTTAGGGAATAGGCCGTGGAATGGGTTGTGGCCGGGCACCTTGATGCGGAACTCGTGGAGTGGTGCGGGCTTGTCTGCCTGCACGACGAACCAACGGCGGTTGCCGTTGAGGAGGCCGAGGAAGTCTGCGGCGCCTGTGGTTTGCACGATGTGCAGGCGGTGGGCGGTCATCAGAGGCCTCCCATGTATTGACGTGTGTGGATCTCTCCCAGGGCACTGCGGAGGTCTCGGAGGCCTTCGATGGCTTCATTCGCATCTATCAACAGGTCCAAGGCCTCGGCTTTTGCATTGGCTAAGTCGTAGGCCAGCTGTCCCATCGGCTCAAGCAGGCAGAGCGCGCTGGTTGCAGCGACTTTGTGAATGCGAATTGCGCGGTTCATGCGCACGTGGATGGCGTCCGACTCGGTGCGCCACTCGGCCAGGGTCCAGTCGGCGCTGTGGTTGACGGCTGTGGCCAGGCGCTGCTGGGCGGCGGCGCACATGGCGTCCAGGTCGAGCGGCGGGGCTGTAGGCGCTGCTGCGGGCTCGGGGTCCAGCGCCTGCAGCATGAAGCGCGCGGTGGTGAGCTGGTCGCTGTCCACATCGGCCGCGCAGGTCAGCGTGACCGTGGCGATTTCATCGCCGCGCAGGCGGATATCGGCTTCGATCACGTACTTTTGCGTGATGCCGAGCATGTGCAGCAGCTGGTTGTTGGTGCCGACGATGATGGTCATGCTGCACCGCCTTCCTGGCTCGGCCAGGGGGTGTACTTCAGGCGGGCTTCGAGTGCGGCTCGGAAGGACTCCACAGACTCGCCACGGGCTTCGGCGCCCTCTTGGGTCAATAGCTCATAGGTCTGGCTACCGGGGCCGATGAGCCAGGCCAGACGGGGGTCTTCCTGCATCCGGCGCAGGATGTGGAAGGTGGTGCTGCCGTGGATGGGGGCGCCGTGCCCATTACCGATGGCGCGGCGGGCATCCGCCACCAGGGATGCCAGCATGCCAGGGCCGATTGCACCGGCTTCGGGGTTGAGCTTGGCAACACGCTCAGCCAGGCGCACCAGGGGGATGGCGATGTCTGGCGACTCTTGCACGCGGCGCACGAAGCTGCCGGGGGCGCCGTGGGCCACTACGGTGATGTGGTTCATGCTGCACCGCCTGTGCTGCTGGCAACCACCAAAAAGCCGAAGTCGTCCACCACGTAGTGCACGCCCCAGGTCTGCTTTATCCACCTCTCGCCCGTGTCGTCGGCGCGCTCTTCAAAAGAGCGCCAAGTGCCGACGGGCACGCCGTACGCTTCGTCGAAGGTGCGGGTGTAAGACCGCCGAACGCGACCACAGTCGCTAATGAGCGATACGCGTCCGGGGTTGGTTGAGTCAGGAAATCTGTCCCGCAGGGCCAGATTGCCCGGCGGCAGGGTTGTGCACACGTGTGCACTGGGGGATGGGTGGGATTGCATTGCTGCCCTCGTTTTGAGTGAACGACGGGCGCATGATGCATCAGTGCATCATTAAGTGTCAATGCATTGGTGCATCATTTTCAAAAAATACATGTAATAGTCGTTGGAGGGACTGAACGGGGAGGGGCTATGGCATTGGTGAAGTGTGTTGAGTGCGGCCATGCAGTGAGCACGGGGGCGACGGCTTGCCCGGGCTGCGGGGCGGTCAGCTTTGCGCCCGCTACCTCTGCTGCGGCCCGGGCTGAGACCAAGAGCCAAGCTGTGCTGATCGTGGGCGGGATAGCCCTTGCATTGATCATCGCCCTGCTCGTGTTTGGCAAGTCCGATCGGGAGCGAGAGGCTGAAGAGCGTGCTGCCGTTGAGGCGGCGCTTTCCCCTCAGCAGCGTGCGGCGATGGCTGCTGAAAAGGCCAAGAAAGAGCAGGATTTCCAGTTTGCGGTGCTGGCCGTCAAAGCGCTCAAGGCGACGATGAAGAACCCGGCCTCATTCGAGCTGGTGTCCGCAGTGCTGGTGGACAACGGTGGGCCACTGTGCGTTGAGTACCGGGGCACCAACAGCTTCAATGCGGTGACCACAGAGCATGCCGTCATTAAGCGTGACTACAAGCTGGGCAAGTGGAATGCAGATTGCGCGGGTAAGTCGGTGACCAACATGATGTCAATCCGGCACGCGCTTTAGCCAGCGCTGCCGCGTCCCTGGTGGTGGGGGCGGCTTGGTGGGCTCAGTGCCCGTTGGCGATTTTTGGATGGCCGTTGTCACCGGCTGGTTCATTAAGCGCAGAGCTAGTCGCGACTAACACGTCTTTTTTGTACTCGGGCATCTGCTGCATGGCGAGCATGACGACCCGGACCTTGCGGTCTTCGTCAAAGGGTGTCTCCCCGATCAGCTGGGAGACTGTCAGCCCAAAGTAGTGCGCCAGCGTCTGCAGGTGCATGAAGTCGAGCGAGTCGGTCTCGCCTTTCAAAAAACGGTTGAGCGTGGTCTGCGACATGTTGCAGTCGATGGCCAGTTGCCGCTCGCTGCGTATGTCGTTTTCCTTCATCAGTTTTCTGATGATCTCGCGCGTCTGTTCATGCATGCGCGCATTTTCAGGAAAGGCTTGCATGTAGCGATGCGTTGATGCATCATGTGTGATAATGCATTGATGCATCATTTTGCTATGTGGCCACAAATCATTCGACTACTCAAAGCGCAAGGTTTCAGCCAGCGAAAGCTGGCCGAAAAGGCGGGTGTGGATCAATCGACCATCTGCCGCATTGCAGACGGCAGCCTCCCCGAGCCGCGCTACAGCGCAGCGGTCGTATTGATCGATCTGGCGGGTGGCGCTGACCGCCTGGCTACAGAGCACGGCATTTATGTGGCTCAAACCACCACCGCGCCCGCCGGGCAGGGGGTGGCGCATGCTTGATGCGACCTCGCGAATGGTGGCTGCGATTAGCCGTTCTTCGAAACAGCTGAGAGCAGTTCCAGGTAGGCGCCGAGGATTGCGTCCTTCGCGTCCAACTCCGCTTGCGGCGTATCGGGGTCGGCTTCTGTCAGCAGAGCTTCGCGCTCGATTGCGAGATTCAGCGCTGATCGAGCGGCCTGCACCGGGGTCAATGTCATGAGCACCTGGGTCAGGACTAGTGACATGGCCTCCAAACGGCCATTGATGCTCGCGATCTCGTTTTCCATCATGTTCGCCCCTTCTGGTGTTGGTTGTGTAGGAGCTTCCATCGTATGCCAGGAGCGGGCGGGCACCCGTTTTTGCACCCACCACGCCCCAGGCCGCGCTGCCGGGGTATTTCTCCCTCCCCCCCAAATGGTGTGCCGCGCGCGGGAAGGTGCGCGGCGCTTTGTGCGGCTGCGTGGTGGTGTGCGTTCTTTTCCCTCTGTTGTTTTCCCTCATGGCTGCAGTGTCTGCATTGCAGGCCCTGCGCGCCAGCCTGATCCGTTTGCAATTTCAAGGTGTTCCCGATGACCTGTCGTTACTCTGAAACCGACTGGCGTGATGTGCTCTACAACAGCGTGCGGGCGTGCCCCGGCAATGTGGTGGACGCTGCGGCCTTCCTGACCAAGCGGCGCGGCCGCAGCATGCATGCCGAGACCTTGCGCGCAAAGCTGCGGGGCGTGGATGGGGATTCGATCAGCCTGGAGATTGCCGAGCTGCTGACGGAGTGGATGCAGGAGCTGCACCGGCCGGACGCCCTGGATTGGCTGCACGCCTTCAATGCCCGGTTTGGCCTGGCAGTTGCGGTGGTGGCTGATGGCGAAGGGGCTAGCCCGCAGGATGCGGTGCAGCAGCTGCAGCACAAGTTGCTGCAAAACAATGTGTCGGGCGGGCGCCTGGCTGAGCTGGGCCTGCGCAGCATTGCCGATGGCAAGGTGGACGGCCAGGAGGCCGATGCGTTGATTGCCCAGGCGATGATTGAAGTGCGCGAGCTGCTGGATCTGGCCGAGGCTGTGCGTGTGGCCTCTGCAGCCAAAGGTGGTGCAGCATGAGGCCCGCCGGTGAAGTGCGCATGGCGCTGTTCGATGCCTGCTGCGAGCTGGCGACGCCTGAGCGTGGCCCGACCCTTCAGGAGATTGCAGCCCGCGCTTGCGTAGGCCTGAAGGCTGCCCGCAACACGTTGCCGAACATGGTGCGAGCCAAGCAGTTGCGCAGCCCGCGCACCCGGCAGGTGTCACACCGCAATCGCCCGGTGGCGGAGTATGTGCCTGCAGCCCTGGTCGATGGCCAGGATGATGGGTTTGACTTGAGCAGCGTGCTGCGGGTATGGGGCGGCTGACACCTCATCATGACTTTGCAACAAGATGCCGCCGGTGGTGGAGACGCCGGGTTTTGTAGTGCGTGCCTGGGGGGTGTTGCATGAGCGGCGCGCCCCTTCCTCCTATCCAGTTTGCGGCCTTGGCCGATGCGCTGCTGCAGAGCGTGAGCACGCTGCTGCCACAGTGGCTGCCCGATGGGGAACAGCGTGGGCATGAGTATGTCTGCGGCTCCCTGGCCGGAGGCAAGGGCAGCAGCTGCTCGGTGAATATGACCAATGGCCGCTGGGCAGACTTTGCCAGCGGTGAGCAGGGCGGCGACTTGCTGAGCCTGTATGCGGCCATCAATGGCTTGAGCATGGCAAAGGCTGCTGTGCAGGTGGCGCGCGAGGAGGGCTTGGAGAGTGTGGCCGGGCTGGTGAAAGCGCCAGCCGGTGGCGCTGCACCTGCCCCTAAGCCACCACGGCCCGCGCCAGAACCCAAGCCGGTGAAGGAGTCGGAGAAGTGGGAGACCATCAAGCCCGCACC
Source organism: Acidovorax sp. SRI_002 (assembly GCF_057586455.1). Classification (NCBI taxonomy): domain Bacteria; kingdom Pseudomonadati; phylum Pseudomonadota; class Betaproteobacteria; order Burkholderiales; family Comamonadaceae; genus Acidovorax; species Acidovorax sp. SRI_002. Next base: position 195,291 of record NZ_JBYCZW010000005.1, on the reverse strand, counting down.
CGCGCACCATTTGCCGCCCACCTTTGTGCACTATGCAAAGGAGCGCAGCAAGGACCGCATTGACCACACGGCGCGCTACCAGGTGGGTGATGACCTGTATGGGTTTGTGGTGCGCTTCATCGACAGCGCGGGCGACAAGGTAACGATTCCGTATACGTACGCGCGTAGCCTGATGGATGGCACCGAGACCTGGAAGTGGCGGTTTTGGGCGGACCCTCGGCCGCTGTATTTCCCGGGCGGCCATTTGCCCAATGGGCGCACTGTGGTGCTGGTGGAAGGGGAGCGCAAGGCGGATTGCCTGCAGGCGCTACTCGATGCGATTGCGCCCGGCGTGTACTGCGTGGCCAGCTGGCCGGGCGGGTCGAACGCATGGCAAAAGGCTATGTGGGAGTGGCTGGCCGGGTGCACTGTGATCATGTGGCCCGACTGTGATTCTCTGCGCGAGAACCCGCCCCGCAATGAGCTGAAGGCCTGCACCACTGATGAGGAGCGCGAGGCCCTGAAGCTGCGCCAGCCGTACATGGCCTTTGATGCGCAGCCGGGCATGAAGGCGATGCTGGGCATTGGTGCGCTGCTGCGGGATACGCACGGCTGCACGGTGCAGCTGCTGCCCGTGGACAAGCCTGGTGTGAAGCCCTCGGGCTGGGATTGCCGAGATGCCATCGAGACGGACGGCTGGGACGGTGAGCGCGTGCTTGCGTACTTTGGCACGGCCAGGGCTTTGCTGGCCGATGTGTCGGCGCCTGCGCCTGCAGCTGCTGGTGGCGCACCGCCAAAAAATCGCGAACCCTCGGCTAGCGCCAGTCCGGCCCCAGGTGGGGGCGGTGGTGATGATGGCGACGATGACCCGTTCGGCATCCTCTTGGACGATGAGGTGGCACGCCTGCGACTGCGTGGCCGGTGGCTGCTGCGGCCGCGCCGGGGCCTGCTGATAGAGGCTCTGCGCTGTGCACCAGGCCTGGCCGGTTGCGTGGCTTATGACGAGCTGCGGGAGCGGCCGATTGCGGTGAAGGCTTTCCCCTGGCGCGAGGCGCCTGGGCCATTGGTGGATGCCGATGTGCTGCGGCTGGCGAACTTTGTGGAGACCTACTACGGCACGGGCGAGGCCAGCGCGCAGACCTGCGAACAGGCTGTAAACGTGGCGGCTGATGAGAACCGCATTCACCCATTCCGCGACTGGCTGCGGGCCCAGGTCTGGGACAAGAAGCCACGGCTGGAGAAGTGGCTGATTCACGTGCTGGGGATGAAGCCCGCAGAGATGAAACCCAAGCTGCTGCGCTATCTGCAGCTGGTGTCCAAGTTCATTGTGATGGGGCATGTGGCACGGGTGATGACGCCGGGCTGCAAGTTCGACTACTCGGTGGTGCTGGAAGGCAAGGGCGGCATTGGCAAGTCTTCGATGGTGCGCACGCTTGTGGGCAAGGAGTTCTTCTCGGACACTCACTTCGATATCGGCAGCGGCAAGGACGGCATGGAGCAGCTCAGCGGCATCGTGGCCTATGAGCTGTCGGAGATGACGGCCTTCAGGCGTGCCGACAGCGAGGCGGTGAAGGCGTTCTTTTCGAGCGAGACCGACCGCTACCGGGGCGCCTATGGCCGCTATGTGCAGGAGCACCCGCGCCAGTGCGTCATCTGGTGCACCACAAACAAGCGTCAGTACCTCTTCGACATCACGGGCAACCGGCGCTTTTGGCCGGTGCTGGTAGGTGGTCGCACGAATCTGGAGTGGCTGCAGAAGTTCAGGGGGCAGCTCTTTGCCGAGGCGCTTGCTCTGATCGAAGCCGGGGAGCGGTATCACCCCGACCCGGAGGAGGAGCGCGTCTATTTCAAGCCTGAGCAGGACAAGCGGCTGGTAGAGACCAGCGTGCAGGGGCGGCTGTGGTCGCTGTTGACGCGCGAAGGGATCACCAACACCGACGGCAAGGCCACGCAGGGCCTGAGTGTGCTCACGCAGTTCGTGACCATACCGGACCTGGTGCAGGCCTTGGGCGCGGACCCGGGCAAGTCCAGCAACATGCTTGACGGCGCGGTGCGGGACTGGCTGTTTGAAAACGGATGGGAGCCGACCCGAGAAGGGGGCGGCCAGCGCAGGCGAGGCTTCAAGCAGCCAGCTGCGTGGCCTCCGCCATTTGAGCCGGATGAGGAACAGGACGGTGATGGCCTGGCGCAGGGCGCAGGTACGGATGCCGGACCACAAGATGCCACGGGCGCCGCTGCAGCGCCTTGGGCAGGGGACGACGACTATGCACCTCTGTAGGCAGGGATCGGCGCGCACAGCGCCGGAAAAGCCGCAGGTGCTTGAAACGCGCCATGGCGCAACGCTGTCTGGAGGCGCGATTCGCGGCCAGCGTTGCGGTGTGGTGGCGGGGATGTCGTTGCGCGTAGGCGGGTGGCCCATGACATAGCCCTGACCTGTTCAGGCGCCTGGCGCTGGTGCATGCGTGTGCGTGCCGTCCAGCCGTCCAGGGTTTGCCATGGAGTGCGCGGCGGTGGGCCATTGGGCCATTTCACCAGTCGAAGCCGCTGCATTGTCTGAATGAATCGTGAGCGCCCTTGATGTGGGCGCAGGCGGATGGGTGCGCATGTGCTCGTGCCCGCGCGTGCGGACTTCCGCTTATGTGTGTGAGGTCTATAGAAAAGGTGGACGGGTGGACGGCCCGGAAAGGAGCGGCAGTTATGTCAGAGCAGCAAACGCAGGACGGCATGAAGGCGCTGGTGGATCAGCGGCTGCAGGTGATCAAGTCCAGCATGCCCAATGTGAGGCAGTCCATTGAAGACAAGGTGGCGCAGATCGGACCCGAGGCATACGCGCTGGTGCGCCGGGGTTTGCGGGGCGAGCCGGGTTGCTTCTACGCGCTGGAGGCGGGGCATGTGGTGGGCACGCCGTTTGGTCGCAGTGACCCGCGCATGCAGCAGCTGGCGCAGTTCCTGGTTCGGTTCGGTTGTGCATACGTGTGCATTTTCCCGATGACGGACGATGAGGCGCGGACCTATGGCACGGCTTAAGCACATCCAGCGGCGGCTGGAGAACTGGGCCATCTGGTCATCGCGCGGTGCCAGCGGCGGGCGTGGCTTTGCAACGCGGTCGGTGCTGGCCAGTGAGGTGTGGTCTCGTGGGTCATACAACCATGTGGCCATCCCGGTGGAGGATGAGGAGGCGGCGCTGACAGATGAGGCGGTGCGTGTGCTGAAGCTGGGCAAGGGCCATCTGTTCCTGACGCTGGAGTGCATCTACCTCAAAGACCTGGGCATCAGTGCCACTGCGCAGCGTATGCAGCGCGCGCCATCCACCATCAAGGCGCAGCTGGAACAGGCCGACCATGCCATTGCCGCCTGGCTGGAAGCGCGTGCCGAGGAGCACGAGCGCAAGCGGGTTGCAGCCCGTGTATCCGAAGCCAAAGCCAAGGCGCTATAGACGCCAAAAGGAGTTTTACAACATAGACCTTTTGGGTACATTTCAGGCACTGTGTGTGTATTGCGCCTCCACCCGCAATGCATCAAGTGGGAACCCCGGCAAGTGTTGAGCTTGTCGGGGTTTTTCTTTGGTTTCAGGCATCAGCGCTTCTTCCCTAGTGAAGGGAGTCCGCCGTTGACGATATGGACGCCTCTTTTTGTTACGGTGTTTGAAGCCTTCTGCCACTCGCTCAGAGGTTTGGATTCTTTAATGCCGAGTTGCTTCTTCCTCTGCTGCTTGTCGCGGTCTCGCTGCTTGGCAAACTGCGCCAGCTGTTTGCCGGTTTCGGGGTAACGTGTCTGAATTGCGAATAGATCGCGTTTTGCCTGATCGTCACCGCGAATCGCAGCGAGCCAGATGGCAAACAACACTTTTGCGGTGGGGCATTTGAGCGGGCTCATTCAGCATTTATACGCTCTAACTCTGGTTGCTGAGAGCAAACACTGACCAATGCCCATTGCCGCCCCACGCCCCTGCAGTCATCCCGGCTGCGGGGCACTGGTGCGTGACGGCACAAGCCGCTGCCCCAGGCATCCGAAGAAAGCATGGGCCGCACCTGCAAAGGAAACCAAGCGGATCACCGGCCGCAGGCTGCAGGCCATGCGCGCCGATCTGTTCAGGCGCAAGCCGTTGTGCGAGCCATGCCAGGAGGCTGGGCGCGTGACGCTCGCAACCATCCGCGATCACCGCATCCCATTGGCCGAAGGCGGTGCGGATGACCCGACCAATGAGCAATCGATTTGTGATGACTGTCACACGGTGAAGACCAAGGCTGAGTCGGCGCGCGGTGTGCGCCGCGCCTGGGGCAACTACCGCGAGGGCTGACCCCGGCCCCGCGCGGTCGGCCAGGGGGAGGGGGGTGTCCAAACTTCCCAGCCCTCAACCTGGAAACCGACCGGTTCCCCAGATTTTTGCGTGCGCGGGTTTTAGGGGGGTGGGGGGGTAGCCAGGAGGAACTATGGGACAACGAGGACCGGCCGCGAAGCCGACTGAGCTGAAGGTTTTAGAGGGCAACCGGGGAAAGCGGCCGCTGGCACTGAACCTGGACAGCACCTTCCGGCCCGAGGCGGGCATGCCCAGCGTGCCAAAGGATCTGAGCCCGGGCGCGCGCAAGGTGTGGAAGCGGCTCGGCACTGAGCTGCTGCGCTACAACCTGATATCGGTGGTGTACAGCGACCTGTTCGAGGAGCTGTGCGAAACCATCTCGGACGTGAAGGACCTGCGGCACTCGTTCCGGGGCAAACAGAAGCTGCTGCGCGCCAGTAACAAGGATGCATCTGACGCCTTCACCGTACTGACGCCCAACGGCATGCCGCAGCAGCACCCGCTGTACCAGATTCTCAAAAGCGAGCGCCAGATGATGCTGTCGCTCATGGCCAAGTTCGGGCTGAGCCCGGCCGAGCAGGCCAACGTGCAGACCGCCGTGCGCGCGCAGTTGCAGCTGTTCGAGGGCGAAGGCGGGGACAAGCCCAAAGACACCAAGCCAACGGCCGCAGCTGGCGCGCCGAAGGGGTTTGCCGACTTCGATTGATCCACCATGTCCCGACCTCATGCCGAGTATTTCGAGCGCGCACAGGCTTACGCCAAGCGCGTGATCGAAGGGCAAGAGACAGCGGGCAAGTATGAGCGCCTCGCCTGCAAGCGCTTTCTGGGCGACCTGGCGCGGCAGAACACCGAGGGCTTCCCGTACGTCATCGACGTGCGCCTGGGCGGGCGGGCCTGCCAGTTCCAAGAGCTGCTCTGCCACATCAAGGGCGAGTGGGCCAAACCGATCTACGTGGACGGCATGGTCACGTACGCCAAGATCCGGTTGGAGGACTGGCAGATCTTTGCGGAGTTCCAGCTGTTCGGGTGGGTCCATGTCGAGACCGGCATGCGCAGGTTTCGGCGGTCGTACGAAGAGATCGCCCGCAAAAACGCCAAGTCCACCCGCGCTGCAGGCCGGGGCCTGTACCTGGCCTTTGCAGACGATGAACCTGGCGCCCAGGTGTACAGCGCGGCCACCACGGCCGAGCAGGCAAAGGAGGTGTTCGACACCGCCCGCGAGATGGTGCTGCGCGACAGCGAATTCCGTGCACGCTTCGGCGTCACGGTAGGCCGCTACGACATCACCTGCGCCAGCTCGGCCAGCAGCTTCAAGATCATGAACGCCGAAGCGTCCACGCAGGACGGCCTGAACGTGCATGGCGGCATCGTGGATGAAGTGCACGCCCACAAGAAGCGCGACCTGTGGGACGTGATCGAGTCGGCAGACGGTGCCCGCTCGCAGCCGCTGATCAGCGCCATCACCACGGCGGGCAAGGACACCGGCGGCATCGGGTACGAACTGCGCGGCTACACCATCAAGGTGCTGGAAGGCACCCACGTGGATGAGACTTGGTTTGGTGTGATCTACACCATCGACGAAGGCGACGATTGGAAGGACCAGAAGATCTGGCGCAAGGCAAACCCCAACATGGGGATCAGCGCAAAGGTCGAGAAGCTGATCGCCACGTGCACCAAGGCCATCGCCACGCCATCGGCGCGCGGCAACTTCCTCACGAAGCACTTGAACGTGTGGACCAATGCCGGGGTGGCCTGGATGGACATGGAGGCCTGGAACGCCTGCGAAGACACCGACATGCGCGAGGAAGACTTTGCAGACTGCGAAGCCTTCAGCGCGATGGACCTGGCTGAAAAGCACGACTTCGCCGCCAAGGTCAAGGTGATCGAACGGGACGGCATCTATCACGTCTTCACCAGGCTGTACTACAACGAAGTGGCGGCGGCTGAAAGCAAAACCGCGCAGTTGGCGGGGTGGATCGAAGAAGGGTTTGTGCAGGTAAGTCCGGGCAACCAGACCGACTTCGACATGGTGGGAGCCGACCTGCTGCGCGACCGGGAACTGCACGACCTGCGCGAGGCAGCTTTTGACCCTGCACTGGCAGGCTACTTCGCCCGCACGCTGCTGGAAAAAGGCCTGCCCATGGTGGAGATCACCCAGCGGTCCAGCTTCTACACCCAGCCGCTGCTGCAGGTGCAGGCGCTGGTGCTCAGCGGCAGGCTCAAGCATGACGGCAACCCGCTGATGACTTGGATGATGAGCAACCTGGTGGTGCTCACCTCCAAATACAACGAACTGAAGTCGCCCACCAAAGAACGCGAAGAAAACAAGATCGACGGCCCCATGGCCATGTTGATGGCGTTTGGCCGCGCGCTCGCGGGGGTGGAGATCGAAGAAACCATAGACAGCGACTACACCTTCGCATGAACAGCAACATCTTCAACACATGCCTGGCCCTGGGCTGGCTGCTCACGGTCGCCGGTGTGACGGGTCTGCACTCGCTGGCGGCTGGGCTGCTGGCTGGTGGCCTGCTGCTGCTGGTCATCACCATCCTGCTGGCACGCTGGGCCGGGGTCAAGGCGCCTGCGCCCAAGAAGGAAAGCCATGTTTCTGACTAACCTGCAGGCGGCATCGGAAGAGCGCAACCCCAGTGACGACTTCTGGTTTCAGCCGGGCTCTGCACTGGGGCACACCCAGTCCGGCGCCGTGGTGACTGCTGAAACGGCCATGCGCTTGAGCACCGTGTACAAGGTGATCAAGGTCATCAGCGAGACCATCGGCATGTTGCCCATGCACATGTACAAGGCCATGGGGCCGCAGCGGCGCGAACGCATGCGCGCCCACCCGGTGGCCCGATTGCTCAGCTCGCGGCCTAATCAGTGGCAGACGCCAATGCAGTTTCGCCAGATGCTGGAGGCGCACCGTTCACTGCGCGGCAACGGCTATGCGCGCATCTTCTGGGCCGACAACGGCGACCCCGAGATGATCGTGCCGCTCCACCCGGATCGTGTGACGGTCGAGGTGGCGGCCAACGGCCTGCCACGCTACCAGGTGCGCTCGCAGGACGGCACCCGCACCGAGACGCTGCTGCAGGGTGAGGTGTTCCACCTTGTGGGCCTCACGCTGGACGGCTACGTGGGCGTTAACCCCATCCAGGCCGAGCGCGAAGCCATCGGCAGTGCCATCGCCGCACGTGACTACGGCAGCCGGTTCTGGAACAACGACGCCCGCCCGCCGTTCTACATCAAGGTGCCGCAGCCCTTCAAAGACAACGAAGCGCGCAAGAACTTCCGCAGCGAGTGGCAGGTTGCATACGGTGGCTCCAATCGCGGCAGGCCTGCAGTGCTCGACCGTGGCATGGAGATTGCCGAGCTGGGGGTGAACAACAGCGACTCGCAGTGGCTGGACTTCCGAAAATACAGTGAGGTCGATATCTGCGGGCTATGGCGAACGCCGCCGCACAAGATCGGCATCATGGACCGTGCCACCTGGGCCAACGTCGAGCACATGAACATTGAGTTCGTGTCTGATTGCTTGCTGCCCCTGGCCGTGAGCTGGGAACAGACCGTGGCCCGCGACATCCTCGCGGAAGACACGGAAGAGTTCACGGAAATGCTGCTGGAGTTGCTGCTGCGCGGCGACACCAAGACCCGGTACGAAGCCTACGGCAAGGCCATCCAGGACGGCTGGATGACGCGCAACGAAGCCCGTGCCCTGGAAAACCGCAACCCGCTGCCTGGTCTGGACGAACCCCTGCAGCCGCTCAACATGACCACCGCAGGCGCTGCCATGCTGCCCCGGGGCGGCGGCAGCGCTGGCCGAGCCGCTGCGCTGCTGGGTGCAGCTGCTGCCCGCATCGCCCGCAAGGAGGTGGGCATGCTGCAGACAGCCACCAAGCAAGGCCAGCCGCTGGCCGCAGCCTTCGCCGGGCATGACCGCTTCGTGGCCGAGGTGATGGCGGTGCCTCAGGCTGCGGCCGAGGCCTACGTGGCCAGCACGCTGCGCCAGGCCGAACAGCTCAACCTGGCCGTAGGCTTCGATGCCCAGGCCTGGACCGATGCACAAATTGCCGCCTTGCTGCGGCTGGAAGGATGACCATGCTGCTGCTACTCGCAGAGTTTTACGCCACCCCATGGGCGCTGGACCCCACCATCCATGCGCAGATGGAAATGATCCTGGAGCGCTGGGCGCAAGGCAACCGCCTCACGCCCGACCAGATCCAGGCTGCAGTGGGCACCGCCCCCCAGGCAGCCGCGCAGCGCCGGAGCGAAGCCGCCCAGGCCAGCGGCGGCGCTGTGGCCGTGGTGCCGGTGTACGGCGTGCTCACGCACCGTGCCTATGCCGCGCAGTCCATCAGCACCACGCTCACCAGCACCGAAGGCCTGGCAGCGCAGATCCGCGCGGCGGAGGCAAACCCCGAGGTCTCCAGCATCGTGCTCGATGTGAACAGCCCTGGCGGCTCGGTGTTCGGCGTGCAGGAGGTGGGCGACACCATCTACAAGGCGCGCAGCACCAAGCCCGTGATTGCGGTGGTCAACTCCATTGCCGCCAGCGGCGGCTACTGGGTGGCCTCGCAGGCCACCGAGGTGGTGATCACGCCCAGCGGCATGGCGGGCAGCATTGGCGCATTCATGGCGCATGAAGACCGTTCGCAAAAGTACGCGCAAGAGGGCATCAAGCGCACCTATGTTCACGCCGGTGAGTACAAGGTTGAGGGCAACGACAGCGGCCCCTTGGAAGGCGAGGCGCTGGAGTACACCCAGGCCATGGTGGACGGTTTTTACAGCACCTTTGTGCGCGCAGTGGCCCGTGGCCGTGGCGTTAGCGTAGAGACCGCACGCGGTCCTGACTTCGGCCAGGGCCGCATGGTGATGGCAAAGGACGCCGTGACGCGTGGCATGGCCAACCGCATCGCCACGCTTGACCAGGTGATCGCAGAGCAGAGCAAGCCCACCACGCGCCGCAACAGCAACCTGAGCGCATCCACAGCCTCGGCCCGCTTGCAGATCCTGCAGGCAGGCTGACCCCTGCAACCCCGTACGCGGCACGACAGCGCCGCACCGCTGCCCGCCCGATGGCTGGCAGCGCAGGCCGCCGCCTGGCTGCTGTCAAACCCACCCGTTCCGGCCCGCCTTGTGCGGGCTTTGTCATTTTTGAAAGACGCCCATGAAAACCTCTCGCTTCCGTTCCTTGGTGGCATTTGCCGCCGTCGCCGCCATGGCTGTTGCAGCCGCTGGTGCGGCCTGCGCCAGCCCGGCTGATGTGCTGATGGGCTATGCCCTGCTGCAGCCCGATGCACTCAGCACCGGCCACCTGCTGGCCTTCGCTGCCGCTGGCAGCATCAAGCAGCTCAACGCCCTGCTGGCCTCGCGCAAGTCCACTCTGGATGCCATGGCGGTGATTACAGCCGCCGCCGAAGCACGCGACGACGGCATGCTCACCGCCGAGGAACGCACCCAGTTCGACGCCCACGCTGACAAGATCAAGACGCTGGACGGCGATATCGCCCGCGTGCGCGCAAATTTGGAAACCACCCGCACTGGCACCTCTGTCGAGATGCCTGACGGTCGCATTGTGGTCGAAGACAACCGCGCTGCAGATCCGCGCGGCGGCTTCCGCAGCTTTGGTGAATTCGCCGCAGCTGTGCACGCTGCGGGTGTCGCGGCGGCCAACGGCCACCAGGTGCGCGATGACCGTCTGGTCTTCAACGCTGCGGCGCCCGGCGGCAATTACGCCAATGAATCGGCAGGCTCCGACGGTGGCTTCCTGGTGCCGGTTGATTTCAGCCGCACCATCTTCCAGGCCAGCCAGACGCAAGTGGATTCACTGCTGCCCTACACCGACAGCACCCCGGTAGAGGGGAATGGCATGGCCTTCCCAGTGGACGAAACCACGCCCTGGGGGACCAGTGGCATCAAGGCTTACTGGACGAGTGAAGCTACCGAGATGGCCAAGAGCAAGCCGTCCTTTGACCCGATGCAGCTGCGCCTGCAGAAGCTGACCTGCTTGGTTCCTGTGACGGATGAGCTGCTGGCCGACAGCGGCGCCATCGGCTCCTACCTCAACACGCAAACGCCCCAGGCCATGGCATGGCGCACCAACGAAGCGTTGTGGGGTGGAGACGGCGCCGGTAAGCCGCGTGGCTTCTTCGGCAGCGGGGCCATGATTTCTGTGCCGAAAGAATCTGGCCAGGCCGCCGCCTCCATCGTCCGGAAGAACGTTACCAACATGCGCGCGCGCATGTCGCCAGCCAGCTACCGCCGCGCCATCTGGATGATCAACAACGATGCGCTGCCGCAGCTCGATGAGCTGGCGTACGGCCAGGCCACCACCAACGCCGCCATCTACAACCCGGTGGGCGGTGAGTTTGGCTACGGCACGCTGCTTGGCCGTCCCGTCATGGTGACCCAGCACAACCCCACTGTGGGCGCGCAGGGTGACATCGCCTTGGTGGACTGGAAGAGCTACCGCACCATCACCAAGTCGGGCGGTATCGAGACGGCCACCAGCATGCACTTGTGGTTTGACCTGGGCATGACGGCCTTCCGCGCGGTGTTCCGCGTGGCAGGACAGCCGGCTGTCACCAAGCCCATCGCGCCCAACAACGGCAGCAACACGCTGTCGCCGTTCGTGGTGCTGGACCTGCGCGCCTAACGCTCGCTGGCTCACGCAGTCTTGCAGGCCGCCCCGTTGGCGGCCTGCACCTCGTTTTGATCCTCATCTGACAGGAAACCATCATGCAACTCAATGCCAAGCTGCGGGAATTGCTCCCGCTCGTGGGCGTGCTGTCCCCGGCCGCCACCGTCAACGTCGAGCGCTTCTCCACCGTGGTGGATATGGGCGCGCACATCCAGGCCGTGGCCGTGGTAACACTGGGCGACATGGCCGCCGAGACAATCGACGCCAAGCTGTACGCCTGTGACTCGGACGGCAACAACGCCGTGGCGCTCACGGCCAACAGCGCCACCCAGCTGACCGCCCACGCCAGCAACAACGACAACAAGCAGATCGTGCTGAATGTGCGCTCTGATGACTTGCTGGCCAGCGGCAAGCGCTATGTCAAGTTGGGCGTGGTCACTGGTGGCGCTTCGGGCGGGCCGGTGGGCGCCGTCATCCTGGCGCAGCCGCGCATGGGCAGCGCCGCCTCGGTGGACCTGGCCAGCGTAGTGCAGCTGGTGGGCTGATCGCACCATGGCGACCACCCCACCCAAGCTGCTGCGCGCCCTGGTGGACTACTACCAGGGCGGTGCCAAGGTGTACGCCGCAGGCAACCTGTACCCCGAATCCGACGCGCTGCTGCTCATGAAGGCACGCGGCGAAGCCGAGGTTCCCAAGGCAACCCCAGAGTCCAAGGCGACCAAGGCTGCGCGCGAAGCCCAGGAAGCTGCGGACAAGGCAGCGCGGGAAGCCCAGGAAAGGGCTGCGCGCGAAGCCCAGGAAGCTGCGGACAAGGCAGCGCGGGAAGCCCAGGAAAGGGCAGAGCGCGAAGCCCAGGAGGCTGCGGACAAAGCGGCGCGCGAGGCCCAAGAACAGGCCGAGCGTGAGGCCGCAGAAGCTGCTGAAAAAGCCCTGGCAGAGCAGGGCGCTGCCGGTAACGCCTCGGGCCCGGGCACAGGCCCCGCAGACACCACGAAGCCCTGATCTCCCTTCGCCTTGCGCCTGCCACCCTCACGGGTGGGCGGGCGCAAGCCAAAGGCGGAACACACCATGCCCACCATCAAAATCACTGACGCTACGGTTGAGCCGCTCACTCTGGCCGAGGCCAAGGCGCACCTGCGCGAGACGCAGACCGAGACGCACAACGACCTGTTGATCTCCGGCCTGATCACGGTGGCGCGCCAGGCTGCGGAGGATCGGCTGCAGCGCACGCTGCTTACCACCACCTGGCAGCGCACGCTGGACCGCTTCCCGGCCTGCGGTGGCCATGTGGAGCTGTACATGCCGCGCGTGATCGCCGTGACCCAAGTGAAGTATGTGGCACCCGATGGCGCGAACCCCACGCTGGACCCTGCGGCCTATGAGCTGGAGCCCACGGCCGAGCCTGGCCTGCTACTGCCCGCCCATGGCACCAGCTGGCCCGCCACCCGTGTGCGGCCCGGTGCGGTGCAGATCCAGTACACGGCGGGCTACGGCGCCACCGCCGACAAGATCCCCCAGCCCATCGTGCAGTGGATCAAGCTGGCCCTCACCGACCTCTACGAAAACCGCGGCCGCAGTGCCGAGCGGCCCGCGCTGCCGCAGGACTTTGCGGACGGCCTGCTGGATACTTACAAGATCTGGAGCGTGTAGCCATGGACCCGGGCAAGCTCAAACACCTCTGCAGCCTGCAGGCCCCCAGCAGCGTGCAAGACGCCGCTGGCCAGCCCATCCCGGGCTGGGCAGAGGTCACCACGTTCTGGGCTGACATTCGGGGCGGGGCTGGGCTGGAGACGATCAAGGCCGGTGCCGTCACCTCGGTGCGGCAGGTCTCCATCCGCACGCGCTACCGCACGGACATTACCGGCGCCATGCGCGTGGTCAGCGGCGGGGTGGTCTACGCCATCCAGGCCGTGCTGCCTGACCTGGTGGGCAGGCAGCACACCGACCTGGTCTGTGAGGTGTTGGCATGAGCCGCGCCAGCATGTCTGCCAGCTACGACTTTTCCAAGCTGGATGCCAGCCTGGACAAGATCACCAAGGTGGCCGAAGAAAGCACGCGCCCGGCCGCGCAGGCGGGCATTCAGGTGTTCTACGACGAAGCCCGTGCGCGCTGCCCGGTGTCTGACCAGGCACACGGGCGCAAGGGCGGGCAGCAGTTTCAACCCGGCAATCTGCGGGACTCGATCTACCAGGCGTATGCAGACGACGAAAGCACGCCCGCCCGTTCGGTGTACCGCACCAGCTGGAACAAGGCAAAGGCGTTCTACGGCACGTTTGTGGAAAACGGCACCAGCAAGATGGCCGCCCAGCCCTTCCTGCGCCCTGCGTATGACGCCGTGCGCAACAAGGCCGCCCAGGCCGCCCGGCGCCGCATGCTGGCCGATGTGAAGAAAGCACTGAAGTCATGAGCGCTGAAACCATCCTCCCCGCCGCGCTGGGCGCCCTGGTGTCCGGCCGCGTGTACCCCGATGTGGCGCCCGAGGGCTCACCGCTGCCGCGCATCGTGTACCAGCAGGTGGGCGGCGTCAGCCCGGTGTATGCCGAAGGCGCCTTGCCCACCACGGAGAACGGCCGCTACCAGCTGGCCTGCTGGGCCGCCACCCGGCTGGAGGCCCTTGCCCTGGCCCAGCAGGTGGAGGAGATCCTGGTGGAGCACCCGGTGCTGCAGGCGGAGCCCATCGGCGCGCGCACAGCGGCGCACGAACCCGACAACGGCCTGCGCGGCTACCGGCAGGACTTCAGCATCTGGAGCCCGCGCTAACCGCAGCGCCACCGCTGTGCACACGTGTGCACAGCCACTGACCGACCACGGCCGCAAGGCCACCCCGTAAAGCCCTGCAGGCATCAGCCCGCAGGGCTTTTTTCTTGCCCGCGAGGGCGTTTCCATTGCCCACCTCGCGTGGGTTTTTTCACTTCTGAAAGGCCCCAACCATGGCTCGTACCCCTTCCGGCACCATCAGTGCCGTCGCCACCGAATTTGCTGCCAGCAAAGTCGTCACGGCCATCACCAATGCGGCTGAAGCCGTTGTCTCGTGTGTGGCCCACGGCTGCAACCCCAACGACATCGTCGTGATCCAGTCCGGCTGGGCGCGCATCAGCCGACGTGCCTTCCGCGTCAAGTCGGCGCCCACGGCGGACACCCTGGTGCTTGAACAGGCAGACACCACCAGCCTCACCCTGTACCCGGCAGGCGGCGGCGCGGGCAGCCTGGTCAAGGTCAACACCTGGGTGCAGCTCACCAGCACCCTCAACCCCACCAGCTCCGGTGGCGAGGCCAAAAAGGTCACCTACAAGTTCCAGGAGTCCGACCAGGAGTTCTCGATCAACGACGGATTCAGCGCCGTGGACCGTGGCTTCGACATGGACGCCGACGCGATCACCACGCCCGGCTACCTGGCCCTGCGCAAGCTGACCGAAGTGCAGATCGACACCGTGATGCGCAAGGTGGCCAAGAGCGGCGCCACCAGCTACCTGCCCTGCACCGTGAACCTGAACGAAGAAGAAATCGAGACCGACGGCCAGATCGTGGTCTGCAAGGTGGCCGTTTCCGGCAACGCCCGCAGCACGCGCTACGCCACCCCCGCCGTCGTCTGACCCCCGGGCTAACCGCCCACACCGAGCACCGACTCTGCCCCGTTCGCCCTTTCGCTGGGGGCGGCGGGGTGGGGCACGGGCTTTTTTCATCCACCCAGCGAGAGAAAGAACCTAACCACCATGTCTACCGACAACACCGCAAAAAGCAAGCCCGTCACCATGCTGACCAGCCTGCGCGACCAGGCCGCCAAGTTCCCCGTGCACCTGGACCTGCAGCGCCTGGATGGCGAGATGGTGCGCGTCACCATCACCTGCAAGGCCTACGGCAAGCGCGCCTGGAGCAGCATGCGCTGCAAGCATGTGGACGAAGTGCTGGCCGCAGAAAAGGCCATGGCCGAAGCCGAGAAGGCCAACCAGGTGCCCGGCGCTGATGCGCCAGATGGCAAGCCCTCAGCCCCCCGCCTGGAAGACCTGGTGGACCGTGGCATTGCACGCGACGCCGAGTTCTTCGCAGGCATCGTGGACTCGTGGACCCTTCCCGAACCCTGCGACGCCGAGGGCCTGGAGAATCTGGAAGACAACTTTGGCGGCGCGCTGAGCCAGCTGCTGGCGGCCTACGAACGCGCGGTGTACCACGGCCAGTTGGGAAACTCCGGGCCATCGCGCGCGCGCTGATCGAACCGCCGATCACAGAGGCCGAAGCCCGCGAGGCGGGCTTTGAGCTGGAGGACTACGACACGGCAACGCTCGATGTCTGGCCCGAAAACGAGCGCGCATGGCTCTTCTACTGCGGCATTGGTAGCCGCTGGGCCTATGGCCCATCTGGCAGGCCCCTGGGCTTTCGCTGGGAGGCCCTGTACCCCTTGCTGGACCGAGAGGCCCCAGACCCCGAGGACTGGGAAGACCTGCGCTACCAGCTTGAGGTGATGGAGGCCGCAGCCCTGGCGGCCTACACCGAGTTTTTTCCACCCCCCAAAAGACGCTAGTGCACACGTGTGCGCTGGCGTCTTTTTCTTTTTGACGCAGGCCCGCCGTGTCCAACGAAGACCTCAATCAGGAAATCAAGTTTGTCGCGGATGCCTCGGGCGTCAAGTCCGGCGTCAGCGAGATCAAGCGCGAGCTGGGCTCCATTGGTCCCGCCGCCGACAAGGCGGGCGAGGCGGGCGCTGCTGGCCTGAACAAGATTGGCGCCGGTGGCGAGAACGCCGCCCGCAAGCTGGACTCGGTGACCAAGAATATGGTTGCCAGCCTGCAGCGCCAAACTGCTGCACTTGAAGCTGGCGGCACCGCCACGCGGGAATACCAGGAGTCCATTGCCCGCATGCGCGGCGCCGACCTGGGCGCCCTCAAGCCCTACCTGGACCAGCTTGATGCTGCAAAGCGCAAGGCAAACGACGCAGCAGATGCCACGAAGTCCTTGGGCGCTGCCGCCACCCTGGCACGCGGCGCCATTGCATCGGCCCTGGCCGGGCTCACCGTGGGCTCGGTTGCGGGCTTTGTGCGCAGCGTGAACGATGGCGTGGACGCGCTCAACGACATCAAGGACGCCACTGGCTCCTCAATCGAGAACATCAGCGCGCTGGAAGACGTGGCCCTGCGCGCTGGCGCCAGCATGGACGTTGTCAGCTCGGCCATGATCAAGTTCAACCAGGTGCTGGCCGATGCCAAGCCTGGCAGTGCACAAGAGCTGGCCTTGAAAGCCATCGGCCTGAGCGCTGAAGAACTGCGCAGGCTCGACCCTGCCGAGGCTCTGCGCCAGACGGCAGTGGCCCTGTCGCAGTATGCCGACGACGGCAACAAGGCCCGCCTGGTACAGGAGCTTTTCGGCAAGTCCATCAAGGAAGCCGCGCCATTCCTGAACGACCTGGCCGAGAAGGGGCGGCTGGTGGCCACCGTGTCGGCCGAACAAGCGGCCGAGGCCGAGAAGTTCAACAAGCAGCTGGCCGAGATGTCGAAGAACGCCACCGACGTGGCGCGCAGCCTGGTCGGCCCCATGGTCACCTCCATCAATGAGGTGATCAAGAAGTTCAAGGAAGGGCGCGCCGCAGGCCAGGGCTTCATGGCCATTGGCTGGCAGAACTACAAAGACGGCGTCCGCGAATTCTGGACGGGCGAGAAGCCCAGCACAGGCGGCGCCACGGGCAGCTGGGGCGAGCCGGAGCAAACCGAGAAGCCCAGTGTGGGCAACCTGCCCGACCCGGCCGCCATGAAGGCCCAGGCCGACGCCGCCAGAAAGGCCTCGGAACAAGTCCGCAAGGAGCTGTCCGAACAGGCCAAGCTCATGGCCGAGCTGTCGGGCCTGACCGGCTCGTTTGCCGAAGACTGGGCACGGCTCACGGCCGTGTTCACCGACAAGACCGGTGTGGTGAATGTGGAGGCGCTCACCGCCGCCCAGGCAGAGCTGCTCAAAAAGCAGCCGTTCATGGCCGCCACAGCCAAGGCAGAGGCCGATGCGCGCAGGGCCCTGATTGCGGTGTACCAGGAACAGGTGGCGATTCAGGAAGAACTGAACGCCGCCTATGTGGCAGACAGCCGCGCCCGCGAGGCAGGGCGCGCTGCAGTCAGTGACTACGCACGCGGCATTCAGGAGTCCGCCGATGCGCTGGAGTTCGAGCTGTCGCTCATGGGGCAGACCGAAGAAGCCCGGCGCACCGCCATCGAGCACTACCGCATCGAGCTGGATCTGAAAAAGCAGATCGAGGCCATCGACCGCAACACCGGCTTTAACGAAGCCGAGCGTGAGGAAGAACGCGCCCGTGCCCGTGCTGCAGCCGCCACGGCCCGCCTGACGGCCAGCACCCGCGTGGCCATGGACGAAAGCCGCCGCATGGCGGAGTCCATCCAGGGCAGCCTGACCGATGCACTGATGCGCGGCTTTGAAAGCGGCAAGGACTTTGCAGCCAACTTCCGCGACACGCTCTTGAACATGTTCAAGACGCTGGTGCTGCGGCCGGTGATCAGCTTCATCGTCAACCCCATTGGCGCCGTCATTGGCGGTGTGATCAACAGTGGGCTGTCTGCGCTGGGCCTGGGCGGCAACCTGCTGGGCGGGGGCGGCAGCTCCATCTTGAGCGGGCTGGGTGCGCTGGGCAGTGTGGGCACGTCGGTGGCGGGGTGGATCGGCTCGGGCGTGGGCTCCATCTTTGGGGGCGCTGCGGGCAATGCGGCCATTGCGGCATCGTTGGGCCTGGGCACCGGCAGCGCCACGGCTGCGGCCACGGGTGCCGCCATTGCTGGGGGTGGCACAGGGGCGGGGGCTGGCCTGGGCGCCTTCCTCGGTGCGAATGCGATCCCCATCCTGGGCGGCGCGGTGGCGGCCATCACCTTGCTGGCCCGCGCCACCCGGGGCGAAACCCGCGTGGGCGGCCAGTTTGGCGTGGCCTTTGGTGGCGAGGTGGACAACAACCGGCGCGGCCAGACCTACACCTATGAGGGTCAGCAGTACGACCGAGACTTTAGTGGCGGTGCGCGCAACCCGCTGGTGGACGGCCAGGCCTACCGCCTGGAAGGCGACCCGGTCAAAGACGAAGGGTTGATCCGCCAGGCCGTGGCCGACACGGCCAAGGGCATCAACGACACCCTCAAGGCGCTGGGCAGCGTGGCCACCGTCACGGGGTTCTCTGCAGGGCTGGAGACCTCGGGCAAGGGCCGGGGCGGTGTGTTTGCCGGTGGCACCTTGTCCAACGGTGTGGCCTTCGGCGAAAGCGGGCAGGGCGACAACTACGCGGGCACGCTGTACGAGCTGACCAGCACCAACAGCCCTGACTACCAGACCGCACTGGCCAACTTCACGTTGGACCTCAAGCAGTCCACCATCCAGGCGCTGCAAGCAGCAACCGACATTCCCGAAAGCGTCAAGAAGATGCTGGAGGATGTGGACGCCGAATCGCTGTCCGACGAAGCGGCCACCGCGCTGCTGACGGCCATCAATGCGCAGATCGCAGGGGTTACGGCATTTCGGGATGCGCTGGGCAACATGGGCCTGGAAGACCTAGCGGGCATTGCCTACGACGTGGCCGTGGCTGTGGCAGAGGCCTCGGGCGGGTTTGAGGCGCTGGGCTCCAACATGACCAGCTTCTGGCAGAACTACTTCACGCCGGAGGAGCGCGAGGCCGCCATGCGCGACCGCGTGACCGAGGCGCTTGCCGAGGTGGGGCTGGAGATGCCCGCAACCCGCGAGGAGTTCCGGGCCCTGGTGCTGCAGCTGCTGGCCATGGGCGAGGAGGGCGCTGAAGCGGCCGCCGTGCTGCTGAGCGTGAACGACGAATTCGCAGCGCTCACCGAAGGCGCAGCCTCTGCCGCTGAAGCCCTGGGCATCACGGCGGGCGGGCTGGCCGGGATCATGAGCGATGCGGTGCGCAACTCATCCAGCCGGGGCGAAGCCGAAGAAAAGGCCAGCCAGGGCTTTGAAGAGGCGTTCTACGGCGGCGTGCTGGACACCATGACCTCGGCCCTGTCAGAAGGGCTCATGTCTGCCGTGCTGGGCCCGCTGCTCAATGGCCTGGTGGGTGGCGCAATCGCTTCGGGTACGGCCCTGGCTGTGGGCGGTGCTGCCGGTGGTGGCGCTGTCGCTGCAGGTGGTGCCGTGGGCGGCGGTGCTGTGGCAGCAGGCGGTGCGCAGGCTGGTGGGGCGGTGGCTGCGGGTGGTGTGCAAGCTGGTGCGGCCATGGCGGCTGGTGGCGAGGCCGCTGGCGGCCGGGTTACCGACTTCATCACCTCCGCGCGCGAGTACATCAATCAGTTCGTGTCGGTGATACGTGATCCTGCTGTTCAGGGTGCCATCGGGGAGTTTGCCGGGATCTTCGGGAACATCACGGGCGACTTGTACGAAGGCATGAACACCTTCTTTATCAACAGCAAGTCAATGCCTGCGGTGGGCGGCAGCCTGTCCAGCGCCATGGGTGGCGTGGCTGATGCCATGAAGGATCTGACCGACTCGCTGATTGACGAAGTGCGCCGCCTGCGTGGGCTGATGCAAGAGGATTCGCCCATGCTGCAGGACGTGCTGATGTCCCAGTTTGCCACCGCCACGGCCCAGGCCCGCGCGGGGGACAAGGATGCCCTGGCCAAGCTGCCGCAGCTGTCGCAAGCCATTGAGGCTGCCGCGCAGATCTCGGCCACCAGTGCCGTGGAGCTGGCCCGCCTGCGCGGCTGGCTGGCGGGCAGCCTGGAGGAGACGCTCAAGGCACGCGGCGTGACGGTGCCCAAGCTGGCCGTGGGCACCAACTACGTGCCGCAGGACATGCTGGCCTACATCCACAAGGGTGAGGCCGTGGTGCCCGAGCGCTACAACCCCGCCGCCGGTATGCAAGTGCCCATGCTGCAGGTCATGCAAGGGCCCCACCAGGGCCACGAGCAAAGCCTGCTGGATGAGGTGCGCAGCCTGCGCAGCGAGGTGGTGCAACTGCGCGAGCAACTGGACGACGCGGCGCTGGATGCCCAGCGCCTGCGCCTGCGCCATGTGCTCGCCACCGAGCGGGTCGAACAGCTGACAGCGATGAAATAGCAAGGGAGAGATATGGCTGATGGCATCTTGATCATGAAGCCCATGGAGGTGACCGAAACGCACCTGGTTTCGTCCACCGTGCCAGAGGCGGATGAGGCGGTCTACAACCCGGCCACGCCCTACGCGCTGAAGGCGCTGGTGATGTGGCAACACTCGGTGTACGAAAACACCCTGGCCGACAACACGGGCCACCAGCCAGACCTGAACCCAGACAAATGGGTGCGCGTGCGGGCCACCAACCGGTGGCGGCTGTTCGATGGCTCCAACAGCAGCCGCACGCAGCAGGCCAACAGCATCAGCTACGTGTTTGCGCCGGGCATCGCGGTGCGCATGGTGGCCGCGCTGAACGTGGTGTCGTGCTCGGGCGTGCGGGTGCGGTTGATCGACCCTGTGCGCGGCACCGTGTACGACGTGACCAAGTCCCCAGGCCGCCGCCCCATTCGCTCAGACCCGTGGGAGTGGTGTTTTGGCGTGTGGTCCCAAGGCCTGGGGCTGTCGCTGTTTGAGAACCTGCCCGCCTACCCGCTGGCGCAGCTGCATGTGGACTTCACCGGCGGGGCAAGCCTGGCGGTGGGCTTGCTGATGTACGGCCAGCCGCGCCGCTTTGGGCTGGGCGTACTGCGCGGCGGCAAGGTGGGGCGCCGCATCTACAGCCGCCGCGAGTTCAACGACTTTGGCGACGTGGAGCTGGTCAAGCGCCCATCGGCCAAAGAAAGCTCGCAGGAGGTGCTGATCCTCAACACCGAGCTGGACGGGGTGCTGGAGTACCTCGATTCGATTGATGCGTCCATCTGCCTCTTTGTGGCCGGGCGCTCCCACTCGGCGAACGTTGTGTATGGCGTGTTTACCAGCGCCGGGGTGCTGCAGTCGCACCGCGACCACTCACTGCTGCAAATTGAAATGCTAGGAGCAACCTGATGTCTTTCCCGAACCTTACCCCCTGGCCAGCGGCGGTCACGCCCGACGACGAACCCGACGTTTTCAGCGCCAAGATGTATGCCCGCATTGCGGCCGAAGCACAGAACGTGACCGAGCTGAACGCTGCCGGGGCCTACATCGACGCCCAGGTGCTGTTGGTGGACTTGGATCGCATTGCCGCCCAGGATGCCGTGGGCGATGCCGAGCAGCAGGTGGCCCTTGCAACCGAGCAGGCAGAGATTGCAGGCTTCACGGCCCACTACGTTGGGCAGTGGGCCGACCTGGTCGGAGCCCTGAACAAGCCAGCGACCGTCAAGCACGGCGGCTTGTTCTGGCTGCTGGTCAACAACCTGGCCAACGTCACCACGTCAGAGCCTGGCATGACCAACGACTGGACGCGCATCCCGGGCGTCACCGAGGTGGCCACCCCCATCAACGCCACGCCCGCGCAAGGCGCCGTCAACGTGGGCGCCACCAGCGCCATCATGCTGGTGGCCAATGCCTTCGGCACCATCTACACGGCAGACACGCACACCGCCAGCCAGTGGCAGGTGCACACAGCCAACGCGTTTGCGTTCCCCCTGTACGACAGCGGCGAAGTAGCGGCCGGCACATCGCACACCCTGGCCCTTGGGGTCTTGGCTGTCAGTACCTCGTATTTCTGGCGCGTGCGCTACAAGAGCAGCCGGGGCACGTGGTCCGCTTGGTCGCGGTCCACCAGCTTCACCACTGCGGCCGCGTTCAACAGCTACGTGCCTGCGCCTGTTGCCACGCCAGCCATCGGTGGCGCGCTGGAGGGTGGGTTCTACGGCGGCATGGTGTGGCAGCAGATTGCCACCAGCACCACGTTTGTGACGCTCGCTACGGGACCGCTCACACTCTCGATTTCAGTGAACATGCACACGACGCCTCTCGTGTACGCAGGGCAGGTTGTTGAGGTGCGCAGCCTCGTTGATCCGACCTATAAGTTTGTAGGCACGGTCACTGGTGCGACTGGAACCACGCTCAACATCAACGTTACCAGCATCGGGATGTCCGGCGCGGGTGGCAATTGGTCCATCAACGTCCGCTATCGCGTGATCAAGGCGCCCAAGGCGTCCGGCGAAACCAACAACCTGGCCTGGAAGAATGCCAACACACTGGCGCCCAGCAGCTCGGGCACGCTGGTTGAAGGCTGGAAGTCCACCACCGGCCTGGTGGCCGCAGGCGACTCCAGCGTGTACCCCATGGCGCACTGGTGCCGAAACCGCAACATCGGCGGCTATACCGATTGGTACATGCCATCTCGCGATGAGATGGAAGTGCTGATCCGCAACCTGAAGCCGGGCACTGTATCCAACAGCACAGCCAACCGGCCCACGGGCTCGGTGCACAACTACCAGAACCAGGGCGCCTACCCTGACCTGACCAACGCCAATGGTGCAAACCGCAACTCAGATCCCAATGGCGCTGTGTACACCACCACCGTGCCTGGCCAGACCACCCCGGTTGCGTTCCGCACTGGTGGGGCCGAGGCCCTGGTGGCGGTTGTGACTGCGGGCTCTGGCTACTGGACATCCACTGAGCACGCGGCTACCACGGCCATCTTCATCGAGACCAACGATTCCAACTTCGGCTTGCCGACAGCGAAAACGAAGAACTTGGCGGGGTCAGATAACTACGTCATCGCCGTGCGCCGAAGCATGATTTGAGAGGCCGTATGCAGTACATCAAATACACCTACGTGGACGCCTTGACGGGCGTGCCCGTGACGGTTGCTCCCGCCGCCAATGGCCCCGCCATGCCAGCCGTGGAGGGTCTGGAATATGCGTGGGCGCGCGAGAGTGCATACCCCACAGAACAGCCCGAGTTCTTCGGGACATGCCCCGACGAATCGGCAACCGATGTGCCTGGCGTGCTGGCCGTGCTGGCCCAGGCAGAGTGGGAGGCGCTGCAGGCCGACGAAATGCTGGCACGCAACCCGGTGCCCGCATCGGTCACCATGCGCCAGGCGCGGCTTGCGCTGCTGGCGGTGGACAAGCTGGACGATGTGGCGCCTACCATCGCCGCCATTGCAGACAGCACGCAGCGGCGCAAAGCACAGATCGAGTGGGAGTTCTCGAACGAAGTGCAGCGCCACCACGGCTTTGTGACCGTGCTTGCACCTGCGCTCGGCCTCACGGATGCGGCGATTGACGACCTGTTCCGCCTGGCGGTGACGCTGTGAAGGCCGCGTTCTACAAAGGCCGCAAGCGCCTGTTCAACCGGATCACTGCCTGGTGGCTGCGCGGGGCGTACAGCCATTGCGAGCTGGTGCTGGGCACCGATGCCAATGGCCTGGCCATCTGCGCCAGCAGCTCTTACATGGACGGGGGCGTGCGCGTGAAGCACATGGCCCTGGTGCCCGCGCACTGGGATGTGATCGAGCTGCAGGGCAACCCCGACGACGCCTGGCTGTGGTTGCAGCAGCACCACGGCCAGCCGTATGACCTGCTGGGCCTGGCTGGCTTTGTGGCCCGCCGCCTGGGGCACAGCAAGGCCCGGTGGCTCTGCAGCGAGGCCGTGGCCGCGATGCTGGGCATGCCTGATGCCTGGCGCTTTGACCCCTGCAGCCTGTGGGCGGCGCTCACCCGGCCGCCGCCTGGCGACACCACCACACCCAACCAACCCGCTCCGGCGGGTTTTTTTATGCCCGCGCGAAGGGGAGACGAATGAAACGCAGCTTGGTTGTATTGGCCGCAGTGGCGGCCCTCATCTCGTGCGGCGGTGGCGGTGGTGGTGCCGACGCACCCGCCCCGCAGGCCCTGGGCGTGGAGCTGTACAGCGACAGCATCGGCGCGGGCTATGGCGTGCGGGTGCCGCCTGCAGCCCGCATGCAGCAGCTGCGCCCTGCCTGGCAGGTGGTGGACCACTCGGTCAACGGCCTGCAGCTCACGGCGCTGATGCAGGGCTTTGCAGGCCTGCACCGCACCGGCCGCTACGTGCCCCTGGCCCTGGGCCTGAACGACGCCTACCTGGGCGCGCAGGGCTATGAGCAAAGCCTGCGCACCGCCATCGAGCAGCTGCAGCGTGAGGGCAGGGTGCCCGTGCTGACCGGCGTGGTGGGCGTGCCCAGGCCGCCCGCCCTGGCCGCCCAGCACAACGCTATCACCCACGCCCTGGCGCGGGAGTACGGCCTGCAGCACGCGGGCTGGGGCGAAGACTACCGGGGCGAGGTGGACGTGATCGCCGATGGCATCCACCGCACGCAAGAGGCCAGCGACCGCCTGGCGGCGTTGCTGGTGGCGGCCATCGAGCGGGCTGCGCAAGAAGAACAACAACGATGAACGAGGGAAACCATGCCTGAACCCACTTCCACCTCTGCTGGCATCAGCCTGGCGGCTATTTTTGTCACGCTGCTGGGTCCGATGGCGGGGCCTTATGTGCTGATCGTGTTTGCGGCTCTGGCCGGGGCGCTCTGGCCGCTGAGCGCATCGGAGACGACCACGCGCAAAGCGGGGGGCTGGCTGGTGCTGCGCTGCACGCTCACGGCCGTGGCGCTCACCAGCGTGCTGGCCGCGCTGCTGCAGACGCACTGGTCCATCCCGGCCACCGAGGCGCTGGCGCCCGTGGCGTTTTTCATCGGTGCACTGGGCAACGGCTGGCGCCCGGTTTTCGATGCCATTGGCACCGCCCTGGCGGCGGTAGCCGGGGGCATCAGCAACATGCGAGGGCCCAAGCAATGACACCACTCCTGATCGCGCACGAGGCAGTGTGCGCCCTGCTGTTCTTCAGCGTGTTCTGCCGCATGCGCCTGACCACGCAGCGCACGCGTGCCGCCATTCGGCTGGCGTTCTGGCTTCTGGGCACCGTAGCTGCGCTTGGCATGGCATGGCCCCTGGTGGGCTGGCCGCTGCCATGGTTTGGCGTGCTGTTGGCCCTGGCCATCGTGCAGGTGCAGTGGGTCACATCCCACTACTGGCGCGGCGGCGTTCCCCACAGTTTCACCACCGAAGGCAACCCATGAAGCTCACCCCTCACTTCACACTGGCCGAACTGACGGCCAGCGCCAAAGCCCGCGCCCTGGGCCTGGACAACACGCCCCCGCCCGAGATCGTGCCGCGCCTGGTGCTGACGGCCGAGATGCTGGAACGCATCCGCAGCACGTTGAACGCGCCCATCACCGTGACCAGCGGCTACCGTAACCGCCAGGTCAACGCGGCCGTGGGCGGCGTCACAAGCAGTGACCACACCCAAGGCCATGCGGCCGACATTCAGGCGCCGAGCTACGGAACCCCGACGCAGATTGCGCGCTGCCTGGCCCCGCTGGTGTCGGTGCTGGGCATCGGCCAGCTGGCCCTGGAAGGTAAGAAGGGCAAGCAATGGGTGCACGTCAGCACCCGCATTCCCGACAAGCCCGCGAACCGCGTGATCACGATCACCGACCAGGGCACCATGCTGGGCATTCAGGAGTTGCCATGATTCCCGGCCTCTGGACCTACGTGGGCACCGGCCTGGTGGCCGCAGCGCTGGCTGCAGGCGGCACCTGGCGCGTGCAGGAATGGCGCTGGGGCGAAAAGGAAGCCGAACGCCTCAAGGCCGAACGCGTGGCCGATGAGGCCCGCCAGTCTGACGCCAAACAACAGCGCCAGTTCAACGACACCGCCAGCGGCCGCCACGCGGCCACGGTGGCCACCCTTTCCAACAAACTGGGAGACGCCCGTGCGCAAATCGCTACCCTGTCTGCTGATCGCCAGTGCCTTGACGCTCGCACTGTCGGCATGCTCAACAACCTCGGCGCCGCAAGTTCGCTCGGGCTACGAACCCCTGCCAGCCAACCTGCGGGCGCGGCCGCAGCCGTTGCCGCCCCTGAAACTGACCGTACCCCTACCACCGGCTACGCCAGTGAGCGTGATACCGCAGAGTGGATAGCCATCTGCAAAACACAGCACGATGCGCTGGCCAGCCAAGTCAACCAGATCCTGGACATCGAAGAGCGGCGCCAGCAGGGGGCGCAGTGATGGCCGCCGTGCACACGCATGCACACCAGGGCGCCCGGCCTGGTCTTGGCCGCAAGGCCGTCAAACAATTCAATGAGCGCCTGCGGCGAGACCAGCGCGAGCTGGAGCGGGAGCTGCGGGAGCGGGCGGGGCGGGGGTGCTATCCGGTGCGGGAGGATGCAGCGCTGCCTAGGATAGATTGAAGGCGCAAAAAAGCCCTCGAATCTCTTCGAGGGCTTAGGTGGCAAAGTGGATTACTTCGACTTTGCCTTGTTTGCTGCCTGGGTCAATGTGGAACCTGCGACAGCCTTTTGAGCAGGGGTGCTCTTAGGGTCGCGCAAGATTTTTCCAGCGATAGATGCCACTCTGGGGGAGGTCTGCTCGTTGGTTTTTTTCTGATTTGCCATGATTGATTTCCTTGCCCAATGGGCGTGAGTTACAAAAAACCAAACTGAACCAAATCAAATCATGGCAAGATCGCAGCCGCGAGGAATTGATCTTTCCTGATCTGCCTTTCCCGGTTTGGAGACGAGTCGGGCGAATGAGCCACGGTTGCAGCCGTGGCTTTTTCGTTTGGTCTGCGCGGACTATATATGGTGTGTCTAGTGCGTTCAAGACGCTACCGGTAGTGTCCCGCCTGAATCTGTACGGAATAAAGAAAGTCTTTGTTTCAGCGAGGCTGCAACTCAACAACAGATCTTCCCATTGCCTCGGTCGAATGGACTCCAGCGGCAGAACCAGCTCGGCATGCATGCCGCCGTACCAGGTCGGCGTGCGTAGCAGTGTGGGGTAGGGGATCGGGTTGCTCATGGCGCAGGTTCCACCGACACAGGGCCCCGCCCCTGGTACACCACCCGGTGCGGGCTGCTTGCTGTGGATGTCACTGTCCACACGTCCCCCTGGGCGCTTACGTGGTACAGCACGGCAGCCAGGGGCAAGGGCACAAAGTCGGCCTCTTGCGGCAAGGTCTTGGGGCGATGCAGTCGGGATAGGCGCACCGGATCGCTGGCGAGACTCCGGGCCATCAGGTTGAGATTGGCCTGGTCGATCTCACAGGGCTGATCCATCACGGCCACCTCTTCCCGCGTGCCGTCCAGGCGCACAGCCTCGGGGTTCTCCTTGCGGGCTTGCTCCTCAGTCATCTTCACCCTGGACACCGCTGTGCGCCCGCCCCACTTGTACCGCCACGAGTAGCGGACTTCGATTTTCATGGTAAATTCCCCAAATCACTGGATAAGAATACAGTGTTTGCGCCTCAAATGCACGGGGCATTAGATTTTTCTTCGGGTGGGGATTCGGCTCTGGAGGGCCGGTTGTCATTCGAGTTTTGACGAAAGGAGGGGAGATGCAACAGGCCAACTTTTCATTAGTTCTCCATGGACCACCCCTCTTGCAACACTGACATCAACGAAAAAATCGTTTCTCTGGCGGGCGTAGCGTCTTGCCTTCTTGACGAAACAATAAACCGCGAGCGAGAAAAAAATGGGTCTTGTGACCCACGCCTACTCGCTTCACTTTCACTTGTGCGCGATATTGGCGCGCTCGGTGATGAGTGGCTGCGTATGCAAGGTGCGCGAAGAGCGCGCGACGGATTCCGCGACTGGCTCCTGGGCTGGGACGCTGAATACTTTCCGGCGCAAGGTTCGCCGGAGCCATGAGTCGACGGCGGCTAGACGACTAGCCTGTCGTAGACGACGGGCGCGTGCGAAAATGGGGGTATCGTGGCGCTGCAAGGTAGCGCTTTAAGAAAAAGGTCCCCCCAATTTCCCCCCGGAATCGGCGCCAAAGCCAATAGGCATGCGGCAATCCGACCCCGGCTCGGGGCACCACGAAGAGCCTGTTCAATGTCCTTTTGGAGATCGCATTGGAGTGCAATCGGGAAGAGTGGATGCGCTGGCTGCGCAGTATGGGCTCATGCCCATGCAAGCAGCCGGGGCGTCCAGTCGCCCGATTTCACTCCAACCCTTTGGGCAAGTGCCTTGCCGGGCGGTATGCGCCGCGCCTAGCAGCCCATCCCGGTAAGGTACTTGTGCGACTCCAAAAAGACATTGAACAGGCTCTAGGATTCAATCATGTCAAGTTACAACGCTCCCTTCGAAATCCACGTCCACGGACAAGTCCAGCTGCGCGCTGATGTGAGCTTTGACCAACTCCAGGAGGCGCTCAAACCCTTGTGGAAGTACGCCGGAGCCCGCTCGCTGGCTGATGGCGCAGCCAGCGCCTACGAAGAAGAGCCCGGCATCAAATACGACGCGCAGGAACACTTGCTGCAGATGTGCTGGACGGTGCGGGGGGATGAAGACTTTCGCCAAGTTCTGGACGAAATGTGCATGAGCCTCAATGAGCTTGCCGAGCAAGGTGCTGCCATCGAAGTCACGTTCTACGACGCAGATTTCGACGAGGACGAGGAAGAGCAGGGTGCGGAGTCGCGCGACGATTTCGTCATGCTGTTTGTCGGCCCCACGCCCGCCGCCATCATGCAGGTGCAGCGTGATTTGCTGGTGCAGGACGTTGTCAACATGATGGAGCGCCACTTTGATGGTGCCGAACTGGGCGGCGTGGTGGCCGAGATCGACAAACTGTTCAGCCAGCGCTTTGATGCACTGGTGAACTCGCTGGAGATCGGAAAACCGCCGCGTGGCCCTGGTGGGGGCGGCTCCGGCAGTGGTCATGGTGGCGGTGGTGGTCGCCGTCCGCGCCACCTGCACTGATTCTTTCATTCAACCTCACACTGGTGTCCCCGTGTGGGGTTGCCTTGCATGTGCTGGTGGCAAAAGTTGATCGGCAGGCTGTGGCAATGACTTGTGCCCGTGTGCGTTGTATTCAATGCGGTCCTGCGCAGTTCTGTGATCTCTTCGAACTGTCGTGCTCTCCATGACCTCTGATCTACCGTATCTGCGTTCCTATCCGGTGTCTTTGCAGGACCAGGCGCGTGATCTGCTTGCGCAGGGGCGGCTGGGGGGCATGTTGCAGCGCAAGTATCCCCAGGCCCATGCGGTGCGCAGCGACAAGGCGCTGTATGACTACGCGCAGGAACTCAAGGCGCGGTACCTGCGCAATGCGGGCACGGTCAACAAGGTCCTTTTTGACAACAAGATCCACGTGGTGCGCCATGCCTTGGGGTTGCACACGGCGGTCTCGCGCGTGCAGGGCAACCGGCTGGCGGCCAAGCATGAGATCCGCATTGCGTCGATGTTCAAACAGGCACCCGACGAGTTTCTGCGCATGATTGTGGTCCACGAGCTGGCCCACCTGCGTGAGAAGGACCACGGCAAGGCTTTTTACCAACTGTGTACCCACATGGAGCCGCAGTACCACCAATACGAGTTCGACCTGCGCCTGTACCTCACCCATGTGGAGCATGCGGGTGAGCGGCTGTGGAGCGCTGCTGCAGAAACTAGTTCTGGGTAGAAGAAAAGTTGAACGCCACTTTGTTGATGGCACTTTGCAATTTGCGCTTGCTGGCAAAGCGCCAGGCCCTAACACAGCGGTTGGTCAAGGCACAGACACCGTTTCACAGCAGTCTGCTGGCAAACCCAGCCAGCGCTCTGCAGCCGCCTGAAGCATGGCCACCGGCCCGGTGGTCAACAGGCGGGTGCGTGGTGCATCCGTGGCCACGGCACCATCGGGCGCGGCCTTTAGCCCCGCAGTCTCCAGCAAGCGCCGCGTCTGGCGGGCGACGGGCTCACCCGTCTCGATGAACTGCACGCCCGGCCCGACCAGTGCGCGCAGCTCGTGCGCCACAAAGATGTAGTGCGTGCAGCCCAGAACCAGCGTGTCCATCTGCCCCGGGGCGGTGCCAAAACTGCCCATGGCTTGGACATAACGCGCGCACAGCGCCCCGGTCTCCGTGGCATGGACGGGGCTGCCTTGGTCGGCCACTGGCAGCGCCACGCTGCGCTCGATGGCATGGGCCAGGCCGTCACAGGGTTGCACCACAAAATGCGCCTGATCAGCCAGCGAGGCCAAGAGCTTGCCGAACTTCGCACTGGTCAGCGTGCCCCGGGTGCCGATCACGCCCACGTGGCCTGTCTTTGTCACCGCGAGGGCGGGCTTGATGGCGGGCTCCAGGCCCACAAGGGGTAATTCTGGGTGGCTGCTGCGCACTTCGTGGATGGCCGCTGCTGTGGCGGTATTGCAGGCTACCACCAGCGCCTTGATGTGGTGCTGCTCGCGCAGGTACTCGGTGATGGCGTGGGTGCGGGCGGCCACAAAGGCATCGCCGCGCTCGCCATAGGGGGCGTTGGCGCTGTCTGCCAGGTACACGAAACGTTCGTGGGGCATGGCGGCCAGCAGGGCGCGCAGTACGCTCAGCCCACCGACGCCACTGTCAAAAACACCGATGGGAGAAGAGGCCTGCGGCATCGAGGAACCAAGCTCTGGCATTTGGAGGAAAGCGTGGATTGTAGGAAAGACGCAGCCTTCGTGCCGGATTGGGCGAGCCCCAAGAAAAAACCGCCCGAAGGCGGTTGGGAGAGCGGTTGCCCTGGTACCAGCGTCGAGTCTGCCGCCAGGGCGACGCCGAGTGGGGCCTCAGGCCGCGGCGACCCCGATGCCCTTGAATTCGCCCGAGGCAATGCGCTTTTGCCATTCGGCCGGGCCGGTGATGTGGGCGCTGGTGCCGCCGGCATCCACGGCCACGGTCACGGGCATGTCCACCACGTCAAATTCGTAGATGGCTTCCATGCCCAGGTCTTCAAAACCCACGACCTTGGCGGCCTTGATGGCCTTGGAGACCAGATAGGCGGCGCCGCCCACAGCCATGAGGTAGGCGCTTTGGTGCTTCTTGATGGCCTCGATGGCGACCGGGCCGCGCTCGGCCTTGCCCACCATGGCGATCAGGCCGGTCTGGGCCAGCATCATCTCGGTGAAGCCATCCATGCGCGTGGCGGTGGTGGGGCCGGCAGGGCCCACGGCCTCGCCCTTGACGGGGTCCACGGGGCCCACGTAGTAGATGACGCGGTTGGTGAAGTCCACGGGCAGCTTTTCGCCCTTGGCCAGCATGTCCTGAATGCGCTTGTGCGCAGCATCGCGGCCCGTGAGCATCTTGCCGTTGAGCAGCAGCGTGTCGCCGGGCTTCCAGCTGGCGACTTCTTCCTTGGTCAGCGTGTCGAGGTTGACCTTCTTGCTCTTGTTGTAGTCGGGCGCCCAGTTCACGTTGGGCCACAGGTCCAGGCTCGGGGGCGTAAGGTACACGGGGCCCGAGCCGTCCATTACAAAGTGCGCGTGGCGTGTGGCGGCGCAGTTCGGGATCATGGCGATGGGCTTGCTGGCCGCGTGCGTGGGGTACATCTTGATCTTGACGTCCAGCACCGTGGTCAGGCCGCCCAGGCCTTGGGCGCCAATGCCCAGCGCGTTGACCTTTTCAAACAGCTCCAGGCGCAGCTCCTCGACCTTGTCGAGCGCGGGGCCGCCGGTCTTGGCGGCTTCGGCCTTGGCCTGCAGTTCATACATGTCCAGGTCGTCCATCAGGCTTTCCTTGGCCATGAGCACGGCCTTTTCGGCCGTACCGCCAATGCCGATGCCCAGCATGCCGGGCGGGCACCAGCCAGCGCCCATGGTGGGCACGGTCTTGAGCACCCAGTCCACCACGTTGTCGCCGGGGTTGAGCATGTACATCTTGGACTTGTTCTCCGAGCCGCCGCCCTTGGCCGCCACGGTGATGTCGACGGTGTTGCCGGGCACGATCTCGGTGAAGATCACGGCAGGGGTGTTGTCCTTGGTGTTCTTGCGGGCGAACTGCGGATCGGCCACGACCGAGGCGCGCAGCGTGTTGTCGGGGTGGTTGTAGCCCCGGCGCACGCCTTCATTGATGGCGTCGTCCAGGCTGCGGGCCTTGCCATCGACGCCAGCATCGAAGCCATCCCAGCGCACGTCCATGCCCACTTTCAGGAACACGTTGACGATGCCGGTGTCCTGGCAGATGGGGCGCTGGCCGGTGGCGCTCATCTTGCTGTTGGTCAGGATCTGGGCGATCGCGTCCTTGGCTGCCGGGCTCTTCTCGCGCTCATAGGCACGGGCCAGGTGGGCGATGTAGTCGGTGGGGTGGTAGTAGCTGATGTACTGCAGCGCGGCAGCAATGGACTCGACGAGGTCGTCGTATTGGATTGTGGTGGTCATCGTGGTTCTGTCGTGAGGCGGGAACGAACGCATGCCGGGGCACGCAGCCCGCAATTATCCCACCCACCTGCTGACACGGCGCTGGCGCGGCCTTGGCGCAGACTACCTGTGGACAACGCGGCTATCGCAGTCTGGCCCGCCTCTCAAAGCTCGCTAGCCCCAACGGCAGACTGGCTGGAGGCCACGGCTTGCTTTTACGCTTCGGCACCGTCGCCGGAGTCCAGATCCAGCTCCGGGTCGTCCGCCGGGTCATCGGCCGGATACTGGTCGGCTCCCGCCCGCACATCGCCGTTTTCAGCCGTGTCGTCGTCGGTGTCCATCGACTCCAGGTGGTCGGGCAGGATGTCGCGCGACTCCAGCTGCAGTTCGGGCTCCACGCTCGCGCGTTCGCCGGTTCCGTAGCGGTCGGTGTCATTGTCGGGGTCGGTGCCATACAGCCCGGTGCTGTCGCTGCCCGAGTCGGACGCATCGCTGGGGCCCAGGCTGTCGTTGCCCTTGGCGCTGTGAAGGGGAGAAAGGTTGTCGGCATCGATGCCAAGCAGGCTGCTTTTGGCCATGGTGGTCTCCGTGGATTCGCGGCGAGGAAAGTTGCTGCACTGCCATGGTGTGCCCGCTGGCGCCCGTGCGGTGTAAGAACAAGCCGACGATTGAGCGCGAGAAGGTGTGGGGCCTTGTCAAGACCTCACAGCGGGCCGAAGCGAAGCCCCCACCGGCAGTGATGACGGCACCGCTTTTTGCGCTCTCCAGCGGGGCTTGCCACACACTGACGAGCGCATGCTTGCGCACCAGCAGTGCAGTGTATTAAATGAGAATGGTTATTTTTTGCATTATTCTGCCGGGAGCGGCCCCGTTGCCAGGTCGCACCTGTTGTTTCACTTGGAGAACCGCTGTCCATGACCACCCGCACCGAACGCGACACCTTTGGCCCCATCGAAGTCCCGGCCGACAAACTCTGGGGCGCGCAGACGCAGCGCTCGCTGCAGAACTTCGACATCTCTGGCGAGCAGCAGCCGCGCGAGATCATCAAGGCGCTGGCCCAGGTCAAGCGCGCCTCGGCCGTTGTCAACCAGGCGCTGGGCCTGCAGGACGCGAAGAAGACTGAGGCCATCGTGGTCGCTGCTGACGAGGTGATTGCTGGCAAACATCCCGGTGAGTTTCCGCTGGTGGTCTGGCAGACGGGCTCGGGCACGCAGACCAACATGAACGTCAATGAAGTGCTGGCCAACCGCGCCAGCGAACTCCTGGGTGGCGAGCGCGGCGAAGGCCGCTTGGTGCACCCCAACGACGACGTGAACCGCAGCCAGTCGAGCAACGACGTGTTCCCCACCGCCATGCACGTGGCCGCCGTGGAAGCCCTCACGCACCGCCTGCTGCCCGCCATTGCCAAGCTGCGCGCCACGCTGGCGAAGAAGGCGCAGGACTTCGACGGCATCGTCAAGATCGGCCGCACCCATCTGCAGGACGCCACCCCGCTCACGCTGGGCCAGGAGTTCTCGGGCTACGTGGCCCAGCTCGACCATGGCGAGCGCCATGTGCGCGCGGCGCTGCCCCACCTGTACGAGCTGGCGCTGGGCGGCACCGCCGTAGGTACGGGGCTGAACGCGCCCAAGGGCTATGCCGAGCAGGCTGCCGCCGAGCTGGCGCGCCTCACGGGTCTGCCCTTCGTCACCGCGCCGAACAAGTTCGAAGCCCTGGCGTCTGTGGATGCGCTGGTGCATGCCCACGGCGCGCTCAAGACCCTCGCCGCCAGCATGATGAAGATCGCCAACGACGTGCGCTGGCTCGCCAGCGGCCCGCGCAGCGGCATTGGTGAACTCAGCATCCCCGAGAACGAACCCGGCTCGTCGATCATGCCCGGCAAGGTCAACCCCACCCAGAGCGAGGCGGTGACCATGCTGGCCGCCCAGGTGTTCGGCAACGACGTGGCCATCAACTTCGGCGGCGCCTCGGGCAACTTCGAGCTCAATGTGTTCCGCCCCATGGTGGCCCACAACTTTCTGCAGAGCGTGCGCCTGCTGGCCGACGGCATGGTGAGCTTCAACGACCAGTGCGCCGTGGGTATCGAGCCCAACCGCGAGCGCATCACCGAACTGGTGGATCGCTCGCTGATGCTGGTGACCGCGCTCAACACCCACATCGGCTACGACAAGGCTGCTTTCATCGCCAAGAAGGCCCACAAGGAAGGCACCAGCCTGCGCGAAGCGGCCGTGGCCTCGGGCCATGTGACGGGCGAGCAGTTCGACCAGTGGGTGGTGCCGGGCAATATGGTGGGGCGCTGAGGGTCAGCGCGGTGTGGCGTGGGTCAAAAGTTCAAGAAAAAATGACCGCCAGCGCTTGTCCAATAAGCGCAAGGTGCTATTGTTTTTTATTGGCCGGTCGCAAGGCAGCAGGACTATTCCTGCTGCGCCAGCGCTTCGAGTTGGTCTTGCTGGTAGACGACGATGCTGCGCTGGTGGATGCCGATGATGCCCTCACGCTCCATCCACTTGAGTTCCACATTGATGCGCTGGCGTGAGCCGCCCAGCAGTTGTGCCAGCTCGTCCTGCACCAGTGCCAGCCCGATGGCCCCGCGCTGGCCGGGCACGGCCGCACGCTCGCCAAAACGTCGCAGCACGTGCAGCAGCTGCTTGGCCAGCCGCGCGCGCAGGGGCAGGGTGGCCATGTCTTCCATCATCCAGTACAGGTAGCGCATGCGGCGTGCCTGCAGCGTGAGCAGGGCCTCGCCGAACTCGGGGTGTTCGCGCAGCAACTGGCGGAACACGCCCTCGGCCACGCTCAGCACCGTGGTGGGGCCGTGGGCGTGCGCGTCGTAGGTGTTGGGCCCCCGGTGCAGCACCTCGGCCTCGCCCACCCAGATGCCGGGCTCCACATAGGCCAGCGTCACCTGCTTGCCAGACGGCGTGGTGCGCCGAAACCGGATGGCACCACTGGCACAGGCAAACCAGTCCTGCGCCAGATCACCCTGCTCCACGATCATCTGGCCGTGTGTGTAGCGCGTGATGCGGCCCAGCCGGAAGATGTCATGCCGCAGCGACGGCGTAAGCGCGGCGAACCAGCGGCCCCGGTTGATGGCTTCACGCTCCGTCTGGCTGAGGAACGGGCGTTGCAGGTGGTGGTCGGCCAGGGAATGGGCGGACTCTGGCAAGGCAATGGTGGCGGTGGGCATGGCGGCAGGCTGGAGTTGGGGGGGGCGGCCTGTGCGCGGGGCCGGGCTGAAAGACGGTGAGAAGGCGCAGCGTGCCAGTTTAGCGAGACAGCGCTCACCGCGATGGCCCTGAACGGCACTTGTGCGACACCCCAGCAGCACCATGCTTACGCTTTGGTGGTGGGGCGCGCCTTGTGCAGCTTTTGCGGCTTGCGCAGAAACGCCAGCAGTCGGCGCTCCGCCGCGCTCAAGCCCCGTGGCGATGTGGTGCCGCCAATGTGATTCCACACCGCCTGCAGGCCGGGCCCCGCGTCAGATGCCAATCGTGTGCCCAGCTCCAGCACAGCCGGGTGCACGTACGACTTCTTGCACACGGCGGGCGTGTTGCCCAGCTGGCGCGCCACCTCGGCCAGAATGGCCTTGGCGTTGTAGCGCACGTTTTTATCGGCGGCGGTGGGGGCAACTGGTTGCGTACAGGCCAGGCGCGTCAGCTCCAGCGCCTGCGTGGTGCCGTGCCAGGTGCGAAAGTCCTTGGCAGTGAAATGATCACCTTCTGAGTCTGCAGCGCCGTGCGTGATCTCGCGCAGATAGTCGTTCACGTCGCCCGAGCCTACGGTGCGCAAACTACCGTCTTCGTCCTCGTATTGAAAGAGTTCCTGCCCCGGCAGTTGTTGGCAGCGTCGCACTACGCGGGCCACGCGCGGGTCGTCCAGCTCGACCTCTTGCAACACGCCGCTCTTGCCGCGAAATCGCAGCTTGAGCTGACTGCCTTTGAGTTGCACATGCCGCGTGCGCAGCGTGGTCAGGCCATACGAGCGGTTGGTGGCGGCGTATTCCTCATTGCCCACGCGCAGGTAGGTGGTGTCCAGCAGGCGCACCAGCGTGGCCAGCACCAGCGTGCGAGTCAGAGGCTGGCCGTTGCGGTGCGCTGCAAGGTCGCGCGCCACGCGGCTGCGCAGGCGCGGGAGCACGCGGCCAAACGCCTGCATGTGTTCGAACTTGCCCTCGTCGCGCTGCGCGCGCCACTGCGGGTGGTAACGGTATTGGCGCCGTCCGCGCGCGTCCAGCCCCGTGGCCTGCAGGTGCCCGTGGGGCAGGGGGCAAATCCACACGTCGGTATAAGCCGGTGGGATAGCCAGGCGTTTGATGCGGGCGACCTCGTCCGGGTCTTGCAGCCACTGGCCATCGGGCAAACGGTAGCGGAAAGCCTTGGCACCGCTGCGCACGCGGGTAAGGCCGGGCATGGCGGGTGTGACGTACACCAGGCCTCCGGGGAGCTTCTGGGGGCGGCTGGTGGGCCGGGGTGGTGCTGGTGCGCGGGGCGATGGGGGCAGGGCGGGCATCGGGGCGAACAGGTAAAAGTGGCCAGGGTGTGGCCCCGATCACACCCGTGCCCGGGCGGAGGTGGTGTAGGTGCGCTGCGTGCGTTGGGGTGAGACAGGGGCTGAATAGGCGGCCCACCACACCACTATCTCGTGAAAAAAATGGCCCCTGCGCTTATTGGATAATCGTCAATAGCTATTAAAAATGTAGCAATCTGCCCATCGGGCGAGGCTCACTCGGCCGCCGTCGGGTCCAGCGCAAAACCCACGCCGTACACCGAACGAATCCAGTCGCTGCCATCCGCGCTGGCGGCCTTGAGTTTTTTGCGCAGATTCTTGATATGGCTGTCGATCGCGCGCTCGTTCACATCGAGGGTGTCTTCATAGGCCTGGTCCAGAAGCTGCGCGCGCGAGAAGATGCGCCCCTGCTGGCGTGCCAGCACTTGCAGCAGGCGGAACTCGCGCCGCGTCAGACCCAGCGGCGTGCCGTGCAACGTGGCCTGCCAATGCGATTCGTCCAGCATCAGCGCTGCCACCGTGGTGGTGGCTGCCGGTGGCTCCT
Organism: Acidovorax sp. SRI_002; assembly: GCF_057586455.1. Classification (NCBI taxonomy): domain Bacteria; kingdom Pseudomonadati; phylum Pseudomonadota; class Betaproteobacteria; order Burkholderiales; family Comamonadaceae; genus Acidovorax; species Acidovorax sp. SRI_002. The sequence goes on along the minus strand of NZ_JBYCZW010000005.1, from coordinate 158,311 downwards.
GCGCGGCGGCGGTGCGGCGCAGCACGGCCTTGACGCGGGCCACCACCTCGCGCGGCGAAAACGGCTTGCAGATGTAGTCGTCTGCGCCCAGCTCCAGGCCGATGAGGCGGTCTACCTCTTCGACGCGGGCGGTCAGCATGATGATGGGGTGCTGGGTGTGGCGGCGCGCCTGGCGCAGGATTTCAAGCCCATCCATGCCGGGCAGCATGATGTCCAGCAGCGTGAGGTCCGGCGGCGCGGCCAGCATGCTGGCGAGCGCCGCGCGGCCCTCGGCCTGGTGTTCCACGGTGTAGCCCGCGTGGCGCAGGTAGTCCACCACGATGGCGGCGATGTCGGGTTCGTCTTCGATGACGAGGATGCGGTGGCTCATGAGGGGTTGTCCAGCAGTGGCAGTTGCAGCGTGATGCGCAGGCCGCCCAGGGGTGAGGTGTCGGCCGTCAGCGTGCCGCCGTGCGCGAGCACGATGGCGCGGCAGATCGCCAGGCCCAGGCCCGAGCCGCCATGGTCGCGGTTGCGCGAGGTTTCCGCGCGGTACAGGCGGTCAAAGATGCGTGGCAGCTCGTGCGCGGGCACGCCGGGCGCGCTGTCGTCCAGCTGCACCTGCAGTTGGGCGGCTCCATCGGCCGGTGGCAACAGGCGTGCCGAGAGGCGCAGCAGGCCGCCCGCATCGGTGTAGCGCAGGCTGTTTTCCAGCAGGTTCAAGAACACCTGGTGCAGTTGCTGCGCATCGCCCCGCACCAGGGGTGCAGGCTGCGCCGGAACCTGCGTGGTCAGGGTGTCCAGGCCGGTGGTGTCCACGTCGATGCCCGCCTGCGCCAAGCGCGGGCGCATGGATGCGAGCGCCTCGTTCAGCAGCGACAGCGGGTGCACGGGCACCTGGGCCGAGGGCGCACTGGTGCCCGCCGCGTCCAGGCTGGCGCGCAGGTCGCCCACCAGCTGGATCAGGCGCATCACCTGCCGGTGCAGGCGCAGCGCGGTCTTGTCGTCAAACGGGCGGATGCCGTCCTGCACGGCCTCGATTTCGGCGCGCATGGCGGCCAGGGGGGTGCGCAGCTCGTGGGCTACGTCGCCCAGCCACTGGCGGCGGCTGGCCTCGATGCTGCTCAGTTGTTCGGCCATGGTGTTGAAGGTGCGGGCCAGCTGGGCCAGTTCGTCGTTGCCGTGCACGGGCACGCGGGTGTGCAGGTGGCCCTGCGCAATGCCGCGCGCGCCGGTGGCCAGCGCCTCGACGGGGGCCAGCCAGCGCCGTGCAAGCCAGCCCGACAGCAGCAGTGCCAGTGCCAGCCCGGCCAGGCCTGTCCATGCCACAAAGCCCAGGTGTTGCGCCAGAAAGGCCTGGTCGGCTTCGCTGCGCACACCCTGCGGAGGTGCCAGCACCAGCTGGCCGATGGTCTTGCCGTCGGCTCCGGTCAGTGCCAGGCGCGCGCCACCTGGCTGGGGCGCCGTGCCAGCCACGAGGTGTTGCTGTGCGTCCACCAGACCCAGGCGGGGGAACAGGTCGTCGGGGTGGCGTTGTGGGCCACCCGCGCCGCGCTCGCCCGGGGGCGGGCCGCCATCGGGGGGCGGTGGTGGGGGCTGCCGCATGCTGCGGTCCGCTGCCGGGTTGCCGTTCGCCAGTTCGGGGGGCATGCCGGGCGAACCGCTTCGGTCGGTGGGCTGGGTGCCTTCTGCGCCTTGGGTGTTTGATCGGCGCAGGCCGCTGCCAGGGTGGCTGAGCTGGCCCCAGAGGCGGGGCTGGTTGCGCAGGGTCTCCCAACCGCCCGTCTGCGTGTGGTGGGCCTGCAGGCGCTCGGCCAGCCAGTCCATGCGGGCCAGTTCGATCTCTGCCACATACGGCCCCAGGCCCCGCTGCAAGCCCAGCCGCGAAAAGCCTGCAAAGATCAACAACAAGGCCACCAGCAGGGCTGCCAGGGCGATGAAGGCTTTGCGGTGAAGGGTTAGGTGGGGCATCGATGGGGCTGCAGGACGGTCTAGCGGGCGGGGGGCGGGCCGCCTGCACCGCCGGGGCCGCCAGGCCCACCTGCGGGCATGGCCACCAGGGTGCCACCCATTGTGCGGCATGTGCCTGCGAGCGATTTGCCGTCAGGCATGGTCAGCGTCACGCTGGCGCCTTCGGTCTTGCCCTTGCAGGCGGCATAGGCTTCGGGCGGCGGAGCGGGCGGCTCTTGCCGGCCCTGGGATTGCGCCAGCACGGGGGTGGCGGATGTAGCTGCCAGTACGGTCGCTAGGGTCATGCGGGCCAGCAAGTGGAGGCGAAGAGAGTGCAAAGTCATGGTTTTTTCCGTCGGTGTAGTGGAGAAAAGCGTTCAACGAGTGGATTCGCCGCCAGAAACCGGCGCGGCCCAGGCCTGTGCACCCGTAGAACCGGCTTTGACGGGCCATCGGGTGCGTACCCCTCCGGGGGATGGCGCCGAAGGCGACTCAAGGAGGGCTTTCAGTCAAGCCGCAATCGAGATCGTGATGCTGGCCGAGTACCCGCCGCCGCTGTTGGCCTGCATCGAGGTCATCTCCAGCGTGGTGCCATCGCTGAAGACGTTGTCGGTGGCAAAGGTGATGGAAGCCAGGTTGCGCACGCTGGCGCTGTAGCCGGAATTGGCGCTGTAGATGCTGCTGAGCAGTTCGGTGGGGAAGGCCAGCTGCGTGGTCTTGACCTTGTTGCGCGCATTGTTGGCCGACGCGAGCGTGGGGTAGATCTCCAGGTGCATGTGCGGCATGCGGCCCGCATAACAGCCGGGCACGATGGTGGTGAAGGTCACGGTGCCGCTGGCATCCGTGGCCTGCACGCCGCGCAGGTAGTTGTCGGCAATGTTGTTCGAGCTGTAGACCGAGTAGTTGCCGTCCTGCGTGCAGTGCCACAGGTAGATGGCGTAGCCTGATAGCGCTGCGCAACTGGCGCTCGTGTTCGTCAGCGTGATGGTGATCGTCAGCGGCACGCCGCTGACCTGCGTGGACGAGCCGATGGAGCTGCGGATGTCCGATCGCACGATGCCGCTGAGCGTCAGCACGTTGTAGGTGTTGTTGCTGGCCGTGGAGCCATCGGCGGGGTAGGGGCCTGCGGTTTCTTCGGGGACAACCGAGCAGGTGGTTGTGGTGCCTGTACCCGTGCCTGTCCCCGTTCCGGTGCCTGTACCTGTGGTGTCGGTCGTGTCCGTATTTTCGGTGTCTCCGCCCCCGCAGCCGAACAGGGTGGCCACGCCCAGGGAACCCAGGGCGTTCAGGGCAAAACGGCGGTTGGTCGGTGCCTGCGTGGCGGTGGCGAGGGGGGCGACAATGGCTGGGGCGGCGGTGCTGCGGTCCATGGATTTCTCCTGCAAGTGGGTATGGCCTGCACTGTGCCGCCCGATTGGGGAGAAATTTGGGAGCAGATATCGACCTAAATTGCTACTTTTTTTGTAGCTGTAAATCAATACCAGTTAAGCGTCAGCACTATTTTCAACTCGAAAATAAGCAAAGAGGCCGCAATGGGCGGCCTCTTTCGGGTGCAGAGGGGGGAGGGCGGCCGTCAGTGGCGCGCGGGCGGTGTGGAATGCGCCATCAGGCGGTCTGTCAGGGCAATGGCCAACGCGCTGAGCAGGAACACCACATGAATGATGGTCTGCCACATCAGCACCTTGATGTCGTAGTTGGCGGCGTTGATGAAGGTCTTGAGCAGGTGGATCGAGCTGATGCCGATGATGGCGGTGGCCAGCTTGACCTTGAGTACCGAGGCGTTCACATGGCTCAGCCACTCGGGCTGGTCGGGGTGGTCTTCCAGGTGCAGGCGCGAGACGAAGGTTTCATAGCCCCCCACGATCACCATGATCAGCAGGTTCGAGATCATCACCACGTCGATCAGCGCCAGCACCACCAGCATGATGATGGTTTCGTTGAGCGAGGTCACCTCGAAGTCGCTCTTGTAGCCAATGCTGGAGACTAGGCTCTTGAGCGCGGTGGTGTTGCCAAAAGCGGCCTCGATCAGATGCACCAGCTCCACCCAGAAGTGGAAAACGTACACCGCCTGGGCCAGGATGAGGCCCAGGTACAGGGGCAGCTGCAGCCACCGGCTGGCAAAAATCAGCGAGGGCAGGGGACGCATGGGCGCCGGGGGGACGGGTTTTTTGGGGAGGGACATGAAATGAAGGGTGGATCTTGGGTCGCGCGATTTTAGGGGTGCCGCGTGACACCCCTCATCCGCAAGCGCTCTTCCGCCTGGTTGCAGGTGGCCTATTCTGTAAGCTTCGTGCCAGTCAGTGGCTTGTAAGTGCCACGGCCGACAGTACCGCCCAATTCCAATTCCATCAGACCCAGGAGACAACACCATGAGTGCGCCCACATCCGCCATCGAGTCCGTATTGGTTGAGAACCGCGTGTTCCCGCCCTCCGATGCGATCGTCAAAGCCGCCCGCGTGTCAGGCATGGCGGGCTACGATGCGCTGTGTGCCGAAGCCGAGAAGGACTTCGAAGGCTTCTGGGCGCGCCTGGCGCGCGAGAACGTGCAGTGGTCCAAGCCGTTCACGCGCACGCTGGATGAATCCAACGCACCGTTTTACCAGTGGTTTGCCGACGGCGAACTCAATGCCTCGGCCAACTGCCTGGACCGCCACATCGGCACGCCCACCGAGAACAAGACCGCCATCCTCTTTGAGGCCGACGATGGAACGGTCACCAAGATCACCTACAAAGAGTTGCTGGCCCGTGTGAGCCAGTTTGCCAACGCCCTGAAGGCCCATGGCGTGAGCAAGGGCGACCGGGTGCTGATCTATATGCCGATGACCATCGAAGGTGTGGTGGCGATGCAGGCCTGTGCCCGCATTGGCGCCACGCACAGCGTGGTGTTTGGCGGCTTCAGCGCCAAGGCGGTGCACGAGCGCATCATTGACGCGGGTGCCGTGGCCGTGATCACCGCCAATTACCAGATGCGGGGCGGCAAAGAGCTGCCGCTCAAAGCCATCATCGACGAAGCCCTGGCCATGGGCGGCTGCGACACCCTCCGCAATGTGTTTGTCTACCAGCGCACGGCCACGGCCTGCAACATGGTGACCGGGCGCGACAAGACCTTTGCCGAAGCATTGGCAGGACAAAGCACCGAATGCGCGCCGGTGGCCGTGGGTGCCGAGCATCCGCTGTTCATCCTCTACACCAGCGGCTCTACCGGCAAGCCCAAAGGCGTGCAGCACAGCACCGGCGGCTACCTGCTGTGGGCCAAGATGACCATGGACTGGACGTTCGATCTGCGCGCCGACGATGTGTTCTGGTGCACGGCCGACATCGGCTGGATCACGGGCCACACCTACGTCGCCTATGGCCCGCTGGCTGCAGGCGCCACGCAGATCATCTTTGAAGGCATTCCCACCTTCCCGAATGCCGGCCGCTTCTGGCAGATGATCGAGCGCCACAAGTGCACCATCTTCTACACAGCACCTACGGCCATTCGTTCGCTCATCAAGGCTGCGGAAGCTGACGAGGCGGTACACCCTGCACGCTCGGACCTGTCGAGCCTGCGCATCCTGGGCAGCGTGGGCGAGCCCATCAACCCCGAAGCCTGGATGTGGTACCACAAGAACGTGGGCGGCGAGCGTTGCCCCATCGTGGACACTTTCTGGCAGACCGAAACGGGCGGCCATGTCATCACGCCGCTGCCTGGCGCCACGCCGCTGGTGCCTGGCAGCTGCACGCTGCCCCTGCCCGGCATTACCGCTGCCATCGTGGACGAAATGGGCAACGACGTGCCCAACGGCTCGGGCGGCATCCTCGTCATCAAGCGCCCCTGGCCCAGCATGATCCGCACCATCTGGAACGACCCCGAGCGTTTCAAGAAGAGCTACTTCCCCGAAGAACTCAAGGGCTACTACCTGGCGGGGGATGGTGCGGTGCGCAGCGCCGATCGGGGCTACTTCCGCATCACTGGCCGCATCGATGACGTGCTGAACGTCTCGGGCCACCGCATGGGCACGATGGAGATCGAATCGGCCCTGGTCTCCAAGACCGACCTCGTCGCCGAGGCCGCTGTGGTGGGCCGCCCCGACGATGTGACCGGTGAAGCCATCTGCGCCTTCGTGGTGCTCAAGCGTTCCCGCCCCACGGGTGAAGAAGCCAAGCAGATTGCCAACGAACTGCGCAACTGGGTCGCCAAGGAAATCGGCCCCATCGCCAAGCCCAAGGACATCCGCTTTGGCGATAACCTGCCCAAGACCCGCAGCGGCAAGATCATGCGCCGGTTGCTGCGCAGCATCGCGAAGGGCGAGGCCATCACGCAGGACACCAGCACGTTGGAAAACCCCGCAATTCTGGATCAGTTGGCTCAGACCAACTGATCCAGAAGGCGCCGTGTAACGGCGCCAGCGCGCAGCGCTTGCGGGGTTTGGGGGCACTCATATCGCGTAGCGATGTGATGTGGCCACACAATCCCGTCGCTGGTCCTCCGCGCTTGTGGGGCGCCCTAGGGCTCCGCGCCTCCCTAGTTCTCTTTGTAGGACACCGCCTGAAATCTCCCGCCTGCGGTCGGTGACGGCCCGTGCATGCGTTACAACGGCGCATGGCGCTTGCGGATCTTCGCCTGGGCGCTGCCTACAGGAGGTTTTCATGCATCTGCGTTCCATCGTTCTTTGGGTGACGGTTTTAGCCATTGCTGCACTCGCCGCCCTCAATTGGCCCACTCTTGCTGCACGGTCCCTGGTGTCGCTCGGCATTGCGGTCTTTGAGGCTCCGCTGGGGCTCATCATGCTGGGCCTTACGGGCTTGCTGGGCATCTTTTTTATCGTCTATGTCTTGTCGCTCCAGGGTTCGGTATTGATGGAGACGCGACGTCATACCAAGGAAATGCAGGTCCAGCGCGAACTGGCGGACAAGGCGGAAGCCTCGCGTTTTACGGAGTTGCGGGCTTTTCTGGATGCTCAGCACCAGCAGGCGCACGCCACTGTGTTGGCGCGGCTGGATGAACTGGAAGCGCACCTGGCAGCGCGTGCCACTGAGTCCGACAACTCCACCGCAGCGTATGTGGGGCAGCTTGAGCACCAGCTGCGAACGCGCGGGCTGGAGGCGGTGCCGGTCGTTTCTCGGGTGTGATCAGAGGGGCTCGCAGCTTTTCGTTGCTGTGTCCTGCAATTTGCCCGCGCCCTGAAAAGCAAAACAGGTTCTAGAAACTATAAAGGCCGCGTCACAGTGCGTGGCGCGGCCTTTCACCAAGGGGCTATGCCGCCCCCGGGGTGAGTTTGAGGCGATTTACTTCTGCGTCAGCACCCACGCAGCCAGCTTCTTGGCTTCTGCATCGTTGACCTGTGCGTTGGCAGGCATCGGAACTGGACCCCACACTCCCGCGCCGCCCTTGACGATCTTGGCGGCCAGCTTGTCCACAGCATCTTTCTGACCGGAGTATTTAGCAGCCACATCCTTGTACGAAGGGCCCACCAGCTTTTTGTCCACAGCGTGGCAAGCCATGCAGTTCTTCGAGGTTGCCAAGGCCAGATCGGCCATGGCGGGTGCCGCAACCGACAGCGTCATGGCAAGGGTGATCAGGGTACGCTTCATGGTGGGAATTCCTGTGGTTGAGTTACAGTTCTTTAATGGAATTGTAGTGGCTTGGGTTGACAGGGATTTGTCCGGGGTCAACCGGGCGGTTTCGGCCTTTTCTGGAGATCGCGATGTACCTGCTGGGTCTTTCACTGTTGCTTCTGGCATTGAAGTATTTCGAGGTTGGACCCGTGGCCGCCTGGTCCTGGTGGTGGGTGCTGGCGCCCTTTGGTGCCACGGCCTTATGGTGGGCCTGGGCTGATTCCACGGGATATACGAAACGTAAAGCCATGGAAAAGATGGAGCAACGCAAGCAGGACCGGATCAACAAGAACAAGGAAGCCCTGGGCATGCGCCCGCGCAAGCCTCGTTGACTCCAAGACTCTGCAGCCGCCGGTCTTCGCTCCGATCCTGGGGCGGGTATGGCAAGGTTGTGTCACAGAAAAGAGCCCATCATCGCTGCACGTGGCAAGACGGCCATCATTACGGGTGTCACCGGGCAGGATGGCGCCTATCTGGCAGCGTTTCTGCTGAACAAGGGTTACCAGGTCATAGGCACCCATCGACGCACCAGCAGTGTGAATACCTGGCGCCTTCAGGAGCTGGGCGTGATGGGCCATCCCCATTTGCTGCTGGTTGATTTTGATCTGACGGACCCCGGCTCTGCCATAGCACTTCTGCAAAAATTCCGTCCGGACGAGTTGTACAACCTGGCGGCACAGAGCTTTGTGGGAGCGAGTTTTGACGCTCCGACCACTACGGCGCTGGTCAATGGCCAAGGGGCATTGAATCTGCTGGAAGCTGTCCGGCTGGTGGACCCCCACATACGCTACTACCAGGCCAGTTCCTCAGAGATGTTCGGTGGGGTGGGTCAAACGCCGCAGTGCGAGTCCACCCCCTTTTGTCCGCGCAGCCCTTATGCGGTGTCCAAGCTGTTTGCCCACTGGATGACCATCAACTACCGGGAAGCTTACGGCATGTATGCCGTCAGCGGCATTCTGTTCAACCATGAAAGCCCCCTTCGGGGCAGTGAATTTGTGACACGCAAGATATCGAATGCGGTGGCCCGCATGGCCCATGGCGAAAGGGGGGTGCTCGAATTGGGCAACCTGGATGCGCGTCGCGACTGGGGTTTTGCGGCCGAGTACGTCGAAGGAATGTGGCAGATGATGCAGGCAGATAGGCCTGGTACCTACGTGCTGGCAACCGGCCGCCAGCAGACCGTGCGCGACTTTGTGCGTATGGCGTTCTCGGTTACTGGCATATCCCTGGAGTTTGCGGGTGCCGCTGCTTCGGAAGTGGCCGTGGATGTGGGGACGGGGCGCGTTGTGGCGAGCGTGGATCCCAGTTTCTTTCGCCCAGCAGAGGTGGATATCCTGGTGGGCGACGCCTCCCGGGCCCGGGCCGAACTGGGTTGGGAGGCGCGCACCTCCGTAGAGCAGATCTGTCGAATGATGGTGGAAGCAGACTTGCGGCGCACTTATCCCGGGGCCCGATGATGGTGAACCACTACTGTGCGCCCTGCTGGCTGCTGTGTGAGGTGGCCCGATGAGGGTAGCTTTTGGCGTCAGCGTGCTGGCACGTTCTGTCCAGCAGGGTGGTGTGGATGGCATTGGTACCTACACCCGGGAGCTGATGGCTGCCATGCCGCCGTCAGCGCAACTGCAGCCCTATCTGTTCGATGCTCCGGCGAGCCTCTGGCAGGGCGCGACACCTGCGATGTCCTTTGGACCTTTTGCGCGGCAGGCCCTGGCCGCCACGCTGCCGGGGGTGGATTTTGGCAGGGTGCGCCGCGCGCTCTGCGCGGGGATTGATGTCATCCATGCCACCGACCATCTGGTCCCGCGCTTGCGTGGAACGCCGGTGGTGGCGACGATTTTTGATGCGATCCCGCTCTCTCACCCCGAGTGGGTCCGATACCGGTTCAAGGGCCTGAAAAACGAATTGTGGCGGCGTACTGCGTTCTGGGCGCAGCAGGTCATCACGATTTCCAATTACTCCCGCCAGGAGATCGCTACGCACTTCCGCCTGCCCGAAGAGCGGATCACTGCCATTCCTCTGGGTGTAGGTCCGCAGTGGTTTGCTCCGGTCGATGAGTCCGTGGAAAAAGCCGTGCGGGATCGGCATGGATTGCCAGACCGCTATTTTGTGAGCGTCGGTACCCTGCAGCCGCGCAAGAACATCAGCCGCCTGCTTTTGGCCCACGCCAGCCTGCCCGAGCCTCTGCAGCGGGAGTTTCCGTTGGTGGTGGTCGGCAAACCGGGCTGGGGGTGCGAAGACGTTGTCGCCCAATTCACCGGGGGCGCGCTCAAACATGTCCGCTGGCTGCAGCACTTGCCGGATGCCGATCTTCAGGTGGTTATCAAGCGTGCAACGGCCCTGGTGTTCCCGTCGCTCCACGAGGGATTCGGACTGCCGGTTCTGGAAGCCTTTGCGGCGGGGGTGCCGGTGGTGGCGTCCAACACGACCTCCATCCCGGAGGTTGCGGGGGATGCTGCCTTGCTGATTGATCCTCTGCGCATCGACGAACTTGCGGACGCGATGCGCCGAGTTGCCGAGAACTCAGAACTGGCGGGCCAACTGGTTGCGCGCGGGCGTGATCGCGTGCGTGCTTTTACCTGGCAAGCGTGCGCAGAAAAAACCTTGCGCGTCTACGAGTCGATGGTCTGACTACTCGCGATGGCAACTTCAACCACCAATCCCACCGTATCCGTGCGCCAGAGGCAAGTTCAATTGTTGGGGCTTGACATCTGGAGCGCCATGGTGGCGTGGCGCTTCTGGTGTTTTATGGGCTGGAACGATGTCGCCAAGCAGTATCGGCGGACCTTTCTGGGGCCTGTCTGGATTACGCTGCACACGGCCATTTTCATCGTTGCATTTGGCTTGATCGGCGCCCAACTGTTCAAGTACCCGGCCGAGTGGTACCTGCCGTATTTTTGTGCCGGGCATGTGCTGTTCGGGTATTTCAGTGCGCTGATCAACGAGGGCTGCTTGACCTATATCGGCTCGGATGCGTTTTTGAAGCAGACGCCTTACCCCAAGATGGCGTTTGTATTCCGCACCGTGTTTCGATGCTCCATCCTGATGCTGCACAGCGCGGTCATCGTGTTGGCCGTGTTGTGGTGGGCGGGGCGGCTGGGAGCTGTGCAGTGGTGGGCGCTGCTTGGCGCCACCGCCCTGACTTTGCTGGCTGCCAGTTTTGTGGTTGCCATTCTGGGGGGGCTTGCGGCCCGCTTCCGTGACGTGACGGTGGCCCTGGGCAGCCTGATGCAGGTCAGTTTTTTTGTGACCCCCGTGCTCTGGGTGCCTGACCAGCTGACCGAACGCGCACAGTGGGTGGTACGCCTGAATCCATTGGCGCTTTTCCTGGACCTGGCGCGTAGCCCCCTGATGGGAGAGGTCCCCGCCCTGCAGACCTGGGGTGCCGCAGTGGGGGTGGTCTTGCTGTTGGGTTTGATTTTCTTTTGGCAGTACGTCGCGATTCGGCGGCGGATTGTGTACTGGCTGTAGGCGCCGCCACCCTTCGGTATCGCAAGATGGCCCATATCCAGTTGTCCAACGTATCCATCGACTTTCCCGTGTTCACTACGCGGTCACGGGGCCTGCTCAATACGGTGCTGGGGCTTCCTATGCGTGACAAGGCCCGTGTGGAGGCCAGCGGTTTGCGGCAGGTCAGCGTGCATGCGTTGCGTGATGTGAGCCTGTTGCTGCGTCCGGGGGATCGGGTCGGCCTGATTGGTTCGAACGGCGCTGGCAAAACCACGCTGCTGCGCGTGCTCTCGGGCGTCTATGAGCCCATGCAAGGCGAGCTGTCCTTCAGTGGCCGGATTGCAGCGCTTACAGACATCATGCTGGGCATGGATGTCGATGCCACTGGGTACGACAACATCATCATGCGGGGCATCGTGATGGGTTTGACGCGCAAGCAGGCGATGGGCCTCATACCCTCGGTAGAGGCATTCACACAGCTGGGCGAGCATCTTCAGTTGCCGGTCAGGACGTACTCACAGGGCATGCTGCTGCGCCTGGCGTTTGCCGTTTCCACGAGCGTGGTTCCCGATATTCTGCTCATGGACGAGATGATTGGTGCTGGTGATGCGAAGTTTTTCAGCCAGGCCAAGGAGCGCATCAACGGGCTGATCGAGCAGGTCTCCATTCTGGTGCTGGCATCCCATAACGAGGTCATTCTCAAGAGCTTTTGCAACAGAGCGTTGGTCCTTAAAGATGGATGCGTGGTGATGGATGGCAGTGTGGACGATGCCCTGGCGTTTCACAACATCCAGCAAGGAGTTTCGCCATGAGACTGGCATGCATCGGCCCCGCAGAGGTGTTGGACGCCATTGCATCCATGGGGCGAACCGAAGATGTGAGCTGGTCGCCCGACGGACGCCGTTTGGCGCTTGCGGCCATCACGCTCGACAGGGTGCTGGTCGTGGGGATGGACTGCCAGTTTGAAAACGGGCAGAAGGTGGTCTACCTCACGGATGCCGTGGAGGTTGCGTCCACCAGTCTCCAGCGCCCCCATGGCCTGTGCTGGATCAGCAACAGCATCATCGCGGTCGCCAGCCGGGAGGGCAATGTATCGCTGTTCGACATTCCCCCGGCGGATCGTCTGACCGCGTTGCACACATTGGAGCCCCTGTCCGTGATAGGCAAGCAGGAGACGGAGCTCCTGAGTACCCCAGGAAGCCTGTGCGCACGGGATCTGGGCGCGGGCTTGCACGAGCTGTGGGTGTGCAACGGCTTTTCCCATTACGTGACCCATCACCTGCTGAACGCGGCTGCCGGTTTTTCCCATCTGGATGCGCAGCTTCTCATGCAGCACGGGCTGGAGGTTCCGGATGGTGTGGCGCTGGACCTCAATGCTGAATGGGTGGCGGTCAGCAACCACGACCGCCACATTGTCGCGCTCTACCGCAACGATGAGTTTCTTGCGCCTGGCAACGCGCCTGCGGCACAACTGCGTGGCGTCAGCTACCCCCATGGGCTGTGTTTCCTGGCGGGCGGGCGCATTCTGCTGGTGGCGGATGCTGGCGCCCCCCATGTGGCCGTGTTTCACCGAGATCCTTCCGGGTGGTGCAGCCTGGCCGAACCGAATGCCGTGTTCCGCGTGCTGGATGACGCTGTGTTTGATCGGGGGCACCACAACCCGCGCGAGGGTGGCCCCAAGGGCATCGATGTGCATGAGCCCTGGGGCCTGATGGTGACCACCTGTGCAGAGCAGCCCCTGGCCTTTTTCGACATCCGCGACATCGCGGCGGGTGTGGATGCCTCGGCGCCAGAAGAAGCGGTGAACCCAGGCTCGCCCAGTGCCTCACCTGCAGACCGTACACGGGTGACCGTACTTCGGCTGGTGCGGGATGTAGCGGCCCGTGAGGCCGCCGTGACGGCGGCCGTGCGAAAGGAAGTGGGATTGATGCGCGCAAGCTGGTCCTGGCGTGTGACCGCACCATTGAGAGCTTTGGCTGGCGGCTGGATCCGGTGGCGGTCGAGGCGGCGCGGGTTTTAAGACGCAAGTCACGCGGGGGCACACAACGCGGATGCCATGGTCTTGGCAGCAAAAAAAAGCCCGCCGGGAGCGGCGGGCTTTTGCTTTTTGAAAGCGCTGGACGTCAATACGCGTCGAGCACCGCACCCTTGCTGGCGCTCGATGCATTGAACGCGAACTTGGCCTGCACCCCGCGCGTATAGCGCGGTGCGGGGGCCGTCCAGGCAGCGCGGCGCTTGGCGATCTCTTCTTCGCTCACGTTCAGCTCCAGCAGCAGTTGGCGTGCGTCGATGGTGATGCTGTCGCCTTCGTTCACGAAAGCGATGGTGCCACCGGCCGCCGCTTCGGGCGCCACGTGGCCGACCACCATGCCCCAGGTGCCGCCCGAGAAGCGGCCGTCGGTGATCAGGCCCACGCTTTCACCCAGGCCAGCACCAATCAGCGCGCCAGTGGGGGCCAGCATTTCGGGCATGCCGGGGCCGCCCTTGGGGCCCAGATAGCGCAGCACCATCACGTCCCCCGCCTTGATCTTGCCGGCCAGGATGGCTTCCAGTGCCGATTGTTCGTCGTCAAACACGCGGGCCGGTCCGGTGATCACGGGGTTCTTCAGGCCCGTGATCTTGGCCACAGCGCCCTCGGGGCTGAGGTTGCCTTTGAGGATGGCCAGGTGGCCTTGGGCGTACATCGGGTTGCTGATGGGGCGGATCACGTCCTGGTCGGCGCGCGGCTCGTCCGGCACATCCTTGAGCACTTCGGCAATCGTCTTGCCTTCGATGGTGATGCAGTCGCCATGCAGCAGGCCTGCGTTCAGCAAGATCTTCATGACCTGCGGGATGCCGCCTGCGCGGTGCAGGTCCACAGCCAGGTATTTGCCGCTGGGCTTGAGGTCGCACAGCACGGGGGTCTTCACGCGCACGCGTTCGAAGTCGTCAATGGTCCATTCCACGCCCGCTGCGTGGGCAATGGCCAGGAAGTGCAGCACCGCGTTGGTGGAGCCACCCGTGGCCATGATGACGGCCACGGCGTTCTCGATGGACTTCTTGGTCACGATGTCGCGCGGCTTCAGGTCCATCTTGATGGCCTCGATCAGCACCTTGGCCGATTCCTTGGCCGAGTTCATCTTTTCGTCGTGCGGGTTGGCCATGGTGGACGAGTAGGGCAGGCTGATGCCCAGGGCCTCGAACGCGCTGGACATGGTGTTCGCGGTGTACATGCCGCCGCACGAGCCGGTGCCGGGGATGGCGCGCTTCTCGATTTCCTTCAGGTCAAAGTCGCTCATCTTGCCGGCGGCGTTCTCGCCCACGGCCTCGAACACGCTCACGATATTCAGGTCCTTGCCCTGGTAGTGGCCAGGCAGGATGGTGCCGCCATACACGTAGATGGCGGGCACATTGGCGCGCAGCATGCCCATCAGGCCGCCCGGCATGTTCTTGTCGCAGCCGCCTACCACCAGCACGCCGTCCATCCACTGACCGCCCACGCAGGTCTCGATGCAGTCGCTGATGACTTCACGGCTCACCAGGCTGTATTTCATGCCTTCGGTGCCCATGGCCATGCCGTCGCTGATGGTGGGGGTGCCGAATACCTGGGCGTTGCCACCGGCTTCCTCGATACCTGCGATGGCCGCGTCTGCCAGCTTTTGCAGGCCGCTGTTGCAGGGCGTGATGGTGCTGTGGCCGTTGGCCACGCCCACCATGGGTTTCACGAAGTCGCCTTCCTCGTAGCCCATGGCGTAGTACATGGAGCGGTTGGGTGCGCGCGACTTGCCCTGGGTGATGTTGGCGCTGCGGCGGTTGATGGGCTGGATCGGGATGACTTTGTTGTCTGCCATGGTGTGTTTTCCTTCGTGGAGCGAATCTTGTGGGTGGAGAAACTTTTCGCAGCCGCGAGTATGCGGCGATTGGTGGGCGCCATCCAATCCATTTGTACAGGGCGATTAATATGTACAGCATATGAAAGAGCCATTCATTGATATGCGTTTGTGGCGGCAGTTTGCCGCAGTGGCTGAGGAGCTGCACTTTGGCCGCGCGGCGCAACGCCTGCACATGACACAACCGCCGCTCACGCAGGCCATCGCCGGGCTGGAGCGCACGCTGGGCCTTCAACTGTTCGACCGCACCAAACGCAGCGTGCAGCTCACTCCGGCCGGAGCTGCCCTGTTGCCGCAGGTGCTGGATTTGCTCGACCGCGCCCAGGCACTCCCTGCACAGGCGCGCGCGGCGGCAGCGGGCGAGGTGGGGCGGCTGCGTCTGGCGTTTGTCTCGACCGTGGGTTTTGGGATGCTGCCGCAGTGGGTGCGAGCCTTCCGGGCCCAGTGGCCCGGGGTGCGGCTTGAATTGATCGAGGCGACGGGCGACGTGCAACTTCAGGCGCTGGAGCGGGGGGAGATTGATGCCGGGCTGCTTTTGCACACGCCCGGCCAGGCGCCACCTGCCCTGCAAAGCCTGTGTGTGGCGCAAGAGCCGCTGGTGCTTGCGCTGCCTGAGCTTCACCCGCTGGCGCGCACGCCCACCGTCCGGTTCTCTGACCTGCTGCGGGAGCCTCTGGTGATTTTCCCCCGCCCGATCCTGCCATCGCTGTACGACGCGATCGTGGCGCTGTACCACGCAGCGGGGCAGGTGCCGCAGGTGGCCCAGGAGGCCATCCAGATGCAGACCATCGTCAACCTGGTGTCGGCCGACCTGGGGTTGGCCTGGGTGCCTGCCAGCGTGCAGCAGTTTCAGCGGCCGGGCGTTGTCTACCGGCAGCTGGGCGGCAAGTCTCCCCTGGCGCCTGTATGCGAAACCAGCCTGGTCTGGGGCGCCACTGTGCCGCCCGCACTGGCCCGGTGGATCGACTTTGTGGCCCATGAGGTGCAGGCCAGCGCCCTGAAAGGGTAGTGCTGCGCGTGCACAATCGCCCCCATGCTGACTTATCCCCACATCGACCCTGTCGCCCTGCAGATCGGCCCGCTGGCCATCCACTGGTACGGCCTGACCTATCTTGCGGCTTTTGGCCTGTTCATGCTGCTGGGCATCCGGCGCCTGCGGCACGAACCGTTTGCCTCCATCACCGGCCCTGGCGCATGGTCGCGCAAGGACGTGGAAGACATCCTGTTCCTGGGGGTGGCGGGTGTGGTGGTGGGGGGGCGCCTGGGGTATTGCCTGTTCTACAAACCTGCGTATTACCTGAGTCACCCCCTGGAAATTTTTGCCGTGTGGCAAGGGGGCATGGCCTTTCACGGTGGCTTGTTGGGCGTGATCGTGGCCATGTTGTGGTTCGCACATTCGCGCAAGCGCCCCTGGCTGCAGGTGGCCGACTTTGTGGCGCCCTGCGTGCCCACGGGTTTGGCCGCAGGGCGGGTGGGAAATTTCATCAACGGCGAACTGTGGGGCCGTTTTGCCAGCCCGGACCTGCCGTGGGGCATGGTGTTTGCACACAGCGGTTCCCTGCA
This sequence comes from Acidovorax sp. SRI_002, assembly GCF_057586455.1. NCBI lineage: Bacteria > Pseudomonadati > Pseudomonadota > Betaproteobacteria > Burkholderiales > Comamonadaceae > Acidovorax > Acidovorax sp. SRI_002. Next base: position 141,902 of record NZ_JBYCZW010000005.1, on the reverse strand, counting down.
GCCACGCCATCCGTCGCAGGTTTACCAGTTCCTCTTGGAGGGCTTGCTGCTGTTCATCCTGCTGTGGCTGTATGCGCGCAAAGAACGTCGCCAGGGCCAGGTGGCCGCCGCATTCCTGGTGGGTTATGGCACCTTCCGCTTTATTGCCGAATACTTTCGCGAGCCCGATGCGTTCCTCGGCATCCTGTCCTTGGGTATGAGCATGGGCCAGTGGCTGTGCGTGCCGATGATTGCAGCGGGCGTCCTGCTGTGGGTCTGGGCGCAGCGCCAGCCCGTGGTAAGGCAAAAAATCAAGTAAAAATGGCCTCTAGCGCTTGATGGATAAGCGTAAGAAGCTATAAAAAATGTAGCATATTGGGCTTTGCGCACGGTGCCTTGCCAGGGGGGGCGGCCGCTTGATCTACGGGAAAAACCGCGTCAGCGCCTCTTCGAACGCCGGCACATCGGCGCCCACGTGGGTGGTTTCGTACTCGGCCTTCAGCAAGGTCAGTCCTGGGTTGGTCTGTGCGGCCATCTGTGTGTACAAGGGCGTGACAACAACGGACCCATTGCTGCTGCGGGCGCCAGCGAGGAACAGCGTGGCAGGCAGGGCCTTGCCATCGAGCTGCTTTTCAAACGCTCGGTAGGCGGCGGGGTCCGCGTGTGCCCCGAAGCTGGACTCGGTAGAGAGGTAGTGCGAGAAGCTCAGCGCCCCCGCAGTGCCCTCCAGCACCAGGGCCGCAACAACGAAGTAGCCGCCATGGGAGAGGCCCGAGAGCGCCCTGCGCTTGGGATCGGCGCGGTACTGGCGTTCAATCGCAGGCGCGAGTTCCTTGGTGATGAAGTTGAGGTAGCGCGTGGCGCCGGGCAGCAGAAAGTCCGTGCCGCGCTGGGATGTGCCGCCGATGCCTACCAGGATGGCTTGGGTGCCTCGCCGCTGCATCACCTGCTTGAAGGATTCAAATCGCGAGACTGCCGTACCCCCGGGTCCACCTGCGCCGTAGGGTGCGTCGCCTTCAGTGGCGTAGATGACGGGCAGCATGGTAGTGCCCGTGGCGTACGACTGGGGCAGGAAAACCTGGATGGCGTAGGTAAAGCCGTTTGATTCGGACCGCAGCGTGGAGTTGATGACCTGCCCGCTGGGTTCGACAGGCGGGTCGCTGCTGGACGAACCCCCGCCGCATGCAGACAGCGCCGCAACCAATACCAGCAGCGCTGTGCGCCGCACCATGCTGTCGTTCGAGTGCATTGTTCCTGGCATTCTGGCGCCTCCTTTCGGGTCATTGTAGGGAGAGGTGCGCGAACGGATGTGTCACCGCCAATCGACAGGTCTGAGCGCGGTGAACGTGTCTGGCACGGCGGTTGGCCGAGCCATGCTTTTGGCTGGGATGGGGTGTTTTCAGCGGGTGTGCTGCCATAACGAATAGACCGGAATGGGCCGTAGGAGGAGTCGCAGAACGGCACGTCGCGTGTGCGCCTGATCCCTTGCCTTTGTCCGCTTGGCCCTGGGGCCGTACCCAAGGCGCGCCAGCGGGCCAAGCGCGCATGCCCTTGCCTTCGCCTACTGGATGTTGCGCAACCGCCGCAAGACACTGTTTTTTGCCCAACGGCACCCGGATTCGGGTATTTGCCTCTTGTCATTTTACGTAATTATGAGAAATTACAGTCTTCCGCAAGAAAATCATCTATTTGCAGGCACTTGGAAGCACGTTGGCGGCAAAAGCTGCAAGTCTGCTGCCCGTCCGCCGTTGAAGATCACTCTGGATGTTTCACCCGCACCATGCGCCCGGTTCCCAACTCACTGCACGACGAAGCCGCCTCGCGCCTGCGCGAGCAAATCTTCGCGGGCGCCTTGCCCCCCGGGAGTTTTCTGGACGAAGCGGCCTTGTGCGAGCGGCTCGCTATTTCGCGCACGCCGCTGCGCGAGGCGCTCAAGGTGCTGGTGGCGGAGGGCTTGCTGCGCCACGAACCGCGCCGCGGCTGTTTTGTGGCTGAGATCACCGAACGCGACCTGGACGATCTTTTTCCCGTGATCGCGCTGCTGGAGGGGCGGGCGGCCCATGAGGCCACGCGCAAGGCGGTCGCGGCGGATGTTGCGGCGCTTGAGGTGTTGCACCAGCGGCTGCAGCAATTTGCGTCCGAAGGCCTGATCGCCGACTACTACGAAGCCAACTACGCCATTCACGAGGCCTTCATCACACTGGCGGACAACCGCTGGCTGGCCCAGGTGATTGGCGATCTGCGAAAGATCCTGCGCCTGGCGCGAGCACAAACGCTGCATGTGCCGGGCCGCCTGCAGCAAAGCCTGGCCGAGCACCTGGCAGTGTTCGCCGCGCTCAAGGCGCGCGACTGCGACGCCGCCGAAGAGGCCATGCGCAACCATCTGTTGCGCCAGCGCGATGCGCTGCGCGACGTAGCCCGCAACCAGCAATCGAGGCTCACCCCATGATCAACAGCACCCCCGAATGGATCACCCGCAGTGTGTCGCGCCTGCGCACGGCAGCGCCCGCCGCAGACAAGCCCGCTGACAAAACCGGCGAGAAGGCAAGCGAGAAGGCGACCGACAAACCGGCCCGCGCCGGGCTCGACAAATCGGTGACCGATGTGGTGGCCAAGGTCGCCGTGCCACGTTCCACCAACGAGCGGCTGCAGGCCACGCTGCGGCGCGGGCAGGAGGCTCTGTCGCCCCGCGCGCTGCGCCGCCTGCTGGCCGACCTGCAGGAGGTGGTGGCCCCGCAGGTGAGCGAGATCGAAGGCGGCCGCCGCGCCCAGGCCGTGGCCGAGTGGTATGCCAAGGCCGAGCCCGAAGAGCGCCGCGACATGTGGCTGCTGATGTGCGAGCAGTTCGCCCCCGACGCCACGCGCTTCAAATCGGCCCGCCAACGCTACGAAGCGGCGGCTGGCACGGCCGAAGAAGGCCAGGCCGAGATCAGCCTGCGCCGCGCACTGGTGTCGCCGCGCACGCGGCTGCTGCAGCGTTTTTCTGCGTTCCCTGAAGGCATGCGGTTCTTGCTGGACATGCGTGCCGAGCTGCTGCCCCTGCTCAAGTCCGACAAGCGCCTGTTGGCGCTGGATGCCGAGCTGGAGCACCTGTTCTCGACCTGGTTTGACGTGGCCTTTCTGGAGCTACGCCGCCTGTCGTGGGACTCGCCCGCTTCGCTGATTGAAAAGCTCATCAAGTACGAGGCCGTGCATGACATCCGCAGCTGGGCCGATCTGAAAAACCGGCTCGACAGCGACCGCCGCTGCTACGGCTTCTTTCATCCGCGTTTGCCCAACGAGCCGCTGATCTTTGTGGAGGTGGCGCTGGTGGACAAAATCTCGTCCAGCATCACGCCTTTGCTCGACGAAGCGGCGGCACCCGCTGACATCGGGCGGGCTACCACGGCGATTTTCTATTCGATCAGCAACACCCAGACCGGGCTGCGCGGTGTGAGCTTTGGCGATTCACTCATCAAGCATGTGGTGGAGACCCTCACGGCCGAATTTCCCCGGCTGCGCACCTTTGCCACGTTGTCGCCGATTCCGGGTTTCCGCGCTTGGCTGGGCAAGCATGCCGGTGCGATGCTGGAGCGCCTGGATGACAAGCGCCGCACCGAGCTGGGCCGGGCCGTGGGCTTTGAACCCCCGCAAGCCACCCATCTGCTGGCTGCGCTCGACAAGGCCACCGACCTCGATGCCCGATCGCCCGTGCGCCAGATGCTGATGGAGTGCGCCGCACGCTACCTGGCCCGTGAGCTGCAGGACGGAAAGCCAGTGGACCCGGTGGCCCGCTTCCACCTGGGCAACGGAGCGCGGGTGGAACGCCTGAACTGGGCGGGAGACCCGTCCAGCAAAGGACTGAAACAATCGTACGGGCTGATGGTGAACTACCTGTACGACCTCAAGCGCATCGACAAGCACCGCAGCTTGCTCGCGCAAGGCAAGGTGCCGGTGTCGGGGGACATCGACAGCCTGTGCCGTGACTGACCGCAGGCTCCGGTGCCGCGCAATGCCATCATCGTCACCATCGGCGCAGACAATGGCCGATGGGCCCCCTCAGAGGGGAGCCAGCCGATGGTGGCAAGTGCCTGGCACGGTTTTGAACGGTGGGGCACCGTAGGCCTGCTTTCCCTTTTTACAACGACGACAGGAGACAAGGAATGAAAGACATGCGAATTCAGCGCCGCGAGGTGCTGCTGGGGGCTGCTGCCACAGGTTTGGGGCTGGCCACGGGCACGATGCCTGCATGGGCCCAGGCATCGGCCTGGCCCACCAAGCCGGTGAACCTGGTGGTGCCGTTCCCTGCGGGCGGCGGCACCGATGCCTTTGCGCGCCCCTTGGCAGCGCAGTTCTCCAAGGCCACCGGCAAGACGCTCGTGATCGACAACCGAGGGGGCGCGGGCGGCACCGTGGGGGCCAGCTTTGCCTCCAAGGCCGCACCAGACGGCTACACGCTCTTCATGGGGGCCGTGCACCACGCGATCGCCCCGTCGATGTACCCCAAGCTCGACTACGACCTGGAGAAGGACTTCATTCCGCTGTTCTTGCTGGCCAACGTGCCCCAGGTGGTGGTGGTCAACCCCAAGAACGTGCCGGTCAACAACTTCCAGCAGTTCATGGACTATGTGAAGCGCAACCCCGCCAAGCTCAATTACGGGTCTGCGGGCGCTGGCACGTCGCACCACCTGGCGGGCGAGCTGTTCAAGCAGCAGACGGGCACCTTCATCACCCACATCCCCTACCGGGGTGCCGGCCCCGCGCTGCAGGACCTGATTGGTGGGCAGGTGGACATGATGTTTGACGGGCTGGGTTCCTCGGCGTCCCACATCAAAGGTGGGCGTATCAAGGCGCTCATGGTGTCGGGCCCCAAGCGCAATGCCGCGTTCCCAGACGTACCCTGCGCTGCCGAAGTTGGCCTGCCCGACTACACCGTCACCACTTGGTACGGCCTGTGGGCACCCAAGGGCACCCCCGCCGATGTGCAGGCGCGCATCGTGGACGAGGTGCGCAAGCTGGGCAGCGCCGACGAACTCAAAACGATCTGGGCCAACAACGGCGCCGAATACGGCGGCATGACCCAGCAGCAGTTTGCAGGCATGGTGAGCAGCGAGGTAAAGCGCTGGGCGGCGGTGGTGAAGGCCTCTGGCGCAAAGCTTGATTAACCCCCTGTGGCGCTTTGCGCCTTCCCCCTGAAGGGGGACTCCACCCGTGGCCCGGCAAAGCCGGTTCCACGGTGGCACTCGCGATGGCGTAGCGCGGGCTTTCAGGGCTGAGTAATGTGCATAACTTGATAGGTTGCCGAGATGTCGGGTGAAGTGTTGATGGAATCGGGTGAGCGTGGAGTGGCGCACGTCACCCTGCGCCACTCCGGGCGGCTGAACGCCATGTCGCGTGGCATGTGGCGGCAGCTGCGTACGGTGTTTGAAGACATCCAGCAGCGCAGCGATGTGCGCTGCGTGCTCATTGCGGGGGAGGGCGATGCCTTCTGTGCGGGCGGTGACATTTCGGAGTACCCCGGCTTTCGGTTTGATGTCGCTGCCTTGCGCGACTTTCATGAGAACGACGTCTGGGGTGGGCTCAACACCATGCTCCAGTGCGACGTGCCCATCGTGGCGCAGATCCGTGGCGCCTGCATGGGTGCCGGGGTGGAGATTGCCAGCTGCTGCGACATCCGCGTGGCGGGCAGTGGTGCGCGTTTTGGCGCGCCGATTGCCAAGCTGGGTTTCCCGATGGCCCCGCGCGAGGCGCAGTTGGTGGCCGGGGCCGTGGGCGATGTGACCGCACGGCAGATGCTGTTGGAGGCCGCCACCTTCAGTGCCGCCGACATGCTGGCACGCGGCTTTCTGAGCCGTGTGGTGGCCGACGACATGGTGGCCACCGAGGCCCAGGGAAGCGCACTGCGCATCGCCGCACTGGCGCCGCAGGCAGCCCGCATGAACAAGCAGACATTTCGGGCATTAAAAATGCATCTGGCGCTTGATGGGAAAGCGCAAATAGCTATGAAAAATATAGTAAACGGGGCGCCTGACCCCTATGCCTACGCGGACAGCGCCGAGCACCGCGAAGGCATCACCGCGTTCCTAGAAAAACGCGCGCCGTTGTTTTGACGGGCCCCGCCCGCCTTGTTGATCCAAACCTTTAAAACCGTCCAACTGCCATGAGCCAAAACAACCTCTTCAGCGCCCTGCGCGCAGCCTTCCCGTCTGACCTGGACAGCACCGCCGTCGAGACCATGGCGGCAGACGGCACCCCGCTGTTCTACACCTGGCGCGACCTGGACCGCGCCAGCGCCCGCATCGCCAACCTGCTCGCATCGCTCAAGCTGCCCCAAGGCAGCCGCGTGGCCGTGCAGGTGGAAAAGTCCGTCGAAGCCATGGCCCTGTACCTGGCCACGCTGCGCGCGGGCTACGTGTTCCTGCCACTCAACACCGCCTACCAAAGCGCCGAGATCGAATACTTCATCGGCAACGCCGAGCCCGCGGTGGTGGTGTGCTCGCCCGGCAACTTCGGCTGGGTCAGCAAGATTGCCTTCACGCTGGGCACGCAGCATGTTTTCACCCTGGGCGACGACCGCACCGGCAGCCTGCTCGAGCGCGCCACCCACCACAGCGATGAGCATCAGGCCGTGGCCCGCAGTGCCGACGACCTGGCCGCCATCCTCTACACCAGTGGCACCACCGGCCGCAGCAAGGGCGCCATGCTTACGCACGGCAACATGCTCAGTAACGCCGTGATGCTGAAGGATTACTGGGGTTGGAAGAAGGGCGATGTGCTCATCCACGCGCTGCCCATCTTCCACGTCCACGGCCTGTTCGTCGCCATCCACGGTGCGCTCATCAACGGCAGCAAGATGATCTGGATGGCCAAGTTCGACCCCAAGGCCGTCATCGCCGCGATGCCCCGCGCCACAGTGTTCATGGGCGTGCCCACGCTGTACGTGCGCATGCTGGCAGAGCCCGGCCTGACCAAAGAGGCCGTGAAGAACATGCGCCTGTTCATTGCAGGCTCTGCCCCCTTGCTCATCGAAACCTTCAAGGATTGGCAGCAACGCACCGGCCACACGATTCTGGAGCGCTACGGCATGAGCGAAACCATCATGCTCACCAGCAACCCCTACAGCGCCGACAAGCGCTATAACGGCCAGGACGAACGCCGTGGTGGCACCGTGGGCTTCCCCCTGCCGGGCGTGAGCCTGCGCGTGCAGGGCGACGACGGCAAAGACCTGCCCGTGGGCGAGATCGGCGGCATCCAGGTCAAGGGCCCCAACGTGTTCAAGGGCTACTGGCGCATGCCCGAGAAGACGGCCGAAGAGTTCACGAAGGACGGCTACTTCAAAACCGGCGACGTGGGCAAGGTCGATGAACGCGGCTACGTCCACATCGTAGGCCGCAGCAAAGACCTCATCATCAGCGGCGGCTACAACGTCTACCCCGCAGAGATCGAGGGCTACATCAACGACATGCCCGGCGTGGCCGAAAGCGCCCTGGTCGGCGTGCCGCACCCCGACTTTGGCGAAGTGGGCGTGGCCGTGGTGATTGCCAAGCCCGGAGCCAGCCTGAACGCTGACGCCATCGTGGCCCAGCTCAAGTCCCAGCTCGCGAACTTCAAGATCCCCAAGAAGTGTTTTGTGGTGGCTGAATTGCCCCGCAACACCATGGGCAAGGTTCAGAAGAACCTGCTGCGGGAGCAGTACAAGGGGTTGTTTGTGTGATGCGTTGAGGCGGGTCTTGTGGCCGCCTTTGCATGCCCGCCATCGTGCGGGCCTGTTTCGCTCTTATGGGCTCTTGTGGTCTTGGCATGCTGGTATTGGGTGGCGCACTTCAGATGTGAGACCGTTTTTTTTGCTTGATCCGCGATGTCTGGGGCGTGATTCTGTTTAAACATGCGCTCCTGTAGAGCGTAAAGCGCTGAGATGTTCAGGAAGTGCTTGAGAAGTTCGATATGGAAATGCCTTGTCAGCTTCGACTGGTTCGAGCGTTGTCCTCTAAATCTTGTCAGCCCGCGTCAGAGTCCATGGCCATAGCCCACAACCTTTGTCGGTACGCCTGATGTTCATATGACGCTTTGTGGCCTTGGGCCTCTAAGCGCCTCTCGTGTCAACTTTGGGCCACACAGTTGAATCGCCGCATCCTCTCCATCCCCCTCGGAATCGCCCTGATCGCGATCATCGGAGCATCACTCGCCCCTATTTTTCTGACTCCGAAAGTTTCACCGTGCGCCTACCTCAGCGCACCGGTGCGGTTTCTCAAAATTGATAGCCGCCCGGTGAAAGTAAATCGAGGCACTCGCCCGTTCCCAGTGGTGGAATACAGCTACGTCGTTTCCGGCAAGAGCTATACCAGCACCAAGATGTTTTGCTCAGAAAGCGATGGGTTCAAAGCGAATTGGTCCAAGGTCGACCGCTTCTTTCACGTTGCCAAAAATGGGGGTGAAATTGTGGCTTGGTTTCCACCGTTTTCCCCCGAGTCGGCGTGCATCTCCATCGATGCGGAGTTCGACTACTCCGTGGTGTCAAGCACCTCTTCTCAGTGCCGGGCGAATTGAGGCCTGCCCTTGGCTGGGTGAGGGGGCTTCCCGGCATCGGGTGGTGATGCTGCCGACTCCTTCGTGTTGGAGTTTGGTGATGCAAGAAGTGTTTGCTATTTAATTGATAGCTTGTTGCGCTTTATCTATAAGCGCTAGAGCCTGGTTTTTGCGAAGCAGACTGTTCGCACAAAAACCGGCGGTGCCAGCACACGCAGGTTCACCAGCGCACAGGCCTCATCACCCCACTACGGCAGCGGCAGTAGTGACGGTGTTGGCTTCACCACGCCTTGCTGTGGCGCACAAAAGATGCATTCCGGCCCCGCCTCTGTAGTCGCAGGCGCAGCAGCCCCTTCCGCATGGTTGCAGCAGTGCTCCAGCCACCCGGCCACCAGCCGGTACACCGAAATTTTGGTGCGGGCCGTGGGCGCGCAGAGGTAGTAGCCCAGCGGACTGTCAAAGCGGTCTTTCAGGGGCTCGACTAGCGTACCTGCCTGTAGTTCGTCCTCCACCAAACAGGTGGGCACGATGCTCACACCAAAGCCTGAGACTGCTGCCCGGATGATGAGCGAGTAAAGGTTGAAGCCCAGCCCGAAGCGGCTGGCGCTGGTGTCCAGGCGATGTGCTTCCAACCAGTCTTGCCAGGCCAGGGGCACCTCGATGTGTTGCAGCAGCGTGGCGCGCACCAAGTCTTCCGGAGTGTGCAGGGGCAGGGCGTCGCGCAGTTGGGGATTGCAGACGATGCAGGTCTCTTTGCCGATCAGATAGCGCGCATTGGCGCTGGGCCAGTTGCCGTAGCCGTACTGGATGGCAGCGTCGAACTCGTGCGGCGTCGCAAAGTCGTGCGCGTGCTGGTAACGCACAAAGTTCAGCGACACCTGTGGCAACGTGCGCTTGAAGTGGCCCAGGCGCGGAAACAGCCACGGCACCCCAAATTGGGCAAGCACGAGGCGCCGAACATTTGGACGGGAATGAAAAAAACACCGAGCGGGTGTCTAGCCTTCTCGGTGTTTTGCTATGTATTTAATAGCTTTTAGCGCTTTATGGATAAGCGCTAGAGCCTGTTTTTATGCTTGAATTCGTGCTTAACGCAGCACAAGCACAGGGATGTGCGAGTGCGTCAGCACATGCTGCGTCTCGCTGCCCAGCAGCAGGCGCTTGAGACCCTTGCGGCCGTGCGATGCCATCACGATCAAGTCGCACTTGTGCTTCTTGGCGGCCGAGATGATGGCTTCGGCCACGAGGTCGGACTTGGCGATGACGGCCTTGACTGCCACGCCTTGGGCGTCGCCTTGGGCCTTCACGCCATCGACCATGGCCTGTGCCGCATCGCCCCATTGGGTTTCGATGCGCTTGACGTCGTTGGTATCGACGGGCATGCCGCCCTCGAAGTAACTGCGGGGGTAGCGGGGCACCACCTTGAGGGCCACGGCAGAGGCGCCGGTGAGCGCGGCCAGCGACAGTCCGTGTTCCACGGCCTTGTCGGAAAGGGGTGAGCCGTCCGTTGCGATCAGGATGCGTTTGTACATAAAGGTCTCCTCAAAGTGATGGAACAAGCTTAGGATGAATCATGTTCTGGGACTTGATGCAGGTCAATGTACCTGTCATGCCCGAACGATAGGCTTGAACCATGTCAATGTTTCGACCCGGTGCGCCGGCCTCCTCCCCGGCACATCCGCCCGATGCTGTTTCCAATGCGGAGCCTGCCGCGCACGCCGTGCTGCTGGACGACCCGCAGGAGTGGTCGGCGTTCGGTCGGCCTGTGGGGCCAACGGGCCAGGCTGCCGAAGATCCCGCCAGCTGTGCCTGGGACTCCCAGGTGGTGCTGGACGGCATGCACTGCGCGGCCTGTGCCCTCACCATCGAAGATGCCCTGCGCAGCGTGCCCGGCGTGCTGCAGGCGGATGTGAGCGCTGCCACGCGCCGTGCGCGCGTGGTGTGGCAGCCCTCCCAGGTGCAGCCCTCGCAGTGGATGGACGCTGTGCACAAGGCAGGCTACCGCGCCATGCCCGCCATGGATGCCTTTGCGCGCGAGCAGCGCCAGCGTGAGAACCGCCGCGCGCTGTGGCGCTGGCTGGTGGCAGGCTTTTGCATGATGCAGGTGATGATGTACGCGTGGCCCGCGTACGTGGCGCAACCTGGCGACCTGACGGGCGAGATGGAGCAGTTGCTGCGCTGGGCCTCGTGGGTCATCACGCTGCCCATGGTGGTGTTCTCGTGTGGGCCGTTCTTCAGCAGTGCGCTGCGCGATATTCGCCTGCGCCGCGTCAGCATGGACCTGCCCGTGGCGCTGGGCATGGCCATTACCTTTGTGGTGAGCACGGCGGGCACCTTCGACCCTGCAGGCATCTTTGGCAAGGAGGTGTACTACGACTCGCTGACGATGTTTGTTTTCTTCCTGCTCACGGGCCGCTGGCTGGAGCTGCGCCTGCGCGACCGCACTGCCGGTGCGCTGGAAGCTGTGATGAACCGCCTGCCCGACAGCGTGGAGCGGCGCACTGCCGATGGCAGCTTTGTGCGCGTGGCCACGCGCCGTGTGGTGGCGGGAGACACCATTCGTGTGCTGCCGGGCGAGGCGTTTCCGGCCGATGGGCGCATTACGCTGGGCAGCACGCACGCCGATGAATCCCTGCTGACGGGCGAGTCCACCCCCGTGGCGCGCCCCGTGGGCAGCACGGTCACGGCGGGCAGCTACAACCTGCAGGCGCCGGTGGAGGTGCATGTGGAAGGCACGGGCGGGCAGACCCGCTTTGCGCAGATCGTGGCGCTGATGGAAAGCGCGTCGCTGCAAAAGCCACGCCTTGCCCAATTGGCGGATCGCATTGCGCGGCCGTTTCTGGTGGCGGTGCTCGTGGCAGCGGGCCTGGCTGCGGTGTACTGGTGGCCGTCCGACCCGGGGCATGCCTTGATGGTGGCGGTGGCTGTGCTCATCGTCACCTGCCCCTGCGCGCTGTCGCTGGCCACGCCGGTGGCCATGCTCACCGCCGCTGGCACGCTGGCGCGCCATGGTGTGCTGGTGCGCAACCTGCAGGGGCTGGAGGCGCTGGCCCATGTGGACACCGTGGTGTTCGACAAGACCGGCACGCTCACGCGGGACGGCATGGCCTTGCAGGCCGTACACACCGCCCATGGATGGAGCACGGAAGAGGTGTTGGCTATGGCGGCGTCTCTGGCGCGCCACTCGATGCATCCTGCATCGCGAGCCGTGGTAGCTGCGGCTGCTGCGCTGGATGATGGTCGCTGGGCGGTGACCGATCTGCAGGAAGAAGCCGGGCAGGGCCTGGTGGCCAGGGTGCACGACAGATTGGGGGCCGGACAGCCCGCGCGCCAGGTCCGGCTGGGGTCTGCGCACCATGCCGGCGTGGCGCCTGAAGAAGCGGGGTCGGCGCTGCAGGTGGTGCTGTCGGAGCAGCATGTCAGCGGCGCAGTGTCCGAGCTGGCCCGTTTCGATCTGGTGGAGGACCTGCGCACAGAGGCACCCGCTGTAGTGGCTGCGTTGGAGCAGGGCGGCGTGGCGGTGCAACTGCTGTCGGGCGACCGCGTGGGCGCGGTGCAACGTGTGGCGGCGCAAGCGGGCATTGCCCAGGCGGCGGGCGAGTGCACGCCCCAGGGCAAGCTGGCTGCGTTGCAGTCCTTGCAGGCCGGTGGCCACCAGGTGGCCATGGTGGGCGATGGGCTGAACGATGGCCCGGTGCTGGCAGGGGCCCATGTGTCGTTTGCATTTGGCCGTGCGGTGCCGCTGGCGCAGTCGCAGGCCGATTTTGTGGTGCTGGGCGACAGCCTGGCGCTGGTGCCACAGACCGTGCTGCTGGCGCGCCGTACCTTGCGTGTGGTGCGCCAGAACCTGTGGTGGGCTGCGGGCTACAACGCGTTGTGTGTTCCGCTGGCGGTGGTGGGCTGGATGCCAGCCTGGTTGGCCGGGCTGGGCATGGCGCTCAGCTCGTTGCTGGTGGTGCTCAACGCCGCGCGCCTTGCGCGCGACCTGCCGGCTTTGCCTGCGCAAGGCGAAGACCTGCGGCCACAACAGGGCGCTGTGCCGATTGATATCTCAAAAACAAGCTGGCTGGAGGCTGCCTGATGGACATTCTTTATCTGCTGATTCCACTGTCCGTGGTGCTGGTGCTGATGATTCTGGCGGGCCTGTGGTGGGCGGTCTACCACGGCCAGTTCGAGAGTGTCGAGCAAGAGGGAGAGCGGATTCTCCGAGACGGTTGACTTGTGTCAATGCCCAAAAAAGCTGACTGCAACAAACTCTTACTGCATTACAAAGAGGTGCCCGATGGATTCTCCAAAAACAAATGCTGCGCACTACAACGATACAGTGGTGCGGCAGTTTTCTATCCTGGCCGTGGTTGTGGGGGTGGTTGGCATGCTGGTGGGCGTCATCATCGCCGCCCAGCTTGCCTGGCCTGAACTCAACTTTGGCATTCCGTGGCTCAGTTATGGCCGCTTGCGACCCTTGCACACCAATGCGGTGATCTTTGGGTTTGGTGGCAGTGCGCTGTTCGCCACCAGTTACTACGTGGTGCAACGCACCTGCCAGGTTCGCCTGTTTGCCGGGCCCCTGGCGGCCTTCACCTTCTGGGGATGGGTGCTGGTCATTGCCGGGGCCGTCATCAGCCTGCCAATGGGCTACACCCAGGGCAAGGAATACGCTGAACTCGAATGGCCGATTGACATCCTGATCACGCTGGTATGGGTGTCCTATGCCATCGTGTTCTTTGGCACCATCGGTGTGCGCAAGGTCAAGCACATCTATGTGGCCAACTGGTTCTTTGGCGCGTTCATCCTGGCTGTGGCATTGCTGCACGTGGTCAACAGCGCTGCGATCCCGGCTGACCTCATGAAGAGCTACTCGGCCTACGCCGGTGTGCAGGATGCCATGGTGCAGTGGTGGTATGGCCACAACGCCGTGGGCTTCTTCCTGACCGCAGGCTTCCTGGGCATGATGTACTACTTCATCCCCAAGCAGGCGGGACGACCCGTGTATTCGTATCGCCTGTCGATCGTGCACTTCTGGGCCTTGATCTTCACCTACATGTGGGCCGGCCCTCACCACCTGCACTACACCGCGCTGCCTGACTGGACGCAATCGGTGGGCATGGTGTTCTCGCTGATCCTGCTGGCACCCAGCTGGGGCGGGATGATCAACGGCATCATGACCCTGTCGGGCGCATGGCACAAGCTGCGTGACGACCCCATCCTGCGTTTCCTGATCGTGTCGCTGTCGTTCTACGGCATGTCCACGTTCGAAGGTCCGATGATGTCCATCAAGACCGTCAACGCCCTGAGCCACTACACCGACTGGACCGTGGGCCACGTGCACTCTGGCGCGTTGGGCTGGGTGGGTCTGATCTCGATGGGCTCGCTGTACTACCTGGTGCCCCGACTGTTTGGCCGCGAAAAGATGCACTCCATCAAGGCCATTGAGCTGCACTTCTGGATGGCCACCATCGGCATCGTGCTGTACATCGCCGCGATGTGGATTGCCGGTGTGATGCAAGGCCTGATGTGGCGCGCCATCAACCCCGACGGCACGCTGACCTACACCTTTGTGGAAAGCGTGAAGGCGACCTATCCGTTCTATGTGATCCGCGTGGCCGGTGGCCTGCTGTATCTGGGTGGCATGTTGGTCATGGCCTGGAACGTGTGGATGACAGCGATCTCGGGCCGTTCGGTCAAGGTGGCGATTCCTGCCGTGAATGCGGCCCACGCCTGAGCCGAAGGAGATAACTCATGTCTAACAACAACCCATCGAATTCGACCGGCTTCTCCCATGAAAAGGTGGAAACCAACAACTTCCTGATGATCGTGCTGATCCTCCTGGTCATCGCCATCGGCGGCCTGGTAGAGATCGTGCCACTGTTCTTCCAGAAGTCCACAACCGAGGCGGTCAAGGGCGTGGAGCCTTACAGCGCCATGCAACTGGTGGGCCGCGACGTCTACATCCGTGAAGGTTGCTACAACTGCCACTCGCAGATGATCCGCCCCTTCCGCGCTGAAACCCTGCGCTATGGGCACTATTCGGTGGCGGGTGAGTTTGTGTACGACCACCCCTTCCAGTGGGGCAGCAAGCGCACAGGCCCCGACCTGCACCGCGTGGGAGGCAAGTACAGCGACGAATGGCACCGCATCCACCTGAACAACCCGCGTGATGTGGTGCCCGAATCGAACATGCCTGCCTACCCTTGGCTGGAGAAGAACGCCGTGGACCCCGCCAGCGTGGCGCCGCGCATGAAGGCCCTGCGCACTGTGGGTGTGCCGTACACCGACGAACAGATCGCTGCGTCTGCCGCTGATGTCAAGGGCAAGACGGAGATGGAAGCGCTGATTGCGTACCTGCAAGTCATGGGCCGCGCGCTCAAGTAAAGGAGATATCCCCATGGACATCACCACCATGCGCATTGTGGCCACGCTGGCTTCAATGGCCTGTTTCATTGGCATCTGGGTCTGGGCCTATCGAGGCCGCAACAAGGCCCGGTTCGACGAGGCCGCCCAGCTGCCTTTCGAGCAAGATTGACCTTCACCAGAACGAGAACACCCCATGAGTGACTTCACCAGCAATTTCTGGTCGGTCTTTGTGACCACGCTGACCCTGGTCGGCATCATCGCCTGCGGCATTCTGCTTTGGATGGCAGGCCGCAAGAAGGTGATGGCCACGTCCGACAACACTACCGGCCACGTCTGGGACGAAGACCTGGTCGAGATGAACAACCCCCTGCCACGCTGGTGGGTGTGGCTGTTTGTCATCACCATCATCTTCGGCCTGGGCTACCTGGCCGCCTATCCAGGCCTGGGCAGCTTTTCCGGCAAGCTCAACTGGACACAGAAGGGCGAATACGAGGCTGAGATGGCCAAGGCCAAGGCCGAGCTGGAGCCGCTGTATGCCCGGTTTGCCTCGATGAAGCCGGAAGACATTGCCAAGGATCCTCAGGCCCAGGCCATTGGCGAGCGCCTGTTCATGAACAACTGCGCGCAGTGCCATGGCTCGGACGCCCGGGGTAGCAAGGGTTTCCCCAATCTGGCTGATGGCGATTGGTTGCATGGCGGTGCACCCGAGAAGATCCGTGAAACCATCGAGAAGGGCCGTATCGGCAACATGCCTCCCATGGCTGCCGCAGTGGGCTCCCCCGAAGATGTGCGCAATCTCTCGCACTATGTGCTGAGTCTTTCGGGCAGCCCGCATGACTCGCTGCGTGCTTCGTTGGGCAAGTCCAAGTTCACGGCGTGTGCAGCCTGCCACGGAATGGACGGCAAGGGTAATCAGGCACTGGGTGCCCCCAACCTGACCGACGACATCTGGCTGCATGGCTGGGGCGAGGCGGCCATCACTGCCATGGTCAACAACGGCAAGGTCAACCAGATGCCCGCCCAGGCGGACAAGCTGACAGAAGCGCAGATCGGTGTGCTGTCGGCCTATGTCTGGGGCTTGTCGAACGGCACCCAGGCCGCTGCACGCTGAGCCTTGGCCATTTGGAGCAGTGCCCAGGCACTGCTCCAGGGGGCAGCGCAAACTGAGAACCACGAAGCAAACGGACCGATACCATCATGAACCCACCCAGCGAGCCTGCTCGCAAGGTCATCCCGATAGCGCCGGTTGCGTCCGATGCCTCATCGCAGGGCGAGATTGTTTCCCTGTACGAAGCGCAAAAGAAGATCTACCCGCGTTCCATCAGTGGCCTCTTCGCGCGTTGGCGCTGGGGTATGGTGTTTCTCACGCAGATCGTTTTCTACGGGCTGCCGTGGTTTGAATGGGGGCAGCGCCAGATGGTGCTGTTTGACCTGGGGGCTCGGCGGTTCTACATCTTCGGCCTGGTTCTGTACCCCCAGGATTTCATCTATCTCACGGGCCTGCTCATTATCTCGGCGTTGTCGCTGTTCCTGTTTACGGCGGTGGCGGGGCGGCTTTGGTGTGGATTTGCGTGCCCGCAAACGGTCTACACCGAAATGTTCATGTGGATCGAGCACAAGATCGAAGGTGATCGCAGTGCACGGCTTCGGCTGGACAATGGGCCCTGGACCTTCGAGAAGGTTCGCAAGAAGTTTTTTAAGCAGGTCATCTGGATTGCCGTGGCGTTGTGGACGGGGTTCACGTTCGTGGGCTATTTCGTGCCCATCCGCGAACTCGGGGCAGAGCTGCTGGCGGTGCAGGGTGGCTGGCAGATTTTCTGGGTACTGTTCTATGGCTTTGCCACCTATGGCAATGCCGGCTATATGCGCGAACAGGTGTGCAAATACATGTGTCCCTATGCGCGCTTTCAGAGCGCCATGTTCGACAAGGACACGCTGATCGTTACCTACGACCCAGAACGCGGTGAGCAGCGTGGGCCGCGCAAGAAGAACATCGACTACAAGGCCCAGGGGTTGGGCGATTGCATTGACTGCTCGCTGTGTGTGCAGGTGTGCCCTGTGGGCATCGACATTCGCAAGGGCTTGCAGTACGAATGCATCGGCTGTGGCCTGTGCGTGGACGCCTGCAATACCGTGATGGACAAGATGCAGTATCCGCGCGGGCTCATCCGGTTTTCTACGCAGAATGGCGTGGCCAAACGGTGGAGTCAGTCGCAGATCCTGCGCCGTGTGCTGCGGCCACGAGTGCTGATATACAGCGCGGTTCTGGTGGCCCTGTGCGTAGGCATGATGGCCAGCCTTGTCACACGCACGCCTTTGAAGGTGGATGTGGTGCGTGATCGGGCGGCGCTGTCGCGCATCGTGGCGGGTGGAAAGCTGGAGAACATCTACCGCCTGCAGATCATGAACGCCACTGAAGGCCCCCAGCGCTATCGCATCAGTGTGCGTGGCCTTGAAGGGCTGGAAGTCGCTTCTGATGCCGAGGTGGACATCGGTGCGGCGGAGTCCCGGTGGGTGGCCGTCCGTCTGCAGATACCCTATGGATCAGCCCCTTCAGGATCACATGCCGTGCAGTTCGATGTGCAGGCCTTGGGCGCGGACGCCCATGTGAGCGAGAAATCCGTGTTTCTGGTGCCGCGATAACGCAGCGCGCGCCCGGGTGCAAGACCTTCGCGGGTCTTGCTTTGAGCAAGATAATTTTTGAGGAGTAAGCACCATGCCATCCAGTTCCGCCCTCGGCACTGCCCCTTCTGCCGCTGCACCCTGGTGGAGGTTTGGCCATGTGTGGCTGATCATCGCCGGTCCCGTGATCGTGATCATTGCAGGGTTTGTGACCCTGTGGCTCGCGATATCGCGCCCCGACCCTGTGGTCGCGGAAGATTATTACCGCCAGGGCATCGAGATCAACAAGACACTGGCCACCCCAGAAAAAAGCCTGTTGCCAGCCATGAAGGGCCGCAACCACGCTGCCACCCCGGTCCAGGACCAGCCGCGCTGAACCCACCTGGCCGGGCAGCATGCCTGCACGGCCTTACCAGGAGACAAACCAATGTGGATGCAACGCGTGATGTGGATTGCCTGGCCGGCCTTTTTGATGGCCGGTGTGATGGAAATGCTGGTTTTTGCGATGGTGGATCCGCAAGACCTGCACTGGTTTGGGCAGCCGTTGGCATTGTCACGGCAGGGCGTGTACACGCTGGCCTTTTTTGCGTTCTGGATGATCACGATGGCATCCAGCGCGTTGACCACGCTGCTGGCCATGTCACCGTTTGAACTTAACCGTTGCCCGGTTCCCGAAGGCGAGCGTCCCGATGACTGCCGCAAGACATCATCGTGCCCTTGAGCGGTAGTGCCACCTATTGGCAAAGGTAATGTGGTAAGGACTGCCAGGATGGCAGACGACAGCAGGTTCAGTGGCAGGCTTGCTGGTTGTTCACGATGCGCTTGAGGGCCTCGGTCTCCAGGATGCGCACATGGCGCTGCTTGACCTCGACAATGCCTTCTTCCACGAACTTGGAGAAGGTGCGGCTCACGGTTTCGAGCTTGAGGCCCAGGTAGCTACCGATCTCTTCGCGGGTCATGCGCAGCACGAGCTCGGACTGCGAGAACCCCCGGGCGTGCAGGCGCTGAACCAGGTTGAGCAGGAACGCGGCCAGGCGCTCCTCAGCGCGCATGCTGCCCAGGAGCAGCATCACGCCATGCTCGCGGACAATCTCGCGGCTCATGATCTTGTGCACATGGTGCTGCAATGCGGTGACTTCGCGGGACAGTTCTTCGATGCGGTCAAACGGCATGACGCAGACTTCCGCGTCTTCCAGGGCCACCGCATCGCAGGTGTGGTGGTCATTCACGATGCCATCAAGGCCGATGATCTCGCCTGCCATCTGAAAACCCGTGACCTGGTCACGCCCGTCTTCGGTGGCTACACATGTTTTGAAGAAGCCGGTTCGAATGGCATAGAGCGAGGTGAAGGATTCGCCGTTGCGGAAAAGGGTTCCACCGCGTTTGATCTTGCGGCGAACGGCAACGACCTCGTCAATGCGTTGCAGCTGTTCCTCGCTCAGCCCCACCGGCATGCACAGCTCGCGCAGGTTGCAGTTGGAGCAGGCGACTTTGATGGTGAGCGGGTTCATAGGCACAGAGGCTGGGTAAGGTTTGAGCATATCGCCCCATATGCCTAACAGGCTGGGCCTTTGGGTGCGGGTGGGCGACTGATGTGCATCAAATTGTCGCTGTTCGTCCCGGCCCATCACTTGATGCAGGTCAAGGACGTGGAGTGCAGCTTACGGCACAGTCGAAGTGTACGCAAGGAATTTGCCCATGACCGCTGTTTCGCCCGAGCTGCTGCGCCGTTTCGACGTGCCAGGGCCCCGTTATACCTCTTACCCAACAGCTGACCGTTTCGTCGAGGCCTTTGGGCAGGACGACTACGCGCTTGCCTTGGAGCAGCGCAGGCTGGGCTCCATGACGAAGGCCTTGCCGCTGTCTTTGTACGTGCACATCCCCTTTTGCGAGTCCCTGTGTTACTACTGCGCATGCAACAAGATCATCACCAAACACCATGATCGGGCAGAGGTGTACTTGCGGTATTTGAGCCGCGAGATTGACTTGCACACAGCACACTGCGGCACGGGGCAGGTGGTGAGCCAGCTTCACCTGGGTGGTGGCACGCCCACTTTTTTATCGGACGAGGGCTTGCGGGAGCTGATGGGCATGCTCAAACGCAGCTTTTCGTTGGCGCCGGGCGGGGAGTATTCGATTGAGGTGGACCCTCGCACCGTCAATGCGGACCGCCTTGCAGTGCTGGCGGAACTGGGGTTCAACCGACTGAGCTTTGGGGTGCAGGATTTCGATCCCGAGGTTCAAAAGGCTGTTCACCGCATACAGCCTGCCGAGCAGGTGTTTTCGCTGGTGGAGTCCGCACGTTCGCTGGGTTTTGAATCCATCAATGTGGATTTGATCTACGGCCTGCCTCGGCAGACGCCAGAGTCGTTTGACCGCACGCTGGCCCAGGTTACGCAGCTGCGGCCTGACCGTATCGCGTTGTACGCGTATGCCCATCTGCCAGAACGTTTCAAGCCTCAGCGCCGTATTGTTTCGGCCGAGTTGCCAGCGGCTGCAGGCAAGGTGTCGATGCTCTCCCGTTCGCTGGACGCCTTCATGGATGCTGGGTACGTGTATGTGGGCATGGACCACTTTGCATTGCCTGAGGATGCATTGGCAGTCGCCAAGCGCCAGGGGCGTCTGCACCGCAACTTCCAGGGCTACAGTACGCAACCTGATTGCGACCTGATCGGCCTGGGTGTGTCTGCGATTGGCCGTGTCGGAGCCACCTACAGCCAAAATGCCAAGACCCTGGATGAGTATTACGATTTTCTGAACCAGGGGCGCCTGCCCGTCGTTCGTGGGTTGGCCCTGACGCGCGACGATCTCGTGCGCCGCGCGGTCATCATGGCCTTGATGTGCCAAGGCGAGCTGTTGTTTGAGCCCATGGAGCAAGCGTGGTTGATCGACTTTCGCCACTACTTCTCTGCGGAGCTGGCGCAACTGGAAACCATGGCCGAGCAGGGGCTTGTGGTGGTGCGGCCCGATGGGGTCGAGGTCACTGCCATGGGCTGGTTCTTTGTGCGTGGCATTGCCATGGTCTTTGACCGTTACCTGCAGGCTGACCGCAACCGCGCCCGTTTTTCGCGCATCATCTGATCCTCATGATTGCTACGGTCGCCTCAACCGCCTTGCTGATGGGGCTCGTTGGCGGGTCCCATTGTTTGGCCATGTGTTCTGCGCCTTGTGGGGCATTGATCGGGCAGGGCGGTGTGGGCATGGCGTCCACAGCCGGTGGCGATGCGCAGCCACAGGCAACTCCCCCGACGGTGCAGACAGTGCAGTGGGTGCCCCGTGGCGGTGTCATTCGGCGCGCCGTCGCTTTTCATGCTGGCCGCTTGGCCGGGTACGCTGTGGCGGGTGGCTTGGCTGCATGGGCCATGGACAGCCTGGCATGGTTGACCCAGCAAACCGTGGCATTTCGCCCTGCGTGGACCCTGATGCATGTTGCGGTGATGGCGTGGGGTTTGATGATGGTGATCCAGGCGCGCCAGCCCCCGTGGGTAGAGCAGGCGGGCCGTACCGTATGGGCGCGTGTGCGGCCTCTGGTCAGTGCACCAGGCGGGGTTCTGGTTGCTGGTGGGCTTTGGGCCTTGATGCCCTGTGGCCTGCTCTACTCAGCGCTGCTCGTGGCTGCGCTGAGCGGAGGGCCTCTGGAAGGGGCGCTCAGCATGGCGCTTTTTGGCCTGGGCAGTGGTGTGTGGCTGGTGGGCGGGCCCTTGGTGTGGATTCGGCTGAAAGCAGGGGTCAATGCGAAACGTGCGGACTGGGGAACGCGCATCGCAGGAGGTTTGCTGTGCGCCGTGGCCAGCTGGGCACTCTGGATGGACCTGATCTACAAACCGTCGTTGTGGTGCCGCTAGCCAGCAGTTCCCCGATTTGCAAGCTGCGGTGCGACGGGGTTCGGGAGGCCTCGTAAATCCATGTCTATACAAGGGTGATCAACGCTTGCCCTTGGTGAGAAAGGCAAGTGTTGCCATGCCGCTGCGGCGCAGGCGCACTCCTTCGACAATACCCTCGATCTGGCGATAATCTGTGTAACTATTGGTGGCATTGACGTCGCCATGTTTCACACGCCTTGAAGTGAACTCCTCCATCCTCATCGACATCAGCCAACTGCGTGTCGGCATGTACATCCAGCTCGACGTGGGTTGGTTGCACCATCCGTTCCCGGTGAGCAGCTTTCGTGTGGCGGCAGCGGAGCAGATTGCCACCTTGCGTGAGCTGGGGCTCACCGAGGTGCGGTACTTTCCCAAAAAGAGCGATCCAGAACTGAGGGAACTCGTGCCTGCAGCCTGGAGTGTGCCGGAAATGAAGGCATCGTCTTCGAGTGCACCTGAGGCTGCGACAGCTACTGCCACGGTGGACCCAGAGGCGCAGCGCAGGCGTGAATTGCTGGAGGCCCAGAACCGGACGCTGGCGGCCTGCAATCAGCGGTTTGGGGAGGCCACGCGCCAATACCAGGCGCTGGAGCGTGTCGTCTCGGAGCACCCCGACCAGGCCCGTACCAAAGGCGAAACGCTGGTGTCAGGTTGCGTGGCCGAACTCCTGGAAAACGGTGATTCTGTCATCCGGCTGTTGTCGGAAGGGGTGGGCGAGCGCAATGCCCTGCACCCGATCAACGTGATGGTGATCTCTTTGCTGCTGGGCCGTGCGTTGGGCATGAAAAGTGCCGAGCTGCACGACCTTGGCATTGCCGCGCTGATTCATGATCTGGGCAAGCTCAAGCTGCCGCCGAATCTCAGGCAACCTACGCCCTCCATGATTCCGATGGAGCGTACGCGTTACGAGACCCATGTGGCTGAGTCCGTGACACTGGCCACGCGCATGGGGCTGCCCGAACCTGTGATTATCGCCGTTGCTCGGCACCATGAGATGGCCGATGGCAGTGGGTTTCCACTGCGGTTGTCGGGGTCCGATCTGGGGCGCGCGAGCCAGGTGCTCGCCCTCGTCAATCGCTACGATCGCATGTGCAATCCCGCCAATGGAGTGGATGCGCTCACACCCCACGAGGCTTTGTCGGTCATCTTTGCACAGCTCAAGGCGCGCTTCGATTCCGTGGTGCTCGGGGCGTTCATCCGCATGATGGGGGTGTACCCGCCGGGCTCCATCGTCCAGCTGGTGAACGACCGCTATGCGATTGTTGCCTCGGTCAACTCTTCGCGCCCGCTGCGGCCCAAGGTCATCGTCCATGACTCCCGGGTGCCCAAGGATGAGGCTCCTATTCTGGACCTGGAAACTGTGCCCGAGCTGGGTATCCGGCGCAGCCTCAAGCCTGCGCAACTGCCGCGCGATGCGCTGGACTACCTCTCTCCGCGGCAGCGTATCTGTTACTTTTTCGAGCGTGCGGTCAGCCCCGGTCCCGAAGAGGCAGGGTCGTGACCGTTTCGCAGTCCCACGGCTGGCTCGACGGATTACAGGAGGCCGTCTGGCTGGTCGATGAGACCAGTCTGCTCATCCTTCACGCGAATGCCGCCGCGCAGCGGCTGGTGGGCTTGCCTGTGGCCGAGATGGTGGGTACGCCCGTGTTGCGTCTGGCCTCCACACCGCAGGACATGGCGTTCTGGGGGGAGTCGGCCCAGGTGGTTGCAGATGGCATTCATTCCCACACCAGCCTTTTGCGCGCTGACGGCACCCTGGTTCCGGTCAATCGTCAGGTGACGCGCGTTCCTGCAGAGGTCGCTTCTGGCACGGTCTTCATGCTGACCATGCTGGATCGCAGTGTCCAGGAATCGACCGAGCGCGAGCTGGAAACTTTGCTGTCTGAGCTGCGCGCCACGCTGGATTCTGCCGCTGACGGCATGCTCGTGTGCAGCCTCGATGGCCGGGTGCGGGCTTTCAATCAGCGGCTTGCGCAACTGTGGAATATTCCGCGCGATTTGCTGGTGCGGCGCGACGATGCGGCTGTCTATGCGCACATGGAGGCCCAGGTTGAGGACGCACGTGCCTATGCGGAGCGTTTGGCTGCCATCGCCCGAGAGCCGATGCAGGAGAGCACCGACATTCTGGTGTTGCGAAATGGCTTGGTGCTGGAGTTGCGCACCGTGCCGCAGTTCAGCCAGGGGCGGCCCGTGGGGCGGGTGTATTCGTACCGGGACATCACCCGCCAGACCGAGATACAGGCCAGCCTGAGACTGGCCGCACGGGTGTTCGAGTCCAGCCTGGACGCCATCTTCATCGCCGACAGCCAGCACAGGGTCTTGCGCATGAACCCAGGCTGCGAGCGGCTGGTGGGGCCGTCTGCCAAATCGTTTGAAGGATGCCTGGCGGCGTCGTTGTTCGGTGGTGGGTCGGACGCGGCTTTCATGGAGCAGGTGCTGCAGGGGTGGGCCAAGGAGGGTTTCTGGGAAGGCGAGCTGTGGCTGCCCCGTGACAACGGCACCTATTGCGCAGTGCAGTTGTCATGGGTGGCGCTGCGCGACGACGAAGAGCGTCTGGTGCAGAGCATAGGCTTCATGCGGGATCTGACGCTGCAGCACGCCGCCCAGAAGCGCATTGAGGAGCTGGCCTACAGCGACGTACTCACGGGCCTGCCCAACCGTCTGCTGTTGTCGCAGCGTGTGGACACTGCCATCCAGGGGGCGCGCCAGAGCGACACGGGCTTTGCCA
Source organism: Acidovorax sp. SRI_002 (assembly GCF_057586455.1). NCBI lineage: Bacteria > Pseudomonadati > Pseudomonadota > Betaproteobacteria > Burkholderiales > Comamonadaceae > Acidovorax > Acidovorax sp. SRI_002. The sequence continues at coordinate 117,854 of NZ_JBYCZW010000005.1, read as the reverse complement.
TCCTGTTTCTGGATCTCGACCGCTTCAAGATCATCAATGACTCCCTCGGCCACCCTTTCGGTGACCGCGTGCTGCAACTGGTGGCCGAGCGCCTGCAGGCCTGCCTGCGCCAGACGGACATGTTGTGTCGACTGGGTGGCGATGAATTTGTCATCTACCTGCATGGCGGTGATGCCGTGGTGGCTGAGAGCGTGGCGCGCCGCATCCTGGACGACATGCTCAAGCCCTTCATGCTTGACGGCATGGGCTTCTCTATCCAGTGCAGCATTGGCATGGCGCTGTACCCACAGGACGGTGCGACGCTGGACGATCTCATCAAGCAGGCTGACACGGCCATGTACCGTGTCAAAGAGCGCGGTCGGGGTAGCTATGGCTTTTACCAGCCGCAGATGAATGCCAATCTGCTGTCTCGCATGCAGATGGAGCATGCGATGCGCCAGGCGCTGGGGCTTGACCGCATGGCAGTGCACTACCAACCACAGGTCAACATGGCCACCGGGCGCATCACGGGGGCCGAAGCGCTGATCCGCTGGACCGACCCGGAGTTCGGTGCAGTATCGCCTGGGCAGTTCATCCCCCTGGCGGAGGAGTCTGGCTACATCGTGACGCTGGGCGCGTGGGTCATGGAGCAGGCCGTGCGTGAGGCGGCGGTGTGGATGCACAGTGGCATGCCGATCATGATTTCGGTGAACGTGTCGGCGCTGGAGTTCCGGCAGCCTGATTTCGTGGACCGCATCACCCGGCTACTGGCGGTGCACCAGTTGCCGCCCACGCTGCTGGAGCTGGAGCTGACGGAAACCATCCTGCTGCAGGATGCACAGGAAATGGAGCAGCGCCTGCGTGTGCTCGCCGGGCTTGGCATTGGACTCGCCATCGACGATTTCGGCACCGGGTATTCCAGCCTGGCGTACCTGAAGAAGCTGCCGATCCACAAGCTCAAGATCGACCAGTCCTTTGTGCGTGGCCTGCCCGACGATGATGGAGACCGGGCCATCGTGAGTGCCATCATCAGCATGGGGCGTGCCATGCACATTGAGGTGGTGGCAGAGGGGGTGGAAACAGAAACCCAGCAGGCGGTGTTGTTGCAGATGCAGTGCGACCACTACCAGGGATTTCTCTGCGCGCCAGGGCTTCCTGCCCAGGAGTTTCGCGCCATGCTTGCCATGCCCTTGCCTTTGAAAGCGCGGGGCCGGCGCAGTTCTGTCCAGAACTGAGGCAACTTGGTGCTACGGCACCCCTCCGTAGCATGGAGGTCGGTCCAGAGACGCTTAAAACGCCGCGATGCCCTTCCAGAGCATGTACGCTGCCAGTCCGAACAACAGCGATGCGAATACACGCTTGAGCTGCTTGACTGGCAGGCTGTGTGCTGCTTTGGCGCCCAGTGGCGCGGTGAGCACGCTGCAGGTCGCTATCACGGCCAGGGCGGGGAGCCAGATGTAGCCCAGCGAGGCGGTTGGCAATCCCTCCACGTTCTGCCCTCCGATCACATAGCCCACCACGTTGGCCAGTGCGATGGGAAAACCCAGCGCCGCACTGGTGGCTACCGCGTTGTGGATGGGCACGTTGCACCAGGTCATGAATGGCACGCTCACGAACCCGCCACCAGCACCCACCAGGCCCGACAGGAATCCGATCACGCCACCTGCCGCCACCTGGCCTGCACCACCGGGCATCTGGCGCGTGGGGGCGGGTTTTTTGTCCAGAAACATCTGTGTGGCCGAAAAACTCACGAACAACGCGAAGAAGATGGCAAGGAACGAACCCTTGAGCAGCGCAAACACGCCCAGGCTCGCAATGAAACCACCGAGCACGATGCCAGGCGCCAGCCGCTTGACGATGTCCCAGCGCACGGCGCCGCGCTGGTGGTGGGCCCGCACACTGGAGATCGACGTGAACATGATGGTGGCCATCGAGGTGGCAATCGCCATCTTCACCGCCAGATCGGGTGCGACCTTTTGCGCGCCCAGGATGTAGGTCAAGAACGGGACCAGCAGCATCCCGCCGCCAATGCCCAGTAGGCCCGCCAGAAAACCTGTGGCCAGGCCCAGGACACCGAGTTCAACAATCAGCAGGGGATCGAGCATGGCGCGACGTCAGGCAAAGGGGTAGAAAGAGAAGAGGGAAGGCGGGGGGATGCCCTGTCGGAGATGCTGCAGCGTGGGATTGCGTGGACAGGGGCATGGGGAAGAAGGTGTCTGCGAATGCCACCGGACTCTCATCCTGAACCGGGGGTTCAGGTGGGCGAGGGCAGCCAAGCGTTGGGTTCATCTGACGCGAGATGATCACGCTCACCGGGCAATGTACCAAGCCCGAGCTCGTTGAGCATTGGTTCAAGGAAATATAAAGCCCGGCGGCTTCGCAGACACCGCCATTGTAGGCGCTGCCTGCACGGGTTGAGTGTCTGGGGCCATGTAAAGCCCGTAAGCTTTGAGGGGTGCAGATCGGGGGCAATCCGGCAGGCTTGGCGCTGTGCTGGGGGGCTGTCAAAGAAGGCGGCCGTCGTCGCCCAATGCCTGATCCAGGCGCTGCATCAGGGCATGAAGGCGCTGCTGGTCTTCGTCGGGTAGGAGGGTTTCCTGCGTACCCGTGCTGGCAGCGGTTGCGATGGTGGGGCTGGCCGTTTTGGCGGCGGCACCTGCTGCCAGGTCGGCAGCCTCGCGGTCGGCGATTTCGAAAGCCAGGTTCAAGGCCGCCAGCACCGCAATGCGTTCGCGGGCGCGGACCTTGCCCGCATCGCGGATGCGGATCATCGCGGTATCGACACGCTCCACAGCATCCAGCAGGCGGCTTTCGTGGCCCTCGGGGCAGGTCAGCAGGTAGCTTTGCTGCAGGATCTGCACCTCGATTTGCTTCATTCGGCTTCCTTGGTGACAGCGGCAGGGGCTGCGGCGGGCAGGCGCTCCAGCAGTGCATCCACGCGGGCGCGGGCGGCACTGAGGCGGGATTTGAGGGAGTCCCGTTCTTGCGTCAGCGCGGCCACCTGATCGGTCAGCAGCGCGTTGGTGCGTTGCAGTTCTGCGTGGCGCAGCAGCAGGCGGTCGACGCGCTCGGCGATCTGGTCAGTGGGGGACGGTGTTGCCATACAGCCCCCGATTGTAGGGTTGCAGGCTGTAAACAGCCGTAAAATCGCGCGGTTGGTGCTCGCGGTGTGGTTCACATGCCGCAGTTCAACGGGAAGCAGGGAGGCGCAGTACCACCGGTACACGCCCAGCCTGCGCTGCCCCCGCAACGGTCAGCGGACGAGTCTTTCGACTCTCTCTCCATCCATACGCCACTGAGCGCCTTGAACAAGCGCATGGGAAGGCATTGGGGGGGTGTTCCGCCAGCCCGGATACCGGCCAACACGGTGGCTGCGTGCGCCCTTTTTGGAGCTGCGCGGCTGTATCACCCACATGCTGGCGGGAGGCCGGCCCGGGTTGTTTGTTGACGATGATCCCCATGAAAATCCGTACCCTTCGTGCGCGCCCTGTGGCGCTGCTGCGCCTGCCTGCCCACCGTGTGGCCCTGTTGACCCTGGCGGTGGGCAGCGCCTGCAGTGCGCTGGCCCAGAGTGCCCCGGCAACCGGCGAACTGCTGGCCCAGAACCTGCGCGCGCCCTCGCTCGCCGAAACCGTGGTGGCCGCCACGCGCACGCCGCAGCCGCTGTCCGACCTGGTGGCCGACATCTCCATCGTGGACCGCGAAACCATCGAAAGCAGCGGCGCCACTGGCCTGGCCGACCTGCTGGCCCGTCTGCCGGGTGTGGAGTTCTCGCGCAATGGCGGCCCGGGTGCCACCACGGGTGTATTCCTGCGCGGTGCTGAATCGCGTTTCACAGCGGTGTACATCGACGGGGTGCGCATCGATTCGCAGTCCACCGGGGGGGCGCCGTGGGAGAGCATTCCGCTCGGCCTCATCGATCGCATCGAAGTGCTGCGCGGCCCCGCAGGCGCCGTATACGGATCGGATGCCATGGGCGGCGTGGTGCAGATTTTCACCAAGCGCGGCGAGAACGGCACGGCGCCGTATGTGGGCGTGGGCATTGGCAACCACAACACCACCAAGGTGGAGGCCGGAATCAGCGGGGCCAGCGGCACCGTGGACTACGCGCTGGGCTTTGCGCGCGATGACAGCAAGGGCTTCAACGCCCGCACGGTGGCCACCCAGAACCCTGACCGCGACGGCTACCGCACCACGGCAGGCCATGCCCGAGTGGGCCTGCAGGTCGATGCGGCGCACCGGCTGGAGGGAACGCTCATGGTCAATGACTCCAACAGTGGCTACGACAGCGGGCTGGGCAAGGACGACCGCAACTTGCACACCATGCACGCCCTGGGCCTCAACTGGATTGCCCAGTGGAGCAGCGCCTACAAGACGCGCCTGTCCATCACCGACTCGCGCGATGAATACGAAACCCGCCCCTCGCCCTACCTGAGCGACACGCGCCTGCGTGGCTACTACTTCCAGAACGAATGGCGCCAGGGCGCGCACCTGGTCACGGCCGCGTTGGAGCGCCGTGAAGACCGCCTCGAAAACGCCCCCATCGATGCCAAACGCTCGCAGGACGCGCTGGCCCTGGGCTACGGCTACAACGCTGCAGGCCACACCGTGCAGCTCAACCTGCGCCACGATTCCGACAGCGAGTTTGGCGGCAAGAGCACCGGCAGCGTGGCCTACGGCTACGCCATCACACCGCAGTGGCGCGCTACGGCATCGGTGGGCACGGCCTTCCGCGCGCCTACGCTGTACCACCGCTTCAGCGAATACGGCGTGGCCACGCTGCGCCCCGAAAGCAGCCGCAATGCCGAAGTGGCGCTGCGCTACGCCCAGGGCAACAGCACGTTCTCGGCCACGCTGTTTCGCAACCGTGTGAGCAACCTGATTTCGTTCTCTGGCCCCGGCACCTGCCTGTCGGACTTTGGCTGCTACGCCAACACGGCCCGGGCCGAATACAAGGGCGTGACGTTTGCGGGATCGCACCGCCTGGGCGATGTGCAGCTGCACGGCTCCATCGACCTGCAGCGCCCGCGTGACCTGGACACCGGCAAGCAGCTGGCGCGCCGTGCCAAGCAGCACGCCACCTTCGGCGCCGACACCCGCCTGGCGGGGTGGACCGTGGGCGCCGAAGTGCAGGCATCCGGCCGCCGCTTCGACACCGTGGCCAACACCAATGTGCTGGGTGGCTACACGCTGGTCAACCTGTACGCCAGTACCCGCATTGCGCGCGACTACACGCTGCTGGCCCGCATCGACAACCTGGCCGACAAGGACTACCAGCTGGCCCGCACCTATGCCACCGCAGGCCGCACGGTCTACGTCGGTGTGAAGTGGGCACCTCAATGAAGCCCCCCCTGAGTCGCTGCGCGCCTTCCCCCCGGAGGGGGGACGCCACCCGTGGCCTGGCGGAGCCAGTTCCACGGTGGCACTGGCTTGGGGCGCGCCAGTTTCGTCGGCCGCTGGGTGAGTACCGCACTGGGGGTGGGGTGTGACACGCTGTCCCGCGCTGCTGATTGCAGCCCCGGCCTCGGGACAGGGCAAGACCACCGTCACCGCCGCCCTGGCGCGCCTGCACACACGCCAGGGGCGGCGCGTGCGGGTTTTCAAGTGCGGGCCGGATTTTCTGGACCCGCACTGGCACCTGCTGGCCAGCGGGGCGCCGGTGCACCAGCTCGATTTGTGGATGAACGGTGAGGCCGACTGCGCGCAGCGACTGCGCGACGCCGCCGTCGAGTCGGACCTGATCCTTATCGAAGGCGTGATGGGCCTGTTTGACGGCAGCCCCAGCGCGGCCGACCTGGCCCGGCACTTTGGTGTGCCGGTGCTGGCGGTGGTCGATGCCTCGGCCATGGCGGGCACGTTTGGCGCGCTGGCCTATGGCCTGCGCCACTACCGGCCGGGCCTGCCCTGGGCGGGGGTGCTGGCCAACCGCGTAGGCAGCGCGCGCCATGCCGACATGTTGCGTGACGGCTTGCAAGATGCCGACGACTGGATGGGCGCGCTGATGCGGGTGGAGCCAGGCAATGCGCCTTTAGCCGCCAAGGCCGGTGCGGCGCTGCTGCCCGAACGCCACCTGGGCCTGGTGGCCGCGCACGAGCTGGACGACAGCCTGCAGCGGCTGGACGCAGCGGCCGATGCCCTGGCCGCTACACCCCTGGGCCAGATGACGCTGGAGGACCTGCAGCGCTGGGCCGTGGACTTTCCGGCGCCTGCATCCACGGTTGCCGTGCCTGCTTTGCTCGCAGGCCGTACGGTGGCCGTGGGGCGTGATGCGGCGTTCTGCTTCATCTACGCTGCCAACGTGCAATGCTTGGAGCAGATGGGCGCGCGCGTGGTGTTCTTCTCGCCTTTGCACGATGCGGTGCTGCCCGATTGCGACGCGGTGTGGCTGCCCGGCGGTTACCCCGAGCTGCACACCGCGAAGATCGCGGCCAACACCGGGATGCAAGCCAGCCTGCGCGCCCATGTGGCCGCAGGTAAACCGCTGTGGGCCGAGTGCGGCGGCATGATGGCGCTGTTTGAATCCATCACCCTGGCCGATGGCAGCACGGCCACTTTGTGGGGCCTGCTGCTCGGTCACGTCACCATGCAAAAGCGCCTGGCAGCGCTGGGGCCGCAGCAACTGACCGTGGCAGGACACACGTTGCGCGGCCACACCTTCCACTATTCGACCAGCGACAGCAGCGCCCCCGTGGTGGCCCGCACGGCGCGCCCGAACGAGGCGGTTGCGCGGGATGCGGGCGAGGCGCTGTACCAGCAGGGCAGCATCCACGCGAGCTATTTCCACGCATGGTTTCCGTCCAGCCCCGAAGCCGTGGCCCACCTGCTGGGGGGCGCATCGGTATGACCATCACCACCGAACTGATTCTGGGCGGCCAGAAAAGCGGCAAGTCCCGCCGCGCCGAGCTGCTGGCGCGCGACTGGCTGGCGCAATCCAGCGACCACTGCGCCGTGCTGATCGCCACGGGCCAGGCCTGGGACGACGAAATGCGCGAGCGCATCGCCCGCCACCAACGTGACCGCGCCGAACGGGTGCCTGGCCTGCAAACCGTGGAAGAGCCGCACGACGTGGCCGCTGCCGTGGCGTTGCACAGCACCCCACAAACCCTGCTGGTGGTGGACTGCCTCACGCTGTGGCTCACCCGCTGGACCATGCCCGTGGGTGTGGAAGCTATGAGTTTTGAACAAAAACAAGCTCTAGCGCTTGATTGGAAAGCGCAAGCAGCTATGTTTTTGATAGCGGTTCGGAAATCCCCTGGCCCCGTTGTTCTGGTGGGCAACGAAATTGGCCTGGGGGTTATCCCGATGGGGCGCGAGGTGCGCGCTTTTGTGGATGCACTCGGCACGCTCAACCAGCAGGTGGCGCAGGTGTGCCCCCGCGTGACGCTCATGGCGGCTGGCCTGCCGCTTACCTTGAAAGAACCTCGCTGATGAAACCCACCCCCGTGCGCCGCATCCTTTGGGTGATCGCAATCGTGATTGCGCTGGGCCTGCTCATGGCTGGCCTGGCGCGTGCACAGCCCGTGCACATCAAGGACGACAAGGGCCGCGAGGTCTCGCTGCCCCGTCCGCCGCAGCGCATCGTGAGCCTGCTGCCCTCGTTGACCGAAAGTGTGTGCGAGCTGGAGCAATGCCACCGGCTCGTGGGGGTGGATCGCTATTCCAACTGGCCGGAGGCCGTGATTGCCAAGCTGCCCAAGGTGGGCGGCGGGCTGGACCCGAGCATAGAGGCCATCGTAGCGCTCAAGCCGGACCTGGTGCTCATGTCCGTCAGCTCGCGTGCCAGCGACCGGTTGGAGGCGCTGGGCCTCACCGTGGTGCAGCTGGAGCCCAAGACGCATGCCGACGTGCGCCGTGTGCTGGGCACCGTGAGCGACCTGCTGGGCGTACCCCGTGCGCAGGGCTCCGACCGCCTCTGGCGCGTGATCGACGCAGGTGTGTTGGCAGCGGCGCAATCGCTGCCGCCCAAGGCAAAGAACGCACGCGTGTATTTTGAAGTGAGCCGTGGGCCTTATGCGGCAGGCGAGGCCTCGTTCATTGGCGAATCGCTCACCCGGCTGGGCGTGCGCAACGTGGTGCCGGCGTCGCTGGGGCCGTTTCCGCGCCTGAACCCCGAGTTCGTGGTGCGCGCCAACCCCGACATCATCATGATCGGCAACCGCAGCATGCAGGCCATGGTGCCTTACCCCGGCTGGGCCACCATGCGAGCCATCCGCGAGAACCGGCTCTGTGTGTTCGGCCCCGGCGACTCTGATGTGGTGGTGCGCCCCGGGCCGCGCATGGCCGAGGCAGCGCGCATCATGGCTCGCTGCATTGCGGACAAGGCTTCATGAGCAGCGTCCACGTCGATCTGCCAACAGGCTCTGCCATCCGCCGTGCGGCCTGGTGCACCGCGTGGCTGCTGCTGGCCAGCGTGCTGCTGGCCGTGTGTGGCGCCAGCGTGGGCAGCACGGGCTTTGACAGCGTGCTGCGCATGCACGGCGACCCTGTGGCATGGCAGATCGTGTGGGACATCCGCCTGCCGCGCACGGCGGGTGCGTGGCTGGCGGGGGCGCTGCTGGGCCTGTCGGGCGCGGTGGCGCAGGGTTTGTTTCGCAACCCGCTGGCCGACCCGTACCTGCTGGGCAGCGCCTCGGGCGCAGCGCTGGGCGGGGCTGTCGCCATGGCGCTCTTCGGGGTGTCGCCGGTGGCGGCGCAGTGGATGGCCCGCATCGGTATCACGGGCATGGCATTTTTGGGCGCGGCGGGGGCGGTGGTACTCACGCTGCTGCTCGCCAAGGGCGTGCAGCACACGCTGCGCTTGTTGCTGGCGGGGGTGATTGTGGGCGTGGTGTTGGGCGCGCTGCGTGACCTGGTGGAACTGGCCTCGCCCGACATCCTGCAGGCCATGCAGGCCTTCACGCTGGGCAGCACGGCTTTTGTGGGCTGGGCGGCCTGCTTGCTCATGGCCGTGGCCTGGACGCTGTGCTCGGTGGTTGCCTGGATGCTGGCACGTGCGCTGGACGGCCTCACGCTGGGCGAGGCCACGGCCGCCAGCCTGGGCCTGCCACTCATGCCCATGCGTGTGGGGCTGGTGGCTGCCATGGCGCTGGCCACGGGCACGGCGGTGGCGCAGACGGGGCTCATCGCCTTTGTGGGGCTGGCCGCCCCGCACTTGGTGCGTTCCATCGTGCGCGTGACACACGAACGGCACATCGTGCTCTCCAGCCTGATGGGCGCGGTGCTGCTGATGGCGGCCGACATCCTGGCGCGCTGGCTGCTGGCGCCGCAGGAGCTGCCCGTGGGCGTCCTCACGGCGGCCCTGGGCGGCACCTATCTGCTGTGGCTCATGCACCGGCGCACCTCGCAAGGAGGTGCGCTATGAAATCAATAGCTATCAGTGCAAATGGAATAAGCGCCAGCATCGGGAATCGCTCAATATTGCAGGGCATTGACCTGCAATTGCCCGCCGGGCGCTGGACGAGCATCGTCGGCCCCAACGGCGCGGGCAAGTCCACCCTGCTCAAGGTGCTGGCGGGCCTGCTGCCACGTGTGGCGGTGCAGGGCGACGTGTTGCTGCTGGGCCGCCCGCTGGTACAGATTCCTGCACGCGAACGCGCCCGCCAGCTCGCCTGGCTGGGGCAGAACGAAGGCTCGGCCGACGACTTGACCAGTTATGACGTGGCCATGCTCGGCCGGCTGCCGCACCAGGCCTGGCTGGCACCGCCGGGTGCGGCCGACCACGCAGCGGTGGAGCAGGCGCTGCGCACCACGCAGGCCTGGGACTGGCGCCACCGCCCGCTGTCGCAGCTGTCGGGCGGCGAACGCCAGCGCGTGCTGCTGGCCCGCGCTCTGGCGGTGCAGGCGCAGGTGCTGCTGATGGACGAGCCCCTGGCCAACCTCGACCCGCCGCACCAGACCGACTGGCTGCACACCATGCGTGCACTGGTCGATGCGGGGGGCACGGTGGTCAGCGTGCTGCACGAGGTGTCGCTGGCACTGCAGTCCGACGACATGGTGGTGATGGCACAGGGCCGCGTGCTGCACCAGGGCGCCTGCGATGCACCCGCCACGCACGCTGCGCTGGAGAGCGTGTTTGACCACCGCATCCACGTGCGGCATCTGGATGGCATGTGGATGGCGCTGCCATCGATGCAGCGCAAGCACAGCCAATGAAACAACACATGGATTGAGGGAGTGGAAGCATGAACATCGAATCGAGTTTTTCGCAGGTTGCGCAGTCGTTGCTCTGGCCGGTGCTGGTGCTGGTGGGGCTGGCGTTTGTCTACGCGTTGTGGTCGGGCGGCGCCACGCTCATGGAGGCGTGGCAGCGCTGGCGCCAGCCGCAGTACCGTTCGCTGCGCGTGGCTCCGGGTTTGTCGATGGAAGAGCTGGAGCTGCAACTGGTGCGCCAGGTGGAGCCCGTGCGCCTGCTCAGCCGCCTGTCGCCCATGCTGGGGCTGATCGCCACGATGATCCCACTCGGCCCCGCGCTGCAGAGCGTGGCGGCGGGCAACGGCCAGCAGGCGCTGGCCGTTTTCAGCGGCGCCTTTGCGGGCGTGGTGTTGGCGCTGGCCGCCGCGTCGGTGGGCCTGGTGGTGTACTCGGTGCGCCGCCGCTGGCTGCTGGCCGAGCTGCTGGTGGTGCGCAAGGAGCGCGGGGTGGCGCAATGAGCTTGCGCCACTTGAACGTCCTGGCCGAGGACGACGACGATCCGATGCTGTCGGCCGTGAACCTGGTGGATGTGTTCCTGGTGCTGGTGGTGGCGCTGCTCACGGCCGTGGCCGTGCAGACCCAGACCAGTGCCAATGAAAGCGTCACCATCATCCGCAACCCCGGCCAGCCCGACATGGAAGTGGTGGTGCGCGAGCAGGGCAAGGAAGTGCGCTTCAAGGGCGCTGGCAGCGCAGCGCAAGGGCAGGGCGTGCGCGCGGGCGTGGCCTACAAGCTGGAAGACGGCAATATCGTCTACATCCCTGAAACGGGCGCTGCTCCTGCCAGCGCTTCGGCCGGTGGCGCGGGTGGAGCCGCCACGCCGGCACCCGCCAAGCCATGAAGACACTGATCTTGCGTGCGGCACTGTGGTGCCTGCTGCTGGCTGCGCCGCTGGTGCAGGCCGCGCAGTCTGCGCCCGTGCTGCTGTGGCTCACCTCCGACATCACCACCGCCCCACGCACGGCCATGGTGCAACGCCTGGCTGGCGAGGCGGGCCTGGGCTTTGTGCACATCGATTTCCCGCTGGCCGGCCCGGCGGTACTGGACGCGGCCCAGGCCCAGAAGCTGGAGCGCGCACTGGCAGGCGCCGCCATGGTCTGGGTGGATGCACCGCATGCCAGCGTGGAGGCGCGCTTGCGCCGCATGGTCGGCGCGCAGCTCGATGCCCGCGCCGCACGCGCCCCGGGCCGCGTGGTCTGGGTGCCCGCTGGCAGCCCAGCCGCCGACTTGACCGCGCTCGATGCGCCCGCCCGCATGGTGGCCTACCTGCAGGCCGGTGGCCCGCGCAACCTGAAGAACGCCATCGCCCTGGCGCGTGCCACCGTGGCAGGGGCCGCCATGCCCGCCTTGCCCGCGCCCGACATCCTGCCCGCCCGGGGGCTCTACCACCCCGACGCGCCCCGCCTGCTGCCCAACGCCGCCGCGCTGGGGGCCTGGCGCGAGGGCCAGCCCACGCTGCGCAGTCTGCCTGCCGTGGCCGTGCTGGTGCACCGCCACCATTTTGTGGATGGCAGTACCGAGTGGCTCGATGCCTGGCTGCGCACCTTCCGCCAGCAGGGTCTGTTCGCTTATGCGGCCTTTGGCCAGCAGGTCACGGCGCAGACCCTGGCCGAGGTGCTGGAGCTGCCCCCTGAGAGCGGCACCGGCCCGGGCCGCTTGCATGCCTCGGCCCTGGTGCTGCACCAGCTCGTGCCCCAGGCCGCTGCGCTGCAGCCGCTGCTGGCCCGCTGGGGCGCACCCTTGCTGGGCACGCAGCCGTACCGCGCAGGCGATGCCGCCGCGTGGGAGGCCAGCGACACGGGGCTGTCGCTGTCCGATGTGCCGTTCTACCTGGCGCAGCCCGAGGCGGCGGGTGCCATCGATCCGGTCCTGGTCGCCGCCCACGGCGCTGAGGGCCGGGACTTTCGCCTCATCGAGCGCCAGGCCCAGGCTGTGGCCGCGAAGGCGCGGCGGCTGATCGCACTGCAGACCAAACCCGCCGCCGACAAGCGCCTGGTGGCCATGGTCTACAACTACCCCCCGGGCGGCACCAACTTTGGCGCCTCGTTCCTCAACGTGCCGCGCAGCCTGGAGCAGGTGTCGGGCGGTCTGGCCCAGGCAGGCTACCGCACGCAGCAGGTGCCCGAGCAGGGCTGGATCGATGGGCTCAAGCCGCTGCTGGCCGCCTATTACCCCGGTGCTGATGTGCGCGCGCTGCTGCAAAACGGACAGGCCGCCGCGCTGCCACTGGCGCGTTATGAGCAGCACCTGGCCACGCTGCCGAAGGCCGTGCGCGAGCGCATGAATGCGCACTGGGGCACTCCCGCAAAGAGCCGCTACGTGGTCGAGTGGCAGGGCGAAAAGGTGTTCGCCATCCCGCGCCTGCAGGTGGGCAAGCTCTCGGTATTGCCCCAACCCCCGCGCGAGGAAACACTGCGCCTGGGCCAGAACCCGTTCATGCACAAGAGCAAGGCGCCGCTGTCGCACCATTACCTGGCGGTGTACCTGTGGGCGCAGCTGGAGGCCGACGCGCTCATCCACTTCGGCACCCACGGTACGCAGGAATGGGCCGGTGGCAAGGCGCGTGCGCTCGATGTGCACGACGACGCGCTGCTGCCGCTCGGTGACCTGCCCGTGGTCTATCCCTACATCGTGGACAACCTGGGCGAGGCCCTCACTGCCAAGCGCCGGGGCCGCGCCGTGCTGGTGAGCCACCGCACGCCCGTGTTCGCCCCGGCAGGTTTCGAGGCGCGCATGGCCCACATGCACGAGGTGATGCACGAATGGGAAACCGTGGACGAAGGCCCCACGCGCCGCGCGCTCGAAAAGCAGCTGGTGGCGCAGTTTGTAGAGCACCAGCTGCACCGCGACCTGGGCTGGAGCGCCGAGCGCATCGCGGCCGACTTCCACGGCTTTCTTGAAATCCTGCACCCCTACCTGGACCAGCTCGCGCAAAGCTCGCAGCCCAAGGGCCTGGCCGTGTTCGGCCGCGTGCCCGCGCCCGAGCAGCGGCGCGAGACCATCCTGCAGGCGCTGCGCAAGCCGCTGATCGAGGCGCTGGGCGAAGACATCGACGAAGCCTTCCTGATCAAGCACGACGCGGTGCTGGCTGCACGCCCCGCGCGCTGGCTGGAAGTGGCGCTGACCGATGCGCAGGCTGCCAGCGTGCTGGACCTGCGCCCCGTGCTGCCTGACGCGCCGCCAGCACAGGACGGCTTGGTGCGCGCCGAAGACCATGTGCCCAACCGCGCCGCGCGCAAGCCCATCGACACGCCCGCGCTGCTGCAGCTGGCCCAGCGCGCGCAGGAGCTGGAGCGCCTCTTTGCCACCGAAGGCGAAATGCCCGGCCTGCTCGCGGGGCTGGAGGGCCGGTTTCTCACCGCTGCGTACGGCGGCGACCCCATCCGCAACCCCGAGAGCCTGCCCACAGGCCGCAACCTCACAGGGCTCGACCCAAGCCGCCTGCCCACGCGCCAGGCCTATGCCGTGGCGCAGACCTTGTTCAACGACTGGTTCAAGGACTACCAGGTGCGCCACAACGGCCGGGCGCCAGAGCGCATGGCGCTGTCGCTGTGGGCGGGCGAAACGCTGCGCCACCAGGGCATCATGGAAGCGCAGGCGCTCGTGGCGCTGGGCATGCGCCCGGTGTGGGACGACTCGGGCCGCCCGGTGCGCGTGGAGACCATTGCCGCCGATGAGCTCAAGCGCCCGCGCGTCGATGTGCTCATGAGCATCACCGGCTCCTACCGCGACCAGTTCCCCGCGCTGATGGGCTTGCTGGACCGTGCGGTGGCCCAGGCCGCCACGGCCGAGCCCGGCAATGTGATCGCGCGCAACACCGCGCAGATCGGCCAGGAGCTGCGCAAGCAGGGCGTGCCCCGCGCGCAGGCCGAGCAACTGGCGCGCGTGCGCTCGTTCGGCAATGCGGTGGGCGACTATGGCACCGGCCTGTCGGACGCGGTGCAAAGCGACGGCTTGCAAACCAACGATGCGCGCCTGGGCCAGATGTTCCTCGAACGCATGAGCCAGCCATATCTGGAGGGCGAGCCCGTGACCGGCGTGGCGGGCGGTGTGGCGGCCCAGGCATTGGGTGCCCACCTGCGCCGCACCGATGCCGCCATCCTGTCGCGCAGCTCGCATCTGTATGCCATGGTCAGCTCGGACGACCCGTTCCAGTACCTGGGCGGTCTGTCGGCGGCCGCCCGCGTGGCCGGGCGCCCGCAGGGGCTGGAGTTGCATGTGGCCCAGCTGCAGGATGTAAGCGAGCCCACCACCGAAACTGCACAGCGCGCCATTGCGCTGGAGATGCAGTCGCGCTACCTGCACCCGGGCTGGCTCCAGGCGCAGAAGGCCGAGGGCTATTCGGGCACGCTGCAGGTGCTCAAGGCCGTGCAGTTCGCCTGGGGCTGGCAGGCCGTCGCGCCCGACACGGTGCGCAGCGACCATTGGCAAAGCTTTTATGACGTGCTGGTGCGCGACAAGCACCAGCTGGGCCTGCCCGAGTGGCTCAAGGAACACCCGCAGGCCTATGCCCAGTCGCTGGAGCGCCTGGTGCAGGCGCAGCGCCAGGGCTACTGGCAGGCCGATGCCGACACGCAAAAACAACTGGCGCAGATGTACCAGGAGGTGACGCGTGCCGCGCCGCTGGCGGCCGAGCTGCCCAGCGTGCGCCGCTGGGTGGAGCGAGCTGCTCGTGGTGAGTCCGTAGAGCTGACCCCGCCTGCTGGCATGGCCATTGCCGCGCCGCAGTCGCCAGCCCTGGCAGCGCCACAGCCTGCGCCCGCCGCCGCTGACCTGCCCGCGCCGCCCGCCCAGGCAGAAGCACCACCCTCCGCGCCCGCCGTGCCTACCATGGGCGTGTTGCTGGAGCGGCAGCCCGAGCCAGCCCCTTCTGACAGCGCCACCGAGCCCAGCCCCGTGGAGCGCATGGCGGGCATCGTGGCCCTGCTGGTCATGGCCCTGGTGGCGATGGCGGGCGCCGCGTGGCAGGCGCGCCGTCCGTCCTCGTTGTCTTCCCCGTTGCAACCGGCCGGCGTGTGATGCCTGGCCTCTCTGAAAGAATCGACACCATGCAGATCGAAACCCCGCCGACCGAAAAACGCTACGAAAAGCCCGAGGGCGAACGCCGGGGCCTCATCATCGTCAACACCGGCGACGGCAAGGGCAAAAGCACGGCCGCCTTTGGCCTGGCGCTGCGCGCCCATGGCCGGGGCAAGGCCGTGAAGATCTTCCAGTTCATGAAGGTGCCCACCGCGCGTTTTGGCGAGCACCGCATGTTCGAGCAGATCGGCCTGCCCATCGAGGGGCTGGGCGACGGCTTCAGCTGGAAGAGCAAGGACCTGGAGCACTCGGCCCAGCTCGCGCGCGACGGCTGGGAAAAGGCGCGCGCCGCCATCCTGTCGGGCGAGCATTTTTTGGTGGTGCTGGACGAGATCACCTACCCGCTGATCTACGGCTGGCTGCCGCTCGACGGCGTGTTGCAGACCCTGCGCGATCGCCCCAAGGACGTGCACGTGTGCCTCACCGGCCGTCGCTGCCCGCCCGAGATCATTGAGCTGGCCGACACCGTGACCGAGATGCAGCTGATCAAGCACGCGTTCAAGGCGGGCATTCCCGCGCAGCGCGGCATCGAAGATTAGTGAGGCCGCCGTGTCCGACCACTGGCTTTTGTTGCTCACACCCGCCGGGGGCTGGCCCATGGTGGCTGTGTGGATCGGCGTGCCGCTGCTGGCGCTGGCGGTGGACTGGTGGCTGGGCGAGCCGCCCGCTGCCTGGCATCCGGTGGTCGGGATGGGGCGGGCGCTGCAGTGGTGGGGTGAGCGCCTGGCGCCCCGGATGCCAGTGGCCCGAGATTTCAAGCTATTCTGGCGCGCAGCGCTTGTCTGGTGCGCGCTGGCTGCTATTGTTTTTATACTCGGTTGGGCGGCGCAGAAGCTGGTGCTGATGCTGCACGGTTTTGTGGCGGCGGCGTTGCTGGCACTGCTGCTCAAGCCCCTGCTGGCCTGGCGCATGCTGCACGATGAAGTGCTGGCGGTGGAGGTGGCGCTAGGCCAATCGCTGCCCGCCGGGCGTGCGCAGCTGGCCCGGCTGGTGAGCCGGGATGTAAGCGCGCTCACTGCCATGCAGGTGCGCGAATCGGCCATCGAGTCGCTGGCCGAGAACCTCAACGACTCCGTGGTGGCGCCGTTGTTCTGGTTTGCGCTGCTGGGCCTGCCGGGCGCTGCGCTGTACCGCTTTGCCAATACGGCCGATGCCATGTGGGGTTACCCGGGCATGCGCGGCGGGCGGTACTGGCAATGGGCGGGCAAGTGGGCGGCGCGGGCGGACGACGTGCTGTCGTGGGTGCCTGCACGCATCACCGCCTTGTTGTTGGCGGTGGTCGCCAAGGGCCTGCCTTTTTCCACTCTGGCCCGCCAGGCGCGCAAGACGCCATCCCCCAACAGCGGCTGGCCCATGGCGGCCATGGCACTGGCGTTGAACGTGCGCCTGGCCAAGCCGGGTGTGTACACGCTGCACAGCAAGGGCCACCGGGCTGGGCCACTCGATACGCGTCGTGCCGCGCGCCTGGGCACTCAGGTGGTGCTGGCGATGGTGCCGGTGGCGGCCTCCCTTCAGCTGCTGGTCCTGGTTGCCTTTGCCTGGGTGCATGCATGACATTCCCAGGTCCTTTTTGCTTGCCTGTGCAATTGCATGGTGGGCCGGACGCTGCGGGCATCCCGGTGTTTGATTTTTCGACCAACAGCAACGCCTGCGGGCCCTGCCCGGAGGCGCTGCACGCCCTCCAGTCGGCCGATGCCACGCGCTACCCCGACCCGGCCTACACGGCCCTGCGCGAGGCCCTCGGCGCCTTCCATGGCGTGGTGCCGGGGCGCATCGTGCTGGCTGCGAGTGCCAGCGAGTTCATCCACCGCATCACCGCGCTGGCCGCACAGCAGGGCGCAGTGCAAGTAGCGGTGCCGCCGCACAGCTATGGGGACTACGCCCAGGCCGCGCAGGTGCGCGGGCTGGAGGTGCTGCGGGGCGGCGGTGCCGCGGCGGGTTTGCAATGGGCGTGCGAGCCGTCGAGCCCTTTGGGGCTGGAAGATCCCGCGCTGGGCGCTTGGCGGCCGGGCGATGCTGCTGCCTGGCGTGTGCTCGACTGCGCGTATGTCCCCCTGAGGTTGGACCCCGAGGGCGCATGGACCGGCGCACCGCAGCCGTACCTGCCATCGGCCTGCTGGCAGCTCTGGACCCCCAACAAGGCCCTGGGGCTGACGGGTGTACGTGCCGCCTATGCGATTGCGCCGCCAGACTGTAAAGAGCAGGCGCTGGGACTGACGGCCCTGGCGTCTTCCTGGCCCGTGGGTGCCCACGGCGTGGCACTGCTGCAGGCGTGGACGCAGGCCACCGTGCAGCAATGGCTGGTGCACAGCCTGCGCACCCTGCGCGACTGGAAGGCTCGCCAGCAGGCTCTGTGTATCGACCTGGGCTGGGCCTTGCACGCAGGCAGCCTGGCCAACTATTTCTGCGCGCAGCCCGCCACCAACACGTTGCAAAGCGATCTGGCCGCGCTGCGAGCCAGCGGCATCAAGCTGCGGGATGCGACGTCGTTCGGCCTCCCCGGCACCGTGCGCCTGGGGGTGCTGGCGCCCGCGGCACAAGATGCGCTGCAGGCCGCATGGCAGGCGCTGCCGGGCCGTACCATCCCGCATTCCATCGGATCGAGGGAGACCTTGTGAGAACCATCACTGTCAATCGCTACGTCACGCCGCTGCGTGAAGGTGGCTCCATGCCTGCCATCGTCGAGGGCGACGACCTGGGCACCTACGTGCTCAAGTTCCGTGGCGCAGGGCAGGGCGTGCGCGCCCTGCTGGCTGAAATGATTGCGGGTGGCATCGCCCGTGCGCTGGGCCTGCCCGTGCCCGAGATCGTTCTGGCCCAGCTCGACCCCGCCCTGGCGCAGACCGAGCCGGACCCGGAGATCCAGGACCTGGTGCGTGCCAGCGGTGGCCTGAACGTGGGGCTGGATTACCTGTCGGGCGCGCTCAATTTCGACCCGGCGGTGGATGTGGTGTCGGATGATTTTGCCTCGCGCCTCGTGTGGTTCGATGCCTTGGTGGGCAATGTGGACCGCACCGCGCGCAACACCAATCTGCTGATGTGGCACCGCCAGCCCTGGCTCATCGACCACGGTGCGGCGTTGACCTTTCACCATGCGTGGAACGGCACGGTGGCCCTGCCCGCCAAACCCTTTGCGCCCATTGCCGACCATGTGCTGCTGGCCCGGGCCACGCTGCTCGCGCAGGTGGATGCCGAGCTGGCCGCGCGCCTCACACCCGAGGTGGTGGCCGGCATCTTGGCCGAGGTGCCCGACGAGTTTTTGGTACTGGCCGGTGCCAACCACGAAGAAGGCCTGCTGACCGCTGCCGCTACCCACCGCCAGGCCTATGTGGACTACTTCTGCGCCCGCCTGGCCGGGCGTGCCACCTGGGTGAATGCGCTGAAGGAGGCCGTCGATGCACGCGCCTGAGGTGTACGACTACGCCATCGTGCGCGTGGTGCCGCGCGTGGAGCGCGAGGAGTTCATCAACGCGGGCGTGATCCTGTCGTGCCAGCGCACCGGCTTTCTGCAGGCTGCCATCGCGCTCGATGAAGCGCGCCTGCTGGCCATGGACCCGCACGCCGACATCGACACCGTACGCCGCCACCTGGCCGCCATCGTCGCTATCTGCGCGGGAGACGAAGGCTGTGGGCCGATTGCGCGCCTGCCGTACCGCCAGCGCTTTCACTGGCTCACCGCCAAACGCAGCGCCATCATCCAGACCTCGCCCGTGCACACCGGCCGCTGCACCGATGCGGCGGCAGCACTCGAACACATCATGGACCGCATGGTCCGCCCATTGCCTTGACTGAAAACTCTGCTCCCCAATTGGCCCGTTGCGTGATGGTGCTGGGCACTACCAGCGGCGCGGGTAAAAGCTGGCTCACCACGGCGCTGTGCCGTTACTACAGCAACCTGGGCCTCAAGGTCGCGCCGTTCAAGGCGCAGAACATGAGCAACAACGCGCGTGTGGTACCCGGCCCTGCGGGTGTGATGGGTGAAATCGGCAGTGCCCAGTATTTCCAGGCCCTCGCAGCCCGCACCGAACCCGAGGTGCGCATGAACCCGTTGCTGCTCAAGCCCGAGGCCGACACGCACAGCCAGGTCGTGCTGATGGGCCAGGTGAGCGCAGAGTTGACCGCCATGCCCTGGCGCGGCCGCAGCGAAAGGGTGTGGCCGCAGATCGCTGCTGCGCTGGATGCACTGCGCGCTGAAAACGATGTGGTCGTGATCGAAGGGGCGGGCTCGCCCGCCGAGATCAATCTGCACGCGAGCGACATCGTGAACATGCGCGTGGCCCGCCATGCCGATGCGCGCTGCCTGCTGGTGACGGACATCGACCGGGGCGGCGCGTTTGCCCATCTGTACGGCACCTGGGCACTGCTGCCCGAGGACGAGCGCGCGCTGATCCATGGCTTTGTGCTCAACAAGTTTCGCGGCGACGCCAGCCTGCTGGCGCCTGCGCCGCAGATGCTGCAAGACATGACCGGTGTGCCCACCGTGGCCACCATCCCCATGCAATGGCGCCACGGCCTGCCCGAAGAGGACGGCGTGTTTGACGACCGCACCTTGTCCGCAGGCACCGTGCACACCACCGTGGCCGTCATCGCCTACCCGCGCATCAGCAACCTGGACGAGTTCCAGCCGCTCAAGAATGTGCCCGGCGTGCGCCTGCTCTGGGCGCGCAGCCCGGCTGACCTGGGGGGGCTGAAGCCCTCCGATTGGGTGGTGCTGCCCGGCTCCAAGTCCACCGCCTCCGACCTGGCCTGGCTGCGCGCGCAAGGCCTGGACCAGGCCGTTGCCCATCACGCGGGGCAGGGCGGCATGGTGCTCGGCGTATGTGGCGGGCTGCAGATGCTGGGTGAGGCGCTGATTGACACAGCGGGTATCGACGGCAATGCGCCGGGCCTGGGCCTGCTGCCGCTGGTCACCACCTTCGAGGTTGCCAAGACCGTGCAACGCACCCAGGCGCAGTTTGGCGCGGTGTGGGGTGCCTGGGCCGCGCTGGCGGGTGTGTCCGCCACAGGCTACGAAATCCACCACGGACAAACCGCCCAGCACCCGGCCATGGCTGCCAAGGGCGATGTGGCGCGCGAGGTTATCCCCGGCATCGCCTGGCAGAACCCGGCGGGCAACGTGCTGGGCGTGTACCTGCATGGCTTGCTGGAAGACCCTGCTGCGCTGCAGGCCCTGTTTGGCCGTGTGGGTGCGGCGCCCGTGCCCACGCTCGATGCGGTGTTTGAAGGGCTGGCCCGCATGGCGGACGCCAGCTTTGCCCCCGGTGCGCTGCGGGCGTTGATCGCCCCAGATCCGGCCACCGCCTGAGTGCTGTTGCCCACGGCCTTCAGCGCTTCCTGTTTCCTTTTTCATTCTGTTGTCTTACACACCATGCACTCCCTGGCCCAGTTCACCGTCCCCGCCATCGCCGATATTTCCGACGCTCCGTTGACCGCCCGCCTGCAGCACCTGCTCGACAACAAGACCAAACCACTCGGTTCACTGGGTCGGCTGGAGTCGCTGGCCCTGCGCATCGGCCAGGTGCTGGGCACCGAGGCCCCCGCGCTGCTGCAGCCGCAAATGCTGGTGTGCGCGGGCGACCATGGCCTGGCGGCCAAGGGGGTGTCGGCCTTCCCCAGTGACGTGACTTGGCAGATGGTGGAGAACTTTCTGGCCGGTGGCGCTGCCGTGAGCGTGCTGGCTCGCCAACACGGCCTGGCCCTCACCGTGGTGGACTGCGGCGTGGCCAAGCCCATCGCGCCGCGCGATGCCGCCCCGGGCGCGCCCCAGTTGCTGCTGCGCAAGGTGGCGCCCGGCACGGCCGACGCGTCGGTCGGCCCAGCCATGACTGCGGAGCAATGCGCTCAAGCGATCACCAACGGTATAGAGGTGGTGCGCACTTTGCCCGGCAATGCGCTGCTGCTCGGCGAGATGGGCATTGCCAACACCTCGGTGGCATCGCTGCTGCTGGCGCGCCTGGCGGGCCTGCCCCTGGCGGACGTCACGGGCGCGGGCACGGGCCTGGATGCTGCAGGCATCGAGCGCAAACGCGCCGTGCTGCAGCAGGCGCTGGACGCGAATGCCGAGGCCACCACGCCGCTGGCCGCATTGGCCGCGCTGGGCGGCTATGAGGTGGCCACGCTGGTGGGCGCTGTGTTGCAGGCAGCCCTGGAGCGGCGAGTGATTGTGGTGGATGGCTTTATCACCAGTGCTGCCGTGCTGGTAGCCAGCCGTCTGCAGCCTGCGGTGCTGCAGCGCTGCGTGTTTGCGCACCGCTCGGGCGAGCGCGGCCACAGCCTCATGCTGGCGCAAATGCAGGCCGAACCGCTGCTGGACCTGGGCCTGCGCCTGGGCGAGGGTTCGGGCGCTGCGTTGGCGTGGCCGCTGTTGCAGTCGTCCTGCGCGGTGCTGGCAGAAATGGCGAGCTTTGAATCGGCCGGTGTGGCCACGCAGACGGCCTGACCCAGTGGACTTCCCTGCGTCGTATCAAGCGACGCAGGTCCGGTTGCGCCCCTCGTTCTTGGCGCGGTACAGCGCCGCATCGGCACGTGACAGCATGGCATCCAGCGTTTCGTGGGGGCCGGTCCAGCTGGTGAGCCCGATGCTGACCTCGCAGTCCAGGGGATGGCCGGCGGACAGCGTGGCGTGGATGCGCTGGGCCACGCCCTGGGCGGCGGCAGTGTCTGCGTCGGGTAGCAGCACCAGAAACTCCTCGCCGCCGTACCGCCCCAGCCGATCCGCGCGGCGCAGCACCTGGCGGGTGCATTCTGCAAAATGCACCAGCACCGCATCGCCATGCTGGTGGCCTCGGGTGTCGTTCACGGCCTTGAAGTTGTCCAGGTCCACCATCATGATGGACGGCCCGTTGCCGTAGCGCTGTGCGCGCTCCAGCTCTTCATCGCAGCGCTGCAGCAGCGCTCGGCGGTTCAGTGTGTTGGTAAGGGAGTCGTGGGTGGCCAGGTGTTCCAGCTCGGTACGCAGGCGGTCGGTGGCCATGAGCACCGCGCCGATGGACAGCATGAGCACAGTGATCACATAGGCCCCGATGTACAGCGTCTGGAACAGCGAAGGCTCCATCAGGTCGGCACCGGCATTCCCGGTCACGATCGAGATCAGCCGCACGGCCAGTACCGCCATGTGCAGGGCCAGCACCACCTCCACCAGCCGCACGGGGAAGTTGCGCCCTCCGTGGCGCAGCATGAAGCGCATCTGTGCGATGTAGATCACCTCCATGACCACCGTGAAAAAGCCCACCCGCAGTGCGTAGTTGGGCGCCCAGTAAGTGAGCACGATGAACACCAGGGTGGTGCCCACCATCAGCCAGTTCCAGGGCCGCCAGACGGTTGGCTGCCCCATGAAGCTGCGCGTGCCCATGTAGTAGGTGACGGTGCCCAGCACCAGCAGTTGGTTGGCGAGCACCAGGCTGAGCCAGTCTGGGATGAGCCCGCGTGCGCCGAACAGCACGGTGGACACCAGCCACAGCAGCGGCGCTGCGGCCCAGGCGCCCACGCCGCGGATGGAGGGCGGGTAGTAGCGCCGCATGAACAGCAGCACGATGGCCATGATGGCGGACATGAAGCCCGCCATGGCAATCATCGAGCGTGGGTCGAGGTTCATGCGGCGAGCGCGGAAGGGCTGTACGTAAGAAATTGTTTCTTGATGCCGAGGCCAGTATAGCCACGCACCTGCGTGCGGACGTAGGGTGATTTACTAAATCCCGCAGTGCACCGTGTGCACCACAACGAGCTGCGTCTGGGCCGACTGTGGTGCACAAGCGCTTTGGTGCAGGTGTGGCCGCGCACAGTGGTGGTGCATTTTGTATGCAAAACAAATAAAACATTGTGTACAAAGTTGGCACAGGCTTTGCGTACGGCAGGTTCATGCAAAGCCTCACCCCCGAGCCGACTCCGGCCGCCATCGAGATCGTCGCCCTCACCAAACGCTACGCCCAGGGCAAGCCGGCGGTGGATGCGATCAACCTTCGCATTGCCAGCGGGAGCTACTGCTGCCTGCTGGGCCCCTCGGGCTGCGGCAAGAGCACCACGCTGCGCATGATCGCAGGGCACGAGTCGGTGACCAGCGGCGACATCCTGCTGGAGAACCGCAACATCACTGACCTGCCCGCCGCCGCGCGCGGCACGGCCATGATGTTCCAGAGCTTTGCGCTGTTCCCGCACCTGTCTGCGCTGGACAACGTGGCTTTCAGCCTCAAGATGAAGGGCGTAGCCAAGGCCGAGCGCCAGGCCAAGGCGCGTGACCTGCTGGAGCGCGTGGCCCTGGGGCACCTGGCCGAGCGCAAGCCCGCAGAACTCTCCGGCGGGCAGCAGCAGCGTGTGGCGCTGGCGCGGGCCCTCATCACCCAGCCGCGCGTGCTGCTGCTCGACGAGCCGCTGTCCGCGCTCGACCCCTTCCTGCGCATCCAGATGCGTGCCGAGCTGCGCCGCTGGCAAAAAGAGCTGGGCCTGACGTTTATCCACGTGACCCACAGCCAGGAAGAGGCCATGGCCCTGGCCGACACCATGGTGGTAATGAACCACGGCGTGATTGAGCAGGTGGGTTCACCCCACGAGGTCTACAACAGGCCCGCCAGCGAATTCGTGGCGCGCTTCATGGGTGGGCACAACGTGATCGACACGCCCGAAGGCAAGGTGGGCGTGCGCACCGACCACCTGCAGATTGCCCCCGCCAGTGCCGAGCTGCCCTGGGGTGCCCAGCGCATGCAGGCCGTGGTGACCGATGTGGAGTACCAGGGCACTTATGTGCTGCTGGGCCTGCAAAAGCAGGGCGTGGCCTTGTCGGCCAACGCCACGGCGGCGTACTCGGTGATGGTTTCCGAGGCCGCGTTTGCCGCGCAGCCTTACCAGGTGGGGCAGGGCGTGCAACTGCATTGGACGCCCGACCAGGCGCACCCGCTGTCTGTGCCCACTCCCGCAATGGCCGTAGCCGCCTGACCGCCTCGCAACGCCTCCTCTTTTTTCACCCGTCCCCTTCCGCAACCCAAGGAGTTTTCCCATGTCCGATGCTTCCCGTGCTGATTCCCCTGTTGTTGTCCCTGAAGCCACTGGTGTGGCGCGCCGCTCGCTGCTCAAGGGCACGGCGGGCATCCTGGCCGCTGGCATGTTCCCGGCCGTGCATTCGCAGGAAAAGATCGTGCTGCGCTACTTGGGCACGGCGGTGAACCAGGACAAGGCGATTGCCGAGAAGTTCAAGGCCGACACCGGCATCGAGATCCAGTACGTGGCCGTGACCACGGACGACGTGACCAAGCGCGCCGTCACCGCGCCCAACAGCTTTGACCTGATCGACACCGAGTACTTCTCGCTCAAGAAGATCGTGCCCACGGGCAACCTCAAGGGCATCGATACCAAGAAGATCAAGAACGCCGACAAGATCACCACGCTGTTCACCACCGGCATGGTGGCGGGCAAGGCCGTGGGCGACCAGGGCACCGCGCCCAAGAAAGTGATCTACCTGGAAGGTGAGAAGTCCAAGAAATTCGCGACTGCGCCCACGCAGTTCATGAGCCTGATCCCCACCGTGTACAACGCCGACACCCTGGGCATCCGCCCCGATTTGATCAAGCGCCCCATCAACTCCTGGGCCGAGCTGCTCAACCCTGAGTTCAAGGGCAAGACCGCGATCCTGAATATTCCTTCGATCGGCATCATGGACGCCGCCATGGTGGTCGAGGCCATGGGCATCTACAAGTACCCCGACAAGGGCAACATGACCAAGAAGGAGATTGACCTCACGATCAAGACCCTGATCGAAGCCAAGAAGCAGGGCCAGTTCCGCGCGCTGTGGAAGGACTTCAACGAGTCGGTCAATCTCATGGCATCGGGCGAGGTGGTGATCCAGTCGATGTGGAGCCCGGCTGTGACGGCCGTGCGCACCAAGGGCATCGCCTGCAACTTCCAGCCCTTGAAGGAAGGCTATCGCGCCTGGGCTGCAGGGTTTGGCCTGCCCGCCACGCTGAGCGGCCGCAAGCTCGATGGCGCGTACGAGTTCATCAACTGGTTCCTCGATGGCTGGGCCGGTGCCTACCTGAACCGCCAGGGGTACTACAGCGCTGTGCTGGAGACCGCCAAGTCCAAGATGGAAGCCTACGAGTGGGCCTACTGGATGGAAGGCAAGCCTGCCACGCAGGACATCAAGAGCCCCAATGGCGATGTGCTGGCCAAGGCTGGCGCGGTGCGCGACGGCGGCAGTTATGAGTCGCGCATGGGCGGTATTGCCTGCTGGAATGCGCTGATGGATGAGAACAACTACATGGTGCAGAAGTGGAATGAGTTCGTTGCGGCGTAAGGAGTGCACCCCCTGAGGCGCTGCGCGCCCTCACCCCTCTCTCGACCCGCTGTGCGGGTCGGGAGGGGGACGCTCCCGGCGCGGCGGGGCGGCCCTTGCGCGGGAGCACTGGCATTGGGCCGCGACGGTTTCAACAGCCGGCTGCGAAGCACAGCCCGCTAGATATTTGATTGCAAACACCATGAGCACGACCACACAGTCCTTACCTGCTGCAGCTGTCCCCGGCCGCAGCATTGCCGCCTGGTGGCAGGCTGCGCCGTTCACGCTGGTGTTCGCGCTGTTTTTCCTGATTCCGTTGGCGCTGATCGTGATGGTCAGCTTCTGGGACTTCAACGAGTACGAGCTGTTGCCGGGCTTCACGTTCAAGAACTACGTGTCCATCTTTGACGGCTGCAGTGACGTGTCCGACGGGCTGTGCGTCACGCTCAAGACGTATTGGTCCACGCTCAAGTTCAGTTTTCTGGTGTGGCTGATCACGCTGGTGATCGGCTTCACCGTGGCCTATTTTTTGGCCTTCCATGTGCGCTCTTCGGGCATGCAGACGCTGCTGTTCGTGCTGTGCACCATTCCGTTCTGGACATCGAATGTGATCCGCATGATCTCGTGGGTGCCGCTGCTGGGACGCAATGGGCTGGTCAACCAAACGCTGATGGGCATGAACCTCATCGAAACACCTGTGGAGTGGCTGCTGTTCTCGGACTTCTCGGTGGTGCTGGCCTTTGTGCACCTCTACACCATGTTCATGATCGTGCCTATCTTCAACAGCATGATGCGCATCGACCGCAGCCTCATCGAGGCCGCCAGCGACAGCGGTGCGAGTGGCTGGCAGACGCTGTGGAACGTGATCGTCCCGCTGTCGCGCACCGGCATCATCATCGGCTCGATCTTTGTCATCACCATCGTCATGGGCGACTTCGTGACCATCGGTGTGATGGGCGGCCAGCAGATCGCCTCCATCGGCAAGATCATCCAGGTGCAGACGTCCTACCTGCAGTTCCCGCTGGCGGCGGCCAATGCCGTGATCCTGCTGGCCGTGGTGCTGATGATCATCTGGGGCCTCACGCGCCTCGTCGACATTCGCAAGGAGCTGTGAGATGAAAGTCCGTGAATCTCGTCCCGCCAGCTTCTGGCCCCTGGCCATCTTCTTTGCGCTGTTCGTGCTGTTCATGTACGGGCCCATGTTCGTCATCTTCATCCTGAGCTTCCAGGGCCCCGAGGGCGGGCTGACCTTCCCCATGCGCGGCGTGTCGCTGCACTGGTTCTCCAAGCTGGCCGAAGGGCTGGGCGTGGTGGACATCGGCGCGGCGCTGTGGCGCTCACTGGGTCTGGGTGTGGCGGTGATGCTGTGCACGGTGGTGCTGTCGGTGCTGGCCGGTCTGGCGTTTCGCAAGCGGCTGGCGGGCGGCAACACGCTGTTCTTCATCGTGGTGGCCAGCCTCATCATGCCGTCCATCATCGTGTCGCTGGGCATCGGGCTGGAGTTCCGGCTCATCGACAACGGCATCAAGGCGGCCCTTGAATGGCTGGGCATGGAGAGTGCGCTGGAGGGCTACGGCACGTCGCTGGGCCTGTTCACCTCGGCCCTGGGCGCGCACCTGACCTGGACGCTGCCGTTTGGCCTGCTCATCATGTTTGCGGTGTTCAACCGCTTCAACCCTGCGTACGAAGAAGCCGCACGCGACCTGGGCGCCACGCCCTGGCAGGGCTTTGCGCATGTGGTGCTGCCGCTGATCGCTCCCTCGGTCGTGGGCATTGGCATGTTCGGCTTCACGCTCAGCTGGGACGAGATCGCCCGCACCTCGCAGGCCATTGGCGACGTGAACACGCTGCCGCTGGAGCTGCAGGGCCTCACCAGCACAGTGACCACTCCCTCCATCTACGCACTGGGAACGCTGACCACCGTGGTCTCCTTCGTTGTCATGGGTATCACGCTGGCGCTGGTGTGGGCCTTGGGCCGCAGGCGCAAGGGCCGTTCGGGGTAAAAACGGCGCCCTTATGACAACCACCCTCCCCAAGCCCCGGCGCGCGCGCGCTGCGGTCACCGAACCGCCCGTGCAGCCCGACACGACAGGCCAGCTCAGCGACAACGACATGTACGACCGCATGATCTCGGCCATCCTCGACCACCGCCTGCCACCCGGCACCAAGCTGGTGGAGGACAAGCTGGCGGCGGCCTTTGGCGTGTCGCGCACACGCGTGCGGCCCGTGCTGGTGCGGCTGGCCAACGAACAGGTCGTCACGCTCACACCCAACCGGGGCGCATCCATCGCCCAGCCCACGCCGCAAGAGGCGCTGGAGGTGTTCGAGGCCCGCCGCCTGCTGGAACCGCGCCTGGTGGAGCTGTTCATTGCCAATGCCACCGATGCCGACATCGCCGCGCTGCGCACCTGCATCGACGACGAAGAGGCCGCCCGCGCGAGCGGTGACATGCGCCGCGCCATCCGTCTCTCGGGCGACTTTCACCTGCATATTGCGCAGGCTGCGGGGCACCAGACGTTAGGCCGCATCCTGCGAGAGCTGGTCTCGCGCACCTCGCTCATCCTCATGACCTACAGCCCCAGCCATGCGCGCGAACGCGAAGAGGCCACCGCCTGCGGCTGCCGCGAGCACCGGGCGTTGATTGATGCGATCCGCCTGCGCGATGCGCGCGAGGCCGCGCGCCTCATGCTCAAGCATTTGGCGCGCATTGAAACGCAGCTGGAGTTCACGCCACCGGCTGCCGACACGCCCGACCTGGCGCAACTGCTGGGCGCCTGAATCCTGCCACCTTGTTATGCGCCAACTGCTCGTCATCAACCCCAATACATCGGCCAGCGTCAGCAACTTGCTTCAGCGGCATGTGCAGGCTGCATCGGGCTTGCATGTAGCGGTGCGCACGGCCACGGCGCGTTTCGGCGCCCCCTACATCGCCTGCGAGGCCAGCTATGCAGTGGCGGCCCACGCCGCGCTAGATGCCTGGGCGAATGAACTGTCACAACACCAGCCGCAGCCTGATGCCGTGCTGATAGGCTGTTTTGGCGACCCGGGCCTGATGGCGCTGCGCGAAAGCAGCCCCGTGCCTGTGACTGGGCTGGCCGAAGCGTCTTTCATCGAAGCCGCTCGCCACGGGCGCTATGCCATCGTTACGGGCGGCGAGCGCTGGGGACCCATGCTGCAGCGCTTGGCGCAGGCGCTGGGCCACGCGCACGCGCTGGCTGGAATCCACACCGTGGCACCCACCGGCGCTCAACTGGCCGCCGACCCCGAAGCCGCCCGCACGCTTCTTGCCCAGGCCTGCCGCGACGTGGTGCGGCAAATGGGTGTGCAGGCCGTCATCCTGGGCGGGGCGGGGCTGGCCGGCATGGCTGCTCTGGTGCAGCCGCAGGTGACGGTACCGGTGATCGATAGTGTGGTGGCTGGTGCCACCTGGGCGCTGCGTGCGCACCCCGTGCCTCCAGAGCGCAAAGTGCCTGGATTCGATGTGGCGTGGGCTGGGGTGTCGGGGGAGATGACAGCGCTGGGAGTGGCCGGGGTGGTTTGACGCGGGGTGGTAGAAAGTCTAGTATTACGTTTGTAATTACTCGGAGGTTTCCCATGCACACTCTCAAACTCACCCAGGTGGGCAACTCTGTCGGCGCGATTTTCCCAAAGGAACTGCTGGCGCGGTTGCAGCTGGAAAAGGGAGACGAGCTGTATGTGACGGAATCGCCTGACGGTTTGCGGATCACCACCCACAACCCCGAATTTGAAGCGCAGATGCGCGTGGCGCGCGAGATCATGAAAGAGCGCCGGGCCGTACTGCACGAGCTGGCCAAATGAGCGAATGGGTCTGGCTGAACCGCGCCGTCATCATTGCCATCCACGAAGTGCAGCTGGCCGAACATGGGGGCGGGACAGGCGTCCGCGATGCGGGTTTGCTGGATTCGGCCCTGGGCAAGCCGCAGCAGCTGAACAACTATGGCGAGCCGCCGCCTGATGCAGCCGCGCTGGCAGCCTCGTATGGCTATGGAATTTCGCGCAACCATCCGTTTATTGATGGAAACAAGCGAACGGGCTATGTGGCGGCCGAATTGTTTCTGCGGCTCAATGGCTGGAGGCTTAACGCTGACGATGCATCGTGTGTGGTCACCATGCTCGCTGTTGCCGCTGGCGATATCACCGAAGAGGCCTTTGCCGCCTGGCTGCGGGCACATGCCGTCGCTTGCTAACGGAGGTTCCAAGCATTTTCTGTTCTAGCGCTTGACCAATAAGCGCTAGTTGCTATAAAAAAAGAAGCAATTTGCCTGGTTCGTTCAACTCAAGGCGCCAACGTCTTCGGCTGGTAGTCGCAATACCTGCTCACCGCACACTCCCAGCAGCGTGGCTTGCGTGCCTGGCACACGTAGCGGCCGTGCAGGATGAGCCAGTGGTGCGAATCCACCGCATACTCGGCGGGCACGCGCCTCATCAGCTGCAGCTCCACCGCCAGCGGGTTCTTGCCGGGCGCGAGGCCCGTGCGGTTGCTTACGCGAAAGATGTGCGTATCGACCGCCATGGTCGGCTCGCCGAAGGCCACGTTCAGCACCACATTGGCCGTTTTGCGGCCCACACCGGGCAGGGCTTCCAGGGCTTCGCGCGTGCGCGGTACCTGGCCCCCATGCTGCTCCACCAGGATGCGGCAGGTCTCCATCAGGTTCTTGGCCTTGGTGCGGTACAGGCCGATGGTCTTGACATAGCCCTCCAGTCGCTCAAGCCCCAGGTCCAGGATGGCCTGCGGAGTGCCCGCTACTGGGAACAGCTTGCGCGTGGCCTTGTTCACGCCCACGTCCGTGGCCTGGGCCGACAGCAGCACGGCAGCCAGCAGCTCGAACGGCGTCGTGTATTCGAGCTCCGTGTTGGGCATGGGGTTGGCGGCCTTCAAGGTGGCAAAGAAAGGCTCGATGTCAGACGTCTTCATGGGGGCGGGGTGTGTCGTTTATGTACTGCGGCATGCGGGGCTGCGCCCGCGCCTGCATCGTTTTCGCGAGGGTTAGAACGAACTGCCTCAGTGGGTGCGCTGCACCGCCAGGCACAGCCAGCAGGGGAACGCGCCGGTGGCGGGGTTGACGGCAAAGTCTTCGTCGTAGACCTCGATGGCGGGCCGAGGGGCAGCTTCCCAACCTGCGGGGATCTGGCCCGGGGCCATCATGCTGGCCCAGGCCGCGCCGATCTCGGGCCCGGTACCGACGAAACGCAGGCAGGCGTAATCGCCACCGGCAAAGTCCTGGATCATGGCCTCGGTGCCGGTGCGCAGGCCCACGCCCACCTGCACGCAGGCGTCGTAGCGGCATTGCGCGGGCGGGGTGCATGCGGGGTTGTCCAGGCTGATGCCGTAGTACTTGGGGCGTGGCTCGCTCAAACGATTTGCTTCGCACCAGCGGCCGAACCGCTCCCAAAGTTGCGTGAGCGAGGGGCCATAAGGGCCTGTCTGGCGCATATAGGCAAGGCGCATGCGGGGCAACTGACGGATTTCGAGGGGCATAGTTGGTCTCGGTAGTTGTGCGGTGGGCCAGGTTTTTGCCCTCGCAGTCTAAGCCGCAGGAAACCTGCACGGCAATTGGCGACAATGCGGAATCCTTTGCCACCAACTCCTGCCCACGCCATGCAATTCGCCGACCGCCTGAACAACGTAGAAACCTCCGCCATCCGCGAACTCTTCAAGCTGCTGGGCAAGCCCGGCATCATCAGCTTTGCGGGCGGCTTCCCGGACAGCGCCATGTTCGACGTGGAGGGCATCCGCGCCGCCAGCAACGCCGCCCTGGCCGAAGAACCCGGCGCCGCGCTGCAATACGGTGCGACCGAGGGCTACAACCCGTTGCGCGAACAACTGGCCGCCTTCATGGCCAGCAAGGGCGCAAAGGACGTGGCCGCCGACAACCTCATCGTCACCACCGGCAGCCAGCAGGCACTGGACCTGCTGGGCAAGACGCTCATCAGCCCCGGCGACAAGGTGATCGTGGAAGGCCCGACCTTCCTGGCCACCATCCAGTGTTTTCGACTGTATGGCGCCGAACTCATCAGCGCGCCCATCGATGGCAATGGTGTGAAGACCGACGAGCTGGAAAAGCTCATCGCCGAGCACAAACCCAAGTTCGTCTACCTGATCCCCACCTTCGGCAACCCCAGCGGTGCCATGCTGAGCCTGGAACGCCGCAAGGCCGTGCTGGAGATGGCCGTCAAGCACAACACGCTGATCGTCGAAGACGATCCTTATGGCGACCTGTACTTTGGCGATGCACCCCCGCCCAGTCTGCTCAACCTGTCGGCCACCGTGCCCGGCAGCCGCGATCTGCTGGTGCACTGCGGCAGCTTGAGCAAGGTGCTGTCGCCCGGCCTGCGCGTGGGCTGGATGATTGCCCCCGCCGAGCTGCTGGGCAAAGCCACCATGTGCAAGCAGTTCAGCGATGCACACACCAGCACCTTTGCCCAGGCCACGGCCGCGCAGTACCTCAAGGCCGGCCGCATGCCCGCCACGCTGGCCCATGTGCGCAAGGTGTACGCCGAGCGCGCACAGGCCATGGGCGATGCGCTGCGCAAGGAGCTGGGGAACGCCATCGAGTTTGTGCAGCCCCAGGGCGGCCTGTTTGTGTGGGCGCGCCTGACGGGTGCTGGCGGCAAGGTGGCTGACGGCAATGTGCTGGCCAAGCGCGCGATTGAAAAGGGTGTGGCCTTTGTGCCCGGCACGCCGTTCTTCTGCGCCAACCCCGACCACGCCACCTTCCGCCTGTCGTTCGCCACGGCCGATGTGGACAAGATCCGCGAAGGCGTGGCGCGCCTGGGCCAGGCCATCTGAAGCGTCGATGTCTGACGCCAACGATCTCGCCAACGTTCTCCAGCGCCTAGAAAGCCTGGAGATCAAGGCCAGCTTTACCGAAGACCTGCTGGACCAGTTGAACATGACCATCTACCAGCAGCAGCAACTGATCGACCGGTTGACGCACGAGGTCATCCAGCTGCGCCAGCAGGCGCCCGAGGGTGGCTCGAACGGCCCGCGCAACCTGCGCGACGAGCTGCCGCCGCATTACTGATCGGATCGCTCGGTCTACGCCCTGACGGACCGCCACGCTGCGTCCGCCAGCTCTGCGCGGTACGTGGTGGGCGAGGGCAGGCCGCCCTGGCCTGCATTGCCTGACAGCCACGCCCTGCAATAGCTCTGCACCGGCCCCATCACCAGCGACGGCATCAGCTCGCACGGCAGGTTGCGCAGCGCGCCCGATTGGCGGTGGGGCTCGAACCAGGCCACCAGGGCCTGGTTGCGGCGCCGCGCTGCCTCGGCCAGGTCGGGCGTTCGCGGGCCCGCTGCCACGGCGCCCCGGGACTGGAACATGAACCGGGCCTGCTCTGGCTGCGCCACCACCCAGTCCAGATAGCCGGTGACCAGGGCGTGCACGCCCGCCTCTACGCCCTGGGCGGCATCGAGCTGCGCCTGCACGCTGCGAGACTGGTCGTGAAAGATGTCAAAGAACAGCGCCGCCACGATGCCGTCGCGGTTGCCAAAGTGGTGATAAATGCTGCCCACGCTGGCCCCGCAGCGCGCACGCACGCCGTCGATGGTCACCGCGTCCACGCCCCCTTCGGCCGCGCAGGCCAGGGCGGCGTTCAGGATGTCCTGGCGGCGGTCGGTGGTTCCGTCGGCAGGGGATGAGGTGGGGGTCGAGGAATTGCGGCTTGCCATGGAACGGGATTCTAGAATAAAGTTCTAGAAAATACTTCTAGTCCACGATCCTTCCATGCATTCCTCTCCCATTGCCGCCCCTGCAGCCGCTGCCTCCATGCCCGGCACTGCCTTGTACCCGCACCTGCTTGCCCCGCTCGATCTGGGCTTCATCACCCTCAAGAACCGTGTGCTCATGGGCTCCATGCACACCGGGCTGGAGGACGGGCGCGACCTGTCTCGCATGGCGGCGTACTTCCGCGAGCGGGCCGAGGGGGATGTGGGCCTGATCGTGACGGGCGGCTTTGCGCCCAACATCGCGGGCTGGGCAAAGCCGTTTGCGGGCACGCTGGCGACCTCGGGCGCCGCCAAACGCCACCGCGTGGTGACCGACGCCGTGCACGGTGCGGGCGGCAAGATCGCGCTGCAAATCCTGCACACGGGGCGCTACGCCTACCATCCGCTGGCGGTGGCGCCCTCGCGGCTGCAGTCGCCCATCTCGCCGTTCACACCGTTCGCGCTGTCGGCGCGCGGGGTGGAGCGGCAAATTCGTGCGTTTGTGAACTGTGCCGTGAAAGCGCGCGAGGCGGGCTACGACGGCGTGGAGGTGATGGGATCGGAGGGCTATTTCATCAACCAGTTCCTGTCGCAAACCACCAACCTGCGCACCGACGCCTGGGGCGGCGACTACAGCCACCGCATGCGCCTGCCGGTGGAGATCCTGGCCCGCATGCGCGAGGCCGTTGGCAAGGACTTCATCATCATCTACCGCCTGTCGATGATCGACCTGGTGCCCGGCGGCAGTGCGTGGGACGAGATCGTCACCCTGGGCAAGGCCGTCGCTACGGGCGGGGCCAACATCGTCAACACCGGCATCGGCTGGCATGAGGCGCGGGTGCCCACCATTGCCACCAGCGTGCCGCGCGCGGCGTTCGCCTGGGTCACGCAGAAGATGAAAGCCGAGTTTGCGGCGGCGGGCATTTCCACGCCGCTGGTCACCTCCAACCGCATCAACACGCCCGAGGTGGCCGAGCAGGTGCTGGCCGATGGCTGCGCCGACATGGTGTCGATGGCGCGGCCACTGCTGGCTGATGCGGCGTTTGTGAAAAAGGCCGCCGAGGGTCGGGCAGACCGCATCAACACCTGCATCGCGTGCAACCAAGCCTGCCTGGACCACGTGTTCCAGAACAAGACCAGCAGCTGTCTGGTGAACCCGCGCGCTTGCCACGAGACCGAACTGGTGTACCGCCCGGTGTCGTCGCGCAAGCGTGTGGCGGTGGTGGGCGCAGGGCCAGCGGGCCTGACCGCCGCCACCGTGGCCGCCGAACGCGGGCACGAGGTGCATCTGTTCGACGCCGCGCCCGCCATCGGTGGTCAGCTCAACATGGCCAAGGTGATTCCTGGCAAGGAAGAGTTCCACGAAATGCTGCGCTACCTGGCCACGCGGGTGGAGGACACCGGCGTGCAATTGCACCTGAACCAGCGCGTGTTGGCCACCGACCTGGCGGGCTATGACGAAGTGGTGATTGCCACGGGTGTGGAGCCACGCGACCCGAAGATCCCCGGCCAGGACCACCCCAAGGTGCTGAGCTACATCGACCTGCTGCGCCACGGCAAGCCGGTGGGCGAGCGCGTGGCCATCATCGGCGCGGGCGGCATCGGCTTTGATGTGGCCGAGTTCCTCACGCACGGCGAGCACCCCTCCACCACGCTCGATTTGCCCGCCTGGAAGGCCGAATGGGGCATCACCGACCCGGCTGATGCGCGCGGTGGCCTGGCCGCCAGCGGCCCGCGCGTGACGCCCCCTGCACGGCAGGTGGCGCTGCTGCAGCGCAAGAAGGGCAAGCTCGGCGCGGGCCTGGGCAAGACCACCGGCTGGATCCACCGCACCACGCTCAAGATGAAACAGGTGCAGATGGTGAGCGGCGTGAACTACGAGCGCATTGCCGACGAAGGGCTGCTGGTGTCATACGGCGACAAGCGCGAAGACCCCACCTGGATTGCGTGCGACACCGTGGTGCTGTGTGCGGGGCAGGTGCCCCTCTTCAGCCTGGCGCAGGAACTGGAGGCTGCCGGCCGCAAGCCGCACCGAATTGGTGGCGCGCTGGAAGCGGGCGAGCTGGATGCCAAGCGCGCTATCGACCAGGCGGCGAGGCTGGCGGCGCGTTTGTGAGAGGAGTGCGGCCAGAATCTAAGCAAAATTGGCTGCTAGCGCTTGATGAGTAATCGCTGCCAGCTACTGTTTTGATAGTAAATCGTCGGATTCCGACTCGGCTCACCGCGCTGCAGAAACTTCCAGCGCGTTGAACACCCGCAGCGCTGCCCACGCATCGTTGGCTGCGTAGACCAGTTGGGCCTCAGTCAGCCGGGCGTTGGCCCAGTTCGATGTCGCGGCTTTCTTGGACTTGATGAAGCGCTTGTTGAACAGCACGGCCACGGCGCCTTTCACGCCCATGTCTTTGCGGTAACCACGCTGTCGGAACACGGTGTTGAGCTCCAGCACATCGGCTGGTTGCACGCCCAGTTTGTGCTGGATGCGTTTGGTGTCATCCCCCAGCCCAAAGCCCGCCTTGGTCACGCCGCGCAGGGCCAGCAGCTCGGCCACGCGGGCACGGCAACCGGGGTCGTGCAGCTGGAACACCCAGGCGGTTTCCAGCGTGGCCAGCTGCACGATGTGGGGCCCGTCGGACTGTTCGCCCTGCACAAAGGTGGGTTTGGATTCGGTGTCGAACCCCCAGGCGCTGGCCGCTGCCAGGGCATCACAGGCCTTGTCGGCCTGTTCTGGGGTGGCAACGAGGCTGATGCGGTCCGCGCCCAGGCGCTCGAAAGGTTCCAGCAGGGCGATCTGGTCTTTGTCGGGGGTGCTGCGGTGGGCGGTGCGCGAAGGCGGGTGGGCGCGCTGGGGAGGGGGAGATGCCGTCATGGGCCCATTGTGCCGTGCCAGCTTGGGAACCCCGCTGTGCCCCGCAAAGGGGATACGGTGCGTTTACTGCAGCCACCGCTCTCAGCGCTTGCCCGCCTTGCGCAGGCGGGGCATGTCGGCAAGGTGGGCCAAGGCCTTTTCGCAGTCAGCCACCGTCAGCGCCTCCCGTGCAGCCAGCCAGCCCACGCCAAACCAGGCCCGCGGGTCCGTGGCAGCGATGTCGCTGTACAGCACGCGGGCCACACGTTCATCGCCCAGCCGGCCCAGAGCCGTCAGCGCAGGCTGCAGGCTGGCGAGGAACGATTCCCC
Organism: Acidovorax sp. SRI_002; assembly: GCF_057586455.1. Classification (NCBI taxonomy): domain Bacteria; kingdom Pseudomonadati; phylum Pseudomonadota; class Betaproteobacteria; order Burkholderiales; family Comamonadaceae; genus Acidovorax; species Acidovorax sp. SRI_002. The sequence goes on along the minus strand of NZ_JBYCZW010000005.1, from coordinate 81,440 downwards.
CTCGGCGTCCAGCGCAGGCGCGACAAATTCCGTCAGGTAGCGCAAACGCTTCAAGCGCTTGCGCAGGCGGTGTTGTTCCTCCACCGGCAGGGCGGCAAAGTCTTGGGAGCCTTGGCGCACCTTGGCGTGCAGGCGGCGCAATCGCTTGTGCAGCAGGCGGCGGGTGTCCTTCGCGTCCAGGGCTTCTTCTGCGGCCGCCGGCGGGGCGTCCTCGCCCTGGGCCGTGAACGCCATGAGGGCGATCAACGCTGCCTGGAATGCTGGCATGCGCACGATGGCTGCGGCGGATGGGGCGGGGGCGTGCCCCGCCGCCACCATCACATCCAGGGCAGGCGCACCCGCATCGCGCAGATCGGCAACGATGGACTGCAGGGCTTGCCCCTGGTCGCGCAGTTGGCCCAGGCGCTGGAACACCTCCACCAGCGGCGGCTCCCAGGCGGGGTCGAATGCGCGGGGTGCCAACGGCGCCAACTCGCGCAAGGCGGTGCGTAAGCGGCGGATGCCGATGCGCAACTGGTGCACATGCTCTTCATCGCCCCCGCCTTCGACGATCTCGCTGGCGTTGGCCAGGATCTGGTGGAGGCAATGGGCCACTGCCGCGCGCTGCAACGCGCGCCCGTTCAGGAAGTGCTTTTGCGGGCCACTGGCCTTCATCGGGGTGGCCTTGGTGGCGGGCCGGGCCCACTGCGGGGCCAGCAGACGCTCGCCTCGCTCAGCCTTGGACACCGTGCTCAGAAACAGCCTATGCCGCGTGGCCCACCGGGTGGCGATGGCCGCCAGGCCCGCCAGCGGGCCGGCCTTGAGTTCCAGCTCCAGCTCGCAGATGCGGGCCTCTTTCTGCTGCGGCGTGCCGCGATGGGCGATGACCCGGCCGGTGTCCAGAGCCAACTCCACCACACCGCCCTTGAAGGCGATGTCCCGTGTCACGCGGTCCATCTCGGTGCCGTAGGTTTCGGTCAGAGGGCCGCTGGCGGCCCGCAGAGCACCCAGCAGCCGTGTGCCCGCCACGGTGCCTGCGTGCAACTCAGGCTGGGGCTCTGGGGCAGGGCTTGTGGCGTGGCCCCGGTCCACGTTGTGCTCCTCGCGGTCCAGCGGTCCGTTGCCCAGGGCCTTGACGGTTTGCACCCACTGGTCGCCCTCGCGGCGCAGCCGAAAAGCAATGCCACGCGACGACAGCGCTGCATCGGGCGTATCGAAGTAGCGGGCCTCCATACGGATGTGCGCGTGTGTGCCCCTGCGCGCGGCGGCCTGCACCGTAGCCAGGCGCTCTGGGGGGATGCAGAACTTGAACTCGATTTCCATGAAGACGGCGCCTGGTGGTGGGGGCGGCAGAGCCTGCCGGTGAAAGATTAATAGAAATCCTAATGATTGATTTTAAGGGCGGAAACCATGAGTGCCGGATTATTGCTGCAAGGGTGCGGACGATGAAATCAGGCTCATGCCCAGGGGAGTGCCATTTTTATCGCGGATGGAGGTAATTGCCTTGAAAGCCGATGCCTGAACCCGGTCTGGTAATCGAACAAAATTGTTTTCATGGACGAGGGTATCGCCATTGAGAAACGACCAGATAATGAATTTGAGGGCCAGAGTGGTTTGCTCTGGATTTTGAGTGACTTTGGGGAACACCACAAACGTGCCCATGGTGATGGGCCACACGGCTTTGCCGGGTTTTTGTGTCAGTGTATTGTGGAAGGCCCCGGTGGCTGGCCACTCGCTGTTGGCCAGTGCGGATTTGAAAGCGTCGATGGAGGGTTTCACAAAAACACCCTCGGCATTTTTCATCTGCACCGATGCCAGGCCATATTCGGCCACATACCCAAAATCCACATAACCGATGGCACCCGCCGTGTCGCGCACACCCTTGGCCACCCCATCGCTCCCCTTGAAGGCCAGAAATCCTTCGGGCCATTGGATGCTGGTCTTGGCTCCGTGGGAAGCCTTCCATTTCGGGCTGACCTTGCCCAGGTAATCGGCGAAGTTGTAGGTGGTGCCCGAGCCGTCGGCACGCACCACCACCTTGATGGGCATGTCGGGCAGCGGAGTTTCGGGGTTCAGCGCGGTGATCTCGGGGGCATTCCAGCGGCTGATTTCGCCCAGGAAGATGCGGCTGAGCACCTCGCCCGTCAGGCGCAGCTGTGCGTTTTGGACTTTGGGCAGGTTGACGATGGGGCTGATGCCGGTGATGGCCACGGGCAGTGCCAGCAAGCCGTGTTCGATGAGGTCCTTGTCAGGCGGGTAGACATCGGTGGCGCCGAAGCCCACGGCCTGTTGCTGGATCTTTTTCATGCCTGCGCTGGAGCCCACCGGGTCGTAGTCCACCCTGGAACCGGTGGCTCTGGCGTAGGCCTTGGCCCAACTGCGGTAGATGGGGGCTGCGGCCGACGAGCCCGCGCCCGTTACGGCTTGTGCACTGGCCTGGTGCGCCTGTAGCAGTGCAAGTGCCAGCATGAATACGGTATAGATATATTTCATGGATTTTTGTGTATTGGTTTTAATTAATAAGGATGTGGCTGTGAAATTCTGACCATAGGCCTATGCCCGGCAGGGGCATTGGAGTGATTTATGAAGTCTCAGCTTGTCAATGCGGCGCCGATTTTAACCACTGGAATGAATGGGGAATGTTTATCCCATCGTCATTATTTTGTCACTTGAAACAATTAGTATCAGCCGCGGCAGACGTGGGCCCTTGCTGGCAAGGCGTGCGCGCCAGCTGATGCGGTGGCAATGAACCCGGCTGCCCACCCAGTGAACCTTCATGAGAGATTCAGATGCTTCAAAAAATCAAGATTGGCACCCGGCTGGCGCTGGCGTTTGCAGTGCTTTTGCTGCTGATTTCTGCACTGGCTGCGGGGGGCATCAGCGGTGCCAAGCGCCTGACCGAGCGCAGCGCGGCGCTGTATGGTGACCGCACGGTGCCCCTGGGCGTGCTGGCAGAGATCAGCCACCTGACGCAGCGCAACCGGGTGCTGGTGATGGACATGCTGATGGACCCGGGTACCAGCAACCTGCAGGCCAGCCACGCCGCGTTGACTGCCAACGTGGAGCGCATCCACGCGCTGTGGACGGCGTATTCCGGCAAGGCGCTGGGTGCTGAGGAGCACGGTCTGGCGCAGGCCTTTGCCGATGCCAATGCCACCTACCTGGACAAGGGTCTCATCCCGGCTGCCTCGGCATTGGTGGCAGGCAAGTACGACGATGGTTCCGAGCTTTATATCAACCAGATCCGCCCCAATGCGGCCAAGGTGCAGGACGCCATCGAGAAGCTGGTAGCCCTGCAGATCAACGTGGCGGCGGCAGAGTTTGCCGGCGCACGGGAGATGAGCAACACCATTCACTGGTGGATGCTGGCGGCCACCGGGCTGGCCCTGGTGGCGGGGGCTGCGATGGCGTGGGTCATCACCCGTTCCATCTCGCGCCCTTTGCGCCAGGCGGTGGTGCTGGCCCGCACGGTGGCGGGTGGCGATCTGAGCGCACAGATCGATGTGCGCGGCACGGATGAAACCGCAGAATTGCTGGGCGCCCTGCGGGAGATGAACCACCAGCTGGTGCGCGTGATCACCGAGGTGCGCTCCAGCACCGAAACGGTGGCACAGGAGGCCGTGCTGATTGCGGGCGGCACCGAAGACCTGGCGCGCCGTACCGAGGTGCAGGCGTCCAATCTCCAGGAGACGGCCGCCTCGATGGAGCAGCTCACCATCACCGTGCAACACAACACGGACAACGCCCACCGCGCCACCGAGCTGGCCCAAGAGGCCGCCAAGGTGGCCAACGAGGGCGGTAGCGTGATGCGCGACGTGATCACCACCATGCAGGAGATCAGCGTGCAGTCGCAAAAGGTCACCGACATCATCAAGGTGATTGATGACATCGCGTTCCAGACCAACCTGCTGGCCCTCAATGCGGCGGTGGAGGCGGCCCGCGCGGGTGAGCAGGGACGCGGCTTTGCCGTGGTGGCGGGCGAGGTGCGTGGACTGTCCCAGCGCAGCAGCACGGCCGCCCGCGAGATTCGGGGCCTCATTGCTGCCAGTGTGCGTGGTGTGGAGCGCGGGTCCACCCTGGTGGGCCAGGCGGGCGAGCGGGTGGCCAGCACCGTGCAGCGTGTGGACGAGGTGATGGAACTCATCAGCGAGATCAAGGATGCGGGGCAGGAGCAGGCCCGCGGCATTGCGCAGATCGGCGAAGCCGTGCGGCAGCTGGACGCCGCCACGCAGAAAAATGCCGCGCTGGTGGACGACAGTTCGTCGGCATCCACCGGCATGAAGAATCAGGTTAGGCGCCTGCTGGAGGTCGTTCACCAGTTCAGGCTGGCGCCTGACGGCGCTGGGGATGCCTTCGAAGGAGGCTACCGAGGTACGCAGCCACTGCCTGCCCTGCCAGCAAGGGCTTCATCCCCCAAGCAATTGTCCCTGGCACCCCGCTGACTGGACGCACAGGACCGGTGCGGTGCTGGTCATCAGATTCTTTTGCTATGGGGAAGATGCTCCATGAACCGCACAGATGTACTTATCGCCATTGCCGAGATTGCGCGGACGGGCGGTGCCTCTGCGCCCGAAGACGCCATCTCGCAACTGGCGGTGATCATCGATGGCCTGGAGCTGTCGAGCAGCGGCTCTGAACAGGTGATGGAGATGCTGCTGCGGATTGCCGCCTGCCTTTGGAACCTGCAGCAGGAACGCATGCGTTGGTAAGGCGCAGCCGCAGATAGGTTACTGGGCTACTTGGCCATTCGGCTGATCGCCCAAGGGTTCCTGCGAAGCGATCTGGTCGCGCCCCTGGTTTTTGGCCAGGTACAGAGCCTGGTCGGCGCGGTCGAGCATGTCGCGCAGGCTGCGGTCTGCCTGGCGGAAGGTGCTCAGGCCCAGGCTGGCCGTGATGCCGTAGGCGTGGCCTGCCTCGTCGCTCAGCTGCAGGGCGCGAACGCCATGCAGGATGCGTTTCGCCACTTCCAGGCCCTCGTCCATGCTGGTCAGCGGCAGCAGCACGCCAAACTCTTCGCCGCCCAGTCGGCCCACGGTGTCGCTGGCGCGCAGCTGGTTTTTGACGGCCTGCGCAAACGCCACCAGGGCGCGGTCGCCTTCCAGGTGGCCAAAACGGTCGTTGATGGATTTGAAATGGTCCAGGTCCAGCATCAGCAGCGTGAGCGGCTCGCCATTGCTGCGTGAATGGGCATACACCGACTCCGCGCATTCCAGAAATGCGCGGCGGTTGGCCATGCCGGTCAGCATGTCGGTGGTGGCCAAGCGCTGCAGCTCGCGCTCCAGGTTCTTGCGCTGCGTCACGTCGCGGTAAATGCCCTCCACCCCTGCGAAATTACCAGCATGGTCGTACAAGGCGTGGCTGCTGATGGAGATGTCGATCACGGTGCCGTCGCGCCGCACCATCTGGCCCGGAAAATCCGACACCTCGCCATGCTCCATGATGGCGGCCTTGAACGCGTCGCGGTCAGTGCTTTGCGGGTAGTACGACTCGGCCGTGCGGCCCTCGATTTCGTTGGGTTCGTAGCCCAGCACCCGCCGAACCCCCGGGCCCACATGCTGCACGATGCCCAAGGCGTCGGTGCGGTAGTAGACGTCCTGCATGTTCTCAAAAAGGCGACGGAAGTTCTGCTCGCTCTCGCGCAGCTGGGCCTCGATCTCGCTCTGGTGGGTCATGTCCAGACCACACATCAGCACGGCGGGGGCGCCGTTCCACTCTACAGCCACGCTGCTGATGAGCACCATGCGCAGGTTGCCCTGCAGTGTGCGGATGCGAAATTCAGACGATTTGTTGGGCCGCCCGCCCTGTTCGGGCACAGCGACCTGCTGGATGCGGTTGGTAGAACGCACCTGGTCCATGGGATGCACAAAATCGCCCGAGAGGCGGCCGATCAGGCTATCGGTGCTGGGCGCTTCCAGCAGCGCCATGCTGGCAGCGTTGGCAAAGCGGATGGCGCCCTCCTGCGTGACGAGCACGGCCGCTGGCAGTGTGTGCAGCAGACTGAGGTCGTGGAACATCGGGCTTGGCGGTAACCAAAAGTAATGCACCATTGTGGCACTGGGGTGCTCGGCTGGGAATCCATATCTGTCACAGGCGGTACCATCACCCATGAGAAAAACTTTCCAACTCCATGTTGAAGGCAAGAACCGGGACCGCGTTCTGGATGCCGTCAAGCACGAAATCCGCAAGTACATCAAGCGCGAACGGCGCCGCGACCTGCCCGAAGGCGCTGATTTTTGGGACTTTGACTGCCAGTTTGGCCGCGCCAAGGAAGACGCCGCCGTGGCGCACCTGTCGGCCTTGACCGGGCTGATCAACGGTGTGGCCGCTGAGGGCGGCGCGCAGTTCTATGTCGAGATTCTGGCCAAGCCCGCCAAGCGCACGCCACGGGCGGCGGGCGAGCCGCAAGGTGCTGATGCGGATGGCATGGACGACGGCGGCGAAGAGGTCTGAGACTGAGGCTGCTTGGGCGGCCGCCCTTCACGGATCTTCCAAAGGCTCCTTTCAGGAGCCTTTTTTATGGGCGGCGGGGGGCGCTTCGGTAACTGCAGCCGCTGCTGCGCGCAGTTTGTCCTTTTTGCTGGGCCGCTTGCCCTTGATGCCGCCAGTGCCCTGGGGATCTGTGGATGAAGCGGGCGCAGGGGCCTCGGTGGGTTCAAAACCCGCAATGTGTTCGCGCGGGATGGTGAGGTGCTGACGTTTTTCGATGAGGCGGAAATGTGCTTCGGCATCGGCCGTCACAAAGCTCACGGCCACACCGCTCTCGCCCGCGCGGCCCGTGCGGCCGATGCGGTGCACATAGTCCACGGCCGAGCGTGGCAGGTCGTAATTGACCACAGCAGGCAGCTGCGCAATGTCGAGGCCGCGCGCGGCCAGGTCGGTGGTCACCACCACCTGCCAGCGTTCGTCCTTGAACTCCTGCAGCACCTGGTTGCGCGCGCCCTGGCTCAGGCCGCCGTGGAAGGGTGTGGCAAAGATACCCGCTTTGTAGAGCTTTTCGGCCACATGCTCGGCAGCGTATTGCGTGGCCACAAACACCAGCACGCGCGACCAGTCGTGTTCCTTGACCAGATAGCGCAGCAGCTGGGTGCGGCGCACGGCGTCCACCGCAATGGCCCGTTGCTCGATGGCCGGTTCGTTGCCGGGCGTGTGGGGCACCTCCACGCGCAACGGGTTGTTCAGCAGGCCATCGGCCAGCGCTTGCACGGCGGCAGGGAAGGTGGCCGAGAAGAACAGGTTCTGCCGCTGCGCAGGCAGCAGCGCCAGCACGCGCTGCAGTTCTTCGGCAAAGCCCAGGTCCAGCAGGCGGTCGGCCTCGTCCAGCACCAGGTGCGCCACGGCCGACAGGCGCAGCGCGTTGTGGTCTACCAGGTCCAGCAGGCGGCCCGGCGTGGCCACCACAATGTCGGCGCCGCCACGCAGGCCCAGCATTTGCGGGTTGATCGAGACGCCGCCGAACACAATGGCCACTTTCAGCGGCTGCTGCAGGTGCTGTGCCAGGCTGCGCAGCACCTCTCCCACCTGGGCGGCCAGCTCGCGCGTGGGCACCAGCACCAGGGCGCGCACCCGGCGTGGGCCGCCGGTGGCGCTCAGCTGCAGCTGCTGCAGCAAGGGCAGGGCAAAAGCGGCTGTCTTGCCCGAACCCGTCTGGGCGGCTCCCAGCAGATCAGCCCCCTGCAGGATGGCCGGGATGGCCCCCGCCTGGATGGGCGTGGGCGCTACAAAACCCGCTTTTTCTGCAGCGTGGACAAGGGCAGGGGACAAACCGAGGGAGGCAAAGGGCATGGAGGCAGCGCTGGGGCGGCGTTGAAAGGGGGACGCACAACAGCGCGAACGGTGGGAAGGGATGGGGCGATTGTCGCCGCAGTTGCTGTACAAGCCCCTGCACGCGCGCCAGGCAGTCAAGGCCGTGGTGCGCAGGGCCTGGCTGCGCGCGCCATCACCCTGATAATTGGTCCGCCGGCGGTTCGCCGGTTTTTCCTTTGTTTCCCAAGCACCATGGCCCTCACCCTTGACTCCTCTGCCATCACCCACGGCATCCAGCTGGCGGTGGCCCCCGTGTTTTTGCTCACGGCCGTGTCCGGCATGATTGGCGCTGTGGCGGGCCGGTTGGCCCGCATCATCGACCGGGCCCGCGTGGTGGAAGACCGCGCCCGCGCCAACACTGAGCCCGAGTTTCTGGCCCGCGCCTACAACGAACTGGCCGACCTGCGGCTGCGTGGGCGGCTGGCCAATGGCTGCATCGGGCTGCTCACGTTCTGTGCGTTCCTGATCGGCATCACCATCATCCTGCTGTTCCTCGGCGAGACCACCAACTTCCAGTCCAACCGCTTGGCCGTGGCGGGTTTTCTGGCGGGGGTGGCGTCGTTTTTGCTGGCGCTGGTGTGTTTTCTGACCGAGACCATGCTGGCCACCCGGCTGCTCAACTTTCACATGCTGCAGCAAGAGGTGGAAGGAAAAAAGCCATGAAGTCGTTGGCTGACCTGGGCGGCCTGGTGTATTCCACCGAGTCCGGCCGCATGTGCCCCGGCTGCCGCCAGCCCGTGGCGCAGTGTACCTGCCATCAGAACAAACCTTTGCCCACCGGAGATGGCATCGTGCGGGTGTCGCGTGAAACCAAGGGCCGGGGCGGCAAGGCTGTGACCCTGGTCAAGGGCGTGCTGGTGGACGCGGCCGCACTGGAGCAGCTGGGCAAGCAGCTCAAAGCCGCCTGCGGCAGTGGCGGCACGGTGAAAGACGGCGTGATCGAAGTGCAGGGCGACCATGTGGAGCGCGTGATGGCCGCACTGCAAAAGCTGGGCCACAAGGTCAAGCGGGCAGGCGGCTGAGGAGGGCTGTCCCATGGACTCGGAAAAATTGCAGCGTCTGGTCACCACCGAGATGCCCTACGGCAAATACAAAGGCACGCTGTTGGCCGATTTGCCCGGCAACTACCTGAACTGGTTTGCGCGCGAGGGCTTTCCCAAAGGCGAGCTGGGGCAATTGCTGGCGCTGATGCACGAGATTGACCACAATGGGCTCTCGGATCTGCTCAAGCCGTTGCGAGGGGCCGGTGCTGCAGAGGCCTGATCCGCAAGTCACCTGCTGTGCCCGGTTGATCCGGGTGCTTGTGCCTTGTCGGGTGCAGGCCACAGTCCACTGGAGCGCCACAGCATGGTGACGATCATCGCCAGCGCAATCAGCAGCGGGCGCACCACGCCGGCGTCCAGCTGCCCGTTGGTCGCGGCCTGCAAAGGGCCGACCACGTAGCGCAGCATTTCGGGCAGGGCCGCGAGTAGCACGGCGCCCAACACCACTCCAGGGATATGGCCCATGCCCCCAAACACCACCATGGCCACGATGAGCACGGACTCGTTCAGGCTGAAGGCTTCGGGCGAAACAAAGCCCTGGAAAGCAGCAAACATGGCACCGGTGATTCCGCCAAAGCTGGCCCCCACGCCAAAAGCGAGCAGCTTGAGATTGCGGGTATTGATGCCCATGGACCGCGCGGCAGTCTCGTCGTCGCGGATGGCCATCCAAGCGCGGCCAATGCGTGAATCCTGAAGGCGCTGGCAAATCACGATGGTGATCAGCACCAGAGTCAGGAACAGGTAGTAGTAGAGGGTGACGGAGGCTACTTCGTGGCCTGCTACGACCAGGGGCTGGCCCAGGTCCACTCCCAGGATGCGGACCGGGTCAATCAGCCCCAGGCCCTGGGCGCCGTGGGTGATGTTGACCGGGTGGCCCAGGTTGATGACCAGCAGGCGCACGATCTCGCCAAAGCCCAGCGTGACCACCGCCAGGTAGTCACCGCGCAGCTTCAGCGTGGGCGCCCCCAGCAGCATGCCCAGGATGGCGGCCAGCGCCGCGCCCAGCGGGATGGTCACCCACCAGGGGGTGTGCAGCCCTTGCGGGAACAGCGCCGCGATCCAGGCAAAGTGGTCGGTAAGGTGCGGCGAGGTCAGCAGCGCGAACAGGTAGGCGCCCAGGGCGTAGAAGGCGACGTAGCCCAGGTCCAGCAGGCCCGCATAGCCCACCACGACGTTCAGGCCCAGCGCCAGCATCACGTACAGCAGGCTGGTGTCTGCGACACGCACCCAGTGGTGTCCGAGGCTTTGCAGCACCAGGGGCAGCAGGAGCAGTATGGCTGCCAGGACTGCGCGCCTGGCATGCCGTGCGGAGAGCGTTTTCATGGGCAAGGGTGGGTGATGGCGCGGTGCATGAAGCGCCATTGGCCCTGCAGGGCGGCGGGCACCTCGGTGCCTTCGTAGGCTGCACAGTCGGTAAAGCCGTGGGCTTCGTACAGACGGTGCGCGGCCTGCATGAACAAGGCGGTGTCCAGGCAGATGCGGGTGTATCCCCAAAGACGGGCGTCGGCGAGCAGCCTGCGCAGTGCGGACGACCCGAGCTGCATGCCCCGGTAGGCAGGGCGGACATACAGGCGCTTGATCTCGGCGGTGTCGCCGCCCAGGCTGCGTAGGCCGCACATGCCGGCGGCTTCGCCATCTACCTCCATCAGATAGAAAACGCTGCCCGGTGTGCGCCCGGCGTAGAGCGCCTGAATCACGTCGGCGTTGCCTTCAGCGTGGGGCCGTCCCGCATCCCGGGTGGGAAGGGCGGGAAAGCACCGCGCCATCTCGCCGTGTACCCAGGCCAGGTATTCAGCTTGCAGGCCAAGCAGCGAGTCGTGGGCAGCGCAGGGACTGCCGACTGCGGCGCGAATGAACAACGGAGTGGGCATGGTGCGGGTTTTGTGGACTTGGCAAAGGTTAAACTGGCCTGAATGGTGGAAAAAGTAGCTCCCACTCCTTTCATTGCGGACAAATTCGCTTGAATTGACCGCATCAAACAATCACGTGAGGGCAGATGGACAAGCTCAGCGGCATGTTGGCCTTTGTCAAAACGGCGGAACTTGGCAGCTTTGTGGCGGCAGGACGGGCGCTCGCGATATCCGCGTCTGCCGTGGGCAAGGGCGTGGCGCGGCTGGAGCAGGAGGTGGGTGTGCGGCTCTTGCAGCGCAGTACCCGGCGAATCCAGCTCACGGCAGAGGGACATCTGTTTCACGAACGCTGCAGGCGCATCCTGGATGACCTGGACGATGCGCAGGCCATGCTGTCCTTGTCGCGCGAGGCCCCCCGTGGGCGGTTGCGGGTGAGCGCGCCCATCGTGGGCTACCACTTCTTGATCCCCCTGGTGCCGGAGTTTCTGACCCGCCACCCAGAGGTGGAACTGGACATCAATTTCAGCGACCGCGCGGTCGATCTGATCGACGAGGGCATTGACGTGGCCATCCGCAGCGGTGACCTGCGCGACTCCCGCCTTGTCTCGCGCCCGTTGCAGGCCTTTCGGCTGCTGTTATGCGCAGCCCCGGCCTACCTGACGCGCCATGGCACGCCTGCGGCCATGCGCGATCTGGAACAGCACGCCTGCGTGCGGTTTCGCCATCCGGACTCCGGCAAGCTGCTCGAATGGCCTTGGCGCGAGGGCGTGGCCAGCGCCGAGCCGCGCCTGCGCACCGTACTTGCCTGCAACAACATCGAGGCGGTTCTGGGCGCCACGTTGCGCGGGCTCGGGATTGCCTGTCTGCCCGACTTTCTGGTGCGTGATGCGCTGGCCGATGGCCGGTTGGTCAGTGTGCTGGAGCAGGACATGGGCCCCAGCCGCCAGTTCCGCGCGTTGTGGCCATCCAGCAGGCATTTGTCCCCCAAGGTGCGTGTGTTTGTGGACCACCTGGGGGCGCGGCTGTCCGGCCCGCCATAATCGCGCCCAGATACACAACTACTCCGAGGGAATGCACATGAAGGGCCATATCGCTGCGATTGTTCTGGTCGTACTGGGCGTATTTTTTCTGCTGACCAATCTGGGGCTGATCAGCATCAGCCTGCGCGAGCTGCTGCGGGTGTGGTGGCCGGTGGCGCTGATCGCGGTGGGCCTGGCGCTGTTCTTCACACCGGGCGACAAGAAGAAGTAGCCCTGGCGCAAAGACCCTGGCCAAGGCCTGGGCTCAGCGCTCGCCGCCGTGCTCGCTGTGCCCGCTGCGCGGCGGCACAAACCCCGGGTCGCTGCCAAAGTAGCCCCGGAACAGATTGCGCGCAATGCCATGCGCCGCCACCTGCAGGTCGTGCGCCACCTCGGGGGCAAACAGGCGGCTGGTGTGCTGCTGCCACAGCCCCACCCAGGCGGCAAAGTGGGCGGGAGTCACGCCCTCCAGCGCCATGTGTTTGCCAAACACGTCGCCCTTGAAGCTGCGCGTGCCCAGTGCCACCGTGCTCCAGAAGTCCACCAGCCGCTGCAGGTGGGTGTCCCACTGGCCGTGCAGGGCCTTTTCAAACACGGGCCCTAGCAGCGGGTCCTGGCGCACATCGCCATAAAAACCATGCACCAGCCGCGTGATGCTTTCCACGCTGGGTGGGGCGTGGCCCCCGGGGCCATCGGATGAGCGCGTTTGCAGGTTCATGCCTGCAGTGTGCCCCCGCCGCTGCAGGCGCAGCCTGACGGACCGCAACCTTGCGACGAGGGCGCTGCTCCGGCTTCGAACGCCGGAAACAGCACGTTGTTCTCCAGGTGGATGTGGTTGATGAGGTCATCGCCCAGCTGGGCAATGCCTGCATACAACGCGCGCCAGGTATTGCAGGCGCCTTGGGGGGGCGTGGCGTCGTTGGTCAGGGCGTTGAGCTTGTCCAACGCTTCGCCGTGGTCCACGTGTTCGGCGCGCATCATGCCGATGGGCTGGCCCACAAAGGGGTTGCCGCCACTCTTGAGCATGGGGAACAGCACCTGCTCTTCCTTGAGCATGTGCGAGAGCAGCTCTTCGTGCATGGTTTCCAGGTGGTCGGCCAGCCCGGCGGGCACATGGGGGTTGTCGCGGTGCACGGCCTCCACGCGGCGGGCCATGCGGATCAGCTCGGGCAGCTGCTGGCGGTGCACCTCGTGGTAGCGCGCCAGGATGTGGTCGATGAGCGCGCTGGGCGATGCGGCTTCGGGCACGGCGTCGCTGCGTTGCAGGGCCGCCAGCTCGGCCAGCACGGCGTTCGCGTCCAGCCCCTTGTCGGCAGCCGCCTTGGACAGGCTCACTTGGCCGCCGCAGCAAAAGTCGAGCTTGAGCCGCCGAAAAACCGCCGTGGCCCCGGGCAGTTGCACCGCGATCTGGCCGATCTGCTGGTCGGCGCTGAGCGGGGCGGGGTGGGCGGAGGCTGCTTCCAGGTGGTCAACGCGGGCATTCATGGCGGTCCTTTTAAAGATTCATTTGATGTGAATATTTTATTCAATAAAATTCGTCCTGCATACCTCTTTCAATTGACCTGCGGCAAAAACCATGCGCCTGACCCAATGGACCGACTACACGCTGCGCGTGCTCATGTACTGCGCAGCCACCGAAGGCCGCGAGCAACCTGTAACGATCATCGAGGTGGCCGAGGGCTACGGCATCTCGCGTAGCCACTTGATGAAGATCGTGCAGCAGCTGGCCGCCCAGGGGCTGCTGGAGACCACGCGCGGGCGGGGCGGTGGCATGCGGCTGATGGTGCCGGCGTCGGCCATCAACATCGGTGCCGTGGTGCGTGCCACCGAGACCGACTTCAACCTGGTGGAATGTTTTGACCCCGGCACCAACCAGTGCCGCCTGAGCAACCACTGTCGCCTCAAGGGCGTGCTGTGGCAGGCCATGCAGGCCTACCTGGCGGTGCTGGACAGCGTGACGCTGGCCGACCTGATGGCACCGGCCGCTGCGGGTGGGTCGGCTGCACGCGCCCTGCTGCCCACGGTGGCGCTGCCCCAGGGCGGCGGCGCCATGCGCAAGCGCGCACCCGTGGCCGGGTTGCCCTCCAAAGCCGAAAATATTGAATAAAAATGGCCCATTGCGCTCGATAGATATCGAATTTTTGCTATCAAATTGATAGTTAATCCGACCCTTGCATGCCTCTGACTGCAAATGCCTGCCGGTAGCGCGCCGGGGTCAGGCCCACATGGCGTGCAAATTCGCGTGTGAAGTGGGGCTGGTCGGAAAAACCGCACGCAAACCCGATTTCTGCGAGGCCGTGGGGGCTCTCCAGCAGCCATTGCGCGGCCACGCGCGCGCGAGCCTCGGTCACGATGTGGCGGCAGCTCAGGCCGATGTCGGTCAGCGCCCGCTGCAGGCTGCGGCGGGCCAGGCCGGTGTGCCGGGCCAGTGCATCCACCGTGTGCTGCGCGGCCGGGTCGTGCAGCACATGGCGCGCCAGCTGGTGCGCTAGCGTCGGCCAGGGCAGTGCGTCGCACAGGTGGGTGGCGGGCTGGGGCTGCTGGGTGGGGGGGGTGGACGCGTTGCTGTCGTGAGGTTCCCAGTGCAAGGTCCAATGACCCAGCAACCTGCGTGCGGCCAGTGGTGCCAGTTGGGCGTGCAGTTCGGCTGGGGTGGTGGCTGGGGCTTCCATCCGCAGGTTCACGCGGTGGCCTGCGGCCTCGGGCGCGCCGATCTCCACCCGCAACCCGCGCATGCCCAGGGCCTGGCTGGCACCCACCAGCACACCAAGCACGGCCAGGCTTTCGGTGGGGTGGGGTTCTTCCGGCACACCGGGGCGCGCGTGGTGGCGCAGTGCCAGCGTGCCCGGGGCGCTGGCGGTGACGCTGACCTGGTGGCGCGAATGCACATACCGCTCCAGCCGCTGCCAGCGCGTCAGCAGCTCAGGCACGCTGGCCGCACCCAGCAGGGCGCGGTGTACCGGGTCCCCCGCCAGCAGTTCCACCCGCTGCGCCAGCTGCAGCAGCGTGCCCAGGCCGCCCTGATGCAGCACGGCTTCGACCACGCTGCGTTTGTAGGCCAGGGGCACATGGCTGGCGGCCAGCCCGTCGGCACCCGGTGGGGGCGGTGGCGGCACCAGGACGTGCGCGGCCATGGCGCGCACCAGCAGGCGGACCATGGCGGCGCTGGCAAAGTCTTGCATGGGCGGATTGTGCCGTTGGTGCTGCCCCGCTAGGGATGTCCTGCATAACCCGCGCGAGTCGGTGGTAGTGCGGATCGGGATGGGCCGCAAGGCGTCTTTTCGCAGCCAATAGCCTGGCTATTGGCAAGAAAAGCAACGCAGCGGATCGCCCGAGGCCGCGCTATCACGGACCGCAGGGAGTTATGCAGGACATCCCTAGTCCCGCGTGCTCAAGGCCCGCAGCACATCCGCGCTGCGCACCGGCAGGCGGGCAAAACGCACGCCGGTGGCGTCGCGCAGCGCGTTGGCGATCGCTCCAGCCCCGGCCACCATGGCGGTTTCTCCGGCACCGGTGGGCGGCGCGCTGCTGTCGATCAGGTGCACATGCAGCGGCGGAATGTTGCCCATGCGTGGCAGCGGGTAGTCGGCAAAGCTGGCCGCTGCCACGCCCGAACGGGCCACGGGCAGCTGCTCGTGCAGCACCATGCCCAGGCACCACACGAGGTTGCCCTCGGTCTGTGCGCGCACGCCGTCAGGCTGCAGCACCAGGCCGCAGTCGTGCGCGCACCACAGCGCCACCACGCGCACCTGCCCGGTGGCGCGTTGCACCTCCACATCGGCCACGGCGGCGGCGTAGCTCGCGCCCTTGTAGATGCCGCCCGCGATGCCGCGCCCGCGCAGTGTGGTGGCGTCGCTGGCGGGGCGCTCTGGCCAGCGGGCATCAGCGGCGGCGCGGCGCAGCACATGGGCCAGGCGTGCATCGGTGGCGTGCTGCAGGCGCCAGTCCAATGGGTCTGCCTCTGCGTGGCGCGCGCATTCGTCCATGGCGCTTTCCACCACCAGGGTGTTGGGCCCCGCGCCCAGGCCGCGCCAGGGGCCGGTGTGCACGGGCAGGCGCTGGGCGGTGAACTCGATGCGCTGCTGGGGCACGTCGTACGGCATGTGTGCGCCGCGCGCCACGCCGCTGTCGCCCGCCAGGTCGGCCAGGGTCTGCATCCACACCGGCATGGCGGCGGGTGTGAACAGGATGTGGCTGCTGGCCAGCGCATGCCACCAGTGCGTGATGCGCCCGCCTTGCACGCGGGCCCGCACACGGTGGCTGGAGGGCGGGCGCTGGAAGCCCTGGGCAAACTCCTGCGCGCGGCTCCATTGCACCTTGACGGGTGCCCCTGCAGCCTGGGCGAGCACGGCGACCTCCAGCTCCACCGTGCACAGCGTGCGGCCGCCAAAGCCGCCGCCGATGCGGCAGGCCTGCACCTCGATACGTTCGGCATCCAGGCCCAGCTGGCGAGCGAGCACGTCGCGCATGTAGAACAGGTCTTGGGTGCCCGCCCATACCTTCAGGGCGATGCCTTGGTCTGCGGCGGCCAGCCAGTGCGCCGTTGCGCTGCGCGGCTCGATGGGCGCGTGGGCGGCCAGGGGCACGTCCATGCGCAGGTCCAGCGTCCATGCTGTGTCTGTGGGCAGGTCGTCCGTGCGCAGCCGGTGCTGCAGCGCGCCCCGGCGCAGGTGGGTGTCGATGTCGATGCGCTCGTCGATGGCGGCCTGCTCGAATGCGCTGCCATCTTCCACCTGCCATTGCACGGCCAGCGCGGCCTCGATGCGGTCGAGCGCCGAGGGCGTGCGCGCCACGATGCCCAGGCCCAGGCTGCCCATCCGCGCGAGGCGCGGGTGCTGCACCACGGCCACGCAGGCTGGGTCGGCGCGGGCGGCCGTCTCATCCCACGCTTGCGGGCGTGAGGTGATTTCGGCCGACACCGGTGCGCGCAGCACGCGGCCATAGAGCAGGCCGGGCAGGCGCGTGTCGCCCGCAAACAGCGGCTGGCCGGTGACGAGGGCGTGCAGCTGGCCCGGTGCCGCAGGCGTTGTTTTGGCCGCCCCGGTGCGCGGCTGCAGGCTGCGCAGCGCGCTGGGCGCAATGTCGCGCGCGGCCAGCGTGCCCGTGGTCTGGCCTTGCGCCAGGGCCTCGCGCAGCGTGGCGCAGGCGCGCGCCAGGGGCAGGGCAAAGTCCTGCACGCTGGCGCTGCCTACAGTGGCGCGCACGCGGGCGATGTGGCGGGTGCTGGGCAGTTGCAGATGCACCTGTGCGGGCGGCACGCCCAGCTCGGCAGCGGCCAGGCCTTGCATTGCGGCGCTGATCTGCTGGCCCATTTCGGCGCTGGGCAGCCACAGGGTGTAGCGGCCGTTTTCATGCCGTATCCAGCCCAGCGCGTCATTGGCGGTGGAGGTGGGGCGCTTGGGGATCACCGGCACCAGGCTGCAGCCCGCCAGCGTGACGGTGAGTACCCCGGCGCCTGCCGCTGCCAAAAACTGGCGGCGCTTCATGACTTCGCACCCTCAGCAGCCTGGTGGATGGCCGCGCGCACCCTGTGCTGCGTGCCGCAGCGGCACAGGTGGGCCGACATGGCGGCGTCGATCTGTGCATTGCTCGGGCGGGGCGTGGCGCGCAGCAAGGCCACGGCGCCCATGATCTGGCCGCTCTGACAATAGCCGCACTGGGGCACGCGCAGGTCCAGCCAGGCCTGTTGCACGGGGTGCAGCGTTCCGTCGGGCGCCGCCAGCCCCTCGATGGTGGTGACGGCGCGCCCTTGCAGCCCGCGTGCGGTGTGCAGGCAGGCGCGTTGCGCTACGCCGTCGATGAGCACGGTGCAGGCGCCACATTGGCCCATGCCGCAGCCAAAGCGGGTGCCCGTGAGGCCCAGTGGCTCGCGCAGCAGCCAAAGCAGGGGTTCGTCCTCCCAGCCGGGGGGCACCGGCTGGGTTTGTTGGTTCAGGGTGATGTGCATATGGCCTCCGTGGGTGTGACGGGGCCAGTGTGCAAAGGACGGGGGTGGCGGGTCTTGAAGATTTGCGCCACATGCAGCGCGGGGCGCATCAGGGCATAGGGCGCCCGGTGGAGCAAAAAATAGTGGTCAAAATGGCCGTCTGCGCTCGTCCATAAAGCGCAAACAGCTATTGTTTTGGAAGCAATGCTTTCCACTGCGGCATGGTCTGCGCCCACCACAGCCGCAGGCGCATGGCCCATTCGGGTGTGTAGCCCGAGGTGGCGAACCGCACTTGGCCGTGCGCGTCGATGACCACCAGCGCGGGCACGGCGCGCACGCCCCAGCTGCGTGACAGGGTGCCCTGCGGGTCCACCGCCGTAGGCCAGACCATGCTGCGCTGGCGCTGCACCTGGGCCACCTTTTCGGCGTTGCCCGACTGCATGGCCACACCCAGCACGGGCCAGTCGGCGGACAGGCTGGCGATGCTGGGCTCTTCCAGCTTGCAGATGGAACACCATTCGGCCCAGAAGTGCACGGCCACGGCCTGGCCGGGGTGCTGCGCGCGCCACTGGGCCAGGGTGGTGGGGGCGGTGGCGCCAGCGCTGGGGGCCATCACCAGCGCCACATCGGGCGCAGGGCCCTGAGGCAGGTCGCGCGTGCGCCAGGTGTCTACCGCCACGATGGCGACCCAGGCGAGCGCGAGGGTCGTCAGGTGCTGCCTCCAGCTTTTGCGCAAGGACTGCGCGGCACGGGTGGCAAGGGCCTTCAGCATGGCGGGGCTGTGGTGTTGCGAATCAGCGCAGCACTTCCAGCAGCCGGTCGAGCCCGCCCTGGTTGATGGCCACCTTGGCCTGCGCGCGCACGGCGGGCTTGGCGTGGTAGGCCACCGACAGGCCCGCCGCGCCCATCATCGGCAGATCGTTGGCGCCATCGCCCACGGCAATCGCCTGCTGGGGCGAGATGCCCATGAGCGAGGCCACTTCCAGCAACGTGCGGCGCTTTTCGGCGCCATCACAGATGTCGCCCCACGCCTGGTCCACCATGCGGCCGGTGAGTTGGCCATCTTGCACTTCGAGCATGTTGGAGCGGGCGAAATCAATGCCCAGCCCGGCCTTCACGCGGTCGGCAAAAAAGGTGAAGCCGCCAGAGACCAGCAGCGTCGTCAGGCCCGCCGCCTTGGCGGCGGTGATCAGCTCTTGGGCGCCAGGGTTGAAGCGCAGGCGCTCTGTGAACACCTGTTCCATATGCTGCACCGTCACGCCCTTGAGCAGGGCCACTCGCTGGCGCAGGCTCTCTTTGTAGTCGGTGATGATGCCCTGCATGGCCGCTTCGGTGATGGCGGCCACCTCGGCCTTGCGGCCTGCGGCGTCGGCGATCTCGTCCACGCACTCGATGTTGATGAGGGTGGAGTCCATGTCAAACGCGATGAGCTTGTAGCTCGACAGGGACAGGGGGGCTTCAATGCCCTGGACAACAAGGCCGGGCGCGAATTCGATAGCGTGGGTCATGGCAGAACGTGGGAGTCGTTTTTTTTGGGGGAGCACAACCTGCAATGGTATCGCCCGCGCCTGCGTACTCGACAGCCCCAAACCGTATCGCCCCGCAGGGCATAAATTCTGCGGCTCGCGGCCGAGAGAGGTTGCTTCCAGCTCTTGGGTTTGCCTGGGATGCGGACGATGTGTAGTAAGTGCCCATGGGCGCATATGATTTCTGCACAACATGCACTGAGGGTACTGACGATGGCCATGCACACAGACGGCAACGCGGGAGAGAAAGACTCCGCGACATGGATCAACCGAAGGCAGGCCACGGCCGCACTGCTGGCTAGCGCGGCGGTGCCTTTTACCCCAGCGGTAGCGCAGGATGCAGCGGCCCCCGCATCACCTGCCGCATCCCCCGCTGCATCGGCTGCCGAAGCCCCTCTCGCCGCTATCTGGCCTGCTGACGACTGGGCAGAAAGCACGCCCGAGGCGCAGGGCATGGACTCCGCGGCGCTGGCCAAGCTCGTCGACTTTGGTGCAGCGCAGGGCATGGACAGCCTGCTCGTCACCCGACAGGGCAGCCTGGTGGCCGAGGCCTTCTATGCCCCGTACCGCGAGGGGCTCAAGCATGCCGTCAACTCCACCACCAAGGGTGTCGTCGCCACGCTCACCGGCATGGCCATCCAGGACGGGCTGATCGCCTCGCGCGACGCGCCTGTGCTCGACTTCTTTGCCGACCGCAAGGTTGCCAATGTCGACGCAGCCAAGAAGGCCATGACCGTGGGCCACCTGCTGGACATGACCTCGGGCCTGAACTGGATCGAGCCGCTCAGCGACGCCGTGCCCGAGACCATGCTGCAGCTGACCCGCACGCGCGACTGGCAGGGCTTTGTGCTCGACCGGCCCATGGCCCAGGCGCCCGGCACGGGCTTCAACTACAACAGTGGCAACACCCATCTGCTCTCGGCCATCCTGGCGCACAAGACCGGCGGCAGCACCCTGGCCTATGCGCAAAAACGCCTGTTCGGCCCCCTGGGCATCACCGACGTCCGCTGGCGCAAGGACCCGCAGGGCCTGGAGGTCGGCGGCTGGGGCCTGTACCTGCACCCGCGCGACATGGCGCGCATCGGCTACCTCTACCTGCGCATGGGCCAGTGGAACGGCCGCCAGCTGCTGCCCGCTGCCTGGGTGGAGCAGGTCTTCAATCCCGTGGTGGACATGGGCTTTGGCACCAGCAACGGTGCGCCCGCCTTCAAGTACGCCAACGGCTGGTGGAGCATCCCGTCCAAGCGCGCGTATTTCACGGCCGGCTTCAACCGCCAGCTCATCGTGGTGCTGCCCGACCTCGACGTGGTCGTCGCCGTGACCGGCCGGCGCCACTACCCGCTGCCCCTGTTCATCGACCACATCACCGCCGCCGTGCGCTCGCGCGAGCCCCTGCCTGCTGACGCTGCCGGGCAGGACCATCTGGCCGCCCGTATCCGCGACGCCGGGGTGGAAAAGCCCAGCGCCATCCCCACCACCACGCCCGAACTGGCCGCCACCGTTTCGCGCAAGGCCTGGCTGCTGGAGCGCAACGGCATGGGCATCCAGCGCCTGGTGCTGGATCTCACGCCTGCCAACCCGCGCTATGAGGTCACCTTCGACAGCAGCCGCCCCGATTTGCCGCGCGAGCCGGTTGCCGGCCCGCTGGGCCTGGATGGGAAGTACCGCACCGTGCAGCAGGGACCCCATGCGGTCATCGCCATCAAGGGCCACTGGCTTGATGCGCAGACCTTTCAGCTCATCTCGCGCTCGGTGGCGGATGGCGAGGTCACCGTGGTCACGCTGAAATTCGAGGACGGCGGGAAGGCGGTGAATGTGGGGCTGGAGAACAACTGGGGGTTCAGGGCGCAGGTGCGGGGGCGCGGGGAGTAGCGTTTCGGCTTTGCGCGACCATCGGCAATGAAGCTACCAGGTTCAGCGCCACGGTGACCAGCCCGGCTCTGGCCAGTTTCTTCCATGATCAGGGCTGGATGGTCGCGTTTCCCGAGCGCCGGGGGCTCGGCGTGCCCCGGTTGATATTGGCGCTCTCGGCCGCATGTTGATGGTTGTCAGGTAGCCTTGGGCTTCCACTTCCCAGCACCAGCAGGTGCCCTCGCCAGCAAGACCCGCTACCGATAGACCACCGATGAAGACCATTGACGAAATGCTGCACCTGGACTTGCTCACCGCCGAGCAGCACGTTGACATCAGCGCATGGATTGCGCAGTCAGCCTCTCCCGAAGAAATACTGCAGATGCCTGCGCCCCTGTGGCAGGCCCTGGAGCGCGCCAGCAAAGTGATGGGCATCGACGAGGACCTTTTGCGACCACCGTCGTTCGATGCGGACAGTCTGGCGCTGGGCTAAGACGCTTGTGCCGCTGGCGGCAAGCTTGGCTTGGGTGTCCGGGTCGAAAAGGGCGGCATGCACTGCGCGCTGGAGTTTGTCGGCAACGGGCCGTGGACCATGGCAGAACGTGGGAGCGGTTTTTTAAGGGCTACAGCCCGCAATCGCATCGCCTCCTCGGCTTCCCCGTGCCGGGCTACGGCGCTCAGACCGTGCGGGCCGGATCAGCGCGAAGGCGGCAGGCTCTTGCCGTTGCCCGTGCGCCCGGCGGTGGCGGGGTTGGGCGTAGGTGGTTCGTTCATCTTGACCAGGAACATGCGCAGGAAAAACGCGGCCATGCACAGCATGAACCCGATGCCAATGATGCTCATCAGCCCGTAGTCGGTAGAGAAAAGATCGTTCAGCAGCTTCATGGTGGGGCACTCCTTGTTGGTGTGATGTCCACTATCGCGCTGCAAAGGCGGATACCCCTTGCGCTGTGTCAACCATCGCTGCAGCAGCCGAGGCTCAGTCCGGCCGGGGCAAGTACAGCCGGTCCGACCATGTGGCCAGCCACTCGGGCTTGAAGGCCACAAAAATCGCCGCGAGCATGCCGGTGACAAACCCATCGCCCCAGGCCATCAGCCAGCGCGCCACCAGCGACAGCTCATCGCCCACGCCGGGCAGCAGGTGGCCGCTCCACTGCGAGAGGACGCCCGCTGCAAACACACAGACCACGGTGCCCAGAAACGCACGGCCCAGCACATAGACAAACGGTTTGGTGCCCGTGTAGCGCCGCAGCAGCGCACCCAGGCCCAGCCCCAGCGTGGCGGGCACCACGCCCAGCCACACCGTGGCACCCAGCGCATCGGCCCAGGCCATCGCTGGGGAGATCAGGCTGGCCACGATGCCCACGCCCATCAGCACCGGGATCGCCAGCGGCCAGCCCAGCATCAGCACCACCAGGCAGGCGCCCGACCATTGCAGCTGCAGCGGCATGGCGTGCAGTGTGGGCAGGGCCCACAGCCAGGGCAGGAAGACCAGCGTGGCGAGCAGTGGCGTCCACAGCGCAGACGGCGCGCCCTGCGTCTCGTGTGCCAGAGGCTTGCGGTTGGCCAGCATGCGCCAGGGACGGGCCGCCAGAGCGGTAACCAGAGCGACGAGGGCGAGGGCGGCTTCCAGCCACATGGTTCTGTTCGCTATGCTATTAATAGCTACTAGCGCTTTCCAGATAAGCGCTGGAGGCCAATTTCATTAAAAATCAAGCAACCACCAGTGGCTGCCCCAGGCTGCGCAAGATGTCCCGCACCATCTGTGCCCGGTCCTTGGGTTCTTTCAGCTCGCGCTCGATGCGCAGCTTCTCGTTGCCCGCCAGCTTGATGTGCTTGTTTTTCTGGATCAGCTCGATGATGCGCATCGGGTCGATGGGCGGCTGGGGCTTGAAGGTGATGTTGATGACGCCAGGGGCCGCATCCACCTTGACCACGCCGTAGGGCTGGCTCAGCACGCGCAGGCGGTGCACGTCGATGAGGGTCTGGGCCTGCGGCGGCAGCTTGCCGAATCGGTCCACGATCTCTTCGAGCAGGCCGTCGATCTGGTCGGGGTTCTTGGCCGTGGCCAGCTTCTTGTAGAACGACAGGCGCAGGTGCACGTCGCCGCAGTAGTCGTCGGGCAGCAGGGCGGGGGCGTGCAGGTTGATGTCGGTGGTCACGGACAGGGGCGACAGCAGGTCCGGCTCCTTGCCGGCCTTGAGCGCCTTGACGGCTTCGTTGAGCATCTCGTTGTACAGCTGAAAGCCCACCTCCAGCATGTTGCCGCTCTGGTTCTCGCCCAGCACCTCGCCCGCGCCGCGGATCTCCAGGTCGTGCATGGCCAGGTAGAAGCCGCTGCCCAGTTCTTCCATCTGCTGGATGGCTTCAAGCCGCTGCTGCGCTTGCTTGGTCAGTCCTTCCACGTCGGGCACCATGAGGTAGGCGTACGCCTGGTGGTGGCTTCGGCCCACGCGCCCGCGCAGCTGGTGCAGCTGCGCCAGGCCGAACTTGTCGGCGCGGCTCATGATGATGGTGTTGGCGGTGGGCACGTCGATCCCGGTCTCGATAATGGTCGAGCACAGGAGGATGTTGTAGCGCTGGGCCACGAAGTCGCGCATCACGCGCTCCAGTTCGCGCTCGGGCATCTGGCCGTGGGCCACGGCGATGCGGGCCTCGGGCAGTATCTCTTCGAGCTTCTGGCGGCGGTTCTCGATGGTCTCCACCTCGTTGTGCAGGAAGTAGACCTGGCCGCCGCGCTTGAGTTCGCGCAGCACGGCCTCGCGGATCACGCCCGTGCCCTCGTTGCGCACAAAGGTCTTGATCGCCAGGCGTCGCTGCGGCGCGGTGGCGATGACCGAGAGGTCGCGCAGCCCTTCGAGCGCCATGCCCAGCGTGCGGGGGATGGGCGTGGCCGTGAGCGTGAGCACGTCCACCTCGGCGCGCAGGGCCTTCATCTGCTCCTTGTGGCGCACGCCGAAGCGGTGCTCCTCGTCGATGATCAAGAGGCCCAGGTTGTGGAACTTGGTGGATTCACTGAGCAGCTTGTGCGTGCCCACCACGATGTCCACCGTGCCGTCGCCGATGCCCTTGATGGCGGCGGTGATCTCCTTGCCCGAGCGAAAGCGCGAGACCTCGGCCACCTTCACCGGCCATTTGCTGAAGCGGTCCACCAGCGTCTGGTAGTGCTGCTCGGCCAAGAGCGTGGTGGGCGCGAGGAAGGCCACCTGCTTGCCGCCCGTGACGGCCACGAAGGCCGCGCGCAGCGCCACCTCGGTCTTGCCGAAGCCCACATCGCCGCAGACCAGGCGGTCCATGGGGCGGGGGCTGATCATGTCCTGGATCACCGCGTGGATGGCGGCGTTCTGGTCGGCTGTTTCTTCAAAGCCGAAGTCGTTGGCAAAGGTCTCGTAGTCTTGCGGGCTGTAGCGGAAGGCATGGCCTTGGCGTAGCGCGCGGCGGGCGTAGATGTTGAGCAGCTCGGCCGCGCTGTCGCGCACCTGTTCGGCGGCCTTGCGCTTGGCCTTTTCCCACTGGCCGCTGCCCAGCTTGTGCAGCGGCGCCTCGTCGGCGCTCACGCCGGTGTAGCGGCTGATGAGCTGCAGCTGACTCACGGGCACATACAGCACCGCTTTGTCGGCGTATTCGAGGTGCAAGAACTCCTGCATGGCGGGCGTGCCGTCGGGGTTCTTGTTGCCCACGTCCATGTTGACCAGGCCGCGGTAGCGCCCGATGCCGTGCTGGCTGTGCACCACCGGGTCGCCCACGTTCAGCTCGGCCAGGTCCTTGATCAGTGCCTCGACATCGCTCACTTGCTCCTGCTTCTTGCGCCGGCGCGTGGTGGGGCCTGCGGCAAACAGCTCGGTCTCGGAGACGAAGTCGATGCCGTCCTCGATCCAGCTGAAGCCCACGGTGAGGCCCGCGGTGGCGATGCCCACCTTTTCGTCGGCTGTGCCCTGGAACTCGGCCAGCGAGTCGAAGGCCGGTGGGCTCACGCCGCTGGCGCGCAGAAAGTCGAGCAGGCTCTCGCGCCGCCCATCGCTCTCGGCCAGCAGCAGCACCCGGTGCTGGGTGTTGCGGAGGTGGGTGTGCAGGCGCGCCAGCGGGTCCTCTGCCCCGCGCACCACCGAGAGGTCGCCGAGCTTCTGGAAGTGGGGGTTGTCGGCAATGTCCTCTACCCCGGGGCGGATGGACAGCTGCGCATGCTCCTTGGCGCGCGTGTAGAACTGGTCGGCCGAGAGGAACAGCGCCTCGGGTGGCAGAGCAGGCCGTTCGGGATCGCCCTGCACCAGGCGAAAGCGGTCCTTGGTGTCCTGCCAGAAGCGCTGGAACGCGGGCTCCAGGTCGCCATGCAGCACCACCGTGGCCTCGCCGCCCAGGTAGTCGAACACGGTGGCCGTTTCGTCGAAGAACAGCGGCAGGTAGTACTCGATGCCGGCCGTGGCCACGCCCGCGCCCATGTCCTTGTAGATGCGGCTCTTGGTCGGGTCGCCTTCGAGCATCTCGCGCCAGCGGCTGCGGAATTTCGCGCGCGCGTCGTCGTCCATGGGGAACTCGCGGCCGGGCAGCAGGCGCACTTCGGGCACGGGGTACAGGCTGCGCTGGCTGTCCGGGTCGAAGGTGCGGATGCTGTCGATCTCGTTGTCGAACAGGTCCACGCGGTAGGGCACCAGCGAGCCCATGGGGAACAGGTCGATCAGCCCGCCGCGCACCGCGTATTCGCCAGGGCTGACCACCTGGGACACGTGGCTGTAGCCTGCCAGAGTGAGCTGGGCCTTGAACTTGGCTTCGTCGAGCTTTTGCTTGACCTTGAAGTGGAAGGTGTAGCCCGCGAGGAACGAGGGCGGCGCGAGGCGGTACAGCGCTGTGGTGGCAGGCACCAGCACCACGTCGGCTTCACCCTGGGAGATGCGCCACAGCGTGGCCAGCCGCTCGCTGATCAGGTCCTGGTGCGGCGAGAAGGTGTCGTAGGGCAGCGTCTCCCAGTCCGGGAACAGCGCGCAGCGCAGGCCAGGCGCAAAAAAGGCCATCTCGTCGATGAGCCGCTGCGCATCGGTGGCGTCGGCCGTGACGATGGCGGTGGTGCGGCCCCCTGCCTTGTCACGTTCGGCCAGACGGGCCAGTAGAAGGGAATCGGCGCTGCCCACGGGGCGGGGCAGGGTGAAACGTTTTCCGGGGGAGAGTTTGGGCAGTTCCATGCGGACGGTGTCGTCTGGGCCCACCGCATCCCCAGGGGCGCGAAACACGCACGGGCTGGATCGGAGGGCAACGGAGGATTTTAGAATGAGCGCTTCATGATTGCTCCCTTGCTCCAACCCCCGCTCGCCCCTTTGTCTGCCCATGGGCGATTCTGGGCGCTGGTGCCCTGTGCCGGAATGGGCTTGCGGGCTGTTGCGGCGGGCGCTGCTGCCCCCGCGTCCGCCTCCGGCAATGCTGCGCCATCGACCTCGACCGTGGCTGCGTTTTCGGCTGTGGAAGTTGCGGCGCCCCCGCCCACAGCCCCTTTGCCCAAGCAGTACCACCTGGTGGCGGGCCAACCGATGGTGCTGCACACGCTCGCGGCCTTTGCCGGTGTAGGGCGGCTGCTGGGCACCCTGGTCGCGGTGGCCCCCGGGGACCGGTTTTTGGACACGCATGCGCACCCCACCTTTTTTGTGGTGGAGTGTGGCGGCCCTACGCGGGCCGATACGGTGCTGGGCGGCCTCAAGGCGCTGCTGGAACGGGGCGCGCAGCCGGATGACTGGGTGCTGGTGCACGATGCCGCGCGTTGCCTGGTCACGTCCGAGCAGATCGACTCCCTCATCGACCAGTGCGCTGGCGACAGTGTCGGGGGCCTGCTGGCGCACAAGCTGGCCGACACGCTCAAGACCTCCATCGACGGCCCGGGCGGCGTGCGTGTGGCCTCCACGGTGGATCGCAGCGACAAGTGGCTGGCCCAGACGCCGCAGATGTTCCGCATCGGCCCCCTCATGGATGCCATCGACAAGGTGGGTTCCAACGTGACCGACGAGGCCAGCGCCATGGAAGCCATGGGCCTGCACCCGCGCCTAGTGCCGGGTGGGGCGCAGAACTTCAAGGTCACCTACCCGGACGATTTTGCGCTGGCGGCGGCCGTACTGGCTGCGCGTGCGCACGGCACGACGCTGGAGCGTTTTGGGGGCGACCGGGGCCAGGTGACCACCGCACCGGGCAAAAAGAATCTGTTCTAGAACCGTTTCCTTCAGTGCTTTAACCCCGGCCTCACGGCGCCGTGGATGAGTGCGGCAGGGGCGCAAGGCAATACAACGCCGCAAGGCACGCAACAACAAAGGCAAGCGGATGAATTTCAGGATTGGTGAAGGTTGGGACGTGCACGCCCTGGTGCCCGGTCGTCGGCTGGTGATTGGTGGCGTGGACATTGCCCACCCCACGGGGCTGCTGGGCCACTCGGACGCCGATGTGCTGCTGCACGCCATCACCGATGCGCTGCTGGGCGCAGCTGCCCTGGGCGACATTGGCAGCCATTTCCCCGACACCGACGCTGCCTTTCGCGGTGCCGACTCCGGCGTGCTGCTGGCCGAAGCAGCGCGGCGCGTGCGTGCGGCGGGCTATGAGATCGGCAACATCGACAGCACCGTGATCGCGCAAGCTCCGCGACTGGCGGCGCACATTCCCGGCATGCGCGCCGCCATTGCACGGGCCGTGGGCATCGCTGAGGGGCAAGTCAATGTGAAAGCCAAGACGGCCGAGCGCCTGGGGCCCGTGGGGCAGGGACTGGCGATGGAGGCTCGGGCGGCGGCGCTGATCTATGCGTCCTGAATTTTTGCGCTGACCGGGCCGGGCGGCATTGTCTGTTCGCAGCTGCGCGGCATCCCCCGTCCGGGGGGATGCCTGTCTTGCCCACGCTGCGAGGAGTGCGGGGCCTGAACCACCAGGAGAGGGCCACACACTTCGCAATCCGGTATCCTGAGCAAAAAAGAGCGTTGGGAGCCGCGCTGCGCCCCATGGTTCTGCCACGCTTGCCGCGCGACTTCACTCCATCGTGATCTGGGATGTCGTCACGATATCGCGGTACAGCTTCGCCTGCGGTTTGATGAATGTCTTGAATTCAGGTCCGTTCAAGGGGGCGACCGTAATGCCTGCTTCCTGCAGCTTCTGCCGCAGCTCGGACTGCGCAAGCGCTTCCTGCAGTGCCTTGTCGGCGGCGCTCACAGTCGCGGCGGGCGTGCCCGCCTTCATGAAGAGGCCTTGCCACAATGGCAGAGCCATGCCGGAGAACCCCTCCTCCTCTCCAATGCGCTTGACGTCAGGCAGCTGCTGCACCCGTGCGGTGTCGGAGACCGACAGCGCCCTGATCTTGCCGTCCTTGAGAAATGGCATGGCCGTGGATAGCACCAACATGGCGCTGTCCACCTGTCCGCCGACCAGGTCGTTGGTGATGTGGGTGCCACCTCGGTAGGGTACGTGCAGCATGGACACCTTCGCCTGCTTGTTGATCAGCGCGCCGTACAGGTGCTGCATCGTCCCGATGCCCGGCGTGGCGAAGTTGATGCTGTCCTTGCCACCCTTGCGCAGCGCGGCGACAAGATCTTGCAGGTTGGCGTAGGGAGACGCCTTGCGCACGGCAAAGATCATCGGGACGGTGGTCATGCGCCCCACCGGAATGAGATCATTCTCCCAGTCGAGCTTGACCTTGGGGTTGACCATGGGCACGACCACTGTGTCGGTGCCTCCCATGTAGATCAGACTGCCATCGGCCGGTCCGTTGAGCACCCGCTGTGCGGCCAGCATGCCGCTGGCGCCCGCCACGTTCTCGATGATGACGGTACGGCCTAGGCGCTTGCCCAGCTCGGTCGCAACAATGCGCGCGACAAGATCTGCGCTTCCGCCAGCGGAATAGCCCACGATCAGTGAAATGGGTTTGGTATTGCCGCTGTCGCTCTGCGCCTGCGCGGTGTGGGTGACAAGGATTCCCGTACTCAGGACCGTCATCGCGGCGGCCTGACGGAAGAGTTGTCTGCGTTGCATGTGGTAACTCCTGTTCAGAACGTGTGCTTCACGCCAAAGTCGATGGCTGTGGTGCGTGTGAGGCCGTCGCGCTTGGCTGTGCCGAGGTTCGTGTAGAGCAATGTGCGTTTGCTCAGGTCGTACTGAAGACCAGCGCCGATCATCTGCGAATCGAGTTGGGTGGCGGGTTTCAGGTGCCCAACCATGAGGTAGGTACGACCAAAACTCAGCGGCACCATGGCCGACACGCTGTAGGCCGTGGCATCGCCATTGACCCCGCCTTTGGCGCGGCTGTAGCTGGCCTTGGTGTGAACCATGCCGAAGTCGTACCCGCCTGCCACCAGAGCCAGGTGGGTGCTGGAGTCAAGCCGATCGAACGCAGCGCCCACCCATACAGGCCCGTTCTTGTACTGCAGGTTGCCCGAGGTGGCGTTGCTGCGCACTCCTTCGCCAAAAGCGCCTGCAATCTCCATGCTCACGCCAGAGATCACGGGCGATTTGTAGCCTACGGCGTTTGCCCAACGGATGTTGGATGCTTCTGCGGGAGCCGCCACTGGCGTGTAGTTGGCATAGGTGTAGGCAGAGCCCAACTGGCTCACGTAGCTCCAATATGTGGGGTCTGCATTGAGAGCCACTGTGTAGGCAGCCGAGTATTCGCGCCCCGCGTACACCTCGCCCCACTGCTTGCTGCCTACTGCCACCACCGAGCGGCCCAGCCAGTAGATGCTGGGATTGCTTGGCGCGCCCGTGTCAGCGGCAAAGCGGTGCTCGATCTGAAAGCGCGAGTAGAGACCGCTGCCCATGTCCTCGCGGCCCATGAACCCCAGGCGCGACGTGTTGCCGGCCTTCATGGTCCAGACCCGTGGCGCCACGCCGCGCCCGGGTAGCAGGGCGCCGGGGGTTGTGCCCCCATTGGCACGGGCCAGGCCCTGGTCGACGATGCCATAGATGGTCAGCGAGGACTGGGCCTGTGCTGTGCCGCAGGCCCCGAGGCTGGCCAAGGCGACGCACACAAGTGCGGTGTAGGGTGCTGAAGAGGTTGGGCAAGCCGTGCTTGCCAGGAAATGCCGTGTCATGGATTTGTCTCCGTGGATTGTGGTTTGGCGGTTGCATGTGAATTGTATGTATTGAATTTTATTAATGCAATACAATGCAATCAGTGGGTGGTCGCAAATTCGCTGGCACTTGGCATTTGGAATGCGGCTTGCCCTCGATGGACAATGCAATACAACACAATCTACGGATATACCCGTAGTTGTATGGATGGAGCACACATGGCGATCGGTATGTTCGAATCTTTCATCACGGGTCACTGGTTCAGTGCACCTGCCAAGGCCATCTGGAGCGATTCGGCCACTCTGCAGGCCTGGCTGGACGTGGAGGCGGCCTTGGCCCACGCCCAGGCCGGGCTGGGGGTGATACCTGCCGAAGTGGCTCCGGTGATCGCTGCCCAGGCTCGGGCAGAACTGTTCGACCTGCCGCATTTGGCAAAGGCCATCGCTTTCGCACAACACCCGCTGGTGCCAGTGCTCCACCGGTTCGAGGAGCTGTGCGGTGAGCCTGCGGCTGGCTTCATCCACTGGGGCGCGACCACGCAGAACATCTTCGACACGGCCAGCGCACTGCAAATGGTGCGAACCCACAGGCTGCTGGCAGGGCACCTGGATGCCGCCATAGCAGCATTGGCCGCGCTGGCGTTGGAGCACCAGGCCACGCCCATGGCAGGTCGCACGCATGGCCAGCACGCGTTACCGATGACCCTGGGCTTCAAGCTCGCGGGCTGGGTCGATGAACTGGACCGTGGCCGCCGTCGCCTTGCCGAGCGGCTTGCCTCCTCGTTTCCAGCCAGCATGGGGGGCGCCATCGGCACCTTTGCTGCCACCGGGCCGCTCGGGCCCGCAGTGCAGGCGCTGATGGCGCAGCAACTGGGCCTGCTGTCGGCCGACATGCCGCTGCGGTCGTCCTATGACCGGGCCAGCGACTATCTGGCCGCACTGGGCCTCCTGGCGGGCACGGCACAGAAGATCGCGCAGGACGTGGTCTTCCTGCAGCGCACCGAGGTCGGTGAAGTGGCGGAAGCCTTTCACATCGGGAAGGTGGGCAGTTCCACCATGGCGCAAAAGCGCAACCCTTCCATGGCACTGCTGCTGGTCAGTCTGGCGCGCATGCTGCGTACGCGCACCCAGGCCGCGCTGGAGACCATGGTGCGCATGGACGAGGGTGACTCATCGGCCACCAACGTGGCCGATACGCTGCTGCCCGAGATCGCCATCATCGCCACTTCGGTGGCCGAGACGCTGGCGCGGCTGGCGCAAGGCCTGGCGGTCAACCCGCAGGCAATGTCCCGCAACCTCGCAATGACGCGGGGGTTGATCGCCTCTGAGGCTGTGATGATGCGGCTCACCCGCCTTATGGGCCGGCATGAGGCGCATCGCCTGCTCTACGCGGCGGCGCAGCGCTCGCAGTCTGAGGGCGTGCCTTTCATCGACGCGATCCGCGCACAGCCGCCGTTCAATGGCGGTGCCTTGCCGGATGACTTGCTGCAGGCGCTGGATGCACAAGCCTATGTCGGCGAATCGGCGCGGCTCGTGGTGGACACCGTGGCGCGCGTGGCACCCGGCTGCGTGGAGTCATAGCTACCGCGCAGGGGCTGCTACCGATGTGCCCGCACGGTGCGTGACCGGCGTCAGGTGCACGCCGTAGGGTGTCCCTGCGTCAGCCCAGCGCGCCGTGATGGCGCGGTGCAGGGCATCGACCTGGTCAGCCACGCTGCAACCGATCACCTCGAAAAAGTCCGCATGTTCGCTGGCCAGGTCCGTGCGGCCGAGCAATACCACGCTCAGCTGCGCGGGCACCGAAATCCCGCTGTGGGCCAGCAGGCGCTGGAAGAGTGCGCCATCCTCGATGCCCCAGGCCACCAGGGCTGTAAAGGGCAAAGCGCTCGCGCTGTCGGCGCCCTTCGCGCGGACCTGGATCTGTTCCACCAGTCGGGCGGTGTAGTCCTCGTGCGGCAGCATGTCCAGCGTGATTTCCTGCAGCACCACATCGGACAGCGTGGCTTGCAAATACTTAAAGCGCCGACGCCCGAGCTGGGTGGCCAGAAAGGGGTGGGAGGTGCATGCGTAGGCAATGCGCCGGTGGCCGTGCTCCATCAGCAAGGCGATGGCGGCTGCCAGCGGCTCGCCCCACTCGGTGCCCACGGCCTCGACGTCGGCACCCACCAGCGCCGCCCCGTCCACGGCCAGCACGTCGCACTTGTCGCGCAGAGCCGCCAGAAGGGCGATGGGAATGGCCTTGAAGGTGGATTGCACCACGCAGGCATCGAAGCGCGGCAGGCCCTTGAGCACCGTGAGCGCATGGTCCGGGTCGTTGTACGACAGCTCCAGTACCCGGTGCCCGTCGGCCGCAAGGCGGTGCTGCAGACTTTCGATCAGCACGCGCCCGCGCGCAATGCTGATGGAGCGGCGCAGCAGCAGCACCGATTTCACAGTGGAGGTGACTGCCGCAGGGGCTTTGGGATGCGGGCTTTTGCTCGGTAAGGGACTCGTTTCAGTCGTCGTCACAGGTTGCGAACCTGCGCCCAGGAAGTAGGTGCCCCGACCCACCTGGGCATCAATCAGCCCCTTTTCCTTGAGGCCTTGGAAAGCCCGCTGAACCAGCATTTGCGATGCGCCAAAGCGCTTCATCAATTCGCGGATGGTGGGGAGTCGGTCGCCCGGGCGGGCTTCGTGGGCGAGTTGTTCCAGGAATTGCTCGAGATCTGGCGAGGGGCTGCTGCGCATGGTGTTCATACAATACACCACAAATTGAACGGTATTGGCCTGTAGAGGGATGCCCGTGCGTCCGGCCTGGATCTCTGGTGGTGCCGGGCTACCCGCTATGCGCTCTCGCGCTCCATGATCGAAAAGCCGATATCCACCACCGGCTCCGCCACGGTCTTTCCCTCCGCGCGGTCGGCAATGAAGCCTGCCGCCGTCTGGCCCATGCGCGTGCCATCGATGCGCACGGTCGTGAGGCTGGGGATCACGGTCTGGGCGAACTCGATGTCTCCGAAACCGACGACGGCCAACTGGTCGGGGACCGCCATGGCGCGCGCCCGCGCCTCGGTGAGGACCCCCAAGGCCAGCATGTCGGAGCTGCAGAACACGGCATCGATGTCTGGCTGGGCGGCCAGCAAGGCCGCCAGACCCGCACGCCCTTCGGTGTGGGAGGTGGGTGATTTCTCCAACTGCAGGGCGGGCTCGCGCAAGCCCAGTCGGCCCGCTTCGGCATAGAAACCTTTGCGCCGCCGCGCGGCGCGCTCATCGTCGCCGCTGAGCAGCGCCAGCCGGCGCCGACCTTTGGCATGCAGGTGCTTGCACACGGCGGCGCCCAGTTGTTCGTGCGACAGCCCGACCAGCATGTCGATGGGGTTGGGGGTGAAGTCCCAGGTCTCCACCACAGGGATGCCAGAGGCCTGCAGCAGCCGCCGCCCTTGGGGCGAATGCATGATGCCAGTGAGCACAATGCCGTCGGGCCTGCGGCCCACGATGGCGCGCAGCAGTTCGTCTTCGCGCGAATGTGCATAGCCCACCTGGCCCAACATCACCTGGTAGCCGCGCAATTCCAGCGCGTCGGTGAGCGATTGGACCATCTCGCCGAACAGCTGCCCCGTGGTGGTGGGCACGAGGGCCGTGACCAGGTGGCTGCGCGCCGAGCGCAAGCCCCCCGCGATGAGGTTGGGCACATAGCCCAGGCTGGAGATGGCTGCCTGTACCCGGGTGCGTGTGGGCTCGGACACCTGGCTGGGCGTGTTGATGGCGCGAGAGACGGTGATCATGGACACCCCCGCCTGCTCTGCCACTTCGCGCAAGGTCACCACCGGTCGGTTGCGAATAGGTTCCGGTGTCTCTGGCAGGGTACTTGGGGGAGGGCGCGGCATCCGCCGAGTCTATCCACGAAGCGATGATTCCTCAGGACGGGCGCCTCGCTGTTGGTCAGAAACCGCCCAGCAGTCCGTCGTGTGGGGCGCCCGCCGAACCAGTCCTGCTAGATGGCGTACACGTTGATAACGATAGCCCCGGCAGCATGTCCAATCATTGATTGAAATTTGACCGAAATATCGGGCGTGCCAGCGCCGTTGCTCAACTTGTAGATTTCTTCTGTGCTGAATACCGGGATGCCAGGAACGAGCGTCACGTTGGTGAGGCGGTACTGGCCAGGTTGCAGGGTGTCGTAGTTGTTGGGGCTGTTTGCCAAAATGCCTGTCTGGCCAAAGCCGGTTGAGAGAGTGCTGGGCATGGTGCTTCCTTGAAAGTGAATAAGTAATGCGGAGACAGCAGTCAAATGCAATTGCATTGACTCTTGTGTACTGCAGGTCCTTTGAAAAAGAGGCCCTTGAGGATGACCTGCACAACTCCCTGCGGTCTGTGATAGCGCGGTCTCGGGCGGTCCACTGCGTTGCTTTTCTTGCCAATAGCACGGCTATTGGCTGCAAAAAGACGCCTTGTGCCCCATCTCCATCCGCGCTACCACCGTCTCGCGAGGGTTATGCCGGTCTTCCTTAACAGCACCACTTCAGAATATCGAGCGGGTTGGGCGCAGGCGATTACAGTCCATTACGCCAGCTGCAAATCCACGCGCGCGAGCGCAACCATCAGGACAGCGGCAAGCTGCGATGCTGTGCACACCCACCCGGGTGCGATGGCCTGCGAGCCTCTTTTTTGCACAGTGGGTGCATATGGCTTTGGCTGAGGGCCACAGGATCAAAGAAGCGCGGTCCGCTGATACCGCTGCTACCGTTTCCGCCTTTTCGCTGAAAAGCGAAGTAGGGCGTGTAGTTACCCAGCCTCAGGTAGATATGCCTTGAAAAGCTGCTCGTGCAAGGCTGCCGGGGAGGGCGTGACCTGCGGATTGCCGAGGTCATAGGGGTAGGCGGGCAGGGCGGTCAGACCCAGGCGCAGAAACCATTGGCGGGTCTCGTCGAACGTTCCGCCGTAGCAACACTGGGTCAGGATGGCACCCGCGATGTTCGCGGTTCCGCACACCGAGAACTGCGCTTCGTTGCTCAGTTGCACCACCACACTGTCGGCAATGGGTGTTGACGACGGCCCGCGCCAGTAGCCAAAGTAATTGCCTTCATCATCGGCTACCACAAAAGCAATGTGGCGGCAGACCTCGGCGATGGCCCGAAGGTTCGCAGCAATCTCGGGGTCGGCCCGCTCGGCTTCGCTCAGGTCGCTGGTGTCCAACCAGGGGGCCCAGTCGGCCGCTGTGCCCATACAGACGCCGGTGCGGCGTTGCAGCTCTTCCTGGTGATGGAGAAGGACTGCAAGGTCCTGTGGCAGGGGCTCGCCCTGCAATCGGAGAAGAGAGAACTGTGTTTGGATGCTCATGGGCTGGTTAGGCGGGTGGATGCCTAGCGTAACGCAGACTGCAGGCCAAACGCTCTGGGGCTTCCAAGCGCTTTTCCCATCAATGGGTTGGTGGTCCTATAACTAAGGGTTTTCCATGGTCTTTGATGCCACTGTTAACGTTAACATTTGCCCGTCCAGGCATTCAGAATGCGCCTGTTAATAGGTGTTTGAGGCTTGAATCCGGGTTGATTGATTGAATGAATAGCTGCTTGTATGACCTCTTGCTTTTATTGAGCGGATGTTCACGTTGGTGCCAGCTCGTCGTCAACCTGGGCACACCCCGGTTCACTTTCCCCAACCAAGGCCCCGTAGAAGGCCCTTCCACAACTGTTCAGGAGACCTCCCCATGTTCAAGAAACTGCTGCTGATTGCCAGTACCTGCACCATCGCTCTGGCTGCATCGGCCCAGACCGCCGCCACCCCCTGGCCCGAAAAACCAGTCACCGTCGTCGTGCCTTTTCCGGCAGGGGGCTCCACCGACATGGTGGCCCGCGCCATGGCGCAGCACATGGGCGACAAGCTGGGCCAGAACTTCGTGGTGGACAACCGCCCCGGTGCCACGGGCACGCTGGGGCTGGTGCGGTGAAGCGTTCCGCACCCGACGGCTACACGCTGCTGGTGTCGTCGCTCGGTGCGTTTGTGGTGGCGCCGCACTTGCTCAAAAGCGTGCCGTACGACGCCCTCAAGGACTTTGACTACATCACCGTGCCCGTGCAGGCACCCAACGTGCTGGTGGCTGCCCCCAATCAGAAGGCGCGCACCGTGCAAGAGGTGATTGCCCAGCTCAAGGCCAATCCTGGCAAGGTGAGCTTTGCAAGCTCGGGCAACGGCTCGTCGGACCACCTCTCGGCCGAGGTTTTTTGGCAGCAGAGCGGCACCGAAGGCCTGCACATCCCTTACAAGGGCGGAGCACCGGCCATCAACGACCTGCTGGGCGGGCAGGTGGAGTTCTCGTTCCAGAACGTGAACGCCGTGCTGCAGCACATCCGGGCGGGCAAGCTGCACGCGATTGCCGTCACCGGCGACAAGCGCAGCCCCGTACTGCCCGACGTGCCCACCTTGGCCGAGGCTGGCGTGGCCGGTGCCGAGGTCTACTCGTGGCAAGGCATGGCCGCGCCCAAGGGCCTGCCTGCCGCCGTGAAGAAGAAGCTTTCGGACGCAGCCATCGCCACCATGAACGACCCCGCCGTGAAGAAGCGCATGCTCGACCAGGGCCTGGAGATCGTGGCCAGCACGCCCGAAGCCTTCACCGCCTACCAGGCGCGCGAATTCGCGCGCTGGAAGACCGTCATCGAAACCCGAAAAATCACTGCCGATTGAGCCTTGTCACGGGGCGCTTTAGCCCGCCCCATCTTCGTTTCCAGACCACCATGACCACCTCCTCCATCCCTTCCGTCGCCAGCACCCCCGTTGTCACCGAGCTGCGCGTGGTGCCCGTGGCGGGCCACGACAGCATGCTCATGAACCTGAGCGGCGCACACGGCCCCTTCTTCACGCGCAACCTGATCATCCTGCGCGACAGCGCGGGCAACACCGGGGTGGGTGAGGTGCCCGGCGGCGAGAAGATTCACCAGACCATCGAGGATGCGCGATCGCTGATCATGGGCCGCCCCATCGGGCACCACAACGCCGTGCTCAACGCCATGCGCGCGCAGTTTGCCGACCGCGATGCAGGCGGACGCGGCCTGCAAACCTTTGATCTGCGCGTCACCATCCACGCCGTCACGGCCGTGGAGTCCGCCTTCCTGGACCTGCTGGGCCAGCACCTGGATGTGCCCGTGGCCGCGCTGCTGGGCGACGGCGTGCAGCGCGAGGCGGTGCAGATGCTGGGCTACCTGTTCTACGTGGGCGACCGCGAAAAGACCGACCTGGCCTACCGCACCGAGCCCGGTGCCGACAACGACTGGTTCCGCCTGCGCAACGAGAAGGCCATGTCGGCCGACGGCATCGTGCGCCTGGCCGAGGCGGCGTACGAGCGCTATGGCTTTGCCGACTTCAAGCTCAAGGGCGGCGTGCTGCGCGGCGAGGAAGAGGTCGAGGCCATCCGCGCGCTGCATGAGCGCTTTCCCGAAGCGCGCGTCACGCTGGACCCCAATGGCGGCTGGTTGCTGAAAGATGCGATTCGCCTCACGCGTGATCTGCACGGCGTGATGGCCTATGCCGAAGACCCCTGCGGCGCCGAAGGCGTGTTTTCGGGCCGCGAGGTGATGGCGGAATTTCGCCGCGCCACGGGCTTGCCCACCGCCACCAATATGGTCGCCACCGACTGGCGCGAAATGGCGCACAGCCTGGCCCTGCAGTCGGTGGACATCCCGCTGGCCGACCCGCACTTCTGGACCATGGCCGGGTCGGTCCGCGTGGCGCAGATGTGCCAGGCCTTCGGCCTGACCTGGGGTTCGCACTCGAACAACCATTTCGACGTCTCGCTGGCCATGTTCACCCACGTGGGCGCCGCCGCCCCTGGCCGCGTGACGGCGATTGACACGCACTGGATCTGGCAGGACGGTGAGCGGCTGACGAAGGAACCGTTCCAGATCAAGGACGGCTTCATCCAGCTGCCCAAGAAGCCCGGCCTGGGCGTGGAGCTGGACATGGACGAGGTCGAGCGTGCCCACCGCCTGTACTTGCAGCATGGCCTGGGCGCACGCGACGACGCAGTTGCCATGCAGTTCCTGATCCCAGGCTGGAAGTTCAACAACAAGGCGCCCTGCATGGTGCGCTGAGGGCTCTTGCGGTCTGGTCGCCGCCACCTTCGGATGCCGAGAGGATGCGCCAAAAACAAAGCCCTCCAGGTGAGGGCTTTGTACATGGGGCAGTGCGGGGCGATCACGCCATCCGGTCTTCGGCGCGACGCCGCGGCAGCTGGCGTTTGACGGACGGGCGCTGCAGCCGCTGCTTGGGGTCTGCACCCTCGGGCAGATCAGTGGCCCGCTGCAACTGCAGGTGGGCTACCAGGCCGCCGGTGCTGGAGTTGGCCAGTGCAAAGATGCCGCCCATGCGCTGCACGGTTTTGTCCACGATGGAGAGCCCCAGCCCCGCGCCTGCCGCTGCGGTGCGCGCAGAGTCACCGCGAAAGAAGGGCTTGGTCAGATTCGACAACTGCTCGGGTGGCACGCCGGGGCCATGGTCGCGCAGTTTGACCAGCACCCAGTTCTCACGGCCTTTGGCGGCAATGTCCACGTTGGTGATGCCGGTGTCCTCGGCCTTGCCGTAGCGCCGCGCGTTTTCGAGCAGGTTGGAGATCACGCGGGCCAGTTCCACTTCGTCGGCCAGCACGTTGAGGTCTTCGGGCACGGACATCGTGATCTGCAGTTCGCGATGGTCTTGCACGGCATAGACGCAGGACGACACCACGGCATGCAGGTTGACCGGTGTCAGCGTGACATGGTCCGGCCGAGCGTAGTCGAGGAACTTGTCGATCGTGGCGTCGAGCTGCACGATGTCTGCCACCATGTGCTCGCGGGCCACTTCATCGGTCACGCTCATCTCGGTTTCCAGCCGCAGGCGCGCCAGCGGCGTGCGCAGGTCGTGCGAAATGCCCGCCAGCATCACGGCGCGGTCCTGCTCCAGCTTGGCCAATTTTTGCGCCATGCGGTTGAAGCCGATATTCACTTCGCGGATTTCGCTGGTCACCACTTCCTCGTCGAGGTGGCTGGCTGCGAAGTCGCCGTCCTTGACGCGGTTGGCCGCGTAAGAGAGCTGCTTGAGAGGCCGGTTGATCAGCCGCGCAATGGCCGCCGCACCGGCCAAGGACAACGCCCCTGCCGTGATCAGCCAGATCAGCCAGGTGCGGCCGCCCGCCGGGCTGAAGCGCGAGCGGTCCATCAGCAGCCAGTTGGGATCGCCATTGATGTTGAAGCCGACCCACAGGCCGGTTTCCCCATTCACGTTCTGCGCCACGATGGTGTCGGGCCCCAGGCGCTGGGTGAGTTCGTCGGTCAGGCGGTTGCCCAGGGCCGTGCCCTCCAGAAGCTCGAACTTGTCGCGCGGCTCGCGCGGCAGGATGCGCACGCCTTCCTGGTCGGCCATGGTCTTGATGAGCGACACACGAGCAATGGCGTCGGAATGCACCAGCGCCGCGCGGCTCAGGTTCACCAGCGATGCGATCTGCTGCGCGGTGTGCAGGGTGCGCGGCTCGAACTCCAGCGCCCGCAAGGTCTGCAGCCACGCCAGAATGCTCCCCACCAACAGCAGCGCCAGCAGGAAGAAAGTGCGCCAGAAGAGATTGAGGCCCACACGCGCCCGCTGCTCCCGGGCCTGTCGCAAGGACTCCAGGGGGGCGGGGCTGGTGGCGTCGGGGGAAGCGGTCACGGACTGCCGGACCGATGATGAAGATCTCGACCTCGAATTGCCGTCGGAATTGTGCATACAGGCAAGGAAAGAGGGGTCAGCTGGTTCCGTCCGGCACGAACACGTAGCCTACCCCCCACACGGTCTGGATGTAGCGCGGGGCGGCGGCATCCACCTCCACCAGCTTGCGCAGGCGCGACACCTGCACATCCAGGCTGCGGTCAAACGGCTCAAACTCGCGGCCACGGGCCAGCAGGGCCAGCTTTTCGCGCGAAAGGGGCTGGCGTGGGTGGCGCACCAGCGCCTTGAGCATGGCAAATTCGCCGGTGGTCAGGGGCAGTTCTTCGCCATTGCGCTGCAGTGCGCGGGTGCCCAGGTCGAAGGTAAAGGGACCAAAGGTCACGACCTCGTTGTCGCCCGAGGGGGCGCCAGGCGCTTCCTGTGCGGGGCGGCGGCGCAGCACAGCGTGGATGCGGGCCAACAGTTCGCGGGGGTTGAAGGGCTTGCCCAGGTAGTCGTCGGCGCCCACTTCCAGGCCCACGATGCGGTCCACGTCCTCGCCTTTGGCGGTGAGCATGATGATGGGGGTGCGGTCATTGGCGGCACGCAGGCGGCGGCAGATGGAAAGCCCGTCTTCGCCCGGCATCATCAGGTCGAGCACGATGATGTCCACGGTTTCGCGCAGCAGAAGGCGGTTGAGCGCCTTGCCGTCTTCGGCGACCATGACTTCAAAGCCTTCCTGCGTGAGGTAGCGGCGCAGCAGATCACGGATTCGTGCATCGTCGTCCACCACCAGAACTTTGTCGGTGCGATTGGTTGTTGTGGCCATCTTGATCCCAAGTCCAATTTGTAACAGAGCCGATTCTGACCACTTGGAACGCCGAAGTTCGGGTTTTGGGGCTGGGTTTGACCAACTGTTACAAGTTTTGCCCAGCTTCGCATGCGCGGTGGAGGGGCTTCATCGCAACGCATGGGCAGTGCGGTTAAGGTGGTGCCCCGCATGGCCCGGCCCCGGGCCGTGCACCGATATCAAGGACACCTTTGTGATGAAAATTACTACTAAATTGATAGCTGCTGGCGTTTTGATTGCTTGCGCTGGTGCCTCTTTTGCTCAAAATTCTCCACCCCCCGAGCTGCGCAATGTCGTGCAGCTGTCGGCCACGGGCACGGTGGAGGTGCAGCAGGACCTGCTGGTGCTCAACCTTGCCACCAGCAAGGAGGCTGCCGACGCCGCCACAGTACAGACACAGCTCAAGCAGGCGCTGGACGCAGCCCTGGCCGAAGCCAAGCGCAACGCCCAGCCCGGACAGCTCGATGTGCGTACCGGCCCCTTCGGGCTGTACCCGCGTTATGGCAAGGACGGGAAGATCAACGGCTGGCAGGGTCGTGCCGAGCTGGTGCTGGAAGGCCGCGACTTCGCGCGCATCACGGCCACGGCCGGCAAGATCCAGACGCTGGCCATCAGCAATGTGGCTTTCGGCCTGTCGCGCGAGGCCCGGGCCAAGGTGGAGGGCGAAGCCCAGACCCAGGCCATCGAACAGTTCAAGGCACGCGCGGCCGAACTGGCCAAGGGTTTTGGCTTCAGCAACTACAGCCTGCGCGAGGTGGCGGTGAACAGCAATGAGATGGTGCCCGGGCCACGTCCGCGCATGATGGCCATGGAGGCCAAGGCGGGCTCGTTCTCTGATTCCGCCGTGCCGGTCGAAGCGGGCAAGGCCCAGGTCATCGTGAACGTGTCGGGTTCGGTGCAGATGCGCTGATTTTTTAGGAAATATTGGCCGCCAGCGCTTATCTGGTAAGCGCTGGCAGCTATCAATTTTGCAGTTTACCGGGCGCCTGTGCTGGCATGCCACCAGCGATCAGACGCTCGCGCGTGCTTTCTCACTGCGCTGCCCAGCCGCCATCCATGTTCCATGCCACGCCACGCACATTGTTGGCGGCGGGGGAGCAGAAGAACACAGCCAGCTCGCCCAGTTCTTCGGGCTTGGTGAACTGCATGGACGGCTCTTTTTCGCCCAGCAGCAGCTTCTTGGCGTCATCGTTCGACAGGCCGTGTTCGGCCGCCTTGGCATCCACCTGTTTTTGCACCAGGGGCGTCAGCAC
Organism: Acidovorax sp. SRI_002; assembly: GCF_057586455.1. NCBI lineage: Bacteria > Pseudomonadati > Pseudomonadota > Betaproteobacteria > Burkholderiales > Comamonadaceae > Acidovorax > Acidovorax sp. SRI_002. The sequence goes on along the minus strand of NZ_JBYCZW010000005.1, from coordinate 39,690 downwards.
CCAGCCAGGGCAGATGGCGTTGCAGGTCACGCCGCTGGTGGCGTTCTCCAGCGCCGTCACCTTGGTCAGACCCACGATGCCGTGTTTGGCCGCCACGTACGCAGCCTTCTGTGCCGAGCCCACCAGGCCGTGCACCGATGCCACGTTGATGATGCGGCCCCAGTTGGCACTCTTCATGGCCGGCAGCGCCAGGCGCGATGTGTGAAAGGCGCTTGTGAGGTTGATGGCGATCACTGCATCCCAGCGCTCCACGGGGAAGTCTTCCACATTGGCCACGTGCTGGATGCCTGCGTTGTTCACCAGGATGTCCACGCGCCCGAACTGCGCGGCGCTGTACTTCATCATGTCCTCGATGTCGGCCACCCGGCTCATGTCTGCACCGTGGTAACCCACTTTGGCGCCAGCAGCTTCGCCAGCTGCCAGCACCTCGGCGCGGGGGCCATCCACATCGCCAAAGCCATTGAGCACGATGTTGGCACCTTGGCGGGCCAGCGCCTTGGCGATGCCAAGACCAATGCCACTGGTGGAGCCGGTGACGAGGGCGGTTTTGCCTTTCAGCATGTGAGTCTCTCCGAATGAATTACGATGCAACGCAAGAAAAAGTCGGCACGCATGAACGAACAATGGGTGCCGACGGCTCCTGCATTATCGAGCGCTGCCCCCGGATTTCGCACCCATGATTGAACCTACGCTGAACTACGTACTGTGCCCTGGCCCGGGGGCGCCTGTGGTGTCTTCCGGTAACTCCTCCGCATCTGCGGCTACACACCATCGCATGGCTTACTGGGAGTGGAATGCCACGGGCAATCCGGCGCATCCCCATGTGGTGGTCTGTGTGCATGGCCTCTCGCGCCAGGGGCGCGACTTCGACACCCTGGCCCGTGCGTTGAGCCAGCATGCCCGCGTGATCTGCCCCGACGTGGTCGGGCGCGGCCAGAGCGACTGGCTGACTGACCCCATGGGCTACCAGATTGCCCAATACGCCGCGGACATGCTGGCCATGCTGGCCCAGGTGCACCAGCATGCACCCATCACCACCCTCGACTGGGTGGGCACCAGCATGGGGGGGCTCATCGGCATGGGCATTGCGGGCCAGCCGGGGTTGCCTTTGCCGGTGCCTGTGCGCAGGCTGGTACTCAACGACGTGGGCCCCGTCATCCAGTGGGAGGCCCTGCAGCGCATCGGCTTGTACCTGGGGCAACAGGCGCGGTTCGAGTCGCTCCAGCAGGCGGCCGACGCCATGTGGGCGATTTCCACCAGCTTTGGCCCCCATACACCCGAGCAGTGGCTGGACTTGTCGCGTGCCATGGTGCGCGCGTTGCCGGAATCTGCGGGTGGTGGCATCACGCTGCACTATGACCCGGCCATCGCGGTGCCATTCAAAACATTGACGCAGGAGTCTGCTGTGGCCGGCGAGGCCATGCTGTGGCAGCTGTACGACCACATCACGGCCCGCACCTTGCTGCTGCGCGGTGCACAGTCTGACCTGCTCTTTCGCGAAACCGCGCAGGCCATGGCGCAGCGCGGGCCCCGGGCACACGTGGTCGAATTTGAAGGCGTGGGGCATGCTCCCACGCTGGTGGCGGGCGATCAGGTGGCTGCGGTCACCGGCTTTTTGCTTTCGGCGGAAGGTGTTGTGGCCGGATGAAAACCTACCCTCCCGCACAGGCGTCCCACACCCCCCAGGCCGACGCCGTCCCCCAGCTCATTGCCGCTACCGCACACACCCTGCCTGAGCAGGTGAACGCGCTGGCGCGTGCGCGCGCGTTTGCCGAGCCCTTGATGGCTGGCGAAACGCTGGATTCCGGCGAAAACACGCTGGCCCACGCCGATGCCGTGGCTGCCATCCTCAAGGGCATTGGCGGCTCGGAGGCCATGCAGGCCGCCAGTTACCTGGTGCATGCGTGCATTCATCTGAACAAGCCTGAGGAGGTGATCGCCAAGGCCTTTGGTGCCAACTTTGCCGCGCTGGCGGTAGAGACCACCAAGCTCATGCGCGTGCAGCAGCAGGCCCGCACCGCAGAGCACCTGGAAGACCCCGCCGTGCAGACCGAGAACGTGCGCAAGATGCTGCTCGCCTTCTCGCGCGACCTGCGTGTGGTGATGCTGCGCCTGGCCTCGCGCCTGCAGACGCTGCGTTTTCATGCGGCCAGCAAGCGCCCCGTATCGCCCAGCCTGGCGCGCGAGTCGCTGCAGGTGTTTGCACCGCTGGCCAACCGCCTTGGTATCTGGCAGGTCAAGTGGGAGCTGGAGGACCTGTCCTTTCGCTTCCTGGAGCCTGACACCTACAAGGAAGTGGCCCGCCTGCTCGACGAAAAGCGGGGCGAGCGCGAGGTGTACATGGAGCAGCTGCGCGCGCGGCTTGAATCCGACCTGCGCGCACGCAGCATCAGCGCCAGCGTGCAGGGGCGCCCCAAGCACATCTACAGCATCGTCAAGAAGATGCGCGGCAAGTCGCTCAACTTCGATCAGGTGTTTGACATCCGCGCGCTGCGCGTGGTGGTGCCCACGGTGAAGGACTGCTACGCGGCCCTGAGCTGGGTGCACGAGCAGTTCAAGCCCATCGTTGAGGAGTTTGACGACTACATCGCCAAGCCCAAGCCCAATGGCTACCAGTCGCTGCACACCATCGTGCGCGACGACAACGGCAAGCCCATCGAGATCCAGATCCGTACCCAGGCCATGCACGACCATGCGGAGCACGGAGTGGCGGCGCATTGGGCCTACAAAGAGGCAGGCAGCAAGGGCTATGCAGGGGTTTCGGCCACCGGTGAATACGACGCCAAGATTGCGGTGCTGCGCCAGTTGCTGGCCTGGGAGCGCGATCTGTCGGGTGCCTTGCCCAACCGGGGCCTGTTTGAAGACCGCATCTATGTGCTGACCCCAGATGCTGCTGTGGTGGAGCTGCCCCAGGGCGCCACACCGGTGGACTTTGCGTATGCCGTGCACACGAGTGTCGGGCACCGTTGCCGGGGCGCCCGGGTGGACGGCGCGATGGTGCCGCTCAACACACCGCTGCAAAACGGACAGACGGTGGAGATATCTACCGTCAAGGAAGGCCGCCCCTCACGCGACTGGCTCAATGCTGAGCTGGGCTACCTCACCAGCAACCGCGCCAAAGCCAAGGTGCGTGCCTGGTTCAACGCCCAGGCCACACACGAAACCGTGGCCCGTGGGCGCGAGGCGGTCGAAAAGCTGCTTCAGCGCGAGGGCAAGACTGCCATCAAGCTCGACGATCTGGCGGTGCAACTGGGCTTCAAGTCCGCCGATGCCTTGTTCGAAGTGGTGGGCAAGGATGAATTCTCGCTACGCAACATCGAAACGGTGCTGCGACCGCCCGAGCCGGTTTTGCAGCCCGACGACTATTTGTTGCTCAAGAAAACACGCACCAACGATGCCGCACCCAAGGGCGGCGTGCTGGTGGTGGGCATTGACTCGCTGATGACCCAGCTGGCCAAGTGCTGCAAGCCAGCTCCGCCGGACCTGATCCGTGGTTTTGTCACGCGGGGCAAGGGCGTGAGCGTGCACCGGGCCGACTGCAGCAACTTCCGCGAAATGGCCGCACGCAGCATTGAGCGGGTGATTGATGTGGAGTGGGGCTCCACCTCCAAATCGGCTGCACTGGCTGCCGTGTACCCCGTGGACGTCGCCGTGGAAGCCGCCGACCGCCAGGGCCTGCTGCGCGATATCTCCGAAGTCTTTGCGCGCGAGAAGACCAATGTGATCGGCGTGCAGACGCAGTCGGTGAAAGGCACGGCGTGGATGACCTTCACGGTGGAGGTTGCCGATTCGGGCCGGCTGAACAAGGTGTTGGGCATCGTGGCCGGCGTGCCCGGTGTGCGCTCCGCGCGCAGACGCTGAGTGGCGGGACGGTAGGCATGGAACAAGAGCCACGAACATCTCTTTGCCGTTTGCTGTGCTGTTTTGATCGAAGCACCCGATTTTTATGGCTATAATCGTGGTCTAAACAACGACAGGCGCGTAGCTCAGCTGGTTAGAGCACCACCTTGACATGGTGGGGGTCGTTGGTTCGAGTCCAATCGCGCCTACCAAGTTTTTCCCTGAAAGAAACCAGCTTTCAGACCACTGAAAAACTTGTGGAAACCTTGAGCAGGTTTCAAAAAGCAAAAAGCCACCTTTTTACAGGTGGCTTTTTCTTTGGTCGCGCTCGAATCAGTCCTCTTTTTATGCGGTGTCGGGCGTCGCGGTCGTTCATCGCCCTGGGGATACCGACGAACTTCTTTGTTGGCTCCTTGCACCCATTGGGTTCACCGAGGGTGACGGCGCCTGCGTGCCTGGCGGCAAATCAATGAATTGGTTTTTGTCTGACACGAAGACGCACGGGGTCGCGATAACTTTGGTGGCTTCAAAGAGAAGGGATGCCACCATGAACACTCCATCCAATTCTTCAAGTGTCCACCAGGGTTTTGTGGACACTGATCCTGAACTGGGTCTGTACGACATCCGGATCTTCTGGCTTGCTGCTCTCGCCGCCATCGTCGCGGTGCTTGCCGTGGCGTACTTCAAGATGGGCTATTGAGGAAGAATGCCCATGCTCCGGCATGGTTGCTATCGTGGCGACATGTGGCGGGGCTTCTTGTGGGTGCATCGATAGCGCTGCCTTGGCTCAGGCCTTCAACAGGGGCTCTTGCTCGAGTGGTCTCGTCGGTGCTTCATCCCCCTATGCAGGCACACGCACTTGTGGAAGGCAGTCCGGGTATTCGCGTTGAATGAACGTCACCAGCGCTTCGCGCACCCTGCACCGCAGGTCGAACGCCAGGCTGGATGATCGTGCGGAGACCAGCACGCGGATCTGGATGGTGCGCTCGGTCACATCGGTGAGCTGCAGCACGTTCACTCGCCTGTCCCACTCTGGTGCGGTTTCCAGCACCCGCTGCAATTCGGCCCGCAGCGGGTCCAGCGGCAGGCGGTAGTCGGCAAACAGGAAAACGGTTCCCAGGATTTCAGAGCTGGTGCGTGTCCAGTTTTGAAACGGGTTTTCTATAAACCACTGCAGCGGGATGATCAAGCGCCGCTCGTCCCAGATGCGCAGCACCACATAGGTGCTGGTGATTTCTTCTACCCGTCCCCATTCCCCTTCGACAATGAGCACATCGTCGATGCGGATGGGCTGGGCCAGTGCGATCTGCAGGCCGGCGATCATGTTGCTGAAGACCGGGCGCGCTGCAATGCCCGCCACAATCCCCACCACCCCGGCTGACGCGAGCAAACTGGCACCTACTTGCCGGGCCCCTGGAAAAGTCATGAGCATGAGCGCGAGGCCCGCCATCACCACGCCGGTCATCGCCGTGCGCGACAGCACGCGTGCCTGGGTGGCGATGCGTCGGGCGGTGAGGTTGTCTTCCACATCTGCGGGGTGTTGGGCAATGACGCCATTGGCCAGGCCGCCAATTGCGGCAATCAGCAGCCAGCAGGCCCCGCCAATCACCGCCAGGCCATTGAGATGGCGGATACCGCCGATGTAAGGCAGATCATCGCTGGCGGCTTGCCATACCAGTTGCAGCGCGATCAACGGCAGCAGAATCCGCATGACCGGTATGCATGCCAGCACCACGGTCTGCACCACAGGGAGGGGGGTTGTTGCGCGGCGCAGAACGATGGCGACCATCCGATGGGCGATGGCTGCCAAGGTCGTGGCAAACAAGGCCGCTACCGCCGTAGCGAGCCAGGGGGAGAGCTGCAAACTTTCGAGCATCGTGTGGAAAAGAGGGCAAACGCCCACTATCGCACCGGCAAACGTATTCAGCTGTCAGACGGTGCGCCGCACCGGTTGATGGGCTGGTGCAGGCCTGTGACGGCTGCGCCTAGCGTGGTGACGCTACCTGGTCTGGCCAGTGTCACCCCGGCGACAGTGGCGCGCAGCTAGTCATCAGGGTATTCCTTTGCTGGTGCCGGGCTGCCCGTTCCCTAGAATGTGCTGCACTGCAATACATGGGCTTCCAGCCCGAGGAGTTCGTCGTGTCCGAACAGAAAAGTGCCGCGCCCAAGTCGGCGCAGCGTGTCATCAAAAAATACCCCAATCGCCGTCTGTACGACACAGACACCTCCACCTACATCACCCTGGCCGAGGTGCGCCAGTTGGTCATGGCCAACCAGCAGGTGGTAGTGCGCGACGCCAAGACGGGCGAAGACCTCACGCGCAGCATTCTGCTGCAGATCATTCTGGAAGAAGAGGCCGGTGGCGCACCCATGTTCACCGAGGCGGTGCTGGCCAACATCATCCGTTTTTATGGCCATGCCATGCAGGGTTTCATGGGCGCGTACCTGGAGAAGAACGTACAGGCGTTTACCGACGTTCAGGCCAAGCTGGCCGAGCAGTCGCAGAGCGTGACGCCAGAGATGTGGGCCCAGTTCATGAGCCTGCAATCGCCCATGCTCAAGGGCATGATGGGCAACTATGTGGAGCAGTCGCAGTCCATGCTCACGCAGATGCAGGAGCAGATGCAAAAGCAGACGGAGCAGATGCTGGGCGCGTTTGGACTCAAGCGGTAGCCCCCCCGGAGCCGCTTCGCGGCTTCCCCCCAGGGGGACGCCGCCAGCGCGGCGGGGCGGCGCTTGCGCGGTGGCCGCTGGCCTAGGATCGCGCCAGTTTCATAGGTCGCGGCGAGTCGCAGGCATTGCAGGCAATTGCCCGTCCCACCGGTCTGACGCCGGAACTGGGACAATACGGGGATATGAGCGAAGCAATTGCCCCCACCAAAACACCCAAAGTCGGATTCGTCAGCCTGGGCTGCCCCAAGGCGCTGACCGATTCCGAGTTGATTCTCACGCAGCTGAGCGCGGAGGGTTACGAAACCTCCAAGACCTTCCAGGGCGCGGACCTGGTCATCGTCAACACCTGCGGCTTCATTGACGACGCCGTCAAGGAAAGCCTAGACACCATTGGCGAAGCCTTGGCCGAGAACGGCAAGGTCATCGTCACCGGCTGCCTGGGCGCCCGCACGGGCGACGACGGCGGCAACATGGTGCGCCAGATGCACCCCAGCGTGCTGGCCGTGACCGGTCCGCATGCCACACAAGAGGTGATGGATGCCGTCCACCTGAACCTGCCCAAGCCGCACGACCCGTTTGTGGACCTGGTGCCGGGCAGCTTTGGTATTGCGGGCATCAAGCTCACGCCCAAGCACTATGCGTACCTCAAGATCAGCGAAGGCTGCAACCACCGTTGCACCTTCTGCATCATCCCCTCCATGCGCGGTGACTTGGTGTCGCGGCCCATTGGCGATGTGCTCAGCGAGGCCAAGGCCCTGTTTGAAGGTGGCGTCAAGGAGTTGCTGGTCATCAGCCAGGACACGTCGGCCTACGGTGTGGATGTGAAGTACCGCACCGGCTTCTGGGACGGCAAGCCGGTCAAGACGCGCATGCTGGAGCTGGTGCAGACGCTGGGCGAGATCGCCGAGCCCTACGGCGCCTGGGTGCGGCTGCACTACGTGTACCCGTACCCCAGCGTGGACGAGGTGATCCCGCTCATGGCCACGGGCCGCGTGCTGCCCTACCTGGATGTGCCTTTCCAGCACAGTCATCCCGACGTGCTCAAGCGCATGAAGCGCCCGGCCAGCGGCGAGCGCAACCTGGAGCGCATCCAGCGCTGGCGCGAGGCCTGTCCCGAGATCGTGATCCGCAGCACCTTTATCGCTGGCTTCCCTGGCGAGACGGAAGAAGAGTTCCAGCACCTGCTCGATTTTGTGCGCGAGGCGCAGATCGACCGTGCGGGCTGCTTTGCCTACAGTGATGTGACGGGTGCTGCTGCCAATGAGCTGCCGGGCATGTTGCCTCTGGAAGTGCGCGAAGAGCGCCGTGCCCGCTTCATGGCTGTAGCCGAAGAGGTGTCGATTGCCAAGCTGCAGCGCCGCGTGGGGGCCACCATGCAGGTGCTGGTGGATTCGGCTCCCGGCCTGGGCCGCAAGGGCGGTGTGGGCCGCACCTATGCGGATGCGCCCGAGATCGACGGCACCGTGCAGCTGCTGCCGCCCGAGAAGATCAGCAAGACCATGAAGGTGGGCGAGTTCACCAAGGCGCGCATTGTCGGCGTGCGTGGGCACGATCTGGTGGCGCAACCCATTTGATAGCTATGTAATTGATAGCTATCTGCGCTTTGCAGATAAGCGCTGGCGGCTAAAAATGCCATGAAAAAAGGCTTCCCGAGGGAAGCCTTTTTTTGTGGTCGTTCTCCCGCAAGGGAGAACTGCGCATGGCAGCTTACACGCGCTTGCGGTATTCGCCGGTGCGGGTGTCGATTTCGATCTTGTCGCCTTGGCTGACAAACAGGGGCACGGGCACTTCAAAGCCGGTGGCGATCTTGGCAGGCTTCATGACCTTGCCGGAGGTATCGCCCTTGACGGCGGGTTCCGTCCAGGTGATTTCACGCTCGACGCTGGTGGGCAGTTCGACCGAGATGGCCTTGCCGTCGTAGAACACCACTTCCACGGTCATGCCGTCTTCCAGGTAGTTCAGCGAGTCGCCCATGTTTTCGGCTTCCACTTCGTACTGGTTGTACTCGGTGTCCATGCACACGTACATGGGGTCGGCGAAGTAGGAGTAGGTGCACTCCTTCTTGTCCAGGATCACGTTGTCGATCTTGTCGTCGGCCTTGAACACGACTTCGGTGCCGAAGTTGCCGATCAGGCTCTTGAGCTTCATGCGCACGGTGGCTGCACCGCGGCCGCCGCGGGCGTATTCGGTCTTCAGGACCACCATGGGGTCCTTGCCGTGCATGATGACGTTGCCGGCGCGGATTTCTTGAGCGATTTTCATAGCAAGTTGCTTGGGTTGGGGCCGCTCAACGCGCGGGCTGGCAAACCGCCTGGTTTGCGCGCCGGTGCATGTTCTGCGGCGAAAGTGCGCGGGGTGGTGGCACTGCTGTGCCGTACCTGATTTGCGCAAAGCCTCGGATTTTACCGTTTTTCGGCGACAAAGCCCAAAAGTTGTGCGACGAGGTTGTCCTGCATCAGCAGGCGCGCACGGGCGGCCTGGGTGCAGGCCGTCCACTCGGCCAGGGTGTCGTCGCCGGGCCATTGCAGCGGCTCGGCGTCCAGTCCGTTCCAGGTCGCGTGGAACTGCCGCAGCGATGTGGGGGCCTGCAGCCAGTCCAGAAACGCCCAGAGCTTGTCGTGGTGCGCGTTGTCGTGCTGTGGGTAGATCTGCCACACAAACGCCTGGCCCGCCCACAGCGCCCGCACCAGCGAGTCCTCGCCGCGTACGGCGTTGAAGTCACAGGCCCAGAGCATCTCGTCAAACGCAGGCTGGGGGCGGTGGGGTAGATATGAAATTGATAGCTGATCGCGCTTGTCAGATAAGCGCTGGAGACCCTTTTGAGCGATATTTTGATCACAGCCCTCAGCCAATGCAGCCCGCACGGCGGCCGTGGGGCGGCCCGGAGTCACCAGCAACTGCGTGGGCCGTGTCTGGCTGTGCCGCAGCAGCTCCGGCAAGGCAGCGGGTTCGTAGCAGAACAGCGAAACCCAGCGCTGCTCGGCGCAACCATCGCCCAGCCCGAAGGCGGCGGCGTGTTCTGCACGCCAGGCGCTGCGGTCAAACGCCTCGCGCCGTGCCATCAGGTCGGGTTCGCGCAGCAAGCCGCCCGTGCCGGGCGTGAAGCCAGGGTAGAAGAACCAGCGCGTCCACCCTGCGGCGGGGCCGGACAGGATGGGCGACGGCAGCCTGTGGTTGCGCTCCACGTAAGCTTCTGCCGACAGGTATTCCAGGTTGATCCAGACTGGTTTGGAGTATTTTTTGCCTTTAGCGCTTGATGGATAAGCGCTATAAGCTATGAATTCAGGAGCAATATCGCAGCCGAAGGCCTCCACCATCACATCGGCGGCGGGTTCATCAGGGCTCGGTGGTGGCGAACCCCAGGCGCGCAACTCCACGCCGGGGCAGCCTTGGGGCGCCATCCACTGCAGGGCCGAAGCGTCGTCCACCCACAGGCGCACGCGGTGGCCCAGCGCGGCCAGTTGCGCCACAAGGCGCCAGCACACGCCGATGTCGCCAAAGTTGTCGATCACGCGGCAGAACACATCCCACTGGAGCGGGGGCAGGGGGCGGCTCATGGTGATGGCCCCGTTGGCTGCGCGCGCAGGTGCTCCACCAGCAGCCGGGCAACGCTGGAGAGCGATTCTTCAGACCGCACACACAGCGCCAGCCGCCGCTGCGCCCAGGTCTCGTTCAGCGTGACGGTGCGGATGGCCAGCGTGCCCCGGTACAGCGCGGCGCTGCCACGGGGCATCACGCCCACACCCAGGCCCGCGTTGACCATGAGGCACAGCGCGTCGTAGCTCGTCACCTGCATGCGCAGGCGCAGTGGCAGGCCCGCCTCGGCGGCCGCGCGGGTCAGCTGGTTGTTGATGGCGCTGCCCGGGTGCGCGCCCACAAAGTCAAAAGGCAGGGCGTCTGCCAGGCGCACGGACTTGCGCCGCACCAGCGCGTGGCCGGTGGGTACCACCAGCACCAGTTCGTCGGTGTGGTAGGGCAGCAGCGTCACGCGTTCGCCGTAGCTGCCTTCGTTGAGGATGCCCACGTCGGCGGCGTTCTCGGCCACGGACTGGGCAATCGCGGTGCTGATCTGCTCCTGCAGCCGCACATCCACCTGAGGGTGTTGCTCTAAAAAGCTCTGCAACTCGGCGGGTAAAAACTGCGTGATGGCCGAAATATTGGCCACCACACGCACGTGGCCGCGCACGCCCGTGCCGTAGTCGCGCATCTGCGTGGCGATGCCGTCCAGATCGTTCAGCACACCGCGCGCCAGGTTCAGCAGCGCAAACGCGGCGGCGGTGGGCTCGGTGCCTTTGTTGCTGCGGGTGAACAAGGCCACCTGCAGCGCGTCTTCCAAGTCGGCCAGGCGGCGGCTGACGGCCGATGCGGCCAGGTGCTCGCGCGCGGCGGCAGCGGCGATGGTGTTTTCTTCCATCACGGCAACGAACAGGCGCAGGGAGACGGGGTCGAGTTTCATGGGGCACCGATGGTAGCAAGCCGCTTGCTTGCCATGCCGGATTGCGATGGTGGCTTGTTGCTTGAGCGTTTTGCAGGAGGGCCGCAGGTGCGCATCATTCCCGCCCAGCATCACCGCCCGCAGGAGACACACATTTCCATGGATTCCATTGCATCCCCCGCCGCACTGCAAGGCGTGCGCGTCATCGAAATGGGCCAGCTGATTGCCGGGCCGTTCTGCGGCAAGACGCTGGGCGAGTTTGGCGCCGACGTGATCAAGATCGAAGCGCCCGAGACCGGCGACCCGCTGCGCAACTGGCGCCTGATCAAGGAAGGCACCTCCGTCTGGTGGCAAGTGCAGTCACGCAACAAGCGCTCGGTGGCGCTGGACCTGCGGCAAAAGGAGGGGCAAACAATAGCTCGCCAGCTGATCGCCGAGGCCGATGTGCTGGTCGAGAATTTCCGCCCCGGCACGCTGGAAGGCTGGGGCATGTCGCCCGAGGAACTGCACGTGCTCAACCCCGGCCTGGTCATGCTGCGCATCTCGGGCTACGGCCAGACCGGGCCGTACCGCGACCTGCCGGGCTTTGGTGCCATCGGCGAGGCCATGGGCGGCCTGCGCCACCTGACGGGCGAGCCCGGTCGCGTGCCGGTGCGCGTCGGGGTGTCGATTGGCGACACGCTGGCGGCGCTGCACGGCACCATCGGCGTGCTCACGGCGCTGTACCACCGCAAGGTCAACGGCGGCAAAGGCCAGGTGATCGACGTTGCGCTGCACGAGGCGGTGTTCAACGTGATGGAAAGCTTGATCCCCGAATACAGCGCCTTTGGCGCCGTGCGCGAGGCTGCGGGCAGCGCGCTGCCGGGCATTGCGCCGAGCAACGCCTACCCTTGCACGGACGGCTGGGTGCTGGTGGCGGGCAATGGCGACAGCATTTTCAAGCGGTTGATGGACGCCATCGGCCGGCCCGACCTGGGCGCGGCGCCGGACCTGGCCAACAACACCGGCCGCGTGGCCCGCGTGGAGGAGATCGACGCCGCGATCGGCGTCTGGAGCGCGCAGCGCACTGTGCAGCAGGTGCTGGATGCATTGGGCGCCGCCCGCGTGCCGGCGGGCAAGGTCTACACCGCCAAGGACATCGCCGAAGACCCCCACTACCGCGCACGCGGCATGCTGCTGACCCAGCAGACGCGCGACGGCTACAGCGTGGAAGTGCCGGGCATCGTGCCCAAGCTCTCGGGCACGCCCGGAACCATCCGCAGCAGCGCGCCGCATTTGGGCGATGACACCGATGCGGTGCTGGCCGAGGCGGGTTTGACGGCCGAACAGATCGCCCTGATGCGCAGCAAGGGGGTCATTCAATGAGTGCATCCAACACCGTGTGGCAGGGCGCGAACCGCCGCATCCACATGCAGGAGGTCGGCCTGCGCGACGGCCTGCAGATGGAGAAGGCCTTTGTGCCCACGGCCGACAAAATCGCGCTGTGCAATGCGCTGTCGGCAGCGGGCCTGTCCAAGATCGAGGTGACTTCGTTCACCTCGCCCACCGCCATCCCCGCGCTCAAGGATGCCGAGGTCGTCATGCGCGAGATCCTGCGCCGCCCTGGCACGGTCTACACCGCACTGGTGCCCAACCTGCGCGGGGCCGAGCGCGCCATCGAGTCGCGCACGGACGAGCTGAATCTCGTCATGTCGGTGAGCGCCACCCACAACCTGGCCAACCTGCGCATGACGCAGGAACAATCGTTCGCGGCGTTGGCGCAGGTGGTGGCGCTGGCGCAGGGCGCCAAAGTGGCGGTGAATGTGTCGCTGTCGTGTGTGTTCGGCTGCCCCATGGAAGGTGACGTGCCCCAGGCCGATGTGTTCGGCTGGGTGCAGCGTTTTGTGGATCGGGGCGTGCGTGGCATCACGCTGTGCGACACCACGGGCATGGCCTACCCCACGCAGGTGCACGAGCTCACGGCGGCGGCCCGCGCGCGCTGGCCGGGTGTGGAGTTCACGCTGCATTTCCACAACACGCGCGGCATGGGCCTTGCCAACGTGCTGGCGGCCATCGATGCGGGTGCGGACCGGTTCGATGCCTCGCTGGGCGGTCTGGGCGGCTGCCCCTATGCGCCGGGCGCCAGCGGCAATGTGTGCAGCGAAGAGATCGTGCATGCGCTGGCGCTGATGGGCTATGACACCGGGGTGGATCTGGTGCATCTGGTGGCCGCTGCGCAACAACTGCCTGCGTTCATTGGCCACGACATTCCCAGCCAGATCGCCAAGGCGGGTCCGCGCCTGGCGCTGCACCCGGTGCCTGCCGATTTCGAAGCGATCCGTGAAAGGGCGCTGGCCCGCTGAGCGCGGGCGAGCCTGCATTCACACATAACACCAGGAGACAAAAGCCATGACCTTCCCCGCCCCACTGACCCGCCGCATCTTCACCGCCGCCGTGCTGTGCTCCGCTGCCTTCGCAGCGGGCGCGCAGGACAAATACCCCTCCAAGCCCATCACCGTGGTCGTGCCCCAGGCTGCGGGTGGCGCCAACGACGCCATTGCGCGCGTGGTGGCGCAAAAGCTCGGCGAGCAACTGGGCCAGAGCGTGATCGTGGAAAACCGCCCTGGTGCCGGCGGCACCCTGGCCACGGGCACCACGGCCCGCGCGCGCAACGATGGCTACACCCTGCTGCTGACGGCCGACAGCGCCCATGTGATTGGCCCCGCGCTGTACAAGAACCCCGGCTTTGACCCGGTGAAAGATTTTGCCCCCGTGGCCCCTGTCGCCACGGCCGGTTATGTGCTGGTGGCGCACCCGTCTTTTCCCGCCAACAACGTGGCCGAGCTGGTGAACTTGGCCAAGGCCAGCCCTGGCAAGTATTCGATTGCCTCGGCGGGCAACGGCACGCTGAACCACCTGATCGGCGAGATGCTGCAAAAAGCCGCTGGCATCCAGCTGCAGCACATCCCGTACAAGGGCTCTGCCGCAGCCGCCACCGACGTGGTGGGCGGGCAGGTGCCGCTGTCGGTGCAAAGCCTGCCGTCGGCCATTGCGTTCATCAAGGCGGGCAAGCTCAAGGTGCTGGGCGTGGTCAATGAAAAGCGCGTGGCTGCGCTGCCCGATGCGCCCACCATTGGCGAGACGATCAAGGGCTTTGGCCAGGCGCCCTGGTACGCGCTGTTTGCCCCGGCCGGCACGCCCGCGCCCATCGTGGCGCAGCTGCAGGCCGAGGTGGCCCGGGCGCTGGAGCACAAGGACGTGGTGGACAAGCTGGCTACCGTGGGCTGTGAACCCTTCAAGGGTACGGCAGCGCAACTGGCGGCGCTGGTGCAGTCCGACCTGCCCAAGTGGAGCCGTGTGGTCAAGGACACCGGCGCCACCGTGGATTGAACGCCTGAGATGGCTATGGCGGGTGCTGGCTGCCCAGCCGCCGCCCCGGAACGACATTCAACAACAGAGAAAGCGGAGACATCGCATGAACCTGCATCGCAAGCAATTCACGTCCCTGGCCCTGGCGGCCATCGCCACCGGCTTTTGGGCTTCTGCCCTGGCGCAAGGCGCCTACCCTACCAAGACCGTGACCATGGTGGTGCCCACCGCCGCAGGTGGCACCACCGACCTGTCGGCCCGCATGCTGGCCCAGGCCCTGTCGCCGGTGCTGGGCCAGTCGGTCATCGTGGACAACAAGGGCGGTGGCAACGGCAATATTGCCGCCAGCATCGTCAAACGCGCCGAGCCCGATGGTTACACCGTGTTCATGCAGTACTCGGGCTACCACGTCATCTCGCCCCACATCACCAAACAAAAGCAGTGGGACCAGGCCGACTTTCAGCCCGTGGCCAACGTGATCTCGGCCCCGCAGATCATCGTGGTGCGCAACGACCTGCCCGTGAAGACGCTGCCTGAGCTGATGGCCTATGCCAAGGCCAACCCCGGCAAGCTCAATTACGCCTCATCGGGCAACGGCTCGCTGCAGCATGTCACGGGCGCCATGCTGGAGCAGCAGGGCTCCATCAAGATGGTCCACGTGCCCTACAAAGGCACGGGCCCCGCGCTGCAGGACCTGCTGGGTGGGCAGGTGGACCTGACTTTTGGCACCGCGCCTCCGTTCATGCCCCACATCGCCAGCGGCAAGCTGCGCGTGCTGGCCGTGACGGGCAAGCAGCGGCTGCCCAGCCTGCCCGATGTGCCCACCACGGCCGAGGCGGGTTACCCCAAGGTCGATGCCACGTCGTGGTTCGCGTTGTTTGTACCCGCTGCAGTGCCCAAGCCGGTGGTGGACAAGCTCACTGCCGACATCCGCACCGTGGTGCAAAGCGCGGCCTTCCAGCAAAAGGCGCAAGAGCAAGGCGCCACGGCTGACTACCAGACCCCGGCGCAGCTGGGTGACAAGGTCAAGGCGGACCTTTCCAGCTGGGCCACGGTGGTGAAGACTTCGAAGATCGAGGCAGAGTGAATTTAATTGGGAGCACCGGTTGCTCTGCAAGGTTGCCTCTCAAGTTAACTATGGTTCGATTTCCCTGCACACCTGTTGCAGTTTCAACGAGTGATGTGAGCAGCTATGCAGTCGTGATGGGCCGTTGAAAAGTCCATATCAGGCATCCCCGGCAGATTGGGTGGTGCAGATTGTCCTCGAGCACTACCGGACGCTGTCATGCGGGCACGGGTTGCCCATACGCCCATGTTTTGCAACGTTGGTAGAACGGTTCGCCCCCCCATGAGCGCCATATCGATGTGCTGATGCCCTTGGGTTCAGGTAGTCCGGTTAACAGTTCGACTACTCGTTTCCGGTCCTGGGCCAGGCAAGCCAGCGCGGCATGATGAACTTGGTTGATTGAGTCCTGGCGGCGGTTGCCGAGGTCGGTGAGGGATGTGTCTATCGTTTTCCAGTCTGTCAGTCCGGGTTTGAATGGGTTGAGTCGCAGCGCTGGCCAGTGGTGGAAGGCTGCGAGGTAGATCACGGCATGCATTCCCGTGCCTTGCGTGTTGGCCGTACGTTGCACTGCGAGGTTAGATAGCTCCCTTAGCTGGGAAACGGCGTCCGTGCTTTTGAGGTTCAGTGCGGCCACCACTTCTTCAAAGAACATCTCGCCCGGCTCCGACATGGCTGGCAGATGGGCTTTCACCAGTGCCAGCGTCTGCGCAGGCGTGGCTCCGCTCATGGACTTCAGGGCGATGTATGTGGCACTCCACATCGGGTCCAGGCGACCTTGCTCTTTGACCTCTTCCAGGGCCCTGGTGGCGTGTGCAGTCTGGTGTTCTTGGGCTACCCAGTCGCGGTTGGCGGGGGCATCGCGCATCGCCAGTCGGCCCAGGAAGATAGCGGCAGGCACGCTATTCGGCGAAGCCTGTATCCATTGCAGCGCCAGGTTCCAGGCGGCTGCAGCTTTGGGCGTGTTGCCACCCGTGCCGCCGCTGCCTACTCGCAGGGCGCTGAAGAAGGATTCGGCCCCATTTCGGCTGGAGTTGCTGGCGGGCTGTTGTGATGCGATGGCATACAGGCGCTCTACCTCTGCGAACTCCTGGCGCTCCAGGCTTTGGTAGGCATCTAAGTAATCACGAAAGGTTGGTTGAGCTACGCACGTACCGACCATTGCGCTAGAGAGAGCAGCCACCGCCAGTGGTGAGCGCCACATTACGGCGTTCCATCCTGCGACCAGCTTTTGCAGCGCGCATACTCATTGCGACCTTCCCAGGCGTCCGGTACAACGTCTTGACCGATTCGCTGTAGCACCGCTGCGGTGGTCTTCTTGTCCTGGGCCGCCACGCAGGCTAGGCGGGCGTATGAGTTGAGGTTGTAGTTGTCCGGGTAGCGTTTGACCAGGTCCTCGAAGCCCGCGCGGATGCGAGTCCAGTCCACGTCCGGACGAGTGAATACAGCGGCGCCCTGGTGGGCTAGACTACCGTAGACATTCCAGTAGATGCGAGCGTAAAAGGTCTGCCCTTCGTCTGTCTTTGTGTTCGCCACGGCCTGCGCCGCCAGGTCGGCAATTGCCTTGTAGCTGCCGCCCCACTGCGGTAGCAGGCTATGCGAGATGGTGAAGTAGATGTCGTGGTTTTTGGGAAAGGCGGCGATGGCGTCCTGGGCCAGCTTGGCATAGTCATGGCGGCTGACTTGGCCATACTGCGCGTAGGTCAGTAATTGGGTCCACCAGTTTGGATCCTTGCGACCGTACTCGGCGCTCGCAAAAAGGGCGCGTAGGGCCTCATGGTTGAGTTCCTGGAACTTCTTCATGTCCTCATCGCGCACGGTGTTGGCATAGCCTCCGCCCCGATAGGCCCACGCCTGCTTGCTGTAGGCGCTGGCCAGGGTCATTGCGGCCAGAGTGGACTGGGGGTTCTGTGCGAGCCAAGCCTGAGCCCGTTGCTGGTGTTCGACCCAGAAAGTGTCGTTCACGCGCGGGCAAGGCTCTTTGGCGCAAGGCGGCAGGGGCGAAACCCCGCCGAACCCTATGGATCGAACCAACCGGTTGGCGCGGTAAACGCCGGAGGGCATGCGTGCGTCTTCCCGCAGTGCCTTGGTGTACCAAGCGTCCAATTTGGCGTAGTCGCCCGAAGAATAGTTTTTGATGAACAGAACGACGATTTCGCCGCGCTCTTCGGCATCGCCCGCCTGGGCGTTGCCAAATGGGGCGACTAACAGTGGCAAAGCCAGTGCAGTGGCGATTACCCTGTATGTGGTGAGATTCCTCATTTATCCCTCTCTTTGTGAGGAGGTTAATTTACACGGATACCGGGGCTATGGATTGGTCACCGTAGCGGAAACTGCCCTCCCTCGAGGGCTTCTAAGGAGCGGTGTCGGCTCTTGAGCGCATTGGCCGCGCAGGTCCTGCGGCGCTAGGTTGCTCCAGTTGACCTCGGTCAGGCCTTTGCTGGCTTGGAAGTTGTTCAGTTGGACCTGGTGTCTTGGCTCTGCGTACCCTTCCATGCCGAGGCTCCCACCTTGGCAAAACGTGTCCTTAGAAAGAAGCACAGCGTTGCCATGACAATAGCGCCCATGTCTGAAGAAGTGCATGCCGAAGAACTCCTGGCCCAGGTGGCTGCGCTGCCCGCGCTGCCGGGCGTGTACCGCTATTTCGACGCCCAGGGCGCGCTGCTGTATGTAGGCAAGGCGCGTCACCTCAAGCGGCGCGTGTCGAGCTACTTCACCAAGAACCATGGCGGCACGCGCATCGGCCACATGGTCAGCAAGATCGTGCGCATGGAGACCACGGTGGTGCGCTCCGAGGCCGAGGCGCTGCTGCTGGAAAACAACCTCATCAAGACGCTGAACCCCAAGTTCAACATCCTGTTCAGGGACGACAAGAGCTATCCCTATCTCAAGATCACAGGCACGCCCACGGCCAGCGGCAATGCGCCCGCTCAAGTGTTTCCGCGCATGGCTTATTACCGGGGTGCGGTCGATAAGAAGCACCGCTATTTCGGTCCGTACCCCAGCGCCTGGGCGGTCAAGGAAACCATCCAACTGCTGCAAAAGGTGTTTCGCCTGCGTACCTGCGAAGACACGGTGTTTGCCAACCGCACGCGGCCCTGCCTGCTATTCCAGATCAAGCGCTGCACCGGGCCTTGTGTGGACTTGATCTCGCCCGAGGCCTATGCCGCCGACGTGCAGCATGCCGAGGCACTGCTGCGCGGCGAAACGCAGGAGGTGCTTAAGGCCATGGAGGTGCGGATGATGGCGCATTCCGACAAGCTTGAATTTGAGCAGGCCGCCGATGTGCGCAACCAGATCCAGGCGCTGTCGCGGGTGCTGCACCAGCAGTCCATCGAGATTGCGGACGACAAGGATGTGGACATCTTGGCCGTACGCGTGCAAGGCGGCCGCGCCTGCGTGAACCTGGCCATGGTGCGCGGGGGGCGGCATCTGGGAGACCGGCCGTATTTCCCGGTGCATGTGGAAGACGCTGCCGCCGTGTTCGAGGAAGAGGGCGGTGATGGCACCGATGAGAATATTCCGGCCGCGCCCATTCGCCGTGTCGAGGTGCTGGTGCTGGAAGCGTTCATCGCCCAGCATTACATCGGCGTGCCGGTGCCGCCGGTGCTGGTCACCAGCGAACCCGTGGACAAGGCGTTGCTGGAGGCACTGGGCGACCAAAGTGGTGTGCGCGTGACCGCCATCCACCAGCCGCGCGAACAGCGCCGCGCCTGGCTGGACATGGCGCAAAAGAACGCCGATCTGCAGTTGGCCCGCCTGCTGGCCGAAGAGGGCTCGCAACAGGCGCGCACGCGTGCCCTGGCCGAGGCGCTGGATCTGCCGCCCGAAGATCTGGACCAACTCACCATCGAGTGTTTTGACATCTCGCACACGGCGGGTGAGTCCACCCAGGCATCGTGCGTAGTGTTCCATCACCACAAGATGCAGAGCAGCGAATACCGCCGCTACAAGATCGAAGGCATTACGGGCGGCGACGACTATGCCGCCATGCGCCAGGTACTGACGCGCCGCTACAGCAAGGTGGCCGAGGCCGCGCGCGAAGCTGGGGGCATCGACTTTGCGGCCAACCCCGCGCCCGGGGGTGAAGAGCCCACCAAGCCCAAAGGTGTGGCACGCCTGCCCGATCTGGTGCTCATCGACGGTGGCAAGGGCCAGGTGGGCGTGGCGCGCGAGGTGTTCACCGCGCTGGGGCTCGATCTGACTCGCATCGTGGGCGTGGAAAAGGGCGAGGGCCGCAAGGTGGGCCTGGAAGAGCTGGTGTTTGCAGATGGCCGCGAGAAGGTCTACCTGGGCAAGGACTCGGCGGCGCTGATGCTGGTGGCGCAGATCCGCGACGAGGCCCACAGGTTTGCCATCACCGGCATGCGCGCTGCACGGGCCAAGGTGCGGGTGGGTGGTGGTCAGCTCGAAGAAATTGCGGGGGTGGGCCCCAAGAAGCGTGCACGGCTGCTGCAGCGTTTTGGCGGGGTGCGCGGTGTGGCTGCGGCCAGTGTGGAGGACCTGGTCACCGTGGACGGCATCTCGCGTGAGCTGGCCGAAGAGATCTATCGCGCCTTGCGTTGAGTCCCCGGCCGGACTGCTCGTCCTGCCGTGACACAATCGACCCATGTTCTGGACTATCCCCACCTTGATGACCTGGACGCGCATCGTCGCGATACCTTTGATCGTGGGGGTGTTCTACGCGCCGCTGGACCCGGCCACGCGCAACCTCATTGCCACCGTGATGTTTGTGGTGTTCGCAGCCACCGACTGGCTGGACGGCTACCTGGCCCGCAAACTGAACCAGACCTCGTCGTTTGGCGCCTTTCTGGACCCGGTGGCCGACAAGTTTCTGGTGTGTGCATCGCTGCTGGTGCTGGTGCATCTGCAGCGTGCCGATGTGTTCGTTGCGCTCATCATCATCGGCCGCGAGATCGCCATATCAGCCCTGCGCGAATGGATGGCGCAGATCGGCGCGAGCAAGAGCGTTGCTGTGCACATGATCGGCAAGGTCAAGACTACGGTGCAGATGGTGGCCATCCCCTTCCTTCTTTATGACGGGCGCCTGTTCGGCGTCATCGATACCGGCGTGTGGGGCACCTGGCTCATCTGGGCCTCGGCTGTGCTCACGGTCTGGTCGATGGTGTACTACCTGCAAAAGGCATTGCCAGAAATCCGGGCGCGTGTGAAGTAGCAGGAGTGGGGCGCGCGCATCCCGTCGGGGGTTTTGTGGATGAATGCGGGGGACTGTGGCCTGCGCTGCATTGTCGGAACTGGGGTGTCAATACGGAGTGCTGCCCATACGGCGTGTTTGAGACAAAAACGCCCCACAAGCCCTGTCGCAGCGTGAAATACGACTAGAATTCATCCCAACGCTGCGCCAAACCAGCGTGTTGTATTGACACCCGGAAACTCGATGGCTTTAATCTGATGCAGCAGCCACTGCTGTGTATGCCAGTCATTCCCCCGTCTGTTTTCAACCAGCCTCCGGCTGCGCTTTCGGACGTGTGAAGACCAGATATCCGCGAGACATTCCATCAACTCTTTTCCGAGAGGCTTCTTGTGAACAAAACCGAACTGATTGAGCACATCGCTACCAACGCCGACATCTCCAAGGCCGCCGCTGCTCGTGCCCTGGAATCCACGATCGAGGCCGTCAAGAAGACCCTGAAGAAGGGCGGCACCGTTTCGCTCGTCGGTTTCGGTACCTTTGCGGTCGGCAAACGCGCTGCTCGCACGGGCCGCAATCCCCGTACCGGCGCTACGATTAAAATCAAAGCTGCTAAAGTTCCAAAGTTCCGTCCTGGCAAGGCATTGAAAGATGCCTTGAACTGAGGATCAGTTTAGGTGGGGTCCTTAGCTCAGTTGGTAGAGCGGCTCCTTTACACGGAGTAGGTCGGCGGTTCGAGACCGTCAGGACCCACCACCACCGAACAAAGGCGAACGCAAGTTCGCCTTTTGTTTTTTGCCTTCTGAAAGATCGACCATGTTTGAATCCATCCGCAAGCACTCCAAGATCGTGATGATCTTATTGTTCTTGCTGATCATTCCATCGTTTGTGCTGGTAGGCATTGACAGCAACTACTTCTCTGAAAAGAGCCCAGTGGTGGCGCGCGTCGATGGCGACAAGATCAACCAGACTGACTGGGACAATGCCCATCGCATGGAGACCGACCGCATGCGTGCGCAGTCTCCCTCGGTCGATCCCAAGCTTCTTGACTCTCCCCAGGCCCGCTACGCCACGCTCGAGCGCCTGGTGCGCGACCGCGTGCTGGCAGCAGCCGCCAAGGAAATGCACCTGGTGACGAGTGATTCGCGGCTGGCACGCAGCCTGCAGGAGATTCCCGCCATTGCAGGGCTCAAGCGCGCTGACGGTACGCTGGACGCAGAAGCCTATCGGGCCCTGGTGGGTACGCAAGGTTTGACGCCGGAAGGCTTCGAGGCCAATGTCCGCCGCGATCTGTCGATCAACCAGGTCATTGGTGGTGTGATGGGTACCGCCTTCAGTACCAATGCCCAGGTCAAGCTCGCGCTGGACCCGCTCTATGAGCAGCGAGAAATCCAGGTGGTGCGCTTCAAGTCTGCAGATTTCTCTGCCAAGGTTGCGCCCACGGATGCAGATCTGGAGTCCTACTACAAGGCAAATCCCGCAAAGTTCCTTCAGATGGAGCAGGCTTCGGTGGAGTATGTGGTTCTGGACCTCGACAGCGTGCGTTCCGGTATCACCCTCAATGAGGACGACTTGCGCACCTACTACAAGGAAAACGTTGCGCGCATGGCTGGCAAGGAAGAGCGTCGCGCCAGCCACATCCTGATCAATGCCTCCAAGGACGCATCGTCTGCCGACCGTGAGAAGGCCAAGGCACGTGCGACGGAACTGCTGGCCCAGGTGCGCAAGGCGCCAGCCACGTTTGCGGATGTGGCCAAGAAGGCCTCGGACGACAAAGGATCGGCCACCGCAGGTGGCGATCTGAATTTCTTCGGACGGGGCGCCATGGTCAAGCCGTTTGAAGACGCGGCCTTTGCCCTCAAGAAGGGTGAAATCAGCGATCTGGTGGAAACCGACTTCGGTTACCACATCATCCAGCTGACCGACATCAAGGCACCCCGCCAGCCTTCCTTTGAAGAACTGCGCCCCACCATGGAAGCCGAACTCAAGCAGCAGCAGGCGCAGCGCAAGTTTGCCGAGGTGGCGGAGTCATTCACGAACAGCGTGTATGAACAGGCAGACAGCCTCAAGCCGGTGGCAGACAAGCTCAAGCTCAAGGTGCAGACCGCGTCCGGCCTCACCCGCACGCCAGCTCCTGGCGCGGTGGGGCCACTGGCCAACCCCAAGTTCCTGGAAGCACTTTTCTCTTCGGATTCGGTGCAGAACAAACGCAATACCGAGGCCGTGGAAATAGGCCCCAGCCAACTGGCTGCTGGCCGTGTGGTGCAGTACACCCCCGCCAAAACCCTGCCGCTGGAAGAAGTGCGAGCCCGCGTGCGCGAACTGTATGTGGGGCAGAAAGCCTCTGAGTTGGCGCGCAAGGAAGGCGAAGCCAAGCTGGCTGCGTGGAAAGCGGCCCCGGCCACCGCCAGCGGCCTGGGGGCTCCCATCCAGATTTCGCGTGAGCAGGCCCAGAACCTGCCCCGTCCTCTGATTGACGCAGCGCTGCACGCGCCGACAGCCGACGCTCTCCCAGCCTGGGTTGGTGTGGACCTGGGGAGCGAGGGTTATGCTGTGGTCAAGGTGAACCGTGTGGTGCCTCGGCCGGCTCCAGAGGGCCAGCGCGCGCAGCAGGAGCGGCAGCAATATATGCAGTGGTGGGCTTCGGCGGAAGGCCAAGCGTACTACGAGATGCTCAAGAAGCGTTTCAAGGCAGAGATCAAAGCGCCGCGACCCTCGGCCACTTTGCAGGCCGCTGCAGAAAATTAAGCAAATTGGTCTTGGGGCTCAAATCCCAGGCTATAATACAAAGCTACGGTGGCTGTAGCTCAGTTGGTAGAGTCCAGGATTGTGATTCCTGTTGTCGTGGGTTCGAGCCCCATCAGCCACCCCAAATCAGAAAAAGCGCCGCAACAAATGTTGCGGCGCTTTTTTGTTTTGGGCCTCCAGCATGTGAGGGGCAGTCCGGAGCCATTACTTCAGCCCACTCTTCGAACAGTCTTTCTTGGCGGGATTTGGGTAGTGCCGGGATGTAGCGCGTCGTATGCAGCGCATACTGCGTCTTTAGCTTTTTCTGGAGTCTTCCATGAGCCTTGTGATCCGCGACGCGTCGCCCAGCGAAAAACGTGGCAACGCCATGTCAGCAGCCCTTGCCAAGGAGCAGCTGGAGTACGCGGTCCAGATCGTTCGGGAGGTTTTGCCTCAGAGTGCGGGCGATGGCGCGCTCATCGGCGCGGTGGTCCAGGCCATCGCCATGAACTACGCTGCCGTCCCGCAGCCAAACCGATAGTGCTCCGAATTTTGATGGAAGGGAGTGTCCTTTCAGGCATCAGTGCATGAAATGTCCGCGCCGAAGTAGAACTGAGCCACCGCGCCGCTTGAATCGTGAGCCAGGGGTGGAAGCCGACGCTGAGATGGTCGGTTGTGAACCGCATTCCACGCTGTGGCTGTGCCGTCTCCTGATCCATTGAACGCTGATGATCCTGACGCTGAGAATCGACAAGATAGAACCCGGCAACTACCGGGCCCAAGTATTTGACGGCCTTGAGGAGCTGGGTGAGTTCGGAGCCCCGGGAGGACATAGACAACTTCACCAGCTTGGCGCCTTGCATCGCCCTTCGGGAGCTGGAGGGGCCGACCTTTTCACCACCCCAAAACCGACCTTACATGGGCCGTGCCCGCAACTTTGGCTTAGGCTGGATCAAAGACATCCTCTACACTTCAAATGATACGTATTCTTATGAAGGGGTGGAGATGAATTTGCGAGACGTTGGCGTGGGCTTGATTTTCTTCCTGGGAGCGAACCTAGCTCAGGCTGTTTACACGATCAACATCAATCAGGTGGGGCCTGATCTTGTGATGAGTGGCTCAGGCTCGATAAACACCAGTTCTTTCTCCTCCGTGGGCCTCATTGGACCGTGTCTTCTTGGTGATGGATTCATCGGTACAAATGCCCTCTGCATTGGCTCAGATACAAACGGAGATTGGTATCCTGGGGCGCTGTCGCCTGGCATTTCGCTGCCTGCTGTAGTGCCGACCGCTGGGTCAAGCTCTTCGGGGCCCAACGTGTTTCTCCTGGGAACTGAGCTGTACCTACCGGAAAACTATGTTTCTGCGTCTCCGATCATCAATCAAACGATTTTTGCAGGCACGACGTTGGCAGCGATTGGCCTTAACGTGGGGACTCAAACGTTGTTCGTGCCATCTGGCGACGAGATCATCATCAATGTGGGGCTAGCGCCACCCGCCGCTCCAGCTAGCATTCCTACGCTCGGTGAGTACACCTTACTTGGACTGTCGTCATTGCTGGCTATGCTGGGCATGGTAGCTATGCGGCGTCAGCGGGGCTAAGTGACGTCCGCAATCGGAAGAAATCTGGTCCTGGGCGACGGGCCCACAGGATCTGCTCCTTCATCCTCAATTTCGCCAACGTAGTCCGGCCCTGATTGGGGGAGCTGGGGCTGCGGGGGGATAGTCGGCGTCTCGGTACTGGGCGGCAGGTCGCCCGGGGGAAGGGGATAGGTCTCGGGGACCTTGTGGGCTGGGTGTTCGTTCGGGTCGGTGGCCATGGCGAGCTCCTTGTGGAAAGAGTTCATTGGGACACTCGCCTGTGTCGGCCGTCGTAGGAGGTCATCCATATAGAACGACCGTCCAGAGCTGGCTTCAGGCGTGAGCTAGTTGGTCAAAGTCCGCCAGCGGCATCTCGGTGCCATCGTGGGCCACAAGAACGCCAGCAGTGGCATCCGATACCTCTATCGGGCTGCCATTGAATTTGCCTTGCTCTGGCTTCACGCCATTCATTGGCACGCAGCCATAGAGGCGGCACAGAAGCAGATCGTCGGCCTGGGCCCTGGTCAGGACCAGCTTCTGCGGTTGCGCTGTACCGTGTGCGCGCCAGTGTGCGCGGAATGCGTTTGTCGCGCGGCGGTGGGTGTCTGCCATGCCTGGGCGGCAGGGTGGGAGGTCTACGATGTTCTGGGCGGCCATGCCTGCGATTTTGTCAGGATGGCGTCGCATGAATCGAAAATTCCTCCCCGATTCTTCCCTCGCGCAATGCAGAAAAGGTGTTTTTCAGAGGCCCGGAGGAGTTCACATAGTGCCTCGAAACCCGCATAAATACTGGGTTTCATGTTTTCGATTTAGAAAAGTACCGTCAAAAGTACCGTCATTTGTGAAAGTGACCCCCTGTGGCACGCTCCCCGCACGCTGGCCCGGCCAATCGTTTGATTGTTTTCAATCGGGAGCTTTTTTTCTACGTGTAAGACCCCGCTATCTGCCTCGCATTCGAATGGCGCGGTGGCTGACTTCACGAACGCGGACAAAGCCCAGGGCAGCGGGTGGAACGCCTTCCAAGACGATTTCGGTGCTGTTCCAGTTGCCGGGCAGCAGAGACTCAGTAGCGGAAAACTCCTTCGACTTAGCTTCGCTGTTGTTCGGTTTTCCCGTTGCATCTACTGGACCCCAATCAATTGTGGCTTTCAGGCCGTCAACTGTCGCACTTGTAAGGTTGCCAAATTGCAAGGTTACTTTGCTTCCGTTGGCGTAAGCAGCCACGTTCGATAGGCCTACGGTGAGATTGCCGAGATCCATACGAACCACAGAATACCCGGCGGAGCCTGGCGTGAGATAAGCGACCCCACCCAAATCTCTAAACAGCTCGTTGATTTCAACTCGCCGCTTCACGTCGGAGAGTTGCGACTCCAGCGCGACGATTCTTGATTCTAGAGTGACGACTTTGGTTTCAAGCGCGACAACGCGGGTGTTGTCCTGGCCGCCAGCGTTGCAGCCAAGTAGCAGCAAGGCGGCGACAAGCGAAATAGGCGCCGAGAGACGATGTGTCTGCAATCTTTGCATGTTTGAATCCCTGCGAAACGAAAGAGTCATGAGTCTGGGTCTAACGAAATTTGTCCCGCAAGTCTTGAGAAATAAGCTGGTCCGTGCTTGATATCCTGAACACTGATTGCTTTTGAAAGTGGCTGGCAGCCTACGTTTGCAAGCGGATGGCTGTTTAGACATGCAAGTATAAAAACTCCTCGGATCCCGGCAAGTACCAACTTGATAGCTGTAGCTTGCCAGCAGGCCGGGACCGGGCACTCCGACAAACGTTTCGGACCGCTAGCAAGCAGGTATTGAATCAACCACAGCTTTGGATGGTGTTGTTCAATGTAGTCTTTGGGCCTATTGCAGTCGGCCACTGTTGCGTTCACCGCGCAACCGATCGGCTGTTGATTACTGGGTCTGCGGTCACGCACCTTTGGACAACTCTTCTTCCAACGAATCGCGCTGCGCCCGCAGGGCCTGGCGCAGCTCTTTGATGGCTCTGCGCATGGCATCGCGCTGGCCGCCGCGATAAGCATTACGCGCCGCCGCCGCCTTTCCTTCGGCGCTTTGTGGGCCGGTGGATTGGCTCCAGGGCTTCCACCGCTGTATAGCCTCGCGCTGGCGTTGTCGTTGCTCCTGCGTCCATGTGCGTGCTGCCATGCCCTGAATCCTCTAATAGTTCGTTCTGCAGTGTTTCTGTTTTTCTCGCGTGCGTGCTGGTGTTTCTTGTTGTCGTTTTGTTGTTGATCTGTTGCGGCCCGTGGGCAATGTTGGCTTGCTTGGCAAAGATCACCGGCGGGTTCTTGATGGCGGCCAGTGTCTCCAGCGTGGCGCGGCATTGGCCCTGGGCCTTGAGTGCCAGCCGCATATAGCGCTCTGTGGCGTCCAGATACTCGCCCATGTTTAGCGCTGCCCGCCGGGCCATCTCGTTAAAGATGGCGTCCAGCGTTGCGGCCTGCGCCGTGAGCGTGGTTTCTGCGTGCTTGAGGTCGCCGCCGTGGGTGGTGTCCACGCGCTTCTTGAGCGTCATCACGCACTCGGTCACGTCCAGCGCACCAAACGTGCCCTTTGCGAACGTGCGTGCAGTCATTGCGTTGGCTGCAACGCTGCCCAGCGCCATTGCCGCGATCTGGGCGGCGTCAGTCTGCGCTGGGTCTTTGTGTAGCTGCAGGGTGTTGGGGTCGGGGTTGCCACTTGGCGCCGCCGGGGCCTGGGCCTTCTTCTTCATCGTGCTTGCTCCTTGAAGCCTGTGCAGTGCTGCAGCATCACCACCAGCCCATGTGCCAGCCCTGCGTCTGCAGCGCGGGTGCCGATGGTCGCCTGCTTCCAGTTGCCGCAGCTCCAGCGGTCCACGCCTTGCAGATGGGCGCACTCCAGGCACAGTCGGCGGTGGTCGTCGTCCCTGTCCCGCATCACCAGCTTGTCGGCCAGCGCTTCGGCATCGTCCAGGGTCAGCCCCTTGTCGGTGAAGCGCGCTAGCCGCTCCGTGAAGGTGTCAATCTCTGCCGCGTTCATCGCAGCGCCATGGGGCCAGCACCAGCGGTCAGGGTCTGCGTTTGCTTCGTTGGCCGGTGGCTGTTGCGGGGTTTTGAAGTTTTCAGAAGCCCCATCGGGGCACGCTACAAAACCTACGAAACCCGGTTCTGTAGGTTTCGTAGCGTCGGCGTTCGGGGTGGGTGCCGATTTCAGGCGCTGTAGCCACTTCATCACGCGCCCCCTTTCACCAGAGCAGGGTGCAATGCATATCGCTCGCTGGGCCTGCCGCCCGTTGTGCCGCTGGGTGTTGCCTCGCGTTCCAGCCAGCCATAGTCGGCCAGCAGGTCTGCGGCCTTGCGCACTGCGTCTGGCGTGCCCAGTCCTGCCCAGTGTTTCACCGCGATCTGTCGGGGCGTGAAGGCATTCAGCAAAGCCCCGTCACTGTCTGCCAGCTTGCCTGCCTTGATCTTGTCCAGCAGTTGCTTGGCCGCGCTGGTTTCAGGCATCACTGCCGCTGCATACAGGCGCTCGGCATGGGTGCGCAGGTAGTCGGCCCATGCCAATGCGCGCATCAGCTCGCGCCCATGGATCAGGTGTCCACTGTCGGGTGTGTCTACCAGGGCAAAGATCAGCGCCAGGGCGGGAACCAGCTTTCGGTATTTGGCTAGGTGAGACACCAGCGCCGGGTGTAGTTCTTCACCGCGCAGCTCGGTTTCAAAAGGGATCAGCCATTCTTCAAACAATGCCTGTGCATCGGAGGTAAAGCGCCATTCCTGTGCATCGCTGTCGGTGACTGGCTGCAGTTGATTCAGGCGCTCAAACACCGCCCATGCAGCTTGTTTTGCGGGGGTGTCGGGCCACCGATCCACATACACAAATTCGCGGTTCACATCAGGCCACACCGTGAGCCCAAAGCGCTGCAGCAAGCCGTCATCACCCGCACCACCTGCCACGGCGTCGCGCACATAGCTTTGCACCTTGCCGGGCTGGATGCCGCCCAGCATCGCCAGACACACGCGGGGCACAAACGATTCACCGCGCCCGATGCGGTCCACCGCATGGCCCTGGTTGCCGTCATAGCCCGTCAGGTAAAAGCCCCGTGCGCCTTCCTGCCCCTGCTTGTCCATGCTGCACAGCAGGCCGTGGATTTCATCGCGATAGACCAGCGTGCCCCACTGGTTCACCGTCAGCAGCTCGGCCAGCTTCTCCACCGTGGCATCGTTCACCACATAGCGCCGCATGGTGGGCTCTGGTGTCATGTTGTCCGCTGACTGCAGCAGCGCCCGCGCTTTGGCTGGGTCTTTGGCGGCTTGGGCTGCAGCCTGCTTTTCGTTGGCCTTGGCGGCCAGCTCGGCCACCTTGCAATCGAGTTGCCAGGCTTCGTGCGCGGCCTGCCACAGTTCCCGTTCTGTTTTTTCAAGGCGCTGCAGGGGCTTCAATACCTCGCTGAGTGCGGGCGACTTCATCACGCCGGGTCGCCCCACGATGGCGCCCCACAGGTTGGGGGTCACTGCCCAATCGTCGCGGGCCTTGGGCTTGACCACTGCACGCGCGCCGACCAGGCTGGATAGAGCCACCACAGCCCCCACCGCCGTAAAGTCGGGCGGGCACTGCATACGGTCTGCAATGTCTGCCACCCAGCCGCGCAGGGCCTCGGGAAGTAGCTCGGCATCAAACGGCGCCACGGGTGGCAGGCCACTGGGCAGGGGCACGGGGTCAGGCCAGCCGCAGTCGGTGGGTGCGGTCACGGCACTATCAATGCACGCCTTCACCGCGTCCAGCCCGCGCAGTTGGTGCAGGTCGTTAAAGTCCGTCGCCTTCTCTGGGCGGCTGTCGCCAAAGTCAGGTTTTGACAGGTTGCCGCCCACCGCCTGCGCCGCCTCGGCGGCTTTGGTCAGGCCGGGGTTTCCATCGGTGTGCCAGTCATCGTCGGCCGCCACGACGATGCGCAGCGCCGGGTACTTGCCGTGCAGTGCCTGGGCCACGGGCAGCAGGTTGCCTGCGTTGAAAGCCACTGCCACAGCGTGCCCTGTGGCCTCATGGATGCTGGCCCCGGTGGCGAAGCCCTCGCACACCACCAGCACGCCCTGGGGCTTGCCCATGGAGTGATAGCAGCCCGCCACCCGCCCGCCGGGCAGGAATCGCTTATCGCCATCGGGCGCAATAGTCTGCAGGCTGTGCAGGGTGCCATCCACATCACGCAAGGGGATCACCAGCCGCTGCCCATCACACCGGGCGCCGTGGGGCTGTATGCCCTTGTGTGCCAGGTACTCATGCTGCATGGCCGGTGCTGCGGCCTGCCACAGCGCCGCCGCTGTCTGGCGGGCCTGTTGCTGGCGTTGGGCCTGCTCTGCATCGCGCTGCGCCTTCATGGCCTTGATGCGCTGGTGGTGTGCGTCGCGCTCGGCCTGGGTCATGGCGGAGTCGGGCTTGCTGCTCCAGGTCTGTGACCAGCCATTGCGCCAGCAGCCAAACACGCCCGCTGCGATGCCGTCCGGGTGCAGCAAATACCAGCCCGAATCGTCGCCGCGCTTGCCGCTGGTACTGAAACGGTGCAGGCTGCCATCAGCCTCAATGGTGGGCGGTGGTGGCAGGCCCGCCGCTTCCATGGCGGTGCTAAATCCATCAATGGCGCTATGCATGGTGGCCCCCCTTGGGTTCCAGAACGTAGAGCCCCACGCGGTGTTTGCCGCCGCCTTCAGTCTCTACCGTCTGCCAGTGTGTGCGGATCACATCACCGGCATGGCGTATTTGCATCACCCGTGCGCGCGGGTCGTAGCAGTCCAGAAAGCGTGAAGCCTCAAACGTGGTGAGTGCAAAGCGGGCCAGCGCTGCCCGGATGCGCGTGCATTGCGCCGTGGTGTCGGTGCCCGGATGTGCGGCCAGAATCTCGGCCAGTGCCTGCCGCTTGGTTGCGTCGGTGTGCATGGTGTGCCCCCTTACGCATCGGCGGTGTGTTGGTTGATCCATGCGCGCACATCGCCCACCTTCCAGGCCGTCACGCGCTCAGATAGGCGGTGCGGCTTAGGGAACGTGCCTGCTTTGACTTTACGCCATAGCGTGGGCGCGCTGAAGGGCAGGGGGGCGGGGCTGTGGGGACGCTTGGGGCTCTGCACCAGCTGCGCTTCGCGGATAAAAGCGCTGTCGGGCAGTGCGTCAAAGCCGCTTGCGTATACGTGGGGCGCGACGCATCCTGGCGTTACGCCATAAGTTTGCTTTTGCATTGGGCCCCCTTACTTGCCGATGGAAGCAATAAGGGTTTCGATTTCGCTGGCGCGCCACATGGCTGTACGCGGGCCGGTCTTGATCGGGGCAGGGTACTTGCCGCACTTGACGCCCGCATACCAGCCGCTGCGGGACACTGGAAAGCGGGCCAGCACTTGCGGCAGGCGCAGGAGGGTTTGCTGGGGAGATGGCTGCATATAGATGCCTTTCATAAACGACCAGAAAGACACCGGAGCCACAAAACGGATCAGAAACTGGGCATTCGTCCAGTAATTCCCCTTACATCCGCTCGGTGCTAGGATCGAGTTGCTTGGCCGTCAAACTAAGCAACGCATCCGGCTCTCCGGTGCACCTAGAACCCCCCTCGCCGCGCCAACGGTTTGGGGGGTTCGCCTTTTGGACTACTGTATGGTTATCTGAGTCCAACAAGTAAAGACACTATATATGTTGTCTCGCACGCCTGTCATGGCACATGTTTGTGGATAACGTGTGTGCAACCTGTCTGACCCCAGTGGAGGAACGTCTTATTCACAGCAGTGGGCAACTCGGCGCGGTTGGGTTTGCTGTCGTAAGCGCGTTTCGACGACTTTTTGCTGCGAAACCCGCATGGAATAAGGGCTCGTGCCAGCGGCGTCCGGATTTGGTCATCCGCATGAAAACCACTGAAAAACACGACTCTGGACGTCCTCTACGTGTATTTCTTGGTGGTCGTCGATGTTGGTGAGGATGTCGCGGTCATCGAAGTTGCCGTTGGATTTGTTGTCCAACTTGTCCATGCTCTTTTCATTGTCGTCGTCGTGGCACAGGGCCTTGCTGTGGATGTAGGTGTCTGGTTGGCGGGCGGCTTACAGGGGATGTCATGCCGTGTGTCGAAGGGGAATTACATCTGCGCCAATACGCAACTTGTCCAGATAATCCGCCCACTCTTTCATCATCCGGCGTCGTTGCTCCATGAATTCCGCTCGGTCATAGGCGGCCCCCAGCGGCCCTGACTTGCCGTGCGCCAGTTGGGCTTCGATCACATCGGCGGATATGCCGTGGATGCGCTCAATCATCAGTGTCCGCGCCATCGCCCGAAACCCGTGTGCGCTCATTTCGTCGGATGCAAAGCCCATGCGCCGAAGGGCTGCATTGATGGTGTTGTCGCTCATGGCCCGTTCGCCGGTGCGCAGGCTGGGGAACACATAGCGGCCATGGCCGGTGAGGGGCTGCAGCTCTTTCAGGATGGCGATGGCCTGCGGGGCCAGGGGCACAAAGTGCGGCCTGCCGTTGAGCTTCTGCGCCAGTCGCCGCTTCATGTCCTGGGATGGAATGGTCAGCAGGGCCTTGTCGAAGTCGATCCACGCCCATTCCATCTGCCGGATGTTGCCGGGGCGCTGAAAGAGCAGGGCAGACAGTGCCAGCGCCGCCTTGGTCATGGGCTGGCCGGTGTAGCCATCAATGGCCCGCAGCAGCTCGCCCGCCTTGGCAGGTTCCAGCACGGCAGCCATGTGCTTGACCACGATAGGTTTCAATGCGCCGTGCAGGTCAGTCACGGGGCTGCGCTCGCAGCGCCCGGTCTGCACACCGTAACGGAACACCTGCCCAGCGGTCTGGCGCAGGGTGTGGGCGGTTTCGTTGGCGCCGCGCTTCTCTACCTTGCGCAGTGCATCCAGCAGCACGGGGGCGGTGATGGCGGGCAGGGTCAGCTTGCCGATGTGCGGGAACAGGTCTTTCTCCATGCGCTCGATCCACCGCGCCCCATAGCGGGGGCTCCACCCGCTGGCTTGGGTGGCGTGGAATTCACGGGCCACCGCTTCAAAGGTGTTGGCTGCGGCTACGCGTGTTGCCAGCTTTTCGGCCTTCTTGGCTGCGCTGGGGTCCAGGCCTTCTGCCAGGAGTTCGCGGGCTTCTTCGCGGCGCTTGCGGGCTTTGGCTAAAGAGACTTCGGGGTACACGCCTAATGCAAGTGTTTTGCGTTTATTGGCATGGGTGTAGTCCATGCGCCAGTACCTGCCGCTGGCCTTGACCAGCAGGTACATGCCACCGCCATCGGCGTGCTTGTCCCCGCTGGCTTTGCCAGTGTGCTTCACCTGTCTAACGAATGTGTCTGTGAGTGCCATTGCTTCCCCTGCTAACGGTATCTGGGGTGCGGTACTTCAGAGATACCGTCAGAGATACCGTTTTTTTGACGGTATCTCATGGTACGTAGTGAAATGGCTTGAGACAACAAAAAACCCGCAACGCTAGGAAACGTGCGGGTTCTGAGAGGGTGTGAGACTGTGTGAGGGGGTATTTTGGCCTGCCCGGAGGGACTCGAACCCCCGACCTATAGCTTAGAAGGCTATTGCTCTATCCAGTTGAGCTACGGGCAGTAGACAAGCTTTTGGCAGAGAAGCGCCTACTTGCTTGTATTGCAAAACATTTCGCAACTGCGCTGTAGCGCAGACCGCGAATCATACCCTGCGTACGGAGCTGGCCCGAAGACGGCGGCTCCGATGTCGGTAGTAGCAAAAGCCCGGTGGATGCGGGTATAACGAGGTCACCTACCCGCTAACGCATTCCCCCACTCCGCCCGCACCATGCCGCACAGCGTCACGCTCATACACACCATCGCTGCCGCGCTGGGGCTGGCCCTGGCGTTGGGTTTTGTGGCTACGCGGTTGCGGTTGCCAGCGTTGATCGGGTATCTGCTGGCGGGCGTGGTCATCGGGCCGTACACACCTGGTTTTGTGGCAGATGCGGCAATGGCCAGCCAGTTGGCTGAAATCGGCGTGATGCTGTTGATGTTTGGCGTCGGCCTGCATTTCTCGTGGGGTGATCTGCTGGCCGTGCGCAAGATTGCGGTGCCCGGGGCGGTGGTGCAGATGATGGTGGCCACGGCGCTGGGCATGGCTTTGGCCACCTGGTGGGGCTGGGGCTTGGGTGGGGCTTTGGTGTTTGGCTTGGCGCTCTCGGTGGCTAGCACGGTGGTGCTGTTGCGTGCGCTGGAGACCCTGGGCATTCTGGACAGTCACACCGGGCGGATTGCCGTGGGCTGGCTGGTGGTGGAAGACCTGGCCATGGTGTTGGTGCTGGTGTTGCTGCCGCCGCTGGCAGGCTGGCTGGGTGGCGGCAAAGGGGGGGAAGGTTCCGCCGCCCAGGGCGTGGATGGCGCGGCGCTGTGGCAGACCTTGGGATGGACGTTGCTGCAGGTTGGAGGGTTTGTTGCGCTGATGCTGCTGGTGGGGCGCCGTCTGTTCCCTTGGGTGCTCTGGCAGGTGGCGCGCACGGGTTCGCGGGAGCTGTTCACGCTCTGTGTGGTGGCCGCTGCGGTGGGCATTGCCTTTGGGTCTGCCGCGCTGTTTGGGGTGTCGTTTGCGCTGGGGGCTTTTTTTGCCGGCATGGTGATGCGCGAGTCGGAATTCAGCCACCGGGCTGCGCAAGAGTCCTTGCCGCTGCGCGACGCTTTTGCCGTGCTGTTTTTTGTCTCGGTGGGCATGTTGTTCGACCCCTCCGTGCTGTGGAGCCGGCCAATGCAGGTGCTGGCGGTGGTGGCGATCATCATGCTGGGCAAGACGCTGGCCGCAGCAGCCCTGGTGCTGGCATTTCGCTACCCGCTCAATACGGCGCTCACGGTCTCGGCGAGCCTGGCGCAGATCGGGGAGTTCTCTTTCATCCTGGTGGCGCTGGGCGCATCGCTGGGGCTGCTGCCGCCCGAAGGGGCCAGCCTGGTGCTGGCGGGGGCGCTGATTTCGATGGCGCTCAATCCGATGCTTTTTCATGCCATTGCCCCGCTGCAGGCCTGGTTGCGCGCCCGGTCGGCATTGGCACGGCGGCTGGAGCAGCGCGACGACCCCCTGGCCGAACTGCCCATGAGCACCGACGCCCGCTATCTTGCGCGGCAGGTGGTGCTGGTGGGATACGGCCGGGTGGGGCGCCGCGTTGCCAATGTGCTGGTGGCCAACGACATCCCGTTTGTGGTTGCAGAGCAGAACCGCGAACTGGTGGAGTCATTGCGGGAGTCCGGCATTGCAGCAGTGTTTGGTGATGCGGTGGACCCTGCCGTGCTCATTCAAGCGCACATCGCCCGCGCCGCCATGCTGGTCATTGCTACGCCGGACACCCTGAATGTGCGGCAGATCATCACCACCGCGCGCACATTGAACCCCCATATCGAAACCGTGGTGCGCAGCCACAGCGGCGATGAAGCGCGGCGGCTTGCGCAGGAGTGCGACAGCACGGTGTTCCTGGCCGACGAGGCGCTGGCTCAGGCCATGGCCCGCCATGTGCTGGAGCGTACCGAAGCACGCCTTGCGCGGCATACCCGCCCTGCATCGCTGCACGGTGGGGCCTGAATTCAATGCATTTTTGGCTGCTAGCGCTTGATGGATAAGCGTTGGTAGCTACTATTTTTATAGTATTTTCTCTGTCGGGGCGCTGGTTGCAGACTCCTTTGGGCTGCTTCAGCGTACTACCCCCTGCGCCTTGGTCCGCATTTCTGCCGCCTCGACCCACAAGACCTTGCATTGT
Source organism: Acidovorax sp. SRI_002 (assembly GCF_057586455.1). Lineage (NCBI taxonomy): Bacteria > Pseudomonadati > Pseudomonadota > Betaproteobacteria > Burkholderiales > Comamonadaceae > Acidovorax > Acidovorax sp. SRI_002. The sequence continues at coordinate 4,188 of NZ_JBYCZW010000005.1, read as the reverse complement.
TCGTCGGTGGGTTGCAGGCAGGCGCGTTCAAGCGCTAGTTGATGTCTTCAAACACCAGGGCAGGGGGTGACATGATGCGCGCGGTATTTCCCAGCTCTTCAATCAGGTGGTTGGCGAAATAGCTGTTCTGCGTGTCGGGCTCCAGGGCGGCCACTGCCAGGTTGGCGCGGGGCTGGTTCAGTGGCACATAGAAGCTGCCCGCAGGCACGTCGATGGCACTGCGCACTGGCGATACCTGCACGCGAACAATGCCCTTGCCGCCAGCGATGGTGCCGATCACGTCCTGCCGGTCGCCGGACTCACGCGCGGTTTCGCGGTAGATATCGGCCAGTGCCGATCCGGATTCGGCCACGCGCATCACCTGCAGGCCGAGCATTTTCAGGCGCTCAACGGCGGCGGTGGAGTTGGCCGACAGCCAGTAGCCGCAGGGGCGGGCGCGGGTTTTGGTGGGGCGCAAGGTGAGGGATGAGTTCCAGTCCACCCGGATGGCGCGGTCTGCACCCGTTTCGGGGTCCAGGAAGTCCAGCTCGCGCTGGGTGGGAGTGGCCGCTGCCTCTACCACCACTTGGTCGCGGCAGGCCTGGGCGCTCACGTCGCGCACGACGAAGGATCGGACCTGCTCCAGGTTGGCCGCCCGCTCTGCGGTGCTGCGCAGCGCACTGGTGATGGCAGTGACCTGAGAATGCACGCGGCGCTGGATGTGCATGCGCCCGATGCCCACACCCCGTGTTTCGATCAGCAGGCTGACGGTATTCTTCAGGCCGTTCACATTGCGGCCGGTGTCGGGTTGGGTGCCCCCCATGGAGATGCGTTTGTCGTCCGGGTTCGTCGAGGTGGTGTAGTACCAGTCGCTGGTCAGGCCCTGGGCCTTGAGGGCCGCCACCATGGGCTGGTGGTACCACTCTTGCGAGGCCTTGGTCAAAAACTCGGGGTAGTTCGCGGTGGTGGTGTACTGCAGCAGGGCGTCATAACGCTGGATGGCGTTGAATTTCTGCAGGTAGCGGCCCACCACCGTGTATTCATGGGCATCCACCACCAGGATGGGGCGGTAGTCGTTCACCACCTTGGCCAGAGCGCGGGCCTCGGGGGTGTTCAGCAGCAGGTGGTCGCGGTTCATGTCCACGCCATTGGCCGTGACGCGGGTGCCAACGGCGGCGCCATCGGGGTTGGCGCGCGGCACTACCACCACGTTGACGCGGTCCAGCAGGGGTTCCAGCAGGCCATGGGCCAGTTCGCGGCTTATCACGAGCAGCGCTTCGCTGCCTGCGGGCTCGTCGCCGTGCTGCTGGCCGACGAGCACTACGGTGGGCCGCCCGCTGGTGTCCAGGTTGGCGGGTTCCGTGCCCGCAGCGCGGGTCACCAGCAGGCCCAGGATGGGTTCACCGCGCTGCGACATGCCCAGGTTGAGCAGCTTGGTGCGCGTGGGCCCACGGGGAGCCGGGTCGGCCAGTGAATGCAGCCACTGGCCCAGCTCCGCGTTGGTGGTGAATGCCCTGCGGTCCGGCCCCAAGCCGGGCGTGCTGTAGGCCATGGGTGGATCAGGGAACCGGGCAGCCACGGCCGCACCGTAGGGTGGCGCCATCGGGCCTTCGTTTTGCACAACCAGCGGAGCGGGCGGTGGCAGCGGGCTGGCGATCGCCCCTTGGCGCGGGGCCTGTGCCTGTGGTGCCTGGCCCAAGGGCGCTGGCACCACCGTACCTGGCTGAACGCGGGGCAAGGGGGCCGGCGCGCTGGTTCGCGTGGCTGGCGTTGACGGCCAGGGTGGAAGAGGAGTGCTGGAGCACGCCGTCAGCAGAACGGCCGCCAGCAACGCCGAGACCTTCCAGGGCATGCGCTGTGGGCGAGCCGGTGGCGGCAGGGCCGAGGAGGCTTCTGGTGGGGTGCGGTGAAGGTCGGGGTACATGTTCATGGTGGTATCTGCCTTTTGGGGCCTGGCCGGGCGGCTTTGTTACGGTGATGTTACCTGCCCGTCACCGCCATGCCGTGTCAGCGTACATCCCGTTGCAAACCCGGGGTTGACGCGCCAAAGCCCTGCGGGATGTCACAGTTTTGGGGCCGATGGGACTGGATTCGAAGCCAGCGAGGTGCCGGCGGATGTGGACGGTGCAGGTGAGGGCTCCGTCTGCTGTGCCATCTTCAGCCGCAGCAGTGCGCGCACAAAACCGTGGTCCGATCGGGTCCTGTCACGTCCTTCGTGCAGGTGGTCGTTGAAGTAGTCCACGCGCCGCACGTCGCCCATGCTGTTCCTGCCGTTGTGCACGAACTCCTCGCTCACCAGAATCTGGTCCAGCACGCTGGGCGAGCCTTGGTGGATGTGTGAGTACGCGACATCCTTCTTCAGCGCCGCATCGCCCTGCAGGTCGTAGGCATTGAACAGCGCGACATCGCGTGCCGAGCGGTCGTAGGCGATCTCATTGGTGGCGCAGATGAGCTGTGTGGTGACGCTGTCCGGGGTGTCATTGAAATCGCCCAAGACCACCAGCGGCACGCTGGTGCGGTGCAGCAGGTCGATGACCAGGCAGCGCAGCGCCATGGCTTCGGCGCCCCGCATGATCAGCGAGCGCAACGATGCCAGCGCCATCACCTTGCGGTCGTCCCGGTCTTCCGTGGGGTTGCCCTGTGCATCCTGCAGGAACTTGGGCCGCTTGGATTTGAGGTGGGCCGTCAGTACGTTCAGGCTCTGTCCGTGTTTCATGCGCAGTGTTGCAACCAGAGGCGGCCGTTCAAAGCGCGTGTGCAGGCCCAGGCCCGGTATTTCTACCTGGAAGCCCGGAGGAAATTCCGCAAACGACTGCAAGGCATCCACCTTGAGCCGTGTCGCAATGCCCACCCGGGGCGTGCCTTGTGCTCCAGTGTGCGTCGCATCGTTCTCCGCCCCGGGTACCGCCACGAAGTCGTAGCGCAGGCCGCTGCGGCCGAGGGCGCCCTTGAATGCTGCGTCGTCCCACACCTCCTGTACTGCCAGCACGTCGGCATTGAGCATGCGAAACCGGTCGCCCAGCCAGGTGAGCTTGCGATCAAACTCCGTCTGGCTGTAGGGGTCTTGGTTCTCGTAGAACTGGCGGCCAGGATTGGCCAGGTTGAGCACATTGCAGGTGGCCACCATCAAAGTGGCCAGGGGCTGGGGGAAGTCGTTGGGGCGCATAGGCCACAGCATCGCACAGGCAACTGCAGTGGACTGGGGAGGAGGTCAGAAGACCTGCAGCGCGTTGCCTGACAGGACGTGCAGCCCCGAAGGCCGCGTTTGCACGGCATGGACAAGCGCTCGCGCCACATCGGCACCGGGGCGGGCGCGGTAGCTGGCGGGGATGAGCGGGTCCAGCAACTTGAAGGCCTTGATGGACAGGGACTCGGCGGGGCGCGCGGCCTGGCCCAGAGCCCGGCGTTCACCCAGCAGCAAGGATGGGCGCGCGATCACGAGCGTGTCAAAGCCCAGGCTTTTGAGCGCCTGCTCGACCTCGCCTTTGATACGGTTGTAGAAAATGCGGGAATTTGCGTCTGCGCCCATGGCGGTTACCACCCCGCAGCGGGTGGCACCGGCCGCCATCGCTGTGCGCGCGGTGGCGATCACCGCGTCGTGGTCCACCGCGCGAAAAGCCTGCTGGCTGCCGGCCGCTGCGATGGTCGTCCCCAACGTGATGTAGACATCATCTACATGCGGCAGGGCCGGGACCGCGGGCCGGGCGCCCAAGGCCGCAAAATCCACTGTGTGCAGGTGCAGCCGTGGATGCGTGATGTCAGGCATGCGCCGACCAAGGGCATACAGCGCATGCACCTCGGGTGGCAGCGCTTCGCCCGGCGCTGTGCCGGTATGGGCTGTATTTTTGCCTACCGACGGATCAGCGGCCAAAAGAGCCGCGAGAACCGCCCGGCCCACGAGACCCGTTGCCCCGGCCACCAGAACCACCCGCGCCTCCGCCATAGCCGCCACCTCCACCGTTGTTGCCACGATAGCCACCACCGCCACGGCGACCGCCGCCGCCCAAGCTGTCCACGCTGGTGCGCATGGGATCTGGCTGGCCGCCAGCGCCGCCGCCTGCATGGCTGGAGTTGCGATGGCCTGGGTTGGCATGGCCCATGTGCGTGCCCAGGTGGGCATTCGCGCGTGGGGGTTGCGAGTCGTCGTAGCGATTGCCGCCTTCGTAGCCGCCGCCTCCGCCACCGGCGCTGCCGCCGGAGCGGCCGCGT
>NZ_JBYCZW010000004.1:0-612223 GCF_057586455.1 Acidovorax sp. SRI_002 | reverse complement strand
GGGAGTACGAGATTCTTTGGAGCTGTGACACTCACAGTGTCCGCCTGGGCTCAGGGGACTGTCCGAGTTTCCGTGTGTGAGGCTCACTGAGCCTTCACCGATTTGGCGAAGGTGAATGAATATCTTACGTGCTCGATTTCGTGAACCGGTCCTCGTAGAGGATCGCAAATTGAATCGCCCCGGTTTCTGCGGAGGCTGTTTGGTTTAAGTCAGCCCACTTCCACAGTGACCTGACTGGCGAGTTGCCGGTAGTAGCTTGCCTCAGCCTCAGCAGGCGGGATGTACCCGATGGGTTCGAGCAGGCGATGGTGGTTGAACCACGATACCCATTCGAGCGTGGCGAACTCGACTGCTTCCTTGGTTTTCCAGGGAGCCCGGCGGTGAATCAGTTCGGCCTTGTACAGGCCGTTGATGGTCTCGGCCAGGGCGTTGTCGTAGCTGTCGCCCTTGCTGCCCACCGAAGGCTCGATGCCAGCTTCCGCCAGTCGCTCGGTGTAGCGAATGCTGACGTATTGCGAGCCTCTATCGGAGTGACAAACCAAACTGCCATCGCGCTCAGGCTGACGGGCATAGAGGGCTTGCTCCAGGGCGTCGAGAACAAAGTCCGTGCGCATTGAACTGCTCACCCGCCACCCAACGATGCGCCTGGCAAACACGTCGATGACGAAGGCTACGTACAGCCAGCCTTGCCAAGTCGAAACGTAAGTGAAGTCGCTCACCCACAACTGGTTCGGCCTCTCGGCCCGGAACTGCCGGTTGACCCGGTCCAATGGACATGGTGCTTTGCCATCACTGACGGTGGTTCGTACGGCCTTGCCGCGCATCACACCACGCAGTCCCATGCTGCGCATCAGACGCTCTACCGTGCAGCGGGCCACGGTCACGCCTTCGCGCGCTAGTTGCCGCCATACCTTGTCAGCGCCATAAACCTGCATCTTGGCCTGCCAGACTCGTTGAATCTGCGGCATCAGCAATTCGTCTCGTTTCGCTCTGGCGCAGCGTTTGTGAGGCTCGCGCACCAGCGCGGCGTGGCGCCGATACGCTGACGGGGCAACCTGCAAGACCTTGCAGAGCGGCTCGACCCCGAAAGCATTGCGCTGCTGGTCGATAAAGGCCCTCAAGACTTGAGCCGGCGGTCGAGCTCCGCCTGGGCGAAAAACGCGCTGGCCAGCTTCAATATCTCGTTGGCTCGCGCAATTCTTTGACCTCGCGCTCCAGCTCCTTGACCCGCTGGGCTTCGGCTGTGGTGACGCCTTCTCGCGTGCCTGCATCAACTTCGGCACGCTTGACCCACTCGTTCAGGGTCTGCGGCACGCAGCCAATCTTGGGGGCAATGGATTCGATGGCAGCCCACAGGGATGGGTACTCCCCGCGCTGCTCCTGAACCATTCTCACTGCGCGCTCACGCACCTCGGGCGAGAACTTGTTCGTCTTCTTCATGGCTCAATCCTCTCAGAGTGTTGAGCCTCCTCAAAAACCGGGGCGATTCAAGACTCAGTGAAGACCGATCGGAAAAGTACAACCCTGAGGGAATAAAAAGTACAAAGGTATATGCACCTCGCGTCGTCCTAAGCGGTTGATTTCTCAAATTCGGCAGTACAACGCTCAGTGCACATCGACAGTCGCCTGGGCCATCGGCCCAGGAATCAGAAGGCGCTATGGCAGGATGGTTGTGCTAAGCCATTGATTCAAAGGGGAATTTGATGGCTGCAGAGGTCGCGGCGAATCCAATATCTCGTTGTCAGAGCGTGTTCCCGGTACGGGGTTCCAGCCCTTTGTAGCCAAGTTTTTTGCGATTGTTGCGAAAAATAGAGCAGTCTTTTCATGATCCAGCGGTTTTCGCGCCGCTGGCATTGCATCCCCCGCTATGGCAGACTGCACCGCCCAACGCCTTCGGGAGACGCGCATGACTGAGCCGACCGCACTTTGCGACATTCTCGTTGTCACTACCACGGTGGCCACCGAAGCGGAAGCGCGGCGGCTGGCGCAACTGGTGTTGCAGGCGCGGCTGGCGGCCTGTGTGCAGGTGGAGCCCATCACGGCCTACTTTCGTTGGCAGGGCGCGTTGCAGGAGGACCGCGAGCTCCGGCTGGTGTGCAAGACCGTGCCCCGTGCGCTGCACCCTTTGCTGGCGCTGCTGCGGGCGCAGCATCCCTATGCGCTGCCGCAGCTGGTTACGCACGCGCTGCAGGGGTCCGCGGAATATGCTGACTGGGTGGATGCGCAGGTGGCCCACGCTACGGTGCTGGCATGAAGCTTGGGCATTCCCCAGTTTGCCGAAGTCTCGGCCGCTGGTACGGGTCGCTCAAACTCTCGGATCGCGATCACACGTTCAGGTCGATCTGCTGCACCGTGCCCGCGCTGCCGTTTTCTCGCAGGTAGATGCTGGTGGAGCGCACGGCGCCCAGGCTGTGGTTGTCCGCCGTGCGCAGGGCGAAGGGCGTTGCCTGGGCGGTGAGTTGCACCGCGCCCACGCCCAGTTCCTCCAGGGTCTGCAGGCTACCGCTGCCATCTGCATTCGGGGTCCACACGCGCAGCTGATGGAAGACCGGGTCGGCCTCATCGATCCAGCCGTTGCCGTCGCTGTCATGCCGGGCCAGTTCTGTAAAGCCGTTGCCCGTGTCCGGGCCGAAGAGTTCCAGGCCGCTGTCGATGCGCGCGTTCTGGTTGGTGTCCAGCGCCAGATAACCCCGGTTGCCGGCAAGCAGCGGCACTTGTTCGGTCTGCCCGTCGCCGTCCAGGTCGAAGGCAAAGCGCAGGTCCTGCAATTGGGCGGCGGTGCCGTCGAAGTTGATGACCAGCGGGTCCACCGCCACGGCGTCGCCCAGCCGCAGGCTCACGGAGGATTCCTCGCGGTAGCTGCGTTGCATATCCAGCTGCAGCGTGAACCGGATCTCCCGGCCATCGGTGGTGCGCACCGTGCCCGCTGCAGCGAACTGGGTGCGCTCGGTTTCTTCCAGCACTTCGCGCTGCTCATAGATCAGGCCAAAGCCCGCGCGCTGGCGCGGGGCTGCGGCCGTGCTGTTCGTTGGGGCCAAGGGGGGCGGGGGAGCTGCGGGCGCGTCAGTGGACTGCGGCCCGGCATAGACGCGGACGAGCACCCCGGTCATGCGTTCGATCAGATCGCGGATCATGGCGAGCTGGGGCGTCAGGCCCTCGTGGCGGGCGCGCTCCGGCAGAGGCTCGACCGAGGTGGTGACCCCATGGCGTGCATGGGCGGCCTGGGCCAGGCGGGCAGCTGTGGAGATTTGCAGCGGCGGTGCCTGGCGGGCGAGGGGCGTGCTGGCGGGGCGGTCGCCCACCCACATTTCCAGGCGGCTTGTCTGGCCGTGCATGCGCGTGGCGACATGCTGGGACTGCATCTGCAGGGTGGACGACTCGATTCTCATGGGGCACCTCCATGGTTTCCACGGAGGTCCGGCGCGGTGCGGGCTGGCGTGGCCCCTGGTTATCGGCACTTCTGCGCGGTACCTTGAATGCAATCCCGATACCGGCCCAAGGTCAGCCGGAGGTGCCTTCCGGGCCCAGCACCTCCCGCGCGACCCGTTCAAAGTCTTCCAGCGCCATCGGCCTGCCAAACAGATAGCCCTGAAACGCCTTGCAGCCGTGCGCCAGCAGAAATTGGTGGTGCGCCGCCGTTTCGACCCCCTCGGCGATCACGTCCAGACCCAGGCTGCCGGCCAGCGCGATGATGGAGCGTGCGATGGCCGCGTCGCTGGGGTCCAGCAGCACGTCGCGTACAAAACCCTGGTCGATCTTGATCTGGTCCAGCGGCAGGCGCTTGAGGTAGCTCAAGGACGAATAGCCGGTGCCAAAGTCATCCAGCGAAAAGCCCAGGCCCTGGGCTTTGAGTGCGCGCATGGTGGCGATCACGCTGTCCACGTTGTCCAGCAGCAGGCTTTCGGTCAGCTCCAGCTTGATGTGCGCCGGGTCGGCGCCAGTGCGCTGCAGCAAGGCCAGCACCTGTGTCACAAAGTCTTCCTGCAGAAACTGCCGCGCGCTGACGTTGATGGCCAGGCTCAGGTGGGCCATTGCCGGGTCCAGCCGCCACCGGGCTTGTTGGCGCAGGGCGGTTTCCATCACCCAATAACCCAAGGGCAGGATGAGGCCGGATTCCTCTGCCAGCGGGATGAACTCCGATGGCGGCACCATGCCGTGCGCGGGGTGTTGCCAGCGCACCAACGCCTCTGCGCCGGTAACCCGCCCCTGCGCGTTCACCTGGGGCTGGTACAGCAGCAGGAACTGCGACTGGCGCAGGCCGTTGTGCAGCTCCGTTTCCAGCAGCGCGCGGCGGTTCACGGCCTGCTGCATGTCAGGGTCAAAAAAGCGCAGGGTGTTGCGGCCCGCGTCCTTGGCGCGGTACATGGCCATGTCGGCCTGTTTGAGCACCTCGTCCACCGAGTCACGGTGCTCGCGCAGCAGCGTCACCCCGATGCTGGCTGTGAAGTGGTGTTCATGCCCGGCCAGATCGTAGGGCTGGCGCAGCTGGGCCAGGATCAGTTCGCCCAGCGTGCGCGCCTGGGCGGCGGCTTCCGGCGGGTCACTGCTCAGGTTCTGCAGCACCACCACAAACTCGTCGCCCCCCAGCCGGGCTACCGTGTCCTGCTCCCGCACGCAGCCGCGCAGGCGCAGGGCCACTTCCTTGAGCAGCAGGTCGCCCACCTCGTGGCCGCGGGTGTCGTTCAGGGTCTTGAAGTTGTCCAGGTCCACAAACAGCACGGCTGTGGTCAAGCCCGAGCGTGCGCCGCTGGCCAGCACCTGCTGCAGGCGGTCTACCAGCAGGCGCCGGTTGGGCAGCTGGGTGAGGGCGTCGTAGAAGGCCAGGTAGCGGGCCTCGTCCTCGGCCGCCTTGCGGCCCGAGATGTCGATGTCGATACAGAACATCTCCGGTGGGTGGCCCGGCACCCGGATGTAGGCATGGCTGGAGAAGACATGCACGGGCGTACCGTCCTTGCGCTGCAGCTGCAGCTCGCCGGCGGGAATCACCTCGGCCGTGGCGAACATGTGGCGTACGTGTTCACGCACGGCGTCGCGCATGGGGGGCGGAATGATGAGGTCGAGCAGGTTGCTGCCCAGTGCCTCCTCGGCCGTGTAGCCATACAGCTCCTCGGAGGCCTGGTTCCAGTAACTCGTGGTGCCATCTTCCAGATAGCCTTGCACCGAGATGGACGGGATATTGCGCAGCAGCGAGCGAAAGCGAAGCTCTGACTCGCGCAGCGCACTTTCGGCGCGCTTGCGTTGGGTGATGTCCCGCGCCAGGAAGACCACGGCCGCCTGGCCCCCCACTTTCACACCCAGGGGCTGCGCCCGCCCTTCAAATTGCCGCGTTCCCGAGAGTGTCTGCATCTCGTATTCCACGCTCTGCGTCTGGCCCGACAGCAAGGTGCTGCGGATCAGTTCCACAAATCTGTCGGCCTGCTCTGCGGGCAGCACGTCATGCATCCGCTTGCCCACGAGTTGGGCGGGGCTGGCGGCCAGCGGGGCGTCGTCGGGCGAGAGCACTTCCACATAGCGCCCCTGGGCATCCAGCACCAGCAGCACGTCGGGAATGGCCTGCGCAATGGCCCGCAGCCGTGCGGCCGTGCCGTGCAGTGCGCGTTCGGTGGCCAGGCGTTCTTCCACGTCGTGCAGCAGCAGGCCCAGGGCCACCGTGGCGGGTGTGAAGGTCAGCAGAAAGGGCAGGGCCAGGGTCTGGTTGACGCGCTGAACCACTTCGTTCGGCAGCAGCTGGAACACCGCCAGCACGGCGGTGTGCACCAGCAGCCCGAACAGCGCCAGCGTCACGGGCTCGACCCCCAGGCGCCCACGCGCCCGGCCCTCGCGGTAGACCAGGCCCAGTGCGGTGCACAGTGCGATCACCATCAAGCCCACCTCCGCCCCCGCGCCGCCCAGCCACAGGCGGCCGGTGGCGGCCATGGCGGCGGCGATGCAGGCCACCAGCGGGCCGCCAAACAGGCCTGCCATGCTCAGCACCACCGAGCGGGCGTCAAAGATCACCCCGGGCATCAGCACCACCGGCGTGAGCATGCCCACCACGCAGATGGTGCCAAAAAGAATGCCCGAGAACACCTGCCCGGTGCGCGGATGCTGGCGCCAGACGCGGATGTTGAACCCATGCAGAAAGCACAGCGCCAGCAGCAGGGCAACACCTTTGACCAGCTCAATGAACATGGGCCTCCGTGCCTTTCCAGGGGGAAGCCCATCATGGGGGAATTGCCGCAGTTCGTAAACGTGAAAATGGCCCCCGAAGGGGCCATGGATCACGCTGGCGGGGGGAGGGGGCGGCCCGGACAGCCGGGCTGCATCAGGTGAGCAGCGCCTGCGCGAACTCGCGCGCATTAAAGGTTTCCAGGTCTTCGAGCTTTTCGCCCACGCCGATGAAATACACCGGAATCGGGCGCTCCTGCGCGATGGCGGCCAGCACACCGCCCTTGGCCGTGCCATCGAGCTTGGTCACGATGAGGCCTGTGAGCTGCAGCGCGTCGTCAAACGCCCGCACCTGGGCCAGGGCGTTCTGGCCAGTGTTGCCGTCGATCACCAGCAGCACCTCGTGCGGGGCCGTGGCGTCGGCCTTGGTCACCACGCGGCGGATCTTCTTGAGCTCTTCCATCAGGTGCAGCTGCGTGGGCAGACGGCCGGCGGTGTCCACCAGCACCACATCCTTGCCGCGCGCCTTGCCGGCCGTGACGGCGTCAAAGCTCACGGCGGCCGGGTCGCCGCCTTCCTGGCTCACGATCTCGACCGTGTTGCGGTCGGCCCAGACGCCGAGCTGCTCGCGCGCTGCCGCGCGGAAGGTGTCGGCCGCCGCCAGCAGCACGGCCGCCCCTTCGCCTGCCAGGTGTTTGGTGAGTTTGCCAATCGAGGTGGTCTTGCCCGCGCCGTTGACGCCCGCCACCATGATCACCGTGGGGGTGTGTTCACCGATGATCAGGGCTTTTTCGAGCGGGCGCAGCAGGTCGGTCAGTGCGTCGGCCAGCAAACCCTTGACAGCGGCGGGGTCGGTGGCCTTGGCCTCCTTCACGCGGCGTTTCAGGTCGGCCAGCAGGTGGGTGGTGGCCTTGACACCGGTGTCGGCCATCAGCAGGGCCTCTTCCAGCTCTTCATACAGCGCATCGTCGATCTGCGTGCCGGTGAACACCGTGGTGATGCTGCTGCCGGTTTTGCGCAGGCCGGCCTTGAGGCGATCCAGCCAGCCCTTGCGTTCCGTGGGGGCGGCTGCCGGTGCGGAAGCGGGTGCTAGGGCAGCGATGGCGGGGGCTGCCACCGGCACGGGTGCCGCAGGAGTTGCCTGAACCGGGGCTGCCACCGGCACGGGTGTGGGAACGGGTGTGGCCGGGGGAGCTGCGGCGGGCACTGGCGCAGGCGGTGGGGCTGGCGCTGTTACGGGCGTGGGCGCCGGAGCTGCCTCGGGTGCCTTGGGGGCAAACGGGTTGCGCAGCCAGCCAAACGCTGCCGGTGCTGCAGCCGGGGCTTCGACCGGCGGTGGCGCGGGCACGGGCGCTGGAGCGGGTGAAGGGGCCGGAGACGGCGGCTGCGCCGCCGCAGCTGTCGCCGCTGGCACGACCGGGGTGTGGGGGGCGGCATGCGCCGGAGCGCCGTGCGAAACGGCCGGGGAGGGCGCATCGGACGGTGCAGGCGTCGATGGCGGAGCGGCGGGCTTTTTCTTGAAAAAACTGAACATTGGAGGGTTCTTAGAATCATCCATTCTATGAAACGTGCTTTCACCCTACTGGGCCTGCTGGCCTGCCTCTCGTCCGGGGCTGCCTTTGCGGCAACGCCTCCCGGCTCTCAACCCCCCGCTGCGCCTTCCACCACGCCGTCCGCCACGGCCTCTGGCGCGCAGCAGTTCACGCTCAAGAACGGCATGCAGCTCATCGTGCAGCCCGACCGGCGTGCCCCCACTGCGGTGCACATGGTGTGGGTGCGCGTGGGCTCCATGGACGAGGTGGACGGCACCACGGGTGTGGCCCATGTGCTGGAGCACATGATGTTCAAAGGCACCAAGACGTTGCCGCCGGGCGAGTTCTCGCGGCGTGTGGCGGCTTTGGGCGGGCGCGAAAACGCTTTCACCAGCCGCGACTACACGGGTTACTACCAGCAGATCCCGTCCAACCGGCTCGAAGATGTGATGAAACTCGAATCCGACCGGTTTGCCAACAACCACTGGCCGGATGACGAGTTCAAGAAGGAGTTGGAGGTCGTCAAGGAAGAGCGCCGCCTGCGCACCGAAGACCAGCCCCGCGCCATGCTGGCCGAGCAGCTGTTTGCCGCCACCTTCACCGCATCGCCCTACCGCCGCCCGATCGTGGGCTGGATGAGCGACCTGGATGCCATGACACCGAATGATGCGCGCGCCTTCTACCGCCAGTGGTACACGCCCACCAACGCCGCCGTGGTGGTGGCAGGCGATGTGGACGTGGCCCAGGTCCGCGCACTGGCCGAGAAGTATTACGGCAGCCTGCCCGCCCACGCGCTGCCCGAGCGCAAGCCCCGCACCGAGCCCGCGCAGCAGGGCCTGCGCCGCATCGCCGTCAAGGCCCCGGCCGAGCAGGCCTACGTGGCGCTGGCGTTTCGTGCGCCCAGCCTGAACCGTGTGGAGAACCTGACCGAAACCGACCGCGACGCTCTGGCGCTCATGGTGCTGTCGGCGGTGTTCAACGGCTACGACGGCGCGCGGCTCGACCGTGCGCTGACCCAGGGCGAAAACCGCGTGGCCGACAGCGCCAGCAGCGGCGCCATGGTCACGGGCCGTGGCCCCAGCCTGTTCATGCTCAGCGGTGTGCCCGCTGCAGGCAAGACGGCCCAGCAGGTGGAAGACGCGCTGCGCGCCGAGGTCACCCGCGTCGCCCGCGATGGGGTCAGCGAGGCTGAGCTGACCCGCGTGAAGACGCAGTGGATCGCCTCGACCGTGTACGAACGCGACTCGGTGATGAACCAGGCGCAGGAGCTGGGGGGCAACTGGATTCAGGGCTTTCCGCTCGACGCCAACGAACGCCTTCTGGAGCTGCTGCGCACCGTGACGCCCGCCCAGGTGCAGGCCGTGGCCGCCAAATATTTTGGCGACGACCAGCTCACGGTGGCCACCTTGCTGCCTCAGCCGCTGGATTCCCCCCGCCCCCGCGCACAGCCCGCACCCGGTGCGTCCCGCCACTGAACCCGCTTTGCGCCCTATTTCATGATTACTATTAAAAACATAGCTGCTCGCGCTTTACTGATAAGCGCTGGAGCCGTTTTTTATTCAAATTCTGCCTGGGCGCTGCTGCCCATCCAGCACTGGACGGAGGGGAACGGCGCCAAGGTCTACCTGGTTGAAAGCCCGGTCATCCCCATGGTGGACGTGCAGATCGACTTTGATGCTGGCAGCCGCCGCGACCCGGCGGGCCAGTCTGGCCTGGCCAGCGCTGTGGCCGCCATGGCCAGCAAGGGCGTGAAGGCCGGGCGCGACACCAGCACCGAACCCGCGCTGGACGAAAACGGCCTGGGCGAGGCCTGGGCCGACCTGGGCGCCAGTTTCGAGGTGGCCGCCGACAACGACAGGCTGCAGTATTCACTGCGCTCGCTCACCGACCCGCCGCTGCTCGACAAGGCCGCCCGCCTGGCCGCGCGCCAGATCGGCGAGCCCAGTTTTCCGGCCGACGTGTGGCCACGCGACCGCGCCCGCTGGAGTGCCAGCATCAAAGAGTCGCTGACACGCCCGGCCACCGTGGCCAACCACGCGTTTGAAGCCGCCGTGTACGGCAGCCACCCCTATGGCGTGCAGACCACCGCAGAGACGCTGGCGCGCATCAGCGTGGCCGACATGCAGGCGTTTCACACCCAGCACATCGGCGCCTGCCGCGCCAAGGTCAGCATTGTGGGCGCCGTTTCGCGCACACAGGCCCAGGCGCTGGTGGCCACGCTGCTGTCGCGCCTGCCCGCCAGCACCGGGTGCGCGCCGCTGCCGCCCGTGGGCGAGATCGCAGCGCTCACCGCCCCCGCCGAGCAGAACATCCCCTTCACCTCGGCGCAGGCCCATGTGCTGATTGGCCAGCCGGGCTTCCAGCGGCGCGACCCGGACTTTGTGGCGCTGCTGGTGGGCAACCACATCCTGGGCGGAGGCGGATTTGTCTCGCGCCTGACCAACGAGGTGCGTGAAAAGCGCGGCCTCAGCTACAGCGTGTACAGCTACTTTGCCGCTGGCATGCACGCCGGCGCCTTCACCGTGGGCCTGCAGACGCGCCCCGACCAGGCGGCCCAGGCCGTGAAGGTTTCGCGCGACGTGATCGCACGTTTTGTGGCCGAAGGCCCCACCGAGGCCGAGCTGCGTGCCGCCAAGGACAACCTCATCGGCGGCTTTGCGCTGCGCATCGACAGCAACAAGAAGCTCCTGGGCAACGTGGCCAACATCGCCTGGAACGAGCTGCCGTTGGACTACCTGGACCAGTGGACGAAGAAGGTCGAAGCCCTTACCGTGGCCGATGTGCGCACGGCCATGGCCAAGAAGCTGCAACCCGAACGCATGGTGACCGTGGTGGTGGGGGGCAAGCCATGAGCCGCTCAACCCTGAAGACCACCGCCATCAACGCCGAGATCCGCAAAGCCCAGGCTGCAGCGGCCACCCCCCCGGTTGCCGCTGGCAAAAAGGGCGCGCCCAAGGACAAGGCCGTTGCCGCAGCAGCGCCCAAGGGCGCGGGCGAAATCCGCATCATTGGTGGGCAATGGAAACGCACCCGCCTGCCCGTGGCCCAGCGCCCCGGCCTGCGCCCCACGCCCGACCGCGTGCGCGAAACGCTGTTCAACTGGTTGGGCCAGGACCTGACCGGCTGGCGCTGCCTGGATGCCTTTGCGGGCACGGGCGCGTTGGGGCTTGAAGCCGCGTCGCGTGGAGCGGCCGCCGTGCAGCTGGTGGAAAGCGATGCCGCCCTGGTGGCCCAGCTGCATACCCTGCAGCAGCGTCTTTCGGCCACGGCCGTGCGCGTGCAGCGTGGCGACGGGATTGCCGCCCTCAAACAGGCGGCGCCCGCCAGCATCGACCTGGTGCTGCTGGACCCGCCGTTTGACAGCGACCTGTTCGTCGCTGCCCTGCAGGCCGCGTCCAAGGCTGTGGCCGCCCAGGGCTTTGTCTACCTCGAAGCGCCCCGCGCCTGGACGGACGACGAGCTGGCTGCGAGTGGCCTGGTGCTGTACCGCCACCTCAAGGCCGGCGCCGTGCACGCGCACCTGCTTCAGCGCAGCACCTGAAGTAATTCAGCGCCTGAGCCGGATCTGCGGGCCGCAGCAGGCCCGCAGGGGCCTACCGTTTCAACGTCGCCAGCCGGGCGCTGCCGTCGGCTTCGATGCCCGCCATGTTCCAGCGCAGCATCTGCGGCAGCCCCGCCAGCGTGGGCTGGCGCACCCAGGCCAGGTGCACCGTGTAGCTGCCCGCAGGTGGGCTCGGCAAGGTCCAGGCAGTGTTGATCTGCGCGGGCGCACCCGGAAGAATGGCACGCGCCTGGGCGGTGCTCAGCAGCTCCCGGCTGGCCACCACCTGGCCGGTGCCATCGCGCAGCTGAGCCTGCAGTTGCCAAGGGGTGTAGAGCGGTGCGTTACCCGTGTTGTCCACGCGCACCTGCACCTGCACCGTGCTGGGCGTGGGGGCCGTGACAGTGATGGGCCCCAGCGCAAAGCGGTAGCCCGCCTCGCGCCCCACGGCCGCCAGGTGGGCCTGTTCGGTGCCCGTAAAGCTGGACCACGGCGCGTTCAGGTTGCCATTGCCCACGGTGGAGACATGGAAGTCGCGCACCTGCTGCAGCGCGGTGGCGGCGTTGGTCTTGGACTCGCCGGGGCCGAAGGGGCAGAACTCCGCGATCCAGGGGGCGGTCTTCCAGCGGTCCGAGATCTGTGCCCAGTCGCTCGGGCGGTCGGTCCACTGCTTCATGAAGCCGTCCTGCGCCAGGCAGTCCCAGCGCAGGCCCACCGGTAGCGTGGTGGTGGTCTGCTGGAAGAACGCGTACTGCAGCGTGTCCAGGTTGGCATGCGGGATGAACATTGCATGCTGCGCATTCGGGAACCTGTCGAAATGCATCTGCGCAATGCTGCGCTTGGTGGGGTTGGAGGCCGGGGTGATGCCTTGGGTTTCCAGGGCCGGCGTGTAGACCACGTTGGTGGTGTTCATGGCCCACTCGCCGTACTGCCCGTACAGGCCCACGTCGATCCAGGCCAGGTCCGACGTGTCGCCCAGCGCGGCGGCCACGGCCTGCAGCAGGGCCTGCATGCGCTCCAGCACATAGGGGTGGTTCCAGTTGGGCACCAGCGTGGGAGGCAATGCGGGCGCGGGCGGGGTGGGGGCGGGCATCGGGGCCGCCCACACACAGGCGGGGTTGGGTGCCGAGCATTGCGGCTGCGCCGTGCCCGCACCGTGCAGGTAGGTGGGCACGTCCAGCGTGTTGGTGCCGTAGCCGCGCATGGCCTGGATGCGAAACGCAAATTGCCGCCCAGCGGCCCGGGCGGCATCGCGCGCGGCCACCAGGTTGCCGAGGGTGTATTGGCCGGGTGTGTTGCGTTCCAGGTCTTTCCAGAGGTAGCGCTGGTAGGCGGCCTGGGGTGGTGCCGATTGTGCGAGCGGCACGTCACCCGGGTCCGAGCGCCACTGGTAGTAGCCCCGGCCGGGGTTGGGGGTCAGGTCGCTGGCGATGGCCAGGGGCGCGAGCAGGGAGTTCACTGAAACCACGCTCCATCCCGCGCTGGGCGGCGGGGGCGCAGGAGGTGGCGGCGGCGGTGGTACCGAGGGTGGCTGCGACGGCGGCGGCGATGGGGGTGGTGCAGACGGGGGCTGCACCGGCGGTGCTGTGGGGGCCGGCGGGGGCGGTGGTGGGGGTTCCGGCGTGGGCCCTGGTGCGGGCGCCGTGCCTGGGGCTGGCGTGGGAGTGGGTGCCTCGTTGGCGTCCCCGCCGCCACAGGCCGCCGCAAACAGGGCGGCCGCCAGGGCCGTGAGCCGCGCCATGCGGACGGGGTGCAAGGTGCTGAGGGTGTTCATGGACGCCATTTTTTGAATGAAATTGGGCTCTAGCGCTTATCTGATAAGCGCTAGTAGCTATTGTTTTTGATGTGATCTGTCCGGCGCGGTGGTCTCGGCTTCCGGTATCACCGTCAACCGCAGTGCATCTCCCTCCAGCGTGTAGGCGAAGGTGTAGCGGCCCGGATTCAGGGTGGCGCGGCCTTGTGGGAAGGAGGTGTCGGTCACGTCGGTGAGCTGGCGCTGGGCCAGCTGGATACGCGTCTTGCGGTAGTGCGCCAGCGTGGCCGGAACGGCGTGCCACCGGCTGGTCTGGCCGGGCCGCAAGGGGCCCAGGTCCACATGGCTGCGGGTGCGCGGCAGGCCTTGCCAGACATGCTCGAACACCTCCTGGCTGTTGTTGCGCACGCGCAGCCACACCGTGGGGTGGTCCTGCGCGTGGGCCAGTCCGGGTGCCAGCACAGGCAGCAGCCGCAGGAGTGTGCGACGCATCATTCCGAATCCTTCAGGCTTTGCAGGTCCCTGCTCAGGTCGCACACCCGCGCGCGTCGGCGTTCCAGCGCGGCACCGGCGATGTTGAGCGCGGCGGATGTGCCCTGGTCGGCATGCAGCATGGCGTCCCACTGGCCCTGCGCGGTGTCGAACGCCAGCCATGCGCGCTGCGCCGCACGCAGGGCGTCACGCCGTGCGGGGCCAGCGGCCTTGAGGGCCTGGGCGTAGACGCGGTTGAGCTCCTTGTCCCACGCGGCGTAGGCGGCCGACTGCGCGTCACGCAGGTCCACCGTCACGCCACCGCTGCGTTCGGCGGCTGCAGCCAGGGTCTTGTCGATGGGGTGGGCAGAGGTCTGGCCGCAGAAGTGTTCGGCGGCGTGGGCTGTGTGTGTCCCGGCGGCCAGCAGGGTGAGTGCGGCCAGCAGCGCAAGGGTGGTGTTGTACAAGGGCTGGTGCAGGGAGTGGTGCATGGGGGGGCCTTCTTTCTGGCGTTCTTCTCTTTTCAGGGGGAGTGCACGGAGCTCATGCTCCCACCCACAGGAGCGCTGCCAGGGTGGACAGCAGCGCCAGCACGGTGAAAGCGACTACCGCGCCACCGCTGGCCGCTGCCACGCTGACCACGGTGGACCAGCCACGCGCCTGGCCCCAGTGGGCAAGGTGGCGGGCCAGCCCCAGCGCGGCGAGCCAGCCCAGCACCAGCAGCACGGCCAAGGCGCCCAGCAGCTTTCCGCCCTGGGTGGAGTTCATCCCGTTGCTGCCGAGCAGTGCCGTAAACATGAAAAACAGCGCGGGCAGCAGATTGGCAGCGCCCGCCAGGAGCATGGTGAGGGTCGTGGCTGACATGCGGTGGGCCTGCGGCTTACTCCGTGACGGCGTAGCTCAGCACATCCAGCGACTGCGTGTGCTGGGGGTTGCCCGAGATCCAGTCCGCACGGGCGATCACCGTGTACACCCTGCCCTGTTCCAGCTTGCCGCCAGGTTGCAGGGCGGCGGTGCGCGGGTCTACGTAGAGCATGGCCGTGAACCCTTCGGCGCTGCGAAGCAGCACGGCCTGCTTGCCGTTTTTCACCTTGATATCGTTCACCCAGGCCGCCTTGTTGCCGGTGGGCGGGTTCAGGCTCTCCACGGTACCCGACAGGCGCACGATCTTGCGCCAGACCTTGCTGTCCTTCGGGTTGGTGACCTTGCCGCTTTCTGCGGCATCGGCCTTCTGAATGTCGCCCAGCGACTGGTAGGCGATGGTCCAGTCCGCGTGGCTGGTATCGCGGCGCAGGTGGTCGGCGGCGAGCATCAGGGTTTCCGTCCAGCCCCCGCAGGCGTTCTTCTTCTTGCACAGCGGCCAGGCTGTGCTGATCCAGCGCTTGAGCTGCTCGGCCTTGTCCTGGTGGCCGTCCATCTCCAGCGCCACGCCCGCGCCCAGCACGGCGGCGGCCTGGTTCTGCTCGGGGGCCACCACCAGCACGGCGCCGTTGCCCACATCGAGCTTGCCTACGCGCAGCTGGCGCATCATGGCGTGGGCATATTCATTGGCGCTCTTGCCGCCCAGGTCTTTCACCAGCAGGGTGACGATCTCCACGCCCGTTTTCTGCGCATGCTCGTACATCTGCTTTTCAAACTGAGCACGGATGGCCGGGTCCAGGATGCCGAACTCGTCGTAGATGAACTGTGTGCCCTTGGACGGGATGGCGGCCGCGTCCACCTTGGGCAGGGTTTCGGCCGCGGCGGCCAGGGCTGGGGCGGGCGTCTTGGCCGAGGGGACCGCCGGTGCTGCCGTGGGCGCTGGCGCCTTGGCGACCGTGGTGGCGGGTGCCGGGGCGGGTGATGCGGCAGCGGGTGCCGGTGCAGCGGGGGCACCCGCTGCGGTGCGCACCGGCAATCCGCCAGAGCACTGCGGCCCACCGCCTTGCAGCTCGCAGGCTTCTGTCCAGCCGTTGGCAATGGCGGCCAGGCGCTTCTTGCGGCCCGGGTGGGTTTCGCCGTCCTTCTCGGGGATCAGCGTGGCAATGGCGCGCTGGGCATCGGCCAGCGGCGCGCCCATCTTGTAGAGCACAAAGCCGCTGAACTTGTCCGACTCCAGCTCGATGGGTGGCTGGCTGCCGCCGGGCACGATGGTGTGGCCCGAGAGGTGGTGCCCGATCTCGTGGGCCATGATGCTCACGGGCGCCCAGTTGTTGGATTTGGTGGCCTGAATGACTTCGCCCATGAAGGCCGGGTTGTAGGCAATCACGCGGCGCGGCACCTTGTCAGGCCCCTGCATGATCACCGCCGCCGCATTGGGCACCTTGCCCTCCACCACCACAAAGTTGGCGGGCAGGCCGGTGTATTTCATGATCTCGGCCACCACCTGTTTGCCGGTGCCGCCGCCCTTGGACAGGTCGGGTGGCGAGAAGGCCAGCGGGCTGCCGTCGTACGAGCAGGCCTGCAGCGTGGCGGCCAGCTCGGCCGCCAGCTGGGCCTTGCTGGGCTTGGCCACGGCAGCCGTCTTTTGGGCCATGGCCAGGCCGCCCACGGCCAGGCCCAGCATGGTGGCGCAGGCGAAGGCGACAGGGCGAACAATGCGGTGTTTCATGGGGATGGGTTCCTTGGGTTGGGATCAGTGAATGCGGTGGCCGGTTGCGCTGCGTGTTGCGCGCAGCCGTCGATACTGTCGCGCCCCAAGCCAGGGCGGCCGAGCAAGGGCCGCCCCGCAGTGAGGGCCGCGTCCCCCTGCCCGCATGGCGCAGCCATGCGAGAGCGGGGGGAAGGCGCCGAAGGCGACTCAGGGGGGTGTCTCATACCGTCACCAGTGCCGCCACGCGCAGCACGCGCTGGGCCAGTTCGGCCTGGCCGCGTGTGCTGGTCTTGGCGTACAGGCTGGCCAGCTGGGAGCGCACGGTGGGCATCTTCACGTGCCGGTTGTCGGCCATTTCGCGCGGGGTCATGCCCTGCAGCAGCAGGGGCAGCAGGGCGGCTTCGGCAGGCGTCAGGCCATAGAGCGCGCTGCACACCGACACCGTGGCGCCCGCGTGGGGTGGCGCCTCGGGCACCAGGATGAACTGGGCCAGCGGCTCGGCGGCGGGCCCCGGGCCATTGCGCAGCGGCGCGGCCAGGGCCACCAGTGTCCCCGGCGCGGTGTCGTGCTGGGTCTGCAGCCGGGCCGAGACGGGCGAGCGTGTGCTCAGGCTGGCGGTGAGCAGTGGCGCCAGCCCGGGGTGGATCTGCGCCAGCTGCAGGGGCTGGCGCGCCTGCCAGCCCGTGGCGTTGCGCAGCAGGATGCGGCATTCGTCCTCCACCCCCAGCCAGGCGCGGGCGTGTTCGTTCAGGTAGCGCACCTCGCCACGCTGGTTCACATGCATCAGCCCCAGCGGCAGCTGGTCCAGCGTGCGCTCCAGCGCACTGCTGTGGCGGCGGGCCTGCTGCAGGCGGCGCTGGGCGCGCATGAGGCTGCGCACCCAGGGCGTCACGGCGCGCAGCCGGGCAAATTGCTCGGGCGTGAACTCGTTCTGGCCCAGGTCGTTGTACATCGCCAGCACGTGCATGCCCACCTCGGGCGAGGCCTCCACGATGCTGTTGACCATGGCATCGATGCCCAGGGGCTTGAGGTAGTCGGCATAGAACGCGCCACGGCGCAGGGCTGGGGTGCTGACGAGCTGCTGGCTTAGCGAACCGCCGCGTGCCAGCGCCTCACCCTGCTGGCGCACGAGCGCCTCGCTCCACGCATCGCTGCCCTGGATCAGGTTCGCATAGCGCGCCAGGAAATCATCGGGCATGCCCCATTGGTAGGCGGCCAGCGGGTCGTCCGAGCCGGGCAGGGGGCAAAACAGCACCACCTTGTGGCTGCCCAGCGATTCGCCCACGCGGTGCAGCAGGCGCTCCACCATGCCGGGCTCGCCCAGGGCCTCCAGGCTTTCGGCCATCAGGGTCTCGAAACCCGGTATTCCCACAGGCTGCGGGTCCTGCTCTTCACCGCTCAATGGGTGCCTCCTCATCAGGTTGAATGAACTGCGCCGGATGGTAGGGTTGATGCCTGCGCCGCAACATCATTCAGGTGAAGGATGTGGCTGCGGCCCGACAGGTTTTCATGAACTTGTTCACGCTTTTCACGCGCCCATTTGCCACAGCACGAGTTCGACCACTGCGCGGGCATAGAGCTGGGTGGCCTGCCACTTGAGCGCCGCGAACAGTGCACCGGCCAACAGCAGCCGCCAGCCATCGCGCCGCCAATCCAGCACCAAAAACTGCCGCAGCGCCACCATGAGCATCAGCGTCTGCAGCGCCGTCATGTACCAGGGAGACCAGGCCTTGTGCCACCTGAACAGCTCGGGCGACGACGCCAGCACCAGCGGCAGCTGGTTGACCATCTGCAGCGCAATGAACACCGCCTGGCAATACAGTGCCAGGGTCAGCAGCTCGGCCACGTTGTAGCCCCACCGGCGGAACACCAGCCACATGCTGGCAAACGCCGCTACCGCGCCCAGCGAGAACGACCACTTGGAATACCCGGCGACCAGGGCGTACATGCGCTGCGCCTCTTCGCTGGGTAGCTCGGGCCGCAAGTAGTCGGTGTGGCCCAGCACGATCAGCAGGAAGCCGATGGCCAGGCACAGCAGGGTCAGCGGGTGGGGGTGGTCCTTGCGCTGGCCCAGCACGTATTCGCGTGCGGTGGTGCCGGGCTGGGGCAGCACGCGCAGTGCGTTGCGGAGGGTGTTCCATTCAAACCAGCGAAAACGCTCCCACGCTTCCTTGCGCACGGTGCTGCTGCCCATGCGCGCGGCCTTCTTCTGCCCGCACTGCGCGCAAAACGGGCCAGAGAGCGTCGCGCCGCAGTTCAGGCAGGCCTGGGTGTCGAACAGCGCGTCGCTGACGGTGGTGGGAGTGGGCTGGGGCGGACGGGGAATCACAAGGAAGAAACGGCGCAGGCCGGGCTGGGGAGGGCTGCGGATCGTAGGCTGTGGCCCGGCAGCCGCCATCGTTCACATGAACGACGATGAGCGACGGCGCTGCGTGGGTTTGCTATGTTTTATGTAGCTATTGGCGCTTGATGGATAAGCGCTGGCGCCCAAAAATTCCTAAAACCTCTTGCGACGCAGTGCCCCCATGCCCAGCGTGGCCGCCGCGAGCGACAGCAGGATCAGCGCCCATTCACCCAGGGTGGGCACGGCGGTGGCGCCGACGGGGGGAACGTTGGGCGCGTTCACCGTGAAGTCGCAGGTGGCCGTGGGTGGGTTGGCGGGCCGGGGGCCCACTTGGTACAGCCAGGTGTTGGGGCGGGCCGGGTCATCGACCATGCGGACGTTGCCGCCGCAGTTGCCGCGGACCGTGCTGCCCACGGGGAGTGGCGGCGAAACGGCGCAGACCTGTTGGGGGCCGGGCACCGGGAAATCGGTGCAGGTAATGGTGAACGCGCCGGGCGGGTTGCTGATGGTGTTGATGGTGGCCCACTGGGCCTGGGCGCTTCCTGCGGCTAGGCAGGCGCTGACAGACACGGAGCGGAACAGGGCAACGCGGAAAATGCGGCGGCGGAGTTTCATGGGTGCGAGGCTTGGAAAAAAATGGACCATGCCGCCCGCTGGCGCGAGCGGCGACACGCAGGGACTGTAGAAAGCCCCGGCGCCCTTGCCCATCCGCTACCTGGAGGAGCCTCGCTCGCTATGTTCTCATTCGGGTAGATGATGACGGCAGCCAGGGGCGGCTCCTACGATCCGCCGCTTTCTATGAAACACATGGCCTGTGCGAAGCCGGGTGCCTGCGTCCGGCCCGCCTGCCTGCCTTTTGCAAAAGGTAACGGGCAGGGGGCAAACGCTGGGGCAGCATTCCGGCGGGCGCAGGCTCTGCATAAAGGGAATGGGTTTGCATCCTGCTTTTTGCGATCTGCTGGCATCGGTGTCGGACGGCACCCGGTTTGGCGACACGCTGGCCCGCTACGCCGCCAGCTTTCGCGCGGACCTGCTCGGCGGAGCCTTCCTGGCCAGCGATCTGGACCAGCTGGCGCAGTGGGGCGCGGAGTTTGCCGCGCACCCCGAGGTGGAATACTGGCTGCAGTCGCCATCGAGCGACGGCGCGCCCGCGCTGCTGGCGATGGGCGTGACGCCCGAGGCGGCGCAGCGCTACGCCACGCACTTTCGCCTGCAAGACCCGCTGTGGGACGACGCCATGGCGCAGCGTGCGCGCACGGGCCCGTCGGGCACCTGGGTGGCCACGGACGCGCCCGTGCACGCCACGCGCGGCTTTCGCCGCAGCGAGATCTACAGCGACTTCCTGCGCGAGTACGGCATCGGCACCCGCATGTTTGGCGGCAGCCAGGGCGCGTCGCACCCGGTGGGCAATTTGTTCATGTCGGTGTACCGCCAGGGGGACGACGAGGGCTTCACACCGGAGGAAGTCGCGCGTTTTCGCGCAGAGTTTGGCGGCGTGCAGCGCGCGGCCTTTCTGCACCGCGAGATGGTGGCGCTGCGCGCGCGCACCCAGGGCCTGGAGTCGCTGATGGAGCAGATGCCCATGGGCCTGCTGTTTTTTGACACTGCCGGCCGCCTGCTGCACGCCAATGCACGCGCCCGGCTGCTGAGCGCCCGGCCCGAAAGCGTGGCCCTGCGCACGCTGCTGCGCCGCCCGGTGCTGGCCAGCACGGCCGATGCCGCGCTGCGCGCGCTGTTCCAGCAATCGCTGCAGGGCCGCAGCGGCTGTGTGGAGCTGCCCGGCACCGAGGGCGGCTTGCTGCTGGTGACGCTGCCCCTGAGCGACCTGGCCGCGCTGGGCCTGTGCCACCGCGCGCCAGGCATCGCCTGGGTGGTGCTGGAGCGCAGCCTGTGCGGCGAGGCCGCCGTCGCCCTGGCCCGCCAGGCCTACCGCCTGAGCCCGTCCGAGGCCGACCTGCTGCTGGCGCTGATGCGCGGCCAGACCCCGCAGGATTTTGCGGACGCGCGCGGCTCGCGCATCTCGACCGTGCGCACGCAGATGAGCGCGCTGCTGGCCAAGACGCGCACCCAGCGCCAGCAGGATCTGGTGGCGCTGGTGGCCCGGCTGATGCTGCTGGCACCGGGCAACGTGGCACTGCAGGGGATTGCGGTGGTGTGATCTCGTGGGGAGAGGGCGGCCCGCCGGTTCATGTTGCAGTGCACTGCATAATGCGCGCACGCGGCCCGCAGGCCCTGCGGCACGGGTGGTTCATCCGCTCCCAGGGCCCGGGCCAACGTCTATACAGCCAGACAGGAGGCAACCAGCCATGGCCCAGAACGTGCTCGCCGTGTACCCCGGAACCTTTGACCCCATCACGCTGGGCCATGAAGACGTGGTGCGCAGGGCCACCCAGTTGTTCGAACGCGTGATCGTGGCCGTGGCTGCGGGCCACCACAAGAAGACGCTGTTCACCCTGGAAGAACGCATCGACATGGTCCGCGAGGCGGTCAAGAACTACCCACAAGTGCAGGTCGAAGCCTTCTCGGGCCTGCTGCGCGACTTTGTCGTGGAGCGTGGCGGCAAGGCCATGGTGCGTGGCCTGCGCGCCGTGACCGACTTTGACTACGAATTCCAGCTGGCGGGCATGAACCGCAGCCTGATGCCGCAGGTGGAAACCGTGTTCCTCACCCCCAGCGACAAGTACCAGTTCATCAGCAGCACCTTTGTGCGCGAGATCGCCGTGCTCGGCGGCGAGGTGACCAAGTTTGTGTCGCCCTCGGTGGAGCAGCGGCTGGCCGAGAAGGTGCGCACGCTCACGCCGCCCTGATTTTTGGCAAAAACAGCCTCTGGCGCTTATCTGGTAAGCGCAATATGCTATATAAATAGTAGCAAATTCTCTGCAGCGGCAGTGGTCACGCCACGGCCTCCAGGCGGCGCGCCACCTCCGCCGCCTCGGCCCGCAGGGCCTCCAGCATGGGCGCCACCTCGGGCAGCGGTGGGCGGTACAGCGGCAGTACGGCCGCCACGCTGAACGGGATCGACAACGCGAGCCGACGCACCACCAGCCGGCCATTGGCTGCGGCGGTCAGGGCCGTCAGCGGGTTGACGATGGCCAGCCCCAGGCCATGCTCCACCATCGCGCACACGGCAGCCGCGCTGTGGGTTTCCATGCGCAGCGTGCGTGGCACGGCGGCTTCGGCAAAGCGCGCGTCGATGATGCGGCGATAGGGGTCGTCGGCCGACAGGCTCACAAAGGGCTGGTCGGCAAAGTCCGCCAGCTGCAGCACGGGTTGGCGGGCCAGGGCGTGGCTTGCGGGCAGCACGGCCACTTCGTCCAGGGTGAGCAGCACCTCGGCGCGGGTGCCGGGCGGGGCGGCGGTCTGCTCGCACAGGCCCAGGTCAAAACGCTGGGCACTCATCCATTCTTCGAGCAGCGGCGAATCCTGCGGCGTGACCGACAGGCGCGCGTGGGGCTGCCCCTGCATCAGCCGCGCCGCCGCGCCGGGCAGCAGCGCGTGCGCCAGCGCGGGCAGGCACAGTACTGCCAGTTGCACGGCGTCGGGCCGGCCCAGCGCCACGGCGCGGTCCACCACGCGCTCCAGCCCCTGCCACGAGCGCTGTACCTCGTCCCACAGGGCCAGTGCCCGCGCATTGGCGCGCAGGCGGCCCTGTATGCGCTCGAACAGCGCATAGCCCAATAACGATTCAAGCCGGGCCAGCTCGCGGCTCACCGTGGGCTGCGAGCTGTGCAGCAGGTCGGCGGCGCCGGTGGCGCTGCCAGCAGTCATCACGGCGCGGAACACCTCGATGTGCCGGTGGGTGATGCGGTGGGCCAGTGCGGGGTCGGTCATGGGCAAAGCATATCCATATTGAATAGAGGATGTAAATCAAAGCATTCGACCAAATACCTTGGAAGGGGCATCATCCGCGCTTCCATTCAGTCATGACTTACGCAAAACAGGGTTCAGGCAAGCGGTTCACCCCAGGGCGAGGCGGTTGTTGCATCCCGATTTGCGTAAGTCCTATCAGTCTTTGTGCCTTCGGAGTCCCCATGTCCAACCCTTTCTCGCCCGCCCAGCTGTGGTCCCTGGCCGACCAGTTCGGCACCCCCTTGTGGGTGTATGACGCGGCCACCATCCGCCAGCGCATTGCGCAGGTGTCCAATTTCGAGACCATCCGGTTCGCGCAGAAGGCCTGCTCCAACATCCACATCCTGAAGCTCATGCGCGAGCAGGGCGTGAAGGTGGATGCGGTCTCGCGCGGCGAGATCCTGCGTGCGCTGGCGGCCGGCTACACGGCCGGCAAAGGCGGGGAAGGGCCGTCGGAGATCGTCTTTACCGCCGACCTGTTCGACGCCGCCACGCTCGACTGCGTGGTGGAACACGGCGTGCCGGTCAACGCTGGCTCGATCGACATGCTGCACCAGCTGGGCGCGAGCTCGCCGGGCCATGCGGTGTGGCTGCGCATCAACCCCGGCTTTGGCCATGGCCACAGCAACAAGACCAACACCGGCGGCGAGCACAGCAAGCACGGCATCTGGCACACCGACCTGCCTGTCGCACTGGATGCGATCAAGCAGCACGGCCTGAAGCTGGTGGGCCTGCACATGCACATCGGCTCGGGCGTGGACTACAGCCACCTGCAGGAGGTGTGTGGTGCGATGGTCAACCTGGTGCGCACGGCGCATGCGGCCGGGCATGACCTGCACGCCATCTCGGCCGGTGGTGGCCTGTCCATCCCCTACCGCGGTGGCGACCCGGTGGTCGACACCCAGCACTACCACGGCCTGTGGGACGCCGCGCGCCAGCAGGCCGAAGCCATCGTGGGCCACAAGCTCGGGCTGGAGATTGAGCCCGGCCGCTATCTGGTGGCTGAATCCGGCGTGCTGCTGGGCCAGGTGCGCGCCACCAAGAACGCGGGCAACAACCACTTCGTGCTGGTCGATACCGGCTTCAACGAACTCATGCGCCCATCGATGTACGGCAGCTACCACGCCATGAGCGTGCTGCGCCGCGATGGCTCCACGGCGGCAGAGCAGCCCACGGTGGTGGCAGGCCCGTTGTGCGAATCGGGCGACGTATTTACCCAGGGCGACGGCGGCGTGGTGCTGCCACGGGACCTGCCCGCCGCCCAGGTGGGCGACCTGCTGGTGATCCACGACACCGGGGCGTATGGCGCATCGATGTCCTCCAACTACAACACGCGTCCGCTGATTGCCGAGGTGCTCGTTGACGGTGGCCAGGCGCGCCTGATCCGCCGCCGTCAGACGGTGGACGAACTGCTGGAGCTGGAACAGGGGCTTTGATCGTGCTGTGGGGCGGGTGCCGCTCCCACAGCCGGTAGGCGCGCGCCTACGGCCACGCGCCGTGCTGGCGCACACGGGCGGGAAAAGGAGGGCCATACAGTGAAATCACTTATCCCCTTCAACCCTTTTCAGGAGATCACTATGCCCATCATTGCCTGGCTGCTCGGCGTCCCACTGTCCGTTGTTCTGTTGCTCATGCTGTTCGGCGTGTTCTGATCCTGCCCCGCAAGGGGATTGCCAAAAAAGCCGCAGGGCGCCTATCCATGGTGCCCTGCGGCTTTTTTGCTGGGCATGCCTTTCGCCAAGGTCGTGCGTCCGTTCGTCCGCTTGCCATGCCAACCCGGGCTCCAGGGAACGAGAGAAGCCGCTAAGCTGACCTTTCGCCCTGTTTCAACGGAGCGACGAGGCCCCGGCTGCCTCGCGCCACGCACGGCGCGCGGGCGGGTAGAGGCCACTTTGCCCACCCCTGGAGCCGCCATGGACGCCGAAGAACAGACCATTGTCGAGCTGGCCTACCCCGGCGAGTACCTGAGCCGCCTGGGCTGTGCCGAAACCAAGACCTGCAAGATCCGCCTGTCCCGCAAGGGCCAGGGGCTGCTGGCCCGCATGTACGCCCGCAAGGGCTACAGCATGCAGGCCACCTTGTCGCACGACTGCGACCTGAGCAGCCTGGTGGTGCAGATTGATGGGCAGTCGCAGGGGACGATTTCGGTCCGCATGGACGACGGGCAACTGGCGGCCGAGGAGCAGTACCCCGAGTTCATCGCCGAACTGCGCCAGCGCGGCGCGCGCATCTGCGAGATGGGCAAGCTTGCAATGGACCCCGGGGTGCGTTCCAAGCATGTGCTGGGTGCCATCTTCCACATTGCGTGGATCGTGGCCTTCCGCGCCCGGCGCGCCACCGACATCGTCATCGAGGTGAACCCGCGCCACGCCCCGTTCTACCGGCGCATGCTGTGTTTTGACCAGATCGGCCCCGAACGCATGTGCGAGCGTGTGGGTGCGCCCGCCGTGCTGCTGCACATCGGCGCTGACAAGGGGCGCCGCCTCATCGACCAATTTGGCGGCCAGCCCAAGCTGGCCAGCGTGGAGCGCAGCTTCTACCCCTATTTCTTCCACCCCGACGATGAAGAGGGGCTGCTGCGGCGCCTGTCGGTGGGGTAGCCGTCAGGTCTTGCGCGGGGCCTCTACCGTCAGAGCTCGCCCCGGGGGCCGCGGCCCATGAGCTGCGCCACGGCCTCGGCAGGTTGCAGGCGGCCGTCAAGCAGCGCCACGGCGGCCTCGGCGATGGGCATGTCCACACCCAGTGTCTGCGCACGCTGCACCACGGTGCGGGCGCTGTAGACGCCTTCCGCCACATGGCCCAGGGATTCCACCGCCTGCGCCAGGGTCTGGCCCTGTGCCAGCAGAATGCCCACGCGCCGGTTGCGCGACAGGTCGCCGGTGGCGGTCAGCACCAGGTCGCCCAGGCCGGACAGGCCCATGAAGGTGTCGGGCCGCGCGCCCAGCGCCAGGCCCAGCCGCGTCATCTCAGCCAAGCCGCGCGTGATGAGTGCGGCGCGGGCGTTGAGACCCAGCGCCAGCCCGTCACACAGGCCGGTGGCAATGGCCAGCACGTTCTTCACCGCGCCGCCCACTTCCACGCCCACGATGTCTTCGTTGGCATACACGCGCACGCTCGGGCTGTGAAAGGCTTTGACCAGCGCATCGCGCACGGCCGCATGGGCGCTGGCGGCCACCAGGGCTGTGGGCTGCCCCAGGGCGACTTCCTGCGCAAAGCTCGGGCCGCTGAACACACCTGCTATTAAATCAGGAGCTACTTGGGCTTGTACTTCGTGCGCCAGCAGCCCAAAAGATGCTGAATTGGCACCGGCAGGCACCGCCTCGAAGCCCTTGCACAGCCAGGCCACAGGTGCCGTGCACCCGCGCAGCGCCAGCAGCATGCCGCGCAGGGCCGCCATGGGCGTGGCCACGATGACCAGGTCGGCACCGGGCAACAGCGCGCGGAAGTCGCCATCGACCACTGAGAGGGACGGGGGGAGGGCAATGCTCGGCAGGTAGCGGGCGTTTTGTGCCTGGGCGCGCATGCTTTGCGCCTGGGCTGCATCGCGGGCCCACAGGGTGACCGCGTGCCCGGCAGGGTGCTGGGCTGCGCTCATGGCGACCGCAGAGCCCCAGGCACCAGCGCCCAATACTATGATTTTCATAGCTGCTTGCGCTTATCTATCGGGCGGTAGAGGCCAAAAATAGCATTGATTTCAAGGGCCCACTGCGCTGTGCTTCGTCGGCCGTCCGTGGAATCGGCGTGGCCCAAGCGCGGTAGCCGCGGAACTGGCTTTGCCAGGCCGCTGGCTGCGTCCCCCTCCCGTAGCGCGCAGCGCGTAGAGAGAGGGGAAGGCGCGAAGCGACTCAGGGGGCGTTTTACATCACTGCGTGATGATGGGCGAGGCTTGACCGGCGGCCTGCGCTTGCTGCTGCTCGTACATGGCCTGGAAGTTGATTTCGGCCAGGTGGACGGGCGGGAAGCCAGCTCGGTTGATCACGTCGGCCACGTTGCCGCGCAGGTAGGGGTACACGATCTGTGGGCAGGCGATGCCCATGATGGGGCCCATCTGGTCTTCGGGCACGTTGCGGATTTCAAAGATGCCGGCCTGCTTGGCTTCGACCAGGAACACGGTCTTGTCCTTGATCTTGGTCTGCACGGTAGCCGTCACGGCCACTTCAAAAATGCCTTCGGCCACGGGAGTGGCTTCCACACCCAGCTGGATGTCCACGCTGGGTTGCTCTTGTTCGAGCAGGATGCCGGGGGAATTGGGTTGCTCCAGCGACAGGTCCTTGAGGTAGACGCGTTGGATCTGGAACACGGGGTTTTCTTGATCGGCCATGGTGAAGTCTCTTTGAGCTTACAAAATTGCTAGCAAAACAAAACCCGCCGGGGAGCAGCTCCCGCAGCGGGCACATGGGGCTGCATTATGCAGCGCCCGGGGAGGGGGTCAGGCGCCCAACAAGGGCATGAGCTCGCCACGGCTGTCCAGCGCCACCAGATCGTCGTGGCCGCCCACATGGGTGTCACCGATGTAGATCTGCGGCACCGTGCGGCGGCCGGTGATCTCCATCATGTGGCTGCGCGCGGCGGGGTCGGTGTCGATGCGGATCTCCTCGATCTGCTCCACACCCTTGGACTTGAGGATCTGCTTGGCCCGGATGCAGTAGGGGCAGACGGCGGTGGTGTACATCTTCACGGGTTGCATGGCGGACCTTCCTCTTTCTTCCTGTGGGGCTAAAAATCAGTGGCAAGACTATCGCGGACCCAATAACTGGGGGCGGATCAGGCTTTTTCCACAGGCAGGCTGGCTTCTCGCCAGGCCTTCAGGCCACCAGCGAGCGACTGGGCGTTTTCGTAGCCCAGTTTTTTGGCAATGGCGACGGCGCGGTTGGAGCGGGCGCCACTGGCACACACCAGCACCACGGGCAGGGCCTTGTTCTTGACCACGGTGGGCAGGCGCTCTTCGAGCTGGCCCAGGGGCACGTTCTTGGCTCCGTTCACGTGGCCGGCGGCGAATTCCTCGGTTTCGCAGACGTCGATGACCACCGCTTTTTCGCGGTTGATGAGCTGCACGGCGCGCGCTGGCGTCAGCGAGCCGCCACTGGCGTTCTTGAGGACCGGCCACAGCAACATGCTGCCCGAAGCCAGTGCAACGAG
This sequence comes from Acidovorax sp. SRI_002, assembly GCF_057586455.1. Classification (NCBI taxonomy): domain Bacteria; kingdom Pseudomonadati; phylum Pseudomonadota; class Betaproteobacteria; order Burkholderiales; family Comamonadaceae; genus Acidovorax; species Acidovorax sp. SRI_002. The sequence continues at coordinate 584,875 of NZ_JBYCZW010000004.1, read as the reverse complement.
GAACAGATACCAGTTATCAATAATGAATTTCACGAAGCTTCCTTGGGTTGGCGAACAGCGTAATTCTAGAATGCTGGGTTTTGGCCCGCATTTTTTTGACCTGCCTTTCCTGGGGAAACCATGTACAAGCTCGTTCTGATTCGCCACGGCGAATCCACCTGGAACCTTGAAAACCGCTTTACCGGCTGGACCGACGTGGATCTCACGCCCACCGGTGTTTCCCAGGCCATGTCGGCCGGCAAGCTGCTCAAGGCCGAGGGCTACGAGTTCGACCTGGCGTTCACCAGCGTGCTCAAGCGCGCCATCCACACCCTGTGGTACACGCTGGACGAAATGGATTGCACCTGGCTGCCCGTGGTCAAGGACTGGCGCCTGAACGAGCGCCACTACGGTGCCCTGCAGGGCCTGAACAAGGCCGACATGGCCAAGCAGTACGGCGACGAGCAGGTGCTGGTGTGGCGCCGCAGCTATGACACCCCGCCGCCAGCGCTGGAAGCCACCGACCCCCGCAGCGAGCGCAGCGACCGCCGCTACGCCGCTCTGGCCGAAGGCAGCGTGCCGCTCACGGAATGCCTGAAGGACACCGTGGCCCGCGTGCTGCCGTTCTGGAACGATGCCATGGCACCGGCCATCCGCTCAGGCAAGCGCGTGGTGGTCGCCGCGCACGGCAATTCCATCCGCGCCCTGGTGAAGTACTTGGACAACATCTCCGAGTCGGACATCGTGGGCCTGAACATTCCCAACGGAATCCCGTTGGTATATGAACTGGACGCCGACCTCAAGCCCATCCGCCACTACTATCTGGGCGATGCAGAAGCGGCTGCCAAGGCAGCTGAGGCAGTGGCATCGCAAGGCAAGGCGTAAAGCCTGGGTAAAGACGGGGAAAACCCGCCGATACCCTGTCTAAAGTGAGTGCCTGCGCGGAACTGCAGCGGGTTTGGTCCTTCCAAGGTGTATATTGGTTTTGAAGCGGTAAAGGTGTTGTATGGGCCACAAACTCAAAATTGCGGGATGGGTATCGGTTGGTGTCGTGGCTGGGGCTCTGACGACGGTTTCGTTGCAGACGGTCGCGCGTGGTGCGATGACTCCGCTGCCGCTGGAGGAAATCCAGCAGCTATCGGCGGTGTTTGGCCTCGTAAAGACCGACTATGTCGAACCGGTGGATGACAAAAAGCTCATCACCGACGCCATCTCCGGCATGGTCGCCAGCCTGGACCCACACTCCCAGTATTTCGACAAGAAGTCCTTCAAGGAATTTCGCGAAGGCACTTCCGGCCGTTTTGTGGGGGTTGGTATCGAAATCACCCAGGAAGACGGCTTGATCAAGGTGGTGTCGCCCATCGAAGGGTCTCCCGCCTTCCGCGCTGGCCTCAAGACCAATGACCTGATCACCAAGATCGACGAAACGGCGGTCAAGGGCCTGTCCCTGAACGATGCCGTCAAGCGCATGCGTGGCGAGCCCAACACCAAGGTCACGCTCACCATCTTCCGCAAGGACGAGAGCCGCACCTTCCCGGTCACCATTACGCGCGAAGAGATCAAGACCCAGTCCGTCAAGGGCAAGGTGGTGGAGCCCGGCTACGCCTGGATCCGCCTGTCGCAGTTCCAGGAGCGCACGGTCGATGATTTTGTGCGCAAGGTGGAAGAGGTCTACAAGCAGGAACCCAACCTCAAGGGCCTGGTGCTCGACCTGCGCAACGATCCCGGCGGCCTGCTGGATGCGGCTGTGGCCGTGTCGGCCGCGTTCCTGCCAGAAAACGTCACGGTGGTCACGACCAACGGGCAACTGGCGGACAGCAAGGCCACTTACAAGGCCTCGCCCGACTTCTATCAGCGCCGTGGCGGGGGTGACCCGCTGCGCCGCCTGCCCGCAGCCCTCAAGTCCGTGCCACTCGTGGTGTTGGTGAATGAAGGCTCTGCGTCGGCCAGCGAGATCGTGGCGGGCGCTCTGCAGGACCACAAGCGCGCCACCATCATGGGCAGCCAGACCTTTGGCAAGGGCTCGGTGCAGACCGTACGTCCGCTGGGGCCTGATACCGGCATCAAGCTGACCACCGCGCGCTATTACACCCCCAGCGGCAAGTCGATCCAGGCCAAGGGCATCGTGCCCGACGTGATGATCGACGAATCGGAAGAAGGCAACATCTTCGCTGCTTTGCGCATGCGCGAGGCCGATCTGGACAAGCACCTGGGTAGCGGCCAAGGCGAGGAAAAGAAGGATGAGGCCCGTGAAAAGGCCCGCGAAAGCGCCCTCAAGCGCATGGAAGAAGAAGCCAAAAAGCCTGCAGCAGAACGCAAGGCTCCAGAGTTCGGTTCGGACAAGGACTTCCAGCTCGTGCAGGCGCTCAACCAGCTCAAGGGCCGCCCCGTGCTGGTCAGCAAGACACTGACGGAACGCAAGGACGAAAAGAAAGAAAATTGAGCTTTCGCTCCCTGTGCTGAAGGCCGGATTTCCAGCGAAGTCCGGCCTTTTTTCTTGTCCTTCTTGCTCTTCTTTTCTTGAGACTATCGCCATGACCGATGACCAGCTCCTGCGGTACTCCCGCCACATCCTGCTCGATGAGATGGGCATCGAGGGGCAGGAGCAGGTGCTGGCGTCCCATGCCCTCATCATCGGTGCGGGTGGCCTGGGCTCGCCTGCCGCGCTGTACCTGGCGTCTGCCGGTGTGGGGCACATCACCCTGGTGGACGACGATGTGGTGGACCTGACCAACCTGCAACGCCAAATCGCACACACCACCGCGCGCGTCGGCCAGCCCAAGGTGGCGTCTGCAGCCAGCGCCATGGCAGCTATCAACCCCGAAGTGCAGGTAACCGTGCTCCAGGCGCGCGCAGATGCCGCTGTGCTCGATACCCTGGTGCAAGACGCCTGCGTGGTGCTCGATTGCAGCGACAACTACGCAACACGCCACGCCGTCAATGCGGCCTGTGTGCGCCATCGCAAGCCCCTTGTTGCGGGGGCCGTCATCCGCTTTGATGCCCAGATCACGGTGGTGGACCCGCGCCAGGCTGCGTCGCCCTGTTACGCCTGTATTTTTCCGCCTGAGGCGGATTTTGAAGAGGTGCGTTGCTCCACCATGGGCGTGTTTGCCCCGCTGGTGGGCGTGGTGGGTGCCCTGCAGGCGGCCGAGGCGCTCAAGCTGCTTGCAGGCATCGGGACGTCACTGGCTGGGCGTCTGTTGATGCTGGATGGACGGTCCATGGAATGGAGCATGATGAACGTGGCGCGTGCGCCGCACTGCACGGTGTGTGTTGCTCGGTAGGATTACTCCTACAGCGTCCGCGTGCAGCGGCTGGCAGAATCCGCTCAGCTGAGCCACTAAATTTGAGGCTCGACCAGCGTAAATGTGCGTTGGTAGTGAAACGGGACCCTTCTGTGAAACTCCGCACCTATATCGTTGAAGACAACGCCACCATTCGAGAGAACCTGATCGGGACGCTCGAAGAGTTGGCGTCCGTAGAGGCGGTAGGGGTCGCTGAGACCGAGGACGAGGGCAAGAACTGGCTCGCCACCCATGGTGAGCAGTGGGATCTGGCAATAGTGGATCTTTTTCTGCGCCAAGGCAGTGGGCTGGGGGTCCTGGCAGCATGCCGCTCGCGCCGCCCTGGCCAGAAGATGGTGGTGCTGAGCAACTACGCGACACCCGATGTGCGCATGCGTTGTGCACAGCTTGGGGTGGATGCGGTCTTCGACAAATCCAACGAAATTGATGCGCTGGTGGACTACTGCATCCAGCACAGCAGCAGTCCTGCGGGGATGGAAGCTGGCCAGTCCCTGTCGTCGCCTGGCCATTCGCTGTGATGCTGCGCCCTGCAGCGCGGGTGCGCGCGGCGGGGTTTTTTATTTTCTACTCTTCTCGCCAGCGGGCTGAGTCAGGCCCAATGACCCCGGACTGAGGCCACTGCTCCATGTCAGTCAATCAAGCGATTCTTGAGCGCGTAGTAGGTCAGATCGCTGTTGGACGACAGGCTCATCTTCTCCATCAATCGCGTGCGGTAGGTGCTCACCGTCTTGACGCTGAGCGACAAGGCCTTGGCGATATCGCCTGCCGTCTCTCCCTTGGCCAGCTTGAGGAACACCTGGAACTCGCGTTCCGACAACTGCTCGTGGGGCGGTGCGTCGTCCTTGCGATTGAGTTGCTGGGCCAGCAGTTCGGCCACGGCAGGCGTCAGGTAGCGGCGGCCCAGCGCAATGGTACGGATCGCCTCCACGATTTCAGAGGGTTCGCACTCCTTGTTCAGGTAGCCGCTCGCGCCCTGGCGGATCAGGTTGATCGCATAGTGCTCTTCGGGGTAGCCGCTCAGAATCAGGATGCCCATGTCCGGGGCCTTGGCCCGCAGCATGGCCAGCGCATCCAGCCCGCTCTGTCCGGGCATCGACAGGTCCATGAGCAGGACATCAATTTCCTTGTTGCGCACCAGGTCGATGGCTTCACGGCCGTTGGAGGCCTCACCCTCCACCCGCAGATCCACATGCTCGGACAGGAACTGCCGCAGCCCGGAACGAACTATCGCGTGGTCATCCACAATGCCAATCTTGATCATCGATCTTTCTTTCGCAGGGCGGTGATGCCGCTCCTGATGTTTGTTGGTTGGAAAGCTTATCCGGCACGTCATCCCTGTTGGCAGGGTGGTACCCGGGTCTTCACACATTATCCAGAATACCGCGTATGAGTCTTAAAGAAAACACCCGCATCTGGCTGCCCAAGGTCCGCAAGATGGCCTTGAGCCTGCCCATGGCGTTGCTGGCGGCCATGGTGCTGGTGGGTATCAACGAAACGGGTCACATGCGCTCACAAGATGCGGTGGAGCAGATGAGCCACGGTCAGAACACGCGCAAGGCCGTCAACCTGTTGCTGCAGAGCATGCTGGACGCAGAAACCGGGCAGCGTGGCTATCTGCTCACCGGCAACGAGACTTATCTGGAGCCATACGACAAGGCGGTGGCTACCGTGCAGACCAACCTGGACGGCTTGCGCGGGCTGTTCATGGATGCCCCCGAAGACATGCAGGAATTTGCGCTGCTGTCGCGGCAGATATCCCGCAAGCTCGCGGAGATGGAACTGAGCCTGCGTTTGCGCCGGCAGGGCAATGAAGATGCCTGGAAGTTCATCCTGCATACCGATGTGGGCAAGGAGCATATGGAGGCCATCCGCAAGCACGCGCTGGAGTTGATTGCCCGCAGCGACATGCACGTGAAACAAGGCCAGGACCAGATCGAGCAGTCGCTCATGCTGTCGCGCATTGGCATTGCCACGGTGACGGTCATTGGCTTGCTGGCGTTCTACATGTATCTGCGCCAGGCGCAGGCGCTGCAGGTCGTCAACCAGCGCGAACAGGCCCTGCTGGAGCGCGAACGGGACCGCCTGGAAGGCCTTGTAAAGGCCCGTACCGCAACTCTTTCCGAGCTGGCAAACCATCTGCAGCAAGTACGTGAAGATGAGCGTGGGCACCTTGCGCGCGAGCTGCACGATGAGCTGGGTGCACTGCTCACTGCGGCCAAGCTGGATGTTGCGCGGCTCAAGTCCAGGATCGACGCCAACGCCCCCGAGGTGGCAGAGCGGCTCAAGCACCTGACCGAAACGCTCAACAGCGGTATTGCGCTCAAGCGCCGCATCATTGAAGACCTGCGGCCCTCATCGCTCTCCAACCTCGGACTGACGGCCGCGATCGAGATCCTCACCCGCGAATATGCCGAACGCGCAGGTATCGAAGTGGAAACGAGCCTGGAATCCGTGCAGTTGCCTGATGCCTCGCAACTCACGGTGTACCGCATGGTGCAGGAGGCGTTGACCAACATCGGCAAATACGCCAAAGCCAGCAAGGTGCTGGTGTCGGTACACGGTTACCCCACGCATGTGGCAGTTCAGGTGCGCGACGATGGCGAGGGGTTCGATCCCGCCACGGTGCGTCCTACCTCGCACGGGCTGTCGGGAATGCGCCACCGCGTGGAGTCTGCGGGCGGCAGGCTGTCCATCACCTCGCGCCCGGGCAACGGCACCCTGGTCTCTGCCGTGCTCCCGCTGCAGCGCCATGGCGCCGAGGCGTCGTCGCAGCCGCCCTCTCTGGCCGCTTGACCTGGCGGCCTTGGGCCAGGGATAGCGAGCCGCAGCGCGCCGTCCTACAGGCGGCCCGCTGCACCGCCGACAGGCTTGCGCGCCGGGCACCGGCATCTTTGACTCTCCATGCTCCTTACAGTGGATTCCAGGCGCTGAAATTCATGTGCCAACCCACCCGCCGGCAACCGGCCCCCTCAAGAGGAGAAGGAGAAAGAAATGTTGCACTACGCAGTTGTTTTTCTGGTGATCGCGCTGATCGCAGCCCTGTTCGGCTTTGGCGGTATTGCTGCCGGTGCCGTGGGCATCGCCAAGATTCTGTTCTTCGTGTTCGTCATCATGGCGGTTGTGACCTTTGTACTGGGTCTGCTCAAAAAGGGCTGACGCCCCGGCCGTGAAACCAAGCATTCCGCATCCACCCCTTCAAGGAGTTTCCGCATGAGTATCCAGACCGCTACCGACAAAGTTGCCAACGGCGCACGCCATCTCGCAGATGATGTGCTGCAAAGCGCCCAAGACGCCGTGCAGTCCACCCGCACGGCCGCCAACACCTCGCTGGAAAAAGCCGAAGAAGGCGTACGTGCCCTCCGCAGCCAGACCGACCCCGTCATTGACGACTTGGCAGCGCGTGCCCAGGATCTGGCAGCCCGCAGCATCGGCTATTGCGCAGAAACCAGTGCCCGTGCCCGTCGCCAGATGCAGCATGCAGCAGACGCCACCACCAAGTATGTGGCGGAGCAACCCGGCAAATCGATGGTGATCGCCGCAGCATCGGGTGCCGTGCTCGCAACCCTGGTGCTCTGGATGTCGCGCCGCAAGCACGCCTACTGAAGCCTGTCTCTATCCCTACAGTCCGCCGGTCGCGGAGGGTGCAACAGACCGGCAGATTGCAATCTTCCAGCACCCGCGTTCCCAACCATTTTCAAACAAGGACAACACCATGAAATACGCACGTGCACTCGCCTTTGCCGCTGTCGCTGGCATCACCATCATCACGGCCACGGGCTGCTCGGTGGCCCGTGAACAACAGACCGTTGGCGCCTATGTAGATGACGCCGGCATCACCACCGCCGTCAAGGCAAAAATGGCTGAAGACAAATCCGTCTCCGCCACGTCGATCAGCGTGGAAACGCTCAACGGCACGGTGCAGCTCTCGGGCTTTGCCAAGTCGCAAGCTGAAAAGAACCAGGCTGAAGCCATCGCACGCAACACCAAGAATGTGCGTGAAGTGCGCAACAGCATCGTGGTTCGTCCCTGACCGGATGCCTGAACATTGCGCTGCGGGCTTCCTGCCGGTAGCGCATAGGCACTGACCGCTGAGCAGGCTCCGGGTACCTCCTGGAGCCTGCTTTTTTCATGGGGCGCCAGCAGGCATACCCCTGGGTCTTGCTCGTTTGCCACACCCCACCGGGTATAAGCTCCACACCATGCGGGTATTCAATTGCGACCATTGCGGTCATCTGGTTTTTTTCGACAGCGTGCAGTGTCTGCACTGTGGCAGCGCGCTGGCATTTTTGCCCGATGTGTTGACCATCGCGGCCCTGGCGCCTGCGCCGCAGGATGGCGCCGACCTGTGGCGCCGCCGGGGCGGGCGCGGTGGCTCGGATTACAGCGGTCGCTTGTACCGTATGTGCCGCAACCATACCGAACACCAGGCCTGCAACTTTGCCGTGCCTGCCAACGACTATGCGGAACTGTGTGTATCGTGCCGCCAGACCCGGGTGTTGCCCGATCTGTCGGAGCCCGCGAACATGGGCCGCTGGATGCAGATCGAGGCCGCCAAGCGGCGCCTGTTCTACAGCCTGGCCCGCCTGGGCCTGGAGCCCGCCCCCGGGCGCACCGGACCCGTTTTTGAATTTCTGGCCGAGGTGCCCGGTGGTCCGCCGGTGTTGACGGGCCACCACAGCGGAACGATTACGCTGAATGTGGCCGAGGCCGATGACGATGAGCGCGCACGCCGCCGCATCGCGCTGGGTGAGCCCTACCGCACGCTGATTGGCCACCTGCGGCATGAGTCCGGCCATTTTTATTGGGACCAGCTGGTGCGCGACGGTGGCCGCCTGGAAGATTTTCGCCAGATGTTTGGCGATGAGCGCCAGGACTACGCTGCCGCGCTGGAGGCTCACTACGCCAAGGGCAACGACCTGGGCGACTGGGCCGACCACCATGTCAGCGCCTATGCCGCTGCCCACCCCTGGGAAGACTGGGCCGAAACATGGGCCCATTACCTGCACATGATCGATCTGCTGGAGACGTCGGCCAGCTACGCGACCGAGGTCACGATCCCGGGCATTTATGGGGCGCAGCGCAGCAGCGCCATCGACCCGTTTGCCAGCCCGGCGCCTGATTTCCAGTCGATGGTGCAGCACCTGGTGCCGCTGACACTGCTACTCAACAGCCTCACCCGCAGCTTGGGGCAGCCAGATGCCTATCCGTTTGCGCTGGCAGGCGAGGTGCTGGCCAAACTGCGGTTTGTGCATGACGTGGTGCGCGAAGCCGCCCGGCGGCCCGCCCCAGTCGCTGCTCCGGCTCCGCAGCCCGCACCGGCTCCCAAACAAAATGTCAAAAAAAGTAGCAAAACAACCAGCAAGGACGTGCGATAGCGCCATTTTTTCCTTGGTTTTTTGCCTGCATCAAAGAGCGACAAGGGTGGCGGCCTGGAACTTGCTAGGTGTCTGCCATGGGGTTATTGAAACCCCTTGAGCAGCCAGTACCGAGCCACACACGACGCCAAGGGAGGGCGCGACCATGCTGAGCCGCACCGCTGACCATCTTTTCTGGATGGCACGCTATACCGAGCGCGCCGAAAATACGGCGCGCATGCTGGATGTGAATTACCAGAGCGCGCTGCTGCCGCAATCGACCGAGGTCGCCAAGCAGGGCTGGCAAGGGCTGCTGTCCATCAGCGAGCTGCTGCCCGCCTACACCGCCCAGCATGGCGAAGTGACCCCTGCCAAGGTGCTGGACTTCATGGTCAAGGACCCTTCCAACCCCTCGTCCATTCTGGCCTGTCTTCAGGCCGCGCGCGAGAACGCGCGGGCCGTACGCGGTGCGCTCAACACCGAGGCCTGGGAGATCCAGAACCAGACCTGGCTCGAAGTGAACCGCTTGATCGCCAGCGGTGCACTGGAGCAGGACCCGGCGCGATTCTTCGAATGGGTGAAGTTCCGCTCGCACCTCTCGCGGGGTGTGACAGTGGGCACCATGCTGCAGGACGAGGCGCTGCACTTCATGCGCCTGGGCACCTTTCTGGAGCGGGCCGACAACACGGCGCGGCTGCTGGATGTGAAGTTTCACGCGGTGCAGAGCGACTTCATGGGCGCGGCCACGGCGCAGGACCAAGACTACGACTTCTACCACTGGAGCGCCATCTTGCTCAGCGTGTCGGGCTTCGAGACCTACCGCAAGGTGTACCGCGACGTGATCACGCCCGAACGTGTGGCCGAACTGCTGATCCTGCGGGCCGACATGCCCCGCTCACTGCACGCTTGCATGAAAGAGGTGCTGGGCAACCTCGACATGCTGGGCAGCGGCCAGTCGGCCGAGACCCAGCGGCACGCGGGGCGGCTGCTGGCGCACCTGAAGTTCGCACGCATCGATGAAATCCTGACCCATGGACTGCATGCTTACCTCACCCAGTTCCTGGAGAGGGTGAACGACCTGGGTGCCAGGATCAGCCGGGACTTTCTGGTGCCTGCGGCGGTGTGAGGGGTGTATCTGGTGCGTCTGGCGCAGCGGCCATAGCGGCCGGCACCGGCTCCACCGTCACGCCCACCTGCAGCACATGGTGGTCGCCGCCGTGGATCACGCCGCGCAGCGGCGACACATCCGAAAAATCGCGGCCGATGGCCAGGGTCACGTAGTCCTCGCCCGCCGCGCGGTCGTTGGTGGGGTCCAGGTCAAACCAGGTGTTGTCGCCTGATGCGCCATTACTTTCGTCGGCTGCCGGTGACCACACCGACACCCAGGCGTGCGAGGCATCGGCCCCCACCAGCCGGGGTTGTCCGGGCGGGGGCTCGGTCAGCAGGTAGCCGCTCACATACCGCGCCGCCAGGCCCAGGCTGCGCAGGCAGCCGATCATCACGTGGGCAAAGTCCTGGCACACGCCCCGGCGCAGCCGCAACGATTCGAGCGCGGGCGTGCCCGCGTCGGTGGCGTTGGCGGTGTAGGCAAAGTCGGCATGGATGCGCGACATCAGGTGGCGGGCGGCCTGCATCAGCGGGCGGCCGGGTGCAAAGCTCTCGGCGGCATAGGCCACGAAGTCGGCATGCCGGGGAATATAGGGCGACGCAAAGCTGAACTCGGTGGCCGCGTGGTAGGGCTGGCCGCGCCGATAACCCAGGCGCTCGCGCACGGCCTCCCAGGGCTCGCCGGGCGGTGCGGCGGGCACGGGCAGGGTCTCCAGCAGGCTTTCGGCGCGCACCCGCAGTTGCTCGTGGGTGAACGGCAGGCTGAAGAACGCGCGGGTGTTGCCAAACACGTCCTGCACCATGTTGCACTGTGTTGGGGCGGGGTCCACCTGCAGGCTGTGGGTCAGCACACGCTGCACCACACCGGTGCGCGGACGCAGATGGGCCATGTGCTGGGCGTTCTGCACCGCCGGGCTGTAGTGGTACACCGTTTCGTGGATGACGCGCAGCTTCATGGTCAAGCTCCTACGCTGTGCCGAAGTGCATCCGCCGAATGCGTGAAGTAGCGCGTGGCCAGCACATCCGACAAGCCCATCACACCCCGCACACACCGGCCCAGATATTCCTCCAGAGTGGCATGGCGGCCTTCGGCGTCCTGTGCGCACAGGGCCACCAGCGACAGGTCGGACGCTTCGGGGATGCCCGTGGCGGCGGATTCGCAGGGCGTACCGGCGGTCGCTTCGATCTTGGCAATGCGCCCGCGCAGCGTCTGTGCGACCCAGGCCAGCGAGCGGGGGTTGTCGCGGTCGATCACCAGCAGGTCCAGCAGGGCGGGCATGTCGCGCCGCTGCTGGTACTGCGCGTGGAAGGTGATGGTGCTGTCAAACAGCGCCACCATGGCCTCGAAGCCGCCCTCATCGTGCACGGCGCCGGTCTGCAGGCCACTTTCCAGCGCCGAGGCCAGAAAGCCCAGGCGCTCCAGGTGGCGCCCGATGGACAGCAGGCGCCAGCCGTCGTCGCGGGTCATGCGGTCGGTCTGCTGGCCCGTCATGGCTGCGGTGTGGCCGCTCAGGCCTTCCAGCTGGCGCAGCGCGTCCAGCGGCGAATAGTCGCCGTCGTCTTCGGCTCCTGTGCGGGGCGCAAAAAACTCCGCCTCGGCGCGCACGATGAGGTTCCAGTGTTCCTGCGACAAACGGTCGCGCACGGCCGAGGCCGCACCCAGGATGCCGCGCAGGTTGTAGCCCACGCTGGTCACCTGCGCGGGCTGCGTCAGCCCGGCGATCAGCGAGCGCTCGAACACGCGCCGTGCCTGCCCGGCCGCAGGCACGGTCGGTAGCACCAGCCCCTGGCTCACGCCCATGGCGCTCAGCCAGGTCAGCAGCGGCTGCGAGGTCTGGTCCTCCCCATTGAGGCATTGCAGCGTGATGCGCGCCAGGCGCGTGACGTTCTCGGTGCGTTCGGTGTAGCGACCCAGCCAGAACAGGTTTTCGGCCGCGCGGCTGGTCACCTGGCGGCTGCGGTGCACCACGGCGGGCGCGGCCTGGTTGTGGGCCAGCAGCGTGGTGGTGTCCACGGGGCCATCTGTCTGCACCCATACATCGGCGCTGCTGCCGCCGCGCTGCATGGATGTAATGCCGCTGTCGCCCTGGGCCAGGCGGGCCAGCCCGCCCGGCAACACGCGCCACGAGCCGGGGCCGTCGCACACCGCAAACACGCGCAGCATCACCGAGCGGGGGGCGATGGGGCTGCCGCCCTGGCCCGCACCTTCTGCGGCTTCACTGCGCCAGGTGGGCATTTGCGACAGCGGCAGGTGGGCCTGCACGGTGTATTCGTCGCCCTGGGCTTCGATGCGTGCGGACCACTGCGCCAGGTCTTGCGCCGACAGCGCACCGCCCAGCACGGGCACGCGCTGCGCCATGGGCCAGGTGGGGCGGATCACGCTGTGCGCGAGCTGCGGCAGCACCGCCTGCATGGCCGAGCGCTCGCCACACCACCAGGTGGGCAGCGACGGCAGGGCCAGCTCTTCGCCCAGCAGGTGGCGCGACAGCGCAGGCATGAAGCCCAGCAGCGCCGACGATTCGAGGAACGCCGAGCCCGGCGCATTGGCCACCAGCACGTTGCCCGCACGGATGGCCTGCAGCAGGCCGGGCACGCCCAGGCGCGAGTCGCTGCGCAGCTCCAGCGGGTCCAGAAACTCGTCGTCCAGGCGCTTGAGGATGCCGTGCACCGGCTGCAGGCCATGCAGCGTCTTGAGGTACAGGCGCGCGTCGCGCACGGTGAGGTCGTTGCCCTCGACCAGCGTCAGACCCAGGTAGCGCGCCAGGTACGCGTGCTCAAAGTAGGTCTCGTTGTACGGGCCGGGCGTGAGCAGCACGATGCGCGCATCCGCCCCCGCCGGGCTCATCTGCCGCAGTCCGTCGAGCAGTGCGCGGTAGGTGGCGGCCAGGCGCTGCACATGCATCTGGCTGAACGCCTCGGGGAACAGGCGCGAGATGAGCAGCCGGTTCTCCAGCAAATATCCCAGGCCTGAGGGCGCCTGCGTGCGCTGCGTCACCACCCACCAGTCGCCCTGCGCGTCGCGCGCCATGTCGAACGCCGCGATGTGCAAATGGGTGCCGCCCACGGGCTGCACGCCATGCATGGCGCGCAGGTAGCCCGGGTGGCCCTGCACCAGCGCGCTGGGCAGCAGGCCTTTGCGCAGCAGCTCCTGCGGGCCATACACGTCGGCCATCACGCGGTTGAGCAGGCGCGCGCGTTGCAGCACACCGCGCTCGATGTGTGCCCAGTCGCCCTGCGAGAGGATCAGCGGGAACAGATCCACCGACCAGGGCCGCTGCGGGCCGTCGGCGTCGGCATAGACGTTGTAGGTGATGCCGTTGTCGCGCACCTGGCGCTGCAGGCTTTGCATGCGCCGGTCCAGGTCCTGGAAGCCCTCGGGCCCCAATTGATCAAAGAATTGGGCCCAGGCGCCAGTGATATCTGGCTTGTTTGCTATTGATTTGGGAGTGGCCGATGCAGTGACAGCGCCGGGGGCGTCCGCCACGCTGGCACCCCGCAGCTCGTCAAAATGCCCGGCCGCCGCAGCGGGCGCCAGTGCAGCCGCCAACTGGGCTGCGCTGTCAGAAGGGTCGGGGGTGGGGAGGCTGTCGTTGAGGTGGTTCACTGCGCTCGATTTTCGGGCATTTGGTCGACAACACTCTGCGGGTAACCCGCACCGTCGAAACTGGCGGGGCCGATGCCAGAGACGCCAAGCAAGGGCCGCCCCGCAGCAAGGGCGTCGTCCCCCTGGGGGGAAGGCGCGCAGCGACTCAGGGGGGCTTCTCTACCTCCGCATCTTTCGCCGCAGATCCAGCGTGAACGGAAACTCCCGGCTGCCCGGCAGTTCAATGGTCGCGGGCGGCACCGCCAGCCTGCCCGGCGTGTGGCCCATGCGCGAGAAGCGCGCCAGGCGGCGGCTTTCGGCCTCATACGCGTTGACCGGGAAGGTGTCGTAGTTGCGCCCGCCCGGGTGCGCCACGTGGTACTGGCAGCCGCCGAGCGAGCGGTTCATCCAGGTGTCCACGATGTCGAACGTGAGCGGCGCATGGGCGCCAATGGTCGGGTGCAAGGCCGAGGGCGGGTTCCAGGCCTTGTAGCGCACACCGGCCACAAATTCGCCGGTCGTGCCCGTGCTTTGCAGCGGCAGCGGCTGGCCGTTGACGGTGACCACATGGCGGCTTTCGTTCATGCCCGTCACGCGCACCTCGATGCGCTCCAGCGACGAGTCCACATAGCGCACGGTGCCGCCCGCAGAGCCTTCCTCGCCCATCACATGCCAGGGCTCCAGCGCGTTGCGCAGGGTCAGCTCCACGCCCATCGATTGGACGGTGCCGACCATGGGGAAGCGGAATTCGAACTGTGGCGCAAACCAGGCGGGGTCGAACGCGTAGCCTGCAGTGTTCATCTCGGCCATCACGTCGTGCATGTCCTGCTGGATGAAGGTGGGCAGCATCCAGCGGTCGTGCAGCTCGGTGCCCCAGCGGGCGGCGGGCGCGCGGTAGGGCGCCTTCCAGAAGCGGGCGATCAGGGCGCGCAGCAGCAGCTGCTGCACCACGCTCATGTGGGCGTGGGGCGGCATCTCGAACGCGCGCAGCTCCAGCAGGCCCAGGCGACCGGTGCTGCTGTCGGGCGAGAACATCTTGTCGATGGAAAACTCGCTGCGGTGGGTATTGCCCGTCACGTCCACCAGGATGTTGCGCAGCGTGCGGTCCACCAGCCAGGGCGGCATGTCCTGGCCGTACAGGGCGCGGTTGGATTCGATCTCGCGCAGTGCGATCTCCAGCTCATACAGCTGGTCGTTGCGCGCCTCGTCCACGCGCGGCGACTGGCTGGTGGGGCCGATGAACAGGCCGCTGAACAGGTAGCTCAGGCTGGGGTGGTTGTGCCAGTACAGCAGCAGGCTGGCCAGCAGCTCGGGCTTGCGCAAGAACGGCGAGTCGGCCGGTGTGGCGCCGCCCATCACAAAATGGTTGCCGCCGCCGGTGCCGGTGTGACGGCCATCGGTCATGAACTTCTCGGCCGACAGGCGCGTCTCCCACGCGGCCTGGTACAGAAACTCGGTGTGCTGCACCAGCTCCTTCCAATGGCTGGAGGGGTGGATGTTCACTTCGATCACGCCCGGGTCGGGCGTGACTGCCAGCACCTTCAGGCGTGCGTCGCGCGGGGGCGGGTAGCCTTCGAGCACGATCTTCATGCCCAGCTCTTCGGCCGTGGCTTCGATGGCGGCCAGCAGGTCCAGGTAGTCGTCCAGGCGTGCCAGGGGCGGCATGAACACGTACAAAACGCCGTACTTCTCGCCCACCTTCTCCGCCTTGGGGCCGCTGGCGCGGCGCGGGTCGCGCACCTCCACGCACAGGGCGGTGCGTGACAGGCCTGCGGCCGACTGGAACTTGCCCGGGGGCTGCACGCCCGCATGGGGGTCGGGCTGCCCTGCCTGGCGCGCGTGGTCGCCGCCCGCAGTGCCTTGCGCCATGCGGCGTGCCTCGCCCGGTGCGGTGGCGCCCGCCAGGTAGGGCAGGTCGCGGTCGCCGGTGACAGGGCCCGCTGGAACGGAATACCGCGCACGCAGCGTGGCGGCAGCGGCCAGCGGGCCCTGGGGTGCAGTCGGGTCTTGCGCGATCAGGTGATCGGTGTCCGACGCCTTCACCCAGGGCAGGGCGTCCAGCGGCAGGCGGTAGCCCATGGGCGAATCGCCGGGGATGAGCAGCATGCGGTCATCGCGGAAGAACCACGGCCCGGTGCTCCACACGCTGCCCACCAGCGTGCCAGCGCCTTCGCCTGCCTGCAGCGGCAGCACGTAGCCCACCACGCTGTCGAGTTTTTGCTCGAACACGCGGCGAAGGCGTGCGCGCTCCAGCTCATCGTCCAGGCGCGCGTCAAACGGGTCCACGTTGACCGGCAGGCGCCGCTCGCGCCACAGGTAGTAGAAGGTGTCTTCATAACCGGGCTGGATGTAGCGGTCGGTGATGCCCAGCTTGCGCGTGAGGTGGCGCACAAAACGTTCGGCGTCGGCGCTGGTGTAGTGCGAGGGGTTGCGTTCGTCAGCAAACAGCGCGGGGTTCTGCCACGCGGGCTGGCCGTCGGCGCGCCAGCAGATCGACAGTGCCCAGCGCGGCAACTGCTCACCCGGGTACCACTTGCCCTGGCCAAAGTGCAGGAAGCCGCCCTGGCCGTATTCGGCGCGCAGCTTGTGCACCAGCTCGGTGGCAAAACCGCGCTTGGTGGGGCCCAGGGCGTCGGTGTTCCACTCCGGCGCGTCGCGGTCGCCCACGGCCACAAAGGTGGGCTCGCCGCCCATGGTCAGGCGCACATCGCCCGCCACAAGGTCGGCGTCCACCCGCTCGCCCAGCGCCAGCACGGCCCGCCACTGGGCTTCGGTGTAGGGCTTGGTCACGCGGGGCGATTCAAAGATGCGCGTCACGCGCATCTCGTGGCTGAACTCCACCTCGGCCTTGTCCACGCCGCCTTCAATCGGCGCGGCCCCCGAGGGCTGGGGTGTGCAGGCCAGCGGGATATGGCCCTCGCCCGCCATCAGGCCGCTGGTGGCATCCAGGCCGATCCAGCCCGCGCCGGGCAGGTAGACCTCGCACCAGGCGTGCAGGTCGGTGAAGTCGTGGTCGGTGCCGCTGGGGCCATCGAGCGCCTTCACGTCGGGCGTGAGCTGGATCAGGTAGCCCGACACAAACCGCGCCGCCAGCCCCAGGTGGCGCAGCAGCTGCACCAGCAGCCAGCCCGAGTCGCGGCACGAGCCGCTGGCCTTTTGCAGCGTCTCCTCGGGCGTCTGCACGCCGGGTTCCATGCGGATCAGGTAGCGGATGTCTTGCGAGACCTGCTGGTTGAGCTTGACAAGGAAATCGATGGTGCGCTGCTTGCTGCGGTCCACCTTGTCCAGATAGGCCTGCACCAGCGGTGTCATCGGGTCGGTGGCCAGGTACGGTGCCAGCTCCTGCTGCACATCGCTGCTGTAGTTGAACGGGATGTTCTCGGCCTCGGGCTCCAGGAAGAAGTCGAAGGGGTTGTACACCGCCATTTCCACCACCAGGTCCACCGTGACCTTGAACTCGCGCGTCTTCTCGGGGAAGACCAGCCGCGCCTGGTAGTTGGCAAACGGGTCCTGCTGCCAGTTGATAAAGTGCTGCGCGGGCTCGACCTTGAGCGAGTACGAAATCACATTGCTGCGGCAGTGGGGCGCGGGCCGCAATCGGATAGTCTGTGGCCCGAGGCCGACCAGCCGGTCGTATTGGTAGTGCGTGACGTGGTGGAGCGCGGCGTGGATAGGCATATGCAGGCCATGCTAGCAAGTCCCGAGCCATCGCGGGCAACTATTCCAAGGGCGGTGACAAGCGGTCATCGGCTGTTCACAATGTGCGGTCCGTGCCCCGCTGCTGGGGCTGTCTCTCTCTCTCTCTCTCTCTCTCTCTCTAGCTTATCGCGCACCAACTTGGTGATGCCCTGATTCACCCATGTCCCATTCCCCCCAACTTCTGCTCCTGCCCGGCCTCGCGGCCGATGAACGCATGTGGCGCGGCGTGCTGCCGCTGCTGCCCGCCGCGCTGCGCCCCGCTGTCGCCACGGCCCACCAGGATGTGGGTCTGCACACCATCGAGGACTTTGCCGCCCGGCTGCTGGCACAGCACGCGGGGCCACTGGTGCTGGCCGGTGCATCGATGGGCGGCATGATCGCCATGGAAGCCGCGCGCCAAGCGCCGGAGCGTGTGGCCGGGCTCGCGCTGCTGGGCACCACCGCGCGGCCCGAGACGCCGGATATGCGGGCGCTGCGCGAAGCCGCTATCGAACTCTTTGAACAAGGCCGCCTGCGCGAAGTGATCGAGCCCAACGTGGCCTTTGCCTTTCATCCTGACAACGCCACGCGGCCTGAGCTGGTGCAGGCCTATCTCGACTTTGTGCTGGACGCAGGCGCCTCCCACCTGGTTCGCCAGAACCGCGCCGTCATCCATCGGCCCGATGCCCGCCAGCACCTGCCCGGCGTGGTCTGCCCGGTGCTGGTGGTATGCGGCGAGGCTGACCAGCTCACGCCGCCCGAATGTTCGGCTGAGATTGCGGCGCTGGTGCCCGGTGCTGAGCACCACCTCTTGCCGGACAGCGGCCACATGCTGACCATGGAGCAACCTGAAACGGTGACACGGCTGCTGGTGCAGTGGTTGGCGCGCAGCGGATGGATCTGACCTGAGCTTCCTTCCTCTCGCCTTGTGGACGAGGGCGCAGTGGTGGGCGGGATGGACTTAGAGCGGCTCAAAAAACTCAGCGAAACGGCCATCCCTAGGCGTTCGGCCTCAGGCAGTACAAGGAGTACGGCAAGGTGGGACAACGACGCCAGGGAAGTTTGTGAGGCGCTCTCAGGCAGTTTGTCGCGCTGGCTTTGTCTCGGGCGCCAGTTGTGTTTCCGCATACCAGCTGCGCAGCTTGCCGGGGTTGAGCAGGCCCTGCGGGTCGAAGCGGCGCTTCATGCCCACCACGGCCGGGTCCAGGTTGTTCTGCTTGCCGTCTTCTACGATGTACACATGCGGGTTGTTGATCTGCACGCCGTGGTCGCGGTAGATCTGCATGATCTGGTTCAGGCGTTCTTCGGTGGTGTAGCGGATGATCTGCAGGCCGCTGCAGTTGAAGGCGCCTTCCTTGGTGCGCAAGAATTCCAGGTGCATCATCACCTCGCCCTTCAGCGCTGCCTCCAGCGCCTTCACCTGCTTGAGGCGGTGCATGGGGTTGAAGCCGCTCTGGATGTAAGTCAGGCCCTTGTCCACCTTGAGGGCGTGCAGGGTGGTGTGGTTCCAGGTGTATTCGAGCAGCGTCTTGTGGCTGCCGGCCACTTCGTCGGCGGTCTTGCGGTAGGTAATCTGGCCGCCGTGCTGAGCCACCATATCGCGCATGCCGGCTTCGGAGTGCGGGGCTACCAGCATCAGCACCGCGTGCTGGTCGGCGGGCAAGTGCTCGGCCAGGCTGGTGAAGTATTGCGGGATGGGTGCGGCCAGAAAACACACCTCCTTTTTCTCCAGCCCGGGGGCGCTGCCAAAGCGGTCGGCAAATTCCAGCGCGTCGTCAAACTTGTCGAAGGTAGCGATGCATTCGGTCCACTCCACGGCAGGGGTCAGGGCCACTTCCAGCTCCAGCACGATGCCGTTGGTGCCGTAGGTGTGGTGCTGCAGCATGGCTTCGGGGCCGTGCAGTTCGATGATCTGCGGTTCGGGCTCCACCGTCATCGCACGCACGGCCAGCACGTTGCCAGGCGCGGCCAGCGGGCCGTGGTTGATGGAGCCTGCCCCCCCAAAGCCGCCGCCAAACAGCCCGCCCAGCGTGGCGCTGCGGTAGGTGCTGGGCAGCCAGCGCAGCTCTTGCCCATGGGGCTTGGCCTGCGCATCAAAGTCTGCCAGCCGGATGCCCGACTGCGCGCGGCCCACACCGCCGCGCACCCAGCCAAATGCGTTGTAGCCCGACAGGTCCAGGATCACGCCGCCGTGCAGCGGCGTGCTTTGCCCGTAGTTGCCGGTGCCGCTGCCGCGCACGGTGAGGGGAATGCCCGCGCTGGCGCAGGCGGCCACCACCTGGCGGATTTCTGCTTCGGTGCGCGGGCGCACGGCGATGTCGCCGCGCTTGCCCGCCAGGTCACGCTTGAGCACGGGGCTGAACCAGGCAAAGTCCTGTGAGAGGCGGCCCACGCGCAGCGGGTCGGCGATCCAGTCGAGGCCGGGCAGCAGGTCGGGCAGTTGATGGGCGGTGGTGGTCATGTCGGTATCTCCTTGGCCGCTGGTGGCCGTTTTGGGCAAAAGAAAGCCCTTGCCGCGCGCCACTGGCTGCGCGAGGTTTGTTGGCGATGGGGTTGAAAGGGCTAGTCGTGCGACGTTTCGCTGGCGTGCCAGCCGCCCAGGGCGACACGGGTGAGCCAGGCCATCAGCACGAACAATGCGACCCCGGTGAGCGAGATCAGCAGCAGCGCAGCAAACATGCGCGGGATGTTGAGCTGGAAGCCCGCCTGCAAAATCTGGTACGCAAGCCCCGCACCCTGGCCCCCGGTGCCCGCCACAAACTCCGCCACCACGGCGCCGATGAGCGCCAGGCCGCTGGAAATGCGCAGCCCGCCAAAGAAGTAGGGCAGCGCACTGGGAATGCGCAGGCGCAGCAGCGTCTGCAGCCGCGTGGCGCGGTTGAGCTGGAAGTAGCTTTGCAGATCCGGCTCCACACTGCGCAAACCCAGCGTGGTGTTGCTGATGATGGGGAACAGGGCGACCAGTGCGGCGCAGATCACCATCGAGGCCGTCGGGTCCTTGACCCAGATGATGATGAGCGGTGCCACGGCTACGATGGGCGTGACCTGCAGCAGCACGGCGTAGGGGAAGAGCGCGGTCTCGATGCGTTTGCTCTGCACAAACAGGAACGAGATGAGCACACCCGCCACGGTGGCCACCACAAAGGCCAGCACCGTGATCTTGACGGTGACCCACAGCGAGCCGCCCAGGGCGGCCCAGTCGGTGAACAGCGTCTTCATCATCAAGATGGGTGAGGGCACCAGGTAGGGTGGTAGCTCCATGGCCGTGACCAGCCCCTGCCACAGCGCGATCAGCACTAGGCCGACCAGCACGGGGTACACCACGCGCTGCACGCGGGGTTGGGCCATGAGCGGCGGGCGTTTGGGTGTGGCCTTGGCGGCAGGTTTGGCAGCGACTGTTGCAGGCGCTGAGCGCGGTGCGGCTGCGGGGTGGGCGGTGACCACGGGCGACGCCATCGGTGCGGAAGGGAAGGGGGTGCTCATGCCACGGTCTCCTCGGTGTCCACGCTGGCGCGCAGCAGGCTGTCCTGCAGCAGCTTGGCATAGCGGCTGAATTCGGGCGACACCATGAAGTCGGCCGTGCGGGGGTAGGGCGCGTCGATGCGGAACTCTTCGACCACGCGGCCCGGGCGCGCGGCCATCATGACCACGCGGCTGGAGAGGAACACCGCCTCGTGGATCGAGTGCGTCACAAAGATCACGGTGAGCTTCTTCTTGCGCCACAGATCCAGCAGGTCGGCGTCGAGCTTGTGGCGCGTGATTTCGTCGAGCGCGCCAAAGGGCTCGTCCATCAGTAGCAGGTCGGGCTGGGTGACCAGGCCGCGCGCAATCGACACGCGCATCTGCATGCCGCCCGACAGCGCGCGGGGTAGCGCATGGGCAAATTTCGACAACCCCACCAGCGCCAGCGCTTCGGTCACGCGCGCATCGGCCTCGGCGCGGGGCACGCCCGCCAAGTCGAGCGGCAGGCGCACATTGGTCTGCACACTGGCCCAGGGCATGAGCGTGGGCGACTGGAAGACAAACGCCATCTTCTTGCCGCTCTCTTCCAGCTGCGCCACGGGCTTGCGCCACAGGTGCAGGCGGCCGTCGGTGGGCTCCAGCAGGCCTGCCACCATTTTCAGCAGCGTGCTCTTGCCGCAGCCCGAGGGGCCCAGCAGGGTGACGAACTCGCCTTCCTCAATGGTCAGGTCCACCGGCAGCAGGGCCTGGGTGCCATTGGGGTAGGTTTTTTCGGCCGAGAGCACCTCCACGGCGGGTGTGGAATAGGTGGCTGGCATCGGGGTGTGCACCAGCGGCGGAGAGTCAGCGGGGGATGTCATGGTCGCCTTTCGATGGATGCGGCCGGGCGGGCAAAGGGTCGCACCGGCCGCTGTTTCAGGGCTGTCAGGCTCAGGGCAGAACCTTGAGGTCTTTGACGAACGAAGTTGTGTAGGTCTCGGCCAGCTTCACCTTGGCAGGGTCGATGAGCTTGGCGTCCACCAGGAAGTCGTAGCTGGCCTTGGCGCGTGCGTCGGTCATGATGCCGATGCCCATGGTGGCCGCGTCACCCCCGGTGGCCATGCCCATTTCCTTGAGTTTGGCCACGCTGTAGGCGAGCTGCTCGTCGGTCATGTTGGGGTTGTCCTTCTTGATGAGCGCGTTGGCGGGTGCGGGGTCGGCCAGGTAGCTCTTCCAGCCTTCCATCGATGCCTTCACGAACGAGGCCACGGCGGCGCCGCGGTCCTTCACCGTCTTTTCCATGCACGAGATGGTGGTGGCGTACGCTGGGTAGCCCTGGTCGCTGAACATCAGCGTATTGGCCTTGACGCCCGCCTTGGCAATCGCAAACGGCTCGGATGTCAGGTAGCCCTGCTGCGCGGTGTTCTTGTCGGCCACGAAGGGCTGGATGTTGAAGGTGTAGGGGCGCGTCTGCGAGTCGGTGAAGCCGTACTTGGCCTTGAGCCAGGGCCAGTAGCCGCGCTGGGCCGACGAGGCGATCAGGATGGTTTTGCCCTTGAGGTCTTCGAATTTCTTCACGTCCTCGTGCGCGATGAGCACCTGCGGGTCCTTCTGGAACACGGCCGCCACGTTGACCACGGGCACACCGCCTTCACGCATCTGGATCATCTGCAGGTCGCTCGACCCCATCACGCATTCGGCCTGGCCGGCGGCCATCATCTGCACGATGTTGACCTGCGGGCCGCCCATCTTGATGGTCACATCCAGCCCGTACTTTTTGTACAGGCCCGTGGCCACCGCCTGGTAGAAGCCGCCATGCTCGGCCTGCGCGTACCAGTTGGTCATGTAGGTGAACTTTTCCTGCGCGTGGGCCTGCATGGTGCCGACGGCACCAACAGCGAGCAGCGCGGCTGCACCAAGTTTGGAAAGGCGGGAGGCGGTCTTCATCATGGTGGTACTCCGGTAGGGTGGTGGAGGTGGAACGAAGGGACAACGAAGGGAAAAGCGAAGAGGACTTTGTGGTGGCGTTCGCAGGTTTCAGGCCAGTGCGCTGGAGTGCTCCACGTGGCCGGTGTGATGGGCGCGGCCCCAGGTGGGCTCAGTGCGCGGTGCCCACTGCAGCCGATGCAGCTCGGTAATGGCGGCGGCCCAGCTCACGGCCAGCGAGTCGAGGATGGCGTGCCCCTGTTCGGCCGTGGCGGGCAGCGGGTCGCCAATGATTCCGCTGGGGCCGAAGTCGCGCGCACTCCAGGCGCAGGCCGGGCGGCCGTCGGGTGAGAGCAGGGGCGAATCAAAAACGGGCGGGTAGTTGACTACCGCACGCTCCATGTGCACGGTGTCGGGGGCCAGCGCCAGCATCAACGCGGTCTCGGCGTGGCCTGCGTGCATCGCCAGCTTCTTTTCGGTGTCGGACAGGTACTTGCCCGCCACATGCGGCACACGCCAGGTGAAGCTGGGCACCACGATGAAGTCGCCATGGCGCAGGCGCAGCTCGCGCGCGCACATCTCCATCACCTGCGGCTGACCGCCGTGGCCGTTGACGAACAGCAGCTTGCGAAAGCCTGCGCGGTACACCGATTCGCCCACCTCGTTCATGGTAGCCAGCAGGGTCTCGCCGCTCAGCGTGACGGTGCCGGGGAAGTGCAGGTGCTCTTCGGACTTGCCGTAGGTGATGGGGGCCATCGCAAACGCAGGCACATCGGCCGGCAGGCGGGCCAGTGCATGGCCCACCACCCCCGCGCTGATCACCGTGTCCACCGCACACGGCAGGTGCGGGCCATGCTGCTCTGTGGCGCCCGTGGGCAGCACGATGACGATGTTTTCCTTGTCTGGCAGGTCGGCGATCTCGGTCCAGCTCAGGTAAGGCAGGTAGCGGTGGGGCGGGTTGTAGCCGTGCAGCATGGGTGGTTCTTTCGTGAAGGAAGCTGTTGTCAGCGCAAAGGGAGGTAGGCCGTGGCCTCCACCTCGATGAGGATGTCGGGCGTGGGCAACATGCCGCTCACTTCCACTACGGTGGATGCGGGGGGCTCGCCAGGAAAGAACAGCTTGCGCACGCGGCTGTACTGTGGGAAGTGGTCCAGGTTCTTGAAGTACTGCACCAGCTTGAACACGTCGGACATCTGGCCGCCCGCCGCTTCAATGGTCTGGCGAATGCGGTCCAGCACATACCAGCTCTGCGCGAGGATGGGGCCCTCCTTGATGTCGCTGCTGAACTCGCCGGTGCGGCCAATCAGCGTGGCAGCTTCGTCAGGGATGTCGGCATAGCCAAGCACGATGCGGCTGGCGACAGGGTCCACGGCAATGATCCCGCTCAGGTAGATGAAGTCGCCTGCGCGGCGCCACGCGGCGTAGCGGGCCAGGGGCTGGGCGATACCTGGCGCAGGTACGGGCGCAGATGTGGGGCTCATGCGAGGCTCCTTGCGGACTGGGTGGTGGGCACATGCCAGGCAGCCGGTGCATGGCCGCTGGCCACGCGGCCTTGGCGCAGCACCACACGGCTTTGTGCGCGCGATGGAAAGCCCCAGTGGTCGGCCTGCGTGAAGACCAGCAGGTCGGCCACCGCACCGGGCTGCAGGGGCAGCGCCGTGGTGCCAGTGCGGCCGGTGCGCAGCCAGTCGGTGCGGCACAGCGATTCGCTCCACTGGTCGAAAGGTGCATCCAGCTGCGCCGCCAGCACGCCCGTGGCCAGGGCCTCCAGCGGGTCGAAGCTGCCCACAGGGCAGAACGGGTCTTGCACGTTGTCGCTGGCCACTAGCACCGGGATGCCGCGTGCACGGGCTTCCTTCACCAGCGTCAGGCCACGCTGGCGCGGCGTGCGACCGGTGGTGGCGTCCTGCAGCAGCAGGTTGGTGATGGGCAGCGTGACCAGCGTGATGGGTTTTTGCGCGACGGCGTCGAGCGTGGCGAGCGCTGTGGCCTCGTCCTGTGCGGCCAACGCGCAGGTGTGCCCGCAGACCACATGGCCTTCAAAGCGCAGCTCCTTGATCAGTGCGGCCGTCGTCGCCAAGCCCTGTGCGCCGGGGTGCAGTTCTTCGTCCACATGCAGGTCCACGTTCAGCCCGTGGTGTTGTGCGGCTTCCAACAGGTGGCGCAGCGCCTGCGGGTCCCAGTTGGTGGAATGCACAAAGCCGCCCAGCAATGCGCCGGGGCCGCTGGCGGCCACGGTGGCGGCCAGCCGCAGGGCGGCGCTGCGGTCTGCGTACAGGTGCAAGGGGATCAGGCTCACACGCTCTAGCGTGATGCGGTCGGCCCAGTCGTGGGCCAGTGCGCGCAACACGTTCCAGGCCAGTGGCTGCGCGTCGGGCTCCCACCAGTCGCAGTGGGTGCGCAGGTGGACGGTGCCTGCGTCGTAGGCCCATTGCAGCGCGCGGCTGGCGCGGGCGTGGATGTCTGCTTCGGTCCAGCTTTGGCGCTCCACCATCATGGCCTCGATGGCACCCAGCAGGCCGGGTTTGACCTCTCCCATGCGCGGCAGGGTGAAGGCCTTGTCCAGGTGGGTGTGGGCATCGACCAGGCCGGGCAACACCAAGGCGCCCGCTACGTCCCACACGGTGCCATGTGGCGCAGGCTGGGTGCCGTGGGGCACCACCTGCACGATGCGGCCCTGGGCCAGGTGCAGGTCGGCCAGTGCGGGCTGGTGGCCCTGCTGCGGCCACGCAGAGGGCAGCAGCCAGCGCGGCAACCGGGCGCGCAGGATGTGGTCGGGAGTGTTGGATGCGTGCATGCCGTGGCCCTTAGAACGTGGTCTTACGCAAAGCGCGCCATCGCCTGGCCCACGCGGGCCTTGAAGGCCGCCAGCCGGGGCGGTGTGGCCACGTTCATGTGGTAGTAGGCGTGGTAGTCCACCCGCGCCTTGCCGCCCGTGAGCAGGCGCATGTAGCGGGTGATGGACTTGCGCGGCGGGTCGCCCATGAACAGGGCCGTCCAGCGGGGGCGCCCGTAAGTGACCACGGCCGAGATGCGCTGGATGTGCGTGAGCGAGGGCTTGACGTTGTGCGGATCGCTGATGTCAAAGGCCACGCCGGGCATGAGCACGCGGTCGAAAAATCCCTTGAGCATCGCCGGCATGCCAAAGCACCAGGTGGGAAAGCAGAACACCACGGCTTCGGCCCAGAGCAAGCGGTCCACGTAGCCTTGCACGGGCAACTGGTTGCTGGGCACCTCGTGGTAGCCCAGGCGCTCCTCGCGTGTCATCACGGGGTTGAAGCCCTCGGCGTACAGGTCGCAGTCGTCCACCTCATGGCCTGCGCCGCACAGCTGCTGCACCACCTCGGTGTGCAGGGCGGCGTTGTAGCTGGTCTCTACCGGGTGGCAATAGATCACGAGGATGCGCATGGCGGGGCTTCCTGGTTGTTGAAGTTCAGAGGTCGAGCGTGAGCGTGGGCCCGTGGCAGCGTGCGCAGCACACGGCGACGTGGGTGGCTTGCTCTGCTGCGCTCAGGCAGTTGTCGCGGTGGTCGGGCTCGCCGTCCAGCCAGCGGGTGACGCAGGTACCGCACACGCCCTGCTCGCACAGGGTTTCCAGCGGCACGCCAGCGAGCTGCAGCACGTCGGCCATGCTCTCGCCGGGGCCAACGGGCAAGCGCATCTGGCTGCGCTGCAGGATCAGCTCGAACGTGTGTTCTGTGCGGGTGGCGCTGGCGGTGTCAGGGGCTGTCTGCATTGTTTGACCATGTGATTTGATCGATTGGTCAAACTATTGCAAAGGCTGTGCCAGCCACAGAAATCGGTCAAACGTCTTTGTGGTGGATCAACGCGGCCTGAAAGGGGCTTTTGACGCCGCGTGCTGGTGCAAATTGCCCGGGTTTCGCCCCTCGGGCACCCAAGGGATGCCCAGAATGGGGCGGGGGCCTTAGTCTGGTGCGAGGCCGCAGCCCAGCAGCACAAAGCTGGTGAGTTCACGCACGATGGGCTCGCGGTCGATGGGCTCGTCGGGCGCCAGGCCCAGCATGATGTGCACCTGCACGCCGTAGTCGGCGTAGTGCTGCGTCATGCCCCAGATCTGCATGAGCAGCAGCGTGGGGTTGACGGCGCGCATGCGGCCTTCGGCAATCCAGCGGTTGATGAGGTCCACCTTCTGCTGGGTGGACTTGACGGCCACGGGCCAGTATTTGCCCAGGTTGCGCCCACCGCCCAGCACCTCGGTGGTGAAGATGCGCGACAGGCCCGGGTTGTCCAGCGCGTAGTCGAGCTTCTTGCGCACGTAGCTGCTCAACACCTTCTTGGGATCGTCGCTGTTGCTGTCAAAAATGAAGGCGCCCGACCAGCCGTTGAGCACCGAGTACAGCAGCTCTTCATACAGCTCTTCCTTGCTGCTGATGTAGTAGTGCAGCTGGGGCTTGGTCAGGCCCGCGCGCTCGGCAATGGCCTTGGTGGATGCCCCTTTGAACCCATGGCGGCTGAACTCGGCAACCGCCGCCTCGCGGATGGCGGTGAGGATGCGCTCGCGCCCTTGTTTGGCGCGGCCCAGGAGTGCGCCTGAGGCGACATCGGTTTCGGTTTCAGTCATGGACGGGCGGGGTGCGGGATGCGCGGCTTGCAAGAGACAACAGGTAGAAGATAGCGATTTTGCGCGCTACTGCTCGCTTCACGCTTTCCAGAAGCCGATGTGGGGAACGCTGGCCTCCTCGATCAGCGCGGGGCCAATGCACTCGATGGAATGGGGCGATGCTGCGAACACATCGCGGCAGGACAGCTCTGCATCGCGTTGTTCCGCTCGCTCGCCGCGATAGACCCGCAGGCGAACGGCGTCAATGCCAAACACCACGCGACCGATGCCAGACCAGAAAATTGCGCCTGCGCACATCACGCAGGGCTCGGCCGACGAGTACAGCGTGGCCTTGGCCAGTGCATCGCGGCCCACGCGGGGGCTGAGCTGGCGCACGGCGTTGGTTTCGGCATGGCCCGTGCAGTCGCCGGTTTCGGTGGTGTTGCAGTAGGCCTCGGCAAGCAGTTCGCCGCCTGCGCCCACCACCACGGCGCCAAATGGACGATTGCCGCGCGCTCGTGCCGTGCAGGACCAGACGATGGCCTGGCGCAGGTAGGTGCCGTCGGTGTCGTTGATGGACGTGGGGTCGTCAAAACTGGCAGGGCGTGCAGACATGAGCGCGTGCATGGGGTGTCTCCGTCGATGGTGGGTTGGTGGCTGTCGTTGTGCAACGCCAGGCCGTCTGCACGCCCGCCGTTGTGGTGCGGGGCGCTATGCATTTGGCATGCCAATCACAATCAGTGACATGTGTGCATGGCTTTCGGCGCGCTGTACACAAGCGCTCTGACTTTGCGCGGGCACAAACGCAAGGCGTTGTGGGCATTCTTCTTGCATCGCCATTGGCAAGAGTAGAAGCGTTCACTGCGTTGCCCCCTGTGCAGTCCTGCACGACGCGATGCCAGTCGGAAATTGCTCTTGAAGCCCGCTGTGCGCACAGCGGTGTGCGCTTGCACACCGGGGCTTCAAGGGTTGAACGGACGGCCGCAGCAGGTGGTGCCAAACGCTCTTGAAGCACCCAGCGGGAGGGCCTTTCTTCCTTCCACTTGTCTTCAGGAGAACTGCATGACCACCACCACCGCCACCTACGACCTCGCCGAGCTGCAAAAAGAAACGCGCATGGGCGCGATGGGCTCGGAAACCGCGAGCCGCGAGATCCGCCGCATCGACCTCAGCCACTTTGCTCAGCGCAAGACCGAGATTGCCGACCAGCTATGGGACGCCGCAGTCGATGTCGGCTTTTTCCAGATCGTGAACCACGGCATTGACCTGGCCGAGGTGCACAAAGCCTTTGCGATGACCGAGCGCTTCTTTGCGCTGCCGCATGCCGTGAAGGCGCAGTACCCGCTCAAGAAGGCGCTCAACGTGGGCTGGGAGAGCCGCGCGCAGGTGCGCCCCTCCACCGGTACACCGGACCAGAAGGAGTCGTACCAGATCACCCGCCCGCACATGGCAGGACTGTGGCCCACCGACGAGGAGCTGGCGGGCTTTCAATCCACCATGCTGAACTTTGAGGGCCAGTGCTGGCAGGTGGCCATGCAGGTGCTGTCGTGTTTTGCGTGGAAGCTGGGGTTTGACGAGGCCTTCTTTGCCCGCGCGCATGACCCAGCACAGGCCAGCTACCAAAGCACCCTGCGCCTGCTGCACTACTTTGCGACCCCGCCCGAGCAACAAGCCAGCCTGGGCCTGTGGCGCGCCGGGGCGCATACCGACTTTGATTGCATGACCCTGCTCTTTCAGCGCCAGGGCCAGGGCGGCCTGCAGGTGTGCCCGGGCAAGGAGATGGACACCCAGGCCTGGACCTCGGTGGAGCCCGACGAGCAGGCCATCACCTGCAATATCGGCGACATGCTGATGCGCTGGAGCGACGACCAGCTGCCCAGCAACTTCCACCGTGTGAAGAACCCGCTGCCGGGCGAGTACATGGGCCCGCGCTACAGCATCGCCTTCTTTGCCCAGGCCAACCGCGACGCCATCATCGAAGGGCCGGGCAAGAAGTACCCGGCGATTGCTGCGGGTGACTACCTGAACCAGCGGGTGGCGGCCAACTTCAAGGCGTACTGATGGCGCGTAGGCCGCCGGTGGCCGTGCGGCTTACAGCCAGGGCTGGAGCCAGCCCAGCCCGTCGGATGTGGCATGGGGCGCCGCGCCGCGTGCCGGGCGGTATTCGCAGCCAATCCAGCCGTCGTAGCCTAGGCTGTCCAGCAGCTTGAACAAATAGGTGTAGTTCAGCTCGCCCACATCGGGCTCGTGGCGCTCGGGCACACCGGCAATCTGGAAGTGGCCGACGTTGCCGGTGGGCAGGTACTGGCGCACCTTCATGGCCAGGTCGCCTTCCACGATCTGGCAGTGGTACAGGTCCATCTGCACCTTCACGTTGGGGGCACCGATCTCGGCGATCAGCGCATGGGCCTGGTCCTGGCGGCTCAGGAAGAAGCCGGGCATGTCGCGGCCGTTGATGGGCTCCAGCAGGATCTGGATGCCATGGGGCGCGGCCTGTTCGGCCGCGTAGCGCACGTTGGCGATGTAGGTGGCGTGCACGGTGGCCGCATCTGCACCCTGGGGCACCAGCCCGGCCATCACGTGGATGCGGGGGCATTGCAGGGCCTGGGCGTATTCAACCGCTTTGGTAATGCCGTCGCGGAACTCGGCCTCACGCCCGGGCAGGCAGGCCAGCCCGCGCTCGCCCGCGTCCCAGTTACCGGGCGGGGCGTTGAACAGCACCTGCTGCAGGCCGCTGGCCTGCAGGCGCGCGGCCAGTTCTTGCGCCGGGTAGGCGTAGGGAAAAAGGTACTCCACCGCCTTGAAGCCATCGCGCGCGGCGGCGGCAAAACGGTCAAGAAAGTCCACGTCGTTGTAGAGCATGGACAGGTTGGCGGCAAAGCGGGGCATGAAAGATTCCTGTGAAAAAAGCGGTCAGCGGCGCGGTGCGCTGGTGAGCACCTGCGCCAGCCGGTCTTGGTAAAAGCGCGCCAGGCCCACCGTGCTGTGGCCGATGGTGTCGGCGCTGGCAGGGATCACGTAGGCCTGGGCGTGGGGGATGCGGGCGATGGCTTTGTCCAGCACACCCAGCTCGGGTGGGTTGCGCTCATCGTCTGCCGAGTTGATGGCCAGCACGCGTGCGGTGATGCGTTCCAGCCCGGGCTCGGGGTCGTAGTCGCGCGATGCTTCCCACTGGTAGATGTGGTCGTTGGCATCGCCGCGGAAAGGGGCTTTGAGGCGCTGCTCCACCAGCGCATCGGCCGCAGCGCGGTTGGGGGCCAGCTTTTGCAAGCCTTGATTGCCACCGTTGGTGCCCGTGCCAAAGAACACCGACGCAAACTGCAGGCTTCGGGGCTGGCGGGTGTAGTTGCCGCCCTGCCATTCGGGATCGTTGCGGATGGCATCCACCAGCAGGCGGCGCATCATCCAGTTGCGGCCTGACATGGCGGCGGGCAGCGAGGCCATGGGCACGGCAATGTCCATGAAGTCCGGGTGGCGCTGGGCCCACACCCAGGTGTGCATGCCGCCCATGGAGTTGCCAATGATGGCGCGCACATGGCGCACGCCCAGGTGCTCGGTCAACAGGCGGTACTGCGCCTGCACCATGTCGTCATAGTTGTAGGCTGGAAAGGCAGCGCGCAGGCCGTCTGATGGCTTGCTGGAGCGGCCGGTGCCGATGGCGTCCGGCAGGATGATGAAGTGCTTGCGTGCATCCAGCGGCTGGCCAGGGCCAAACAGCGTGCCTGCAAAGCCGGGTGTGAGCATGCTTTCTGCCGAGCCATTGGTGCCATGCAGCACCAGCACGGGTTCGCCGGTGGGCTCGCCCACGGTGGAGTAGGCCAGCTTGAGTTCGGGCAAGGTCTGGCCGGTGTGGAAGCGGAAATCCTTGACGACCCACTCGCCGTGTTTGGGGGCGGGGTAGTCCGCAGCCGATGCGCCGCCTGTGGCCAGCACGCCCAGCAGCATGGGAGCAAAGGCTTTGCGCCAGAAAGAAAGGGTCATGGTTTGTCTCCTTGTGTGTGTTCTTTCGTCCCCGCGCCTTGTGCGCAGCCAGCCGGTTACCAGTTACCAGTGGGCACCAAAGCTCTGGCGCAGCTCCTCGATCTGGGGCTCGGTCAGCGGCGTGGGGCGGGGCTGGCACAGCATCCACAGGCGGGCGGTTTCTTCCAGCTCTTCCAGCACGGCCATGGCGGCGGCGGGCGTGTCGTGCCACACATTGGGCCCGAGGCGCGCCAGCATCACGGCGCACACAGGGCTGCCCTGTGCGGCATAGCGGGTGATGGTTTGCGCCACCAGCGCTGCCGCTGCGGCGTCACCGGGGCGGTGGTAGGGGATGTGCGGCACACGGCCCACCTTCATGACGAAGTAGGGCGTGATAGGGGGCAGCAATTGCGCATCGGGCGCCAGCTGGCCACCCGCAGCCGTGTCGGCTTGCAGCGAGCAGGCCACCAGGTGCGTGCTGTGGGTGTGGATCACGCAGCGGGCGGGTACGGCTGTCGATGCCGATGCCTCGTAAATCTGGCGGTGCAGCGCAATGGTTTTGCTGGCCCGGTCGCCCGCCACCTGCTGGCCTTGTGCGTCCAGGCGCGCCAGCCGCTCGGGCTGCAGCGTGCCCAGGCAGGCATCGGTGGGGGTGATGAGGTAACCGTCGGCCAGGCGCACGCTGATGTTGCCTGCGGTGGCATGCACATAGCCCCGCTCAAACAGGCTGCGGCCCACGCGGCAGATTTCGTCGCGGGCTTGGCGCTCATCCATGAAGGCGGGGGTAGAGGTCATGCCAACAATTGTGCAAAAGCCTTGGTGAAAAAATCGGTGCTACCAAAATTGCCCGACTTCAGCGTGATGTGCAGCCCGTCCTTGGCGTCCGGGGCCACCGCATGGCACCACGGCACGCCGGGGTCAATCTGCGCGCCAATGCGCATCTGCGTGATGCCCAGTGCCTGCACACAGGCGCCGGAGGTTTCGCCACCCGCCACGATGAGCTGGCGCACACCGCGCTGCACCAGGCCGCGTGCAATGGCGGCAATGGTTTCCTCCACCATGGCACCGGCTTTTTCGGAGCCCAGTTTGCCTTGAATGGCGCGCACGGCCGAGGGCTCGGCGGTGGAATACACCAGCACCGGGCCCTGGCCGATGTGGTCTTCGGCCCAGGCCAGCGCTTCGGCGGCCACGTCCACGCCTGCGGCGATGCGCAGCGGGTCGATGGCCAGGGCTGGCTTGCCCGCCTTGATGAAATCCATGACCTGCTGGTTGGTGGCCACCGAGCAGCTGCCCGACACGATGGCCTGCAGCCCTTGCGCGGCGGGCAGGCGGGCTGCCTCGTTGCTGGGGGCCACGCCAAAGTTGCCCGGCAGGCCAATGGCCACGCCGGAGCCTGCGGTGACCAGCGGCATGCCCTTGAGCGCAGGGCCCAGGCGCAGCAGGTCGGCGTTGGACACCGCATCGACCACGGCCATGCGCACGCCCTCGGCCTTGAGTTGATCGGTGCGCGCGCGGATGGCGGCCTCGCCCTGTGCGACCACGCTGTGGTCGATCAGGCCCACGCGGCTGGGTGTTTGTGCCTGCAGCACGCGCACCAGGTTGGGGTCGGTCATGGGCGTGAGCGGGTGGTTCTGCATGCCGCTCTCGTTCAGCAGCACATCGCCCACAAACAGGTAGCCCTTGAACACGGTGCGCTTGTTGTCGGGGAACGCGGGCGTGGCGATGGTGAAGTCGGTGCCCAGGGCCTGCATCAGCGCATCGGTCACGGGGCCGATGTTGCCTTCGGCCGTGCTGTCAAAGGTGGAGCAGTATTTGAAGTAGATCTGCTCGGCGCCTTGCGCTTTCAGCCATTGCAGCGCGGCCAGGGACTGGGCGATGGCCTCGTCTTTGGGAATGGTGCGCGACTTGAGCGCGACCACAATGGCGTCTGCCTCGGCGTCGAGCGGTGCGGTGGGCACGCCCATGGCCTGCACCACGCGCATGCCTGCGCGCACGAGGTTGTTGGCCAGGTCGGTCGCGCCCGTGAAGTCGTCGGCAATGCAGCCCAGCAACGCGCGTGTCATGCCTTCTCCTTTCCTTCGGGCAACGTGATGCCAGGGAAGATCTTGATCACGGCGCTGTCATCTTCCTTGGCAAAGCCTGCGGTGGAGGCTTGCATGAACATCTGGTGCGCAGTGGCCGCCAGCGGCAGGGGAAATTTGCTGGCGCGTGCGGTGTCCAGCACCAGGCCCAGGTCCTTCACGAAGATATCGACGGCCGACAGCGGCGTGTAGTCGCCCGCCAGCACATGGGCCATGCGGTTTTCAAACATCCAGCTGTTGCCCGCGCTGTTCGTGATCACTTCATACAAGGCGCTTGCTTCCACGCCTTCGCGCAGGCCCAGGGCCATGGCTTCGGCGGCCACGGCAATGTGCACACCGGCCAGCAACTGGTTGATGATCTTGACCTTGCTGCCCGCACCCGCCTTGTCGCCCAGGCGGTACACCTTGCCGGCCATGCCGTCGAGCACGGCGCCCGCTGCGGCATAGGCCTCGGGCTTGGCCGAGGTCATCATGGTCATCTGGCCCGAGGCAGCCTTGGCTGCGCCGCCGGAGATGGGGGCGTCCACATAGTGCAGGCCCAGGGCGTTCAGGCGCGCTTCCATCGCCACGGACCAGTTGGGGTCCACGGTGGAGCACATCACAAAGGTGCTGCCGGGGCGCATGGTGCTGGCTGCACCGCCCTTGCCATCGTCGCCAAATAGCACGCTCTCGGTCTGCGCGGCGTTGACCACCACCGATACCACCACATCACTCACCGCTGCCAGTGCGGCGGTGGTGGCGTGGGCCGTCCCGCCATCGGCCACAAAGGCATCGGCCACGCCGGGGCGCACGTCGCAGACGTGGATGGTGAAGCCGTTGTTGCGCAGGGTCTTGGCAATGCCAGCGCCCATGGCGCCCAGGCCGATGATGCCGACGGTGGGTTTTGTCATGTTGTCAGTCCTTCAAAGAAATTCAAAAAGGGGGCGTTCAGGCCACCAGTGCCCACAGCAAGGCCGTGAGGGCAAAACCCGCCAGGCCCAGCACGGTGGTCAGTACGGTCCAGGTGCGCAGGCCATCACCCACGCTCAGGCCCAGGTAGCGGGTCACGATCCAGAAGCCCGAATCGTTGACGTGCGACAGGCCCAGGCTGCCAAAGCCAATGGCAACCGTGAGCAGCGCCACTTGCAAGGGGGAATACCCGCCGCCCGCCATCGCGTCGGCCAGCAGGCCGCAAGTGGTGATGATGGCCACGGTGGCCGAACCCTGCGCGGCGCGCAGCGCCAGCGAAATGATGAACGCCAGCAGGATGAGCGGCAGATGAGTAGCGGTGAGGCTTTGCGACAGCGCCGTGCCAATGCCGCTGGCGGTGAGCACCTTGGCAAACACGCCGCCCGCACCCGTCACCAAAATCACGGTGGCGGCAGGGGGCAGGGCGGATTCCATGATGGCGTTGGTGCGCTCGCGGTTCCAGCCCTGGTTGCGGCCCAGCAGGTACATCGCCAGGCCCACGGCCACCATCAGCGCAAAAATGGGCGAGCCGATGAAGCCCAGCACATTGCGCAGGCTGTCGCCCTTGGGCAACAGGGTGGCACCAGTGGTACCGGCCATGATGAGGGCCAGGGGAATCAGGATGAGCGCCATGATGGTGCCCACGCCGGGGGCAGCGGCAGCCTTGGGGGCCTTGGAATCCGCGCCTTCTTGGCTGCTGCCAAAGGCCGCAAACTGCTCGGCCGTGGTGGGCAGCATGGGGTAGCCCTTGCGGTTGAGCCAGCCCGAAACCACCTGCGACAGCGCCGCCAGCGGGATGCAGATGGCCAGGCCAATGATGGTGATCCAGCCGATGTCGCCCTTGACGATGGTCGCCCCGCCCACGATGCCGGGGTGCGGTGGCACCACCACGTGCGCGGCCAGCATGATGCCCGCCACGGGCAGGCCGAACTTGATGGGATTGACGCCCGCCGCCTTGCAAAAGCCGTAGACGATGGGCACCAGGATGATGAAGCCCACATCAAAAAACACCGGGATGGCCAGCACCAGCGCGGCGGCCGTGAGGGCCATGGGCACCCGTGTGGGCCCCAGCAGCTGCGTGAAGCGGTTGGCCAGGCTGGCTGCGCCGCCCGAGACCTCGATCATGCGCCCCAGCATGGAACCCAGCGCCACCAGGATGGCGACCGAACCCAGCGTGCCGCCCATGCCCGCAATCAGCGTGCTGATGATGTCGCCGATGGGCATGCCCGTGGCGAAGGCGACGAGAAAGCTCACGAGCATCATGGCCACGAAGGCGTGGACTTGCCAACGGATGATGAGCAACAGAAGCAGGGCAATGCTGCCGGCGCCGATTCCGAGAAGTGCGAGGGTGGACATGTGAGGGATATCTCCAGGATGGAAGGGTGGCAGACGGAGCAACGGGTCAGTGCAAGCGGCCGATTTGCAGCTCCTGTCGGCACCTTGATTGATGTGTTTATATGGTTATCATACAAATTACCGCGTTCTATTCCGCTTCGGGTTAACCCGTATCGGTAGCCATCTGCGGCGGGCGCTACGCTCGTGTTTACAAGGTTTTTTGCTATCTAGCGCTTATCTGTTAAGCGCTAATAGCTATTGATTTAATAGCAATTCGGAGAGGCCTTTTCCCGCCTCAAGGTCCCCGCGCCGCTGGGCGGCCAACAAGGTCAGAAGATCAGTGGACCGGATGCCGCCACCAGCGGCTGTGCCAGCCGCGCGCCGTCCTGGGCCCAGAAGGCCAGGTCGGCCTGTTCGATGCGGGCCAGTGCGTTCTTCATGTGCTGCGCCGCCGCAGCGCGGGCAGCTAGTGCATCGCCTGCCTCGATGGCCAGCACGATCTGCGTGTGCTCATGGGTCACGGCGTCGGCAAAGTCGGCGCGCCGCGCCTCGTTGGCGCGGGTCACGCGGGTGGCGCCCTTGAGAAACTGCGCCAGATAGTCCAGCGTGCTGATCATGAACGGGTTGCCTGCCGCCTGGGCGATGGCGCGGTGGAACAGCACGTCTTCCTCTACCCCGTCGCGGCCTGCGCGCACGGCGTCGGCAATGTGCTGCATGGCGGCGCGGATGGCGGCAATGTCTTCATCGGTGCGACGCAGGGCTGCCAGCTCGGCCACCTCGGCCTCCAGCGCACGGCGCACTTCCACGATCTGCATCACCGCCTCGCGCGATGCGGCAAGGGGCACATCGAACTGCAGCGGCTCGATGCCCGGCGCGAGCACATACACGCCGCTACCCTGCCGCGAGTCCACGAGCCCCAGCGACTTGAGGCGCGAGATGGCCTCGCGCACCACCGTGCGGCTGACCTGAAACTGCTGCGCCAGCACCGCCTCGGTGGGCAGCTTGTCGGACGCCTGGATGCGGCCCGCACGGATCTCGGCCTCCAGCGCGCTGGCCACCTGGTCGGAGAGCTTGGCGCTGGGTTTGACGGCGGAGAACGGCGAAGACATGGGCGGGGCGGGCAGTGGGGCGTGAAGTCGGTGCCGGGATGTGCGGGCAGGCCGGGGCGCAGGTGACTTTACCCGAAGGGCACTGCGCCGGAATCGTTTGTTTGCCGCGCTACTTGGGCGCCGGGCAGGAGTCGTCCAGTTTGGCCAGGCCCGCCAGCTTCTGCAGCCGGCTGCGGTTGTCCAGGCAGGCCTGGTGCTGCACCTCGGTCGCCTTCTGCTGGGCCTGCACCGCCGCCTTGCTGCGCTCGGCCTGGAGCTGGGCCACACGCTCGCGGATTTGCGGCATCACGGCCAGCGCGGCCTTCTCGCCTTCCACGATGGCGTTGGCGCGCTGGCTGAAGTCGGCGGCGCCGATGTCCAGCACCTGCGGGCGCACGATTACGTCGGCCCGCGCCAGTTCTGCCTGGCCCAGCTTCTGGCCCATGATGGCAATGGACTGGTTGAGCGCGCCCAGCATGTTGCCCGGCGTCTGGCCCCGGGCCTTGTTGGAGATGTCCACCGCGATCACGATGTCGGCGCCCAGCTGGCGCGCGGCGTCCACCGGCACCGGGCTCACGATGCCGCCGTCCACAAAATGGTATTTGCCGATGGTGACGGGCTGGAACACGCCGGGAACGCTGCTCGATGCACGTACCGCCTGCCCCGTGTTGCCGCGTGCAAACACCGTGCGCTCGCCATCTTCGAGGCGCGTTGCCACCACCACAAACGGTTTGGCCATCTGCTCCAGCGGCTTGCGGCGCACCTGCTCGTTCACATAGTCTTCGAGCTTCTGGCCCAGCACCAGGCCGTCGGACGACAGCTGCAGGTCGCGGATCTTGGCTTCGTCCAGCGCCACAGCCTTTTCCTGCATTTCGAACGCATTCATGCCGCTGGCATACAGCGCACCGACCACGCTGCCTGCGCTGGTGCCAGAGACCACAGCGGGCGCGAAGCCGTTGGCTTCCAGCATCTTGATCACGCCGATGTGCGCAAACCCCTTGGCGGCGCCGCCGCCCAGCGCGATGCCGATGCGGATGGGGGCGGGGGTAGATGTCGCCAGCGGCGCGCTGGGGGAATCGTCGGCGCGCGCGGGGGCGGTGCTGGTGCTGCCGCATGCCGCCAGCCAGAAGGTCGCCGCCGTGACGATGGCGATCCGGATGACGGGGGGCGCTGCAAACGCCGCGATGGGGTGGAAAAGGGCGGTCAGGTGCATGCCGGGAGTCCTGCGGTCAACGGGCGGGCAGTATATCGGCGGCGTTTTGGCAGCGCGGGAAAGACGGCCAATTGCTTCTGAAGAGGAAGTGCCGGCGCATCCTTTGCACTGGCAAGGAGCGCAATCGTCGAAACCGGCGCGGCCTGGTCGAGAACCGCCGCGCAAGGGCCGCCCCGCCGCGCTGGCGGTGTCCCCCTTCTCTCGAATCGCGCCAGCGATTAGAGAGAAGGGGGAAGGCGCCGAAGGCGACTCAGGGGGATATACCCTACCTACTCGCCTTGCGAGCCCCGGTGCGCCCACCCTGTGGTGCGCTTTTCGATCCAGCTGAACAGCTCGTACATCACCATGGCCATCGCACCCACCACCATCAGGCCCGCAAAGGCCAGGCCCATCTGCATGGACGAGCCCGCGCTGATGAGCAGGTAGCCGATGCCTTCGTTGGCGGCGGTCATCTCCGACACCGTGGTGCCGACAAAGGCCAGCGTGATGGCCACCTTGAGCGAGCCGTAGAAGTACGGCATGGAGCGGGGCAGGCCCACCTTGGTCAGCACGTCCCAGCGCTTGGCGCCCAGCACGCGCAGCACGTCTTCCAGCTCGGGCTCCAGCGTGGCCAGGCCGGTGGCGATGTTGACCATGATGGGGAAGAAGCTGATGAGAAAGGCCGTGAGGATGGCCGGGCCCACGCCGATGCCGAACCACACCACGAGGATGGGAACAAAGGCTGCCTTGGGCAGGGCGTTGAAGGCGGTCATCAGCGGGTATACGGCGGCATAGGCCAGGCGAGAACTGCCGATCACAAAACCTAACAGCACGCCGACCACGATGGCAATGCCAAAGCCCGCCATCGTGACCCAGTAGGTGCGCCAAGCGTGTGCGGCGATCACGCCGCTGAACTCGACCAGCTGCGTGGCAATGACCCAGGGGCTGGGGAAGAGAAATTCGGGGACGCTGAAGGCCGAACAGATGATTTGCCACAGCAGAATGGTGGCGGTCAGCAGCAGCCAGGGGGACCAGCGCTCTACGGTTTTCTTGTGCATGGTGGGAAGGTCTTCGGGTTACTGCTGGATGGGCGCGCCGGCCTTGCGCAGGGCGCCGATGTGGCCGCGCAGTTCATGCACGATGTCGGTGAATTCCTTGGTGTAGGTCACCTCCAGGTCGCGCGGGCGGGGCAGCTCGATCTCCTTGCGCACCACAAACCGGCCCGGGCTCTTGCTCATCACATACACCGTGTCGGCCAGGAAGACCGATTCGCGCAGGTCGTGCGTGACCAGGATCACGTTGAATTTCTGCTCGGTCCACAGGTCGCGCAGGATGCACCACAGCTCCTCGCGCGTGAAGGCATCCAGCGCCCCAAACGGCTCGTCCAGCAGCAGCATCTTGGGCTCGTGGATCAGCGCGCGGCAGATGCTGGCGCGCTGCTGCATGCCGCCCGACAGCTGCCAGGGGAACTTGTCCTCATAGCCCGCCAGCCCCACCTTCTGCAGCAGCTTGCGGGCGCGTTCTTCGTATTCCTTACGTTTCTGCTTGAAGTTGCTGCGGTAGGGCTCGACGATTTCGAGTGGCAGCAGCACGTTGTCCACCGTGGTGCGCCAGGGCAGCAGCGAGGGCGCCTGAAACGCCATGCCCGAGACCTTGAGCGGCCCCGTCACCGGCTGTCCGTCGATGAGGATCTTGCCCATCGATGGCATCTTCAGCCCCGTGGCCAGCTTCATGAAGGTGGACTTGCCACAGCCCGAGGGGCCCACGATGGCGATGAACTCGCCCTGGCGCACCTGCAGGTCGATGGCCTCCACCGCAAACTGGTTCTTGGCGCGCAGCTCGTCGTTGTAGGCGAGCCAGACATCGCGGAAGTCCACAAAGTAGGAATCAGCAGCCTGCATCAGAGGTCCGTAGTGAGTAGTGTTTGTGCACCGAGGTTGATGCTGGGCGCGGCCCAGGCCAGCGCCCCCGTGCAAGGGCCGCCCCGTCGCACCGGGGGCGTCCCCCTCCCGACTCGCGCAGCGAGTCGAGAGAGGGGGAAGGCGCGAAGCGACTCAGGGGGTGTCACTTCTTCGGCAGGATGTTCAGCTCGGCTGCAGGGGGCAGAAAGCTGGGGTTCCACACATCGTCGGCGTTCACGCGGGTCTTGGTGTTGAACGCGTCCGACACCTGCGATGCCATCAGCGACAGGCGGCCGGGCTTGGCTTGGCCAAAACCTTCGGCGCGGGCGTCGGGGCTGTTGATGACAGTGTCGATGGCCAGTTGCAGGCGGCGGGTTTCGAGCGGCACGTTCACGATGCCGTCGCGCGCCTTCACATGCTCAATGGCGGCTGCGGGGTTGGCGATCACTTCCTTGGCGCCCTTGGCAAAGGCCGACAGGAACGCTTTGATGGCGGCCGGGTTCTCCTTGATGAGCTTTGGAGACGCGATGATCACGTTGCCATAGAGCTTTACGCCGAAATCGGCATAGGGCAGCACCACCACGTCGGCGGCCTTGGCGCCACGGGCTTCCAGGTTCAGCAGCGAGGTGAAGGTGAAGCCGGTGATGGCGTCCACATCGCCGCGCACCAGCATGGTTTCGCGCAGGGGCGGGTCCATGGCCGTCCAGGTCACAGCGCCAATGCCGTTGGCCTTCTGGAAGATGGGGAATGCGCGGCGACCCGCGTCAAACACGGGGGCGCCCAGCTTCTTGCCCGCCAGGTCGGCGGGCTTCGTGATGCCGCTCTTCTTGAGCGCCATGACCGAGGCAGGCGTGTTGTTGTACACCATCATCACCGCCACGGGTTTGTTCTGTGCGTCGGGGTTGTTGGCGTGGAACTCCATCACGGCGGCCAGGTCAGCAAAGCCCATGTCGTACGTGCCCGAGGCCACGCGCTGCACTGCACCACCCGAGCCGTTGCCAGCATCCACGGCCACATCCAGGCCTGCGGCCTTGAAGTAACCCTTGGCCACGGGCTGCAGGAACAGCGCGGCGGGGCCTTCAAAGCGCCAGTCGAGCTGGAACTTGATGGGCGTGGTGGCCTGCGCCTGGGCCAGCGAGGTGCTGCCGATCAGGGCCAGGGCGGCAGCGGTTTGCATGAACAGTCTCTTTTTCATCGGGGGCTCCTGTCGGGCGAGGGGAAATGCGGTGAGGGAAGGCATGGGCCCCATCCAGGGGCCATACACCTGCAGTCAGCAAAAACGATGCCCGGTTTGTGTACGCGGGTGTTTTGCTGTGCCCCATTGTTCACCGAAGTGGTGCACGCCAGCATGCTGGGTTTCCCGAAATGGTGCATGCGCCGGGTGAGGGGTTGGCTTGCCCATGAAAAACGGGGCCCGTGGGCCCCGTTGCAACGGTGTGTGGGCAGGCCTGATCATGGACTGCGCACGGTCAGCACGGCACAGCGCGCTCAGCGTGGCCGGGCGGCAGCGCTGGCCACGGCCAGGGCCGTCATGTTGAGCACCCGGCGCACGGTGGCGGCCGGGGTCAGGATGTAGGCCGTGGCAGCGGCGCCCATCAGGATGGGGCCCACCGTCACGCCACCGCTGGTGGTCGTCTTCAGCACGTTGTAGAGGATGTTGGCTGCATCCAGGTTGGGGCAGATCAGCAGGTTGGCCGAGTCCGTCAGGGTCGAGTCCGCCATGTAGGCGTTGCGGATGTTCGGCTCCAGCGCGGCATCTCCGTGCAGCTCGCCATCGCATTCGATCTCGGGGTGGGCGGCCACGAACAGGTCGCGCGCCTCGCGCATCTTGCGGGCTGATGCGCGCTTGGACGAGCCATAGCTGGAGTGCGAGAGGAAGGCGACCTTGGGTGGGATGCCAAAGCGTTGCACCTCCTGCACCGACATCCAGGCGATGTCCGCTAGCTGCTGTGCCGTGGGGTCTTCGTTCACGTAGGTGTCGGCAATGAACAGCGTGCCCCGGTTGGTCATCAGCGCGTTCAGGGCAGCGTAGTTGTGGGCACCTTCCTGGCGGCCGATGATGCTGTGGATGCGTTCCAGGTGCGTTTCATACGTGCCCACCAGGCCGCAGATCATCGCGTCGGCATCGCCCAGCTTGACCATCAGCGAGGCAATGATGGTGTTGGAGCGGCGCACGGCGGCCTTGGCCACTTCGGGCGATGCGCCATTGCGCTTCATGAGCTGGTGGTAGTGCTCCCAGTACTGTCGGAAGCGTGGGTCGTCCTCGGGGTTGCACACCTCCACATCCTTGCCCAGCTGCATGCGCAGGCCGGCCTTGGCGATGCGCGCAGCAATCACGGCGGGGCGGCCAATGAGGATGGGTTGCGCGATCTTGTCGTCGATGGCCATCTGCGCGGCACGCAGGGCGCGTTCGTCTTCACCGTCGGCGTAGGCCACGCGCTTTTGCGCGTCGGGCAGGGCCTTGGCAGCCATGATCACGGGGCGCATCAGCATGCCGGTCTGGTAGACGAAGCGCGACAGCGTTTCCTTGTAGGCCTCCATGTCTTCGATGGGGCGCGTGGCCACGCCCGATTCGGCTGCGGCCTTGGCCACGGCGGGAGCAATCTTGAGGATCAGGCGCGAGTCGAACGGTGTAGGGATGAGGTAGTCGGGGCCAAAGGTCAGCTCTTTGCCCGCATAGGCGCTGGCCACTTCTTCGCTGATGTCGGCCTTGGCCAGGTCGGCGATCTGGCGCACGCAGGCCAGCTTCATCGCCTCGGTGATCTTGGTCGCGCCGCAGTCCAGCGCGCCGCGGAAGATGTACGGGAAACACAGGACGTTGTTGACCTGGTTGGGGTAGTCCGAGCGGCCCGTGGCAATGATGCAGTCGGGGCGCACGGCCTTGGCCAGTTCGGGGCGGATCTCGGGCTCGGGGTTGGCCAGCGCCAGGATGATGGGCTTGGGGCCCATGGTCTTGACCATTTCGGCCGTGAGCACGCCCGGTGCCGAACAACCCAGGAATACGTCGGCGCCGTTGACGGCATCGGCCAGCGTGCGGGCATCGGTCTTTTGCGCGTAGCGCGCCTTCGACTCATCGTAGCCCCCGGGGCGGCCTTCGTAGATCACGCCCTTGGAGTCGCACACGAAGACGTTCTCGATTTTCACGCCCAGGCCCACCATCACGTTCAGGCAGGCAATGGCGGCCGCGCCCGCGCCAGAAACGGCAATCTTCACCTCGCCGATCTGCTTGCCCACCAGCTCCAGGCCGTTGAGCAGCGCGGCGCTGCTGATGATGGCCGTGCCGTGCTGGTCGTCATGGAACACCGGGATGTTCATGCGCTTGCTGAGTTCGCGCTCGATGTAGAAGCACTCGGGCGCCTTGATGTCTTCGAGGTTGATGCCGCCCAGCGTGGGCTCCAGCGCCGCAATGATCTCGATGAGCTTGTCGGGGTCGCGCTCGGCCAGTTCGATGTCGAACACATCGACGCCCGCGAACTTCTTGAACAGGCAACCCTTGCCTTCCATCACGGGCTTGCTGGCCAGCGGCCCGATGTCGCCCAGTCCCAGCACCGCCGTGCCGTTGGTGATCACCGCGACCAGGTTGCCGCGCGATGTGTAGTCAAACGCCTTGGAGGGGTCGGCCGCGATGTCCAGGCACGGATAGGCCACGCCTGGCGAGTAGGCCAGCGACAGGTCGCGCTGGTTGGACAACGGCTTGGTGGGGGTGACCGAAATCTTGCCCCGGGTGGGGTTGCGGTGGTACTCGCGCGCAGCGTCGCGCAGGGCCTGTTCGGCGGCGGAAATGTTCTGTGTCATACGGAAATCCTGGAAGTCCTCGGCGGAATGCAAAACAAGGGTACCCGATGGCGTGGGTGGCGGACATGCAGGTTTATGCGTATGCAGCATGAAGCCAAAACCCCCTGGCAGCCATGGCGGACAGGGGGCGGAGCCACGCGGGCGGTGTCAGGTTTTCGGCAGCGTGCAGGCGTCAGGCCTAGTGGGCGTCGGCCTGGCGTGCGGCGTTGACAGCGGCGGAGGTGTCGCGGCTGGCGCCATTGAAGAAAACGTTCAGG
The DNA here is from genome assembly GCF_057586455.1 of Acidovorax sp. SRI_002. Taxonomy (NCBI): domain Bacteria; kingdom Pseudomonadati; phylum Pseudomonadota; class Betaproteobacteria; order Burkholderiales; family Comamonadaceae; genus Acidovorax; species Acidovorax sp. SRI_002. The sequence continues at coordinate 541,384 of NZ_JBYCZW010000004.1, read as the reverse complement.
GCCACCGCCGTGATCGAGGCCAGGAGGATACCGGATTCGATCAGCGGGTGGATGGCATGCGGCATCCACTGGCGGAAGTTGGGCGCGATCAGCGGCACCATGCCCACGCCGATGGATACGGCCACGATCATGGCGTTGAAGCGGTTGGTCTTGAAGTCCACCCCGCCCAGAATGCGGATGCCTGTGGCCGCCACCATGCCGAACATCACCAGGCCCGCACCGCCCAGCACCATGGTGGGCAGCGACTCGACCAGCGCGGCCATCTTGGGCAGCACGCCCAGCACGATCAGGATCACGCCGCCGGCCACGCACACAAAGCGGCTCTTGACGCCGGTGACGGCGACCAGCCCCACGTTCTGCGAGAAGCTGGTGTACGGAAAGGTGTTGAAGATGCCACCCAGCAGCGTGCCCAGGCCATCTGTGCGCAGTCCGCGCGTGAGTGCCGCCTGGTCCACCTTGCGGTCGGTCATCTCCCCCAGGGCCAGGAACATGCCGGTGGATTCGATCATGACCACGATCATCACCAGGGTCATGGTCAGGATCAGGATGGGGTCGAAGACAGGGCTGGCAATCTCGAACGGCAGCACCAGGTCAAACCACTGTGCCTTGGCCACCTTGTCGAAGTTCATCAGTCCCATGCCCACGGCCACCACTGCGCCGATCACGATGCCCAACAGCACCGAGATGTTGGCAATGAAGCCCTTGGCGAACTTGGCTATCAGCAGGATGGACAGCAGCACCAGGGCCGAGATGCCTACGCCGGTCAGGTCCGCGTACTTGGGGTTGGGCACCGTAGGCACCACCGCAAAGCCCTTGGGCACCGGAGGCAGCGAAGAGCCGGGGGCTCCGGCAGCGGCTTGGGCATCGGCCAGCCACTTGAGGTGCTCGGGGTTGGGCACGCTGGGCGCCGTGGGGCCCACGGGGTTGCCAAAGATCCAGTTGATACCCACGCGCATCAGGCTGATGCCGATCACCGCGATGATGGTGCCCGTGACCACCGGCGGGAAGAACCGGAGCATGCGGCTGACCAGCGGAGCGATCAGGATGGAAATCACGCCCGCGCCAATCACCGAGCCAAAGATAAGCCCGGCCCCGGCCGTGCCGCCCGTGGTCTGCGCCATCGAGACCATGGGCGCCACCGATGCGAAGGTCACCCCCATCATCACGGGCAGCTGAATGCCGAACCAGCGCGAGGCGCCCAGCGCCTGGATCAGCGTGACCAGCCCGCATACAAACAGGTCGGCCGAAATCAGCTTGGCCACCTGGTCGGGCGTGAGGTTGAGGGCGCGGCCCACGATGAGCGGCACCGCTACAGCGCCCGCATACATCACCAGCACATGCTGCAAGCCTAGCGCCGTGAGTCGCCCCAAAGGTAGGTGTTCGTCCACGGGGTGTACAGGCGGGTTCATGCGAGTCTTTCGGGGGTTGGGGGTATGAATACGGAAGGGATACCTGAGCCGGATGGTGCACAAGTGTCCATACAAAAATCGTATACAAAATGACCGGACGCGCTTATCCCGGTAAACCCTTAGAGTGGCGCAGCAAAATACCCGCCTGCAGTGGATGCAGGCGATTGGAAGGTTTGTGGCCGGGGCGCGACCGGCTTGGGCTAGCTCAGGGCTGTCGATGCCGCCTTGGTGCGTTGGCTGGTCAGCGGTGCGAGGGATTCACGCAGCCGGTCCCGCACCAGCGGCTGGCCGGGGTTGAGGGCGCCTTCCACATGCCCGATGTGGGCCAGCATGCGTTCGCGGGCCATCGTGGTGTTGCCTGCTTCCAGCGCTTCGACGATGGCGGCGTGTTCGGCGCACGACTGGCTGGCCGCGTGCTGCGACTGGTACAGCGAGGCCGCCAAAGTGGTGCGCGCCGTGAGGTCGCGCAGGATGTCGCTCAGGCTGCGGTGTCCCATCGCCTCGGCCAGGCAGACGTGGAAGTCTGCGAGCAGAAAGGCGCGTGTGGCGGCATCTGCACCTTCGATGGCCTGCTGTTCTTCGGCGATGTGCGCCCGCAGGCGGCGGGTCACGCTCTGCAGCGGGCGGCCCGCATCGGCCAGGATGCCCGACTCGATGATGCGCCGGGCCGAGAACGCATCGCGTGCGTCTTCCACCGTAGGCTCCACCACATACCAGCCCCGGCGTGGCCGCACTTCGACAAAACCACGGGCCTGCAGCTGCATGAGCGCCTCGCGCACCAGGGTACGGCTCACACCGAAGAGGTCGGCCAGTTCCTGCTCGCCCAGGCGCTCGCCGGGTGAGAGCTTTTGCGCAAGGATGGATTCCACCACCTGCTGGGCGATCTGGGTCTGGTTGATGCTCATGCGGCCGATTGTGGCGCTACCGGGGGCGCCATCTCTGGCGAGACCTCGGGGGCCAGCGGCGGCGTGCTGCGGCCGTCCAGCACTGCATGTGCGCGCTCGCGGTCGATGTCGCCCTCCCAGGCCGCGATGGCCACGGTTGCCACGCAGTTGCCAATCAGGTTGCCCAGGGCGCGGGCAATGCCCATGAACCAGTCCACCGACAGCACCAGCACCAGCCCGATGGCGGGGATGGCCGGGATTGCGTGCAGCGTGGCGGCCAGCACCACAATGGCCGAGCCCGGCACACCGTGAGCGCCCTTGGAGGTGACCAGCGAGATCGCCAGGATGGTCAGCAGGTCGGCCATCGAGATGGGCGTGTTCGTGGCCTGGGCGATGAACACGGCCGCCAGCGTGATGTAGATCGAGAACGCGTCCAGGTTGAACGAGTAGCCCGTGGGGATCACCAGGCCCACGGTCGAGTCGCGGATGCCCATGTGCTTGAGCTTGGCCATGATCTGCGGCAGCACGCTGTCGGACGACGTGGTGGCAAACACCACGGCCAGCTCCTCGCGCAGGTAGCGCAGCAGCTTGAACAGGCTGAAGCCCGAAAACCGCATGATCAGGCCCAGCACCACCACCACGAAGATGGCCACTGCCGCATAGAACAGCACCACCAGCATGCCCAGCTGCTTGAGCGAGCCAATGCCGTACTTGCCCACCGTGAACGCAATCGCGCCCAGCACACCCAGCGGCGCCAGCTTGATGATCAGGCCCATGGTCTTGAACAGCACGTGCGACAGGTCTTCGATGAGGCTGGTGACGCGCGCGCCGCGCTCGCCCATCAGCGCCAGCGCGCAGCCAAACACAATGGAGAACAGCAGCACCTGCAGCACATCGCCATTGGCGAAGGCGCTCACGGCGGTGGTGGGGATGAGCTTGAGCAAAAAGTCGCTGAAGCCGCCACCCGTGAGCTTGCTGGCGTTGTCTGCATAGGCGCCCATCGCCTTGGGGTCGAGCGCCTTCGGGTCCACATTCATGCCCACACCGGGTTCAAACCAGAACGCGAGCGCCAGGCCCAGCACCAGCGCGATGGTGGTGACCACCTCGAAGTAGATCAGCGACTTGATGCCCACGCGGCCCACACGCTTCAGGTCGCCCGTGCCCGCGATGCCGTGAACCACCACACAAAAGACGATGAGCGGGATCAGCATCTTGATGAGCTTGATGAAACCGTCGCCCAGCGGCTTGAGCTGCACGGCCGTGTCGGGCCAGAGCAGCCCGATGGCCACGCCAGCAATCAAGGCCAGGACCACCCGGCCAAACAAGGAGTTGAGAAAGCGGAGCATGTGAACCCTTTGGATAGGAAGGCGATACTGTTGGTCAATCTTGCATACAAGAACTGTAGACAACAGTTGCGGGCCAGAACATGGGGTTATCCCGCGCTGCGCGTCGCCACCGCGTCGTGCCGCCGTGGGCTGGGTTGAAGTAGTTTTGACTTCTGCGCACGGCCATGCCCTGGCCGTGCCCGCACAATCGCTCGCGGAGACGACCATTCATGACCACCCCCCCCACCGTGCCAAACCCCGTTCGCCAGAGCGGCGAATTCCTCGAATATCTCTACGGTGTTGCCGTGCGCCGCGCGCTGCCGCTGCACAACACTGCAGCCTTTTTGCCCCCGCCGCCCAGCCGCGAAAGCGGAGGCCGCACGCTGGTGCTGGGTGCTGGCAAGGCGGGCGGCGCCATGGCGCAGGCCGTCGAAGCACTGTGGCCTGCGGATGCACCCTTGTCGGGGCTGGTGGTCACGCGTTACCACCACACACCGCCCCGGCCGCAAGGCCTGGCGCAGCGCATCGAAGTGGTTGAGGCCGCCCACCCCGTGCCCGATGCGGCGGGCCTGGCTGCTGCGCAGCGCATCCTGGCGCTGACGCAGGGTCTGACTGAAAACGACCTCGTGCTGTGCCTCATCTCGGGCGGGGGCTCCGCCCTGCTCACGCTCCCGGGCGACGGCCTCACGCTGGAGGACAAGCAGCGCATCAACAAGGCGCTGCTCGAAAGCGGCGCTGCCATCGACGAAATGAACTGTGTGCGCAAGCACCTCTCGCGCATCAAGGGCGGGCGGCTGGCGGCGGCCTGCGCGCCTGCGCGGGTGGTCACGCTCACCATCAGCGATGTGCCGGGGGACGACCCTTCGGTCATTGCCAGCGGCCCCACGGTGCCTGACGCCACCACCTGCACTGATGCGCTGGCGATCCTGGACCGCTATCGCATCGAGGTGCCCACTGCAGTGCGCTCAGCCCTCGAAGCAGGCGCGCTGGAAACCCCGAAGCCCGGCGACGCCGTGTTTGCCCACCATGTGGTGCACATGACCGCCACGCCCCAGCAGTCGCTGGAAGCTGCGGCCGAGGCCGCGCGGGCGGCGGGTGTGCAGGCGCACATCCTGTCGGACGAAATCGAAGGCGAATCGCGCGAGGTGGGCAAGGTGCACGCCGCACTGGCGCGGGCCGTGGCGCGGCGTGGTCAGCCCTTCACAAGGCCGTGCGTGATCCTGTCGGGCGGCGAGACGACCGTGACGGTACGCCCACAGCCGCCAAGCACACCCCGGGGGCGGGGTGGCCGCGCGGGCGAGTTCTGCCTGGGCCTGGCGCAGGCGTTGCAGGGGCAGCCGGGTGTGTGGGCGCTGGCCGCAGACACCGACGGCATCGATGGCGTGGAGGACAACGCGGGTGCCCGCGTGGCGCCCGACACGCTGGCGCGGGCCGAGGCGGCGGGCCTGCGCATCGCAGCCCACCTGGACCGCAACGACGCCTATGGCTTCTTTGAGCCCCTGGGGGATCTGGTGGTGACGGGGCCTACCCACACCAATGTGAATGATTTCCGTGTGCTATTGATTTTGTAGCTGCAAGCGCTTGATGGATAAGCGCTAGAGGCTAATTTCACCCAAGTTCTGCCTGACAGTTCACGCCAGGAGATCGCACAGCGCCCGCGCAATCACCTTGGTCGCACGGCGCAGGTCTTCCAGCTGCAGTCGCTCGTCGGCGCGCTTGGCGTGGGATTCGAGCACCGTACGTGGCCCGGCCCCATAGATCACGCCGGGGATGCCGCGCTCCACATACAGGCGCACGTCGGTGTACAGCGGCGTGCCCACGGCGGGCACGGGCTCGCCCAGCACGGCCTGTGCGTGTTTCTGGATCGCCTCGACCAGCGGTGCATTGCCCGCCAGCGGGGTCATGGCGTTGGCCAGCAGCAGGCGCTTGATCTCCACGCTGATGCCAGCGCGTTCGCCCGCCGCCTGCTCAATGATGCGGCGGATGGCGGCTTCGACTTCCACCGGGTTCTCTTCAGGGATCATGCGGCGGTCGAGCTTGAACATCACCTTGCCGGGCACGACATTGGTGTTGGTGCCGCCTTCGATGCGGCCCACGTTCAGGTAGGGGTGCTTGATGCCGGTGACGTTGGACGTGACCTTCTTGTATTCGTCGTTCTGTGCGTACAGCGCGTTCAGGATGTGCACCGCGCCCTGCAGCGCGTCCACGCCGGTGTGCGGCACGGCGGCGTGGGCCATCTTGCCGTGCACGGTCACTTCCATTTGCAGGCAGCCGTTGTGGGCGGTGACCACTTCGTAGCTGAAGCCTGCGGCAATCATCAAATCGGGCTTCGTCAGCCCCTTTTGAAGCAGCCATCCGGGGCCCAGCTCGCCGCCAAACTCTTCGTCGTAGGTGAAGTGCAGCTCGACCGCGCCTTTCGTGGGCTTGGCCACGGCTTCCAGGGCGCGCACGGCAAAGGTGAACGATGCAAAGTCACTCTTGCTCACGGCAGTGGCGCGGCCATACATGGCGCCATCCACGATCTCGGCGCCATAGGGGTCGTGCGTCCAGCCTTCGCCGGGGGGCACCACGTCGCCGTGGGCGTTCAGGGCAATGGTCTTGCCGCCGTCGCCCTGCGCACCGTACTTGCGGCGCACGATGAGGTTGGTGATGGATTCCATGCCGTAGGCCAGCACATCGGAAGCGGGCACCGCGTGTTTTTCGGCCTCGTAGCCAAACTCCTTGAGCAGCTCGGCCGTGCGTTCGGCATGGGGCGCGTTGTTGCCGGGTGGTGTGTCGGTGGGCACGCGCACCAGGGCCTGCAGAAAGCGCACTTCCTCGTCGAAGTGCTGGTCGATCCAGGCGTCCAGCGCGGCGTAGTTGTTATTCGTTGTCATGGTTGTGGTTCCTCGGCAAGTTGGCGCAGCACCTGGGTGAAGGCGTCCACGGCCAGCTGCATGTCGTTGTTGGTGGTGGATTCGAGCGGGTTGTGGCTGATGCCGGAGTTCTGGCCGCGCACAAAGAGCATGGCCTGGGGCATGATTTCGTGCAGCTTCATCGCGTCGTGCCCCGCGCCGCTGGGCATGCGGAACACGGGCACGCCCAGAGTGTCCACGGCGCGCTCCCACTGGTGCTGCCAGGCGGGCGCACTGGGCGCGGCGGCGGCGCGCATGGATTCTTCCAGGGTGTAGCGCAGGCCACGCCGGGCCGCGATGTGGGCGAGCTGCTCTTTCACATCGCTCACCAGCGCATCGCGCTGGGCATCGGTAGGGGCGCGCAGATCCAGTGAAAACAGGCAACGCCCCGGCACCACGTTGATGGAGCCAGCGGGCACCTGCAGCTGGCCGATGGTGCCCACCGAGTCGCCATCTTGCGCGGCGCGCTGCTCCACATACAGCGCCAGCTCCGCCACGGCCACGGCCGCGTCGCGGCGGCGGTCCATCGGGGTGGTGCCAGCGTGGCTGGCGGTGCCGATCATCTCGCACAGAAAACGCACACTGCCGTTGATGGAGGTGACCACACCCAGGGGCAGGTCCAGCTCGTTGAGCACCGGGCCCTGCTCGATGTGCACCTCGATGAAACCCAGGTACTGCGCAGGGTCGCGCTGCAGCTTGGGAATGTCGTCGATGCACAGGCCCGCGTGCTGCATGGCCGCGCGCATGGTTATGCCGTCCACGTCCTTCTGGTCGAGCCAGGCGGGGTTGAAGTCGCCAATGAGCGCGCCCGAGCCCAGGAAGGTGGCCTTGTAGCGCTGGCCTTCCTCTTCGGCAAAGCCCACCACCTCGATGCCGAAGGGCAGGCGCTGGCCCGTGCGGTGCAGCTCGCGCACACAGGCCATGGGCACGAAGATGCCCAGGCGGCCGTCGTATTTGCCGCCGTTGCGCACGGTGTCGTAGTGGCTGCCGGTCATGAGGTAGCGTGCGCCTGTGGCCGCCGGGTGGTAGCGGCCCACCACGTTGCCCACGGCGTCGATCTCCACCTCGTCAAAGCCGCAGTCGCGCATCCAGTGGCTGATGCGCTGTGCGCAGGCGCGGTGCGCGTCGGTGAGGTAGGTGACGGTGAGCTGGCCTTTTTCGGCAAAGCCGGGGTCGGAGTGTTCGGCCAGTTTTTCCTGCCAGTCCCACACTTCGTTGCCCAGCACGGGCTCGGCCGCGAACTTGTCGTTCAGGCGAATCTCGGCAATGCGGTGGATGTTGCGCAGGGCCTCGGCCAGTTCGAACTCGGGGTGGTTGTCCAGGCGCCGCGCAAAGGTGTCGATGATCTCCCGCTTGGGCAGGCCCGTGCCGCGCGGCCCGCGCACGGCCAGGATGAACGGGAAGCCGAAGCGCTCGTTGTAGGCCGCATTGAGCTGCTGGATGCGCTCGAACTCCTCGGGCGTGCATTGGGTCAGGCCCGCCGTGCTTTGCTCGTTGGTGGATTCGGCCGTGAGGTTTTTCGCCACCATGGCTTTGCCCGCCAGCTCGGGGTGGGCGCGGATCAGACCCAGCTGGGCGTCCAGCTCGGCAGTGCGCACCACCTGCGCCAGCGCGTGCTTCAGGTGCGCCAGCGTTCGGAAGGGCCGCTGCGCCAGGGCCTGCTCGGCAATCCAGGGCGAGTGTTCGTACAGCCCGTCCAGCAGCGCCAAGGCCTCGGCGGGGCTGGCGGCGTTGAGTTGTTCCAGGGTCAGTGGCATGGTGGTGCTTCAAAAAAGTGAGCTGCTTGCGCTTGTTGGATAAGCGCTGGGGGCAATTTGATTCATCAATGTGGCTCACATGACGGGCGCAGGGTGGTGCTGCGCCCAGTGGCGCGCAATGTCGATGCGCCGCGCCACCCACACCTTGTCATGCTGTGCGATGTGGTCCAGAAAACGCTGCAATGCCGTGATGCGGCCGGGGCGGCCCAACAGGCGGCAATGCATGCCGATGCTCATCATCTTGGGGGCGTTGTCACCGTCGGGGTCGCCCTCGGCATACAGTGCGTCGAAGGTGTCCTTCATGTACTGAAAGAACGGGTCGGCGTGCGAGTAACCCTGTGGCAGGGCAAAGCGCATGTCGTTGCAGTCCAGCGTGTAGGGCACGATGAGCTGCGGTGCCGTGCTGCCATCGGTTTTGCGCACCTTCATCCAGAAGGGCAGGTCATCGCCGTAGTAGTCGCTGTCATATTCAAAGCCGCCAAAGTCGGCCACCAGGCGGCGGGTGTTGGGGCTGTCGCGGCCGGTGTACCAGCCCAGGGGTCTCTCACCCGTCATGCGCTGGATGATGTCCATGGCCTCTTGCATGTGGGCGCGTTCCACCTCTTCAGGGATGTGCTGGTAGTGAATCCACTTGAGGCCGTGGCAGGCGATCTCGTGGCCCAGCTCCACCAAGGCGGCTGTGAGCTCGGGGTGGCGCTGCAGAGCAGTGGACACGCCAAACACCGTGAGCGGCAGATTGCGTTTTTCAAACTCGCGCAGGATGCGCCACACGCCGGCGCGCGAGCCGTATTCGTAGATGCCCTCCATGCTCATGTGCCGCTCGGGGTAGCTGGCGGGGTTGAACATTTCGGAGAGGAACTGCTCGCTGCCCGCATCGCCATGCAGCACGGCGTTTTCGCCGCCTTCCTCGTAGTTCAGCACAAACTGCACGGCAATGCGCGCACCGCCCGGCCACTGCGCGTGGGGTGGGGTCTTGCCGTAGCCGATGAGGTCGCGGGGGTAGGCTTGGGTGGAGTCGTAGATCATGGGAATGCGGAAAACTTCGGAAGGTCAGGCAGTGATGGGGGCCAGGGCGGCGGCCAGGTCGCTGGCCGGGCGCTTGCGGTCAAAGGTCAGGCTGGCTTCGACATGTTCGAGGTGGCTTTGCATCAGGGCGACGGCGCGTTCTTCGTCGCGCGCGGCCAGGGCTGTCACGATGTCGGCGTGCTCCTCGTGCGAGTGTTCTGCGGCGCTGGCCGACTGGTACATCAGCGTGATGAGCGCGCAGCGCGAGATCAGGTCGCCCAGCATCTGCGCCAGCACCTCGTTGCCCATCAGCTCGGCCATGCGCACATGGAAGTCGCCCAGCAACTCGGTGCGGCTGCTGGCGTCGGCGGTGTCCATGGCGGCCTTCTCGCTGGCCACATGGGTGCGCAGCGCCTTGATCTTGGCGGGGGTTACGCTCTGCACGAAGGCGCGGGTCATCTCGGTCTCCAGCATGCGGCGCACGGCGAACACCTGGCGGGCTTCTTCGACCGAGGGGGTGGACACGAACGCACCGCGCGCAGGCTCCAGCGTGACGAGGCGGTTTTGCGCAAGCTGAAACAGCGCCTGGCGCACCAGCGTGCGCGACACGCCAAAGTGGTCGGCCAGTTTCTGCTCGGCCAGTTTGGTGCCTGGCTGCAGGCGGTGCTCTACGATGGCGCGGGTCAGAGCGTCAACAATGGCGCTGGTGGATGAGGATTCCATGGCGGCATGATACGGTGGATGGCGAAAAGTGTATACACTTTTGGTCTACACACTGCGGTCCGGCAATCCTCGCCGATTGGCCGTGGCCCCCACTTCAGGAGATTCCCTATGGGATTGAGCACCCACGTTCTGGACACCATGAACGGCTGCCCCGCCGCTGGCATGGAGGTGGCCCTGTACTCCACCGACGGCGACAACGCCACCCTCATCAAGCGCCTGGTGCTGAACCACGATGGCCGCACCGATGCCCCGCTGTTCGACAACGCCAGCCTGCGCACCGGCACCTACCGGCTGCGGTTTGATGTGGCGGGGTACTTCAAGGCCCGGGGTGTGGAGTTGCCCGAACCCAATTTTCTGAACCAGGTGAGCCTGGACTTCGGCATTGCGCACGCCGACCAGCACTACCACGTGCCCCTGCTGGTCAGCCCGTGGAGCTATTCGACCTACCGTGGGTCGTGAGAGGTACTGCTGCGGTGCGTGGCATCGCGTGGCCGTCCTTACTGGCGCTGCCCGGACCAGGGATGCCAAGCAAGGGCCGCCCCGCGGCGAGGGCATCGTCCCCTCTCCCGAAGTCGCGGAGCGATTTCGAGAGAAGGGGGAAGCGGCGTAGCCGCTCAGGGGGATGTACCTAATGCTGCCCTTCGGTGAGCGTATCGAGCTGGAAATGCCCGCTTTTGTCCCACAACCAGGTGTCGGTGTAGGTGACCTTGCCCATGCGCGTGGGCGCAGGGAAGGGGGCTGCGGCGCGCACGGTGCGTTCGATTTCGGCCACCACCTCGGGGGCGTGTTTGGGAGCACGCATCCAGCGCAGGCGCGTGACCTTGCCGGCGCGGTCGATATCCACCTCCAGCACACCGATGGCATACAGCATGGGCGGCAGCTTGCCCTTGTACACACGCTGTGCGTTCAGTCCATAGAGGTGGGTGGCGGCGTCTTCGCGGTAGGCGCGGGCCGTGCTGGCGGCAGACGCGCGGGCCGAGCCTGCGGCAGCGGGCACAGGCCCCTTGACGCTGGCGGTGTCCGGGCTGGGCATGGTGCTGTCCTGCGCCGGGGCTGGTGGCTCGGGGGCCGACTTACAGGCCGCCACCAGCGATGCAACGGCGGCCATGAGTCCGGCAAGCAGCCAGGGGCTGCGGTGGCTGGAGGAGCGCTCGGTGGGGGTGGGCGGCATGATGGCTTTTGTGAACTGAACGATGCCCCGTGGGGCGGGCGACCCTTGGTGGCGTGAAGGATCTGGATTGACTGATGTACTTTTGTTGCTGGACGGCCTTGCAGCCGCCCCCGCCTGTCTGGTAAGGGTGGAGTCTACCGAAGGCTCGGCCCCGCGTGAACCCGGCGCGTGGATGGCCGTGTTCGCAGACCGTATCGTGGGCACCATCGGCGGCGGCCATCTGGAGCTGCAGGCGATTGCCGAAGCGCGCCGCCGCCTGGGCGGTGTGCCCGGCCCGGCCCCGGGGCAGCCGCCCATGCGTTTTGCACTGGGCCCGGCGCTGGGGCAATGCTGCGGGGGCGTGGTGTACCTGGGTTTTGAGGTGCTGACCGCAGCCGACCTGGCCCCCGCTGCGGGTCTGCGCGCGCGCCTGTCGCCGCACCAGCACCCCGTGGCACTGTTCGGTGGCGGCCATGTGGGCCACGCGCTGGCGCGGGTGCTGGCGCCGCTGCCGTTTGCGCTGACCTGGATCGACAGCCGCGACGGCATCTTCCCTAGCCCCACGCCCGAGGGCGTGGTCTGCGAACACTCCGAGCCCGTGCAACTGGCTGTGCCCCGCCTGGCGCCGGGCAGCCGCGTGCTGATCATGAGCTTCAGCCATGCCGAAGACCTGGACGTGGTGGCCGCCTGCCTGCGCCGCCAGCGGGAACAGGGCGACCTGCCTTTCATCGGCCTCATAGGCAGCAAGACCAAATGGGCGACGTTTCGCAATCGCCTGCATGGGCGCGGCTTTGCACAGGACGAACTGGCACAGGTCACCTGCCCCATTGGTATCCCCGGCATTGAGGGCAAGGAGCCCGAAGTGATCGCCGTGGCGGTGGCTGCACAGCTGCTGCAGACGCTGAAGGGGGTGGGCTGAGGGTAATTCCGGGCCTCCATGCCTCGGATTGGGGCTGGAGTCGGGAACAATTCCTGCATACACTTTTCAACGGATTTGTTGACGGTTTACGGGTCGCAGCGGTGCCCCGGCGGGTTTGCCCGCCAAGGTGCGCGACCAAAATTTCTGCTCAGAGCGCCCGCAGTGGTGAGCAGGTTTGCTAATTGCAGCGCATCCGCGCTGCCAAGGTTGAGATATGGAAAGCTACTTTCTCGACTGGGCCAACCTGCTGTTGCGCTGGGTCCACGTCATCACCGCCATCGCCTGGATTGGCTCGTCGTTCTACTTTGTCTTCCTCGATAGCAGCCTCACGCCGCCCGAAGACGAAGACCTCAAAAAACAGGGCGTCAGCGGCGAGCTCTGGGCCGTGCACGGCGGCGGGTTCTACCACCCGGTCAAGTTTGCCGTGTCGCCGCCCAAGCTGCCCGGCCACCTCCACTGGTTCTTCTGGGAAAGCTACAGCACCTGGATCAGCGGCTTTGCGCTGTTCACCGTGTCGTACCTCTACAGCGCCAGCACCTACCTCATCGACAAGTCGAAGATGGACTGGGCGCCTGTCACGGCCATCGTGGTGGCGCTCGCGTTCTTCGTCGTGTTCTGGCTGCTGTACGACGCGATCTGCCGCATCTTTGGCCAGAGGAAGAACGGCGACGCCATCGTGGGTGCGCTCGTCTTCGTGCTGGTGTGCATCGCCTCGTGGCTGGCCTGCCACTGGTTTGCTGGCCGCGCAGCCTTCTTGCTGGTGGGCGCGATGATCGCCACGGCCATGAGTGCCAACGTTTTCTTTTGGATCATCCCCGGCCAGCGCACCGTGATCGCACAGATCAAGGCGGGCGAACCGGTGGACCCGATCCACGGCAAGCGCGGCAAACAGCGCAGCGTGCACAACACCTACTTCACGCTGCCGGTGCTGTTTGCCATGCTGAGCAACCACTACAGCTTTACCTGGAGCCACCCGCAAAACTGGCTGGTGCTGATCCTGATGATGTTTGCGGGCGCCGCCATCCGCCAGTTCTTTGTGATGCGCCACGGCTACAAGCTGGGCCGCAACGGCAACCCGCTGCCCTATGCGCTGGTGGGCGTGGCCGTCATCGTCGGCGCCATCGTGTGGATGCGCCCCGCGCCCATGGCTGCTGTCAGTGGTGCTCCTGTTTCAGGAGCTGCTAGCGCAATTGCAGCAAGCGCTAGCGGCCAAAATGACTACAAGTCGGTGCAAGCCGTGCTGGAGCAACGCTGCTACCTGTGCCACGGCGAGGCGGTGCAGATGAAGAACCTGCGGCTCGATTCACCCGACAGCGTCAAGCAACACGCCCAGGCGATTTACCAGCAAGTGGTGGTGCAAAAACTCATGCCCATGAACAACGCCACGCAGATCACCGACGCGGAGCGGGCACTGATTGGGCGGTGGTTTGAGGCGGGGGCAGCGACGGGGCCTTGAGCTGGGCCGGGCGCTCGGCCAATTTAGATGGGACGTGTAACGGTAGTTTTGCCGCAGTCGGGTTTTGTCTTACTGTTCCGGCCGCTGGATCGGGAAGTCTTGTAGAGGTCTTGCATGAACGGTGTGGAAGAATTGCGGGGCGCTAACCGCTGGCGGTAATGGTGCTTTGCCCTTCCTTCCCGTGAACTCCCTCACACCGCCGCGGTACGGAGATGCTCTACTAGTTTTTGAACATGAATTTCAGAACGCTATCTGTCCTGTTTTTTGCCCTGGTGCTTCTGTGCAGGACTGCGTCAGCCGATTCGACGAATGTGGAATCTGCCGCCAAACCTGAGGTGGAAATCCAGGCATGGCTATCCACACATGGCGGCAAAGATTGGAGTATTCATATTTTGCCGACCGGGTTCGCATACTTTCGCTTCCATAGTGGGCATCCTTTTGGAACATTGAGCGGGGAATTCTTCCTTGATTCCGATAGCTTGTTGCCTTTGCTCGAAGAGGCACGATTGCATCAATTTGATGGCCTTCCTCGCAAAATTCGGCCTGCGCTGCTGCCTCTCCATGCGCCAAGCTATACGGTAGAAATCCGAGTGGACGCGACCAGGCGCCGAGTGGAGCTTTACGATCCGATGAGCGTGGCCCCATCAGCTGAACGTGATCGTTTCTCGGCGATTTGGGATGCTGTATGGAAACAATTTCCTCTCAAACCTCCGGGCGTTCCTGTGTACCGGCCCGTGGAGGCGCGCTGAGTGTTCCGGTGACCTTCGCCATTGGACGAAGAGATTGAAGTCGAGGACCGGGCCAGGAGTTATTCAGTCACGCCGCCAGCACATCCTGCAACGCCCGCGTAGCAGCCAGTGCGCCCAGGGCGGATTCAGTAAACCCACCATGCAGCACCACCCCGGTCGCTGCCTGCTTGGCTTCGTGCTTGGCCACGGCCGCCAGGTTGGCCACTTCCTCGGCATGCCGAAAACGCCCGGGGGTGATGCGCACCGCACCAATGGCCAGCGTGGTACACGGAAAGAACCGTGGCACCCCATGCCGGTCTTCGGCCTGGATGCCACCGGCGCGCCGGGCCTCGTCGTCAAACAGCGTGAGCGCTTCGCGGGCAAAGGCGTCCACGATGTTCTTGCAGCGCTGCAGCCAGTTACTGCTCTGGAAGATCAGCATGAAATCGTCCCCACCCACATGGCCCACAAAGTCGCGCCGCGCGTCGCAGTGCGCCGTGGCCAGACGGGCGACGAGGCGGATCATCTGGTCGCCGCGCCAGTAGCCGTAGTGGTCATTGAAGGGCTTGAAGTTGTTCAGGTCGGCATAACACGCCACAAACTCGGTGTGGTGGTCCAGCAGGCGCTGCATGTGCAGGCTGATGGGGATGTTGCCGGGCAGAAAGGTCAGCGGGTTGGCATGGCGCGCGGCTTCGATGCGGGTCTCGGTCACGGCCCGCACCAGTTGGTCGCCCGTGCCCAGGCCCAGGTAGCGGCCGTTGTCGGTGACGATGTAGCCGTCGTTCAGATACCGCTGGTCCTGCGAGGTGAGGATGCCCACGAGCTGGTCCACGTCACAGTCCAGCTCGACCACACGCGGCGCCTGGTTGGCAAACGCCAGGCACGATTTGCGGCCATGCACCTCGCGAAAGTACAGCGTGGCGTAGTGGTTCATGAACTGCTGGCGGTTGATGAGCGCCACGGGGCGCGTGCCGTCCACCACGGCCAGCGCATGCAGGTCGGTGCGCTCATGGAACATGGCAGCCACTGCATCGTTGCTGGTGGCGGGCGCGGCGGTGGGCGCCTGCACCACCAGCAGGCTGCGCAGGATGCCGGGGCGCGCCGTCTGGCCCAGGTGCGGCAGCACGGCCACGCGGCGGTCCTGCATCACTTCCTGTGCCGGGCTCTCCACGGCCTCGCGCGGGGCCTTGGCGGGGCGGCCCAGCAGCCAGCCCTGTCCGTAAGGGACGTCCAGGTCGCGCAGCGCGCGCAGGTCGTCGCGTGTCTCGATGCCTTCGGCTATCAGCTTGGTGCCAAACATATGGGCTATGCCCTTGATGGCCTGCAGCATCTGCAGGTTCTCGGGCTGGTTGCTGATGTCGCGGATGAAGTACTTGTCGATCTTCACGAAGTCGGGCTTCACCTCGGACCACAGCCGCAGGCTGGAGCGGCCATCGCCAAAGTCGTCCAGCGCCAGCCGCGCGCCGCAGGCGTGCACCGCCTTGATGGCCTGGCGCAGCTGGGGCATGTCGGTCACGCGCTCGTGCTCGGTGATTTCCAGCACCAGAAGGCGGGCGCTCACGCCAAAGCTGCGCACGGCCTCGCCCAGCATCGGTGCGCCCACCAGGGCCACGCCGTGCACCAGCGCGTCGGCGCTGATGTTCACAAACAGGCGGCCCGGCGCCTTCTGAACGCCCCACTGCTGCAAGGCGGTGAACACGCACAGCAGCTCGAAGTCCTGAAGGATGTGCTCGCGCCGCGCCAGCTCCAGCAAGGCATCGGGCGTGTGCAAAGGGGTGCCCTCGGGGCCCCGGATCAGGGCTTCGTGGGCATACACGCTGCCCTCGCGCAGGTCGGCCAGGGGCTGAAACACGCAGTGCAGGCCCCCTTCGCGCATGAGTTGTGCCAGAGGGCCCTTGCCATGGCGCGCAGCCGGGGACAGCAAGGCCATCATCGCCTCCAGTCGGCTCCAAAGGGGGTTGTGCGTCACGGTAGATGGGGGACTCTGAGCAAGGTGCCCACGATATCGGCCGGGTGTGACAACCTTGTTACACACTGTTTCCGTGAGGTGGCAGGCCATTCCCTGGGGTGGACGTTCGGGGGGCATGCAGGTTGTTCATGCGTTGGCTCAACCCTGGCGCAGCGGCAGGGCTGCCGCGAGGGTTCGGTTTGATCTTGCTCAATGCCCAGCGGTCCGGGGCGCGGCACAGTCCGTCCCATGCTGCCCTCTACCTATTTCTCACTGCCCGCCGAAACCGAGGTGATTGCCGCCGGTGAAGTGCTGCGCAGGCGCAACGAGGTGCTGACGTCTGTGCTGCACCTCGAAAGTGGCCGCGTGCTGCGCGGTGTGCTCGACGATGGCTACCTGCGCCACCAGCTGGGGGCCGTGGAAGGGCCGTTCTGGCTCGATGCCGCGTCGGCCCTGATGGGCATGCCGCTGCCGGTGGACATGGTGGCTGATACCCGTGTGCAGGTGCGCCGCCTGCCCATCGAGGAGTTTCGCCGCAGCCTTGCAGAAATGCCGGCGGGTGCACGGGGCCTGTTGCTCGACATGGCGCAGGGCTACCGCCAGCAGTCCGAGCTGGCCGTGAGCCGCCTCGCGCAGGATGCCGAATCGCGCTGCGCGCAGTGGTTGCTCAACCACGCCCAGCCCGACCACAGCGGCACCATGCAGGTCACGCTGCACCAGCGCAAGCGCCTGATTGCGGCGCAGTTGGGCATCGCCCCCGAAACCTTCTCGCGCGTACTGCGCCATCTGCGGGAACTGGGCCTGATCCATGGCACGGGCAATGTGCTGAACCTGCCTCAGCCCCGGGCGCTGCAGTCGATGGCCGGTTGCTGAACTGAACCCAGCGTGGATGGCTTTGGCGCCGCGCGAAAAATAGCGCGCACCGCCTCTGCTACTGGCGCGCCGCCCGCCAGCGCACCCGTGGAACTGGCTTTGCCAGGCCACTGGGTGCGTCCCCCTCCGGGGGAAGCCGCGCAGCGGCTCAGGGGGGCTTCCTCGTCAGGGTTTGTCCTTGGGTTTCACTGAGGGTTCTACCCAAGCCCTGGGCTGCAGGGGCTGCGTATATTTGTTGGGACCTGTCCGGTTTGACCTGTCCCCATGCCCAACGCCACCCCTTTGCGCCCATCGGGCGCTCCCTGCGCGGAGTGTCCATGACGCCCCCGACCCACCCTGCGCCGCCACAGGACGCGCCGGGCTGGTCAATGCCCGGTCCGCTGGTGTTGCGGCTGGTGCTGGTGGCGGTGCTGGCCGTGGGGCTGTCGGGGGCGGTGTCGGCGTGGCTGGTCACGCGGGCCTCCGGGCAGGAGGCCATGCGGCGGGTGGTGAGCCAGCAGACCGATGAGGTCGAGGTGGTGGCCCGCCTGCTGGCCAGCAAGATCGAGCAAAGCCAGAAGGTGTTGCGCACGGTGGCTGCTGGTATTACGCCTGCCATGCTTGAATCACCCTCAGCCCTCGAATGGCTGCTGCAGCAAGGCCTGCCCGCCGTTCAGTTCTTTGATGCGATGCAGGTCGCCCGCGACAATGGAGAACTGCGGCTGAACTTGCGTGGGGGGCGGCTGGACAAGGCCTCCAACCTGGACCCCGCCGAGCGCGATGCGCTGCGCCGCACGCTCATCGACGGCAAGCCGCTGGTGTCCGAGTTGATTGCCGGGCGCACCAGCGACGCGCGTGTGATGTTCACCATGCCGCTGCACCGCGAAGACGGCACTGTGCTGGGTGTGGTGGCGGGTGCGTTGCGCCTGCAATCTCAGGGCCTGCTGCCGCCGTCCATGACACTGCCCGCGCGCGATGATTCTCGGCTGCTGGTGTTTACGCGCGACGGCACCATCCTCTCGCACTCGGACCCGACCCGCATCATGGGCAAGGTGAGCGACGAGACGGGCCTGGCGCCCGTCTACAGCCGCTGGCTGGAGCAGGCCCAGCCAGTGGTAGGGCGGGGCACGACCCATCTTGAAGACCAGCACATCGTCAGCATGGCGGGCATGCCGCTGCCGCAATGGATCGTGGCGCGGGTCAGCCCCTCGCAGGCGCTGCTGGCGCCACTGCAGGGCGCACAGCGCGAAGCCTGGTGGTTGGCCGCCGCCAGCATGGCGCTGTGCATGCTGCTCGTGGCCGGGCTGATGGCCTGGATGGCGCAGCCGCTGGCGCAGCTCACGCACAGTGCCCGCCAGCTGCTGCGGCGCAGCACGCGTGCTGGCCCGCCGCAAGGCACCGTCGCCTGGCCGCGTGCGGGGGGTGAAGTGGGCGAACTGGTGCAAATGTTCCAGGGCATGGTGCAGCAGGGCAGCCTGCAGCAGCAGCACAAAGCCACGCTGGACGGGCAGTTCCAGGCCGTGCTCGACAGTGCCTCGGTGGGCATCGTCATCTCGCGCCACGGCATCCTGGAGGTGGTGAGCCGGCAGGCCTGCCTGATGCTGGGCTACACCGAGGGCGAACTGCAGGGCCATCCGGCGCGCACCCTGTATGCCAACGATGCCGAATACGGCCGCATTGGCGAGCGTGTGCAGGCCGAGTTCGCCGCACATGGCGCCTTCGATGGCGACGTCTGCTTCATGCGCAAGGATGGCACCCCCGTGTGGGCCCGCGTGCAGGGCCGTGGTGTGCGGCCCGACGAGATGGCGGGCGGCACCGTCTGGATTCTGGAGGACATCACCGCTGCACGCGAGGCACAGATGCAGCAGGCGTGGGAGCGCACGCACGATGCCCTGACCCAGCTTTACAACCGCAATGCGTTTGACGAGCGTCTGGGCCTGCTGCTGGCCGAACGCTCGATGCGCCCGCGCGCACCGGATGCAGACAGCAGCGAAGCAGCCGGGGACGGCGTGGTGCTGTTTCTGGATCTGGACCACTTCACCGTGGTCAATGACATTGCCGGGCATGACGCGGGCGACGACGTGCTGCGCCATGTGGCCCGCTTGCTCGAATCCCAGGTGCGCCAGATTGGCTGGGCCGCGCGGCTGGGCGGCGACGAGTTTGCGGTGGTGCTGCCCGGGTGCGCGCTGGCACGGGGCCAGGCGGTGGCGGAGCAGCTGCGCGCCTCGGTACAGGCGTGGGAGCCTTCGTACCAGGGGCGCAGCTTCACGCTGGGGGTGAGCATCGGGTTGGTGGTGCTGGATGCGAGTCTGCAGGATGTGCCGTCGGTGCTGTATGCGGCCGACATGGCGTGCTACGACGCCAAGCGCGCGGGGCGCAACCGGGTAGAGACGCGCCATGCGAGCCAGGCGACGGCGTCGGGGCGGATGGCGCTGGGAGCGGCGTGAGCAGATTCCAAAAGATTTTGGGGTGTAGCGCTGGCTGGTAATGCGCTGACAGCTATCTTTTTTGAAGTCTATGGTTTGGAGAATGCTGAGGAGTGCACGGTGGCGCTTACTCGCATCCCAAGCACGCCCGAGACAAGCACTACAGGCTATATGCTATAAAAATGGTAGCTATTTACGCTTGTCTAGTAAGCGGTAGAGCCAAAAAATCTCACAAAATCCGCCCGTGCCACCACACCGACAGCCCGGCTGCCAGCAACGCCAACGTCGCCCCCAGCAACGCCAGCAATGACGAGATTTCGGTTTCCCGCTTCTCCACCGTCAGCCGTGAGCTGAGCGTCTCGTACACCTTCTTCAAATCTGCGGCGGTGGCCGCGTGGAAGTACTCGGCGTTGGTGCGTGTGGCCACGGCCTTCAGGGTTTCTTCGTCCAGCCGCACCCGCATGGACCAGCCTTCAAAGCCGATGGTCTCCCCCGCCACCGTACCCACGCCCACGGTATAGACCCGCACCCCCCGGTCGGCCGCCCATTTGGCGGCCTCCAGCGGGTCCACGCCGGTGGTGCGCTGGCCGTCGGTCAGCATGATGATGGCGGCCGAGGTGTAGGAGCCGGGCGCCACAGGTGTGAACGCCTTGGCTGGGTCTTGCTTGCCAATTTCGTCAATGGGTTTGGGTCGCATGGCCTGGCGGCCGCCCAGGGCGGAGATGTCGATGCCCGCGTCGGGGAAGATGGTGGCCAGCGACAGCATGATGCCGTTGCCCGTGGCCGTGCCGCGCTGGAGCTGAAAACTGTCGATGGCTTTGACGAGGTCTTCGCGGCTTTGCGTGGGCAGCTGGGCCAGCTGGGCGCTGCCGGCAAACGCCACGATGCCCACACGCACATGGCGGGGCAGCTCGGCGATGAAGGCCTTGGCGGCGTTCTGCGCAGCAGTGAGGCGGTCGGGCTCCACATCGGCGGCGCGCATGCTGCCCGAGACATCCATGGCCAGCATGATGGTCTGGTCCTGCGAGGGCAGGGTGATGACGGCCAGCGGGCGTGCGGTGGCCAGCAGCAGCGCCACCAGCGCCAGCAGAAAGAGTGCGGGCGGGATGTGGCGGCGCAGGTTCTGGCCGGGGCCCATGGCCTCGCGCACCAGCGACAGGCTCGAATAGCTCAGCGCCGTTTTCTTGCGCCGGTGCAGCAGCCACCAGTACATCAGTACCAGCAGGGGCACGACCAGCAACAGCCAGAGCAGGGTGGGCCAGAGAAAAACCATGGTGTGTTCCTTCGGGCGGGGCGCGTTTTGGTTCGTTCAGGCGGCGTGCTGCGCCGGGTCTGCAGCGCGGGAGGGCGCGGCTCGGGAGGTGCGTACCCGGCGCTGGCGCAGGTCCATGAAACGCAGCAGGGCATCGACCAGATCGTCGTCGGTGCACAGCTCCAGCGTGTCGGCGCCCGCGCGGGTCAGGCCTTCGCGCAGCACGGCCTCGCGTTCGGCCGCCAGGCGGGCAAAGCGGCGGCGAAAGCCCGCGTCGTGGGTGTCCACCTGCAGCTGCTCGCCGCTCTCGGCATCGCGCAGCGTGATCAGGCCCACATCGGGCAGTTCCAGCTCCAGCGGGTCGAGCAGGCGCACGGCCACCACGTCGTGCCGCTGGGCGAGTTGGGCCAGGGGCTTCTCCCAGCCGGGTGCGCTGATGAAGTCGGACACCACAAACACCGTGGAGCGGCGGCGCAGGTTGGCCAGGCCCGTTTGCAGCAAACGGTGCAGTTCTGTGGCGCCTCCGCCGGGTTTGGATGTGCCGGTGGCAGGAGGGGGCGGTGTCAACAGCCGGTGCACAAGATGCAGCACATGGGCGCGGCTGTTGCGGGGCGGTAACACCGCATCCACGGCGCGGGCGGGTGCATTGCCTGCGCCGTAGAGCATGGCGCCCACGCGGTTGCCGTGGCGCGTCAGCAGGCGCGACAGCACGGCCACAAAGCCGGTCAGGATGTCGCGCTTGGCGTTGCCCTGCGGGCCGAAGTTGATGGACGGACTCAGGTCCAGCAAAAACCAGGCGGACATCTCGCGGTCTTCGGTGAACACGCGCACGTGGGGGATGTTCAGCCGCGCGGTCACGTTCCAGTCGATGTGGCGCACGTCGTCATGCGGCTGGTACTCGCGCAGGTCGGCCAGGTCCAGGCCGCTGCCGCGCATCAGCGTGCGGTAGTCGCCCTGCAGCAGGCCGTCCAGGCGGCGGATCACCTTCCACTCCAGCTCGCGCAGTAGCCGGTCCGCCTGCCCCGGCAGGGTGGGCAGCGTGTGGACCGTGGTTGAAGTGGTGTCAGGCAACTTTTTGCTCATGATGCAGAGGCCGAGCAGGCGCCGTTATCTTGGCCATGATGCGCTTGACGAGGGCATCGGCATCCAGCCCTTCGGACAGCGCTTCGTACGACAGCGCAATGCGGTGGCGCAGCACGTCGGCCGCCAGGTCGGTCATGTCTTCGGGCAGCACGTAGTTGCGCCCGCGCAGCATGGCCAGGGCCTGGGCGCCCTCTGCGAGGGCGATGGTGGCGCGCGGGCTGGCGCCGCAGCTGATGTAGCCGGTCAGGTCCTTGAGGCCATGCCGCGTGGGCTCGCGGGTGGCGGCCACCAGCTTCACGGCGTATTGCAGCATCGACGGGTCTACATACACGGTGCGGCATTCGGCCTGCAGCGCCGCCAGCTGCGCGGTGGTGGCCACGGGCAGCACCTGCACGGGCACATCGAGCGCGCGCTGGGCGATCACGAACTCTTCCTCCTCGGTGGGGTAGCCCAGCAGCACTTTCATCATGAAGCGGTCCACCTGGGCTTCAGGCAGCGCGTAGGTGCCTTCGGTCTCGATGGGGTTCTGCGTGGCCATGACCAGGAAGGGCTCGGGCACCTTGTGGGTCTCGCCTGCAATCGTCACCTGACGTTCCTGCATCACCTCCAGCAGGGCGCTTTGCACCTTGGCGGGCGCGCGGTTGATTTCGTCGGCCAGCAGCAGGTGGGTAAAGACCGGGCCCAGCGTGGTGCTGAACTCGCCAGTCTTCTGGTTGTACATGCGCGTGCCCACCAGATCGGCGGGCACCAGATCGGGCGTGAACTGGATGCGCTTGAAGCTGCCCTGGATGGTGCTGGCCAGCGTCTTCACCGTCAGCGTCTTGGCCAGGCCCGGCACACCTTCGACCAGCAGATGGCCCTGGGCGAGCATGGCCACCATGACCCGCTCGAGAAAGCGGTCCTGGCCCACCACCACGCGCTTGACTTCGTAGAGAACCTGCTCCATCAGGGTGGCGGTGGCGGCGTTGTTCATGGCAGAGGGCGATGGGGTGGTTTCCATGGTGCTCCTTGTGAAGGGTCGGGATCAGAAGGGGGGCATGCCAACGGCAGAAGCCGCGTTCTCGATGGGCACCGCAAACCCGATGCCGATGAAGGTGCGTGCCGACGTGGGGTTCAGGATGGCGGTGACGATGCCCACCACCTCGCCATCGAGCGTGACCAGCGGGCCACCGGAGTTGCCGGGGTTGGCCGCAGCATCGAACTGGATCAGGTTGCTGAGCTGGCGCTTGCCTTCGGGCGAGGTGAATTCGCGCTGGAGGCCCGAGACCACGCCCGCTGAGGCCGAAGGCCCGATGCCGAACGGGAAGCCCACGGCCACCACGTGGTCGCCGGGGCGCAGGTCCTGGGTGGAACGCAGCGGGGCTGCGAAGAGGTCATCGGGTACTTTGTGGGCTTGCAGCACGGCCAGGTCGTTTTCGGGCTGGGCGCCCGTGATGCTGGCGGTGGTTTCCAGGCCATCGTGGAAGGTGATGGCAATGCGGTCCGCGCCCGCCACCACGTGCAGGTTGGTCAGGATGATGCCTTTGTCCACAATCACCACGCCCGTGCCAATGCCGCGTTCCACCTCTTCCTTGCCGTTTTTGCTGCGGCCATAGCCCACCACGCGCACGATCGAGGGAGAGATCGCTTCCACAGCGCGGGCGGCGGCGGAGGGCGGGGTGGTCGTCTCCAGCGTGCGCAGCACGGCGGTATCAATGTCTTCCTGGGTGATCCGCTGGGCGGCGGGGCGTTGGTGCAGCCACAGGCTGTAGAGCAGCAATGTGGTCAGCAGCGCGATCAGTGCCCACAGGGCGTACAGATGGCGCCGCGACAGAGCCGTGCCCGCCACTGGCTTGGTGGCAGGGTTTGGGGAGGGCTCCATCACACTGGCCGCTGGTTGTTCGGTGGGCGCAGGCGCTTTTTCAACCGGCTCGGGCGGGGAGCGGCGGGTGTGGCGGGAGCTGCTGTAGAGGGCGGGCCGGGGCATCCTGTCACCTTTTCTACGGAAGACGCCGCGAGACGGCGCACGGTTTTCACGTTAGCACGGATCGCTGCAGAGTGCACTTGCAAGGTTTCACGCCGAGGGAGCGGTCGGGGCTGATGGGGCATCATCACCCAATGACTGTCTGGATCGATACCCATTGCCACCTGGATGCGCCCGAATTTGACCCCGACCGCGATGCCGTGCGTGCCCAGGCGCGGGCCAAGGGCGTGGCCCATTGTGTGATTCCGGCGGTGGAGCGCAGCAACTGGGCCACGGTGCGCGCCCTGGCCCATCGGCATGGCGATAGCTATGCGCTGGGCATTCACCCCCTTTACACAGGGCGCGCGCACGACGCAGATCTGGAGCTGCTGGCGCAGGAACTGGAGCAACACCGGGCTGACCAGCGTCTGGTGGCCATCGGAGAGATTGGCCTGGATTATTTTGTGCCCGGCCTGGACCCAGCCCGGCAGGAGCAGTTCTATCGCACGCAGCTTCAGCTGGCGCGCCGGTTCGACCTGCCCGTAATCCTGCATGTGCGCCGCTCGTCCGACAAATTGCTCAAGGGCTTGCGGGAGCTGCCGGTACAAGGCGGTATCGCCCATGCCTTCAATGGCAGCGTGCAGCAGGCGCAGGCGTTCATCGCCCTGGGCTTCAAGCTGGGGTTTGGCGGCGCGATGACCTACGACCGGGCGCTGCAGCTGCGTCGCCTGGCGGCAGAACTGCCCGCAGAGACCCTGGTGGTGGAGACCGATGCGCCGGACATCCCGCCCCATTGGTTGTATGCCACCGCCGCCCAGCGGCTCGAAGGCCTGCCCCAAGGGCGCAATGCACCCGGCGAACTCCCGCGCATTGCAAGCGCATTGGCCGAGCTGCGCAGTCAGCCGCTGGAGGATTTGGCGGGTATCACCTGTGCCAATGCGCTGGTTGCGCTGCCCCGGTTGCAGGCTCTGGTCTCCGTCTGATCCACCAATTGGTAGGTTTTTAGGAGGCTAGCGCTTTGTGGTAAAGGGTTTACAGCTATCGTTTTTTTTGAGGATGTCGCGGGGTTGCTGACGGGTTTCGGTTCAGAATCGGCGGATGCCCGACGCCGCTCTGACGCAGCTCCCTCCGCTCCCTGATGCTCCGGCGCCAGCCCCGCCGGTGCGCCTCCAGGGGCTGCCGCCGGTGGTGTCTGCAGGCACGGTGGTGCTGGTCCTCGGAAGTTTTCCGGGGGCTGCCTCCTTGCGGCTGCTCCAGTACTACGCACACCCGCAAAACCATTTCTGGAAGATCTTGCAAGCGCTGTGGCCGCTGCATCCCTTGCCGCCCGCAGGGGCCGAAGGGTATGCCGCACGTTGCGACTGGTTGCTGGCAAGGGGGCTTGGCCTGTGGGATGTGTATGAGAGCTGCGAGCGGGAGGGCAGCCTGGACACCAGCATCCGCAATGCGCAGGTCAACGACTTTGCGCGCCTGCATGCGGTGTGTCCGCAGCTCGCCGCCGTCGCCCACAATGGGGGTGAGAGCTTCAAGCATGCCCCGGCGGTGCTCAGCAGCTTCCGGCCCCCCCGCGCTGCGGCGCATGATGATGTGCTTTCCGATCAGCGCGTGGGCACGGGTTCCGGGCCTGGTTCCGCCCGCTCTATCGCATCGCACCGTCTGCCCTCGACCAGCCCGGCCAATGCCTCCTGGAGTTTTGAACGTAAATTGGCTGCCTGGGCGGACCTGATGGCGGCCCACCGCCTGCTTTGATTGTTGTGAATGACCCGCAAAAAAGAAAAATCACAAGAACTGCCCGAAGTCAGCGTCTCTGATGACGGCGAAGTGCGCCACCTGCACCTGGGCACCCCGTGGATTCAGGGGTCCATGCGCGTTGCAGAGCCTTTTGAACTGGAACTGGAGTACGTGCAGCGCATGATGGCGTGGCTGTTGTTTGCCGACCTGCCCCAGGTGTCCAAGGGGCATGCCATGCAGCTCGGGCTGGGGGCCGGTGCCATCACCAAGTTCTGCCACAAGAAGCTGCGCATCTGCACCACGGCCATCGAGCTCAACCCACAGGTCTTGGCGGTGTGTCGGCAATGGTTCAAGCTGCCGCCCGATGGCCCCAAGCTGCGGGTGGTGCTGGCCGATGCGGCGCAAGAGATCAAGAACCCCATGTGGCAGGGCACGGTGGATGCGCTGGCGGTGGACCTGTACGACCATGAGGCCGCAGCGCCGGTGCTCGACAGCGCAGACTTCTACGCCGACTGCCGCGCCTTGCTGACCGACACGGGGTGCATGACGGTCAACCTGTTCGGGCGGGCGTCCAGCTTTGAACGCAGCCTGCAGAGCATGGCGGCGGCCTTTGGTGACAAGGCACTCTGGGCCTTCAAGCCCACGCGAGAAGGCAACACCGTGGTGCTGGCCCAGAAGACGCCAACGCGCCCCAAGCGGGCGGAACTCGACGTGCAGGCGCAGGCCATCCAGGCGCGCTGGGACCTGCCGACCACCAAATGGCTGCGGGCATTCAAGCCCGTCGCGGCCTGAGCCCCCGGGCCGCCCACAGCCCCGTTTCGGAAAGGTATCTGATGAAAACAATCTCCGCTTCCCTGGCCAGCACTGCGGCGCGACCCTACGTCGGTCCCGTGGACTGGCGACGCATGGTGCAGTGGCTCAGCGATGACGAAGTCATCTCCCAGGAAGAAGCTCAACGCACCATCGCCCGCTGCTCGCAGGCGGAAAGCTCCCAGCATGCGCTGGTGCGCCTGGCCAACGTGGCCATGGAACGTGCCAGCGATGGCAAGCCGCTGGACATCGAGGCGTTGTCTGAGTACCTGGCCAAGCGGGCAGGCCTGCCTTATTTGCGGATTGACCCGCTCAAGGTGGACGTGGGGCGCGTGGCCGAAACCATGAGCGCCACCTATGCAGAGCGCCACAGGGTGCTGCCCGTGCAGGTCACCGCCAAGGAAGTGGTGGTGGCTACGGCCGAGCCCTTCATCGAGGACTGGGTGGCGGAGGTGGAGCGCCAGTCCCGGCGCACGGTGCGCCGCGTGGTGGCCAGCCCGCTGGACATTCACCGGTTTACTGCAGAGTTTTTTGCCCTGGCCAAGTCCGTGCGCGCCGCGCAGAAGGCAGGGGGCAACTCCGGGGGCAGCAGCTTCGAGCAGCTGGTGGAACTGGGCAAGAGCAACAAGCAGCTCGACGCCAACGACCAGGGCGTGGTCAAGGTGGTGGACTGGCTCTGGCAATACGCCTTTGACCAGCGCGCGAGCGACATCCATCTGGAACCACGGCGCGACCAGGGCGTGATCCGTTTTCGCATCGACGGCGTGCTGCACCCGGTCTACCAGATGCCGATGGGTGTGCACAACGCCATGGTCTCGCGCATCAAGCTCCTGGGCCGCATCGACGTGGTGGAAAAGCGCCGTCCGCAGGATGGCCGCATCAAGACGCGCAACCAGCGCGGGGACGAGGTGGAAATGCGCCTGTCCACTCTGCCCACGGCGTTTGGCGAGAAGATGGTCATGCGGATCTTTGACCCGGACAATGCCGTCAAGGATCTGGACGCCCTGGGCTTTGCCCAGCACGATGCCGAGCGCTGGGAGGCGCTGGTCAAGCGCCCGCACGGCATCATTTTGGTGACCGGACCCACGGGCTCGGGCAAGACCACCACGCTGTATTCCACCTTGAAGCGGGTGGCGACCGAAGAGGTGAACGTGAGCACGGTGGAAGACCCGATCGAAATGATCGAGCCCAGCTTCAACCAGACCCAGGTGCAGCCCCAGCTCGACTTCAACTTTGCCGAAGGCCTGCGTGCCCTCATGCGCCAGGACCCGGACATCATCATGGTGGGCGAAATCCGCGACCTGGAGACGGCCGAGATGGCCATCCAGGCTGCGCTGACCGGGCATCTGGTGTTCTCCACACTGCACACCAACGACGCCCCGTCGGCCATCACCCGCATGATGGAACTGGGGGTGCCCCCCTATTTGCTCAATGCCACGCTGCTGGGGGTGCTGGCCCAGCGGCTGGTGCGTACGCTGTGCAAGCAGTGCAAACAAAAGGATGAAACGGCGCAGCGCGAAACGCTGGTGGAGGTGGTCAAGCCCTGGAAGCTCAGTGGCGGCTACCACCCCTACAAGCCCGTGGGCTGCGTGGACTGCCGCATGGGAGGATTTCGGGGGCGCATGGGCCTGTATGAATTGCTCACCGTGACCGAGGCGCTCAAGGAGAAGATCAACCAGGCGCCCTCGATCGACCAGTTGCGCCGCCAGGCCGTGCAGGATGGCATGCGGCCCTTGCGCCTGGCGGGCGCGCTGCGGGTGGCAGAGGGCCTGACCACGCTGGACGAGGTGATTGCTGCGACACCGCCGCTGGAGTAAGACCTTGAACCAGCTCCGCAGGAGCAAGGGATGTCCTGCATAACTCCCTGCGGTCTGTGATAGCGCGATCTCGGGCAGTCCGCTGCGTTGCTTTTCTTGCCAATAGCCATGCTATTGGCCGCAAAAAGACGCCTTGCGGCCTTTCCCGATCCGCACTACCAACGACGCGCGAGGGTTATGCAGGACATCCCAAGCGTTACCGGATGTAGGTGGAATCCACATCCGCGCGGGCCTTGGTTGCACGCACAATCGCGCAGTCGAGATTTCCCGCCAAGGAGACAATTCGTGAAAATCAAAAGTCAAAAAGACTTCTTTGCTGGCCTCATGTTCATGGGGGTTGGTGTTGCGTTTGCGTGGGGAGCCACCACGTACAACGTCGGAAACGGGGCCCGCATGGGCCCGGGTTACTTCCCGCTGCTGCTGGGTATCTTGCTGGCCATCATCGGCGGCGCGATCACCTTCAAGGCCACTACGGTCGAAACCCAAGACGGTGACAAGATTGGAAAGTGGGCCTGGAAGCCGCTGTTCTTCATCCTGGCTGCCAACTTTGCGTTCGGTATCCTGCTGGGCGGTTTGCCCAGCATAGGTGTCCCGGCGATGGGCCTCATCGTGGGCATCTATGCACTGACCTTCATTGCAAGCCTGGCGGGCCAGGAGTTCCACGCGAAGTCCGTGTTCATCCTGGCCACTGTGTTGGCCATTGGCAGTTACGTGGCATTCGTCTGGGCGCTCAAGCTGCAGTTCCCTGTGTGGCCGAGTTTCATCACGGGTTGAGCAGGAGCACCGACCATGGAATTATTTGACAACCTCGCGATGGGTTTTGGCGTCGCGTTCACGTTCCAAAACCTCATTTACTGCTTTGTGGGCTGCTTGCTAGGCACGCTCATTGGTGTGTTGCCCGGCATCGGCCCGGTGGCAACCATCGCCATGCTGCTTCCAGCCACCTACGCGCTGCCACCCGTGGCTGCGCTGATCATGCTGGCCGGTATCTATTACGGTGCGCAGTACGGTGGCTCGACCACTGCCATTCTGGTGAACCTGCCGGGCGAGTCCTCGTCGGTGGTGACCGTGATCGACGGCTACCAGATGGCGCGCAAGGGCCGTGCGGGCCCTGCGTTGGCGGCGGCGGGCCTGGGCTCGTTCTTTGCCGGCTGCGTGGGTACGCTGATCCTGGCGGCCTTCGCACCTCCGTTGACCGAAGTGGCATTCAAGTTCGGCCCTGCCGAGTACTTCTCGCTGATGGTGCTGGGCCTCATTGGCGCCGTGGTGCTGGCTTCGGGCTCGCTGCTCAAGGCCGTGGCCATGATCGTGCTGGGCCTGCTGATGGGCCTGGTGGGTACCGACGTGAACTCGGGTGTGGCCCGTTTCAGCTTCGACATTCCTGAACTGACCGACGGCATCGGCTTTGTGACCATCGCCATGGGTGTTTTCGGCTACGGCGAGATCATTGCCAACCTCTCGCGCCCTGACGATGAGCGCGAAGTGTTCACTGCCAAGGTGGAAGGCCTGTTCCCCACCAAGGACGACTTCAAGCGCATGATTCCTGCCGTGCTGCGGGGCACGGCGCTGGGTGCCGCCCTCGGTATCCTGCCCGGTGGTGGGGCATTGCTGGCTGCGTTTGCGGCCTACACCGTGGAGAAGAAGACCAAGCTCCAGCCCGGTGAAGTGCCTTTTGGCCAAGGCAACATCCGTGGTGTGGCAGCGCCCGAGTCGGCCAACAATGCCGGTTCGCAGACTTCCTTCATCCCGCTGCTGACGCTGGGTATCCCCCCCAACGCCGTGATGGCGCTGATGGTGGGTGCCATGACGATCCACAACATCCAGCCTGGTCCCCAGGTGATGACGAGCAATCCCGAGCTGTTCTGGGGCCTGATCGCCTCGATGTGGCTGGGCAATGCCATGCTGATCATCTTGAACCTGCCGCTGATCGGCATTTGGATCAAGCTGCTCACGGTGCCCTACCGCTGGCTGTTCCCGTCCATCGTGCTGTTCTGCGCGGTGGGTGTGTATTCGACCAACAACAACACCTGGGACATCTGGATGGTGGGTGCGTTTGGGCTGGTGGGCTACATCTTCCACAAGCTGGGCACCGAACCCGCACCTCTGCTGCTGGGCTTCATCCTCGGCCCGATGATGGAAGAGAACCTGCGCCGCGCACTGCTGCTGTCGCGTGGCGACTGGAGCGTGTTCGTCACGCGTCCGCTGTCGGCAGGCCTGCTGGCTGCTGCGGCACTGCTGCTCATCATCGTGCTGCTGCCTTCGGTGAAGAGCAAGCGCGAGGAAGCCTTCGTCGAAGACTGACGGCACGGCCTTTTCCATCCGACTCCAGAACAACGGCACCTTCGGGTGCCGTTGTTTTTTGGCGATCTGCAGCCGCAGCACGCCCTCAGCGCCAGTACACAATGGCGGGCAAGAGGCCCGCATGTCCACTCCATTCCATCTGCCACAGCATCCCCACCGGGCGATGCTGCACAAC
The DNA here is from genome assembly GCF_057586455.1 of Acidovorax sp. SRI_002. Classification (NCBI taxonomy): domain Bacteria; kingdom Pseudomonadati; phylum Pseudomonadota; class Betaproteobacteria; order Burkholderiales; family Comamonadaceae; genus Acidovorax; species Acidovorax sp. SRI_002. The sequence goes on along the minus strand of NZ_JBYCZW010000004.1, from coordinate 510,797 downwards.
GAAATCCACGCCCGTCCGCCCGAGGCCATGACGGCCCCGCTGGCCATTGCACACATCGTGATGCTGGCCGATGCCGCAGGGCGTGAAGCGAGCCGGGCCCATGTGGCGGCTCTGTTGCGCGACCACCACCTGGCATTGCCCGATGCGGACACCACGCACCTGCGCATGGACCTGGGGGCTTACCGCATGCGCTGGGAGCTGCACACCGAATTTGTGTCCTGGACCTTCATGGTGCCCATGGCGGCCGACGCCTTTGGCGAGCGGGAGCCGGCCAGCGCCGCAGACGCGGTGCCCCGCGGGTGGCTGGCGGCTTTGCCCGGGCATTGTCTGTGCAGCCTGAACCTGTGGGTACTGCCCACCCACACCTTTGGTTCGGGGTCGCTGGTCAAGCATGTGCTGCATGAGGACACGCTGGTGGCCTCCACGGTGGCCGACGGGCATGGCGAGGTCTACACCGATTTTGCGATCCACGCCGATGGGTTCTCGCGCATGGTGCTGCTCGCGGGCGGCATGACGCAGCGCCGCCTGGGCCGCCTGGTGCAGCGCCTGCTCGAAATCGAGACCTACCGCATGGCTGCCTTGCTGGGCCTGCCCGCTGCGCGCGAGGCCGCCAGTGTGCTGGCTTTTGCCGAACGCGAACTGGCCGAACTGGCCGACGCCATCCGCACCGCCAACCGCGACGCAGAGCCTGCGCTGCTGGACCGCCTGACCCGTCTGGCCGGGCAGGTGGAGAGCCAGTATGCGGCCACCCACTCGCGTTTTTCGGCCAGCAGCGCGTACTTCGAACTGCTGGACAAGCGCATTCAGGACATTGCCGAATCGCGCCTGGCCGGGATGCAGACGATTCGGGAATTCATGGACCGGCGCCTCACGCCTGCACGCAGCACCTGCGAATGGGCGGCGCGGCGCCAGGATGCGCTGTCGCAACGTGTCTCGCGCATGAGCAACCTGCTGCGCACCCGCGTGGAGATCGAGCAGCAGCAAAGCAGCCAGGCGCTGCTGACCACCATGAACCACCGGCAGGATTTGCAGCTGCAGATGCAGTCCACGGTGGAGGGCCTGTCGGTGGCGGCCATCACGTACTACATCGTGGGCCTGGTGAGCTACCTGGCCAAGGGGGCGCAGAAGCTTGGTTGGCCCCTGTCGCCGGAAACCACGGCGGCCATCGCCATTCCGGTGGTGGCGGGCGGCGTGTGGTGGTCGCTGAGGCGGCTGCACCACCGGGTGTTCCGCAAGCACGGCTAGCAGGGATCCACAAGAAGACAGCTCAGCGCACCGCGGCGTGCTGAGTGCTGAGCAGGGATGCTGGGGGTGGGGCCAAGCCCTACGGGCAGGCAGGCCCTTGTCGCACGCCCGGTGTGCGGACATGGCACGCGACCCATAATGGCTCGATGCACTTCAGCTACACCCACCCCTATGCCAGCACCCGCCTGCCGGTGTTTGCGCGCAATGTGGTTTCCACCTCGCATCCGTTGGCCGCCCAGGCGGGCCTGCGCATGCTGCAGCAGGGCGGCAATGCCGTTGATGCTGCTGTGGCGGCGGCAGCGGCCATGACGATCTGCGAGCCCGTGAGCAATGGGCTGGGCAGCGACGCGTTCTGCATCCTGTGGGACGGACAGGCCCTGCACGGGCTCAATGCCTCGGGCCGCGCCCCTGCGGCCTGGACACCCGGGTACTTTCACAGCCGCTACGGCAAGAGCCCGGCGAGCCCTCCCAAACGCGGGATCGATTCCGTCACTGTGCCGGGTGCCGTCAGCGCGTGGGTCGCTCTGTCCGAGCGTTTCGGCAAGCTGCCCTTTGCCGCGCTGATGGAGCCCGCCGCCGAGATTGCCGAGCGTGGCTACCTGGTGCCGGTGGTGGTGCAGCAAAAATGGGCTGCTGCAGTGCCTGAACTGCAGTCGCAGCCGGGGTTTGCGCAAAGCTTTATGCCCTGGGGCCGCGCGCCGCAGGTGGGTGAGCTCTTCCAGTTTGCCGCCGCAGCCCGTGCGCTGCGCGCCATCGGGGCCACACAGGGCCAGGCGTTCTACAGGGGCGAAATTGCCCAGGCGCTGGTCGCCTTCTCGCAGGCCCAGGGCGGCAGCCTGACGCTGGCGGATCTGGCAGCACACCGCCCTGAATGGGTTACGCCCATTGCCCGCAACTACCGAGGCTATACCCTGCACGAGATCCCGCCCAACGGGCAGGGCATCGCAGCGCTGATTGCGCTGGGCATACTGGACCGATTCGATCTGGCGAGCCATCCCGTGGATGGCGCAGCGTCCCAGCATCTGCAGATCGAGGCCATGAAGCTCGCATTTGCCGATGTGTACCGCCATGTGGCCGAGCCATCGTCCATGGAGGTGACCCCCGCGCAAATGCTCGATGACGCGTACCTGGCCTCCCGTGCCAAACTCATCGACATGAACAAGGCGCAGGATTTCGGGGCTGGCAATCCGGTCAAGGGTGGCACGATCTACCTCACTGCGGCCGACGAAAACGGCATGATGGTGAGCTTCATCCAGAGCAACTACATGGGCTTCGGCTCGGGTTGTGTGGAGCCCACCTTTGGCATCAGCCTGCAGAACCGGGGCCAGGCTTTCAGCACCGACCCGGCGGGCCCCAACCCAGCCAACCTGGTGGCACCCGGCAAGCGACCGTTTCACACCATCATCCCCGCCTTCCTCACGCAAAACGGCCAGCCCGTGATGAGCTACGGAGTGATGGGCGCCAACATGCAGCCACAGGGCCACATGCAAACCCTGGTGCGCATGCTGGACTACGGCCAGAACCCGCAGGTGGCTTGCGACGCACCACGCTGGCGCTTCAATGAGGGGCTGTCGATCAACGTCGAGGCCGCCATGCCCGCCGTGACGGTGCAGGGCCTGCTGGGCCTGGGGCACCGCATGGAGGTGATCCAGGATTCCTACCAGGACTTTGGCGCCGGCCAGTTCATCTGGCGCATGGGCGATCCCAAAGTACAGGGCTATGTGGCCGCCAGCGATCCGCGTCGCGACGGCCAAGTGGCGGGGTATTGACCGGCTGCCGCCAGATCAGGATTTGAAGAAAAAGTGGCTCCACCGCAATCTGAACAAGCGCAAGCAGCTACAAAAAACGTAGCAACCGGTCTTGCCCTGGCCCTGCTGGGCTCCATCGCCTTCAGCGGCAAGGCCATCATCGTCAAGCTGGCGTACCGCCACGGTGTTGATGCGGTCACGCTCATCATGTACCGCATGCTGTTTGCGCTGCCCATCTTCGCCGTGATGGCCTGGTGGGCCAGCCGGGGCAAGCCCCCCCTGACCCGCAAGGACTGGCTGGGCGTGCTGGGGCTGGGGCTCACGGGCTACTACCTGGCGAGTTTTCTGGACTTTGCAGGGCTGGCCTACATCAGTGCCAGCCTGGAGCGCCTGATCCTGTATCTCAACCCCACGCTGGTGGTAATGCTGGGCTGGGTGCTGTATCGGCGCGGCATCCACTGGGGGCAGGCGGTGGGCATGCTGATCAGCTACTGCGGCGTGGTGCTGGTGTTCGGCCACGAAGCCAACCTGCAGGGCACCAACGCAGCCTGGGGCACCCTGCTGGTGTTCCTGAGTGCGGTGAGCTATGCCATCTATCTGGTCTACAGCGGCGAGATGGTGCGGCGCCTGGGTTCGCTGCGGCTGGTGGGACTGGCCACCACCGTGGCGTGCCTGCTGTGTCTGCTGCAGTTTGTGGTGCTGCGGCCTTTCAGCGCTGCCGTGGTGGCGCCCGAGGTGATCTGGCTGTCTATCCTCAACGCCACGCTCTGCACGGCTGCGCCCGTGCTCATGGTGATGATGGCCATTGAGCGCGTGGGCGCTGGAATGACCGCGCAGACCGGCATGGTGGGGCCGCTGTCCACCATCCTCATGGGGGTGTGGATTCTGGGTGAGCCGTTCACGGTGTGGGTGGCTGCGGGCACGGCACTGGTGATCACGGGTATTTTTGTGTTCACGCAATTGGCGCGCCGCCAAGCGCCCTGACCTGGCAGCGGAGAGCGGGTGCGCGCTCTCCTTGGGGGTGACTTATCCCGCCTTCTTTGCCGCTGCAGGCCGGGCAGAGGGTGCTGGTGCATTGGCAGGCGCACTGCCGCCCAGGCGCTGTGCAATCGATGCGCGCGACCCGCCCAGCCCATCGAGCTGGCGGCCCATGGACTGCTCCAGGTAATCCAGACGGGCCTGTGCGGCGGGGTGGGTGGACATCGTCAGCGTGAACATGGGGTTGTCCGGCGTGACGGTGCGCAGCTGCTGCAGCACCGAGACCAGACCGTAGGGGTCAAAACCCGCCTTGGCCGCCAGCGACACCCCGGTGCGGTCCGCCTCGAATTCGTCGGACTGGCTCAGCCCCTTGGTGTAGACGGTGCGGAACAGCGACAGCAGCTGGTCCTTGACGAGCTGCCCGGCGATGTTGCTGGTGCGGATCTGCGAGGCCAGCAGTTGCGTGCCGACCCCCGCCATGGCGCTTTGCCGGATGGCCTGGAGGTGGTGTTTGGAGGTCACGTGCGTGATCTCGTGCGCCAGGATGCCCGCCAGCTCGGACTCGTCGGCGCAGCGGTCAATGAGCCCCTTGGTCACGAACACATAGCCGCCCGGCGCGGCAAAGGCGTTGTAGCCTGCGTCGTCCAGCACCACAAAGGTCCACGGCAGGCCAGGGCGCGACGACTGCAGGCTCACCCACCGGCCCAGGCGGTTCACATAGCGCTGCAGTGCCATGTCCGGGTGGGCGGGCTTGGCGCCCAGCAGCAGGGCGGCCAGCTGGCGGCCGATCTCGATTTCCTTGGCCTCGTCGATGTTCTCCATCGACTGCGTGAGCAGGCTGATCAGATCGTCACCCTGCGCCGCCGGAGCGGCTTTGCCCCCCGTGATGGCCGAGCCCAGCCCGCCCCCCAGGGAGTTGAGGATGTTCATCACGTTCTGGCTGTGGGCGGCCAGGGGCGCTGCGGCGAGCAGCGCGCACAAGGCTGCCGTCTGCGCGCGGCGTTTCCAGGTGGAATTCCGGTTCATGGCCATTTCCTCAGTTAGGGCTGTAGTTGGGGTCGGAGGGGTTGCTGGACCCGCTGCCGGAGCCCCGACTGGATGTGGGCAGTGCGGGCTGCGCCAGGGCGGGCACATCCCGGGATTGCAGGGACGCCGAGCTGGCGAACTGGCGCGCCTGGTCGGCATTCACCCGCAGGCTTTCTGCCCGGCCGACGGCGGCAGGATTGGGCTGCGCATTGGCGATGTCTTCAGCATCCAGGCCACGAATGCCCACCGTGGACGTGGCCGTGGTGGTGGAGCCGCTGTTGCCGCCAAACAGCCCGCCCAGGCCTCGCAGGCCGCTGGTGGCGGCGTTGTTGGTGGGCGTGGCCGACCCCGACTGCGGTCCCAGGTCGAACATGTGCACCCAGCCGGTGGCGCCTTGCTGTGTGCTCACCTTGGTCCAGGGGCCCTTGCGCTCGTTGCTGCGCGTGACCACGGTGTTGGCCTCCAGCGGGGCCACGCTCGCACCGCTGTCGGCGGGGGTGTCGCGCAACTGGGTGGCACGCTTGACCACGGCCGCCTCCTGCGCATGCGCGCTACCTGCCAGGGGTGCCAATGCGGCCCATGCCAGCCAGGTGGCCAGGGCTCCGCGGTGCAGCCAATTCATGTTGCAGCTCTCCACTTATGATGATCTGTGAATGCTGCGGCTTGCAGCAGAACCGGAGATTGTTATGGATTTGGGTATCGCAGGCAAATGGGCGCTGGTGTGTGGCGCGAGCAAGGGTTTGGGCTATGGCTGTGCGCTGGCCCTGGTGCGTGAGGGCGTCAATGTGGTCATCAACGCCCGCAATGCCCAGGCGCTGGAGCAGGCTGCTACACAATTGGTAGCTGAAGGCGCAATGCAGGAAAGCGCTGGCGGCCAAAAAAGCTCCAAACCGACGGTGCTGGCGGTAGCTGCTGACATCACCACCGCCGAGGGCCGTGCTGCCGTGTTCTCCGTGACAGGTGGCCCGGGCCGTGACTTTGACATCGTGGTGACAAATGCCGGCGGCCCGCCCACGGGCGACTTCCGCGACTGGGACCGCGATGCATGGATCAAGGCCGTGGACGCCAACATGCTCACCCCCATCGAACTGATCAAGGCCACAGTGGACGGCATGGCTGCGCGAGGCTTTGGCCGCATCGTCAACATCACCTCCAGCGCGGTGAAGGCGCCCATCGACATCCTGGGCCTGTCCAACGGCGCGCGCAGCGGGCTCACGGGCTTTGTGGCGGGGGTCTCGCGCAGCAAGATCGCTGCACGGGGCGTCACCATCAACAACCTCTTGCCCGGCAAGTTCGACACCGACCGACTGGCCGCCACCGTGACCGCTGCTGCCGGTAAGGCTGGCAAGAGCGTGGACGATGTTCGCGCGCAACAGCAGGCCCAGATTCCGGCAGGGCGGTATGGCACGGCGCAGGAGTTTGGTGCCATCTGCGCTTTCCTGTGCAGCCAGCAGGCGGGTTATATGACCGGGCAGAACGTGCTGGCGGACGGCGGCGCTTATCCTGGGACCTTCTGACCCGGGTTGAGACAGAAGGTCAACCCGTCGTCTGTGGTCACTGGCGGGCGAAGGAGATTCCCTGGCGGCAGGGCGTGGCGTTTTGCAGACAGCTTTGCCCGCCGAGGGGGAAAACTTGGTGAAGAATGGTGCCCCAGCATTCCAACCCGAAAGTACCGGAACATGACACCGCGCATCCCTCCCCAGGGCGGCCTTCCAGACCTCTATGCGATCCATGGATGCCGCTGGGGCGCTGGCATGGCCCTGGGCATGAAGGGTGCGCGGCGGTGGCCGTCCACTGCCCCCCGGTTGACGAGCCAGAAGTTGCCATGCAGCCCAAACCCGCTGTGACTTCCCGCCTTCTGCACCGCATCGCTGCACTGTGCGTGGCATGGGCCGCGCTGGGTTGTTCGCCACAGGCTGTGGGCCAGCCTGCGGCCACCCCGGCAGCGGCCACTGCGCCCTACAAGCTGCGCATCGTGGGGGGGCTGGCAGGTATCAACCAGTACACCCGGCAGGAAGAGCCCTTCTGGAGCAAGGAACTGCTCCGCTTGAGCGGTGGCCGGTTTGACGCTGAAATCGTGCCCTTTGACCGAGCGGGCGTGCCTGGCGCCGAAATGCTGCGCCTGCTGCAGCTGGGTGTGGTGCCTTTTGGCACCACGCTCATGAGCTCGTTCACGGCCCAGTACCCCGAGTACACCGCACCCGATCTGGCGGGGCTGAACCCCGACATTGCCACGCTCAAGACCACGCTGGCGGCGTTTCGCCCTTACCTGGAGAAGAGTCTGCGTGACCAGCACGGCGTGGAGGCGCTGGCGATGTATGTGTATCCGGCCCAGGTGGTGTTTTGCAAGAAGCCCCTGCGCGGGCTGGCCGATCTGGCCGGGCGCCGCACGCGCGTGTCGTCATCCACCCAGGCGGATTTTGTCGGGGCGCTCGGCGGCATCCCCGTGCTGACTGGCTTCGCGCAGATCGTGCCCAGCCTCACGGCGGGCAATACCGAGTGCGCCATCACCGGCACCATGTCGGGCAACACGCTGGGGCTGCATACCATGACCTCCCATGTGCATGCGCTGCCCGTGACTTGGGGACTGGCGGTGTTCAGCGCCAACAAGGCCGCCTGGGAGGCTCTGCCACCCGATCTGCGGGCCCTGCTGCGGCGCGAGCTGCCCCGGCTGGAGGCCGCCATCTGGGAGGAGTCCGAGCGCGAAACCTCCGACGGCATGGCCTGCAACCGTGGCATCCCCGCCTGTGTGGGGGGACGCAAGGGCAGCATGGTGGTGGTGCCGGTGTCTGCGCAGGATGAACGCAGCCGCCAGGAGATCCTTGCCTCCACCGTGCTGCCGCGCTGGGTGCAGCGCTGCGGGCCGCGTTGCGCCCAGGTGTGGAACCAGACGATCGGTCCCGTCCGTGGCCTGGCTGCGGCCCCGGCGAAATGAGGGATACCACGACCCCACTGCGCATCAGGGCCTTTGTATGGGCCGGGGCGGCGGTGTTCATTGCGGCGGTGGTGATGGTGTCTGCCGCGCTGGTATGGAACGCTCGCAAGGTGGCGCTGGACGATTACGAAGCCCAGGCCACCCGTTTTGTGGCGGGTGCCGAAGCGGCGCTCAATCGTTCCCTGCTGGCGGTGGACGTGCTGCTGGCCAGCATGGACGAACTGCTGGGCCTGTCGGGTTCGATGAGCGAATGGGTGGACCCTGACCTTGCAAGCCAGCGCCTGCGCAGCTCCGCTCGGCAGAACCTGATGGTGCGCTATGTGGCGCTGCTGGACGCGAACGGCAAGACCATCGCCTCTTCCGATGCGGCTGGCAGTGCGCTGCCGCTGCAGCTGCCTCCCGGTTTTCTGGCGTCTGTGCTGGAGCAGCCCGTTTCCACCCTGATGATCAGCCCGCCGGTGGTGAGCTTTGCGACTGCCGAGCGCGTGCTGTATTTTGCGCGCCACCTGCGCATGGCCGACAGTTCCCTTGTGGTGGCCATTGCCGAATTGCCGGTGGGGGCGCTCAGCTCGGTGCTGGTCCAGGGTGTGGACATCACAGGCCTGCAAGTGACGCTGGAGCGTGCCGGAGGGCTGCTGCTGCTGAGCGCGCCCAACCGCGAAGAGGCGATCACGCCCGTGCTGTCCCCGCCACTGCAGGAGGTGGCCGCCCTGGGGCAGGCGTGGAAGGCACCCGCCCGCTTGAGTGGCGAGCCGGCGCTGGTGGTCTACCGACCCATCCTGTACCAGGACCTGCGCATCTCGGCGAGCATTCCGCTGCGCGATGCGCTGGCAGGCTGGCGCGACCAGCGCAACGCCATTGCACTGACGGGTCTGTTGTTTGTGGCCATGATCGTGGCAGCGGGCAACCTGGCGCTGCGCTACCTGGACCGCATGTCCCAGGCGCGGCTTGCCATTGCGCAGTCCAAGGCCACCCTCGACCAGGCACTGGAGTCGATGGTGAGTGGTTTTGTTCTGCTCGACGGCGAGCAGCGCGTGGTGCAATGGAACAGCCGGTTTGAGGAAATTTTCCCCTGGCTGCGCGCCGTGATGGCGCCCATGGTGCCGTTTCGGCGCGTGATGGAAGAGACCGCCCGGCACCATCTGCCGCGCGCCAGCGAGGAAGAACGCATGCGCTGGGTGGAGCTGCGGCTGCTCAAGCAGAACCAGCACCATGAGCCCCATGAGCAGGTGCTGCCCAATGGCCGCACGATCCAGATCACCGAACGGCCCACGCCCGAAGGCGGGCTGGTCATCACCTACCACGACGTGACGGCCCTGCGCCGCGCCAGCGCTGAGATTGAGAGCCTGGCCTTCTACGACCCTCTGACCAATCTGCCCAACCGCCGGCTGCTGATGGACCGCATGCAGCAGGTGATTGCGGCCAGTGTGCGCAGCGGGCAGTACGGGGCCTTGCTGTTCCTGGATCTGGACCACTTCAAGACGCTGAACGACACCATGGGCCATGAGGTGGGCGACATGCTGCTGCGCCAGGTGGCAGAGCGCCTGAAGACCTGCGTGCGCCGCGAGGACACCGTGGCGCGCCTGGGGGGAGACGAGTTCGTGGTCATGCTGCACGAGCTGTCGCTGCACAGCGAAGAGGCGGCTGCCTATGCGCGCCGCGTGGGCGAAAAGATCCTGCGCACGCTCAACATGCCGTACTCGCTGGCCGGGCTCAGCCACCACAGCACGCCCAGCATTGGGGCCACGCTCATGGGCGGGGCGCTGCAGCCCTCGGTCGATCTGCTCAAACAGGCCGACATCGCCATGTACCAGGTCAAGTCGCAGGGCCGCAATGCGCTGTGTTTTTTCGATCCGCAGATGCAGATTGCCATCAGCGTGCGCGCGCAGCTGGAGGGGGATCTGCAGGCCGCGCTGGCCGCGCGGCAGTTCGCGCTGCACTACCAGCCCCAGTTCCATCTGGACGGGCGCATCGTGGGCGCCGAGGCGCTGATCCGCTGGATCCATCCCGAGCGCGGCCTGATTGCGCCGAGCGCCTTCATAGGCGTGGCAGAAGAAAGCGAACTCATCGTGCCCATGGGCCACTGGGTGCTGCGCACCGCGTGCGAGCAGCTGGCGGCGTGGGAGAACGATGCCCGCTACCGGCACGTACCGCTGTCGGTCAACGTGAGCGCCCGGCAGTTCCGCCAGCGCGACTTCGTGGCCCGCGTGGTCGAGGTGCTGCGCGAGACCGGCGCGCGGCCCCACCTGCTCAAGCTGGAGCTGACCGAGTCGCTGGTGCTGGACAACGTGGACGACACCATTGCCAAGATGGGCCTGCTCAAGACCAAGGGTGTGCGCTTTTCGGTGGACGACTTCGGCACGGGCTACTCGTCGCTGGCCTACCTCACGCGGCTGCCGCTGGACCAGCTCAAGATCGACCAGTCCTTTGTGCGCAACCTGGGTGTGCGGCACACCGACGACGTGATCGTGCAGACCATCATCGGCATGGCGCGCAACCTGGAGCTGGATGTGATTGCCGAAGGTGTGGAAACCGCACAGCAGAAAGCCCTGCTGGCAGACTATGGCTGCCAGCTCTTTCAGGGCTATTTGCTGGGCATGCCCGGGCCGGTATCGGAGCTCGAAGTCTTGTTGCAGCAGGCCGCAACACAAGCCTCGGCCGAAGGCGCAGCAGGCTGATCCCGCCTGCCGCTATCGCCGCGACGACACCACGATCCCGCCCACGATCAGTGCGAATGCCACACCGTGGAAAAGCTGTGGGGTTTCCCCTAAAAAGGCGGCCGACAGGATGCCCGCAAACAGCGGGGTGAGGTTCACGAAGAAGCCCGCCACCGCAGGCCCGGCGCGCTCCACCCCCACGCCCCAGCAGCGATAGGCCAGCACGGCGGGGCCCACGGCGATGAAAGCCAGCGCTGCGATCAGCGGCCAGCCCCATGCGATGTGGGTGTGGCCCATCGCCCATTCCACGCCCGCGAAGCTGCCCGACCATGCCAGGCCAAACACCATCTGCGCCATCAAAAAAGCGGCCCAGTCGCCCCGGATGCGGGCGGGCTCGCTGGTGCGCGACAGCAGCCAGCTGTAGAACGCCCACGAGATGGTGGCCAGCAGCATGAACACATCGCCTGGCACGAGGCGAAAAGCCAGCAGCTGCGACCACTCGCCCCGGCTGAGCACCAGCAGCACGCCACACATCGACAGCAGCGCGCCCAGCAGCTGCCGCCGCGTGACCGTCGCGCCAAAGAACAGCGCCCCCACGGCCAGCATCCACACCGGCATGCTGGAGCCCACCAGCGTCACGTTGATGGGCGTGGAAGTCTGCAGCGCCATGTACTGCAGCGCGTTGTACAGGCCAATGCCGAGCAGCCCCAGCAGTGCATAGCGGCGCCAGTGGGGCCACAGCGGGCTGTCCTTGCGCAGCACGTTGTACGCGAGCGGCAGCAGGATGAAGAAAGCCAGCACCCAGCGGATGAAATTGAGCGTGATGGGCGGGATCAGGTCGTGCACCAGCCGGCCTGTGACGGCGTTGCCAGCCCACAGCAGCGGCGGTATCACCAGCAGCGCCGCCGTACCGGGCGTGAGTCTTTGAGTCATGGGCTGCACTGTAACGGTGCAGGGCAGGACAAGGCTTTCAGATTCATGGCAGGATGGCCGCCGTTTGTCTCGCCCGTTACAGGCCCTATCCATGCCCGTTGGGGACCCGTTCAACACCCGTTATCCAGGAGCGTTTTGCCATGAGCCTTGCCGTCCAGATCCGCCAGCACGGTGGTCCCGAAGAACTTCACATCGTTGACGTCACCGTGGGCGAGCCCGGCCCCGGCGAGATCCGCATCCGCCACCACGCCATCGGCCTGAACTTCATCGACGTGTACCACCGCACGGGGTTGTACCCCCTGAACATGCCCGCCACCATCGGCATGGAAGGCGCGGGCGTGGTCGAAGCCGTGGGCGAGGGCGTTGCGCACCTGAAGGTGGGCGACCGCGCTGCCTACGCCAGCCAGCCCCCCGGCGCTTATTGCGAAGTGCGGGTGATGCCCGCCAAGTGTGTGTGCAAGCTGCCCGATGCCATCAGCTTTGAGACGGGCGCGGCCATGATGCTCAAGGGCCTGACGGCGCAGTACCTGCTCAAGAAGACGCTGCCCGTGGAAGGCCTGCAGCCCGGCGACCATGTGCTGTTCCACGCCGCTGCGGGTGGGGTAGGCCTGATCGCCAGCCAGTGGGCCAAGGCGCTGGGACTGCAGCTCATCGGCACGGCAGGCACCGATGCCAAGTGCCAGCTGGCCCTGGCCAACGGCGCGGCGCACGCCATCAACTATCAAAAAGAAGATTTCGCAGCCCGGGTCAAAGAGATCACCGGCGGCAAGGGCGTGAAGGTGGTGTACGACTCGGTGGGCAAGGACACCTGGGACAAGTCACTCGACTGCCTGCGTCCCTTTGGCCTCATGGCCAGCTTCGGCAACGCCTCGGGCCCCGTGGCACCGTTTGCACCGGGTTCGCTGGGCGCCAAGGGCTCGCTCTACGTCACTCGCCAGACGCTGTTCACCCACATCGCCACGCGCGAAAGCACGCAGGCCATGGCCGACGACCTGTTTGCCGTGGTGGCCAGTGGGCAGGTGAAGATCCACATCGACCAGCGCTACCCGCTGGCCGACGTGCAGCAGGCGCACCGCGACCTGGAAGCACGCAAGACCACGGGCTGCACCATTCTCACGCTGTGACAGCCTCCTACCCCGGCGCATCGTTCGACCAGTGGCTGGTGGGCGCGCGGCAACTGGCGCACCAGCCCGCCCGCCAGCCACGCCAACCCTTGCGGGTGGCGGGGCAGGTGGTAGGGTCGGTGGCGGAAGGATTTCTAAGCAAAATAAGCCTCCAGCGCTTATTGGATAAGCGCTACCAGCTATCAATGGGTGAGCATGGCGGCGCCCCTGCATGGAGTCTGCATCTGCCGCCCGAAGCTGCCTCTGATGCCAACGTCAACGCCACCACCGACGCCCTGAACACCCTGGCCGAAGCGCTGCGCGACGCCAACCTGTGTGGCCCGTGGCGCAACGAGCAACTGGCGGTGACCAACCCCAGCGGCGAAGTCGTGGGCACCGTGGAGCGGGGTGCCGTGCGTGTGCTGGGCATCACCACCTGCGCCGTGCACCTGGTGGGCCTGGCACCCGATGGGCGCATGTGGGTGCAAAAGCGTTCGCTGAACAAACCCAACGACCCAGGCCTGTGGGACACGCTGATGGGCGGCATGATCTCGGCCGCCGACTCGTTGCCCCAAGCTCTGGTGCGCGAGACCTGGGAAGAAGCCGGGCTGCATGTGCACACCCTTGCCGGCGTGGCGCACGGTGGCCATGTGCTGTTCAGCCGCCCCAGCAGCGAGGGGGGCGGCGCGGGGTACATGGTCGAGCGCATCGACTGGTTCCGCGCCGTGGTGCCAGAGGGCATGGCGCCCGACAACCAGGACGGCGAGGTGGACGAGTTTGCACTGCTGCCCTTGGAAGAGGTGCGCGCGCAGGTTGCCCAGGGCCGGTTCACGCTGGAAGCCGGGCTGGTGATTGCGGGTTTCCTGGGGCTGTGAGCGGCGCTTTGGCCCCTGACAGGCAGCCTAAACCCAACAGCGTGGCCTGCACCGCCGCGTCCAGCGGCGTGTGGGGCTCTTCGCCCAGCACGGCGCGCAGCGGGTCGTTGGCCATGCGCACCGGTTGCCTCCACAGGTAGCGCATCTCCCGCAGTTCGCGCAGCGTGGCCACAAACGGCGAGGCGAGTGTGACCAGCCACCACGGAAAGGCCCGCACGTGCGGGGCCGCACCACCATGTGCCACCACGGTGCGGCCAATCGCGGCGGCCATCTGCGTGCCGTCGGCGTCCCAGTGCCCGGCCATGTGAAAGCGTGCAAACGCGGGCAGTGTGGCGCGGCGCTCCAGCAACTGCACCATGGTGCGCGCCACGTCGGGCAGGTATGACCATTGGTGGCCCACGCCGGGTGCGCCGGGCAGGTTCACCGCCTTCACGGGTTGGCCGGGCTTGACGAGGCCTTGCGAGAACCAGCTGTTGCCCACCTGGGGGCCAAAGTAGTCCCCCGCCCGCACGATGAGCACGCGGCAGGTGCCCGCGCGCAGCGGGTGGGGCTGGGTCGCCTGCTGCAGGCGCCGCTCCAGCTCCACGCGCACAGTGCCCTTGCGGGTGTGGGGGCGCTGCGGTGAGTCCTCGCGCAGCACTGGGAAGGCGTCGGGCCCGTAGTTGTAGATCGTGCCGGGCAGCACCACGGTGGCACCCACTGCGGTGGCCGCCGCAATGGTGTTGTCGATCATCGGCAGCACCAGCTCGCTCCAGCGCCGGTAGCCGGGCGGGTTGACCGCGTGCACGATCACGTCGCAGCCTGCGGCAGCGGCTACCACGTCCTCGCGCCGCATCGCGTCGCCGCGAATCCAGGCCATGCCGTCGCGTTGCTCCCCGGCCTGCGCCACGCCCCGGTGCAGTGCGCGCACCTGCCATCCCCGGTCGCGCAGCTGCCGCGCCACTTCGCCACCGATGCCCCCGGTCGCACCGAGAACCAGAACCGTATTGCCTGTGTTTGCCATGTTTTGCTCCAAAAAAAGTGGTGATGGATGCAGTGTGGTCGTGGGTGTTGTGAAATGGAATTACCGAAAATCAGCGCATGGCTATACATTTGTGTATGACACAACCTGCACACAAAGACATTGGCTGGGAGCTGTACCGCTCGTACCTGGGCGTGGTGCAAGAGGGATCGCTCTCGGGCGCAGCCCGCGCGCTGGGGGTGACACAACCCACGGTGGGGCGCCACATTGCGGCGCTGGAGCAGGCGCTGGGACTGGTGCTGTTCACCCGCTCGCAGCAGGGCCTGCTGCCGACCGAGGCGGCGCTGGCGCTGCGCCCCTACGCGCAAGCCATGGGCCACACCGCCGCTGCCCTGGTGCGCGCAGCCGACAGCCATGGCGGCGGCGTGCGGGGCACGGTGCGGGTGACGGCCAGCGAGGTGATCGGCGTGGAGGTGCTGCCGCCCATCCTGGCGCAACTGCAAGCCGAGCACCCGGCGCTGACGGTGGAACTGGTGCTCAGCAATCGCGTGCAGGACCTGCTGCAGCACGAGGCCGACATCGCCATCCGCATGACCGAGCCCCGCCAGGACGCATTGATCGCCCGCCGCGTCGGCAGCATTCCCTTGGGACTGCACGCCCACCCCAGCTACCTGCAGGCGCACGGCGTGCCCGAGACGCTGGCCGACCTCCCCCACCACCGCCTGATTGGTTTTGATGCAGAAACGCCCTTTTTGCGCGCCGCGCAAAAGGCGGTGCCCGCGTGGCGGCGCGACCAGTTTGCAGTGCGCAGCGACAGCGATGTGGCGCAACTGGCTTTCATGCGCGCCGGGGGCGGCATTGGCGTTTGCCAGGTGGCACTGGCGCGCCGTAGCACCCCGGCGCTGGTGCATGTGTTGCCACAGCAGTTTGTGTACGGGCTGGAAACCTGGGTGGTGATGCACGAAGACCTGCGCGCCAGCCCGCGCTGCAAGGTCACGCTGGATGCGTTGTGGACGGGGCTGCAGCGCTACGTGGCGGACGTGGAGTGACGGCGAGACAACGCCGCACAGCGGCAGTGGTGAGGTTTTGCTATAAAAATAATAGCTTTTAGCGCTTATGGATAAAGCGCTAGAGACCAGAAAAGGCTTGAATTTCTGCTGAAGGCGCTTCTCAAGCCTGGTCCGCCATCGCCCTTAGCCGGCTGGGCGCCAGTGCTCCGGCCGATTCCAGAATCGGGTAGGCCACCGAGCACAGCAGCGAGTTGATGCGCTTGAGTTCGCTGATCAGGTCGATGTGCAGCGAACTGGTCTCGATGCTTTGCACCGTGTTGTCCGACAGGCGCGCCAGGTGGGTGGCGGAATACGCGTGTTCCAGGTCGCGAAAGCGGGCTTTTTCTTCGAGCAGCTTTTGCGCATCGCGCACGCTGCCGTTGAGGAACACGCTCATCGCCAGGCGCAGGTTGTCGATCAGGCGGGCGTGCAGTTCGTTGATTTCTTCCATGCCCGCTTCGGAGAACTGGCGACCCTTCTTGATCTTCTTGTCCTCGATGTCGATCAGCACGCGCTCGATGATGTCGCCGATCTGCTCCATGTTGATCGTGAAGCTGATGATGTCGGCCCAGCGGCGGCCCTCGCGTTCATCCAGGGCCTCGCGCGAGATCTTGGTCATGTAGTACTTGATGGCCGAGTACAGGCCGTCCACCTCGTCGTCCAGTTTGCGCAGGTCCTGCGCCAGCTGCAGGTCGTCGGTGCGGATCACCTTGTGCAGGCCCAGCAGCATGGATTCGACCACGTCGGCCTGGTGCAGGGCCTCGCGCGCGGCGCACGAAATGGCCAGCGAGGGCGTGGCCAGGGCGGAGGGGTCCAGATGCTGGGGGCGGGTGCCCGCAGCCTGCGCCTTTTCCTTAGGCAGCAGGCGTTGCACCACGCGCGCCACTGTGCCCGTCAGGCCGATGCAGATGATGCCCACCACCACGTTGAATGCCAGGTGGAACAGCACCACCAGTGCTGCGATTTCGGGCACGTAGGGGCGCACATGCTGCAGCCACAGCCCGGTGAGCGGGGTCATGATGATGACGCCAATGATCTTGAAGAACAGGTTGCCCAGTGGCACCTGGCGCGTTTGCACGTTGGCCTTCATCGTGGTCAGCACCGCCAGTACGCCGCTGCCGAGGTTGGCGCCCAGCACCAGGCCTAGCGCCACGTCGGGCGGGATGCCGCCGGAGCCTGCCAGCGCGGCGGTGAGCAGCACGGTGGCGAGGCTCGAATACGCCACGATGGCCAGGATGGCGCCGGTGAAGATCTCCAGCAGCAGGTCGCTGGTCAGCGCCCCGAGCAGCGTACGCACCGTGGGTGACTGGGTGAGCACCGTGGTCGATTCGGTGATGAGGCGCAGCGCCAGCAGCATCAGCCCCAGGCCGATCAGCACCCTGCCCACCCGACCCACGGCCGTGTCCTTGCGCGAGATGAACAGCACCACACCCGCGAAGATGAACAGGGGCGACAGCCAGGACAAATCCATCGAGAACACCACCGCCATCACGCTCGTGCCCACGTCGGCGCCCAGCATCACAGCCAGCGCGGCGGGCAGGCCCACCAGGCCCTGGCCCACGAACGAGGACACGATGAGCGCCGTGGCCGTGCTCGACTGCACCACGGCGGTCACCCCGATGCCCGACAGCACGGCCGTGAACCGGTTGCTGACGCTGTGCGCGATCAACTGGCGCAAATTGGCGCCAAAGACACGCAGGATGCCGGTGCGCACCAGGTGGGTGCCCCAGATCAGCAGCGACACCGCTGCCAACAGATTCAAGAGATGCTTCATGAAAAACCGTTGTTTCTTCTTCTTGTGTCCACCCAAACGAGCATGCGCCATGCACTGCGCAGACGCAAGCGTTAAAGCTGGCGCCCGTGCAGGGAAGCGGTTTCATTCATTTCTGTGCCCGTAGGCGGCGGCAGGCGGGGAGGCATGAGCCTGGCTGCTCGGCTTCCGGGATGAAGAGCGCGCAGAAAATACTGCGGCACCCGGACCATTTGTCACAAAACTGACATATAAGCATACTCCTGATTGAGGAGTTGTGCAGCGATGACCCTGTCGCGGCTGGGTGCTCGGCGGTGGAGGTCTTGTCGCCAGGGCCCGTTTTTTCAGTCGATCAGCTGCCCGCCGTCATGAAACGGGTAGGGCCCCGCGTATTGGCCGCTGGCCACGGTGTGGCTGACCAGCCGCCCCCCCGCAGGCAGGGCGTGCAGCGCAAAGCCGGGCGGCTCCAGCATCCAGGCCGACGCGGCGTCGGGCGCCAGGTCCAGCCGCACCTGGTGCGCGGGCGATGGCACGGTGGCCGCGATGGTGCCGCCAAACCGCACCTGGATGGCCCGGTGCAGGTGCCCGCAGATCACACGCTCCACCTGCGGGTGGCGGGCCACGATGGCTTCGAGCGCATCGGCGCCTTCGCGCAGGCCGATGTCGTCCATGTGGCCAATCAGCGTGCGAAACGGTGGGTGGTGCATGGCGATCACCACCGGGCGGCTGGTGTGGCGTGCCAGCTCTTCCTCCAGCCATTGCAGGCGCTCTGTGCACAGGCTGCCCTCGCTGGCGCCGGGCACCACGGTATCGAGCGCGATGAGCTGCATGCCGCCCACCGGCACGCTGTACTGGATGAAGCCCTCGGACCCCAGGTAGTGGTGCTGCGGAAAGCTCGCGCGCATCTGCTCGCGGCTGTCGTGGTTGCCGGGCAGCAGGTACACCGGCATGTTCAGCGGCATGAGCAGGGCGCGCAGGTGCTCGTATTCGGCGGCGCGGCCAAAGTCTGTCAGGTCGCCAGTGATGACGGCGGCATGGGGCGCCTGCGGCAGCCGGTTCACGCTGGCCACGGCCTCGGCCAGATAGGGCGCGGTATTGATGCGGCCATAGGCCAGGCGGCCGGGCTCGCGGATGTGGGGGTCAGACAGTTGGAGCAGCAGCGTGGTGGTCATGGCTAAAAGGCGTGCAGGCGGGGTAGGGCTGGCTGGGTCAGTCGCTGGTTTCGTGGCAGGGCATGAGGCGCTCGGGGGCGATGCGCACGCCCACGGTGTCGCCCGTGCGGGCGGGGTGGTCGCGCGGCACATCGGCCATCAGCGGGGGCTGGTCGGCCAGGGTCAGAACCAGTTGCACGCGGTCGCCCAGAAAGCTGCGGCGCGTGACTTCGGCCTGACCCCAGCCAGTTTGAAGGGCCGACACCTCGATGTCTTCAGGCCGCACGAGCAAGGCCGTGTGGGCCTGCACGGCGGCAGGGCAGGGCAGAGGCAGCCCACCCAGCATCAACACGGCCTGGGCGCTTGCGGCGGCGTCCCGCTGGAGCCGGTTCACGCGGCCCAGAAACTGCGCCACAAAGGGGTGGGTGGGCGCGCGGTACAGCGTCTCGCCATCGCCCACCTGCACGATCTGGCCCGCGTGCATCACCGCCAGGCGGTCGGCAATGGCCAGGGCTTCCTGCTGGTCGTGGGTGACATGGATGGCTGTGATGTGCAGGCGCCGCAGCAGGTCGGCCAACTCGTCGCGCAGGGACTCCTTCAGTTTGGCATCCAGCGCGGTCAAGGGCTCGTCCAGCAGCAGCACGCGGGGGCGCACCGCCACGGCGCGGGCCAGGGCCACACGCTGGCGCTGGCCGCCGGAGAGCTCGGCGGGGCGCTTGTGTTCCAACCCTTGCAGGCGCACCAGGTCCACCAGCTCGCCCACGGTGCGGCGGCGCTCGGCCTCGGGCACGTTGCGGATCTTGAGGCCGTAGCCGATGTTGGCGGCCACCGTCATTTGCGGGAACAAGGCGTAGTGCTGGAACACCATGCCGATGCCACGCTGCTCGATGGGCAGGCGCGTCACGTCGGTGCCGCCAAAGGCAATGCGGCTGCCTTCATCGGGCGCCTCCAGCCCGGCAATCAGGCGCAGCAGTGTGGTCTTGCCGCAGCCCGATGGCCCCAGCAAGGCGACGACCTCGCCGGGCTCCACAGTGAGGTCGGTCGGCCGCAGGCCCCGCGTGCCATCAGGGTAGGTTTTGGCGCATTGGTTTATCTCCACGCGCGTGCGTTCAAGTTCCATGGTGTTTTTCGATCAGGGTGCCGACGGCCTGCAGGCCCCACAGCACGGGCAGGATGACGATAAGAAAGACCAGCGTGTAAGCGGAGCCGATCTCGATGCGCATGGACGCATAGCTGTCGGCCAGGCCCACGGGCAGGGTGCGGGTCAGCGGGGTGTGCAGCATCCAGGTGAGGTTGAATTCGCCCACCGACAGCGTGAACACCATCAGGCTGCCCGCCACGATGGCGGGCAGCACGGCGGGCACCAGCACACCCAGAAAGCGCTGCCCGAAGCTGGCACCCAGCGAGCGTGCCGCCTCTTCGAGCGAGAGCAGCTCCTTGCGCTGGAATGCAGCGCCCACGGTGCGCACCATGAACGGCAGGGTGAACACCATGTGCCCCACCAGGATGAACGCAAAGCTGGTGCGAAAGCCTTGCAGCGTGCCGTAGGCCAGGATCAAGGCCAGCGCGCTGGCCAGGCCGGGCACGGCCACTGGCAAGGTCAGCAGTTCTTCAAACAGGCGTGCGGCGCGCGAGCGGCTGCGTGCCAGCGCATAGGCACAGGGCACCCCGATCAGCAGGTTGCCCAGCACACACAGCAGCGCAAGGCCCAGCGACCAGCCCACGGTGCCACCGTACAGGTCCCACACCTCGTGCAGCCATCGTGTGGTGAGCCCGCTGGAAATGCCAGTGCTGTAGTTGTTGACGAGCCCCGCCATCACCGACAGCGCGATGGGGGCGAGCATGAACGCCGCCACCAGCGCCGTGAGCGCCAGCAGGGGGAAGGAGGCTTGTTGGGTCGTGCGCATGGTGGTGGTTACGCCCCGGCAGCCGGTGCCGGGCCCGCAACACGGCGGGACAGCCACAGCACCACCCAGGTGATGAGCCCCAGGGTGATCGACAGGCTGGCGGCCAGTGCAAAGTTGGCGTAGTTGGTGAACTCGTTGTAGATGGTGATGGGCAGCACCTCGAACTTGCTGGACAACGTGAACGCGGTGCCAAACGCGCCCATGGCCGTGGCGAACACAATGGCCCCGCACGACAGCGTGGTGGGCGCGAGTTCGGGCACCCACACGTCGCACACCACCCGCCAGCGCGGCGCGCCCAGCGAGCGGGCGGCTTCTTCCAGCGCCGCATCCATGGCCCCGGCCGCCGCTGTGTAGGTCGCAACGGCCCGTGGCAGCGAGAAGTACAGATAGGCCAGGAACAGCCCGGCCAGGCCGTAGGCAAACGTGACGCGGCCCAGGCCCAGCGCGTCCGTCAGGTCGGCCACCAAGCCTTGGCGGCCACCGAGCAAGATCATGAAAAAACCAATGATCACGCCTGGAAACGACAGCGGCAACGTCAGCAGCGACAGCAGCAGCTGCTGCCCTGTAAAACGGTGCCGCGCCAGCGTGATGCCCACGGCCGCGCCCAGCACCAGGGTGGCCAGCGTCACCGCCAGGGACAGCCCCAGTGTCTGCAGCAGGCTTTGCAGGTAGCGCGGGTGGGTGAGCACCACAAAGTAGGTCTCCCAGCCCTTGCTGGCGGGCAGCGCAATCAGCTGCACGATGGGCAGCAGCCAGAACGCTGCAAAGAATGCCACGGCAGGTGCGGTACACGCCAGCAGCAGCGCGCGGGATGGAGCAAAGCTGTTGTGGCGCATGTGCATCTCTCCAGCTCGCCCCGGCTTACTGGGCTTCTTTCAGGTAGCGGTCCGAGAAGGCCTTTTGCACTGCGGCCATCTTGCTGTAGTCCACCGTTTTGGCGCGTGCGTATTCGCTGGCAGGCAGGAAGCGGGCCTGCACCTCCTTGGACATGGCGCTGGCGCGCACGGGGCGCAGGTAGGCATTGGCCCACAGCGCCTGGCCTTCGTCCGACAACACAAAGTCCAGCACCTTCTTGCCGTTGTCGGCGTGCGGCGCGTTGGCCACCAGGCTCATCACGTAGGGCACCACCACCGTGCCTTCAGTGGGGATCACAAACTGCACATTGGCCTTGTCCTTGTACTTGGCGCGGTAGGCGTTGAAGTCGTAGTCCAGCAGGATCGCGATCTCGCCCGACAGTACACGGGCGTAAGACGTTTGCTTGGGAACGATGGGCTCGTTCTTCTGCAGCGCCTTGAAGTAGTCGATGCCAGGGCCGAAGTTGTCCAGCGTGCCGCCGCGCGCCTGGTTCACTGCCACAGCGCCCACATAGCCCACGAAGGCCGATGCCGGGTCCAGGTAGCCGATGAGGCCCTTGTAGTCGGGCTTGAGCAGGTCGGCCCAGGACTGCGGCACGGGCTTGCCCTTGAGTGCATCCACATTGACCATGAAGCCCAGGGTGCCCGAGTGGATTGTGAACCAGTGGCCTGCAGGGTCCTTCAGGCCATCGGGAATCTCGGCCCATGCAGCGGGCTTGTAGGCGGCCACCACGCTGTCCTTTTGCGCCTGGATGGCGAAGGTCACACCCAGGTAGGTTACATCCGCCACGGGGCTGGCTTTTTCTGCCACCAGCTGGGCCAGCGACTGGCCGGAGTTCTTGTTGTCTGGTGGCACGGTGATGCCGGTCTTGGCCTTGATGGCCTTGATCTGGCTGCCCCAGTCGGCCCATTCGGGCGGGCAGTTGTAGCAGATGGCGTTTTGCGCCATGGCCGTGGCACCGACTGCCAGGCCCCAGGCCAGCAGCGTGGCGCGGGTGAAGTTTTTGAGGGTTGTTTTCATGGATCAGCTCCTTGGGTTCAGGTGAGGGGAGGAACAAGGGAAGAGGCGGGCGGTGCGCAGGACTCGCCAGCGCGGAACTGGTGCGCCAGCGTCAGACCCATGTCGGGCCCCAGCGGGTTGCCACTGGCCACGGCCTGGGCCAGCAGCTCCACGCTGTGGCGGCCGATGTCGGCATTGGGTTGCACCACGGTGCTCAGTTGCGGAGTGAGGTCTTGCCCCAGCGCAATGCCGTCGAAGCCCACCACGCTCAGGTCGCGCGGCACCGCCAGGCCCGCCAGGTGCGCGGCGCGGATGCTGCGGATGGCCAGCAGGTCGTTGGAACACACCAGGGCCGTGGGGCGGTCTTGGCTGTTCAGGGCTTCGCCCAACACCTCTGGCGCAGCGGCCACGAAGGGCACCTGCAACACAGGATGGGCCCGCAGGCCTGCCTGCTCCATGCCGCGCGCGTAGCCCCGGCAGCGTTGTTGCGCGCGGTCAGAGGCGCTGAGCAGCCCGCTGACCATGGCGATGCGGCGGTGCCCCAGCGTGGCCAGATGGGTCACCACGTCGGCCACAGCCAGCTCGCTGTTCACCGATACGCAGGGGTGATCGGGGTGGTGGTTGTAGGCCAGCACATAGGGCAGACCCACCTCGGCCAGCCGCTGCAGTGCGGTGGAGGTGGCGGGGTTCGAAACCACCAGGATCATCCCGTCCACGTTGCCCGCCAGCAGCAGGTTCACGGCGCGGTCTTCCTGGTCCAGGCGGTAGTCGGTGGTGAACGGCGAGATGGCGTAGCCACCCGCTACGGCGGCCTGGGCAATGCCTTCCAGGCATTCGGCAAACACGGGGTTGGTGAGCGTGGGCAACACCACGCCCAGCACGCGGCTGCGCTGGGTGCGCAAGGTGCGCGCGCTGGCGTTGGGCAGATAGCCCAGGGTGCGGGCGATGTGCTCCACATGCTCGCGCGTGGCCGGGGCCACTTTGTCAGGCACGTTGAAAACACGCGACACGGTGGCAACCGACACACCGGCCTCGCGGGCGACTTCCAGAATGCTCATGGCAGTTTGGTGCAATACATTTGATGTAAACGTTTACATTGCAACCGCTGACCGTGACATGCGCATGACACGGCATGCGACAAGAGCAACTGGCGCTACAAAGCAAACAGCCCGCGCGAGGCGGGCTGTTGCAAGGCTTGCAGGGGGATGCCGGTGGCGTCAGCGCTCGCGCCGCACGCGAAGCAGCTCATCCAGAATGAGACACGCTGCCCCCAGCGTGATGGCCGAGTCCGCCACGTTGAACGCCGGAAAGTGCCAGCCGCTCACATGGAAGTCCAGAAAGTCCACGACATAGCCGTGCATCAGCCGGTCCACCACATTGCCCACCGCGCCGCCCAGAATGCTCGACAGCGCAAAGCCGAAGAGCTTTTGCCCCGGGTGGGCACGCAGCTGCCACACGATGAAGATCGTGGCTGCCACGCCGATGCCGGTGAACAGCCACCGTTGCCAGCCCCCCGCGTCCGACAGGAACGAAAATGCAGCACCCGTGTTGTGCGCCCGCACGATGTTGAAGAAGCTGGTGATGAACGTGGAATCGCCCAACTGGTAGTGGTTGAGGATCAGGGTCTTTGTGATCTGGTCGACCACCACAAGCACCACAGCCCAGGCCAGCCAGGGCCACATGCTCGCGCCGGAACGCCCGGCCTGCAATGTGCGGTCCATCAGGCGTGCTCCCGGCTCTCGCCGTCGCCGTAGAGGTTGCTGGTGCAGCGGCCGCAGATCGTCGGGTGGGCGGCGTCCTGCCCTACATCGCTGCGGTAGTGCCAGCAGCGCTCGCATTTGGCATAAGAACTGGGCTTGACGCTTATCTGTAATGCGCTACCAGCGACCAATTCGATAGCGGATGTGATGAACACGAACTTGAGGTCATCGCCCAGGCTGGCCAGCAGCGCATGGTCTTCGGGCGCCGCCGTGAGGGTAACGGTGGCCTGCAGGGACGAGCCCACCTTGCCATCGGCGCGCAGTGCTTCGATCTCCTTGTTCACCGCATCACGGATCTCGCGGATGCGCGACCACTTGGCCAGCAGGCCTTCGTCGGCACCGGCACCCGCGCCCGCCACGTTGCCGTAGGTCTCCAGGAAGATGGAGTCGGAGCTGCCGAACACCTTCCACGCCTCTTCGGCCGTGAACGACAAAAACGGCGCCATCCAGCGCAGCATGGCGTGCGTGATGTTGTAGAGCGCGGTCTGCGCGCTGCGGCGGGCCAGGCTCTTGGGCGCCGTGGTGTACAGGCGGTCCTTGAGCACGTCCAGGTAGAAGCCGCCCAGGTCTTCCGAGCAGTACAGCTGCAGCTTGGCGACCACGGGGTGGAACTCGTACACCTTGTAGTGCGCCAGCACCTCGGCCTGGAACTCGGATGCGCGGGTGAGGGCGTAACGGTCGATCTCCAGCATCTGGTCGAACGGCACGGCATCCTTGGCCGGGTCGAAGTCGCTCACGTTGGCCAGCAGGAAGCGCAGTGTGTTGCGGATGCGGCGGTAGGCGTCCACCACACGCGCCAGGATCTTCTCGTCGCCCGCGATGTCGCCCGAGTAGTCGCTGGCGGCCACCCACAGGCGGATGATTTCGGCACCCAGCTTCTTGTTGATTTCCTGCGGGTCGATGCCGTTGCCCAGCGACTTGCTCATCTTGCGGCCCTGGCTGTCCACGGTGAAGCCATGGGTCAGCAGGCCGCGATAGGGCGCGCGGCCTTCCAGCGCCGATGCCAGCAGCAGCGAGCTGTGGAACCAGCCCCGGTGCTGGTCGTGGCCTTCCAGGTACAGGTCGGCCTCGGGGCCGGTGTCGTGGTGCACCTCGGGGTGCGTGCCGCGCAGCACATGGCTGAAGGTGGAGCCGGAGTCGAACCACACTTCGAGGATGTCGGTGCTCTTGGTGTAGTGGGGCGCGTCAGCCGCACCCAGGATTTCTTCGGTCGTCACGCGGCTCCAGGCCTCGATACCGCCCTTTTCCACGATGTCGGCGGCCTGGTCCATGATTTCCATGGTGCGCGGGTGCAGCTCGCCCGAATCCTTGTGCAGGAAGAACGGGATGGGCACGCCCCAGCTGCGCTGGCGCGAGATGCACCAGTCGGGCCGCCCGGCGATCATGTCGTGCAGGCGGGCCTTGCCGTTCTCGGGGTAGAAACTGGTGTGCTCGATGGCATCCAGGGCGATCTGGCGCAGCGTCTTGGCGGGCTTCATGCCGGGCTGGGTGAACACGCCTTCGCCCTCGTCCATGCGCACGAACCACTGTGCGGCGGCGCGGTAGATCACCGGCGTCTTGTGGCGCCAGCAGTGCGGGTAGCTGTGTGTGATGTCTTTGGTGGTCATCAGGCGGCCTGCATTGCGCAAGGCTTCGATGATCACGGGCACAGCCTTCCAGATGTGCTGGCCGCCAAACAGCGGGAAGTCGGCCGCGTAGGTGCCGTTGCCTTGCACGGGGTTCAGGATGTCGTCCAGTGCCATGCCATGCGCGCGACAGGAGTTGAAGTCTTCCAGGCCGTAGGCAGGGGAGGAGTGCACGATACCCGTGCCGTCGTCGGCCGTGGCGTAGTCGGCCAGGTACACGGGCGAAAGGCGGCGGTAGCCAAAGCTGCCGTCTTCGCTGGCCACGTCGTACAGCGGATGTTGGAATTCGAGGCCGCCCAGGTTCTCGCCCAGGGTGGTGGCCAGCACGCTGCCGGTGAGGCCGTAGCGCTCCAGGCACGAGGCCACCAGCGGCTCGGCCACGAGCAGGATGCGCTCGCCCGTGTCCACCAGCGCGTAGCTGATCTCGGGGTTGAGGTTCAGCGCCTGGTTGGCAGGGATGGTCCAGGCGGTGGTGGTCCAGATGACCACAAACGCGTCCTTGGCCAGTGCGGGCAGCCCGAAGGCGGCGGCGAGCTTGGCAGGCTCATGCGATTTGAATGCCACGTCCAGCGTGGTGCTCTTCTTGTCCTGGTACTCGATCTCGAACTCGGCCAGCGACGAGCCGCAGTCAAAGCACCAGTACACGGGCTTGAGGCCCCGGTACACAAAGCCACGCTCCATCACGCGCTTGAAGGCGCGGATTTCGCCCGCTTCGTTCGCGGGGTTCATGGTCTTGTAGGGGTTGTCCCATTCGCCCAGCACGCCCAGGCGCTTGAAGTCCACCATCTGCTGCGCGATCTGCTCGGTGGCAAACGCGCGGCTCTTGGCCTGCATGTCATCGCGGCTCAGGTTGCGGCCGTGTTTCTTCTCGATCGCGTTCTCGATCGGCAGACCGTGGCAGTCCCAGCCAGGCACGTACAGCGCGTCAAAGCCTTCGAGCTGGCGCGCTTTGGTGATCATGTCCTTCAGGATCTTGTTGACCGCGTGGCCCATGTGGATCTGGCCGTTGGCGTAGGGCGGGCCGTCGTGCAGGATGAACTTGGGCGCACCCCGACGGGCATCCCGCAGGCGCTTGTAGATGCCTTGGTCTTCCCAGTCCTTGACCCAGCCCGGCTCGCGCTTGGGCAGGTCGCCACGCATGGGGAAGGAGGTGTCGGGCAGGTTGAGGGTGCTGCGGTAATCCGTGGAAGGAGTGCTGGCGTTGTCGTCGGACATGAGGGAGCCTTAAAAACGGGGCATTCCGGGGCAAGGCCCGGAGCAAGAACGGGGTTGGAGCGCGAAGGATGGCGGGCCCGTCAGGCGGGCGCTGCGAGAAGCAGCTCCCTCAAATTCGGTCGCGGGTGGTCTGGCGCCGGGTTTCGGTGTGGTTGGGTGCCTGGGCCGAGGCAAAGTAGGCACGCGCGTCGGCGCAGTCTTTGGCGATGCCCTTCGTCAAGGCATCCAGACCGTCGTATTTCAGCTCGTCGTGCAGTTTGTGTAGCAGTTCCACGCGCACGATTTTACCGTACGCCCCCTCGGGCCCCAGATCGGCGGGCCAATGCAGGCAATGGGTTTCCAGCAGCACGCGCCCGCCGTTGACGTCGTTCGGGTCCAGCGAGGGGCGCACGCCCAGGTTGGCCACCCCTGGCAACGGCTCGGCGGCAAGGCCATGCACCAGCACGGCAAAGATGCCGCTGGCGGCAGGCTTCCAGTGGGCAAAGCGCAGGTTCAGGGTGCGAAAGCCGTCGCCTGCACCGGCGGCGGTAGCACCCAGTTCGCGCCCGAGCTTGCGGCCATGCACCACATGGCCGCTGATGGTGTAGGGCCGTCCCAGCAGGCGTGCCGCGGCTTCCATGTCGCCTGCGGCCAGCGCCTGGCGCACGGCGGAACTGGACACGCGCAGCCCATGCACCTCGTAGCTGTTCATGCGCGCCACGTCAAAACCCTTGGCTTGCCCGGCGGCGTCCAGCATCGCGTAGTCGCCGGCGCGCTGGCGGCCAAAGCGGAAATCGTCGCCCACCAGCACATACCGGGCCCCCAGGCCACGCACCAGCACCTCGTCGATGAAAGCGTCGGGCGACTGGGCGGCCAGCCGCGCGTCAAACGGCAGCACCACGGTCTGCTGCACACCGCAGCGGGCCAGTTCGGTGAGCTTGTCGCGCAGGGTGCCGATGCGTGCGGGTGCCAGCTCGGGCTTTTGGTGGGCGCCCGCGAAGTAGTCGCGGGGGTGGGGCTCGAACGTCAGCACGCAGCTTTCCACGCCCCTGTGTGCAGCCTCGCTGTTCAGCAAGGCCAGCATGGCCTGGTGGCCCCGGTGCACACCATCGAAATTGCCGATGGTCAGCGCACAGGCATTGGCAATGCCAGGGTGGTGGAATCCGCGAAAGATCTTCATCGGTTTGTTATCTTTTTGATAGCAGCATGCGCAAGTCCATCAAGCGCAGGACGCCAATTTGTCATGAAAACGGAGTATATTGTGACCCACGGCTGGCCCCGCGCAGGGCTGCCCGCGAGACATCTGCGTTCCGATCCTTGTGTACTTTGTGTTCCAGGAGGCGTGTTTTGAAGGTCTTGAAGCTGTCAGCCCAAGGGCTGCCCCAATCGTGGATTTCGCTGGAGCAGGCGGTGATTCATTACGCCGCCGGGGAAGTGCGCTGGGAGTCTGGTGCACAGATTGCCCGGTTCCGGGGCGGGCACAACGCCATCTCGGGTGAGCAATCGGTGATCGCCATCAACAGCATCATCGGCACCAAGGGCGTGCCCAGCATCAATCCGTTCGAGCTCAAGCCCAGCCTGACCAACAGCAAGCTCTTTGCCCGCGACCGCAATGTGTGCGCCTACTGCGGCGGGCATTTTCATGAGGAAGACCTGACGCGCGAGCACATCGTGCCGTTTGCGCGCAACGGCCAGGACCACTGGATGAACGTGGTCACGGCGTGCCGCCCCTGCAACCACCGCAAGGGCCCCCGCACTCCAGAGCAGGCACACATGCCGCTGCTGTATGCGCCCTATGTGCCGAGTCTGTGGGAGGACTTCATCCTGCGTAACCGGCGCATCCTGGCCGATCAGATGGAGTTCCTGATGGCCCACGTCCCCAAGTCCTCGCGTCTTTTGGCGTAGAGCGGCCAATAGGACCCCACTGGCGTCGTTGCTCCGTCTTGCCGTGAGGGCCTGCCAACCCTCTTTTCGGGGATCGCGTTGCCCGACCTGGGGGTGGGATGCAAGGCGCCTGTGCGCAGCAAGGTAGGCACCTTGCAAGCGCGGGCAACGCCGCAGACGGCCCCCAGGCCGGGCAACCCGAAGGGAAGGCCCCTGCGGGCGCGCCACTCGTCGTTCCGCTCCTTACTTGTGCAAGAGCGCACGCTGCGTCGCGCGCCTAGATTGGCACGCCCGCAAGGGCCTTCGCGACCCCGAAAAGAGGGTTGACAGGTCCTTCGTACTGTCTGCGACGGAGCGCCTAGCCATCGGGGCCGTCTTGACCGCTCTTGGGGGCGTGCTACACGGTGCAAAGACACGGTGCAGCGCCTATTCCTTTAGTAAGTCAGTTCCAGGAACACCAGATGGCCGCTGGCAGCGGGCCAGGTCTGTCCCACCACGCGTTCGCCATTGAATTCACCCGCAATACTGCGCACGCCCCCCGCGGGCTTGACCTTGGCAGATGCCACGCCAGCGCCAGCGGGCACGCCCGCAGGCACTGCACCATCCAGCAGCATCTTGTCGCGCGCCGGGTCCAGGTAGCCGCGCGGACGGGTCAGTGTCACCACGCTCTCGGCGCTTTTGTCGGCATCGGCCATGCGTTCTGCGCGCAGGTGGATGAGGTTGCTGCTGCGTGGAAAGCCGCTGCGGTAGATGTGGGTGGTGGCATAGCCGGGTGCGCTGATCACGAACTCGACGGGCGCGCCGTTGGGCACCGTCAGCGGTCCCCATTGGCCATCCGCACCCAAGGTTTTGCGCAGCAAGGCATTGCCCGCGCGGGCGCCCGTGGCGGGGTCGGTGGCATACACCTCCAGCTGCGCGCCCGCCAGGGGCAGGTTGTTGCTGAAGTTGCCGGTTTTGGGGTCGGCCGGGTCCACGCCCAGGCCGGTGACCTTGCCGTTGAGCACCACCTGCTTTTCAGCCGCAATGGTGGTGACCTGTGGTGCCTTGCCGGTGATGAAGCGGTAGGTGGCTTCAAACGCAGCGGGGGAGTACGACGTCTCGCGGTGGTCGATGCGCGGAATCACCACGTTGGTGGCGCCCTTGAGTTCGGGGCCTGCGGCGGTCACGTAGGTGGGCTTGCCTTTCTGGCCTATCCACAGACCGTCGGGCTGGGCGAACTTGTCGTTGTTGTCCGAGCGGATCGTCATCCATTTCACGGGGCCGCTCACCTCGTCGCCCGCCGCGTTCTTGGGAGCATTCAGGGCTTTGAGGAAAGGGCCCGTGCCCGAGAACTCGTTGCCTTCTCGGAACCCCGGTATCGCCCACACGCCGTGGTTGGGCGTGCCGCCGAGGATCGCGTGGCTCACCGTCTTGTCGCCGCCGCCGTTGTAGATGTAGTTGCGGATGGCGTTGCCGCCGCGCGAGTTGCCCACCAATACCACTTGGCTTGCACCCGTGGCCTTGAGCACCTTGTCCACTTCGGCCTTGAGGTAGGCCATGTGCTCTGCGGCCGAGGTGCGGCCCGCCTGGGGTTTGGCGTCCTCGTCACGCGACAGGGGGTAGGGCACGTCAATGGCGTGCAGGCGTTCGCGCGGCCAGCCGTTCGATTCAAACCGCCACACGGTGGTTTGCCACAGTGCGGCGGTGTCGCCGTTGCCGTGCACAAAGACGATGGGCGGCGCTTCGGCCAGGCTGGGACCCTTGGTGGCGCAGCCTGCCAGGGCCAGGGTAGCTGCTGCAGCGGTTGCCAGCAGAAGAGATCGGCGTTGCAGCCAGAATTTGTTGTTCATGAAGGTGTCTCCGACAAGAAAAAATGCCCGTGGATCGGTGAATCCACGAGCATGGCATGCGAGCGTTACATGGCTGCGTCAGTTCACATCAGGCAAACACGCCTGCGGTGTCTTGCATGCGGGCGGACACTTCGCCCAGATGGTGCAGCGTGTCGCCAAAGGCCACTTCCAGCTGGGTGAGCTTCTTGAAATAGTGGCTCACGATGTACTCGTCCGTCACACCGATGCCACCATGCAGTTGCACGGCCTGCTGGCCCACAAAACGCATCGATTGACCCAGTTGCACCTTGGCGCGCGCCATGGCGGCGCGGCGCTCGGCGGCAGGGGCGCCCAGCTTGAGGCTGGCGTAGTAGCTCATCGAGCGGGCCAGTTCCAGCTGCATCTTCATGTCGGCCACGCGGTGGCGCAGCGCCTGGAAGCTGGCAATGAACACGCCAAACTGCTTGCGCTGGTTCATGTATTCGACGGTGATGGCCACGGTCTTGTCCATCACGCCCACGGCTTCGGCGCAGGTGGCGGCGATGCCGGTGTCCACCGCCAGTTCCAGCGCGGCGAGGCCGTCGGTGGTGATGAGCGTGGCGGGGGCGTTGGTGAACTTCACCTCGGCGGCGCGGCTGCCGTCTTGTGTGACGTAGCCTTGGGTGGTCACGCCAGTGGCGGTGCGCTCGACCAGGAAGAGGGCGATCTTGCCGTCCAGTTGGGCAGGCACGATGAACGCATCGGCCTTGTCGCCGGCAGCTACTACGCTTTTGATAGCTGTCAGCGCATATCCATCTTGCGCTGGGGCCGCTTTTGCCTCGCAAACATCCAGGCGGTATCGCGCCTTGCGCTCCTGCTGGGCCAGTACCACCAGGGCTTCACCACTGGCCACGCGGGGCAGCCAGGCCGATTGCACGTTGGCCGGTGCGTAGTGCGACAGCACGCTGCTGGCCATGAAGGCCTGGGCGATGGGCTCCAGAACGATGCCACGGCCCAGTTCCTCGGCCACCACCATGGCGTCGATCGCGCCCTGGCCCATCCCGTCGTGGGCTTCGGGCACGGTGAGGGCGGTCAGGCCGAGCTCGGCCAGTTCGTTCCAGGCGGCGCGGTCAAAACCACCGGCGGCCACGGCGGCGCGGCGGCGCTCGAACGTGTAGCCCTTGTCCACCCACTTGCGCACGGCGTCGCGCAGTTGCTCCTGGTCGTCAGAAAAATCGAAATCCATGTTCTTGTCTCCTTAGCCCAGAACCGTCTGCGCGACGATGTTGCGTTGAACTTCATTGCTGCCACCGTAGATGGTGGTTTTGCGCAGGTTGAAGTAGGTGGACGCCAGCGGCGCGTTGGCAGCGACGCCGCCGGGGAAGTTGCCCTGCCAGCCAGCTTCCATGGCCTCTTCGATGAAGGGCATGGCAAAGGGGCCTGCGGCCAGCATCATCAGCTCGGCGTAGCGCTGCTGGATCTCGCTGCCCTTGATCTTGAGCAGACCCGCGATGTCGAGCGAGTTCTTGCCCGACTTCTCGGCCGACAGCACGCGCAGCACCAGCATTTCCAGCGCGACGATGTCCACTTCGAGCAGTGCGATCTGGTCGCGGAAGCGCAGGTCATCCCACACGCCTTCGGTCTTGGCGATGCGCTTCAAGCGCTCCAGCTCGCGCTTGCTGCGGTTCACGTCGGCGATGTTGGTGCGTTCGTGGCTCAGCAGGTGCTTGGCGTAGGTCCAGCCCTTGTTCTCTTCGCCGATCAGGTTTTCGGCAGGCACTTCGACGTTGTCGAAGAACACTTCGTTCACCTCGCATTCGCCGTCCAGCAGCTTGATGGGGCGCACGGTGACGCCCTTGGACTTCATGTCGAGCAGCAGGAAGGAGATGCCGGTCTGGGGCTTGCCCTCGGTGCTGGTGCGCACCAGGTTGAACATCCAGTCGCCATGCTGGCCCAGGGTGGTCCAGGTCTTTTGGCCGTTGACGATGTACTTGTCACCCACGCGCTCGGCGCGGGTCTTGACGCTGGCCAGGTCCGAACCCGATCCTGGTTCGCTGTAGCCCTGGCTCCACCAGACTTCGCCGCTGGCGATGCCAGGCAAAAAGCGCTTTTGCTGCTCGGCGTTGCCAAACGCCATGATCACCGGGGCCACCATCACCGGGCCAAACGGCACGATACGGGGCGCACCGGCCAGGGCGCATTCCTCTTCAAACAGGTGCTTTTGCACGGCCGTCCAGCCGGGGCCGCCAAACTCCTTGGGCCAGCCGAAGCCCAGCCAGCCTTTCTTGCCCAGGATCTTGGCCCAGCCCTGCAGATCGTCGCGGGTCAGGCGCAGGGCGTTGTGGACCTTGTGCGAAATTTCTTTCGGTAGATTAGCTTGAACCCAGGCGCGAATTTCTTCGCGGAACGCCTGTTCTTCGGGGGTGAATGCGAGATCCATCGGTTTGTCTCCAAGTGATCCGCATTTGTAGCACGGTCGTTCGTTTTAGTCCTGTCCGGGTGGCGACATCGGCGCGGAGTCTGGGGAAATGCCCAGTTCAGAACACAGCCGCTGCACCGTGGTGCGCAGGTTGGCCACCTCTGTCTCCAGTGCGTCCACCCGCGCTTGCAGTGCGGCAGACGTGCCGGTGCTGCCACCGCCGCCACTGCTGGGGGCTGACACACCGGCGCTGGTGTCTACAGGCCCACACATCAGATGCGCCCAACGCTGCTCGCGGGCACCCGGCGCGCGGGGCAACTGCACGACCAGCGGGCCGCCCTTTTCGGCGCTGCGCTCCTGCAACTCGTCCAGAAAAGCTTCGACCGACGAAATGTCGGCAAAGCGGTACCAGCGCTCGGCGTTGATGCGCAGTTCACCCGCCGTCTGCGGGCCGCGCAGCATCAGCAGGCCCAGCAGCACGGCCGACTGCTCGGGCACGCCCACGCCGCGCTGAAAGTTGTGTTCCCAGCGTGTGGTGCGGTTGCCGCTGCTCTCAAACGCCAGCGTCAGCAGCTTGAGCGAATCCAGCGCTTCCTGCGCCTCGGCGTCACTCAGGTTCATCACCGGGTCGCGGCTGGTTTTCTGGTTGCAACCGGTGACCAGGCCGTTGAGCGACATGGGGTAGCTGTCGGGCACGGTGCGGGCCTTCTCCATCAGCGTGGCGAGCACGCGGGCTTCGTAGGGGGTGAGGGGGCGGGTGGCGGGATCGAAGGGCATGAGGAGGCTGTCGGGCTTGGGGTTGGCGCTGCGTTGTGCGACAGAGTATGCAGGCTAGGCGCCCAGCGCAAGCTGCACTGGCTGTGCAGCGAGCATGGGCAACGCCGCCTGCGTGCTCTGTCGCACAACCCTTCGGGCCGCCGCCTGGGGCCGCCATGCTGCGTTGCGGGTTCGTTGTGTGGCTGGGCCACACGGCCTCACCCGCGCCTTGCCTGGCACCCCCAGGCGGTGGCGCAGAGCCAACCCCATGCTCGACAGCCTCCTAGATAATCCATGGCAATTTATGAAGAACATCGTCATTCTGATCTCTGGCGGCGGCTCCAACATGGCCACCATCGTGCGTACCGCACAACAGGAGCACTGGGAGCAGCGCTACGGCGCCCGCGTCGCGGCCGTCATCAGCAACAAGCCCGATGCCGCCGGGCTGGTGTTTGCGCGGGAGCAGGACATCGCCGCCGAGGCGCTGGACCACAAGGCCTTTGCCAGCCGCGAAGCATTTGACACGGAATTGGCCGCCACCATTGACCGCCACCAACCCGCGTTAGTGGTGCTGGCCGGGTTCATGCGCATCCTCACCCCGGTTTTTGTGGCGCACTACGCGGGGCGGCTTATCAATATCCACCCCTCGCTGCTCCCCGCTTTTACCGGGCTGCACACGCACCAGCGCGCCATCGATGCAGGCTGCAAGTTTGCGGGCGTAACGGTGCACCAGGTGACGGCCGAGCTGGATGTGGGCCCCATCCTGGACCAGGCCGTGGTGCCGGTGCTGCCGGGCGACACGGCCGAGACGCTGGCGGCCCGGGTGCTGACGCAGGAGCACGTGATCTACCCCCGGGCCGTGCGGGCGCTGATTCAGGCCTTGTAGCCCACAGGCTGATCGGTTTGGGAGCGTCCGGCTTTCGCCTCCCACGGGCCTTGGTGAGCTCAGGGGGTATATTGTTTGCTATAAAATTAGTAGCTAACTGCGCTTGTCCATGAAGCGATAGAGCCTGTTTTTGTTCATATTTTCTGCTGCCGGATGGCTCGGAGATCCCGGCGCACGCAGCTCGTCAACTGACGGGCGAATCGCACTGCGTGGCCAGAAAACCTGCGGCTGGTGGCAAGCCAGCCCCTTCCTTTTGATCAGGCCATTGCGCTCAGGCTGCCGGTGCTGGCGGGCGAATTCCAGTCATTGGCCGCCATTGCGTACTGCTGGCGCGCAAAGTCGGCCTGCCGCGCCAGGTCGTTGCGTTGGCTGGTGTCCGATGTCGATGCCTGGCTGGGGGGCTGCTGGAGCTGGCTGGTCAACTGGTCGATGAAAGTCCTGGATTCGCTGGCGCTGATGCTGGCGTCGCCATCGGTGTCGATGGCGTTGAACAGCGCGGTGATCGCGTCCTGCTCCACGCTGCTGGTGCTGCCAGCCAGCCGTTCTGTCAGCGAGACCTCACCATCCTCGTTGGTGTCCAGGGCGTCGTAGGTGGTGGTGCTGTCGGCGGAAGCACTTGCACCACCTGGGCCTCCGGGTGGCGGTGGCATGCCGCCCATGGCCTGCATGCCGCCGCCTGCTTCACCCGCCGCGCCGGAAGGGCGGACCGCGTCGAATTCGGCTTGGGTCAGGCTGCCGTCGCCGTCTGCATCCAGTTGGCTGAACACGTCGTCACTGCTGACGCCCGCTTGGCTCGCCGTGCCGCCCGACATCGCCTCCAGCAGGGCCTGCAGCTCGGTCTTGCTCACGGCGCCATCGCCGTCGCTGTCCACCTTGCCAAAGAGATCGTCGCCCGCCTGGCTGGTGGCGGTGTCGCTGTCGCCCCGCGACTGGGCAAAAGCCATGGTGGACGGTGGCGGGGGCAACACGCTTTGCATCGTCTTGCCCAGCTCGTCGGCGTTGAGGTTGCCGTCCCCATTGCTGTCGTACTGCTTGACCAGGTCTGCAGCGCTGGCCTGGTTGCTGACGCCGGTTTTTTGGGCCACATCGTCCAGGAGGCCCTGCAGTTCGGTGTCACTCACGCCGCCGTTGCCGTCGGTATCGATTTTGGACAGCAGCCGCTCCGGCGTGGGCGCCGGGCGTGATGCCCGCTGCACACTTGCACTGGACCAGGCACTGCTGACGCTACTGATGGTCGTCATCGTCGTTCCTTTCGCTCCAAGGGTGGGTCGGTGCCTGGTCCCCCAAAACGGAAGCCCTCAGCCATGGCCCGTAACCATTCTTGGTTGTGCGTGTCTCCGGGGTTTGTCTGCTTTGTACCAAGGTCGATACAAAGGGCGTCCACAAGGACCGAACAATGGCGGAAATGCCCGCCAGATCGTCGCCAGCGGTGGTTTGTAGCTGCCTAAACTTGGGTGTTCTTTTGCACGACAGATCCCATGCAACACATCCTGGTGGTGGACGACGATGTGGAGATCACCACACTGCTCACCGAATACCTCGCCCGCTTTGGCCACGCCGCCCACGCGGCGTGTGATGCGGCGTCGATGCGCGCGCAGATGCTCGCGCACCCCATCGGCCTGGTGGTGCTGGATGTGATGCTGCCCGGCACCGACGGCATCACCCTGGCGCGGGAGCTGCGTGAACGCTCCCGGGTGCCGATCATCATGCTCACCGCCCGCGCAAACCCCTACGACTGCGTGCTGGGGCTGGAGATGGGGGCTGACGACTACATGGGCAAACCCTTCGAGCCGCGCGAGCTGGTGGCACGCATCCAGACCGTGCTGCGCCGCACGCGCGGCGAGAGCGCCCCGGCCCCCCAGGAGCCTGACGGGGTGGTGCGCTTTGATGGCTGGACCCTGCACAGCATCGAGCGGCACCTGGTATCCCCACAGGGTGTGGTGGTGCCGCTGTCCAACGCCGAATTTCGCCTGCTCTGCACCTTCTTGCGCATGCCGCGCCGCGTTTTCAGCCGCGACCAGCTCATGGAGCAGGCGCGAGGCCGGGCCATGGACGCATTCGAGCGCAGCATCGATCTGCTGGTCTCGCGCCTGCGCAGCAAGCTCTCGGACGACCCGCGCTCGCCCTCGATGATCCGCACTGTGCGGGGCGCCGGTTACGTGTTCAGCGTGCAGTCGCTGCAGGGGCAGGTGGGATGGCCGCATTGATGGTTGCGCGCTGGCCTGCGGCGCTGCAGCGCTGGCTGCCTGACACCCTTTTTGGCCGGCTCGTTCTGCTGCTTATCGTGGCCGTCATCGTGAGCCATGTGCTGGCGCTGACTTTGATGTTTGAACTGCGCCCCGCGCACCCCGGGCATCCGCCTGGCCCGCAGCCCCCCGGGGTGGCAGCCGATGGGCACACTTTGCCGTTGCCGCCGCCGGGTCCAGAGCAGGGCTTGTGGAATGCCCCGCCGTCGCTGCAACTGGGGCTGCTGCTCGACATCAGCGTGCGGCTGGCGGCGCTGGTGGCCGTGGCCTGGTGGGCGGCACGCTGGCTGTCGCGCCCCATGCACCGGCTCGCCACGGCGGCGCAAGAGTTGGGCCGCGATATCGACCGGCCCCCGCTGCCCGAGGACGGCACGCTGGAATGCCGCGACGCCAGCCGTGTGTTCAACCAGATGCAGGCGCGCATCCGACAGCAATTGGCCGAGCGCGACCGGTTTGTGGCGGCGGTGTCGCATGACCTGCGCACGCCGCTGACCCGGCTGCGCCTGCGCACCGAATGCCTGGACGATAGCCACGCCCAGCAGCTGTTTCGCCGCGACATTGCAGAGATGGACGCCATGATCGCCTCAACGCTGGACTACCTGCGCGGCGTGGCTGGCGCCGAGGCCTGGGTGCTGCTGGATGTGCAGGCCCTGGTGGACAGCATGGCCGACGACCAGCTCGCCATGGGCCATCGGGTCACGGTGGCGGGGCAGGCGGCCCCGCTGCGGGGGCAGGCCGTGGCGCTGCGGCGCTGTCTGGACAACCTGGTGGGCAACGCGATTCGCTACGGCGGCAGCGCCGAGGTCACGCTGCACGATGCGGTCGATGCGCTGACCATCGAGGTGCGTGACCATGGCCCGGGTTTGCCTGCCGAAGAGCTGGAGCGGGTCATGGAGCCGTTCTACCGCATCGAGTCCTCGCGCAACCGCCAGAGTGGCGGGGCCGGGCTGGGGCTCACCATTGCCAGCGATATCGTGCGGCGGCACGGAGGGAGGCTGGCCTTGCGCAATGTTGCGGGTGGTGGTTTGGTGGCAGCAGCCATTTTTCCGCGCACTGCGGCGTGAGCCCACCGGGCTCAGCCCGCTGGGGTTTCATCCCCGCATTTCTCAAACCGTGGCCGCATCACACCGTCAACGAGCACCTGCTCTTCAAACATGGCGGCGGGTCGCACCCACAGCCCACGCTGGCCATAGAGCGCGCGGTACAGCGTCATGGGCTCCAGCGTTTCGCTGTGGCGCACGGTATCAATCACCTCGTAGAGCATGCCCTTGTAGTGGCGGTACAGGCCGGGCGGTGTGCGAATGAGTGCTGGCAGGTCGTCGTCGGTCATGGTGGTGGGTGCGGGGTCGTGAGTGGTTAGGATGGCGGTTGAAAACAACCCAAGAGTGAGGGAAGCCCGTGGATCAGGCAGATTTTGTGCATCTGGTGCGCATGAGCGAGCATGCCAGTGCTGACAACAGCCGCGCATACCGCCGCAGTGTGGCCGTGTTTGCGGCGCTGGGCTATGCCTGGGTGCTGGGGTGCCTGGGACTTGCCGCAGGCATTTTGCTGTGGGTGGTGCCGCAGATGTTGCAGGGGAAGTTTCGCTTTGCCATGGTGTGGCTGCTGCTGGGGGCTGCGGGCCTGCTGTGGGTCAGCCTGCGGGCGCTGTGGGTGCGTTTTGACGCGCCTGAGGGCGTGGAGATCACGGCGCTGGAGGCACCGGAGCTTTTTGAGGCGCTGGAGCGCATCCGCCGCAAGATCAAGGGCCCGCCCATCCACAAGGTCACGCTGAACGACGAGTTCAATGCGAGCATCCAGCAGCTGCCCAAGTACGGCCTGCTGGGTGGCGCCGTTAACCACCTGAGCATCGGGCTGCCTTTGCTGATGGCGTTGGACCGGCCGCGTTTTCTCGCCGTGCTGGCACACGAGTACGGCCACTTGCGCGGCGACCATGGCCGGTTTGCGGCCTGGATCTATCGCACACGCCTGTCGTGGATGCGCCTGAACCACAGTCTGGCCGACGACGAAGGCCCGGTGGCCGCGGCCACGCAGGCGTTCATGCGCTGGTACTTTCCGCGCTTTTCGGCCAAGACGTTTGCGCTGGCCCGCCAGGACGAATACGAGGCCGACCGCATTGCGGGCAAGCTGCTGGGCCGTGATGTGACCGCCGCCGCCCTGGCCGAGATCGAGATCCGGGGCGCAGCGTTGCAGGCAGAGTTCTGGGGCAACCACTGGTGCGGTGCCGCTGGCAATCCGCTGCCGGTGGGGCCTTATCGCAGCATGCGTCGTTTCCTGGCCGAGGCCCCAGATGCCGCTTTTGCCAACGACGCACTGCGCCAAGCGCTCAAGCGCCTGAGCAGTGTGGACGACACCCACCCCGGCTTGCGGGACCGCATCGAAGCGCTGGATGCCACGCCTACACTGCCCGACTGGTCGCGTGGCAATGCCTTGACCCTGCTGGGCGATGAGGCCAAACGGTGGGTCAAACACTTCGACAAACAATGGTGCCGCGACAACGCTACGGAGTGGAAGCAGCACCACGCGTGGCTGGAACGTGTGCGCGCACGCGCCCAGGCGCTGCAGGCTTCCATCGCTCAGAACAGTGCGGCCGAGCTGGTGGAGCTGGCCCGCCTCAAGCGCCATCTGGACCCCCGTGCCGATGTGCGCGCCTTGTATGAGCTGGCGCTGGAGCGCAGCCCCGAGTACGCGCCCGCCCTGTGTGGACTGGTGCCTTGCCTGCCCGAGGACGATCGCGAAGGCAAGCTTCTGCTGCTCCACCGGGTGTGGGAAGCGGGCAGCAACGACCGCTACTGGGCCGCGCGCACCGCGCTGGCCGAGCTGGAAACTCCCCGCATGGGCATGGAGCATGATGCGGCGGCCTTCAAACAGTGGCGCAAGCGGCTGGAGCGCGCGCAGGAATCCGAAGAGCGCGCCTGGGAAGAGCTGTCGGGCACCTCCTTCTTCAGCCAGATCACGCGTCACGACCTGAGTCCCTTCGAACTGGCCGAGCTGCAATCGGAACTGGCCCGCTGTGCGCCCCTTGCCCGCTGCTGGCTAGTGCGCAAGAACCTGCGCGAGCATCCGCAGCGCCGTGCGTACCTGATCTTTGTCGAGCTGCCGGGGATGGACGATGAAAGCCGTTACCACCTGTGCCGCGCCCTGGAGCGCAATCTGAGCCTTCCCGGCCCCGCGCTGGCGCTGTGGGCGGGTGAATCGCCCAGCCTGAAGGAGATTCAGCGCTATGCGTTTGATCCGGTCTACACGCGTTGACAAACCGAACGGATCGATGCGGGTCGTTTGAAGGAGCCTTGTGGTTGGCTGTTGATCAGACCAGAGTGGGACAATCGGGGCATGCATCCCAAAGTTCTTCTCGACGCCTGTGCCGAATTGGTCAGGCTCACCCTCACGTTTGAACACCCCGCCGATGCGGTGGTGTCACGA
The DNA here is from genome assembly GCF_057586455.1 of Acidovorax sp. SRI_002. NCBI lineage: Bacteria > Pseudomonadati > Pseudomonadota > Betaproteobacteria > Burkholderiales > Comamonadaceae > Acidovorax > Acidovorax sp. SRI_002. The sequence continues at coordinate 470,645 of NZ_JBYCZW010000004.1, read as the reverse complement.
TTCTTCCGCGACAACCGGGGCCTGGGCCCCCGCGAGCGGGCCACCCTGGCCGAAACGGTCTACACCGTGCTGCGCAAGAAGCTCCTGTTCGACCACATGGCGCCCTCGGGCTCGGGACCCAAGGAGCGCCGTCTGGCCATCCTGGGGTTTTACGGCCCGCGCGACTTCCTCAAGAGCGCACTGACTGACCAGGAAAAGAACTGGCTGGACCAGTGCGATGCGGTCACGGTCGATGACCTGATGGAGCGCCACCGTCACAACCTGCCCGAATGGCTGGTGAAGCCCCTCAAGGACCAGCTGGGCGACGGCTTCTGGCCGCTGGTGGAAAGCCTGGCGCAGAGCGCCCCGCTGGATTTGCGCGTCAATGCCCTCAAAGACAAGCGTGCCGACGTACAAAAGGAGCTCGCCAAGGCCGGTATCAAGGCCAGCTCCACGCCGTATTCGCCCTGGGGCCTGCGCATTGACGACAAGCCTGCGCTGACCAAGCTGGATGCGTTCACGCGCGGTGCCATCGAGGTGCAGGATGAAGGCTCGCAGTTGCTGGCCCTGCTGCTTGACGCCAAGCGCGGCGAGATGGTGGTGGATTTTTGCGCAGGTGCAGGTGGAAAGACCCTGGCCATCGGCGCGGGCATGCGCAGCACCGGGCGCCTGTATGCGTTTGATGTCTCGGCGCACCGTCTGGATGCTCTGAAACCGCGCCTGGCCCGCAGCGGCCTGTCGAACGTGCACCCCGCCGCCATTGCCCACGAGCGCGATGACCGCGTCAAGCGGCTGGCGGGCAAGATTGACCGCGTGCTGGTCGATGCTCCGTGCTCAGGCCTGGGGACTCTGCGGCGGAACCCGGACCTCAAATGGCGCCAGTCGCCCAAAGCCATCGAAGAGCTGGTGGCCAAACAGACCGCCATTCTGGACAGCGCAGCGCGCCTGCTCAAGCCCGGCGGCCGTCTGGTGTATGCCACCTGCAGCATCCTGCCGCAGGAAAACGAGGCCATCGCAGAGGCATTCAGCGCATCGCACCCGGACTTTGAACTGCTCGACGCGGGCGAACTGCTGGAGCAGCTCAAGGTGGAGGGGGCCAAGGCTCTGTGCAGCGGTGGTGAGTCGGGCAGTGGTTATTTGCGCCTGTGGCCCCATGTGCACCAAACGGATGGGTTCTTTGCCGCAATCTGGTCCAAAAAGGCCTGACTTGGCCCTCTAAAGGCGCTAAATCAGCGTAAATACCATGGATACCCCCGAACCTATTTCGTGGGGACCACTCTAAAATCAGATACCCGGTCCGTTGGCGAACGGGTTCTCTGTAGAAGTAAGGCTTTCTGAATATGCTGTTACCCGATTGGGCTGTACTGAGCGCTGCCATTGACTGGCTGGGCCATGGGTTGTGGAACCTGGCCTGGTGGCAGATCATTCTGTACACCCTGGCGACGACCCACATCACCATTGCGGCGGTCACGATTTTCCTGCACCGCGCGCAGGCGCACCGCGCGCTGGACTTGCACGCCATCCCTTCGCACTTTTTCCGCTTCTGGCTGTGGATCGGTACGGGCATGGTCACCAAGGAATGGGTCGCTATCCACCGCAAACACCACGCCAAGTGCGAAACCGTGGACGACCCCCACAGCCCCCAAACCCGGGGGCTGGACACCGTGATGTGGCGTGGCGCCGAGCTGTACCGCGCCGAGTCCAAGAACCAGGAGACGATGAAGAAGTTCGGCCACGGCACGCCCGATGACTGGATGGAGCGCAACGTCTACACCCGTTACGGCTGGCAGGGTGTGGGCCTCATGCTGATCCTGAACCTTGCACTGTTCGGCGCTCTGGGCGCCGCAGTGTGGGCGGTGCAGATGCTCTGGATTCCGTTCTGGGCGGCGGGTGTGGTAAACGGTGTGGGCCACTACTGGGGCTACCGCAACTTTGAGGCGCAGGATGCCAGCACCAACCTCTCGCCCTGGGGCATCATCATTGGCGGCGAAGAGCTGCATAACAACCACCACACCTATCCCACGTCGGCCAAGTTCTCGGTCAAGCCGTATGAGTTCGACATCGGCTGGGTCTACATCACCATGATGAAGAAGATTGGCTGGGCCACGGTCAAGAAGGTGCCGCCCAAGCTCCAGTTGGGTGACGTCAAGCCTGTAGCCGATGAAAAGACGCTGGAGGCCCTGATTGCCAACCGCTATGAGGTGATGGCTGGCTATGCACGTGGCGTGCGCCAGGCCTGCAAGGACGAAATCGCAGCGCTCAAGGCACGCAATGCCGATGCCTCGGTGCTCCAGGCCGCCAAGCGCTGGCTGCACCGCGATGCCGAGAAGGTGCCGGCCATCGCATTGCCGCAACTGGCCCAGGCCCGTGCCGCGCACCCCGCGCTCGACAAGATGGTCACCATGCGCGAAGAGCTGCGCCAGCTGTGGCTCAACACCTCGCAATCGCGCGAGCAGCTCACCGCGGACCTGCAAGCCTGGTGCCGCCGCGCGGAAGAAAGCGGTATAGCCGCCCTGCGTGAGTTCTCGCTACGGCTGCGTGCGGCGCAGGCCTGAAGCGGGCCGCGCATTGTCCAAGGCCTTGCCATCTGGCAAGGCCTTTTTCTTTGGTGCAGCGGTTACCGCATTGCGGGCACCTTGCCAAAAGCGCGGTTCTTTGTGGTTTTGTCCCGGCCTGCAAAGGCTGAGCGCAGCAGGTGCCGTACTTGGTGCCAAAGTCCCGGCCTGGGAGTGCCTTCGATCACCTGGATCTCAGAGCGGCAGTGCAGGGCGTTGCCCACCTGCACCCAGGCGGCCTTGGTGTTCCAGCCCTCGGGCAGATGTTCGCCCGCCCCAAGCCGCATTTGCGGCAGAGTGTGCAACGCGTGCCCGAAGTCTCGTGGAGCAAAGCGAAGTGACACCTCTCCCTGAGTGGTGTGCAGTGCGCTGCCGGGCGGCAGGCACAGCCACAGGCTCTGGCCGGGTGTGAGGCCCAAGGTGACTGCGGCCGATGGGGTGGTGGGCGGGATGGTGGTTGGATTGCGCTGTGGCATGGTGCGGGGCTCCTGAAGGAAGGGCTGCTGTGAGGCTGTAGCGTAAAAAAAGCAGCGTTGCCCCGGCAGGTACACGGCGGTGCAGGAACGGGTAGAACAGCGCAGATTAATGGCGTGCTGTTATGGTCCGATCTGTGCGTTCCTGTATCTGTACCCGCAGAGAGGGCTCGGGCACGATGCGCCTCTAGGCTTCTGAGCCTGCGCCACGGCTCGGCAGCAGTACCCCTTACCCGCCATGTCACATTCCTCCGATTCGCGGGATGCCCCGCTCTACCGCCAACTGGCAGCCTTGTACGAACAGGCCATAGCCGCTGGCAGCCTGACGCCCGGCATGCGCATGCCGTCGGTGCGGGAGCTGTGCCAGCGGCACCAAGTGAGCCTGACCACTGCGCTGCAGGTGTTGCGGCATCTCGAATCCCTGGGCTGCGTGGAGGCGCGCGAGCGTGTGGGCTACTTTGTGCGGGAGCCGGGCGATGTGGCGTTGCCCCGGGCGCGCGAGCCCGAGTTGCACGAGCCGCTGGCCCACGACCCGCGGGTGTTTGCGGGCATCAACGAGCGCATTTCCGGTTTTCTCGAAAAAGCCCGCCGCGCGGGCCCTCTGCCGCTGGACTTAGGCAGCGCCATGCCCGCGCCGAGCCTGTTTGATGCGGCAGCGCTCAACCGCCTGGCCCATGGCCTGTTGCGCGAGCAACCCGACGTCCTGGTGTACGGCCCGTCCGCGCCCACCACCCACCCCGAATTCCAGCAGGCCATGGCCCGGCATGCGCTCACCTTCGGCGTGTGTGTCGCGCCAGCCGACATTGGCGCAACACTTGGCAACTCTGAAGCGGTGAACCTGGCGCTGGACGCCGTCGCGGAGCCGGGCGACGTGATCGCCGTCGAATCGCCCACCTTCTTTGGCATCCTGCAGGCCATCGAGGTGCGGGGGCTGCGCGCGCTGGAGATCCCCTGCAGCCCGCACACCGGCATGTCGCTCGAAGCCCTGGAACTGGCCGCGCGCAACGAACCACGGCTCAAGGGTGTCGTGGTGGTGCCCCACCTGCAGATGCCGCAGGGAAGCGTGATGCCCGATGCGCACAAGGAGCGACTGGTAGCGCTGTGCGTGGAGCATGGCTTAGCCCTCATTGAGGACGACATCTACCGGGAGTTCGTGGAGTCGCCGCACGTGCTGCGGCCCGCCAAGGCCTGGGACCGGCAGGGCGATGCCGGGCAGGTGATCTATTGCGCATCGCTCAGCAAGAGCTTTGCACCCGGCTTGCGCCAGGGCTGGATGAGCGCGGGGCGCTGGCAGGCCCGTGTGCAGATGATCAAGTTCGCTCGCACGCGCAACATGCAGACCTGGTCGCAGCTGCTGGCGGCGCGCAGTGTGGACTCTCCGGCCTACGAGCGCCACATGCGCCGCATGCGGGCGCAGCTGCGCATCCAGCGAGAACAGGCGGCGAGGGCCGTAGCGCGCTACTTTCCCATGGGCACACGCCTGAGCCTGCCGCCGGGTGGCCTGAGCCTGTGGCTGGAGCTGCCGGTCGGCATCTCTTCCACGCGCCTGTACGACGAGGCGCTGCAAAACGGTATCCGTGTGGCCCCGGGCCCCATGTTCTCCAACACCGGGCGGTATGAGCACTTCTTGCGGCTGAGCTGTGGGATGCCGTTCACGGCCGAAGTGGAGGCGGGCTACCGCACGCTGGGCGCCTTGCTGGCTGCGCAGATGGCCGAGTTGCCCGTGCCGCGCAAGGTTGCTTGAGCAAAGAGTCTGGGTGAAAGGTCTGCGCAGCAGGCATAAAAAAACCGCCCTGGACGGGCGGTTTTTTTGAGGGAACGGGCCGAATTACTTCAGCTTCATTTCCTTGTACTCCACATGCTTGCGAGCTTTTGGATCAAATTTCATGATCAGCATTTTCTCGGGCATGGTCTTCTTGTTCTTGGTCGTGGTGTAGAAGTGGCCGGTACCCGCAGTGGATTCCAGCTTGATCTTGTCGCGTCCGCCTTTGCTTGCCATGGTGCTTCTCCTTAAGCCTGACCACGTGCGCGCAGGTCTGCGAGCACCGAGTCGATACCGTTCTTGTCGATCAAACGCAGGGCAGCGCTCGAAACGCGCAGGCGAACCCAGCGATTTTCGGTCTCGACCCAGAAACGGCGGTATTGCAGGTTCGGCAGGAACCGGCGCTTGGTTTTGTTGTTGGCGTGGGAAACGTTGTTCCCGACCATGGGCTTCTTGCCCGTTACGTCGCAGACGCGTGCCATGAGGACACTCCGATACTTTTTAACGGCCGTTCGCTGGGCCCTGGGCTTGTGTGCCCAGGTTGGCTTGCGGCCTCACCTCGCCAGAAAGGGTGGCGGTAACCCGATTGATTTGCCTGTTTCGGAGGACCGCAAAAACGGGCCGAATTCAGCAAAGCCGCAGATTATAGCCTGCTGCCCAGTTTTTCATCAAGACTCTTGTTCCAGGAAGCGCTGGGCGTCCAGTGCCGCCATGCAGCCCGTGCCCGCGCTGGTGATGGCCTGGCGGTACACATGGTCCTGCACATCGCCTGCGGCAAACACGCCGGGCACGCTGGTCTGGGTGGCAAAACCCTTGAGGCCGCCCTGGGTGATGATGTAGCCGTTCTCCATCTCCAGCTGGCCCTGGAAGATCTCGGTGTTGGGCGCGTGGCCGATGGCGATGAAGCAGCCCTGCAGCTTGATGTCTTCCGTGCTTCCGTCCTTGGTGCTCTTGATGCGGATGCCCGTCACGCCCGTGTTGTCGCCCAGCACTTCGTCGAGCGTGTGAAATAGCTTGAGCTCGATCTTGCCGGCCGCGACCTTTTCGTTGAGCTTGTCCACCAGGATGGGCTCGGCCTTGAACTTGTCGCGTCGGTGCACCAGGGTGACCTTGCGGGCGATGTTCGACAGGTACAGCGCTTCTTCTACCGCCGTATTGCCGCCACCGACCACGCAGACGTCCTGCTCGCGGTAGAAGAAGCCGTCGCAGGTGGCGCAGCCCGACACACCCTTGCCCATGAAGGCCTCTTCCGAAGGCAGGCCCAGGTACTTGGCCGATGCGCCAGTGGCCAGGATCAGCGCATCGCAGGTGTAGGTGCCGCTGTCGCCGGTGAGGGTGAAGGGGCGCTGGCTGAAATCGACCTTGTTGATGTGGTCAAAGATGATCTGGGTCTTGAAGCGCTCGGCGTGCTCCAGAAAGCGCTGCATCAGCTCCGGCCCCTGCACGCCATGCACGTCGGCCGGCCAGTTGTCCACCTCGGTCGTGGTCATCAGCTGGCCACCCTGGGCCATGCCGGTGATGAGCACCGGGTTCAGGTTGGCGCGGGCGGCATAAACCGCTGCGGTGTAGCCCGCAGGGCCAGAGCCAAGGATCAGAACTTTCGCGTGTTGGGTGGTGGACATGGTAAAAGCCTGTGTTTTGCGCCTGCTACATGCGGCGCTGTTGGGGAAGCTGGGGGTTGAACTGGCAAGTATCAACCGTGCACCGCTCACGCGAGCGGTCCCTTTTTCAATCACGGCGATTGTAAGAACCCATTGATACCCCTTGCACAACCCGTGCGGCTCCGGTTGGGTCGCTCTAGAGAGGAGTTTTCATGTCGACGATGTTGTCCAACCTGGACCTGCTGCGCCGGGTGCCCTTGTTTTCGCTGCTTACGGTGGCCCAGGCCGAGGTGATCAGTGGTGCGGTGATCAAGCGCCGCTTCAAGCGTGGCGAGGCGCTGGTGGAGCAAGGGCAAAAATCCAACGCCCTGTTCATCCTGCTCACGGGGCGCGCCCGCGTGATGACATCGGACAGCCGGGGGCGTGAGGTGATTTTGGCCACCCTCGCGCAGGGCGACTACCTCGGCGAGATGAGCATCATCGACAACGAACCCCACTCGGCCACGGTGCGTGCCGAGGTGCAGACCGATGTGCTCATGCTCGGGCGCGCAGAGTTCGCGCGTTGCCTCACAGAGAACGCCTCCATGTCGCTGGTGGTGATGCGGGGGCTGGTCAAGCGTCTGCGCCATGCCGACCGCAAGATTGAGTCACTGGCGTTGCTGGATGTGTATGGGCGTGTGGCCCATGCCCTGCTGGACTTTGCGGTGCCCGACGCTCAGGGCCAGTTGGTGATCAAAGACAAAATCTCCCGGCAGGACCTGGCCAAGATGGTGGGCGCCTCCCGCGAGATGGTCAGCCGCGTGATGAAAGATTTGGAAGAGCGTGGCTTTATCGAGGCATTGCCCAGTGGCGCCACTGTGCTCAAGGACCGATTGAACGCGTTGAGTTAGCAACGCTTCAGCCCGGGTGTCATGCCCGGGGGCTTGCGGTAAGCTCGCCCGGCACGCTTATGACCTATTCCCTCAATACCCTGAATGCATCGGCTGCGGCGAAGTCGCCGCCGCGTACGGGCGCTGCCCGTTTTGGCCACGAAATTGGCCTGATGGTGGGGCTGCTGGCCCTGGTTTTCTGGTTGCTGGCCCTGCTGAGCTATTCCGCGCAGGATGCCGCTTGGTCCACCTCGGGCGCCCGGGGTGGGCGTTTGGTCGCCAACTGGGCAGGCCGGTTTGGTGCGTGGCTGGCCGATGGCAGCTACTTTGCACTGGGTTTTTCGGTGTGGTGGTGTGTGGCGGCCGGTGTGCGGGCCTGGTTGTCGTCGCTGGCGCGGTGGATGCGTGGCGGCGAATCGGCCCCGGGCGCGGTAAGCCCGATGCGCAGGCGGGCCATGTTCTGGGTGGGGCTGGTGGTGCTGATGTGTGCCAGCACTGCGCTGGAGTGGTCGCGCCTGTACCGGTTTGAAGCGTTCCTGCCGGGGCATGCTGGTGGCGTGCTGGGCTACATCACGGGGCCTGCCAGTGTGAAGTGGCTGGGTTTTACAGGCTCGGGCCTGCTGGCGATTGTGCTGGCCGTGCTGGGGGCGGCGCTGGTGTTCCGTTTCTCCTGGGGCCATGTCGCGGAATTTGTGGGAGGGCGCATCGACGCATTGGTGCAGTCGCGTCTGGCCAAGCGCGAAGTGGCCAAGGACGTGGCTGTGGGCCGCAAGGCCGCGCGTGAGCGTGAAGTGGTGGTGCTGGAGGAACGCACCGAGAGCGAGGTGCACCACCCCCAACCGATCCAGATCATCGAACCCGTGCTGGTAGACGTGCCGCAGAGCACCCGCGTGGTGAAGGAGCGCCAGAAGCCGCTGTTCACCGAGATGCCCGACAGCAAGCTGCCACTGGTGGACCTGCTCGATGGCCCGCTGCAGCGCCAGGAAACCGTGGCGCCCGAGACGCTGGAGATGACCAGCCGCCTTATCGAGAAAAAACTCAAGGACTTTGGCGTGGAAGTACGCGTGGTCGCGGCCATGCCCGGACCGGTTATCACGCGCTACGAAATCGAGCCCGCCACCGGCGTGAAGGGCTCGCAGATCGTGGGCCTGGCCAAGGACCTGGCGCGTTCGCTGAGCCTGGTGTCGATCCGCGTGGTGGAGACCATCCCCGGCAAGAACTTCATGGCGCTGGAGCTACCCAACGCCAAGCGCCAGTCCATCCGTCTGTCCGAAATCCTGGGCTCGCAGGTCTACCACGAGGCCAAGAGCATGCTCACCATGGGCCTGGGCAAGGACATCGTGGGCAACCCAGTGGTGGCAGACCTTGCCAAGATGCCGCACGTGCTGGTGGCTGGTACCACGGGCTCGGGCAAGTCGGTGGGGATCAACGCGATGATCCTGTCGCTCTTGTACAAGGCCGAGGCGCGCGATGTGCGCCTCCTGATGATCGACCCCAAGATGCTGGAAATGTCGGTCTACGAAGGTATTCCGCACCTGCTGGCGCCCGTGGTCACCGACATGAAGCAGGCGGCGCATGGCCTGAATTGGTGCGTGGCCGAGATGGAGCGGCGCTACAAGCTCATGTCCAAACTGGGCGTGCGCAACCTGGCGGGCTACAACGTCAAGATCGATGAAGCCAAGGCGCGCGAGGAGTTCATCTACAACCCCTTCAGCCTGACGCCCGAAGAGCCCGAACCGCTGCAGCGCCTGCCGCACATCGTGGTCATCATCGACGAGCTTGCCGACCTGATGATGGTGGTGGGCAAGAAGATCGAAGAGCTGATCGCCCGCCTGGCGCAGAAGGCGCGCGCGGCGGGCATCCACCTGATCCTGGCCACGCAGCGCCCCAGTGTGGATGTGATCACCGGCCTGATCAAGGCCAACATTCCCACCCGCATCGCGTTCTCGGTGGGCTCCAAGATCGACAGCCGCACCATCCTCGACCAGATGGGCGCTGAGGCCCTGCTGGGCATGGGCGACATGCTCTACATGGCCAGCGGCACGGGCCTGCCGATCCGGGTGCATGGTGCCTTCGTGTCGGACGAAGAAGTACACCGTGTCGTCAGTTACCTCAAGGAACAAGGGGAGCCGGACTACATAGAAGGCGTGCTCGAAGGTGGAACTGTGGATGGCGAGGGTGATCTGTCAGGGGAGGGCGGTGGTGGCGAAGGGGGCGAGAAGGACCCCATGTACGACCAGGCCGTCGAAGTGGTGCTCAAGGACCGCAAGGCCAGCATCTCGTACGTGCAGCGCAAGCTGCGCATTGGCTACAACCGCTCGGCGCGGCTGCTGGAAGACATGGAAAAGGCGGGCCTTGTGAGTGGCCTGACCACTAGCGGCCAGCGCGAAGTGCTGGTTCCCGCGCGCAGCGAATGACAAGGGCAGGGCGATGCGCCCAGCCCGTGCCCCACAGGAGTTCCTTTTGAAAAAGACCGTTACTGCAATTTTGATAGCTGCCAGCGCAACGCTGGCAAGCGCTGATGGCTTGAAAAGCCTTGAATCGTTCATGAAGGGCACACAAACGGGCAAGGCGGATTTCACGCAGACCGTGACTTCGCCCCCCAAGGACGGCCAGACCGCGCGCACCAAGACATCAAGCGGCAGTTTTGAATTCCAGCGCCCCGGGCGTTTCAAGTTCGTCTACAAGAAACCCTTCGAGCAGACCATCGTGGCCGATGGCCAGACCCTGTGGCTGTACGACGTGGACCTGAACCAGGTCACCCAGCGCTCGCAGTCACAGGCGCTGGGCAGCACGCCCGCCGCGCTGCTCGCATCGGCCCCCGACCTGTCGGCGCTCAAGGCCGAGTTCACGCTCGAAGCAGCGCCTGAGCAGGATGGCCTGCAGTGGGTGCTGGCCAGCCCCAAGACCAAGGATGGTCAGCTCAAGAGCGTGCGCGTGGGTTTTGCGGGTGAGCAACTGGCGGCCCTCGACATTCTGGACAGCTTTGGCCAGCGCTCCCTGATTCGTTTCAATGGCATGCAGGCCAACGCAGCGCTGCCCGCCAGCACCTTCCAGTTCAAGCCGCCCGCTGGAGCGGATGTGGTGAAACAGTAAGTTGCTGCGAAAAAGATAGCTGCCAGCGCTTATCAGATAAGCGCTAGAGGCCAATTTGGCTTAAAAACCAGCGTGATGTAGACAGGATACGAACATGGCAGCACGCAGTGCCTCCGCAGCACCTTCCCAGGCCCACCCCTCGGCCCACCAGCCCCTGGCCGAGCGCCTGCGGCCCCGCACGCTGGGCGAGGTGATCGGGCAGCAGCATGTGCTGGGTCCGGGCATGCCGCTGCGGCTCGCGTTCGAATCGGGCCGCCCGCACAGCTGCATCCTCTGGGGCCCGCCGGGTGTGGGCAAGACGACCATCGCACGCCTGATGGCCGATGCCTTTGACGCGCAGTTCATCAGCATCAGTGCCGTGCTGGGCGGGGTCAAGGACATCCGCGAAGCGGTCGAACGTGCCGAGGCCGCGCGTGATGGTCTGATGCAGCAGCGCACGATCGTCTTCGTGGATGAAGTGCACCGCTTCAACAAGAGCCAGCAAGATGCCTTCTTGCCGCATGTGGAGAGCGGGTTGTTTACCTTCATTGGTGCGACTACCGAAAACCCGTCGTTCGAGGTGAACTCGGCGCTGCTATCCCGCGCCGCCGTGTACGTGCTGCAGCCGCTGTCCGAACAGGATTTGAAGCAAATAGTGGCTCTGGCGCAGGCGGAGAAAGCGCTACCAGCTATCGAAGATGTAGCAATTGACCGCCTGGTGGCCTACGCCGATGGCGATGCCCGCAGATTGCTCAACACACTCGAAACCCTGGCCATGGCGGCCACGCAGGAAAAGCTGTCCGAGATTACCGACGCCTGGCTGCTCAAGGTGCTGGGCGAGCGCATGCGCCGCTATGACAAGGGCGGCGAGCAGTTCTACGACACCATCAGCGCGCTGCACAAGTCGGTGCGCGGCTCCGACCCCGATGCCGCGCTGTATTGGCTGGTGCGCATGCTCGACGGCGGTGCCGACCCGCGCTACATGGCGCGCCGCCTGGTGCGCATGGCCAGCGAGGACATCGGCCTGGCCGACCCGCGTGCGCTGCGCCTGGCGCTGGACGCGACCGAGGTGTACGAGCGCCTGGGCAGCCCCGAGGGTGAGCTGGCCCTGGCCGAATGTGTGGTGTACTTGGCCGTGGCGCCCAAGTCCAACGCGGTCTACAAGGCCTACAACGCAGCCCGCGCCTGGGTGAAGCAGGACGGCACCCGCCCCGTGCCCATGCACCTGCGCAACGCACCAACACAGCTCATGAAACAGCTTGACTACGGCAAGGGCTACCGCTACGCGCACGACGAAGAGGGCGGCTTCGCCGCAGGCGAAAACTACCTGCCCGAGGGCATGCCGGAGCCCGGTTTTTACGCGCCGGTGGAGCGCGGGCTCGAAATCAAGATTGCACAGAAATTGCGTGAGCTGCGTGCGCGCAATGTTTCAGCCGATCTGGAGGATGGGCCGGACGAAAAGTCCTGAACCTCTGCCCATGGGAGGCGCACCCCGCGTCATGCTGATTTGGCATGAAGCTGGTAATAAGTTTGCACATCAATTTTCCTGCTTGCATCATGTGAGCTTATGGATTGCGTTGCACGCTGATGTGGCGCCAACCCGAGGGAAAACCCCGCCCGGCTTGGTGGGGGCCGCTTGTGACTACTCGCTACAATCCCGTCCACAAACCCGCACAGCTGCACTTCTGGCGGGTTTTTTGCTAGATGGCAGTCGGGCCCACAAGGCTGTACCGATTCCGGTGCCAAAGCGGTGGGTACGTTACAAACGAAGGACTTCTCTTATGGACATTTTGCTGCAACAGATCATCAACGGTCTGGTACTCGGCAGCATGTACGCCTTGATAGCCTTGGGCTACACGATGGTGTACGGCATTATTCAGCTGATCAATTTCGCCCACGGCGAAGTGCTCATGATCGGGGCTCTGACCAGTTGGAGCTGTATAGGAATGATGCAGGCTGCAATGCCTGGCGCCCCGGGCTGGCTCATCCTGCTGCTGGCCACCCTCATTGCCTGCGTGGTTGCCGCAACGCTCAATTTTGTGATCGAGAAGGTGGCCTACCGCCCTCTGCGCAACAGTCCTCGTCTCGCCCCCCTGATCACCGCCATCGGCATGTCGATCCTGCTGCAGACGCTGGCCATGATCATCTGGAAGCCCAACTACAAGCCCTATCCCACGATGTTGCCCAGCGCGCCGTTCGAGGTGGGTGGCGCTTACATCACCCCCACACAGATCCTGATCCTGGGCGTGACCGCTGTTGCCCTGGCCTCGCTGGTGTACCTGGTGAACCACACCAACCTGGGCCGCGCGATGCGCGCCACGGCTGAGAACCCCCGCGTTGCGTCCCTGATGGGCGTCAAGCCCGACATGGTGATTTCCGCCACCTTCATCATCGGCGCCATTCTGGCCGCTGTGGCCGGCATCATGTATGCCTCCAACTACGGCACGGCGCAGCACACCATGGGCTTCCTGCCCGGCCTCAAGGCCTTCACGGCGGCGGTGTTCGGCGGCATTGGCAACCTGGCCGGTGCAGTGGTGGGTGGCATTTTGCTGGGTCTCATCGAAGCCATCGGCTCGGGCTACATCGGCACGCTCACGGGCGGTCTGCTGGGCAGCCACTACACCGACATCTTTGCGTTCATCGTGCTCATCATCATCCTGACGCTGCGTCCTTCGGGCCTGCTGGGTGAGCGTGTGGCCGATCGCGCCTGAGGAGCCTCACACCATGAAGAACACCAAAACCAACTGGATCATCGGCGCCGTCGCGCTGCTGGTGCTGCCGCTGATCCTGCAATCCTTCGGCAACGCCTGGGTGCGCATTGCCGACCTGGCCCTGTTGTATGTGCTGCTGGCCCTGGGACTGAACATCGTGGTGGGCTACGCCGGCCTGCTGGACCTGGGCTACGTGGCGTTCTACGCCGTGGGCGCCTACCTGTTTGCCTTGATGGCCTCGCCGCACCTTGCGGACAACTTTGCGGCGTTTGCCGCCATGTTCCCCAACGGCTTGCACACCTCGCTGTGGCTTGTGATACCGGTGGCGGCATTACTGGCGGCGTTCTTCGGAGCGCTTTTGGGGGCGCCCACGCTCAAGTTGCGCGGGGACTACCTGGCCATCGTGACCTTGGGCTTCGGCGAAATCATCCGTATCTTCCTGAACAACCTGGACCACCCCGTCAACCTGACCAACGGCCCCAAGGGCCTGGGCCAGATCGACTCGGTCAAGATTTTTGGCCTGGACCTGGGCAAGCGCCTGGAGGTGTTCGGCTTTGATATCAGCTCCGTCACGCTGTACTACTACCTGTTCTTGGTTCTGGTGGTGATCTCCATCGTTATTTGCTATCGCCTGCAGGACTCACGCATCGGCCGCGCCTGGATGGCCATCCGTGAAGACGAAATCGCCGCCAAGGCGATGGGCATCAACACCCGCAACATGAAGCTGCTGGCCTTTGGCATGGGCGCTTCGTTTGGCGGCGTGTCGGGTGCGATGTTCGGTGCGTTCCAGGGCTTTGTGTCGCCCGAGTCGTTCAGCCTGATGGAGTCGGTCATGATCGTCGCCATGGTGGTGCTGGGCGGTATCGGCCACATTCCCGGCGTGATCCTGGGTGCCGTGCTGCTGTCGGCCTTGCCCGAAGTGCTGCGCTACGTGGCAGGCCCGCTGCAGGCCATGACGGACGGCCGTCTGGACTCCGCCATCCTGCGCCAGCTGCTGATCGCACTGGCCATGATCATCATCATGCTGATGCGTCCCCGTGGTCTGTGGCCAGCGCCCGACCATGGCAAGAGCCTCACGCAGAAGACCTGAACACCGCAGAAAGTTAGAACATGGCAGAGAACATTCAGAAATCAGCCAGCGACGTGGTTCTGCGGGTTGCAGGTATTTCCAAGCGTTTTGGTGGCCTGCAAGCCCTCTCCGACGTGGGCATCACCATCGAGCGTGGCCAGGTCTATGGCCTGATCGGTCCCAACGGCGCGGGCAAGACCACGTTCTTCAACGTGATCACCGGCCTGTACACCCCCGACAGCGGCACCTTTGAGCTCGCCGGCAAGCCCTACGAGCCCACGGCCGTGCATGAAGTGGCCAAGGCGGGCATTGCCCGCACCTTCCAGAACATCCGCCTGTTTGCAGAAATGACGGCGCTGGAAAATGTAATGGTGGGTCGCCACATCCGCACCAAGTCCGGCCTGCTGGGCGCGGTGCTGCGCACCAAGGGTTTCAAGGAAGAAGAGCTGGCCATTGCCAAGCGCGCGCAGGAACTGCTCGACTACGTGGGCATTGGCAAGTTCGCCGACTACAAGGCACGCACGCTGTCGTACGGCGACCAACGCCGCCTGGAGATCGCCCGCGCCCTGGCCACCGATCCGCAACTGATTGCGCTGGACGAGCCCGCAGCCGGCATGAACGCCACCGAAAAGGTGCTGCTGCGCGAGCTGATCGACCGCATCCGCAACGACAACCGTACCATCTTGCTCATCGAGCACGACGTGAAGCTGGTGATGGGCCTGTGCGACCGCGTGACGGTGCTCGACTACGGCAAGCAGATCGCCGAAGGTACGCCTGCCACCGTGCAGAAGAACGAAAAAGTGATTGAGGCCTATCTGGGCACCGGAGGACATTGAGAATGGCCGAAAAATCCAACAAGGTACTGCTGCAGGTCAAGGGCCTGAAAGTGGCCTACGGCGGTATCCAGGCCGTGAAGGGCGTGGACTTTGAAGTGCGCGAGGGAGAATTGGTTTCGCTGATTGGCTCCAACGGCGCTGGCAAGACCACCACCATGAAGGCCATCACCGGCACCCTGGGCATGAACGATGGCGACATCCATTACCTGGGTGAAAGCATCAAGGGCAAGGGCGCCTGGGATCTGGTGAAGAAGGGCCTTGTGATGGTGCCGGAAGGCCGGGGCGTGTTCGCCCGCATGACCATTACCGAGAACCTGCAGATGGGCGCCTACACGCGCCGCGACAAGGCAGGCATCCTGGCCGACATCGAAAAGATGTTCACCATCTTCCCGCGCCTGCGCGAACGCAAGGACCAGCTCGCTGGCACCATGTCGGGCGGCGAGCAGCAGATGCTGGCCATGGGTCGTGCGCTGATGAGCCAGCCCAAGGTGCTGCTGCTGGACGAGCCCTCCATGGGGCTGTCGCCCATCATGGTGGACAAGATCTTTGAAGTGGTGCGCGATGTGTACGCCCTGGGCGTCACCATTCTGCTGGTGGAGCAGAACGCGAGCCGGGCGCTGGCAATTGCCGACCGTGGCTACGTGATGGAGTCCGGCCTGATCACCATGGCCGGCCCCGGCCAGGAACTCCTGAACGATCCCAAGGTGCGCGCCGCCTACCTGGGCGAATAAGGCAACACCCCCGCCCGGCCCGCCCTGCGTGGGGCAGGTGCATGGTGCGTCGCACAAGGCACTGCCACACGGCGGTGCCTTTTTTTTGGCGCAGGCGTTGGTGTTTGTATGGATTGATTGCTATGTTTTTTATAGCTTATGGCGGATGTGTATCCAGCGCCAGATGCCAATTTTGTTCATAATTTGCACCCACCCCGCCACCACCTGTCGCCGCATGTCGATGTCCGCTCTGCAATCCTTGCCCGTATCACTACAGACCGTGTTGCTGCTGATTGCCAGCAACGTTTTCATGACCTTTGCCTGGTACGGGCACCTCAAGAACCTGGCCACGTCACCCTGGTACACCGCAGCGCTGGTGAGTTGGGGCATTGCATTGTTCGAGTACCTGCTGCAGGTGCCTGCCAACCGGATCGGGTTTACCCAGTTCAACGTGGGGCAGCTCAAGATCATGCAGGAGGTGATCACGCTGGCGGTGTTTGTGCCGTTCGCGGTGTTCTACATGGGCCAGCCCCTGAAGTGGGACTACCTCTGGGCAGGCCTGTGCCTGGTGGGGGCTGTGTATTTCATTTTCCGCAGTGCCTGATGAATGGTGCGTGTTGCCCGGTATCCGCGCCGGGCGCCCGTGGCTGCGGGTGAGGGCGGCCGGTTAAACTCGCTTGTCATTCAAAAGTCATGGTTTTGTCATGACTTTGTCTCATTTTCAAAAAATCGATACCGATCCAGGAGCCTCCATGCTGTTTGCCAAGCTGTTGCCACGCGAAGGCAATTTTTTCGAAATGTTCAACCAGCATGCAGACCGCATCGTCGAGGCGGCCCGGGCTTTCTCGCAACTGGTGGCCAACTACAGCGACCCGCACCTGCGCGACAAATACAATCAGGATGTGGACAACGCCGAGCGTGCTGCCGACCGCGTGACGCACGAGGTGAACAAGGCCATCCACAAGACCTTCATCACCCCTATCGACCGCGAGCAGATCCACACGCTGATCAACACCATGGACGATGTGGCCGACCTGATTCAGGACTCTGCCGAGACCATGGCGCTGTACGACGTGCGCCACATGACGGAAGAGATCACCCGCCTGACCGACCTGAGCCTCAAGTGCTGCGAACGCCTGCGTGATGCCGTCAAGTTGCTCGACAAGATCGCCGATCCGGCCGTGGCTGAAGCCGCGCTCAAGACCTGCGAAGAGATCGACAAGCTCGAATCCGACGCCGACCGCGTGATGCGCAGCGCCATGAGCAAGCTCTTCCGTGAAGAGCCCGATGTGCGCGAGGTGATCAAGCTCAAGGCCATCTACGAGCTGCTGGAGACCATCACCGATAAGTGCGAGGACGTGGCCAATTGCATCGAGGGCATCGTCCTCGAAAACTCCTGATCCGGCAGGCTGACCAGTATGGAAACCGTACAGACGGCCCTCTGGGTTGTGGTCTTGCTCGTGGCACTGGCGATCCTGTTCGACTTCATGAACGGGTTTCATGATGCTGCCAATTCGATTGCCACGGTGGTGTCCACCGGCGTGCTCAAGCCCGCGCAGGCGGTGCTGTTCGCCGCGTTCTTCAACTTTGTAGCGATCTTTGTCTTCCACCTGAGCGTGGCCGCTACGGTGGGCAAGGGCATCGTGCAGCCTGGCATCGTGGACACCCATGTGGTGTTTGGTGCCTTGGTGGGCGCCATCACCTGGAACGTCATCACCTGGTACTACGGCATCCCCAGCAGCTCATCGCATGCGCTCATCGGCGGCATTGTGGGGGCGGTGATCGCCAAGGCGGGTGCCAGCGCGCTGATCTCCACCGGCATCCTCAAGACCGTGGCGTTCATCTTCGTTTCGCCCTTGCTCGGCTTCCTGCTGGGCTCTCTCATGATGGTGGCTGTGGCGCACATCTTTCGGCGAACGCGGCCAAGCCGGGTGGACAAATGGTTCCGGCGCCTGCAGCTCGTGTCCGCAGGGGCCTACAGCCTGGGTCACGGGGGCAACGATGCGCAAAAGACCATCGGCATCATCTGGCTGCTGCTGATTGCCACAGGGTATTCGTCGGCAAGCGATGCTTCGCCACCCACCTGGACGATTGTCAGCTGCTACGTGGCTATCGGTCTCGGAACCATGTTCGGCGGCTGGCGCATCGTGAAAACCATGGGCCAGAAGATCACCAAGCTCAAGCCCGTGGGCGGCTTCTGTGCCGAGACGGGCGGGGCGCTGACCCTGTTCCTGGCAACAACGCTGGGTATTCCGGTGTCCACCACCCACACCATCACAGGCGCCATCGTGGGCGTGGGCTCCACGCAGCGCGCCAGCGCAGTGCGCTGGGGCGTGGCAGGCAATATCGTCTGGGCGTGGATCTTGACCATCCCCGCCAGTGCGTTTGTGGCTGCCGTGGCGTACTGGATCAGTCTGCAGATATTCTGAATGCCCTGATTCCTGATTTGCTATTGAATGTATAGCTAATTAGGCAATATGGAAAAGCGCTAACGCCCCATTTGAATGTGGATTCAATGGGGCGTTCGCTTGGTGGGTGTCGGTCACTGCGAGATCTTGCGAGCTTCCTCGATCTGGTACTCGAAGTACCGTTGGAAGCTGAACGCGAGGCTGGCCATCAGCACCGCCGTGCCCACCAACAGCGAGACCACGATGGCGCCGATGGTGATCCATTGGGTCCTGCCCGCCGGGGCGTCGGGTGCGGCCGTGGGGTTGTAGCGCGCGTTCCACGCCTCGGGCGTCTTGAGTGCAAACAGGATGGCTTGCAAGGCGCAGCCCGCAATCGTGAAGCCCAGCAAAGGAATCAGCATCCAGCTGGTGTGGTCGTCCTGGCCGAGCTGCTGCACGCGCTGGATGCCGTAGATACCGAGGGCCGTCGGTATCGGGAGCAGCCAGCCCAGCATGTCGGTGATCCCGTGCAGATAAAAGCGGTGAAGGCCCAGCGGCCCGCCCACGAAGGCAAGCCATGCCGCCAAAGTTTTGTTTTTCATGGGGCATTATTCATCGTCGGGCCGCCCCAAGATGAACAAGTGGTCTCCAAGGGGGCCGCTTCGGAGGGCTGCGCTCTGTGCTGCGGGGCGAGCATGGGGGCCGTTTTCATTCGGGCGATGTGGTGTCGCCCGCGCCCAGGGTTTTCTCCATGAGCACGATGTCGCGCCAAGCGCCGAACTTCCATCCCACCGAACGCATGACACCCACGTTGGTGAAGCCCAGCGCCCGGTGCACACCGATCGAGCCCGCGTTGGCCGAGTCGCCAATCACGGCCAGCAGCTTGCGTACCCCAGCTGCTTCGGCCTGGGCCGCCAGCTCGGTCAGCAGCTTGCGGCCCAGGCCCATGCCACGGGCGCTGTCGGCCACGTAGATCGAGTCCTCGGCAGAGAACCGGTAGGCTGGACGGGGCTTGAACCAGTTGGCATAGGCATAGCCCAGCACCTGGCCGTCCTTTTCGGCCACCAGCCAGGGCAGGCCCCGGGCCAGCACGTCGGCACGGCGGCCTGCCATGTCGGCTTCAGATGGCGGATCGATCTCGAAGGTACCTGTACCGTGAAGCACATGGTGTTGGTAAATGGCCGTGATGGCGGGAATATCGCTGTCGGTGCTGGAACGAATTTTGGGCATGGAAGAGGGAAATGGATATAATCGCGGGCTTTGCAGCGTGTCGCTGGCCGGGTGGCCATGTCGCGTGTCTCAAGCGTTGCGAATATGGTTGCGAACACAGTGGCTCAAGGCAAATGTTGCCGGAGTTCACCACCCGAAGGATAAATCATGGTCGTCATTCGACTCTCCCGCGGCGGCTCCAAGGGCCGTCCTTTCTTCAACATCGTCGTTGCTGACAAGCGCGTGCGCCGTGATGGCCGCTTCATCGAGCGCATCGGCTTCTACAACCCCACCGCCAAGGAATCCGAAGAAGGCCTGCGCATCGTGCAAGACCGTCTGACGTACTGGAAGAGCGTGGGCGCCCAGTCCTCGCCTACCGTGGACCGCCTGATCAAGCAAGCCGCCAAGAAGGCTGCTTAAAGCTCCCTGAAAAGGGCGGGTTTCGTCGGCATGCCTGGCGAAACCCGCCCTTTTCCTATTCTGGAATCCCCCGCCATGGCCACCAACCTGACCCTCGAACCCGCAGAGCTGCCCACAGACGCCGTTGAAGTGGGGCGCATTGCCGATGCCTGGGGTGTCAAGGGCTGGTTCAAGGTCCTGTCGCACAGCAGCAGCCCTGAGGCGCTGTTTTCATCCAAACGCTGGTACCTGCAGCCTTCCGAGCGCGGCGCCAAGACCTTTGCGGGCACCGTGTTGTTGTCCATCCGCCAGGCCAAGGACCATTCGGACACCGTGGTTGCCTGGGCGCAGGGCATTGATGACCGCGATGCCGCCGAAGCCTTGCGCGGCGCGCGCATCTTTGTGCCGCGCTCCAGCTTTCCGTCCACCACGGAGGGCGAGTACTACTGGATCGATCTGATCGGTCTTGCGGTCGTCAACCGCGAAGGTGTGGCGCTGGGGCAGGTGCAGGAATTGATGTCCACCGGTCCGCAGACGGTGCTGGTGTTGACTTATGAGCAGGACGGCAAGGCACAGGAGCGGATGATCCCTTTTGTCTCGGCCTTCATTGACAACGTGGACCTGGCCGAAAAGCGCATCACGGTGGACTGGCAGCCGGACTACTGATCGGAACTCCCGCCCTGGCGCCGCCCACCATGCGCTTTGACATCATCACCCTGTTCCCCGAGCTGTTTGCGCCGTTCCTGGCCAGCGGCGTGACCCGCCGCGCGTATGCCGGCGGCCAGGTCGATGTACGCCTGTGGAACCCGCGCGACTATGCCGATGGCAACTACCGCCGTGTCGATGACCGGCCCTTTGGCGGCGGGCCGGGTATGGTGATGATGGCTGAGCCCCTCGCCCGGTGTCTTGCAGCTATCCGGGTGGAGCGTGGTGAGGCCGAGAGTAGTGAGGCGCCGCTGGTCCTTTTTTCGCCCATTGGCGAAACGCTGAACCATGCTGCCGTAGAGCGCTGGTCTGCAAGTACGGGTGCAATCCTGCTGTGCGGGCGCTATGAAGGCATTGACCAGCGCTTCATCGATACCCATGTCGATCTGCAGATGAGTCTGGGCGACTTTGTGCTGTCGGGTGGCGAAATCGCTGCCATAGCCCTGCTGGACGCTGTGGCGCGCTTGCAGCCCGGTGTGCTCAATGATGAGGGCAGCCACCAGCTCGACAGCTTCAACCCGGCGCTCGACGGCCTGCTCGATTGCCCGCACTACACGCGCCCTGAAGAATGGGCTGGGCAGCAGGTGCCTGCCGCGCTGATGTCTGGCCACCATGCGCAGATCGAGCGCTGGCGGCGCGACCAGCGCCTGGCCACCACGGCCCGGCACAGGCCCGATCTCATCGAGGCCGCGCGCAAAGCAGGGCATCTGGCCGCTGCGGATGAAGCAGTATTGGCCAAGCTCAGCTGAATTGCTATAATCAAAGGCTTTTCGATCCTCTGGCCGGCCGTTTTGACAGGGAGTTCTCCCGCAAAACACTGAGACGTCAATCCCGACGCAGCCATTTTTGGCGCGGACAAGATCGTTGGATATCAAACATGAACCTGATTCAGACCCTGGAAGCGGAAGAAATCGCCCGCTTGAACAAGACCATCCCCGAATTCGCCCCTGGTGACACCGTCATCGTGAGCGTGAATGTGGTGGAAGGTACCCGTAAGCGCGTGCAGGCCTACGAAGGTGTGGTGATTGCCAAGCGCAATCGCGGCCTGAACAGCGGCTTCACCGTGCGCAAGATCTCCAGCGGCGAAGGCGTGGAGCGTACGTTCCAGACCTACAGCCCCCTGATCGCCAGCATTGAAGTCAAGCGCCGTGGTGATGTGCGCCGTGCCAAGCTGTACTACCTGCGTGACCGCAGCGGCAAGTCGGCACGTATCAAGGAAAAGCTGCCTTCGCGTGTCAACAAGGCTGCAGCCGCCACCGCCGCATAAGGCGCAGGCTCGACCTCACAAGCCGCTACAGCGTCTGCCTGTAGCGGCTTTTTGTTTTTTGGCTTGTTCACCTCCCCCTTCTTGTGGACCCTTCTTCCAGTCCTGCTGTCTCGTCGGTGATCGCTCCTTTGTCGAGCCTGACCGACTTTGACCCCCGCCTTGTTCCGGTGGTGGGGGTGGATGCGCACCTGCCTGCGGTGCCGCTTCAGGCGCAGACCGCTGAAGCGCTGCGGGCGCGTTTTGCGCACCCGCCGCAGTGGGAGCCTGAGGTGCTGCTGGAAAAGAAGTTCATGAACCGCGAGCCCGCCCGTGCGTCGGTGCTGATTGCCATCGTGCTGCGCGAACAGCCCATGGTGCTGTTGACAGAACGCACGGCCCACCTGTCCACCCATTCGGGGCAAGTGGCCTTCCCCGGTGGGCGGGCAGACGCGGGAGATGCAACGCCTGCCGACACGGCCTTGCGCGAGGCGCAGGAAGAGGTGGGGCTTGCTCGGGATTTTGTCGAAGTGCTCGGCACGTTGCCAATCTATGTCACAGGCTCATCGTTCATCATCACGCCCGTGGTAGCGCTGGTGCAGCCGGACTGCGTGCTCCAACCCAATCCGTATGAAGTGGCGGACCTTTTCGAGGTGCCGCTCGATTTTCTGCTCAACCCCGCCAACCACCGGCGCCATGTGTTCGACCGTGATGGCGTACACCGGGAGTGGTTCTCGATGCCCTACCAGGACGGCGGCAAGAACCATTACATCTGGGGTGCGACAGCAGGCATGCTGCGCAACTTCTACCGTTTCATGCAGGCGTAAACCGGGCCCGCGTGCGATAGGGTGCATCAGGGCAAAGCACCAGTATCATTGCCCCCCATGAGTTTCTTCGCCATCCTGTTCGCTCTGCTGATCGAGCAGGCCCGCCCGCTGGCACGCAGCAATCCCATTCATGCGGGTCTGCGGGCGTGGGCGCTGTCCGTGAGCCGCAATTTTGATGCGGGCAAGCCGCACCACGGCTGGGTGGCCTGGAGCCTTGCGGTGCTGGTTCCGGCCCTGGTGACCCTGGCCATTCACTGGCTGTTGCTTTGGGGGTTGGGGTGGCCCTTCGCAGTGCTGTGGAGTGTGGCCGTGCTGTACATCACGCTCGGGTTTCGGCAGTTCAGCCACCACTTCACGGGCATCCGCGACGCGTTGGAGGAGGGCGATGAAGATGCTGCCCGCGAGCGCCTGGCTCACTGGCAGCAGGTGGATGTGGGGGCGCTACCGCGCAGCGAGATCGTGCGCCATGTAATCGAGTATTCAGTGTTGGCGGCCCACCGGCATGTGTTCGGCGTGTTGGCATGGTTCTCCGTGCTGGCTGCCCTGGGCTTGGGGCCGACCGGGGCTGTTCTGTACCGGTTGGCTGAGTTTGTATCGCGCTATTGGCATTACAAGCAGCGCACGGGCGCTCAGCCTGCCAGCGCCTCCCTGCAGCAGGCCTCTGCGCAGGCGTGGACTGCCATCGACTGGCTTCCGGCCCGGCTCACCGCACTGAGCTTTGCGGTGGTGGGCAGCTTTGAAGAGGCGATCGAGGGCTGGCGGTTTCACGCACAGCGTTTCCCCAATGACAACGACGGCGTGGTGCTGGCCGCCACGGCAGGTGCCATCAATGTACGCCTGGGGGGTGAGGCACTGAAGGCGCGCACTGAATTGCACGCGCCACAGGGCCTGGAGATTGACGCTGACATGGGTGACAGCGATTCCACCCCCGGCCGCGAGCCCGAGGTGGGCCACCTGCGCAGCGTTGTGGGGTTGGTGTGGCGCTCGGTGGTGGTGTGGATGCTGCTGCTGGCGTTGCTTACGCTGGCGCGTTTGCTGGGGTAGCTGGCAAGCCCTCTGAACCGCAGTGCGGCTGCCCTCGGAGGAGGGGCGCACCCTCACCCATGCAAGCCAGTTCCACGGGTGCGCTGGTTTCCGTCGTGCCAGGAGTGAAGGCCGCGCCCGGCTCAGTACCGGGTGTGGCGCAGTTCTTCAAATAGATCGCTATAAATTTTATAGCGTGTTGCGCTTATACCGCCTGCGCTGGGGCCCAGTTTGACTGCATCCAGCACGCCACAGCCCGGCTCGTGCAGGTGCGTGCAGTTGTAGAACTTGCAGGCTGTCGCATGTGCTGCAATGTCGGGCATGCAGGCTGCCAGTTGCATGGGGGCAATGTGGTGCAGCCCAAACTCCTGAAAGCCTGGTGAATCGATGAGCGCGGTGGTACGGGCCTTGTCCATCCAGTACCAGTGCGTGCTGGTGGTGGTGTGTTTGCCCGAGTTCAGCGCCTGCGAGATTTCACCGGTGAGCACGGAAGCGCCTGGCACCAGCAGATTGATGAGGGTGCTCTTGCCGGACCCTGAGGGCCCCAGCACCAGCGTGGTCTTGCCCTGCAGATGTTCCATCAGCAGCGCGCGGTCCACGTCGCTGGAGAGCGCCAGCGACAGCGGCAGCACGCCATAGTGCTTGCTGGCGCCCATGTGCCGGTAGGGCAGCAAGCGCTCCCAGGCGCGGGCGAAAGGTTCGACCAGATCGCTCTTGTTGAGTGCAATGATGGGCTTGATGCCCTCGGCCTCGGCGGCAATCAGGGCGCGGGCTAGCTGGCTTTCCGAAAACACCGGCTCTGCCGCGATCAGGATGAGCACCTGGTCGAGGTTGGCGGCAAACGACTTGGTGCGGATCTCGTCCTGTCGGTAAAAGAGGTTGCGCCGTTCCTTGACCTTTTCGATGGTGCCCTCTTCGCCCTGGCCGGGCGGGGGCGCCTGCCACAGCACATGGTCGCCCACCACTGCCTGGCTCTTTTTGCCGCGTGGGTGGCAGATGCGGCGTTCGCCGTCGGGTGTCTCCACCATGCAGTGGCGCCCATGGCTGGCGACCACGGTGCCGTCCATGAGCGCGCTGCGTTCAGCCATGGGAGCCTGTGGTGCGCAAGGTCATGGGGTCAGGCCACCAGGGCATCGAACTGCGTTGCGCACTCGAAATCCGTGGATGAAATGCCATGCACGTCGTGCGTGTTCAGGCGCACCACGCAGCGGCTGTAGTGCACCGACAGATCGGGGTGGTGATCCTGGGCATTGGCAATGAAGGCCAAGGCGTTCACGAACGAGATGGTCTCGTAGTAGTTGGCGAAATGGTAGGTCTTCTCAATGGCGACGTTAGCGCCATCGCCCGTCAGGCTCCAGCCTTCGAGTTTGGCCAGGTTTGCTACAACTTCGGTAGCTGTCAACGCACGACGGGTAAGCGTTGACCAGTCTTTTTTCTTCAACATGGTAGTCATGGATGGGAGGGGTTGTGCATGCGCGCCAGCCGCTCGGTGGCGGGTGGGTGCGAGTAGTAGAACTTCACGTACACCGGGTCGGGTGTGAGCGTGGAGGCATTATCTTCGTAGAGCTTGAGCAGGGCGGAGGACAGGTCGGCGCCGCTGGCCTGGGCGACGGCGTAGGCGTCTGCCTGGAATTCGTGGCGGCGCGAAAGTTGCGAGAACAGCGGCGAGATGAAAAACGTGAAGACTGGCACCACAAGCATGAAAAGCAGCAGGGCCAATGCGTCATTGGGGGCTGCGGCCAGGGTGGGGTCCAACGAGATACTCGGCCGCACGCCCAGCCCGGTGTAGAACCACACCTGGTTGGAGAGCCAGCCCAGCAGTGCAAAGCCTGCCAGGCTCAATGCGAACATGGTCACGATACGCTGGATGATGTGGCGGTGCTTGAAATGCCCCAGCTCATGGGCCAGCACCGCCTCGACCTCGCCCGGGGCCAGCTGGCGCAAGAGGGTGTCGTAAAACACCACGCGCTTTGCTGCGCCAAAGCCCGTGAAGTAGGCGTTGGCATGCGCGCTGCGGCGGCTGCCGTCCATCACGAACAGCCCTTTGGCCGAGAAGCCGCAGCGCTGCATGAGGGCAGTGACACGGGCCTTGAGCGATTCATCTTCGAGGGGCTGGAACTTGTTGAACAGCGGGGCGATGAAGGTGGGATACACCACCATCAGCAGCAGATTGAAACCCATCCAGAAGCACCAGGCCCACAGCCACCACAGCGGACCGGTCGCCGCCATGATCCAAAGGATCAGCGCGGCGATGGGCAGGCCGATGAGTGCGCCGACCAGCAGGCCCTTGAGCGCATCGGCAACCCACAGGCGCCAGGTCATCTTGTTGAAACCAAAGCGCTCTTCCACGACGAAGGTCTGGTACAGCGACAGCGGCAGGTCGATCAGGCCGCTGATGGCGGCGAAGGCGGTCAGCAGTGCCAACTGCTGCCACATCCCGCCGCCCAGGGCGCTGAGCAGGGCCTGATTCAGCACATCCAGTCCACCCAGCAGTGTCCAGCCCAGCAGCACGGCCGCACCCAGTGCCATTTCCAGCAAGCCCAGGCGCGCCTTGGTGATCGTGTAATCCGCGGCCTTCTGGTGCGCCGCCAGCGCGATGCGTTCGGCAAATGGTGCGGGAACGTCGCTGCGGTGTCGCGCCACATGCCGGATCTGGCGCGTAGCCAGCCAGAACTTGAGCACAAGGCCCAGTGTGAGAGCTGCGGCAAACGCAAGCGTCAGCGCCAGGGCGGGAGAGAAGGCGTCGGAAGTGGGCATGAGCGGCGAGTTTAGGCCATCGGCGACAATCCGCGCCATGTCAGAAGCCAACAACCCCACCCCTCACGCACTTGCCAAATCCGACCAGAACCTGGTCTGGCTCGATTGCGAAATGACTGGCCTGGAGCCCGATACCGACCGCCTTCTTGAAATCGCCGTCATCGTGACGGGACCGAGCCTGGAGCCGCGCATCGAGGGGCCAGTTTTTGCGATCCACCAGTCCGATGAACTGCTGGGCAAGATGGATGCCTGGAATAAGGGCACCCACGGCCGCAGCGGCCTCATCGACAAGGTGAAGGCCTCGACCGTGACGGAGGAGGAGGCAGAGCAGCAGATCATTGCCTTCCTGAGCAAGTACGTTCCCAAAGGGACTGCGCCTATGTGCGGCAACAGCATCGGCCAGGACCGGCGCTTTCTGGTGCGCTATATGCCCAAGCTGGAGCGATTCTTCCATTACCGCAACGTGGACGTGAGCACCCTTAAGGAATTGGCCAAGCGCTGGAAGCCCGAGGCCTACACCAGCTTCAAGAAAGCGCAGAAGCACACGGCCCTGGCAGACGTGCATGAGTCCATTGACGAACTGGCGCACTACCGCAAGCACCTGCTTTCGGTGTGACGGATTCCGGGGAGGGCGGCTGAAGACCTTGTGGGTTTGTATCGCAAGAACTGAGAGGGGCTTGCGGGAAAATACCTATCCATGCCATAATCAGCGGCTGCGCAGGAATCCATTCCTCGCAGATTGTGCATCTCCCCTCACACACCGGGCTTGCCAGCCGACTGTTTTCAACGCAGTGCAGGACTAGCGAACAACGCCCACCAGCATCCGCCCAGAGCAATGCAGGTTTCGTTTGATGGTTGATGTTTTTTAACCATTGACGAAGCCACTCGCAGGCTACGCTTGCGATCGTCTTCGTGAGAGAAAAATCATGACCGACACCTCTTTGGTGCAGGGCGAATTCGCGCCTGCCGACACTTCCTTTGCTGCCGACATTTCCGTGCAGTCTTCCCCTCTGGACGCCGTGGTAGCAGCTGTCGCCGAGGCCGACGTTGCCGTGACTGCTGAACCCAACGGCTTTATCGAACTGGGCTTGGCCCCTGAACTGGTGCAAGCCGTGGCTGACCTGGGCTACACCCAGCCCACCAGCGTGCAGCTCAAGGCCATTCCCTTGGCAATGGGCGGTGGCAACGACTCCACCAAGTTCATCGACTTGATGGTTTCCAGCCAGACCGGCAGCGGCAAGACTGCCGCCTTCCTGCTGCCCGTGCTGCACACGCTGATCAACCAGCAGGCTGCTGCCGAAGCCGAAGAACGCGCTGCTTTCGAGCGCGCTGTGGCCGAAGCTGCCGCCCGTGGTGAAGCTGCCCCCAAGCGCGCCAAGCGCAAGGACCCCACCAGCTCGCGCAATTTCAAGGCCGCCACCCCTGGTGCCCTGATTCTGTGCCCCACGCGTGAACTGGCGCAGCAAGTCGCGCACGATGCTATCGACCTGGTCAAGCACTGCCGTGGCCTGCGTGTCGCTAACGTGGTGGGTGGCATGCCTTACCAATTGCAGATCGCCAAGCTGCAAAACGCCGACCTGGTGGTGGCCACCCCCGGCCGCTTGCTGGACCTGCAGCGCTCGATGCAGATCAAGCTCGACAAGGTGCAGTTCCTGGTCGTTGACGAAGCCGACCGCATGCTCGACCTGGGTTTCTCGGACGACCTGGCCGAACTGAACCAGCTGACCGCCCAGCGCAAGCAGACCATGATGTTCAGCGCCACCTTCGCGCCCCGCATCCAGCAGCTGGCCATGCGCGTGATGCACGACGGAGGTTCGTCTGTGCAGAAGGTCACCATTGACTCTCCGCAAGAGAAGCATGCCAACATCAAGCAAATGCTGTACTGGGCCGACAACGCCCAGCACAAGCGCAAGATGCTGGACCACTGGCTGCGTGACACCACGATCAACCAAGCCATCGTTTTTGCCAGCACCCAGGTGGAGTGCGATGGCCTGGCCAACGACCTGCAGCAAGAAGGCTTTTCGGCCGTTGCATTGCACGGTGCCCTGAGCCAGGGTTTGCGCAATCGCCGTTTGATGGCATTGCGCGCTGGCCAGGTGCAGATTCTGGTGGCTACCGATGTGGCAGCACGTGGCATCGATGTGCCCACAATCACCCATGTGTTCAACTTCGGCCTGCCCATGAAGGCCGAGGACTACACCCACCGCATTGGCCGTACTGGCCGTGCGGGCCGCGATGGCCTGGCCATCACGTTTGCCGAGTTCCGCGATCGCCGCAAGATCTACGACATTGAGTCGTACAGCCGCCAGCAGTTCAAGGCCGAAGTGATTCCCGGCATGGAGCCCTCGCAGCGCGCGCCGCAGGCACCTCGCGGTGGCGATTTTGGTGGTGGCCGTGGCGCCCCGGGCCGTTCGTACGACAACCGTGACAACCAGTCGCGTGGCCGCTTCGGTGGTCCCGCACGTGGTGGCAATGACCGTGGTGGTTTCGGTGGTGGCTTTGGCGGTGGTTTCGCTGGCCGCGACAACCGTGGTGCTCCTGCGCGTGGTGAAGGCGCTGGCGGTTTTGCGGGTCGTGATGACCGTGGTGGTGACCGTAGTTTTGCGCCGCGTCGTGATGGTGAAGGCTATGGCCGCAAACCTGGTTTTGGTGACGCAGGCCGTGGCAACTTTGCGCCCCGTGGTGATGCAGGTGCACCGCGTGGTGATTTCGCTCCCCGCAAGCCAGCGTTTGCCAAGCCAGCTGGTGGTGGCGGCAAGCCGTTCGTGGCACACGATGCCCGCAAGCGCCCTGCGCGCCCCGCGCGCTGATCGCTGGCAGGTCTGTGGCGCTAGCGCCACCCCTGTTGCAAAGGCCGGTACCGCAAGGTGCTGGCCTTTTTTGTTGTTGTGGGGACCCTGGACCAAGAATACGCAGAGTAGCTCGACAATAATTGCCCAGGGAGGAATCTGCAGTGTCGTCTTCGTTATCTTCCGAGGCAGACTTTGAACACATGTTCGAACTGGCGCCTGTGTCTCTCTGGCTGGAGGACTACAGCGCCCTGAAGCAACTTTTTGATCGCTGGCGCGCTGCGGGGGTTTCCGATCTTCGTGCCCACCTTGCTCAGGACTCCGCAAGGGTGCGGCAATGCAGCGCTGCCCTCAAGGTGTTGAAAGTCAATCGCCGCACGCTGGAGCTGTTTGCGGCCGAGAACCAACAGGTGCTTGAAGCGAATCTGGACCAGGTCTTCAGGGATGACATGCACGATGCGGTCTTCCATGAGCTGGCGGCGCTGTGGTCCGGGCAGCTGGAGTTTTCGAACCAGACTGTCAACTATGCGCTGGATGGCCGGCGTCTTGACGTTCAGATTCGCGCACGCATCCTTCCAGGGTATGAAGCGGACTGGAGCCGCGTTCTGCTTTCGCTGGAAGACATCACGGCCCAAGTGCGGAGTGCCAGCCAACTTCGGCGCAGCGAACAATATGCACGGGATTTGTTCGAGCACTCCCCGGTCTCGTTGTGGGTCGAGGATTTCAGTGCCGTGAAAAGCCTGCTCGACGGTGTTCGCTCGCAGGGCATTGACGATTTCAAGACCTTCATCACGGTGCACCCTGAATTCGTCACGCGCTGCATGCAGGAGATTCGCGTGATCGATGTCAACCAGCAGACGTTGCGCATGTTCGGTGCGTCCAGCAAGGAGATGCTTCTGAACAACATCGGGCGGGTGTTTAGGGGTGAGATGCATGAGTCCTTCGCGGACCAGTTGCTGGACCTGTGGGAGGGCAAGACCTTTCAGCAGCGCGAAGTGGTCAACTACGCGCTGTCCGGGGATGCGGTGCATATCCACATGCAGTTTTCTGTGTTGGCAGACCATCTTGCGGACTGGGGGCTGGTGCTGCTGTCGCTGGTGGACATCACGGCGCGCAAAAAGGCGGAAGCCTACCTGGAGTACCTTGGCAAGCATGACGTCCTGACGCAGCTGCGCAACCGGGCCTTCTATGCGGAAGAACTCAATCGTGTCACCCGCAAGGGGCCGTGGCCTCTGTCCATCATTGCGATTGATCTGAACGGGCTCAAGGTTGTGAACGATGAGCAGGGCCATGCTGCGGGCGATTCCATGCTGCGCAGGGTGGGCGAAGTACTGGCCAAGGCGGTGGACCCGCCAGCCTGCGCCGCGCGCATTGGCGGAGACGAATTCACGGTGTTGCTGCCCGGCATGGACGAGCGCAGCGCCTTTGCGTTGCAGGAGCGCATTCTCTCCATGTTGGACTTGAACAACCAGTTCTATCCGGGTCAGCCTATCAGCCTGGCCATGGGCGTCGCTTCATGCCGTTCGGGCGACATGGTGGAAGCGGCCATCCATCGTGCCGACCAGGCCATGTATGCCGAAAAAATCCGGTACTACCAGGAAAAAGGGGTGGACCGGCGGCAACTGTCATAGGACCCCTTCCGGGTTGCACGGAAGCTTGGCGTCAGGTGCCGTGGGGTGTACTTCAGAACTCAGCCCGCGTGAACTGCGTAGCCGTAGAGCCACCCGGTTGGCGCCCTGGCTAGAAAGTTGCGCTCCGAGGCATCGATGGCCCCAGTGCCTGGCGGGCGTAGCGGCTTTCCAGAGGCTTCCCAGGGTGACTACTGTGCCATTACCTGTGCCTCTACCGCCTTGAACGCTTCGACATCGACAAACTTGCCAAGCTTCCAGTTAGGCTGGGCTTTGTACTCGGGCGCCTGGAATCCCACTCTCGCGGGTGCGCACTGACTTGGCGGGGCGTAGAGTGAGGTCTCATTGTTGCTAGCGCGCAGGGCAATTCACGAACGCCAGGGGCTCAACCTGGCGTTGCAGTCCTTCCAATATCGGGCCAGCGATGGTGCAGATAGATCCAAGCCATCATGCCCACGCACATCATGAGCAGCGATGCGAAGGCCAGCAAGACCGTTGAGTGCATTACCAAAGGGACCAGGATGCCCGCCACAATGCCGTTCGCAGTAGAGCCGACAAACGCTTGCATGGACGAGGCCATGCCGCGGCGCTCGGGGTGAAGGTCCAGCACCAGCAGGGTCACTACCGGCACCATCAGTGCCCAGCCAAACGCAAAGACCGCAATCGGCAGCAGTGACCAGGCCGCGTGCACGGGAAAGAGCAGATTAGCTCCCAGATTGAAGACGGCTACGGTAAACATGATCACAAAGCCGTGCCGTATCTGTCGTTTTGGAGCGATCTTGCCGGCCAGACGCCCGCTCAGCCACGCGCCGCCCATGATGCCCGAAATGGTCAGTAGAAAGAACCAGAAGAACTGCGTGGGGGCTAGTGCAAGGTGTTCGCCCAGAAAGGCAGGTGCTGCCAGTACGTACAGGAACATCCCATTGAATGGAACGCCGCTTGCGAGCGCCAGCAGCACAAATCGAGGGCTTGACCCCAGCTGCCAGTACCCCCGCATCAGATGGGGCACATTGAACGGCTGGCGATGCTCGACCTGCAATGTTTCGGGCAGGAGCCTGAAGTTTGCGACCCAGAGCACCACACCCACGCAGGTCAGAAACCAGAAGATGCTGTGCCAGCCTGCATGTACAAAGAGCCAGCCGCCCACGATGGGAGCGATGGCTGGGGCTATGCCAAAGTAGATCGTCACTTGGCTCATCACCTGCTGCGCCCGCGCTGGGGGAAACATGTCGCGGATGACCGCACGCGACACCACAATGCCTGCGCCCGTAGACAAGCCCTGCAATGCCCTGAACGCTATGAGCTGGCCGATGCTTTGTGACAGCGCGCATCCAGCCGAGGCTAGCGTGAACATGGCGATCCCGCACAGGACCACCGGTCGCCGGCCAAAGCTGTCTGCGAGTGCTCCATGGAAGAGGTTCATGAACGCAAAACCAAAGAGATAGGCCGAAAGGGTCTGTTGCATCTCCACCGGGGTGGCGCCCAGAGCACTGGCAATGCCTGTGAAGGCAGGTATGTAGGTGTCAACCGAGAAAGGCCCCAGCATGCCCAGTACGGCGAGGAGGGCAGCGAGGGTCCATTGGGGGGCGCGCCAAAGTGTGTGGGCGTTGGGATTCATCGGGTGGGCAACGGGTAGAACATCGGGCGTGGGCAGGGGGCTCGGACAGGGCCGATGACGGCTGTTGCGGCAAGAGCCGCTGTCAGGACTTGGTTCTCTGCGGCAGCAGTTGGCCCCCGGATGAAAACCGGTACCTCCCCTCCATCCAGCCCAGTCCGAACAGGGCCAGAGTCTGTTCATAGTACGCCGTGGATCGCACGGGATTCGCGACGAGGCGGCTGAGCTGCCCTTTCAATGCAGCACTATCGCCTTGCGCCTGCAAAAAGGGCAGCATCGCTGCCGTAAAGCCTGCCGGACCGGGGCCTGAGCCCTGTCCTGTCAGTACATCAATCGATTCAGGTGGGTACCCCTGTTCGCGCACGTATCTCGCCATGGGGGCCAATGCAGAAAGTAAGGGCTTGCGGCCAGGTGCGGCAGGGTGCAGCATGCCTGCCCACAGGTAGACGCGAATCGCGTTGTAGGCGCCCTGGCCTTTTTCCTTGCCTTTTTCGTCAATGAGAAAGCCTTGCCGTGCGTCGTACAAGGTCCAGTCAGGGGCGTAGCCTTTGGGGGAGGCTCCCACGATGATTTTTTCAGAACTTTGAATGAGCTGCCTCCAGGCAGGGAGGGGGTAGAGCGTGGCCAGCCGTTGCATGACCTGCAACGGCATATAGCTTGGGTTGAGTTTCCATCGGCCTTCGGCCTCCACAAAGCCGCTTGGCGCAGGGAGCAGGCTCGGCCCCAGGCCAGGGAGGTCTGCGGTCTCCTCTGCAATGATGCGGGCGGCCAGACGAGCCCCCAAGGCGCGATATTGTGGGGCGTTCCACAGGCGTGCAGCCTCGCCCAAGACATAGGCAATCCAGATGTCAGCGTCGGAGGCCGCATTGCTGTCAATAACGCCCCAGGTTCCGTCCGGCCGACGGCCCCACAGCCACGCGGGCAGGCGTGCGCCCAGGTCTCCACCGCTCAGGTTGTTCTCGGTCCAGCGCAGGAGGGTGTCGAAACCCTTGCGGTCATTGGCGACCAGGGCAAAGAAAAGTCCGTAAGCTTGGCCTTCCGAGTAGGTGCGCCCTCCCTCCCCGTCGTCCGAGATCACCCGGCCTTGCTCGCTGGTGAATTGGGTCTTGAAGGTATCCCAGGCAGGCCATTGGCCGCCGCGCGCCAAGCCTGCCACTGCTTGCTCCTGCCCTTGCGCGCGTGACAGCGTGGCGGGCGCGAGCAGGCTCAGTCCTGTGAGAAGTGCTGTCCGTCTCAGGAGCATTGGAGTCATGAAAATCCTCGTGTTGCAATACCAACAGGAACGGGTTCTTCTGGATAGCCTATGGTGCACAGCGCATATGTGCGAGCACGATGAGGTTATTTTGTAACCTGAAGATGCTGCTGAGAACGGAGCCGGCCGAGGAAGGGGTGTGTTGTGCCTCTTTCGTAGCCAGAAAAAACAAAAAAGCCGACGCTACATTGAAGTAGCACCGGCTTTGTGCGCCTTGCGGCTTTTGTTTGGTGGGTCCTGAGTGACTCGAACACTCGACCTACGGATTAAGAGTCCGCTGCTCTACCAACTGAGCTAAGAACCCAAACTTTTTATAAATCTGTCTGCATTGCTGCAGAGCCTCGAATTATGCACTAGTTTTTTCTGGCTTGGCAAGCAACCCAGAAAATTATTGCATGGCATTGCGGCTGGCGAGTTCGACAAACAGACCACTGTGGTCCAGTTCGCCCAAGCCATGATCTACGCCTTCGGCATAGAGGGTCTCGAACAGGGCTGTGATGGGCGCGTCGAAGCCGATCTCGCCGGCCGTCGCCAGGGCGTTGCGCATGTCCTTGAGCTGCACGGCCATGCGGCCGCGTGGGGCAAAGTCACGCTCCACCATGCGCTGGCCATGCAGTTGCAGGATGCGGCTGTCGGCAAAACCTCCCTGAATGGCTTCGCGCACCTTGGCCATGTCTGCGCCGCCCTTGGCTGCAAACAGCAATGCCTCGGCCACCGCGCCGATGGTGATGCCCACGATCATCTGGTTGGCCAACTTGGTGAGCTGGCCCGCGCCGTGCGGGCCCACATGGGTGGCGCGTCCGCAGGCGGCGAACACGGGCTGGGCCTGCGCAAAGTCTTCAGGGCGCCCGCCCACCAGGATGGCGAGCGTGCCGTTTTCTGCTCCCACCGTCCCACCTGATACAGGTGCATCCAGGTGGGCCAGGCCCATCTCGCCCAGGCGGGCGGCGTGGTCCCGTGCTTCGCGGGGCTGGATGGAGGCCATGTCGATGAAGAGGGCGCCTTTGCGCATCGCCTTGGCCGTTCCGGATTCGAACAGGACGTGTCCTACGACAGGGCCGTTTTCCAGCAGGCTGATCACCATATCGGCGTTCTGGACCGCTTCGGTGGGCGAGGCATGGACGGTGATGCCAAACGCTGTCAGGGGCTCCGCCTTGGCTCGGGTACGGTTCCACACCTGGACCTGATGGCCGGCTTCCTTGAGGCGGCGTGCGATGGGGCGGCCCATCATGCCAATGCCCAGGACTGCAATGCGAAGCGGGGTGGTGGTCATGGCGTCATTCATCCGGGATCGTTGTCTCTGTGTGCATCATGTGCCTTTTTGGTGCATCACCCTGTCACGGAGCTTGCAGCATGGCTAGATTGGAATGATGATGCCGCACAGCCCCAGGAGACCCTACCCATGACCTTGCCCCTGCATGACCCCGCCTGGCTGGAGCGCATGTACAACAACCGTGCTCTGGTGCCCGACCACATGGACTACCTGCAGCGCTGGGCACGGGATTCTGCGCAGGTGCGGGCCAACGTCCCTTGTGTGCTGGATGTGGCCTATGGCAGCGGTGCAGGGGAAACCCTGGACGTGTTTCCGTCTGCACGTACCACGGGCGGGCCGGTGCCTGTGCTGGTGTTCATCCATGGCGGCTACTGGCGGTCGCTCGACAAATCCGATCACTCTTTCATTGCGCCGCCTTTTACCCAGGCCGGGTTTTGTGTGGTGGTGGTGAACTATGCGTTGTGCCCAGGCACCCCCGAGGCGCCGGTGACCATTCCGCACATCGTGCGGCAAATGGAGAAAGCACTGGGTTGGGTGTGGCACCACGTTGCCGCCCATGGGGGCGACCCGAAGCGGATTACCGTGGCAGGGCATTCGGCGGGAGGCCAACTGGCGGCCCTGCTGCTCACCAGTGTGTGGCCGCTGATCGGTGACGGTCTGCCGGATGGGCTGGTGCGCAATGCGCTGTCGATCTCCGGGGTCCACGATCTGGAGCCCATCATGCACACCCCCATGTACCAGACGGTGCTGAACCTCACGGAGCAGCAAGTGCTGCAGTGCAGCCCGGCGCGCCTGCTGGAGCCCGCCATCGGTACGCTCTATTGCGCCGTGGGGGCGGATGAAAGCCCCGAGTTCCTACGGCAGAACCAGTTGATGCAGAACGCCTGGGGCAGCCACTTCGTGCCCCGTAGCGTGGCATTACCCGGACTGCACCACTTCAGCATCGTCGATGCGCTGGCCCAGCCGGGGCACGACCTGCACCACATGGCGCAGAACCTGCTGCGGGCCTGACCTCGCGTTGATCTCGGCCCGGGTGCTGGTTTACATCAGCAGGTGCTCACCCGCGTTGTCGCCGCCCAGGATCACATAGTTGACCTTGCGCACGTCCATCAGCTTGGTGCCGCCAGCGTAGCTGATGGAGCTTTGCACATCCTGCTCCATCTCGATCAGCG
Organism: Acidovorax sp. SRI_002; assembly: GCF_057586455.1. Taxonomy (NCBI): domain Bacteria; kingdom Pseudomonadati; phylum Pseudomonadota; class Betaproteobacteria; order Burkholderiales; family Comamonadaceae; genus Acidovorax; species Acidovorax sp. SRI_002. Next base: position 434,726 of record NZ_JBYCZW010000004.1, on the reverse strand, counting down.
TCTCGGCCAGCTTGCCCTTGATGGGCTCCAGGATGCGCTTGCCTTCTACGTGCTTGTACTCGCCCTTGTTGAAGTCGCTGGCTGAGCCGTAGTACTCCTTGAACAGAGCGCCGTCCACCTCCACCGTCTTGCCGGGGGACTCTTCATGGCCTGCGAACAGCGAGCCGATCATCACCATGCTGGCGCCAAAACGGATGCTCTTGGCGATGTCGCCATGGCTGCGGATGCCGCCGTCGGCAATGATGGGTTTGGTGGCCACGCGGGCACACCACTTGAGGGCCGACAGCTGCCAGCCGCCCGTGCCAAAGCCGGTCTTGAGTTTGGTGATGCACACCTTGCCCGGGCCCACGCCTACCTTGGTCGCGTCGGCGCCCCAGTTTTCCAGATCGATGATGGCTTCAGGCGTGGCCACGTTGCCAGCAATCACAAACGCCTTGGGCAGGTGCTGCTTGAGGTAGCCAATCATGTTCTTCACGCTGTCGGCATGCCCATGGGCGATGTCGATGGTGATGTATTCGGGCGTGAGGCCCAGTGCCACCAACTGGTCCACGGTGTCGTAGTCGGGTTGTTTGACGCCCAGTGAGATCGAGGCGTAGCAGCCCTTGGCGTGCATGTCCTTGACGAACTGAATATTGTCCAGGTCAAACCGGTGCATGACGTAGAAGTAGCCGTTCTGGGCCATCCAGGTACAGATCTTTTCGTCCACCACCGTTTTCATGTTGGCGGGTACCACGGGGATGCGGAACGAGCGGCCGCCCAGCTCCACGCTGGCGTCGCATTCCGAGCGGCTTTCCACGCGGCATTTGCGGGGCAGCAGCAAAACGTTGTCGTAATCGAAGATTTCCATGAGATTCCAAGCTCCTTTGAAAAGGTCGCCTGCAAAGGATTTCGCGGGCGTGGGCGCTTGGCTTGGGACCGGCTTTGTGGGCACTGGCGTGGTGGCCAGCTCCGAACCTCGCAGATTGCGCGGGCACAAAAAACCGGGCGTCAAGAAACTTGGGCCCGGTGATTGATTCTACCCGTCTGCCTGGCAGACCCTATAACCGTGCGGGTATGACCGGTATCACCGATGTCATCGGCAGGTGGACTGCGCAGCCGCCAGGACGCTGCCCTGGGCGTCCTGCACCCAGCCCACCATGCGCAGCCGCTCGGCCTGTGCGCCTTCTGGGATGCGCATGGACCGGGTTTCCATCCATTTCATTTGTTCTTTTTTTGATAGCTTTTCGCGCTTTTCCCACGTGCCGTGGAGCATGTTTCGAACCATATTTCGTGCCACTTTCGTGCCTTCGGTGCCTGCAGGCACGGATTCGACAAGCAGCAGGTAAAAGTCCATGGCTCCGGGCGTTGCTACGTTGCGCTGCGCAGCGCGCTGCAGGGGCGTGAACGCGATGGCCGCGCCCAGGTAGTCGTTGAACGGCATGCCGTGGGCCACGCGCAGGCGGGCGGGCGTGGCGGCCTCGATGGCGGCAGTGTGGACATCGGTGGTGACAGGGGGCTTGCGGCCCAGGGTCTGCAGGCGGGCCAGGGCGTCGTTGGTGGCGGCGGCCGACAAGGGCGCTTCGTCACCGGCCTTGCCCGGCACGATCCAGTCCAGCACCGCCACGCCCGCCGTGGCAGAGGGCGCGGGGGTGGTCGCATCGCTCCAGCAGGCTTCGCAGTCGGCACTGATGAAGCGCTCGAAAATGGCCACGGGCTGTGGGATGCCGTCACTGCTGCAGCTGGTCTGGGCCAGCGCTGAGGCTGTGTAAGTGAGGACCAGGACGCTGGCCAGGGTGCGGGCAATGTTTTTCATGGTCGGTCGGGGGAGGGTGCCGGGGCGCTTTCTACAATGGCCGCATGTTCCCACAAGACCCGTTCCCGGGTGCACCCGAAGCCTTGGTGCCCCCACACGCTGCTGCGGCCTCGGCTGCATCGCCCCTCCTGGCCAATCTGAACGACGAGCAACTGGCGGCCGTCACGCTGCCCGCAGGCCACGCACTGATACTGGCGGGCGCAGGCTCGGGCAAGACGCGTGTGCTCACCACCCGCATTGCCTGGCTGCTGCAAAACGGCTATGCCACGCCCGGTGGCATTCTGGCTGTCACCTTCACCAACAAGGCTGCCAAAGAGATGGTGGCGCGTCTGTCCGCGATGCTGCCCGTGAACGTGCGTGGCATGTGGATCGGCACCTTCCACGGCCTGTGCAATCGCCTTTTGCGCGCGCACCACAAGGCGGCGGGCCTGTCGCAGTCCTTTCAAATTCTGGACACGCAAGACCAGCTATCGGCCATCAAGCGCCTGTGCAAGCAGCACAACGTGGACGACGAGCGTTTTCCGCCCAAACAGCTGGCGTATTTCATTGCCAATTGCAAGGAAGAAGGCCTGCGCCCCGCCAACGTGGAGGCGCACGACAGCGACTCGCGCAAGAAGGTCGAGATCTACCAGCTGTACGAAGAGCAATGCCAGCGCGAAGGCGTGGTGGACTTTGGCGAGCTGATGCTGCGCAGCTACGAGCTGCTGCGCGACAACGACCCGATCCGCGAGCACTACCAGCGCCGGTTTCAGCACATCCTGGTGGACGAGTTTCAGGACACCAACAAGCTGCAGTACGCCTGGCTCAAGCAGCTGGCGGGCAACGAGGTGGACGGGCGCTTTGAGGCGCGCGGCAGCGTGATTGCCGTGGGCGACGACGACCAGAGCATCTACGCCTTTCGCGGTGCGCGCGTGGGCAACATGACCGACTTTGTGCGCGAGTTTGATGTGCAGCGCCAGATCAAGCTGGAGCAGAACTACCGCAGCTACAGCAACATTCTTGATTCGGCCAACGCCCTCATCAGCCACAACAGCCGCCGCCTGGGCAAGAACCTGCGCACCACGCAGGGCGCGGGCGAGCCCGTGCGCGTGTACGAAGCCAGCTCCGACCTGGCGGAGGCGCAGTGGATGGTCGATGAGATCAAGCAACTCGTGCGCAACGACGGCTTTGAGCGCAAGGAAATCGCCGTGCTCTACCGCAGCAATGCGCAAAGCCGGGTGATCGAATCGGCGCTGTTCAATGCCAGCGTGCCCTACCGCGTGTACGGCGGTCTGCGCTTCTTCGAGCGCGCCGAAATCAAGCATGCGCTGGCCTACCTGCGCCTGCTGGAGAACCCACACGACGACACCAGCTTCACCCGCGTCGTCAACTTTCCGCCGCGTGGCATTGGCGCGCGCAGCATCGAAGTGCTGCAGGACGCGGCCCGCGCTGCCGGTTGCTCGCTGCACGACGCGGTGAGCGCCGTGCCCGGCAAGGCGGGCGCCAACCTGGGCGCGTTTGTCGCCATGGTGGATGTGCTGCGCGAGCAGACCCAGGGCCTGAACCTGCGCGGCATCATCGAGCAGATGCTCGAATCCACGGGCCTGGTGGAGCACTTCCGCACGGAGAAGGAAGGCGCCGACCGCATCGAGAACTTGCAGGAACTGGTCAACGCTGCCGAGAGTTTTGTCACGCAGGAAGGATTTGGCCGCGACGCCGTGGCCCTGCCACTGGACGAGCATGGCACGCCGCTCACGCAAAGCGCTGTCAGCCAGGGGCTGGACCCCAACGCACCGATGCTGGACGAACCCCTGAAGCCCGCCGTGCCGGGCATCGTGGACGCCGACACCGGCGAAACCCTCTCGCCCCTGGCCGCCTTCCTGACCCACGCCGCGCTCGAAGCGGGCGACAACCAGGCCCAGGCTGGCCAAGACGCCGTGCAACTGATGACCGTGCACGCCAGCAAGGGCCTGGAGTTTGACGGTGTGTTCATCGGCGGCATGGAAGAGGGCCTGTTCCCCCACGAAAACTCCGCCAGCGAGCGCGATGGCCTGGAGGAAGAGCGCCGACTGATGTATGTGGCCATCACCCGCGCCCGCAAGCGCCTGTACCTGAGCCACTCGCAAACGCGCATGCTGCATGGGCAGACGCGCTACAACATCAAGAGCCGCTTTTTTGACGAGCTGCCCGAAAGCGCGCTCAAGTGGATTACGCCCAAGCAGCAAGGGTTTGGATCGTATGCTCCTAATTCAGGAGCTGGTAGCGCTTATCCATCAAGCGCTAGAGGCCAATTTGGCTTTAAATCCGAGACATTCGCCAGCCCACCGGTGCCCGTGCAAAAGACCGCGCCGTCCCACGGCCTGCGCGCAGGCATCAACGTGTTCCACACCAAGTTCGGCGAAGGCAAGGTGCTGGCCATCGAGGGCACGGGCGACGACGCGCGTGCGCAGGTCAACTTCCCGCGCCATGGCACCAAGTGGCTGGCGCTCAGCGTGGCCAAGTTGACGGTGGTGGATTGACGCTAAGGTGATCGTTTTTGTCGGCAGGTTTATGCGCTTGCATTTTCGTCCGCGCGTGCTCGGCATCGCCTTGACCGTGGTGGCTTGCGCGTCGTTGGCACTCTGGGTGAGTGCATGGCTCTTTCTCATCTCCCAAGAGGACTTCACGCCTAAGCGGGGCACGCTCACCTATTACCTCGGGATTTCTTCGCTGGTGCGCGGCGCTCCTGCGGTGGGGGTTGCGACGGAGCCGGAGTACTTTGGAACAGTGGGTGACGGCAACAAGCAACCACGCTCGGAGGTGTCGTTTGAAGTTTCTCGCAACGATATGGGCCGGGCTGTGGTTGCCGTCAACGCCTACCTGCTGCAAAACGGCCTGCAAGAGCGTGCGTTGGAGCCATCGGAACTGGAGGCTGTGCAAGCGCACAACGGCTACTTTGTGCGTTATGCCGAATACGCGTCTGTAGCGGACGGGGTTGTTGCTGTGACGGTGCAGCCGGTACGCCCAGGGGTGTTGTATAGCGTCACGGTCAGCCATTACGAGTGACTGGACCAAGGTGCCGGGTGCCCGGTGCGTGGCAATGGTTTGCTGGGTGCTCTTAAGCCACAGCAAGCTCACCCACCGTCGCTTCCGCCAGCGCCACCGCATCTGCCCCCGCCGCATACCGCAGGCGGTCTGACGCATCGTTCACCGCCGCCCACACACCCTCGGCCACATCCTGTTCGGTCGTCACGGCGGCTGGCTGCCCCAGGGCTGCAAAGATTGACTGGGCGTAGGGAGCGTAGGCGGGCGGGATCAACCCCTGCATGCGCTCCGCGCCGTTGGCGGTGAACTGGGTGGTGGGCGCGTAGCCGGGCTCGACGAGTTTCACGCGGACGCCAAATGCCGCCAGCTCGAACGCCAGCGATGCGGTGAATCCCTCGATGGCCGTCTTGCTTGCGGTGTACGCCGCCACCAGCGGCATGGGCGCCAGCGTGGCGCTGGAGGTGACGTTGACCACCAGGCCTGCACGCCGCTCGCGCATCTGCGGCAACACGGCCTGGGTCATCGCCATGGTGCCGAAGGTGTTGGTGTCGAAGATGTCACGCACCGTGGTCATGGGCGTGGCCTCAAAGGCGCCGAACAGCCCAGGCCCGCGTTGTTCACCAGTACGTCGATGGGGCCAGCGGCCTGTAATGCCTGGGCGATGCTGTTGGGCGCTGTGACGTCCAGCGGTAGAACGCGCACGCGGTCTGATGCGGGCAACACGTCAGCGCGCGGGGTGCGCATGGTGGCAATCACGTTCCAGCCCTGGGCGTGAAAGTGGTGGGCGGTGGCCAGGCCGTAGCCAGACGAGCAGCCGGTGATGAGAATGGTCTTCATGGTGAAACTCCTTGTGGATGGTGGATGGGAACAGATGGAAGGTGGTGCAACGATATCGGGCCAAGACTGGATTAACTACAATCCAAAGTCCAATTTTTATTTGCAGGAGTCCGGCTGTGGTGGATCCCCTCGCCCAAGTGATTGCGCTGCTGCGGCCGCGCGCCGTGTTCTCCAAGGTGATCAGCGGCGCGGGCGCCTGGGCCGTGCGTTATGGGGAGTTCGGCAGTCCGAGCTTTTGCACCATGCTGGACGGCCAGTGCGTGCTGGCCGTGGCGGGGCAAGAGCCGGTGACGCTGGAGGCGGGCGACTTTGTGCTGATGCCCGCGACGCCGGGGTTCACCTTGTCGGGCATGGAGCAGCCACTGGCGCAGCCGGTGTTCATGGACCCCCAACGTTTGCCAGCGCCCGATGGCGAGCACGGGCTGCGCCATGGCACGCCCGACGGCCCGCCGGACATGCGCATGCTGGGCGGCTACTTTGAGTTTGATTCGCCCGACGCCGCGTTGCTGGTGTCGCTGCTGCCGGACCTGCTGCATGTGCGCGGGGTGGCGCGGCTGCCGACCCTGGTGCAACTGGTGCGGCAGGAATGCCTGGCCATGCTGCCCGGCCGAGACCTGGTGCTGGACCGTCTGGTGGAGTTGCTGCTGATCGAGGCCCTGCGGTCGAGCGACGAGGCGGGTACGCCCCCCGGGCTGCTGCGCGGCCTGGCAGACGCCCGCGTGGCGGTGGGCCTGCGCCTGATGCACAGCGCGCCAGAGCAGTCGTGGACAGTGGACGCGCTGGCGCGCGAGGCGGCGTTGTCGCGATCCACATTCTTTGAGCGCTTCTTGCGCGCCGTGGGGGTGCCGCCCATGGAATACCTGCTGGCCTGGCGCATGGCGCTGGCCAAGAAGCTGCTGCGCGGCAGCGACGGCCGCATAGGCATCGACGAAGTGGCCGCGCGCGTGGGCTACAGCTCGGCCAGCACCTTCAGCACCGCATTCAGCCGCCATGTGGGGCTGGCGCCCGGGCGCTTTGCGCGCCAGCCGTAGGCGTGCAGGCGGTTTGCTCAGTTATTTATAGCTGCTAGCGCTTATCCAGCAAGCGCTAGAGGCACTTTTGGCTTCAATTTTCTACGCTGCCAACACCCAGTGGTTGTCCAGCCGCACGCCTCGCAGGCTGCGGCCATGCGCGTGGCTCACAGGCGCTGCGGCCTGCGCGTTCTGCAGGCTGGCGCCCAAACCGCCCGCCCACAACGCGCCGCCGTGCACAGCCAGCGGGCAGACGTCGGGCAGCGGCACCAGCCCGCGCCATTCGCCCTGTGGCGTGTACGTGGCAATACCGTTGGCGCGCGGGCAGCTCACGGCCCAACCCGCAGGTGTGGCGGCCATGCTGCCGCCGTAGCCGTGGATGCTTTGCGCGATGTGCTCGGGCGTAGGCACCACCCGCAGAGCGGTGCCGTCGAACAGGGCCAGCACGGGGGCGGCGTCTTTGGCGGCGGTGTCGTCGTGTTCGGCCTGCAGGGCGATGCCCAGGGTCCGAGCATCGGGGCTCCAGGCCAGATGGCGCAGGCTCAGGCGCTGGTCTTGCAGGTGCCATTGGCCCAGCAGACGGCCGGTGTGGCCATCCAGCCGCACGATGGACGAATTCATGGTTGGCAGGTCGCGCTTCACCCGGCCGGTTTCGGGCGCGGTGGGCACGCCGCCGTTGGCAACGATGAGGGTGGGCGCGCCGTGGTGGGTGGTGCGCGTGTCCCAGGTCAGCTCATGGGCGTCGATGCCGTGGGTGGGCCATTCGGCCATTTTTTGCAGGGTGCGGGCGTCGCGCACGCCGACCCAGCTGGCGCCGGTTTCTGCATCCGTTTCGGTGGTGAACAAACGGGCCCCGTCTGCGCTGGCGATGACATGGCCGTTGAAGCTGCGCTCACCGTCCTGCCACAGCCATTGCGGCTCGGTGCGTTGGCCGGGCCACCACCGCACCAGCCAGTCGCCGGGGCGGCGGGCGGTGGCCAGCACCGAGCCATCGGGCAGCACAAAAAGGCCGTGGGCGCGGGTGGGGACCTCGAGCGATGCGTGGATCTGCAACGACTGCCCGGCGCCCGGTTGCGTGGACAGCAGCCCGATGTGAAAGCTGCCCTCGCGCTCCCACGCGGCGGCCAGGTGGATGGGAAGGCCTTTGGTACTGGCCCATGCCGTGTTGGGCGCTATGGACCAGGCGCCAAGGCTTGCTAGAGTGAGCAGCGTGTGGCGGCGATGGAACTGCGGGAAGCGGGGGGCGCGGCCCAAGGCGGGGGCCACCGCAGAACCGGCTTGGCCGGGCTGCGGGTGGCGTCCCCCTGGGGGGATGGCGCGCAGCGCCTCAGGGGGCGCTTCCAAGCTAGTCACCATCGGCGTCCGAGAATCCAATGCTCACCTGCAGCGCCGGTGCCACTTCGGATTCGGCCAGAAACTTGAGTGCGGCCAGATCCTTGGCGGTTTGCTGGATGGACGCCTTGTTCTGCACGCCCGCTTTTTGCACCTGCGCCATCGATGCATCGACCTTGCTGGCGGCTTGGTGCAGTTTGTCGGCCAGCGGGTTCAGGCCCTTGCCGCGCAAATACATCTCCAGCGGCACCAGCGCCTCGCCGGGCGCGGGTGTGGCGGCGTTCGCAGGCAGGGCGGTCACGCTGCGCAGGCCTGCCCAGGTGGCGGCCCAGGCGGCCAGGGTGTCGCCGCTGGCAGAACGGGGGTAGTCGGGGGTGCGGCTGCCAGATCCCGATCCAGCGGCGCGCAAGGGCTTTTCCATCTGCGCCCAGCGCAGGCGTTCGATGCCGCCCACCCATTGGTTCACAAACTCGCTGATGGCCTGGGTGGACTGCTCCTGTTCGTCCTCGGCGCCCCAGTCGGTGCCTGCGGCGGTGGTGAAGGCGGCTTGCAAGGCGGCGGATTCGCGGGCCACGTCCTGCGCCACTTCGTGTGCGTAGCTGCAGGCAGGGCTGCCGGGCTGCACGGGGCGGGTCCACAGCAGCCATTCCAGCGCGGGCAGGCCCTTGGCGGGGGTGCCGATGCGCTCGAACGCCTTGGCGCCTTGGGGCTGGGCGGCGATGGCTTTTTCGATCAGCGCGGGGCGGGTGGGTGTGAAGTCGATGGCGCGCTGGCTGCGGCGGGCGATGACGGGGCCTATCGACACAGCGGTCAGCTGCTCCCATGCGCGCGCTGTGGCCTGCCAAGCTGTGCGCGCGGCGGCCAGAGCCGTCTTGCTGTCACTGGCCGGGGCCTGGCACAGTGCGGCCACGGCGGGCGCCAGGGCGCGGGCGCTCTGGTCAAAGTCTTTGGCGCGGGGCAGGGCCCAATGCCCGTAGATGCCCTGCAGCGCGTGTACGGTGTCGTAGAACGGCACTGCCTCGCGCTGCCAGGCGGGGGCGGCAGCCGCTGTCTGGGCCTGCGTCGCTATGGGGGGCAGTGCGGTCAGCAGCAGGGCGGCAGCAAGGAGGGATGTTTTCATCGCCGGGCCGCCCCAAGATGAAAACGCGGCCCCCTCGGGGGGCAGCGACCCGCGCAGCGGCGGAGCGTGGGGGTCAATACTCATAGCGACTCCACAAATTTCACCAGCGCATCGCGGTCGGCCTTCTTCATTTTCAGTACCTGGTCCTTGGCTGCTTCGGCCTCGCCGCCGTGCCACAGCACCGCCTCCAGCACGCCGCGCGCGCGGCCGTCGTGCAGCAGGCGCGTGTGGCCGTTCACATCCTTGATCAGGCCGGTGCCCCACAGTGCGGGAGTCTTCCACTGGCGGCCGTTGGCGCCAAAGTCGGGCCGGTTGTCGGCCAGGCGTTCGCCCATGTCGTGCAGCAGCAGGTCGGTGTAGGGCCAGATGCGCTGGCCGTTCAGGGCTTTGCTGGTCAGCGTGGGGAAGGGGCCTTCCTTGGTCACGTAGCTGGGCCGGTGGCAGGTAGCGCACTGGGCCTGGGCAAACAAGGCCTGACCGCGTTGCACTTGCACGTCGTTGACGTTACGGCGCGCGGGCGGTGCCAGCGTGGCCTGGTAGAAGATCACGTCGGCGAGGGTCTTGTCGTCGATCTCTACAGCCGGCTGGCCTTGCACGCTGGCGCCCTCCTTGCCACTTTTGCCGCTGGGTGCTGCCAGGCAGTCCTTTTGTGCGGGGGTGCAGGTCTCGTGCGCGAAGTGGCGGGACGTGATGCCCATGTCGCCCAGAAAGGCGCCACCCGTCTGGTGCGCGATGGTGGCCACATTGGCCTTCCAGCCAAATCGCCCTGTCATCATGCTGCCCGAGGGCGCGTCCCACACTTTGTTGGCTTGGCCTTTGATGGGGCCGGGCGCGGCGGCCTGGTCGGCTGCGTTGGCCAGGATGTCGGCCTCGGCAATCGCTTCGAGGAGGCCCACGCCGATAATCTGCGGCGCAATGCGCGGGCTGCTCATCACGTCCGGGTGCATGGGGCCGTAGCCCAGGTCGGCGAAGCCATACACGGGCTTTTGCAGTGTGTAAGGCATGCCGTCGGCAAACTGGCCTTTGATCGTTTCGTAGCGCAGCGTGACGCGCCCTTCAGGGCTGACGCCCTGGATGGCCGCGTTGTTGAACTGGTCTCCATACACCGGGTCGGGCTTGGGCCCGCCATGCGCGTCTTTGCCGGGGATGGACAGGCGGATCAGCAGGGCCACGGTCGGGTCCTTGGTCTCGCCCAGGCGGTTGAAGATCGCTGGCGGCTCGCCCCGGCCGTCCTGCACGTGGCAGCCACCGCACGAGCGCGCGATGAAGTGCGGGCCCAGGCCATCACGGGCCTTGGTGGATGCAGGGGCCTCGACCCAGTTGCGGCGAAAGAACGAGTTGCCGATGACAAAGCGCGTGCGTTCCTCATCGGTCAGGTTGGCGGCTGGGAACGAGAAGGCATTGCGCCCGGTGGCGAATACGGTGGTCTCGCCGCCGGTTTTTTCGCCCTGCGGGTCGGGTTGGGGGGCCGCCGTCAGCGATGGAATGCCCAGGCTGCCGAAGCCGGCGAGCGCGACGATGGCGGTGCTGGCAGCCGCCAGGCGCACAGCGCGCTGGCGGCGTTTGGCTCGCGAGATCTGCATGTTCAAGGCTGGACCAGCGTCAACTTGGTGATGCCAATGGCGTTGGCGGCAGCGACCAGGTCTTTGCTTTGTTGTGTGAGGCTGTCGATGGTCTTCTGGATGCGCTGGCGGCCTGGGGCGTCCTTGCCGCCGATGATTTCGCGATCGAACGGGGCCTGAATGCCTTCTGCGGCGACCACCGATGCGGCGATCTGCTGCGTGGTCTTGTCGGCCAGCGCGGCGTCCCTGGCGGCCACCAGGTCACGCAGCGAAGGGCCTTGCAGCACCGTGCCGTTGGCCTGCTTGTACTGGCCCAGCCACACGTTCTGGATGCCCAGTGCGTTGGTCACCGCATCGCGATGGGTGTTGTCCGAAAAGCACGAGTGCTCGTCTTCCTGGTCCTGGCTGTTCAGCGCCACTTCCAGCCGTTCGCCGGCCAATTCGCCGCGCGACAGCGAGCCCAGGCCCACCAGCATCTTGCGCACCGATTCCTGGCCACCTTTGACGAAGCGGGCGCGGTAGTTGTTCTTGGCATCTGGCGCCCAGGCCTTCACCAGCGTGGTGAGATCGTCAATGAGCAGCTCTGTCACCACGTTCAGGTATTGGCGGCGGCGGTCGGCATTGGGGGCCTTGCCATCCACAAAGTCTTCAACGCTGCGGTTGCCCGGGCCGGTGTCTGACAGGTCCTGGCCCCACAGGAAGAACTCGATGGCGTGCCATCCTGTGGCAATGTTTTCTTCGCCGCCACGCTCGTTCTGCGCGGACAGGTTCTTCTTGTTGATGGTGAACTTGCGGTTGTTCACCAGCCCGGCGTTGGCCTTGCCTTGCACGCTGTCCACAAACGATTCGTCCATGGGCCAGGCGTTGATGCGGCCTTCCGGGCCGTTGTCGTTGTCAATGGGGCCGCCGTAGAAGCGGAAGGCTTCGGTCTGCCCGTAGAACTCGCGTGCGGCCAACCAGGTCTTGCGGGCTTCGGCCAGCGTTTCTGCAGAGGGCTTGGCGGTGAATGCCAGCACTGCGGCCTGCAGGGCCTTGGCAGCATTCAGCGTGTCTGTGTAGTTGGCATGCACCAGGTGGCCGTAGTGCGCGGCCACCATGTTGGTGTTCACCGCCTGTGCGTTGGCCGACGGGGCCGGCGCACCACCTGCCTGCGCTGCTGCGTTAGTGCCATAGGTGCACAGGGCCAGAGCGGCTACCAGGACCGAGGTCTTCAGAAAGGAATGGGGCATGCAGAGGTCTCCGGGGCAAAGGGGCGCGCAGGCCATGGCATGGAAGGCGGTTGGGCCTGCAAGGGCGCTGCGGTGGTCAACGAAGGGGCCGCACTGGCTGAGGGAGCCTGTGCACCACAAGGTGCGAGGGCGTGGCTGGGTGGGCGAAGGCAGGTTTTGATTATACAAATAGTAGTGATTCGTATTTGTGTATGTCCATCTCTGGTGCGACCACCAGCTTGCAGGGACCGGCTGTCATCAAACCGCCGCAAAAGCTTCACGGCGATGTCACCCACGGTTTCTACGCTCCATGGGTTTTGTAACCAACAACCCGAGGAACCCCATGAACCACCGTGTGGCTGCGCCAGAGCAGGCGATTGACTTCAACAACGAGAACTCCAACACCTCTGCCAACCCCAGCTTTGATGCGGTGCTGGGCGCTCGCCTGTCGCGCCGTGGCCTTCTGCGGGGCAGCGTGGGCACGGTGGGCACCACGGTGCTGGCGGGCTTTGGCGTGTCGGCCTGCGGCGGCAGCGACGACCCTGCAGTGACTCCACCCCCTGCCGGCCCCAAGCTGCTGGGCTTTGGCGCGGTGCCCAAGAGCCTGGCCGACGTGGTGGCCGTGCCTGCAGGCTACACCGCCAGTGTGCTGTTTGCGCTGGGCGACCCCATTGCAGCAGGCGTGGCTGCCTACAAGAACGATGGCACCGATGGTGACTTCGACAAGCGCGGTGGCGATCACCACGACGGCATGGAATGGTTTGGCCTGGGGGCTGACGGCAAGCGCAACGACAACGCCATCGAGCGCGGGCTGCTGGCCATCAACCACGAAGCCACCACCGACGAGAAGCTGTCGTCCCACTTCCTGCATGCCAACGGCGGCACGACCACCTTGCCACGCCCTGCGGCCGAAATCGACAAGGAAACGGCGATCCACGGCATTGCCGTGATCGAAGTCGCCAAGTCGGGTGGCAAGTGGGCCTACGTGCAGAACTCTGCGCTCAACTTCCGCCTCACGGCACTGAGCCCCATCGAGATCTCGGGCCCTGCGCGTGGCAATGCGCAGATGATCACCAAGTTCTCCCCCACGGGCACCACCACACGCGGCACGCTGAACAACTGCGGCACGGGCAAGACGCCTTGGGGCACGTTCCTCACCGGTGAGGAAAACTGGTTTGGCTACTTCACGCGTGGCGCTGCCGACGATGCAGCACGCGGCAACGACAAGAGCGTCACGGCCCTCAAGCGCTATGGCCGCAACCAGGGTGCTGCATCGCGCCACGGCTGGGAGAGCGGCGGCGCCGCCGACCAGTACCAGCGCTGGAACAACAGCAAGACTGGCACCTCGGTGGACGGCAGCGACGACTACCGCAACGAGATGAATGGCATGGGCTACATCGTCGAGATCGATGCCTACGACAAGACCCGCATGGCCAAGAAGCGCACGGGCCTGGGCCGCTTTGCGCACGAAAGCGCGGCGTTTGGCAAGGTTGAGGCAGGCAAGCCGCTGTCGGTGTACATGGGTGATGATTCGCGCGGCGAATACATCTACAAGTTTGTGTCCACCGCGCTGTGGAATGCCGCCGATGCCAATGCCGCCGACCGCATGGCCGTGGGCGACAAGTACCTGGACAGCGGCAAGCTGTATGTGGCCAAGTTCAATGCCGATGGCACGGGCACCTGGGTCGAGCTGGCGCTGGCCAACACCGCCATCAGCGGCTATGCAGCCTACAAGTTTGCTGATGCAGCCGACATCGCCATCAACACCCGTCTGGCGGCCGATGCCGTGGGCGCCACCAAGATGGACCGCCCCGAATGGAACGCCGTGAACCCCGCCAACGGCGAGATCTACTTCACGCTGACCAACAACAGCAACCGCAGTGTGAACCCCACGGGTAGCCAGTACCTGCCAGACGCCGCCAACCCACGTGCCTACACCGACATGAAGGGCACCTCGGCACAGACCGGTAACCCCAACGGCCACCTGGTGCGCATGAAAGAAGGCGCCTCGGTCTCGGCTTTTACCTGGGACGTGTACCTGTTCGGCGCCGAAGCCGGGGCCGACAAGGCGCTGGTCAACATCTCGTCGCTGACTGCTGACCAGGACTTCTCCAGCCCCGACGGCCTGGCCTTCAGCAAGGCCACCGGCATCTGCTGGATCCAGACCGACGACGGCGCCTACACCGACGTGACCAACTGCATGATGCTGGCCGCTGTGCCCGGCCAGGTGGGTGACGGCGGCAAGAAGACGCTGAGCTACACCAAGACCGACGGCACCAAGCTGGACATCGTGACCCCCGTGGGCAAGGCTGCCACCGAAAGCACGCTCAAGCGTTTCCTGGTCGGCCCCAAGGGCAGCGAAATCACCGGCGTGGCCGAAACGCCCGACGGCAAGGCCATCTTCGTGAACATCCAGCACCCCGGTGAAGGCACCGCCTTGGCCAATGTGGGCGACGCCACCAAGTACCAGAGCCAGTGGCCCGCCAACGCAGGTTACGGCGCAGGCAAGCGCCCCCGCTCGGCCACCATCGTGATCACCAAGAACGACGGCGGCGTGATCGGGACCTGATCCCCCGCTAGTTCGTTTTTTGACCGACCCGGCCCGCTGGCCAGGGGGTTGCCACCAACAGGGCAACCCCCTGGCCAGTGGGCCTTGTGCGTTGCGGTGGGCGCGTTGCCAGGGGCGCCGTAGCTGGGTCAGTCGGTGCTGGTGTCGCCGGGGGGCGGTGGAACGGCGCGGGTGGGGGCCGTGGGTGCCGGCGGTGTGGTTCCTGGCGTTGTGCCGCCGGGCGCGGGGTAGTTCATCTGCCCGCTGCCGTCTTTGGTGCCCTTGCGCCCGGCAATCTGCCAGGCCGTGCGCTGGCCGATGAGGCCGGCCAGAAACTCCAGCTCTTCGTCGGTGTGGTTGATGGCACCTGCAGGGGTCAGAAGGCGGCCGTCGCGCGGCGCAGGCTCGGCCCAGAACGACTGGTGGTAGACCGACTGGCTGACCACGCTATCGTTGCCAGCGGCCAGGTCCACCGTTCCATAGCAGTTGCAGAAGTAGCCCCGGTGGTCCAGCTCGGGGAACACCTCGGCATACACACCGGTGCCCCGGATTCCCGCCGTGGCGGTGGGCAAAATCACCTGCCGGTCGGTGCCTTGCCCCCACACGCTGGCCACCGCGCCGGTCAGCACTCGCAGCACCTTGACGGCGGTCGGCGTGTCGCCCTCCAGCGCCAGGCGTGTGTTCTGCCGCACCATGAAAGCGCTGTTGCCCACGGCAAAGACGGCAGTGGAGCCCGGCCCCGTTTCGATGCGGTCACCGGCGGCGATGCTGCCCTGTGCCGTCAGCGCCTGCCCATTGCGCAGCACATCCCCGCGCACTTCGACGATGTTGCTGCGCGATTGCGCCTGCGCGGCCATCCACCCGCCAGCGGCCACCCACGCGGCGGCTGCCTGCAACAGGCTGCGCCGCCGGTGCCAGAGAAGCTCGTTGTCAGTCCGGCCCAGGAGCAGGGGAGTCAGGTGGTGGTGTGTCATGGGGCGGCTCGGGTTCTGGGGTTGAAGGGGGCTCGTAGCTGTCACGGAAGGTGAACACCACCGACGTGAAGAACATCGCCGCCATCATCAACGCGGCACCCACCATGATGCCGCCAGCCGCCGATGCCGCAAGCCCCGCCGTGGCCAGCAGTGCCGACACCAGCGCCACCACCAGCCCCCCCAGCAGAAACACGCCCAGCCAGCCCAGCCCATAGACCAGGAATGCGCTGAAGTTGCGCACACAGGCCACGATGCTGAAGAACAGCGCCTTGACCGGCGGCACGCCATGCCAGTGCACCAGCCCCGGGGCATGCCAGAACAGCAGCGACAGCGGCAGGTACAGCACCATGGAGAGCCACATCGCGCTCTGGAACGCCGGGTCTTCGGCCACTTCCTTGCTGAGCTGGGCACCGCCCAGGTACACCTTGGCGAACTGCCCGCCGTCGATCAGGGCCGACAGGCCCATTACCGCCAGAAAGCAAGCCGCATACAGGGCGCCCAGCACCAGCATGTCACGCAGCCGCTGCTGCCCGGTGCGAAACGCCACCAGCAGCACGGCCGGTGTGGGAAACCGCCCCTGCGAGGCTTGCGCCGCCGCCACCATCATGGCCAGGGTGGCCGATGGCAACAGCATCAGCGCCACCGCAGGGCCGACCAGTGGAATCATGGAGGCCAGCGACATGGACGCCATGGTCATGAAAAACAGCGCTGCCAATGCCATGGGCTGCTTCCAGAACGTCCGTATACCAAGCTTGACCCAGGTCATGCCAGTGCGGGCGGGGACGATGTGGAGTTTCATGAAGGTGCTGCTGAAGAAAGGTGGGGCCTGCGCCCGGGCATTGCCGGCAGCCAGAAGGCCGCCCATGGCAGTGCAATAGCTTGGAATTTACCCCAGCGGCCCATTCCGGCCACTGCACAAGGGCTCAGGCGTGCACTGGGTGTGCAAGGCGAGCACGCAAGACGCGCTCGAAATGGGTGGGGTCGTGCGGCGTGAGCATCGAGGCCTCGCGCGGCAGGTAAAAGTCCCACAGGCGCGAGATCCAGAACCGCAAGGCACCGGCGCGCAGCATGGCAGGCAGCAGTTCGCGTTCGGCCGCGTTGAGCGGGCGCACTGCTTGGTAGGCGTCCAGCATGCGGGTGGCGCGCTCGGCGTCGTGCGCGCCTTGGCCCAAGTCGATGCACCAGTCGTTCAGGCACACCGCCAGGTCAAACAGCCAGGTGTCCACGCCCGCAAAGTAGAAGTCGAAGAAACCCGTGAGCTCCTCGCCATCGAACATCACGTTGTCGCGGAACAGGTCGGCGTGCACGGGGCCCCTGGGCAGTGCGGCATACGCGGCGCTGGCCGCCACATGGTTCTGGTAGGCCAGCTCGGACCGCAGCAGGGCGGCCTGGGCCGAATCGATGTGGGGCAGCACCACGGGCACGGTTTCGTTCCACCAGGGCAGGCCGCGCAAGTTGGGCTGGTGCCGGTCAAACCCACGCCCCGCCAGATGCATGCGGGCCAGCATGGTGCCTACGGCCGCGCAGTGCACGCCCTGGGGTGCGAGCTGGCTTTTGCCGCGCAGCTTGTTCACCACCGCAGCGGGTTTGCCACACACGGTGTGCAGGATGTCGCCGTTCTTGTCAGCACGCGGGTCGGGCACGGGCACGCCGCCGTGCGCCAGGTGTTTCATCAGGTACAGGTAGAACGGCAGTTGTGCCGCCGTGAGGCGCTCGAACAGCGTGAGCACGAACTCGCCCTGGTCGCTGGTCAGAAAGTAGTTGGTGTTCTCGATGCCACCCTCAATGCCGCGCAGCTCTACCAGCTCACCCAGTTGCAAACGGCGCAGCAGCTCGCGCGCCTCGGTGTTGGAGACTTCGGTAAAAACGGCCATCGCTCAGGGGGGTTACAAAGAAATGAAAAACTGGCAGAAGAAGGGCAGGGCGTGCAGCGGCTTCTTGGGGGCAGCGCGGTGGCGCTGCCAAATACCGCAGTCGCCGCCGGGGCCTCAGAACTTCAGCACGTTCCAGACACGCGGGGCGGTGGTGGTCTCGGCGCCGCTGTTGCTGCCTGCGCGGCTGCGGGCGCCATCGGGCGACTGCACTTCATAGCCGGGCATGTTGCCGGTCTTGGGCTGCACCGAAATCGTCTGTGTTTGCCCGCCCACACGCAGCTCATCGACGCGGCTGCCCGCGTCTTCCACCTGGATGCGCTCGGTACGCTGGTTGGTGCGGCCTGCAGGTTGCTCTTGATTTGAGAGCGCTTCGCGCTTGTCCGTCGTGCCCTGAGGGGCATTTTGGCTTGGATTTTGGGCCAGGGCGGTGCCGGAGGCAATGCCCAGCAGCAAAAGGAGGTAGAGAGCGCGCATCAGGCGATTGTAGAGCGCTGCCTGGGTGGAGTCCGGCCGTGCACAATCCGTGCATGACTGACAAAAAGACTCTGGTGCTGGTGGACGGCTCCAGCTACCTCTACCGCGCCTTCCATGCCATGCCCGACCTGCGGGCGGTGCCGGGCGACCCCACAAGCCCTGCCACCGGTGCCATTCGCGGCATGATCAACATGATGCAGGCCCTGCGCAAAGAGGTGACTGCCGACTACGCCGTCTGCGTGTTCGACGCCAGCGGCCCCACCTTCCGCGATGCCCTGTACACCGAATACAAGGCCACGCGCTCACCCATGCCCGACGACCTGCGCAGCCAGATCGAGCCCATCCACCAGGTGGTGGACCTGCTGGGCTGGAAGGTAGTGGCCGTGCCCGGCGTGGAGGCCGACGACGTGATCGCCACCTTGGCCCACGTGGCGGCCGCACAGGGCATTGAGGTCATTGTGTCCAGCGGCGACAAAGATTTGAGCCAACTGGTCAACGAGCACATCACCATCATCGACACCATGAGCGGAAAGCGCCGCGATGTGGCGGGCGTGACGGCAGAGTTTGGCGTGCCGCCTGCGCTGATGGTGGACTACCAGGCCCTGGTGGGCGACACCGTGGACAACGTGCCCGGCGTGACCAAGGTGGGGCCCAAGACGGCCGCCAAGTGGCTGGAAGAATATGGCTCGCTCGACAACCTGATTGCCAACGCCGACGCCATCAAGGGCGTGGCGGGCAACAACCTGCGCGAGGCCATTGCCAGCGGCCAGCTGGCCTTGAGCCGCCAGCTCGTCACCATGAAGACCGACTGCGCGCTGGCCGACTACATCCCCGGCCTGCCCGCGTTTGACGACATCACGCTGGACACGCCGGACAACGCCGGCCTGCTGCCGTTTTACGAAAAGTACGGCTTCAAGGGCTTGGCCAGCGCGATCAAGGGTGCCGCGGCCCCCGCCACCACAGCCCCCACCGTCGCCATGCCCGGCCAGAGCGGCGACCTGTTTGCCGACCACTCCGCCAGCACCGTGGCCGAAGAAGCCCAGCACCGCACCGTGGTGTACGACACCATCCTGAACTGGGCGGACTTTGACCAGTGGCTGGAGCGCCTGCACAAAGCCCCGCTCACGGCCATCGACACCGAGACCGACTCCCTCGACGAAATGCGTGCGCAGATCGTCGGCATATCTTTCAGCGTGCAGCCCGGCGAGGCCGCCTACATTCCCCTGCGGCACGAAGGCCCCGATGCGCCCGCGCAACTGTCGTTGGACGAAGTGCTCGTCCGCCTCAAGCCCTGGTTGGAAAACCCCAAGCACCACAAGCTGGGCCAGCACATCAAATACGACCGCCATGTGTTCGCCAACCACGGCATTGAAGTGCAGGGCTACGCGCACGACACCATGCTGCAAAGCTACGTGCTCGAAGTGCACAAGCCCCATAACCTGACCAGCCTGGCCGAGCGCCACACGGGCCGCAAAGGCATCACCTACGAAGACCTGTGCGGCAAAGGCGCGCACCAGATCCCGTTTGCGCAAGTGCCGGTGGACAAAGCCGCCGCCTACTCGTGCGAAGACTCTGACCAAACCCTGGACGTGCACAACGCCCTGTGGCCCCTGCTGCAGACGGATGACAAGCTGCGCTTCATCTATGAGTTGGAGATGCAGAGCAGCGAGGCCCTGTACCGCATCGAACGCAATGGCGTGCTGATTGACGCCCCCACGCTGGCCGCGCAAAGCCACGAGCTGGGCCAGCGCATCCTGCAGCTCGAAACCGAGGCGTACGAAATTGCGGGCCAGCCCTTCAACCTGAGCAGCCCCAAGCAACTGGGCGAAATCTTCTTCGACAAGCTGGGCATGCCCGTGGTGAAGAAGACCGCCACCGGCGCCCGCAGCACCGACGAAGAAGTGCTGGAAAAGCTGGCCGAGGACTACCCCCTGCCCGCCAAGCTGCTGGAGCACCGGTCGTTGAGCAAGCTCAAAGGCACCTACACCGACAAGCTGGCGCAACTGGCCCTGCCACGTACAGGCCGCGTGCACACGCACTACGCGCAGGCTGTGGCGGTGACCGGGCGCTTGTCCAGCAACGACCCCAACCTGCAGAACATTCCCATCCGCACCCCCGAAGGCCGCCGCGTGCGCGAGGCCTTCGTGGCCCCCGCAGGCCGTGTGATCGCCAGCGCCGACTACTCCCAGATCGAGCTGCGCATCATGGCCCACCTGAGCGGCGACCACTCGCTGCTGCACGCCTTCCACGCCGGGCTGGACGTGCACCGCGCCACCGCTGCAGAAGTGTTTGGCGTAGAGGTCGATCAGGTCACCAGCGAGCAACGCCGCTACGCCAAGGTCATCAACTTTGGCCTCATCTACGGCATGAGCAGCTTTGGCCTGGCCAAGAACCTGGGTATCGAAACCAAGGCCGCTGCCGCCTACATCGACAAATACTTCCAGCGCTACCCCGGCGTGAAGCAGTACATGGACGAGACCAAGGCCGCCGCCAAATCCATGGGCTATGTCGAAACCGTGTTCGGCCGCCGCCTGTACCTGCCCGAGATCAACTCCCCCAACGGCCCCCGCCGCGCCGGAGCCGAGCGCGCGGCCATCAACGCGCCCATGCAGGGCACGGCAGCGGACTTGATCAAGATGGCCATGGTGGCCGTGCAGAAGGAACTGGACGCGCACAAGCCGGGTATCCAGATGATCATGCAGGTGCACGACGAACTGGTGTTTGAACTGCCCGAGAGCGAGGTGGACTGGCTCAAGGCCGAGATCCCGCGCCTGATGGCGGAAGTGGCGGCGCTGAAGGTGCCGCTATTGGCCGAGGTGGGGGTGGGGGCGAACTGGGATAAGGCGCACTGAGCGAAATGTCGCTAGTTAGCGCCAGAGGAAGAGACTCACGGATTCATGGCCAGTGTCGCCTGCGCGGTAAGCGTGGTTCACTACCAAATTCCATCCGGCGGACCCGCGTCGCATTTTTGCTTCGTCCGTTTTACTTGTTTCTTGCCCCGGAATTACTCCCATGATCTAGCTGCTCTGGCAAAGCGTTTTGCTTGGCGCTTTCAGTCAACTAGCATCGTGGACTGTGACGGTTTGGGTATTGTGAGGAGGAGAGGGATGAAGATGAGACGTTGGTCAATGCCTGTTTGCGTTGTGCTGTGCGCAGGCTTTCTTGCAGCCTGCGAGTCAGTTGTCGTTCTGGGGGCACTTGCTGTCAGTCCAGCGTTAGCTGAACACCAAACGGCGAAACAGCGGCAGACAGATGAATATCTGGCCAATGTCTTTGAAAGTCGGACGCCGATCATTCCCAGGACGGTGAACCATCCGATTGACAGCAACGGGTTGTGCCTCTTGGAGCTTGCCATTTCAAGAGCAAGAGTCGACATCATGCAGGATGCACTCGATGTCGGCGCAGATCCTTTGAAATGCAGGCGTGATGCTGGTCCGTTGATCTTTGGTCTGAGGTATTTGAAGCAAAAGGATATGTCCCGCGTGCGGGAGGTTCTTCGTGGTGCTGCATTCATGAAAACTTACGATAAGTCTGCTTTTGTTGCTGAGGGCATCATGGTGAGTAATCCAGCATTGGTTCAAATGGGCCTGGATTTTGGCGTTCGCGTCAACGATCCCATCACTGCGCCAGCGATCTACTTGCGACAAGCTCCAGCCGCGAGTACACCGCTTAACCTGGCAGTACAGCAATATGCTCATTGGAACGCAGAGTCGGCAGAGGTTTTGAAACTTGTCATTTCATCTGGAGCGAAGTACGAAGAATCTATCGACGAGCTGCTGCTAGAGAAGAAACGGAGGAAGATGCCCACCGATGAGCTAGTGCGAATCTTGGAGGTTATGAAGCGCTAGAAAATTTCGGTTGCCTCAACAGCCCTTGAGCCATTCGACATCGGCAGCTTTGGTGGGTATCTGCATGCACTGCAATCAAGACGGTGACTTGAAGAGTCGCAGTCAATACAAAGATACCGAGTGGCTTGGGGCGATGACGTGCCACTAACTGGCATTTTTCGCCGCCCGCAATTCAGTTTCGTCGCTGAACTCATGCAGTTATCGCTGGCCCCGCTCGCTACCAGTTTTTACTTCTCCAGGAGTTCCCATGTCTAATTCCACCCCCTACACCCCCCCCGCCATCTGGCATTGGAACAAGGAAAACGGCGGCCAGTTCGCCAGCATCAACCGGCCCATTGCCGGGGTGACGCACGACAAAGAGCTGCCCGTGGGGCGGCACCCACTGCAGCTGTACTCGCTGGGCACGCCCAATGGCGTGAAAGTCACGGTCATGCTGGAAGAGCTACTGGCGCTGGGCCACAGCGGTGCTGAGTACGACGCATGGCTGATTCGCATCAACGAGGGCGAGCAGTTTGGCAGCGGGTTCGTGTCTGTGAACCCCAATTCCAAGATCCCCGCGCTGCTGGACCGCACCGACCCCGCCAACCCTGTGCGGGTGTTTGAGTCTGGGGCGATCTTGATGTACCTGGCCGAGAAGTTTGGCAGCGCCTTCTTGCCCAAAGACGGCGCTGCGCGCGCCGAGTGCCTGTCATGGCTGTTCTGGCAGATGGGCAGTGCACCTTTCGTGGGCGGCGGGTTTGGTCATTTTTATGCCTATGCGCCGGTCAAGATCGAGTACGCGATCGACCGCTATGCGATGGAGGCCAAACGCCAGCTCGATGTGCTGAACCAGCGCCTGGCCGTGACGGAGTACGTGGCGGGCAATGAGTACACGGTGGCCGATATTGCGATCTGGCCCTGGTATGGCTTGCTAGTGAAAGGGCAGGCCTACAACGCGGGCGAGTTTTTGCAGGTGCATGAGTACAAGCATGTGGTGCGCTGGGCCGAACAGGTGGCCAAGCGCCCGGCGGTGCAGCGGGGGCGCAAGGTGAACCGCGTGCAGGGCGACCTGGCCAGCCAGTTGCGCGAGCGGCATGACGCCAGCGACTTTGACACAAAGACGCAGGACAAGATCGAGGCTGCGGCAGCAGCTTCTTCACCCGCACGCTGAGTGTTTTTGCAAGGCGTCACCATGATCACTTTGTACGACTGCACCACCGCGCCCAGCCCGCGCCGCGCGCGCATCCTGCTGGCAGAAAAGGGTGTGGCCCACGACACCGTGCAGGTGGACCTGCGCAATGGCGAGCAACTGGGCGATGCCTACCGCCAGATCAACCCGCAGTGCACGGTGCCCGCGCTGCGCACCGAAGAGGGTTTGCTGCTGACCGACAACGCGGCCATCACCGCGTATGTCGAGGCGCGCTACCCACAGCCTGCGTTGCTGGGCGAGACGCATGCAGAAAAGGCCGAGATTGCGAGCTGGAACTGGCGCATGGAGTTCGAGGGCCTGTTGGCCATTGCCGAGGCGCTGCGCAACAGCGCGCCCGCCATGGCCAACCGGGCATTGCCCGGCGCGGTGGACTACCCGCAAATTCCGGCCCTGGCCGAGCGGGGGCTGGTGCGCGTGGGGCAGTTCTTTCAGCTGCTCAACGAGCGCCTGGCGGACCGCGACTTCATTGCCACCGACCGCTTCAGCGTGGCCGACATCACGGCGGTGGTGGCGGTGGACTTTGCGCGTGTGGTCAAGCACAAGCCGGGCGAGCAGCACCCGCACTTGCTGCGTTGGCGTGCGGCCATGGCGCAGCGGCTGTCGATGTCGCTCTAACTATCGCGCTGCTCCAGTCCCCGTTTTAGTCGCAATGGGTGGATGCAAGGATTGCGCATCGGGCCTGTTCCTTGCATTGTTAGCCCATGCGCCTTCGCCACATAGAAGTTTTCAACGCCGTCATGCTCACCGGCAGCGTGAGCGCGGCGGCCCGCCTCATCAACGTCACCCAGCCGGCGGTCAGCCGCATCCTGGCCCATGCGGAACTGCAGCTCGGTTTTCCGCTGTTTCATCGGCTCAAAGGCAAGCTGGTGCCCACCACCGAGGCACAGACCCTGTACCCCCACATCGAGCGCCTGTTCACCCAGCTCGACGATGTGCAGCGCCTGGCCAACAGCCTCAAGGGCGACCAGCGCGAGGGCGAGTTGCACATCCTGAGCGTGCTGGCGCTGAGCTACGAAGTGCTGCCGCGTGCGCTGCGGTTCTTTCGGCAGAAGCACCCGGACGTGAAGGTCACCATCGATGCGCTGCATTCGCCGCAGATCGTGTCGGCCCTGGTGTTGCAGGAGGCGGATGTGGGCTTTGTGTTCAGCGCCATCGCTCACCCCGCGCTCACGCAAGAGCACTTGGCCGATGGGCGCATGGTGTGTGTGGCGCCCAAGGGCATGCTCAATGCCGCACTGGTGGCTGCGGGCGTGGTGCACCTGGCCGACTTGGCGGATACGCCGGTGGTGCGGCTCGATGTGCGTGACCCCATCGGCACGGTGGTCAACCATGCCTGCCGGGAGGCCGGGGTGGGCTTGCAGACAGCGATCACGGTGCAGACCTACCACGCCGCGCTGGCCCTGGCGCACCACGGCCATGCGGTGGCGGTGGTCGACACCTGCACGGCCGCGTCGGCCGACCGCAGCAAGGTGGAGGTGCTGGCGCTGGCTCCACACATTGCCGTGCCCATCAAGTCATTGCGCACCGTGAACCGGCCCAGCTCGCTGCTGGCCAGCGCCATGACGCAGTGCATGCGCCAGGCGGTGGCCGAGACGCTGGAGTCCGTCGGTCTGCGGGAGGCCGAATAGCGCCTTGTGCAGGACGCTGTTGCGCTCCCGCACCTTCGCCCGCGCGGTGTCAGGCCGCGGGCGCTACCAATGCGGCCACCTGCGCCGCCGTGCCAAAGGCCAGCGTGAAACCCAGCGCACCGTGGCCCGTGTTCAGCAGCAGGTTCTCCGGTGCGTGGGGGTGCCGTCCCACCAGCGGCACGCCCGTGGGCGTGGCCGGGCGCATGCCGGTCCAGGGGCGCAGTTCACGGAAGTCGCTGCAGCCCGGAAACAGCGCGCTGGTGGACTCGCACAGGCTCTGGATGCGCGCTGGGGGGATGTGGTCGTTGTGCCCCACCAGCTCGGCCATGCCGGCCACGCGCAGCCGCCGGCCGATGCGTGCAAAGACCACCTTGCGCGCAGCATCGGTCACGTTGACGCGGGGTGCTGCGCCGGGAGCTTCCGTGGTGTCGAGCGTGATGCTGTAGCCCTTGAGCGGATAGATGGGCAGGCGAAAGCCCAGGGTCTTTGCCGCCTGGTGGCTGGCGCTCCCCAGGGCCAGCACAAATTGCTGCGCCTCGATGGCGCCCGCGCTGGTCTGGACGGCTGCAATGCGCCGCGCATGGTGCACAAAGCCCTCCACGCGCGTGCCCAGCACAAAGCGCACCCCGCGTGCCGCCAGCAGCCGCTGCAGTCCCTGGCACACCGCCAGGCAATCGGCCGCGCATTCGCTGGGGGTGTAGATGGCGCCTGCAATGCTGCGGTGGTAGTGCTGCAGCGCGGGCTCGATCTCCACACAGCGCTGGGGCGAGACGGCTTCCTGCTCGCTACCCCAGGCGCGCTGCAGTTCCATCTGCTGCTGCGCTGCGGCTAGGCCCGCAGGGGTGCTGTACAGCACGAGCTTGCCAGTGTTGGAGAAATTGCAGTCCAGCTGCTCGGCCTGCAGCATGGCTTCAAAACCTTGGCGGCTGAGT
The DNA here is from genome assembly GCF_057586455.1 of Acidovorax sp. SRI_002. Taxonomy (NCBI): domain Bacteria; kingdom Pseudomonadati; phylum Pseudomonadota; class Betaproteobacteria; order Burkholderiales; family Comamonadaceae; genus Acidovorax; species Acidovorax sp. SRI_002. The sequence continues at coordinate 409,395 of NZ_JBYCZW010000004.1, read as the reverse complement.
GCGGCCAGGGCCAGCAGGTGTTGGGTACTGCGCTCGGACGTGCGCCGGTTGCAGGCCCGCAAAAACTCCAGGCCCCAGCGCCACTGGTGCACGTCCCACTGCGGGCGCATCTTGAGCGGCGAGCGGGGCGACAGCAGCAGTTCGGGCAACTGGTGCCACAGGCCGGCATTGGCCAGGGGCTGCACATAGCTGTAGCTCAATTGCGCGCCATTGCCGCCGCTGGCGCCAGCACCGGGCTGGGCCTGGTCGATCACGGTCACCTGCATGCCGCGCTGGTGGAGCTCATAGGCGGTGGCCAGGCCCACGATGCCCGCGCCGAGGACACATACCTGCATCTTGTGTGTTCTACGTTGTTGGTTGACTGAAAGTCAATGTAGGGTGGGGGCGGGCCTTTGAACAATGCCAATGCCATGCGCAGCCATGCCGGGAAGTTATGCGTGTGCACCGATGGAAGGCACACAGCACGGAACAGCCGCGCGGAATGGGAAAAATGGCACTTGGATGGTGCAGCGGTGTGCACCAGATCGGCGGCATAACTTTTGGTCATGACGTACCCGTGCAAATGAATTGTTCAAGTGTGGCGCGAATTTTTACAGTGCCCCTGCGTTTCGCTTTTTCAACCGTCCACCTGATTTTTCGCAAAGGGATTCCCATGAAGCTCTCCGCCGTCACCTCCGCCGCCATCGTGCTCACCGGCCTGCTGGCCAGCGCCATGGCCAGTGCCGACACCCTCAAGAAGGTTGCCGAGTCGGGCAAGATCACGCTGGCCTACCGCGAGTCATCGGTGCCCTTCAGCTACCTCTCGGGCCCCGGTGCCCCGGTGGGCTTTGCGGTGGACATCTCGAACGCGGTGGTTGATGCCGTGAAGAAGCGTGTGAACAACCCCGCCCTCAAGGTGGAACTGCAGGCGGTGACATCGCAGAACCGTATTCCGCTGCTGACCAACGGTACCATCGACCTGGAGTGCGGATCGACCACCAACAACACGGCGCGGGGCAAGGATGTGCAATTTGCCATCAACTACTTCTACACCGGCACGCGCCTGCTGACCAAGAAGACATCGGGCGTCAAGAACTACGCAGACCTGGCCAAGAAGAAGGTGGCCAGCACCTCGGGCACCACCAATGCACAGGTGATTCGCAAGTACAACCGCGACAACAACCTCGACATGGACATCGTGCTGGGCAAGGACCATGACGACTCCGTGTTGCTGGTGGAAACGGGACGGGCGGAAGCGTTTGCGATGGATGACATCCTGCTGTTCGGCCTGATGGGCAACCAGCGCAACCCGGCCGATTGGACGGTGGTGGGTGATTCGCTGCAGGTGGAGCCCTATGCCTGCATGCTGCGCAAGGATGACCCGCAGTTCCAGGCGCTGGTCAACGGCGTGATCGGCGGGATGATGAAGTCGGGCGAATTCGAAAAGCTCTACACCAAGTGGTTCATGTCGCCCGTGCCACCGCGCAACCAGAACCTGAACCTGGCCATGAGCAAGGAGCTGCGCGAGAACCTGGTGGCCCAAAGCGACAAGCCCGCACAGTAAGCCGGAGCGCGCATGTCTTTAGTGTCTGCAAGCCACCCCCACGCCCCGCAGGTGGTGGGGATTCTGGGCGGGATGGGCCCGGCCGCCGGGGCTGACTTTGTGCGCCTGTTCGTGCAGGCCTGCACCGACCGCATGGAGGTGCTGGGCATTCCGGTGCACGACCAGGCCTACCCCGAGCACTGGCTGGCGCAGGTGCCCATACCGGACCGCACGGCCGCGCTGAACGACACGCGCCCCGGCGCGCACCAGCCCGCAGACCCCATGCTGCAGGCCACCGGGCGGCTGGCTGCGCTGGGCGCGCGAGTGGTGGCGATTGCCTGCAACACGGCCCATGCCTGGCACGGCATCCTGCAGCAGCGGTTTCCACAGATGGTGGTCTTGCACGGCGTGCAGGAGGTGGTGGCCGAGCTGTCGGCGCGCAAGGTGCAGGGCGTGGGGCTACTGGCCACACGCGGCGCCTACGACGCGGGCCTGTACCAGCGTGAGCTGGAGCGTGCGCGCATCGCCTGCTTTGTACCCGACGACTATGAGCGCGAGCAGTTGATGCAGGGAATCTACGACGGCGTGAAGGCGGGCAACTATCCGCTGGCGCGACAGCGCTTTGAGGCCGTGTCGATTGCGCTGCAGGAGCGCTACGGCGTGTCCACGCTGATCATGGGCTGCACCGAGATTCCCCTGGCGCTGGCGGAGCACCCCCGGCTCGAAGGGCTCTCGCTGGTGAATCCCTCGGTGGTGCTGGCCTCGGCCCTGGCCCGGCATGCCTACTGGCACATCCATCCTGCGGGCTGAGCCCAGCGCACTGCCGTCGGCTTGGTGAGCGGCCGAATCCTTTTTCTTGCCATGTCCTCAGTCTGCCTGGGGTGGCGACTTCTTGATTGAAGGTGAACACCATGACAGTTGCGACGGTCGGAAAAAGGCTGGGCGGGAGCATGAGCGCGGCCGTGCTTGCGCTTGCGTTCGGCACGGCGGATGGCGGCAAGGTGCTGGCACAGGCGGCGGCACCATCGCAGGCGGCGCCGTCGTCACCATCCCAGGGGAAGACGCTACAACGCATCCAGTCCAGCGGCGTGGTGGTCATCGGCCACCGCGAATCGTCCATGCCGATGTCCTATGTGGCCCACGGAACACCCATGGGTTACAGCGTGGATGTTTGCCTTCAGGTTGCGCAGGCGCTGGGGCGCCATCTCAAGCTGCGCGAGACCAAGGTGGCCTACCGCCTGGTCACTTCCAGCAGCCGCTTCGATGCCATTGAAAAAGGCGAGGTGGACCTGGAATGTGGCTCCACCACCAATACGGCAGCGCGTCGTGAGCGCGTGGCGTTCACCATTGCGCATTTCATTGCCTCGTCGCGCATCGTGGTGCAAAGTGACAAGCCGTATTCCCGCATCGAAGACCTGGATGGCAAGACACTCGCATCCACAGCGGGCACCACCAACATTGATTCGCTGGCGCGCGAGGCTGCCACCAAGTCGGTGCGCGTGCGCATCGAGCCCGCCAAGGACCACGCCGAGGGCTTCGGCTGGGTGGTCAGCGGCAAGGTCGAAGGCTTTGCGATGGACGACGTGCTGCTCTACGGCCTGCGCGCCAGCCACACCAAGCCACAGGACCTGAAGGTCATCGGCAAGCCCATGACCATCGAGCCTTATGCGGTGGCGTTTGAGCGCAACAACCCCGAACTCAAGGCCGTGGTGGATGCCGAGCTGCGCCGTTTGATCCAGACCCGCGAGCTGCACCGTCTGTATGACAAGTGGTTCACTCAGCCGATTCCGCCCCAAGGCATCAACCTGGGCATGCGCATGCCGCACCTGCTGGTGGATTCGCTCAAGTACCCGTCGGACTACGTGCCGCAGTAGGCACGGTGGCGCGCGGGGTGGGCCTTCAACGCCAGGCCGTAGCCACCAGCTGGCTGTAATGCACGCCTTTGCGCCCCAGCAACTGCTCGAACACGGCCGGATTGCCCACGTTGTCGCTGCCCAGCATGCTCAGGGTTTCGGTGCACCAAGGCACGCTGGGCACCGCATCGCCCATGCGGGCGCTGAGCTGCGTCAGCGCGTCGGGCAGGCGCAGCACGCGGGCGGGGCCGTGGCCCTGTTGTTGCCGGAGGCTGGCGACGAAATCTCCCATGGTCAGCGCTTCGGGCCCCGGGCATTCAATGAGGCCCTGGGTGGCCATGGCTGGTCCCAGCAGGGCAACGATGGCAGCGGCCAGGTCGTGCACCGACACGGGCTGCACGCGCGCCGTGAGCATCGGGCCGGGGAACAGCGCCACGGGCAGGCGGGCCAGATTCATGAACAGGGCGCTGCTGTCGCCGCCTTTGCCAAACACCACGCTGGGCCGCAGGATGGCGGGGTTCAGGGCGCCCCGCGCGGCCAGGGCCTGTAAATGCACGTCGGCCGCGCGCTTGGTGCTGGCGTAGCGCGTGGTGCTGCCTTCAATGCCCAGCGCCGAGATGTGCACCACCCGCCTCACACCCGCCTGAGCACAGGCGTTGAACAAGGCCACGGGGGTGTGCTGGTGGACGGCGTCGATAGGGCGTGCGCTGCTGTCGCGTAGCACGCCCACAGCGTTGACGACGGCGTCGATCCCCGCCAGGCGTGGCAGCCACGCATCGGGCGTGGTGTCGCGGGCAAAGTCCATGGGGATCTGCAGCGGCTGCGCGGTGCGCTGGCGGGGTGAAACCCCGCCGTGCACCGTGTGCCCTGCGCGGGTCAGTGCCGCTGCCACGGTGTGGCCAATGAATCCGGTGGAGCCGGTCAGCAGGATGTGCATCAACAGTGCCTTTGAAAGGAAAGAAGGTCGTCGGCGGGTGCGGGTTCTTGGAGCGGTGCACGAAAACGCTGAGGGCTCCGCTGCTGTCAGCGGCGCCGGGCCTGTTCATGCGCCCGGGTCAAACACCTCAAAGCGGTTGCGGCCCCCATACTTGGCGCGGTACAGGGCTGCATCGGCCGCCTGCACCAGTGTGTCAGACCCGGCCTCCGGGCGTGGGACCACACTCGCAATGCCCATGCTGAACGTGATGATGGGCGCCGTGGGGGAGCGGGGGTGGGCCAGGGCGGCATCCCGCAGGTTGTCCATGCAGCGCTGTGCCACGGTCACGGCCTCGGGCAGCGGCACGTCGGGCAGCAGCAGCACAAACTCTTCGCCGCCATAGCGTGCGGCCACCTCATCCGCGCGTCGGATGGTGGCTTGCAGCAGTTGGGCCACGCGGCGCAGGCATTCGTCGCCAGCCAGGTGGCCGTAGTGGTCGTTGTAGAGCTTGAAGTGGTCGATGTCGATCAGGATGACGGTCAGCGGCAGGCCGTGCCTGCCGCAGCGCATCCATTCCGTGGCCAGCCGGTCGTCAAAACGGCGCCGGTTGCCGATGCCGGTGACACCGTCGGTGGTGGACAGCAGCGCCAGCTTGGCGTTGGCGGCGGCCAGCTCCTGCTCCTTGCGCACCAACTGGGTCACGTCGGTGCGCACACCGGCAATGCCGCCCTGGGGGGTGCGGCGTTCGTCGGCCTGTACCCACCGGCCGTCGGTCAGGTGCTGCAAAACGGACTGGATGGCGGCCTGGTGGTCGGCCACACGTTGGGCCAGCCAGGCCTCTTCGTTGCCCACTGCGTCCAGGTACTGCCCGCGCTCAACGCCGTAGCGGGCAATCTGCTCAAAGGTGCTACCGGGCACGATCATGGGTGCCGAGATGGGGTACAGCCGTCGGTACTGCGCGTTGCACACCACCAGCCTGTCGTCGGCATCGAACAGCGCAAACCCCTCGGGCAGCGATTCGATGGCGTCCTGCAGCAGTTGCCGCGCCTGCTGGGCTTCGTCCTGCGCCGCTTCGAGTGCCTGGCGCTGCTCGATAAGGTCGGTGATGTCCAGGCGCACCGCCACCACATAGTTTTCAGGGGTGCGGGTTTCATAAATGTTGATCCAGCGCCCATCGGCCAGCCGCTGCACCAGGTTGGACGTGCGGCTGCCGTGCTCTGACAGGCGCTCGGCAATCCAGGTTTCCTCGCGGCCGTTGGCAGAGGGGACCAGCCCCCGCTGCACCGAATACCGCAGGATGTCGGCAAAGCTTTTGCCCAGATGCTCTGCGTAGTTCATGTGGGGGTACATGCGCGAAAGCTGCTGGTTAAATAGCACCAGCCGGTCCTGCTCGTCAAAGATCTCGATGCTGACGGGCAGGGCCTCCACCGCGCGCTCCAGCAACTGGCGCATGCGCTGGCTTTCCTGGCGGGCTTCCTCTGCCTTTTGGCGCTGCTCGATCAGGTCGCTGATGTCCAGCCGCACCACCACGGTCATGCCCGAGGGGGTGCGGCTTTCGTGCATGTGCATCCATGCACCATTGGGGTAGTGGCGCACCTCGGGGCCAGGGCGGTGGCCGCGCAGGGCCAGTTCGTGGGCCAGCCACAGCTCTTCCTGGCCGCGCGCTTCTTCGGGAATGCCGTGCTGGAGGCCTTCACGCAGCAGTTCTTCATAGGTCTTGCCCAGCGATGTCTGCACGGGCAGGTGCGGGCGCAGGTTGGCCATGAAGTTGTTGCACAGCACCAGCCGGTCGTTCTCGTCATAGATATCGAGGCCGGCGGGCATGGCGTCCACCGCCTCGTGCAGGCGGCGCTCTGCGCGTTCGGCGTCGGCCAGCGCCTGTTTCAGCGCGCGTTCCTTGTGCACGGTGTCGGTGATGTCGGTGCGCAGCACCACCACGCCGCCACCGTCGAGCGTGCGCTCGGTCAGCTGCATCCAGCGGTCGCCCCGAACCTCCTGCACTTCGGGGCCGCACGGTGATCGGTGGCGTTCCATGCGGCCCGCCAGCCAGGTTTCCAGGTCTGGTCGCGCGTCCCGGATCTCGCCCGAAGCGGCGGCCCGGCGCAGTACGTCTTCAAACCGTGTCCCATAGTCCACCGCCATCGTGATGCCCGGGGCCACCTCGCGGTAGCGTGTGTTGCACAGCACCAGGCGGTCGTCCGCGTCGTAGATGGCCAGGCCGTCGGGCAGGATGTCGAGCGTGGCCGACAGCTGTGCGCTGGCCTGCTGGGCTGCCTGCTGCGCAGCCTCTGCCGCCACCTGGCAGCGCTGCGCACGCCGTGCAAGCTGCCAGTGCAGGCCGGCCATGGCCCACAGCGCCAGCCCGGCAGCCACCAGCGCCGCGCGCACTGGCGCCTCCAGCACATGGCTGGCCAGCGCCCAGGCCAGCAGCCCCAGCCCACCGATGCCGCAGACCCCACACACGACCGCCGTCAGCAGAGCCGGAGGTTCTTCGCGCGCTGGCGGTGGAGCAGGGGGCATGGTTGGTAGGTCCCAGGTTCGCAGAAAGTCTAGCAGTGCGCCCCTGTTTGCGGTACCGGCAAATGCGGCAAGGCTCCAAACCGCCTAGACTGCGGCTTCCGCCCGTTACCGCCCTTGTTGGCCCCCTCTTCTTTCACCCTGGAGAAACCGATGCTCACTGAAGACCTCCACTCCGACGCACGCGCGCTGTTGCCAGGCCGCACCACCGAGGCGGGCGCCACCCGCCGCACAGCGCTACAGACCGCACTGGGCCTGGGCTATGCCGCAGCAGCCGCACCCATCATGGCGCAGACGGCCATCGCCACGCCCAGCGACGGCCTGACGGCCGGGGAGGTGAGTTTTACGGTCAACGGCTTCAAGGTGCCCGCCTACCGCGCAGCACCTGCCGGCAAGACCGGTCTGCCCGTGGTGCTGGTGATCCAGGAAATCTTTGGCGTGCACGAGTACATCGCCGACACCTGCCGCCGCTTTGCCAAGGCAGGCTACCTGGCCATTGCGCCCCAGCTGTATGCGCGCCAGGGCGACCCGTCGCAGTACACCGACATTGCCAAGCTCATGGCCGAAGTGGTCTCCAAGGTGCCTGACGCCCAGGTGATGGCCGACCTCGATGGTGCGGTGCAATGGGCCACTGCCAACGGCGGCGACGCCGCGCGCATGGGCATCACCGGCTTTTGCTGGGGCGGCCGCATCACCTGGCTGTACGCAGCCCATGGCCCCGTGAAAGCGGGCGTGGCCTGGTACGGCAGGCTGGTGGGCCAGGCCAGCGAGCTGACGCCCAAGCACCCTGTGGAAATCGCCCCCATCCTCAAGGCCCCGGTGCTGGGGCTGTATGGCGAAAAAGATACCGGGATACCCCTTGACACGGTTGATAAGATGAAAGCTGCCCTGGCCAGTGGCTCGCCGCAGGCCAAGGCATCGGAATTTGTGGTGTACCCCGACGCGCCCCACGCCTTCCATGCCGACTACCGCGCGAGCTACCGCAAGGAAGCCGCCGAAGACGGCTGGAAGCGGGCGCTGGCCTGGTTCAAGACGCATGGCGTGGTCTGAGAGGCTGAGAGTCTTTTGCCTATGCCCGCCTTGCGCGCCAAAACACCGCTGCTCGTCGTTGCAAATGCTCGCCATAGCCCGAGCTATGGCTGCGCTTTGCGCCTCGATCAGCTGCGTTTTGACGCACCTTTCGGGCTCGGGCAAAAAACTCTCGGCCTCTGAGCCGGTACCCTGCAATCCGCCCGCAGCCGCCCCCTCACCGGGGCGGCTTTTTTAATCTCGCGTCCGGGGCGTGGGATTTGAACGAAAATAAGCTCTGTGGCTTATCTATAAAGCGTAAGAAGCTATGACTTTAGTAGCAATCATCTTGGCCACGCTGGCTGCGGGCATTGGCAGCGTGTGGCTGGCCGCACTGCTGATGCGGCTGGGCCTGGGCGGGCGCACCGACAGCGTGGGCCCCCAGCACCTGCTGAGCCTGGCGGCGGGCGCCCTGCTGGCCACGGCCTTCATGCATCTGCTGCCCGAGGCGTTCGAGAGCCAGGCGGGCGCCCACGACCTGTTTGCCACCTTGCTGGTGGGTGTGGTGTTTTTCTTCTTGCTGGACAAGGCCGAGCTGTGGCACCACGGGCATGAGCACAGCCACGCACAGCCCTCCACCCACGGCCACGTCCATGCAGACCACGATCACGCCCATGACCACGGCCATGCGCACCACCATCACCATCACCACGGGCCGCGCTCTGGCGGATGGGCGGTGCTCACGGGCGACAGCGTGCATTGTTTTGGCGACGGTATCCTGATCGCCTCGGCCTTCATGGCCGACATCCGCCTGGGCGTGATCGCCGCCGTTTCAGTGTTGGCGCACGAGGTGCCGCACCACATGGGCGACCTGGTGGTGCTGCGCCAGACCAGCCCCAACCGCCGCATGGCGCTGGTCAAGGTGTCGCTGGCGGGCGCCGTGACGGCGCTGGGCGGCGTGGTGGGCTACTTCCTGGTGGGGCAGCTGCAAGACTTCTTGCCCTACTTCCTGGCCGTGGCGTCGAGCAGTTTTGTGTATGTGGCGCTGGCCGACCTGATTCCCCAGCTGCAAAAGCGCCTCACGGCGCGCGAAACCATTGCGCAGATCGCCTGGCTGATTGCGGGCATGGTGATCGTGACGCTGGTGAGCGGGGCGGCGCACGCGCATTGACGCCCTTGACCTGGCTCAAGGCCGCGCCAGGTGGTTGTGCCATTCTGGTGGAATGACTTCCCCCCACGCCGCCCCCGCCACCCTGGGCCTGCTCGCCCAGCCCACGCGTTTTCTGTTTTTTACGGGCAAGGGCGGCGTGGGCAAGACCTCGCTGTCCACGGCTGCGGCCATTGCCCTGGCGGATGCTGGTCGGCAGGTGCTGCTGGTCAGCACCGATGCAGCCTCCAATCTCGATGAAATGCTGGGCGTGCCGCTGTCCAACCAGCCGGTGGCCGTGCCCGGGGTGCCGGGGCTGCACATGCTCAACATCGACCCCGACACCGCCGCTGAGGCCTACCGCCAGCGTGTGCTGGCACAGCTGGAGGCCACAGCCACCAGCGACGAACGCGCGACGGTGCGCGAACAACTCTCGGGCGCCTGCACCACCGAGATCGCGGCGTTCGATGAATTTGCGGCGCTGCTGGCCAGCGAGGGCAGCGATACCGGCCATGTGTTCGACCATGTGGTGTTCGACACCGCGCCCACCGGCCACACGCTGCGCCTGCTGAGCCTGCCCAAGGCGTGGACCGGATTCCTGGCGGGCAATGACCGGGGCGCATCGTGCCTCGGGCCGCACTCGGGCCTGAAGATGCAGGAGGCGCGCTTCAACGCCGCCCTGGCCGCGCTGAGCGACCCGGCCCTGACCACCGTGGTGCTGGTCACCCGCCCCGACCCCCGTCCCATGCAGGAGGCCGCGCGCACCGCGCTGGAGCTGCGCGCCCTCGGCCTGGCCAACCAGCGCCTGGCCATCAACGGCGTGTTCCATGCCAGCCGACCGGGGCAGGACGCGGTGGCCGACGCCATTGAGTCCCTAGGCCGCGAAGCCATGGACCAGATGCCCGATGCGCTGGCCCAGTTGCCACGCGACGAGGTGCCGCTGCGCGCCTTTGACACCGTGGGCCTGCCCGCGCTGCGGGCATTGCTGGGGGGCGGCGATGTGCCATTGGGCGCGCCTGCCTCCACGGCGGGTGTGCTGTTGCAGGCCGAACCCCTCTCGTCCCTGGCAGATGCACTGGCCGCCAAGGGCCACGGCCTCATCATGGTGATGGGCAAGGGCGGCGTGGGCAAGACCACCATCGCCGCCGCGCTGGCCGTGGGCCTGGTGCAGCGCGGGCACAGCGTCCACCTCACCACCACCGACCCGGCAGCCCATGTGCAAGCCCAGCTCGACGGCAGCCTGCCCGGCCTGAAAGTGGGCCGCATCGACCCGCACGCAGAGACACAGGCCTACATCGACAAGATCATGGCCACGCGCGGCAAGGCCCTGGACGACGCGGGCCGCGCCCTGCTGCTGGAAGACCTGCAATCGCCATGCACCGAAGAGGTGGCCGTGTTCCATGCCTTCAGCCGCGTGGTCAACGAAGCGCGCAGCGCCTTTGTGGTGCTGGACACGGCGCCCACCGGCCACAGCCTGCTGCTGATGGACGCCACCGGCGCCTACCACCGGCAGATGACGCAGCAGTACGAAGGCAGCGCAAACTCCAAACACATCATCACCCCGCTCATGCGCCTGCAGGACGCTGACATGACCCATGTGGTCATCGTCACGCTACCCGAAGTCACCCCCGTGAGCCAGGCGGCAGCGCTGCAGGACGACCTGCGCCGCGCCCACATCGAGCCCTGGGCCTGGGTCATCAACAAAAGCGTGGCGGCCACGGGCACCAGCGACCCGCTGCTGCAGGCCCGCCTGGTGGGCGAACAGCAGCAGGCCGCACGCATTGCCAATGGCCTGGCGCAGCGCACTTATGTGCTGCCCTGGCTGGCTACGCCGCCGGTGGGGGTGGCTGCACTGGGCCAACTGGCGTCGGCGCCCCCAGCCACGATCCGTTGAGGCAAACAGGAATAGGGAATGGGGGGCAAGTGCCAAAGAAAAATAGCCGCCAGCGCTTATCAGTAAAGCGCAAGCAGCTATATTTTTAATAGCGAATGCCGGGCAGTGTGCCACCGCCTTGCGGCATTGCTGCGGTCAGAGCATGGTTTCGCGCTGTTGCTCTGCGCGCGATGCGCCAATGGCGGTTTCCACGTTCTTGACCTCTTCGGGCGGGGGCAGCACGGCAGGCAGGCCCAGCGCCTCCAGGGCCAGCTCGCGGCACCAGCCCTTGGTGTGGTACAGGTGGTGGTCCTCGTCTTTCTCCACCGCCTTGTGGGCCGATTTCAACGTCTGGCCCACGTCGCCCGTGGCCACCTCGGCCACCTTGCCCAGCAGCTCCCAATTGGCGTGGTCTTTCGTCTCGGCGTGCACTACGCATTCACAGGCCACCAACTGGGCGGCGGCGGGGTTGCCCCCCTGTTTGGCCAGCAGCATGGCCTTGACCAGGGATTCGCCGATGTGTTTGACCACCGCCCGACTGGGCGACTGCGCATCGGGGTCCAGCCCCAGGGTGTCGCACAGGCTGCGCACCACATCCTGGTGGGTCAAGGTTTCTTCCAGATAGCTTTCCCATTCCTTCTTGAGATCGGGGTTCACGGCACAGGTGAGCGCGGTGCGGTACACCTGCTCGCCGCCGAGTTCGGTTTCCATCATCTGGAGCACAAGATCATCAAGCTGGTGGCTGTCATAGTGGGCTTTGGGCATGATTTCTCCTTGGGTGGTGGGGTTGGGAACGGGATGGATGCGTCATGCGAGGGTGCGGACCTTGGGTTCGCGCTCCCACTGGCGGGTCTGTGCGGCGGCGATGAAGCCCTGCGCGTCGGCGGGGTCCACCACGCCTGCGTCGGGCTCGATGCCACCGGCTTGCAGGATCGCCTGGGTGCCCTTGCAGGCGGCAATCGCCTTGAGGTGGCCGAACGCGTCGCGGAACCAGTCCACGGCGGCGGCCTCTTTGGCCAGCAGTGCGCCCATGTCGGGCGACAGGATGGAGGCCACAGCGTCAAACACAACCGATGGCGTGCCTTGCAGCTGTCCGTCGGCGGGCAACAGCGTGCCGTCTTTCAGCACGGCTCCGCCCACCTTGGGCGACACGATCTTGACGGTGGCGCCCACCTTCTCCAGCGCCTTGCGCAGGTTGGCCACCGTGTTGCCGTTGGAGCCATCGGCCACCAGGATGCCGATGCAGCGCCCTTGCAGCGTGGGCTTCATGCGGTCGATGATGCGCAGCGCGGGTGACGGAGGCAGGTCCTGCACTGGCTCGGCGGCAGTCGGGGCGGGTGGCAGCGCCTGCATGCCCAGGCCGTCGGCTACACGCTGGGCGAGGTCGGTGTCTACATGCTGCAGGTGGCCCACCACGGCTTCACGCACATGCACGGTGGCTACCTTGGACAGCTCGAATACCAAGGCCGACGCCATGTGGGCCTGCTCCAGCGGGCTCTGGCTGCGAAAGAACATGCGCGCCTGGCTGTAGTGGTCGGCAAAGCTCTCGGGGCGGATGCGGCCTTTTCCTCGGCCATCGCCGTCGTCGGCCTGAGCGAAGTGGCGGAAGCCTTGTGCCAGTGAGGCGCGTGGCGTGTCACCCTGCAGGCTGCTGGGTTCGTAGGCAACGCGGCCCTTGGGCACCTGCATCTGCATGTGACCGTCGCGCTGCATGTTGTGGAACGGGCACTTGGGCGCATTGATGGGGATCTGCGTGAAGTTGGGCCCGCCCAGGCGGGACAGCTGCGTGTCCACGTACGAGAACAGGCGGCCCTGCAGCAGCGGGTCGTTGCTGAAGTCGATGCCAGGCGGCACGTTGGCGGGGCAAAACGCCACCTGCTCGGTTTCTGCAAAGAAGTTGTCGGGCCAGCGGTTGAGCACCATGCGGCCAACAGGCTGCAGGGGCACCAGTTCTTCGGGGATGAGCTTGGTGGGGTCCAGGTGGTCGAACGGGAAGCGCTCGGCGTCTTCTTCGGTGAAGAGCTGCACCGACAGCTCCCATTCCGGGAAGTCGCCCGCCTCGATGGCTTCGAACAGGTCGCGCCGGTGGAAGTCGTTGTCGGCCGATTGCAGCTTGACGGCTTCGTCCCACACCGTGGACTGGATGCCCAGCTTGGGGCGCCAGTGGAACTTAACGAACGTGCTGTCGCCCGCAGCATTGACGAGCCGGAAGCTGTGCACGCCAAACCCCTCCATCATGCGCAGGCTGCGCGGGATGGTGCGGTCGCTCATGGCCCACATGATCATGTGCATGGTTTCGGGCATCAGCGAGACAAAGTCCCAGAAGGTGTCGTGCGCACTGGCCGCCTGGGGGAACGCGCGGTCGGGTTCCATCTTCACCGCGTGCACCAGGTCCGGGAACTTCATCGCATCCTGGATGAAGAACACGGGGATGTTGTTGCCTACCAGGTCCCAGTTGCCTTCGGGCGTGTAGAACTTGACGGCAAAGCCGCGCACGTCACGCGGTGTGTCCACCGATCCCGCGCCGCCTGCCACGGTCGAAAAGCGCGTGAACACGGGCGTCTGCACGCCCACTTCCGTCAGCACCTTGGCAGTGGTGTATTGCTTGAGCGAATGCGTGAGTTCAAAGAAACCGTGGGCTGCGGAGCCGCGCGCATGCACGATGCGCTCGGGGATGCGCTCGTGGTCAAAGTGCGTGATCTTCTCGCGCAGGATGAAGTCTTCGAGCAGCGTGGGGCCGCGTGGCGACGGGCGCAGGGAATTCTGGTTGTCTGCCACCGGGATGCCCTGCTGCGTGGTCAGCACCGGGTGCTTGCCCCCGGCTTGCTGCTGCAACTCGCCTGCGTTGCCGCGAAAGGTGTCTGACTGGGTGGAAGAGGGCAGGGCAGACGGCGATTTTTTTGCCGCGCCGCGCGAAGTGGGGGTTTGGGCCATGGGCGCTCCTGGGGGTTCTGGGTAATGAAACAAGACCAACCAACATCGTTGGACCCCCGTGCTTTTCGAGGAGTAGGACGCCGCCCCATCCGGGCGTCGTCGTCGTCAGGCAATGGCCCGTTGCCTGTGCGCTAAAGCCTCTCGGTGTTTGCTACGCTTGCGCCCATCCTGCAGGGCCCATTGCCTTGTGGCGCGACCCTCTCCTTTGCCCTTGCCAGACTGATCCATGTTCTACGCCATCCCCCTCGAAAACCGGCCCACCTGGCGCAACCCGCCCTGGATGACGGTGCTGCTGATCCTGGTGAACATGCTCGTGTTCTGGGGCCCGCAGCGCTCCGAAGAAAAGGCGCAGGACCGGGCGGCCGCCTTCTACATGGCCAGCCCCTTGCCCGCCATCGAAGTCCCGCGTTTTGTGGCCTGGCTGGAAGAGACCGGCGACAAGCACCTCAAAGAGGCCCGCGCCCTGCAAAAGGCGGGCGACCATCGCATGCTGTTGCGCTGGATGGAGCAGGAAGACGGCTTTCAGCAGCGGCTGAGAAGCCCGCGCTTTGTGCCACCCGAAGACCCGCAGTACACCGACTGGAAGGCCGCGCGCACCCAGTACGAAGCCCGGATGCCAGCCCCCTTCACCCGCAAGTGGGCGCAGAACTTTGAAAAAGACGCGGAGTTGCGCCCCGTCACCTGGCTCACGGCCACCTTCTTGCACGGCAGCACCGGGCACCTCATCGGCAACATGGTGTTTTTGTTTCTGTTCGGCTTTTCGGTGGAGCTGGCACTGGGCCGGGGCTGGTACCTGGCGTTTTACCTGCTGGGTGGCCTGGGCGGCTCGCTGCTGGCGGGCTGGGCCTATGCGGGCATGGGCAGCTACGGCCTGGGCGCTTCGGGCGCCGTGTCGGCCCTGATGGGCATGTACGCGGTGCTGTACCGGCTGCGGCGCGTGCGGTTTTTCTACCAGCTGTTTTTCTACTTCAACTACGTGACCGCACCGGCGTTGCTGCTGTTGCCCGCGTGGATTGCCAACGAGTTGCTGCAGCACTGGCTGAGCGGAAAGGGCGTGGCCTACATGGCCCACCTGGGCGGGCTGGTGACCGGCGCATCGCTGATGGCGCTGGCCATGCTGCTGCGCAAGAAACCGATGGAAGTGCCGGTGACGCAGGACGCCGCGCCCGACGACGGCTTTGACGCCCACGTGGCCAACGCCCAGCGCCTGGCGCAGGGCATGAAGTTCGAACAGGCCCTGGCCCAGTGGCGCGCTGCAGCCAAGCTGCGCCCGCAAGACCAGGCGGTGCTCAGCGCCTGGTTCAAAACGGCATCGCTGTGGCCCGACGGCGAAGACTTCCACCGTGCCGCGCGCCGCATCTTTCGCCTGCACGCCCACGACGAGCAGACGCTGCAGTTTCAGCACGCCAGCTACCGCACGTATTTTGAAAAGGCCAAGCCCGGTGCCCGTTTGCAGCCGGACGACATGGCCCGCCTCTCACGCCGCTTTGCGCGTGCGCAGCAATGGGGCGATGCCGAAAAGCTGTTCAACGCCTTGCACATGACTGCCCCCACGCACCCCGAGCTGGGCGAGACGCTGGGCATGCTGGTGTCGGCCTTGTGCCACGCGGGGCGGCAGGAGCAGGCGGCAGCCTTGGGGCCGCAGTTGCAGCGGCTGGCGCCGGGGAGTGCGGCGTTGCGGGGGCTGTGGTGAGGGTGGGGGTTGGGAGGAAATTTGGCGCTAGCGCTTGTTGGGTAAGCGCTATCAGCTATCAAATTGATAGTTTATGTGTGAATCGTCTTTCTCATCGCCGTCGCTCGGGCTGAGTTGGTCGAAGCCTGGGCAACCCCCCATCAATGCCGATGCGCCACCTGTTCCAGATGCCCGGCAGGCCCCTGGCTGTATCCCCCCATCGGCCCTCCAGGCGCAGTGGGAGGCGCAGCCGGTGGCGCCCGCCGCACGCGCGGCACCACGCTCAATTGCACGGTGTCCAGCACCGGTCC
Source organism: Acidovorax sp. SRI_002 (assembly GCF_057586455.1). NCBI lineage: Bacteria > Pseudomonadati > Pseudomonadota > Betaproteobacteria > Burkholderiales > Comamonadaceae > Acidovorax > Acidovorax sp. SRI_002. Next base: position 393,642 of record NZ_JBYCZW010000004.1, on the reverse strand, counting down.
CGGCACCACGTTCAGCGCTTTGCGCGGCAAATCAATCAACTGCTCGGCATGCCACACCCGCACCTGCGCGGCACCATCCGGCACGCCCGCAAAGCGGGCAATGCCATCGGCATCGGTCTTCAGCGTCCAGCCCGAATCCGTCACAAACACATGGCCGCGCATGGAGCCGTGCAGGTGGCATGACAACAGCACCACCCCCGGCGTATCGAGCTTGACCTCAAAGGAGTTTGCAGGCTTGCCGTCGGCCTTGCCCGCCAGGCGCAGTTCAAAACCGCTGTTGGCTGTGCCCGCCGCGGCCGCCAGGCCCGCCGCCGCACCGCGCACGTGGTGGTCCCAGCGGTCCTGGTTGGTAAAGCGCACCGTGGCACCGGGCTCGACCACCGTGACGGCGGGCACAAAGCGCATCTTTTCCTGCTCGATGGTGGGGTTGGCCTGCAGCAGGCTGGGCGATGTGCCGCCCGTGCCACCGGGGTACACCACCACCACGGCTTCGGGCACGGGCTTGCCGTCGCGGTCCAGCACCTGGATTTGAACATTTCCAGCGCTAGCGCTTGCCCACAAAGCGCTAGCAGCTACAAAAATCATAGTATTTTTCATAGGTACATTCTCAGCGGATGGTGATCACATCGCGGTGCATGGGCGCCAGCAAGGCCAGCAGGCGGTTTTGCTGTGCGAACGGTATGCCCTGGGCATCCATGGCGCTTTGCAGCACCTCCACCAGGGCGTTGAAGTGGCCCTTGGTGATGTCCATGTCGGCATGGGCTGATTTCATGTCAGCGCCTTCATATTTGCAAGGGCCACCGCTGAGCTGGCAGATCTGGTCGGTCAGGCTTTCCTTGAGCGCGGCGGGTTTGGTGTCCTTGAAGTGGCCGCCGATGCGTGGGTCCACCACCAGACGGTTCACAAAATCGTCCATCAGGCGCGTGATGCCGGGCTTTTCACCCAGTGCCTGGTAGAGGCCTGCCGGGGCCGTGGCCTTGGAGGCGCCGGTCTGGGCCAAAGCTGGCTGGGCCAGCAGGCCGCCCAGGGCGAGTGCAAGGGCAATGAGGGTTTTGGGGTGGGTCATGGAAAAATCTCTTCAGAAAGCGACCTGGGCCGACAGGTAGTAGCCCGTCTGGCGGCGGTGGTTGGTGATGCCCGGCACGATGCGGCCCAGGTCTACATAGGCCAGCGTCAGTGACAGGTTCTTGCTGGGCGCCCAGGCGATGAAGATGTCTTTCCAGTCGTCCTCGCGCAACGCGGCGCCCAGGCCGGCGGCGGCGCCCAGCGCCTGCAGATTGTTGGGTTTGAAGCGGACTTCGGCGCCCACCGCCAGGTTCTTGTTGATGAGGTACGCCACCGAGAACTCGGGCTGCAGGCTGCGGCGGTTCTTGCCGGGTGCGGCAGCGCCAAAGCCCAGCAGGCCGTTCTGGTTGGCGTTGGTGGAGCGCAGCGTGCCGTTGACCAGCAGGCTCTGCGCCAGCAGCAGCTTGGTGGCGCTCACATACACGTCGGTGCCGCTGGTTTGGGTGCCCAGAAAGTCGAGCACCGACCCGATGGAGCCAGGGCGCACGCGCTTGTGCTCCAGCCCCACGGCGATCTGCGGCATCCAGCTGTCGGCGTTCAGCACAGCATCGCCTGCCACCTTGACCTTGATGCCCACGATATCCATCTGGATGTGCTGCCCGGGGGTCACGCCAAACGGCGCAATGCCATTGAGCGCGATGGCGGGTGATGCGTCAAAGTCCTGCCGCGCCAGCGACAGCTCCACCCGGTCATGCAAACCCACCGCAACACCGTAGCCATTGAGGCCGTAGTCCTGCGTGGCGGCGCGCGTGGCGTATCCGGAAAAGCCCACCTCGCCTTCGGTGGCGTTGCTGCCGATCACCGCCCAGGGGGTGAGCCCGCCACCGGCCGACCCGGCGATGGTGCTGACGCCCCCTGTGAGCAGCAGTTTGCCGGTGTCGGCATGGGCCACGGTGGCGGCCAAGGCAAGCGTGGCGGACACCGCAAGCCAGCGTGGATTCTTCATGGGGTCGCTCCTGGGTTGTAAATAAATGCTACACCGATGGAGGTACGTCAGGGCGCCTCCAGCGGATGCACATTCCAGAGCGCTGCCGAGGGTCTTTGAACCACGCCGCCGCTGGCGCGGTGGCTCAGCCCGAAAAAGCGATCCGCTGCACCGTCCAGTACAGCGACAACACCAGCAGCGCCGCCGAGCCCCCCCGCACCACCACCGTGCGGTAAAGCACCCAACGCGCCAGCACCAAGGATGCAGCACACCACAGGGCCACCACCAGGAGCTGCCCCGCCTCGACCCCCAGGTTGAACCCCGCCAACGCCCACACCAGCGAGCTGCCTGAAATCCCTGCCTCCACCAACACCCCCGAGAAGCCGAGGCCGTGGATCAGGCCAAAGCCCAGCGCCAGCCAGTGGCCCCGCAGGCGACGGACGGGGAACAGATTCAGCAGCGCCGAGATACCAATGCTGATCGCAATGGCAGGTTCCACCCAATTGCCCGACACCGTCACCCAGCCCAGGCCCGCCAGTGCCAGCGTGACCGAGTGGCCCAAGGTAAAGAGCGTGACGGTGAGCAAAAGCGCCTTCAGCCCGGTACGGCGATCCAGAGCGTCAGTCGTCCGGGACGCAGGCACCTGCTTTGTCATCGGTTGCGGGCTGCGAGGCAGAGGCTGTCGCACCAGCGAAATGGGCAACAACAGCGCCAGCAAAAAGGCCAGGTGGTCATAGCCTTGCAGAATGTGGTGCACCCCTTCGGCCACAAATTGCAGCAGTGTTGCCACACCACTGCGTGGGGATGCGAGCTCCTGGGCGTCTGCACCTCCAGCCCCTTGCGCACCTGGCTCCCCCTGGGGTGCGACACCGCTGCCTGCGGACCGCAGGTCGGTGCTGGCGCGCCCATCGGGGGCCAGCACGGCCGCCAGCGGCTGGCCGCCGAGCACACCGCCCACCAGCAGGCGGTGCGTGGGGTCGATGCCCTGCATCAGCCCGTAGCGCAGGGTGACCGCCTGGGCTGGCGCACAGGGTAGCGTGGCAGCCAGTCGCGCGTAACGGCCATCGGTGCGCTGCTCCAGCGCTTCAAAGCGCCAGGCAGGGGCCGTCGCCGTGCCGTCGCACTGCCACAACATGCGCTGGCCCACCCACTGGACGATGGCGGGCATGGACTGCCGCACCTCCCCCCAAGTGAGCTGGCGGTCGCCATCGGCATCGAGCTGCTCCAGCGCGGCATCCGCATCCTTCAAGGCCACCGACAGCACCAGGCCTACCGATGCGCCCGCCCCTGCAGTGCCCAGGGGTGCCGGGGCATCCGCCACCCGCAGATAGGCGTCGCTGGCCTTGTGGGCCCGTGCGCTGGGCACCAGCGCCGCGGCAAGCAACACGACCGCCACCATGGCCCTCAGGGGGGCCGTTGTCCAGTGTTCGCAGCGCATCATTGGCCTCCCCGGGGTTGCCAGCGCGCCAGGCGCACGTCCTGCAGCCCGGTTTGCAGGAGGGCCTGCCGCACCGCCTGGTGGGCGGCAGCGTCGCCCGATTGTTCAGAGGTCTGCAGTGCAAGCCACCAGTCGAGTGGCTCTTTTTGCAGGGCAAGGTTCGTGCGGGCCGCCTTCCACGCGGCGGCGGGTTGCCCTTGCAACCACAACGCCAACAGGGCGCGCTCACGGGCATGGGCATCCAGCCCCTCGCCGCGCGCCACGATGGAGGCAAACCGCGCTTCCAGGTCGCGCGCCAGGGGTTGCCACGCGGCGTCCCCCATCAGCCGCAGGGCCTGTGCGCGCCGCAGCAGCACGGCATCGCTGTCGGGCTGGTGCCTGAGTACCTCCAGCGCGACGCTCGCACGGTTGCGGCGCAACAGCTGGTCGGCATAGGCCAGAGCGGTGTAGCCGTCGGGGGCATCGGCCAGGCTGCGGCGGTAGGCAGCGTCGGCGGAATCATCGCGCCCTGCGCGCTCTTCGCTTTCGGCCAGCAGCGACCCAATCCAGGCCCGCTGGGTGGCATCCCCCGCAGCCTGCTGCCACAGGGCGGTGAGACCGCTGCGCGCAGCATCGTGCTGACCTTGAAGTGAACGGGTTTCAAGCAGGCAGGCGGTGGCATACAGCGTGGCGCCATAGCGCGCCACGTTGCGACAGGCGGCTTCGGCGGCCTCATAGCGCGCGGCCACACGCTCCAGCGTGGCCAGCGTGAGCCAGCCCTGCACCTGCGCGGGGTTGGCCTGCAAGGCACGCTCCAGCGTGGCGCGCGCTGCTGCAAATTCATGGCGCCCTTGTTCCACGGTGGCCTGCAACACCAGCAGATCGGCGGGGGCATCGGCCTGGCCCCACCAGGGTGCCAGGGCCGCTTGAGCCCGGCCCAGGTAACGCGGGTCCGCCGTCTCGCGTGACAAGCTGATCCAGCGCCGGGCGATGGCGGCGGCGGCCTGGGGGGTGGCGGGAGCTGCACTCACACGCTCGGGCAGGCGCTCGACCACATCGGCATCCAGGCCGGGGGGCAAGTCCTGCGGCAAGGCCGCTGCGGCAGTGCCAGCCCAGAACATCAGGTGCAGGGCCGCGCACACAAGGTGGGAAGGTTTCTTCATGAGCTCGTGACAACAAACGGGTATGGGAGGAGGCAGACTCACCCACGGATACCCCTGGCTACGCCCATTCAGGGCGCAGCCAGGGGCATCGCGGAAGGTCAGAGCCGCGAATCGGGCTCTTCGGTCTCGGTGCTGGACAGCACCAACTGGTCCACCGCCTGAGGCTCGGTGGTGTCCGATGCGCCGCTGGCCACAATCGGCTGCACGTATGCGAACGCGTTCACCATCACGGGGCCCCCATTGCCAGGGTCTGCCGTGTTGTCACCGCCTCCGCCCCCGCCGCAACCGGTGATGGCCAATGCCGCCACCGAGGTGAGCGCCAGGTGCTGAATCCGAAGGTTTTTTTGCATGGTGTGTCTCCTTCGGATCAGAAGTTCTTGGCACCGGGCAGTGGTGGGTTCACGTAGGGGAATGCTGTGCGGTAGTCGGTGGCTTTCGTGCGTGAGCCATCGACAAATGCAACGCCTCCTGCCGGGGCGTCACCGGGCTTGCAGCCCACCTTGAGTGCGTCCGAGGCACCGGTCACCGTGCACAGCGCACCCATGGCCACACGCAGGGACACGTCCACCACATCGTCGCCCAGGCGGCGCCCGTTGGGGAAGCCTGCCGCATCGCCGGCGACCACGCCCAGGGAGCTTTGTGCAGCCACTGGCGTGGCCGCAATGCCGGTGTTCAGGCGCAGCATTTCGGCCAGGGGCCCGCCTGCGCCCAGGCCGGTGATGTTTCCGGGGCGGTTCACCGTGGGCAGGCCCGTGAGGAACGCCGTCATCAAATCAGTGCGCGGGAAGTTGGTGGGGGCCTTGGCGCCAAACAGCGTCTCGACCAGCGCGGGCAGCGTGGGGTGTGTCACATAGTCCGCAAAGTTGGCGGCATCGTCCTTGGGCTTGGACGCGTTGAACTTGTCCTTGTCTTTCAGGCCGATCACCACCTCGTTGACCAGCGGCATGCCCAGGCGCGAGACCTGCGTCCATGCGCCACCGGCCTTCTCGCTGGCCTGCAGGCCCGAGTCCGGCTTGCCGTTGAGCAGGCGGGCCTGGCGCAGGCTGGCAGTGGTCCAGCCGCCAATGACCTTCTCGCCCGATGCAGCCGTGAGGCAACTGGTGGGCACTTCCACGGACAGCGAGGTCACGTTCTTGTCGGCAATCTGGCCGGCACCAAAAGCCGCTGCATTCGACTCGCTGGTGATGACCGCAGCGGGCGCATTCACCAGGTCAAAGATGGTACCCAGCGACACAGGGAACGGGTCCTGCCGCTGGCCCACAAACACCTTGCCGGGCGTGGAGCAGCCGGGGATGTTGATGCCATACACATATTTGCTGGCATAGGCGTCGTAGGCAGCGGCACTGCCCAGGGATTTTTCTCCGATGTAATCGATGGGCTTGGTGAAGGTGGTGCCCCCGCCAGCCATGCTGATCTGCTCGCGCTTGCCGGTGCGGCGGTCACCGCGCACGATGAACATCTCGTACTCTTCGCGGTAGGCCAGCGGGTCGGCCGCCGCGCCGCTGATGCCCCCGGCGTTGCGCAGCGGGATCGCTACCTTCTTGCGGGCACCGTCAGGGCCGATGTCGAGGGTGATGCCGTTGCCACCGTTGTTCAGCGTGTTTTTGAAGCGGAACTGGAAGGTGATGTCCTCCGCCGCGTCGCCGTTGTTGTCGATGTGGATCTCATACAGCGCATTTGGGTCCAGGCTGAAGTAGTTGGGGCCGCCATAGGCATCCTGCAGCGGCAGGTAGTTGGCGATCATGGTGACAAAGCCCGCGCGGCCCGGTTCGTAGCTGTTGAACAGGTAGAAATCGGCGCCGTCAACCTTGGGCTGGGTCGTGATGAACGGTGCTTCGCGGTGGCTGGACGCCAGGCTGACGCCCGCTGCGCTGGCTGCCAGGGCAGCCAGCACGGCCAGACTGATTCTTCTCAATGGCATGGAGATCTCCTCGTAGGTGGATAGAGAGGTGCCAAGCACCCCACCACCTATACGGCGAAGAGAACCCTCTGGATTCAGCGGCTGCGACGTTTCTTTGTGGAAGGCGTCCCGCCGCCCCATACGGCAATCCCACGCGGCAGCCCGCTGCGTGCCGTTCAGGTGGCCTTGCGGATCAGTGCACCCTTGAACAGCACCGGCCCGGTCGGGCCTGTGGCGCTGGGTACGCCGCCCAGCGGCTCCAGGCTGATGGCCAGTGTGGGCACTTCCTTCACATCACCTTCCTGGGCCACCAGCTTGAGCAGCTTGTCATGCCCCAGCACACCGAGCGAGCGTGGGCCTTGGCCGGGTGGCAGCGCCCACAGTTGCAGCGACTTGTCCGCCCCCTCCTGAAAGCCGCCCACGCGCTGCAGCACCAGCTGGTTGTTCTTGGGGTCGAAGGTGACCAGCATCGACGCGTCCGCCTTGTCGTCGGCCAGCACGGCCACGTACTGGATCTGGGGTGTGGCCTGCAGTTGCTGCTGCAGCGTGGCAATCTGCGCGCCGGTGGTGGCACGCAGGCCACCATTGACCTGCACGCCGACCACCACGGCCGCCAGCGTGGCGATGGCCCCCGCAGCGGCAGCACCGCGCCACACCAGCAGGTTGCGCCACCAGCCACCGGGGGCCGCAGCAGCCGGGGGCACACGCGCAGCCTGCATGGCCGCCGCAGCCTTGTCGGCCTGTACGAGGTTGTCGATGCGGGTCCACACGGCGGGGGCGGGGTCGATGGCAGGTTGCAGCTCGGTCAGGCCCGACCAGCGGGTCTGCCACACCAGGGCGGCGGCGCGCACGGTGGCATGTTCGCGTGCCAGTGTTTCAAAGCGGCGGCGGGCGCCGCCGCGCAGCGTGCCCAGGGCATAGCTGGCGGCCAGGCGGTCGAGCAGGTCGGGGTGTTGGGTGATGTTCATCGTGGACCTTCCGTGCTCAGGCGTAACGCGCCATGCAGGTGCGCAGTTGCTCCAGCCCCCGGCGGATCCAGGTCTTCACGGTGCCCAGCGGCAACTTGAGCTGCTCGGCCAGTTCGCCGTGACTCTGGTCACGCAGATAGGCCAGGCTGACCACCTCGCGTTGTTTGTGGTCGAGCTTGCCCAGGCAGTGGTGCAGCGCAAACGACTGCTCGCTGGCATCGGCCGTGTCCATGGGGTTGGGCGAATCGCCCTCCAGCGTCTGGGCCAGTTCGTCGTCCAGCTCGTTCATGAGGTCGGCCCGGTCGCTGCTGCGCTTGCGCAGCGCATCCAGCGCCCGGCTGCGCACGATGAGCCCCATCCACGCCATGGGCGGGCTGAGTGATGCGCGGTAGTTGCCGGCGCCGCGCCAGATGCTCAGGAAGGCCTCCTGCAGCACGTCCTCGGCCACATCGCGGTTGCGCACAATGCGCAAGGCCAGGCCAAAAAGCGGCGACGAGGTACGCTCGTACAGCCTTTTGAGCGCAGAGTCTTCCTGCGCGGCGATGCGGTCAAGGAGTTCCATCAGTTCACGGTCTGGTTGGGGGGTGCTCATGCGCCCATTCTCTGGGATGGATCGGGTTTCAAGGACTTGCGGGGCTTTGCTGTAGCTGAATACGCCACAAAAGGGAGGATGGATTCACCCGGAAGCCAGAAACAACAAAGGCCGCAGCGCGGCCTTTGCAAGGGCGAGTCGGCAAGACTCAGGTCGGATAGGTGCCTGGCAACAGAATGGAGCGGTCCACCGTGTTGATGTTGGTGTGGCCGCAGAACGCCATGGTGATGTCCAGCTCTTTCTGGATGATCTGCAGCGCGCGGGTCACGCCTGCCTCACCAAAGGCCCCCAGGCCATACAGGAAGCTGCGGCCGATCAGCGTGCCCTGCGCGCCCAGCGCGCGGGCCTTGAGCACGTCCTGCCCGCTGCGGATGCCGCCGTCCATCCACACCTCGATGTCCTTGCCCGCCGCAGCGGCAATGCCGGGCAGCGCGGCGATGGAGGATGGGGCGCCATCGAGCTGGCGGCCGCCATGGTTGCTGACGATGAGCGCATCGGCGCCGCTGTTGACGGCCAGGCGCGCGTCTTCGGCGTCCATGATGCCCTTCAAGATCAGCTTGCCGCCCCAGCGCTTCTTGATCCACTCCACATCGCCCCAGTTGAGCTGCGGATCGAACTGTTCGGCCGTCCACGACGACAGCGACGACAAATCGCCCACGCCCTTGGCATGGCCCACGATGTTGCCAAATGAGCGGCGCGGGGTGCCCAGCATGCCGAGGCACCAGCGGGGCTTGGTGGCCAGGTTGATGAGGTTGGCGACGGTGGGGCGGGGCGGGGCCGAGAGGCCGTTCTTGATGTCCTTGTGGCGCTGGCCCAGGATCTGCAGGTCCAGCGTGAGCTGCAGCGCTGAGCAGTTGGCGGCTTTGGCGCGGTCGATCAGGCGCTCGATGAAGTCGCGGTCACGCATCACGTACACCTGGAACCAGAACGGGTGGTTGCCCGTGTGCTGGGCCACGTCTTCGATGGAGCAGATGCTCATGGTCGAGAGCGTGAACGGGATGCCGAAGGCCTTGGCCGCCTTGGCACCCAGGATCTCGCCGTCGGCATGCTGCATGCCGGTGAGACCCGTGGGCGCAATGGCCACGGGCATGGCCACGTCCTGGCCGACCATGGTGGTGCGGGTGCTGCGGCCCTCCATGTTCACGGCCACGCGCTGGCGCAGCTTGATGCGCTGAAAGTCGCTTTCGTTGGCACGGTAGGTGCCCTCGGTGTACGAACCCGAATCGGCGTAGTCATAAAACATGCGCGGCACGCGGCGCTGGGCAATGACACGCAGGTCTTCAATGCAGGTGATTTTGGACAGATCGGGCACGCGGACGCTCCAGAAAGGGGTTGCACAGGGGGCTGCACAGGGGGCAGACAGGACTGCGCCGAATGGTAGGCACTTGCCTGCGGGTGGGCCATCAAAATTATTTGTGCGGGCTGCAACAAATTTCCAAGGCGGTGGGAGAGCGGGGGCCTTGGAGGGGCAAGAACTTCAAAGAAATTGGCTGCTAGCGCTTATTTGGAAAGCGCTAATAGCTATAAAAATTATAGCAAGATCCCACACCAGAGCTCTGGCGGCTTATGGATCCTGCCCAGCCTCCACAGCGGCCAGCACCACCTCGGGCTCGGCGTCCGGGCCCCGGTAGAGCATGAAGCGCATGCGCCCGCCGCGTTTGGCGGCGTACATGGCGCTGTCGGCATGGCGCGAGAGCGCATCGAACGTATCGCCGTGCTGAGGGAAGAGTGCGATGCCGCCGCTCAGCCCCACCTGCAGAAAACGCCCCGCCAGCGCGAAGGGCGCGTCGCACGACGCAAGGATCTTGCGCGCCACTTGGCAGGCGGCCTCGGCGCCGTCCAGCCCGGGCAGCAGCACCACAAACTCATCCCCGCCCTGGCGGCACACGGTGTCGGACGCGCGCACGGCAGCCTTCAGGCGCTGCGCAAACTGCACCAGCAGCAGGTCGCCCACATCGTGGCCCAGGGTATCGTTCACGTCCTTGAAGCCGTCCAGATCCAGGTACATCACGGCCAGGCACTTGCCGTCGCGGCGGGCCTGCGAGATGGCCAGCTGGGCGCGGTCTTGCAGCAGCACGCGGTTGGGCAGGTCGGTCAGTGCGTCGTACTGGGCCAGGTGGGCCATGCGCTCGGCCATGACCACCGATTCGGTCACGTCGCGCAGTACGGCCACGGCGCCGGTCACCGTGCCATGGCGGTCGGTGATGGGGCTGGCGGTTTCCTCCACCTGGAAGCGCTGGCCATTGGTGCGGTGCAACAGCACACCCCGCACGGGGGGAGTCGCCATGCCGCACTGGATGGCCGCACGCAGCGTGTTGGTCAAAGGCTCATCGTTGTCAGGGCTGCGCAGGCTCACCACCTCGTCCACGGTGTGGCCTGCCGCATCAAACGCCTGCCAGCCCGTCAGGCGTTCTGCCACGGGGTTGAGGTAGGTCACCATGCCCTTCGCGTCCGAGCAGACCACTGCGTCGCCAATGGCTTGCAGCATCAGGCGCACGCGCTCTTTCTCGTCGAACAGCTCGTTCTCCATGTGCTTGCGCTCGGTAATATCCGTCACTTGCACGAAGAGCCCGGTGACCACGCCGCGCGCGTCTGCGTCGGGCAGGTAGGAGACGATACTGTGCCGCGGCTGGCCTTTCGGGTTCTGGTCCGTACGTTCAAAGCGCTGCGGTGCACCCGCCAACGCCAGGTCGTAGTAGGGCTTGCTGGCCGCGTAGCGGGATTCGCTGAGCAGCTCGCTGATATGCCGGCCGCGCACAGGCACCGGGTAGGTGCCGAACTCCTCGAGTGCCGCCCGGTTGGCAAAGCGGTTGTGCATACTGGCATCCCAGTAGGCAATCATCGAAGGCACGTTGTCGAGGATGGTGCGCAGGTCATGCTCAGCCTCGGCCAAACGCGCCGAAACCTGCTGGCGCAGCACCAGCTCACGCACGAACAGCAGCGCCAACCCAAGGCAGCCAGCCATCAACAGCGCAGCAAAACCACCCAGGACCCAGGCACTGCTCCTCCACTTGGCCAAGATGGTGTCGGTGGACTGGGCCACGTTCAGAATAAGCGGGTAGTTGCCCACAGGCCGGAAGGAGTACAGACGCTCCACGCCGTCGAGCGCGGCCTTACCGACAAAAGAGCCTGTGCCCTCGGCCTGAAAACGCAGCAGGTTAGGCGCACCAGCGATGGTTTTGCCGACATCAGCATCACCATACGGAAAGCGGGAGATCACCACCCCGTCCCGCCGAAACATGTTGACCCCGCTGTTGGAGCCCAGGTCCAGCGAACCAAACAGTTCGTTGAAATAACTCAGGCGGATAGCGCCGACCACCACCCCGGCAAAGCTGCCGTCTGCATGGAAGTACGGACGAGAAATGGGCAGGATGTTCAGACCCGTCACCCGTGAAGGCACGGGCTTGCCGAAGAACAGCTCCCGCTCGCCCCGCTCACTGAATGCCAGAAAGTAGTCGCGGTCGCCCAAGTTGGTGCGGCGAGGGGTCAGGGAACCCGAGTCCAGAATGACGTTGCCCTGAGCGTCCAGCACCAGCACATCGCCCGCGCCGCGCGCGCGCAGCGAGTTGTCAAACACCACCCGCGCACGCAGGTCGGGTGGCAGCGCCCATACCTCGGGCCGTGCCACCTCGCGGGCCACGCCCTCCAGGGATTTGTTGAACGAGTCCAGCGACCAGGCCAGGCCCTGCTCCATGGTGCGGGCCAGGTTGGAGTTGGTCTGCACCGCGTAGCTCCATTCGTCGTTGCGAATGGTCCAGATGGTGCGGGCAAACAAGGCACCAATGCCCAGAGCCACCAGCAAAGCCAGCCATATGAGGCGGTGAGAGAAAAACTGGCGAAGGGAGGGCATAGGGATAGTTTGTAACTATTTTAGACAGCCGCCTTAACAGGGACTTGGCCCCAAGTCACACCGTATTCCTCGGACTTGTCAGCGTCAATGCGCACCTGCCCGGAGAGGCTTGGCCACCACACCTGCGCCGCGCACCTCCAAACGGACCTCGTCCAGCACCTTGCCCTGCGCGTCGGTGAGCTGCACCACATGGCGCCCGGGCCAGGGCAACCAGGCCACCCGAGGGCCTCGGCCCAGGGTTTTGCCGTCCAGCCGCCAATGCACCGCATTGCCCGTGGCGGTGAACTGCAGGCGCTGGCGCGCCGGGGGGATGTCGGGGTCCAGCGCAATGATGGTGCCCGGGGCGGGGGCGGTGATGCGCGGGGGCAGACCCGCAGGAGATACGGCCGCATCGGGCGCAGATTTTTTAACATCATTTTGGCCACTAGCGCTCGATGGATAAGCGCTAATAGCTACCGAATCAATAGCAAAAAACGCCTGCTGGGTGCCCTGCACAAACCATTCTTCCCGCGCGGCCTCCAGCGGCTGGCCGCCGCCGCGTGGGTCCGGGCTGCCAGGCTGCGGCGCCACGGGCCCAAATCGCACCGCTGTGCGGGCCAGGCCTAGGGGGGCCTTGGGGGCGCGGCTGGGCTCGCGGGCATGCAAAAACCCCATCACCGCCGACCAGATGGGGGCCGCGCCGCTGGTACCACTCACGTCGTGCATGGCCGCGCCGCTGGCGTTGCCCACCCATACGCCCACGGTGTAGCGCTCGGACCAGCCCACGGCCCAGTTGTCGCGCATGTCCTTGCTGGTGCCGGTTTTCACGGCCGTCCAGAAGCGGGTGGCCAGCACGCTGTCGGTGCCAAAGGTGCGGGCGCGTGCGTTGCCGTCCGAGAGGATGTCGCCCACGATGAAGGCGGCACGGGCGTCCAGCGCAGGGGCAAAGCGCGGCTTGGCAACATCCGAGAGTGCTACAGCACTCGACCGTCCGCCGTTGGCCAGGGTGCCCGCAACAGGACTGGCCCGCCCGCCATTGGCGAGCGTGCGATAGGCGTTGGTCAGGTGCAGCAACGGCACCTCCGGGCTGCCCAGCGCCAGGCTGTAGCCAAAATAATCGCCGCTTTCGCGCAGCGGCAAGCCCACGGCGCCGAGCTGGCGGTGGAATGCGTCGGGCGTGACCATCACCAGCGTGCGCACCGCCGGCACATTGAGCGACGCGGCCAGCGCCGTGCGCACCGACACCCAGCCCTTGAACTGCCGGTCGTAGTTCTGCGGGATGTACAGGCCACTGGCAGTGGTGATCTGCGCGGGCGAATCCTCTACCAGCGAGGCCGCCGTGAGCCGCCGCTCGGCAATCGCCTGCGCGTACAAAAACGGCTTGAGCGTGGAGCCCGGCTGGCGCAGCGCCAGCACACCATCGACCTCGCTGGCCTGGCTCAGTTGCCCTGAAGACCCCACCCAGGCCAGCACCGCGCCCGTGGCGTTGTCGAGCACCAGCACGGCGCCGTCTTCCACATTGCGCCCGCGCAGCTCGCGCAGGTGCTGCTGCAGGCTCTGCACGGCAAAACGCTGCAGCGGCGCGCGCAGGGTGCTGGGCACACGCTCGGGCACGGCGCCGTCTTTGCCAGAGCGCTGGCGAAGCAGGTAGCGGGCGAAGTGCGGCGCCACGCCTTCGCTCGCATCAAATGCGCGGCGCTGCAGGGCGGCGGTGGTGAAGAGGTCCAGCGCATCGCAATCCACACGGGCCGGGGCTGGGGTGGCGCGCTGCGCGGGGCGCGCGCCGCTGGTGGCCTGCATATCGCGCAGCACCCCGCACGCCCGTTGCGCCACCAGCGCGGGCCGGGCATTGGGCGCGCGCACCAACGCAGCAGCCACCGCCGCCTCGCGGTCGTCCAGCCCGTGCGCGGCCTTGCCAAACAGCGTGCGGCTCAGGGCATCAATGCCCACCAGCTCGCTGCGAAACGGCACGAGGTTGAGGTAGGCCTCCAGGATCTGGTCTTTGCGCCAGCGCCGGTCCAGCACCTGTGCGGCCACCGTCTGCCCCAGCTTTTGCACCACGGTGCGCCCGCCAGGGCCCTGGCGCCAGTCACCGTCCAGCAAACCCGCCAGCTGCATGGTGATGGTGCTGGCCCCGCGCGTGCGCTGGTTCCACAGGTTGCCCCAGGCGGCGGCCGATGCGGCGCGCCAGTCCACGCCGCTGTGCTCAAAAAAACGCTTGTCCTCGCTGAGCACCAGGGCCGTGCGCAGGGCGGGCGACACCTCCGCCAAAGGCACCCACTGGCCGCGCCGCACGGTGGCATCGGTGCGCAGGCGCTGCAGTACCTCGCCTTCGCGGGAGAGGATGAGGGTGTCGGAGGGCTTGAAGTCGGCTCGCACCTCGTCAAACGCCGGAATAGCCCAGGCGGCCGATGCGCTGACCATCCAGAGAGTCCAGCCAGCGTACCAGCGGCGAACGCCGCCCCCCCGGCGCTCAGCCATTGGGATGCTCCCGGTCAAACCGGGTTTCGGCCTCGCTCAGGTGGCGCAGCAGCACGTGCGAAATCAGATTGACGCCAATGCCACCAAACACCACGGGCAATACATAGAGCGCGATGGACAGCTCGGAGATGAACACCGCGTCGTCGGCCAGCGACGGCGTGGTTTTGGCCAGGGACGCGAGCGACTGCAGCAGGTACACGTCCACCCCAGCTATCAGCACCAGCGCCACACCAAAGCCGAGTACGGCCACGCGGGAGATGGACCGGGTCGCCAGCAGCAACCCGTAAATGCCCGCAGGCAGTACCAGCGAAAACGCCACCAGCACCCAGAACCGCAGTTCCACAAAAACACTGAGGCTCATGGCGTTGTTCTGAAGGGCAGGCTCAAAACGGAAGGCTGCATGGCGCTGCGGTTTACCGAGCCGCCTCCACCTTTACCCGCGCGTTGGGCACCTCGCCAAACATCTCGGGGGCGTACATGGCCTCCACCCGGCTGGGCGGCAAGGCAAAGTCGCCCACGTTGTTCAGGCGCACGGTGTATTCCATCTTGACCGTGCCCTTGGGCAGGTATTCGTAGTAGCTGCGGAAGGCCTCGAAGCTGCGCTCCTCGAACGCGGGCCAGCCCGCGCCGCTGCGGGCCTTTTCGCCCTGCGTGGCAATGGCCGAATCCCGGCCCAGGCCGCTGCCCAGGATGGTGGCACCGCCCGGAATCGGGTCGGTGATGGCCACCCAGGTCATGTCGGCGCTGGCGTTCACCTCCAGCGTCACACGCAGCACGTCGCCGCGCGTGTACTGGCCTGCGGGCAGCGACTTGTTGGCCTGCTCCACGGGTGTCACGGTCTTGGTGATGGCATATCCCGCAGCAAAGGGCGCCTTGAGCTGGATGGCAGCGACGGATTGCAGGGTGAGCCACGGCTTGCCGGGCCCTTGGTGGGTCACCGCCAGGTTCTCCTTGCCACCGGCCTTGCCCCAGGCCAGGAACATGTCGTTGTTCTTGAGGTTGCCGGGCGATGCGGGCGCGCCGAACCAGGTCGTCTGGTGCGCGGCGCCCGTGGCGTCACTGGCCTTCAAGCGTTCGACCTTGCTCCAGTCCACGCTGGCGGTGTTGCCAGACATCGCGGCTTTGGTGGTGCCCGAGACTGGCACGGCCTCGAACTTGGCGCTGAATTTTTCCAGCGCCAGCCCGCCCCACAGATTGGCGGTGGTGGTGTGCCAGGAGCCCGCCTGCTGGCGGCTGATGAAGCCGTTGGCGAGGCGGCCCATGTCGTCCTTCCAGGTGGGGTCATCCATCACGGCGAGCATCAGGCGCGCGGTGTTCACGTCGCCGTTTTGCATCAGCCACCACCAGTAGTCGTCCTGCTCGGTGCTGAAGATGAGCTTGGTGCCCTGGAACGACAGGCGCGCGCGCAGGATCTGCATGGCCTCGGCCAGGCGCTGGTCGCGCTGGGGCACATCGGCCACGCGCTTCAAGACGTTGACCCAGTCGATCACCGTGTGCGTGGGCCACTGGTTGGGCGCGATGGTGATGCTGCTGACCATGCGGCCCTGGGCCTTGCCGTAGCGCGACAGCGCTTCGAGCGCGGCCACCTTGCGCATGTCCAGGTCCTTGCGGGGGCTCCAGAAGCTGCGCTGGATGCGGCCTTCCACAAACGCGATCAGGCCACGCTCCATGGGCGCGCGGGCGGCATCGGGCAACGCAAACGCGGGGTTGATGCTGGCGGCCTCGTGCGTGGCGGCCAGCACATAGGCCGTCAGCGTGTCGCTGCCCCGGTTGCCATCGCCGTCGCGCGGCGGGAAGTAGTTGGCCAGGCCGTCGCTGTCGAGGTAGGTGGGCAGCTGCGCCACCACGGTCTGCCACAGCGCGCCGTCGCGCAGGCCCACGGCCTTGCTGGTCTTTTGCTCGAGGCAGGCAAAGGGGTAGCGGGCCCACCAGTCGCGCACGCCCGGCAGGCCTTCGGCCAATTTGGGCTGCAGCGACATCTTGAGGCCACCCCGGCCAGGGATGGCATCCGCAGGCGGGTTCACATCCAGGTTGAAGCTGCCATCCACCTGCACCAGCGTGGCCTGCTGCACCGTGAGTGGCACGGCCGGGATGATGCGCTGGCGGGCCTTGAGCGCATCGCGCGCGCCGCCCACCGTGTCCTTCGCCTCGATCTCCCACAGGATGGACTCGGCGCGGGTCTGCGCCAGCTGCGCAGGGGCCGTCACGTTCCAGGCGACTTCACGCGCTTCTTCGGGCGGGATGTCGATGGTCTGCGGCTTCAAGTCCAGCAGCGTGGCGCGCGGCGATACCTCCACCTTCATCGCCGTCTTGGTGGTGTTGCGCAGCGTGATCTGGGCGCGGAACTGGTCGTCCTCGCGCACCAGTGGCGGCAGGCCGCTGATGATCTGCAAGTCCTGCGTGGCGCGGATGCTGGTGCTGCCGGTGCCGAAGAGGCCGGTGGACGCATCGGCCACGGCCACGATCTTGAAGGTGGTGAGTGCGTCGTTCAGCGGCACCGTCACCTTGGCCTGGCCGTTGGCGTCGAGCTGGATGGAGGGCTCCCACAGCAGCAGCGTGTCGAGCAGCTCACGCGTCTGCGCGCGCCCCCCGCCACCGCCTGCAGGCACGGCCTTTTTGCCGTAGTGGCGGCGGCCGATGATTTCCATCTGCGCGGTCGATGTCTCCACGCCCCAGCTGCGCCGCTGCAGCATGGCTTCGAGCAGGTTCCAGCTGGTGTTGGGCATCAGCTCCAGCAGGGACTGGTCCACAGCGGCCAGGGCCACCTCGGCATTGGCAGCGGGCTTGCCGCCCGGCAGGGTCGCGGTGATGGTGACCTGGGCCTTGCCGCGCACGGCGTAGCTTTCCTTGTCCGTGGTCACCTTCACGTCGATCTGGTGGGCCGCTGTGCCCACGCGAATCTCGGCCATGCCCAGACGGAACGCGGGTTTGGACAAGTCCACCAGCGCCGTGGGCGCCTGGTACTCCTTGCCTTCGTACCAGAACGAGGTCCACCACTCGCGCGGCGCCTTGAAGCCCCAGGTGAAGAAGCTGTACCACGGCACCTCGCGCAGGCGGCCACGCAGGGCCAGCACGCTCACGTACACATTGGGGCCCCAGTCGGGCTGCACCTTCAGGCTCACCGTGGGGTCTTGCCCGTTGAGCTGCACCACCTGGGTGTCGATGATGCCTTCGCGCTCCACGGCCACCAGGGCCGTGGCAAAACGGAACGGCATGCGCACCTGGAATTTGGCGATCTCGCCGGGCTGGTAGCTTTTCTTTTCGGGCAGCAGGTCGATGCGGTCGTGGTCTTCACCGCCAAACCACAGCTCGCCCTGGCGCGTGACCCACACTGACGAGGCGGCCACGCTGGTGTTGCCGTCCTTGTCGGTGGCCGTCACCACCAGTTCCACCTCGCCGGGTTCGTCGAGCTTGGATTCGCACAGCAGCAGGCCGCGTGCATCGCTCTTGCCGCTGCACAGCGTGCCCAGGTCTTTGGTTTCGGTCTGGTTGTCGTAGCTGTAGAAGCCGCCCACCATGCGCTTGCGCGTGCTGGTGGTGATGCGGGCAATGGCCTGCACCTGCAGCGAGGTGTCGGCGGCGGGTTTGCCGTTGTGCTGCAAGGCCAGCGCCTGGTAGCGGATCTTCTGTCGGGCAGACACCCAGCCCTCGGTCTTGATGCCCGCCACCACACCGGCGGGCCACAGCGCTTGCGTGCTGCGGATGGTCTGCACCTCGCCATTGGGGTCGGCGTAGGTGGCCTCGAGCAGCAGCTCCTGCGGCTGGCGGGCCTGGGGCACGTTGTCGATGGTGACCTTGCCCGCACCGTCCTTGTTCAGCGTGAGCGGCAGCTTGTCGGCAATCACGCGTGCATCCTGGCGGGCCGCAGCTTCTTCGTCGTCGCTGTTCGCACTTTCCTGCTCGCGCTTGCGGGGCGGCGTGAAGCGGAAGGCCTCGTAGTCGCTGTACTGCAGCGCCTTGCCGCGCACCATGGCCGACACGCGCACCGGCAGGTTGGCGGGTCCGCCGCCCGCCACGTAGTTGATCTGCACATCGGTGGGCACCGAGCGCACGCGCACCAGGGCCTTCTTCTCGACCGGGGTGATGCGCCCCTCCAGCACGGGCAGGCGGAACTCCTCCACCCGGAACTCGCCGGAGCCGAAGCTGCGTTCATCACCGGAATCCTTGCGCAGCTCCACCTGGTACACCCCCAGCTTGGCGGCGGGCGGGATGGCGAAGCTGTTCAGCGCACTGATGCCACCCGTGGCCGTGTCGCGCCAGGCGACGGGCTGGGTGAACTGCTGGCCACTGCCCACATGGGTGATGACCAGGGTTTCGGGCCGTTCCTTGGGCAGCGCAAAACCCTGGCGGGTTTCCGAGCGCAGCACGTGTTTCATCGACACGGTCTCGCCCGCGCGGAACAAGGTGCGGTCAAAAATGGTGTGGGCGCGTTCGCTGGGGCGCGGGTCGCTGCTGGTGGGCACGTTGAAGCGCCAGGGTTCGATGCCGCGCTGCCAGTCACTCCAGGTGAAAGCCATGTCCTCCACGCCGCCCTCGTCCTTGTGGCGCGCGCTCACGAAGTAGGCGTTGCCGCCGTCGCCGTAGTCACCGCCATCGCCGCAGCGGGTGGGGTCGGACGACAGGCCTTCGATGCGGGCCACGCCCTGGGCATCGGTCAGCGCGTTGGCCAGCTCATTGCCCTTGCAGTCGCTCACACGCACCGTGGCTCCCTGCACCGGCTGGCCCTTGTCCAGCGTGGTCACCCAGGCCAGGGCGTTTTCGCGGCCGAGCTTGAAATGCACGCCCAGGTTGGTCACCAGGGCCGAGGTACGCACGACCATCGTGCGGGCGTCCCCGTGGCGCTCATCCAGCAGCGAAGCGCCGAGCTTTTGCGAGGCGATCTCCACCACGTGGAAGCCGGGCGGCAGCGGAATACCCACCACCTCGAACGGGCGCGGGTCGTTGCTCGCTGGCTTGGGCAAGTCCAGCGTCTTCACGCCACCCTTGCCCGCCAGCAGCGAAAGCATGCGTGACTGCACATACTCCTTGTCTTCGTCGAGCACCTTGGGCAGCGGGCCGGTCACGTCGCGCCGCGCCTGCTTGCGATCCACCACGTAGCTGTCGTAGCGCTGCACCTTCTTGAACCACGCAATGATGTCGGCGTCGGTGCGCGGCTTGAGCGTGCTCACGGTGCCCGGCTGCAGGCCCTGCACGCGCAGGGCGGCTTCCACGTTGCGCAGTGTCACGGGCAACAGCGCTGGGGGGTTGTCAGAGCGCGGGCCTTCGGCAAAACGCTCGACGATGCCAAAAGGCGCGGCCGCAAACTTGGCCAGGGGCGGCATGCCGCCGGTGGCCACCTTGAGCGGGAAGTTGTCTGCGTTGCGCAGCGGGCGGCCCGAGGCGTCCTTGAAGTCCTTGGGCAACTCCAGTGTGAAGGCCGTGTTTTCGGCCAGGGGCGCAGCAAACTGCACGCTGTTGACCAGCGCATCGCCCTTTTGGCCCTCGATGCCGCCATCGGTCTGGGGCTTCAGGGTTTCCTTGGCGGACTTGAGGCGAATGGCGGTGGCCAGGCTGCGCGGCACCGGGGCGTTGAAGGACAGCTGCATCGGCCGGATGGGCAGGCACGCCGCCTGCGCGTTCTCGCGCTCGCAGCTGAACTCGGCCGCAAACGGCTCGCGCACCTTGAAGTCAAAGCGCTTCTCCACCGTGTTGGCCACGCCGCTGGGTGTGGCTACGCCCTTGCCAAACACGATCTGCATGCGCGAGCCCGAGGTGAACCGCCGGTTGCAGGCCAGTGTGGCGTATTGCAGGGGCTCTTTCGCCGCGCTTTTTTCCAGGCCCAGCGTCTTCAATATTTCGGCGCGCTGCGCGCCCTCAATCAGCCGCACCGGCACGCGCTCGCCCACGCCTTCCACCGTGCACCACACATTGGCCTGAACGCTGGCGGTGGTGGCGGGCCCGTTGAACTGCAGCACGAAGAACTGCTCTTCGTCGATGGCCTGGTAGGGGTTGGGGCGGATGGTCTGCACAAACGGGCCACCGCTATTGAACTGATAGCTTTTGGCGCCCGTCAGTTCAGCGCCAGAGGCCGATTTGAACCCGGGTTTGACCGTTGCGGTGCAGCGCACGCCGGGTGGAAGGTCACTTTCAAAGTCGAAAACCCACTCGCGCTCGCCTGTCCAGCGGCCCGTGCCCTTGGTGGCGCTGGCATCGCTGCAGCTCAGGTTGATGGGCGCGGGCGCCTTGGGGTCGCCGAAGTTGACGACCGCCGCATCGAACTTGGCCACCACTTGCCGCACCCGGGCCACTTCGCCCTGCGGTGAAAAACTGGTGATCTGCAGGGCGTGTGCGCCCATCGAAACCAAAGCCCCCGACAACAACACCAGGGCACGTTGCAAGACATTCATTTTTGACATCCCTCTATCCGACTCGACCGCGAGGGTAGCCGATATGCCGGGGACCGCCCCCTGCTGCAATGACACGGAAGGTAACAACTCGTTCGCAGCCCCCGCGCGCCAAGGCTGGCGGGCAGCGCGCACAAACCCCACCGGTATACTGCGCCGCAAAATAAAGCGGGAGAGAGGGAATCATGAAAAAGATCGTCTTGTTGGCGGCCCTGTGCGCGGGCGCCTGGTATTACTTTGTCGGTGGGCGCACATTGGACGAAAAAATGGTGCGCGCCTACTACGACCAGAGCGCGCACGCCCTCTACAAGCGAGACGCCGAGCTGATGTGCAAACAGCTCAGCAGCAAGGCCATCATCCAGGACGAGACGGTGATGAACGGCCAGACGCAGCGCAGCACACTCAACCACGACCAGCAGTGCGAGGCCTTCAAGGCCAGCATGCAGATGTTCGAGCAGATCGGTGACCGCATGGGCGGCATCCTGACGGTCGAGTTCGAATTCCACATCGACAGCATCGAGATCGAACCGGGCCGCAAAAGCGCCAAGGTCAAAGGCACCAGCCTCCTGAAGATGGGAGAAACCGTCATGCAGTTCAGCTCCACCTTCAACGAGCAACTCGTGCGCGAAATGGGGCAAATGAAGCTCCTGCGCTCCGACCAGCGCACCGTGGTGCGCATGGCGGGCGGGCGCGGGATGTCGCAGTCCGACTTCTTCTCCAAATAAGCCCGGGGCACCCCATGCAGCGCGAAACCGCAAAGACGCCCCGTCCGTTCTGGCACCAGATCAACACCTTTTTCGCGTTTCCGCTGCAACCCAAGCCGCTGATGTACAGCGTGCTGCTGGCGCTCTCCAGCTTGCTGTTCAAGCTGATCTTCTTTGTGCCCGACGCCCTGGGCATCCTGATCGTGGAGATCGGCATCCTGCTGGCCGCATCGCGCTACGGATTCAAAGTCACGGCCCTGGGCTCGCGCGGCATCTACAAGGCCGAAGACTACCCTTCCGAGCTGGACCCGGACTGGAAGAACCTTCCCTGGAAGCTGTTCGCCATCCTGATCGTGCAAGCCATGGCCGTGGGCTGGCTGCAGCGCCTGAACCCCCTGCTGGGCACGCTGGCCTGGCTGGCCATGTGTTTCCTGCTTCCCGCCACGCAGATCGTGCTGGTGCAGACCTGCAGCTTTACCGAAACCCTGAACCCCGCCAACGCCTGGAACGCCGTGCGCACCATTGGCTGGCCCTACCTGCTGCTGTGCCTGTTCCTCTTCCTGCTGAGCCAGGGCACCTTCATTGCGCTGGGCATGCTGGTGCCCATCTTCAAGGGCTGGATCCTGCTGCCCATCGTCAACTGGCTGCTGATCTATTTCAGCTGGGTCATGGCCAGCCTGCTGGGCTACGCGATGTACCAGAACCATGCAGCCTTTGGCATTGACCTGCTGCCCGGCGCAGGCCTGGACGACGACGGCACCCCTGTGGACCGCCGCAGCCCCCGCCAGATCGAGCAAGACGCCACCGACGCACACGTGGCCGCGCTGATCACCGCGGGCGACATGGTCGGCGCCCTGGGCGTAGCCTACGAAGACCAGCGCACCCGCAGCGACGAAGTGCCCGCACAGCGCCGCTACCACCGTGTGCTGACGCTGGCCGAAGGCAAAACCGCCACCCTGCTGGACCATGCCCAGCGCTACATCCCGCTGCTGCTGCGCTCGGGCCAGGGCGGCGAAGCGCTCAAGGTCTTTCAAACCTGCCGGACCAAGGACGCCCAGTTTGCGCTGCAGGACGCCAACGCCACCCTCAACCTGGCCAAAGCCGCCTGGAATGCCAACAACGCCAAAGACGCGCTGGCCCTGCTGCAGGGCTTTGACCGCCGCTTCAAAAACCACGACAGCGTGCCCGCCGCCTATGAACTGGTGGCCCGCGTGCTGCTGCAGGGCATGAACCGCGCCGACATGGCCCTGCGCGTGCTGGCCACGCTGGAGTCCCGCCACCCGGACACCGAGGCCACGCGGGAAACGCGGTGGCTGCTGCGCAACCATGTGCCGCAGGGGGCAGCGGGGGTTTAAGGGTGCTATGGGGCTCTAGCGCTTATCTATAAAGCGTGAGCAGCTATGGTATTGATAGTGACTGCCGGATGTTCACTGAACCGGCCGGGCTTGTGCTCTGAACAGGCACGCCTCACAAACCAGCAAGCCATCCCGGCTTCGGCAAGCTCGGCCCGAACGGGCGGGGCACCTACCCGCGACCACTATAAAAATAGT
The DNA here is from genome assembly GCF_057586455.1 of Acidovorax sp. SRI_002. Lineage (NCBI taxonomy): Bacteria > Pseudomonadati > Pseudomonadota > Betaproteobacteria > Burkholderiales > Comamonadaceae > Acidovorax > Acidovorax sp. SRI_002. Next base: position 370,665 of record NZ_JBYCZW010000004.1, on the reverse strand, counting down.
AGCTGCTAGCGCTTTATACACAAGCGCTAGCGGCCTAAAACATCAAAAATCCAAGACCAAACATCACCCCGGCATCCGCAACCCCGAAGACACCGAAGGCACGTTCGACGGCCGATGCTGCGACCCCTGTGGCTGCTCCACCCGTACCAGATGCGCGTCTGCAACTCCACCGTTCAGCCCCACCTCCCCACTGGCCGGTGCATGGCCCGCGCCCGCCCCGGTGCCCCCCGCCTTGGCAAGGGCACCAGGGGCTGTCAAAAACAGATACAGCGCCTTCGCATCCACATCACTCAACTGCCCCAGCGACTCAAACGGCATCACCTGGATCGGCGTGCCATCCGGCCGCTTGCCAGTGCGCAGCATCGCCACAAAGCTGGCGGCATTGGGGTAGCGGGCCATGGCGCTGTTGGCGCCGGGGCGGATGTCGGCAGCGGCGGGCCAGTCCGGCGGGCCGCCCGGGATCTTGCCGCCCGACAGGTCTGCGCCGTGGCAGCCGATGCACATGTTGGCCACATACTGGCCATTGGCCACCGTCACACCCGCAGGCACGGGGCGCGATGGCGCCAGCTGGTGGTCGATGCGCGCGGCTGCGTCGGGGATGGCGCCCAGGCCGTACAGCACCCAGGCAGGGCGGGGCAGTTCCACCACGGCCTGCGTGCCCTCCTGCGGCTTGAACTGGCGTACGTAGGACACCAGGGCATTCAGGTCGTCGTTGGTAAAACGGTTGTAGTCCTCGCTCGGCATCACCAGCAGCGGGCGGCCATTGGGCTTGACGCCGTGGCGGATCACGCTGTTCCAGTCTTCGGGCTGGTAGCGGGCCACCGCGCCAGCGGGGGTGATGTTGGGGCCCACGATGCGCGTGCCCTTGCCGTCGTTCACAAACTCGCGGCCCGTGCCTTGCGCGCCGTGGCAGTCGGTGCAGCCGCGCGACGCATACAGGTACCGCCCGCGCTCAATGGTCTGCGCGTCGGTGGTGTAGGCCACGGGGCGCGGCTTGATGTCGATGTAGCGGTTGCGCTTTTGCTCGGCCAGGTATAGGCCGCTGGTGGCTGTGGCCACAACGACCACGCCCAGCAGCAGCGCGCCGCCTGCGGTCCATTTGATCCAGCGTTTCATGGTGGTATCCCTCTTCTTCGAATGAATGGCAACTGAACGAATCAGCGTGTTCAGGCGCCGGATTCTGGATTCGAAGAAGCGGTTTGTGACACCCTCCTGCCGCAGGGCGTGGCGCAGCCGGTGACATTTGTCACAAACGCGCCGCCAGTGTGGTGCGGCGCGCGTCAACGGCCCCGTTGCTCAGCGCTCGATGGTCTTGTTCCAGCGCGTGTTCCAGGCCGGGCGGTTGGCGTTGACGCTGTCCCAGTCCAGGGTCACGGCGTTTTTCATCCACTGGTTGATCTTGGCCACCTGCTCGGCGCCTTCACCCACGGCCGGGGCCTTGGGGTTGGTGGGGATCTGCGCGCCAAACTGCAGCACATTGGCCTGGGCCAGGGGGCTCAGCAGAAATTCGGCCAGTTTTTGCGCCAGTTCGGGCTCGCTGTTCTTGGCGATCACGCACTGGCCTGTCATCAGCACCACCGAGCCTTCCTTGGGCTGGGCGTATTCCACCGGAATGCCCTTGGATTTGAGCGCAGCCACGGCCGTGGGCGTGAGCGGGAAGATCGCAGCCTCGCCCGTTTGCACCATCTCCGAAATCTTGGCCGAGCTGGGGATGTACTCCAGCACGTTCGGGCCGATGGTCTTGGCCCAGTTGGCAAAGCCGGGTTCCACGTACTTGTCGTTGCCGCCCTGGATGCGGTTGAACATCAAGAAGCCGTGCAGCCCGAACGATGAGGAGGGCATGGACTGGAACACTACCTTGCCCTTGTACTTGGGGTCGGCAAAGTCCATCCACGAGGTGGGCGCGGCCCAGCCCTTTTCGGCAAACATCTTGGTGTTGTAGGCGATGCCCGTCATACCCACGCTGACTCCGCTGGCCAGGTCGTCCTTGAAGCGCGCGGCGGGGTAGATGTCGTTCAGATGCTGGTTGGGCTTTTGCTTTTCGCACAGGCCCATGCCCATGGCGCGCACCATGATGCCGTCGTCCAGAAACATCACGTGCATCTGGGGCTTGTCCTTGTTGGCCTGGGCCTTGGCCAGGATGTCCGAGGACGTGCCGGGCACCACCACCACTTTCACACCATGCAGCTTTTCAAACGCCGGGAACACGTACTGCGTGTACGCCTTCTCCATGGTGCCGCCGTTCATGCCGATGTACAGCGTCTTGGTCTGCGCGGTGGCGGTGCCTGTGGCGGCCACGGCGGTCAGTGCAGCGGCAGTCACAAGGGCGCGGCGGGTGCGGCTGGCAAAGCGGGGGGAGAAGGTCATGGTGGTTTCCTTTCTGGTGGGGAGGGGAGTTTTGTCGGTGGCAAACGGGGTCAGTGGGCAGCGGCAGTGCTGGCCACGTCAGCCACCGTCGTTGGGAGAAATCGCTCAATTGCAAAGGCATCAATCGGCGTGGTGCTGCGGCCATCGCGTGCCAGCTCTGCCAGCACCTCGCCCACACCGGGGCCGATCTGAAAGCCCGCACCCGCAAAGCCAAAGCCATGGATCAGGCCGGGCGTGGTGTGGCTCTTGCCAAGCACCGGCTGGCGGTCAGGCAGATAGCCTTCGGTGCCGCTCCAGGTGCGAATGAAATGCGCATTCTTGAGGGCGGGCAACAGCTCTACGGCCTGCACTGCCAAGGTAGCGATGGCGCCGCGCTCGGAGCGGGCGCGGTCGGCATCCAGCGCCACACCTGCGCCACCACCCAGAACGAGATTGCCACGCGCCACCTGTCGGCAGTAGATGCCGCCGCCTTCCACACCCAGGCTCCAGTGCATGAAGAAGGGCAGGGGCTCGGTCACCGCCATGGCGGGGTGGCCGGAGTGAATGGGCACGGCCTCGCCAAACTGCGCGGCCAGCGCACCGGCCCAGGCTCCTGCGCAATTGATGAGCACGGGTGCACGCACCGCCACGGTGGTGCCCGAGCGCACGGTGAACAGCTGCCCGTCGTGCTCCACCGAGGTCATTGGAGTGCGCTCCAGAATCTGCGCGCCCGCGCGCTTGGCCGCCAGCGCAAACGCGGGCGACACCAGGCGCGGGTTGGCTTGGCCGTCGTCGGGGCACAGCGACCCACCCACGGCGCGCCCGCCCAGCCATGGGCAGCGCTCGCGCAGCGTGGTGCCCGAGATGAGTTGAATGCCCAGGTCGAAGTCTCTGCTCAGGTTGGCGTAGCCTTCCAGCGCGGCCATGTCCGCCTCGCTGCGGCCAATCTTGAAGTGCCCGCTGCGCTGGTATTCGCCATCGGTGCCAATCAGCGCGGGCAGGTCGGCCCACACCTGGTGGGCGCGCTGCGCCAGCGGCAGCTGGCTCACCGGGCGGCCCTGGCGGCGCACGCCGCCATAGTTCACGCCACTGGAGCGCGAGCCGCACAGGTCACGTTCCAGCAGCACCACGGCCACGCCTTTGCGGCGCAGTGCCAGCGCGGCCGATGCGCCCATGATGCCGCCGCCCACAATGGCAACGTCGGTGTCGATCGTTGGGGTGGCGGTCATGCGCGGGCCTCCGCCTGGCGTTGCAGGTGGATGGGAATCGGCTTGATCGGCGCCTGTCCGCGCAGCCGTCCTACCGTGTCAATCGGCTTGCCTGTGGCGTGGGCCAGAATTTCTGCAGCGGCCACACCGCACATGCGGCCTTGGCAGCGGCCCATGCCCACGCGGGTCAGGGCTTTAAGACGGTTCATCTCGTCTGCGCCCGCATCGCGGGCACAGGCGCGCAGCTCGCCGGCCGTGATGTTCTCGCAGCGGCACACCACCAGCGCGTCGGGGGCGTGCGTTGCCCAGTCTGAAGGGAAGGGGAAGGCGCGCTCCAGCCCTTGGCGGAAGGGCATCAAGTCCGCGAGCTTGCGTTCCAGCTCTGCAGCGCGTGCGGTATCCACCTTCACGCCATGGTCTGCCAGCAGCGCCAGCGCAGCGCGCTCACCCGCCCATTCGGCCGCATCGGCGCCCATGATGCCCGCGCCATCCCCCGCCAGGTACACGCCTGCCACGCTGGTGCGCCCTGCGCTGTCGCGCTCGGGCAGGTGGGCGCGGTGCATGGGCGCCCAGGCAAAGCGGCAGCCCAGCAGGTCTGCCAGTTGGGTTTCGGACCGCAGTGCGTAGCCAAAGCCAACGGCATCGCAGGGCACGGTGTGCTCGGCCTGGCCGTCACTCCACACCACGGCATTCACCCGCGTTTCGCCCTCCACGCGCAAAGGCCGCACGCCGGTGTGCACCGCTACGCCATGCGCGCGCAGCCAGCCCACGTAGTACATCCCTTTGGCCAGCACGGCAGGCTGGGTGAGCATGCCGGGCAGGGCGGCCAGTTGGTCGGCAAAGCGGGCGGTGTCCAGCACCGCCGCGACCTTGGTGCCCGCCTTGGCATATTGGTACGCCACCAGGTACAGCAGCGGCCCGGTGCCCATCAGCACCACGTTGCGGCCGATGGTGCAGCCCTGAAACTTCAGCGCCACTTGTGCTCCACCCAGCGTGTACACCCCTGGAAGTGTCCAGCCCGGCACGGGCAGCACGCGGTCGGTGGCGCCGCTGGCCACGATAAGCTGGCCGTAGGGCACCGTGCGCGTGGTCTGCGTGGGGCCATGCAGCACATCGAGCATGCCGCCTTGGGCGTTCCACACCAGGCTGTCGGGTTGGTAGTCGATGTGCGCGCGCAGCCCATCAAAGGTGCTGTGCAGCGCCGTGGCGCGTGATGCTTCGGTTCCGTACAGTGTTTGCGGGCTGCGGGCAAAGTGGGTAGGCGGGCGACGGTAGATTTGTCCGCCACCCCGTGCGGCCTCGTCTATCACCGTGGGCCGCACGCCATGCGCCACCAGGGTTTGCGCCGCACGGATGCCCGCAGGGCCTGCGCCCACGATCACGGGTTGCAAGGTGGGGGCGGTCATGCGGCCCCTCCGGTAGTCAGCTGCATGCCCGCCTGGATGAAGGTGGCGCAAGACCGTAGGCGTTCGCCGGTAGCCGTCATCACCCAGCAGTCCTGGCACGCGCCCATCAGGCAAAAGCCTGCGCGCGGCTCGTGGCTGAACTCGTTGCGGCGCAGTTGGGCGCGGTGGGTGAGGATGGCGGTCAGCACCGTGTCGCCTTCGAGCGCAGCGGCGGGTTCGCCATCGAGCACGAAGGGCACGGGTGTGCGGTCTTTTTCGGCCACGCGGTGGAGCAGAGGTTGGCTGGAACTCATGGTTGCGGTGCTCATTTATTTCCGGCCGACCAGAACGCGATCGAGTCCATACACCCGGTCGAGAATCACCATCGCGCAGGCCGTCAGGGCCACCATCAGTGCCGACACCGCAGCCATCAGCGGGTCAATCGACTCGGTGGCGTACATGTACATGCGCACCGGCAGCGTCACCGTGCTGGGCGAGGTGACAAAGATCGACATCGTCACTTCGTCAAAGCTGTTGATGAAGGCCAGCAACCAGCCGCCCGTCACGCCGGGCAAAATCATCGGCAGCGTGATGCGTGTGAACACCGTGGCCTGGCTGGCACCCAGCGACAGCGCGGCATGCTCGGCACTGCGGTCAAACCCCACCAGCGCGGCCACCACCAGCCGCAGCGTGTAGGGCGTAACGATGAGCGCATGCGCAAACACCAGCCAGCCAAAGCTGCCCGTGCCCCCCAGCAGCGCAAACAGGCGCAGCAGGGCCACACCCAGCACCAGGTGCGGAATGATCAGCGGCGACAGGAACAGGCCGTTGAGAAAGCCGCGCCCCGCAAACTCGTAGCGTGTGATGGCAATGCCCGCCGGCACGGCCAGCACCGTGGCCAGCGTGGCCGATGCCAGCGCCAGCCACAGGCTGTTCCAGAACGACTGCACAAAGTCCGAATGCGCGAACACTGCCTTGAACCAGCGCAGCGAGAACTCAGTGGTGGGCAGCGTCAGCGTGTTGTGCGGCGTGAACGCCACGATGCACACCACCAGCAGCGGGGCGAGCATGAAGGTGATGACCAGCGCGTTGAACGCGAGGGCCAAAGGTCCGTTCTTCTGCATAACTTCAGCCCAACGCTTTCTTGTACCGGCCCTCAACCAGCCGGTTGTAGCTCAGCATCACCACCAGGTTGGCCACCAGCAGCGTCAGCGCAATCGCTGCGCCCAGGGGCCAGTTCAGCTCGTGCAGGTATTCGTCGTACACCACCGTGGCCACCATCTTCAGCCGCCGCCCGCCCAGCAGGCCGGGGATGGCAAACGAGCTGGCCGCGAGGCCGAACACGATGAGGCTGCCGGACAAGATGCCAGGCAGCACCTGCGGCAACACAATGCGCCGCAGCGTGGTGAAGGGCGAGGCCTGCAGCGACAGCGCCGCGTTTTCCACACCGGGGTCCAGCTTCTGCAGCGAGGTCCACACGGGGATCACCATGAAGGGCAGCATCACATGCACCAGGGCGATGACCACCGCGATCTCGGTGTAGAGCATCTTCACCGGCCCGATGCCAACGAGTTGCAGCGCGCCATTCACCAGCCCCTCGGGGCCCAGCAGCATGCTCCAGCCGAAAGCTCGCACCACCACCGACACCAGCAGCGGCGCGAGCACCACCAGCAGTAAGATGGAGCGCCACGGGTTGCCCATGCGGCTCAGGATGTAGGCCTCGGGTGCGCCAATGGCCACGCAGATCAGCGTGACCAGCCCCGCAATCCAGAACGTGCGCCAGAAGATCGTGTGGTAGTACGAATCGGTGAACACATGGGCGTAGTGCTCCAGCGTGAACTCGCCTGCCTTCACCCCTGTGGCCGGGTCGAACGCGTTGAACGACAGCACGGCCGTGAGTGCCAGCGGCACCAGCAGCAGTACCGTGAACAGCAGCAGCGCCGGGCCGGACAACCACCAGGGCACGGCCTTTTTGTGCAGCAAGGTGGTGGCCAGGCTCATGGCGCCACCTCGGCGGCGTCTTCGGCCTCCAGCTCGGCCATGGCGGTTTCATCGGCGGGCAGCAGGCGCATGCAGTGGTCGGGCCAGTCCACGCCCGTGCGCTCGCCCTCGGCCAGCGCAGCGCGGCCGTCGTTGGGCACCAGCACCATCAGGTCGCCCACGGGGGTGCCCACACGGTACAGCCACTGGCTGCCCAGGAAGAACCGCTCGCACACCTGACCATCCATCCGGCCCTGCACGGCGGGCACCAGTTGCACTTTTTCAGGCCGCACGCTCAGCAGCACGGCGGCGCCGGGGCGGTAGCGGGCACCGTCCACCGCCATCGTGAGGGCGCCCACCTTCACCTGCGTGTGTGTGCCGCTCGCATGGGCGACTTGGCCCGGTAGCAGGTTGGCCTTGCCCACAAAGGTGGAGATGAAGCGCGTGCGCGGGTGCTCGTACACGCGGTGCGGGTGGTCGATCTGCGTGGCGCGGCCGGCTTCCATCACCACCACACGGTCGCTGATGGACATGGCTTCGCTCTGGTCGTGCGTGACCATGATGGTGGTGGTGCCCACCTTGCGCTGAATCTGCCGCAGCTCAAACTGCATCTCCTCACGCAGCTTGGCGTCGAGGTTGGATAAGGGCTCGTCCAGCAGCAGCACGGGCGGCTCGATCACCAGCGCACGGGCCAGCGCCACCCGCTGGCGCTGGCCGCCGGACAGCTCGCGCGGGTAGCGCGTGGCATGCTTTTCCAGGTGCACCAGGGCCAGCGCCTGGGCCACCCTCTCGGCGCGCTCGGCCTTGGGCACCTTGCGCATCTCCAGCCCAAAGCTCACGTTGGCCGCCACCGTCATGTGCGGGAAGAGCGCATAGCTCTGGAACACGATGCCCAGCCCGCGCGTGTTGGCCTTGGCGTGGGTGATGTCCTTGCCATCGAGTTCGATGCGCCCGCTGGTCACCGCTTCAAACCCCGCCACCATCTGCAGCGTGGTCGTCTTGCCGCAGCCCGACGGGCCCAGCAACGACACAAATTCACCCTTTTGCACCGTGAGGTTCATGGACTGCACCGCGCAGGTGCTGCCATAGAACTTGGTCACATCCGTGAGCTTGAGAAACGACATGGCGAAAGCCTTTCCGGTGGTGGCATCGCACGGTTTGCCTGGGGGCCGTGCGTGCCACCTGCTGTGGAGTTGCATGGATGGGCTGCGGGCCTTCGGTGTGCTTGCACCGGGGTGGTGCAAGTGCCGCACAAAGGCTGGAACAGCCGCTCGATTCAATTGAATCTATTGCAATAAACAAACCAGAATGCTTCGGGTATTCCATTAAACAGAATTTTTATTGAATTTATTCCGTTCAATGAAATATGATGCCTTCAGTTTGATCAACGAATTCCACAGGAGCGAGGTATGGAAGCCGCATCCACCGCCACCGGCGGCGTACCCCGGGTGTTTGCCGTCATCCGGGCCCTGTCGGCCGTGCAGGCCGAGGGCGGGCGAGTCACCCAATTGGCGCGTGCCGTGGGCCTGACGCAAGGCACCACGCACCGTTTGCTGCAATCGCTGGTGGCAGAGGGCATGGTCGAGCAGGACGAGCGCAGCAAGCTCTACCGCCTGAGCATGGACTTCTTCGCCCTGGCCGCCAAAGCGGGCAACCCCGGCGACCTGCGCAGCCTGTGCCGCCCCGCGCTGCTGCGCCTGTGCGCCAGCCTGGGCGACAGCATCTTTCTCTTGGTCCGCAGCGGGTTCGATGCCGTGTGCCTGGACCGCAGCGAAGGCCCGTTCCCCATCCGGTCCTTTACCGGCGACATCGGCGGCCGCGTGGCCCTGGGCGTGGGGCAGGGTGCGCTGGCCATCCTGGCCTTCTTGCCCGAGGCCGAGCGCGAAGAGGTCATCCGCTTCAACCTCTCCCGCGTGCGCGAGTACGGCGTGTTTGACGAGGTCTATCTGCGCACCGAGATCGAGCGCGTGCGCCAGCTGGGCTACGCCGGCCGCAACACCGGCTTGCTCGAAGGCATGGCTGGTGTGGCTGTGCCTATCCTGGACCGTGAGGGCCGTGCAGTGGCGGCGCTGAGCGTGGGCACTATCTCTGCGCGACTGAACGACGACCGACTTCCCACGGTGGTGGAGTTGCTCAAGCGCGAGGCGGCTGCGATCGGGCCGAAGATCAATCCGTTTGATGCGACGTTGAGGCGGCCTGCGCAAAGTCTGTCAGGCGGGAGTGGAGAACGGCAGATCAACCCTGTCGGGATGGCAACCTCCACGCAAAGGGATTGATCGAAAGTGGCGCCCAGGGACGCTGTTTTGAGTCGGTCGCCGATCTCACAAACAGTCCAAAAACAGCTGTTCCAAAGAACGTGTACAGATTGCGTGGTCCTTCCTCCAATCGACAGGTAACCCGCGCCCTTGGCGTCAACCACGTGTCCGCGCGAGAAACGCTTTCAATTCACGACCCACAAGGTCTGTCGCCTCCAGCGCGAGCCAATGTCCATAGCCCGGATATCGGTGTACTACCTGCGCGCCGAAGCGATCCGCGAACGTGGGGGCGATGTAGGGATCGTCATCGCTCCACAACACCTGAGAGGGAATGCGAGACGCAAGATCGCACAACTGCGTGTCCCACCCTCGGAAGTGAGAGAGTTCGCTAGCGCGAAAGAAGCGCAGCGCCATTTTCTTCATCGCGGGGGTGATCCGGTCGTAGATCTGATCGATTTGCGCGGTGGAGAGCCGGCTGGCGCCTTTCTTCATCTCGCGCGTGAAGGCCCGGCGGCTTGTCAGGCGCTGGGCCAGTTCACCGACGAAGGGCGTGCGCCAGATCTTGTGTAGCGTTGTCCATTGATAGTCCGGCGAGAACGCCGTGTTGAAGATGGTGAGCGACCTGACCTTTTCAGGCCACTTGACGGCCCACGCCAAGCCAAATTGGCCGCCAATGTCATGGACCACCAGATGAAGCGGCTCCGTCAGCCCCGCTTGCAAGAGCAGACCATCAACGAACCCTGCCAAGTGCTCCAGCGAGCAGTTGAAGTGCGGCGCAGCGATGGATCGTCCGTAGCCTGGCAGATCAGGTGCAAGGCACCGGTGCTCCGACTGGATGTGTTCGATGAGGCCGCTCCACACTTCAGAGGTGTCTGGGTTGCCGTGCAGAAATAACACGGGGGGCCCCATGCCCTTGTCCACCAGGTGCACCTGGCTTCCTTCGACATTCAACATTCCGGCTCCTTATGGGTGGTCAGCACTGGCGCCAGCAACGAGAAAGCGCAGCATGTTCTCAAGAACATGTTCAAAGGCCGGGTCGGAATCGAGTTTTCCGGCCAACTGCAGCGAAACGGCTCCGTGGATGGCGCTCCAGAAAATCCGCCCCAGAAGGCGCGAGTCTCCGGCCAGGAAGCCGCCTTTCACCAGAAGCTCCATGGGCGCAGTCATGATTTGTTCGGCACGCAGGGCGGCGCGCGCAAGGTCCGGAAATCCCGCCACGTCAGGGTGCGGAAGATCGAACATCAGCTTGTAGGCCCTGGGGTTTTCAAACGCGAAGCGAAGGTATGCCTGCCGCACAGCGGCTGAACGCTCCCAGGCGCCCGCCTCTGTGGCAAAGGCAAGCTCCAGGGATTCTGAAAAGCGGTCGAGTGCGGCGGCCGTGACAGCGGCAAGGATTTCGTTCTTGTCGCGAAAGTACCTGTAGGGCGTCATCGCGCTGCAGCCCAATTCCTGCGCAAGCTGCCGCACGGAGACCCCCTCGACGCCGTGATCGGCAAATGCACGCTCGGCCACTGAAAGTAGCCGGAGGCGAAAGTCCTGAACCTCTGCTTCTGTCAACGCCTTCGGCATCGCATCTCTATGTAATTTACGATGTAAATGTACAATGTAAATTACTTTGATGCAATAAGAACTCAAGCTCCGAGGCGGCGGCTATTGGGCGGAAGATCAATCCGTTTGATGCGACGTTGAGAAGGCCTGCGCAGGGCTTGGCGGGCTAGTCGCCATGGCAGCGGGTTTCGCCCGGCACAGACCGCGTTGCAGGATTCCGGCAACTCGACTGAAGCGTGACCCATCGCGTTGCGCAGTGCTGTGCTGTGCTGTGCGAGCGGGTGGTGGCTCAGCCCGCAACACCCGCCACCCATTCGCGCGAGTCCTGTGGCCTGAAAAGCACGGCTTGCCAATGCGGTTGTGGCTTGCGCAGATGCGCCGCTATAGTCCGCGCTCTTCCGCGTCTGCGCCGCATTGCCAACAATGGCGCACACCGCAGAGCACTCAACATCTTCGTAAACGAACACACAACACCATGGGTCTTCTTCAACAAGCCACCCCCGAATACCTCGAACAATGCCGCGCCGCACAGGGCGCCGAGCAAGCGCAATCCCTTGCCAGCACCAACAACTGGGCGCACGTTGACAAGGCCCAGGCGCATGCCGATTTCGATGCGTTCTACAAAGAACTGGCCCCGCTGATCGACGCGAACGAGCCTGCGTCCCGCACCATCCAGGCACTGATGGCCCAGCACTACGCCATCGCATCGCGCTTTTACGCGCCGTCGGGCGACGCGTATGTGGGCACCGCGCTGTTCTATGAAGACAACGCGGACATGAAGGCGTTTCACAACGCGTACCACCCGCGGATGGTGGAGTTTTTGGGGGATGCGGTGTACGCGTATGCGCAGCAGAGCCTGAAGTAGCACGAGAGACTGCGGGCCGAATCGAGCGTGCGACAGCCGGCGTAACGGGACACGACATGGGCTTGCTCCAAGGCGTTGACGGCGTGGCCGAGCCCAGCTGCAACCACGAAGGCCGTACCGTGGCGGCGCTGAGAGTGGGGGCGATTGCTGACCGCCTGAATCGGCAACGCCGATAGCGCACTGCCACCTCGGCCACCGTCGGGCATTCGGCGCTGTCTTGGCCGGTATGGTGTGGCCCGCTGGCCCAGTTCTCTGGGATGAGGTTTGCACAGACGTCCTGTAGGCTGGGGTCCGCTAGCCCACAGCCCGCCAGTCGTAGCTAGACCAGGCCGCTCTCAAAGTCTGCGCCCACCAAATTCTCGCGACTATGAATCCAAACACCGCGAAGCCGCCTCTTAGTCCCTGGGGCTATTCCCGTGACTCTGGGTTCAATCATGTCGAGCTATCAACAACCTCAAGATCTTCAGTACGCGCAAAAACTCGTACAGCTAGCATCCATTGAAGCCAAGGCGTTTCTCAACCTCAAAGCTGCTGCTGAGAGGCCAGATGGGAAAATTCCGCCGAAGTACCGTGAGCTCATTTCCGTGGCAGTGGCGATCACCACGCAATGCCCGTATTGCATTGAAGCTCACACCAAGAATGCAGTCAAAGCAGGTGTCACCGGTGAAGAGCTCGCCGAAGCCATCTTCATTGCTTCTGCTCTGCAGGCAGGTGCAGCTGTCGGGCACGGCCTGCTCGCACTTCGACTATTTGGCAATGCACAGAGCAACTGAAGCGGCCCAACCCTGCCATCGAGAAGACACCACCCGGGGTGCCGGGCTTCGCCTCGCATTTCAACGTTGACGGCAGGTTCTGCAGCGTCGACATCAATAGAATTTTTTGGCGATGCTGATGAGCACATCCGGCTGTTCAGTCTATACCGGTTGAAGCGCGCTTCCGGCCACCGTCAATGGCCGCGCCAGTGTCGAGACAATCCCTGCACCTTGGCCCATCGGCCGTTGCTTTGTGCCCGAACCACGCCACCGATACAGTGGCTAATGGCGCTCTAATTTTTATAGCTTCTAGCGCTTTGCCCCTAAGCGCTAGCGCCATTTTTCCCCCATGTTTCCCATTTCAGCCTCGGGGCGCAGGGTTAAGTAGGGCGTTGGCCCCCGCACTCCCCCACCACCCAATCCCTGAATGCCTTCACCAACGGCGTCTGCGCCCGCGCCTCGGGGTACACGAGGTAATACGCATCGGTGCTCGTCAGCACCTGGTCCGACAGCTCCACCAAACTCCCGACCGCCAACTCTTGCTCAATCAAAAAGCGCGGCAGCAGCGCCGCCCCCAGGTGGGACACCGCAGCCTGCGCAATCATGGCGAAGTGTTCGGACTGCGGGCCGCGCAGGGCCAGGGCCGTGGGCACGCCCACCAGCTCAAACCATTCGGCCCACTGGGTAGGGCGGGTGCTTTGCTGCAGCAGCACCACGCGGGTCAAATCCTGCGGGGTGTGGATGCCGTGGCGGTCGCGGTAGGTGGGGCTGCACACGGGCACGGTTTCTTCGTGCATCAGGTATTCGCACACGGCGCCTGCCCAGTGCGGGGTGCCGAAGTGGATGGCAGCGTCGAACGGCGTGCCCGCAAAGTCAAACGGCTCGGTGCGGGCCGAGAAGTTGACCATGGCCTCGGGGTGCAGCGCCATGAAGCCGCCCAGGCGCGGGATGAGCCATCGGGTGCCCAGCGTGGGCAGCACGGCCAGGTTGAGCAGGCCGTCGGTGCTGGAGAACGCCATGGCTTTTTGCGTGCTGGCTGACAGCTGCTGCAGCACGTTTTGCACGTCGGCCGCGTAGACCCGGCCCGCGTCGGTCAGCACCACGCGCTGGCGCACGCGGTGAAAGAGGGCGGTGCCGATTTGCTCTTCCAACTGGCGGATCTGGCGCGACACGGCACTTTGGGTGAGGTGCAGCTCTTCGGCCGCGCGCGACACGCTCTGGTGACGGGCGGCGGCCTCGAAGGCCAGAAGGTCGGCGGTAGAGGGCAGGAAGGTTCGGCGCAGCAGGGTCATACTAGGTCATGCGTTGGGGGAATGATGGGTGACGCCAAAAATTGAGCCTTTTGAGCCCCTGTCGCTCATTGGGTATAGGGTAGCGGTCCTGATATTTTCAGGTACTTCATTCTGATTTGTGATCAAGTAGTTCCATTTTTTTGCTATCCAGCGCGGCGCGATTGGCGGATATTGGTGCATTCACTGCGTGTGTTTTCCCACGCTGTTTCCCTTTCTCTGCCTCCATCCAAGCTAGCGAGCCGCCATGTCCACCACCCCTGTCGCCACCTCCCTCGTGTCCGAAGTCGATCAACTGCTGCAACGCCTGGGCGTGCCCCGCACGGCGTACACCGGCGGCACGCTGGCGGCGCGATCGCCCATCACGGGCGAGGTGCTGGCCCAGGTGCCACAGCAAAGCGCGACCGATGCCACGGCCGCCATCGGCCGCGCGCATGCGGCTTTCCAGGCGTGGCGCAATGTGCCCGCACCGCGCCGGGGCGAGCTGGTGCGCCTGCTGGGCGAGGAACTGCGCGCCGCCAAGGCGGACCTGGGCCTGCTGGTGACCATCGAGGCGGGCAAGATCCCGTCCGAAGGCCTGGGTGAGGTGCAGGAGATGATCGACATCTGCGACTTTGCCGTGGGCCTGTCGCGCCAGCTGTACGGCCTGACGATTGCCACCGAGCGCCCCGGCCACCGCATGATGGAAACTTGGCATCCGCTGGGCGTGTGTGGCGTGATCTCGGCCTTCAACTTCCCGGTGGCCGTGTGGTCGTGGAACGCCGCGCTGGCGCTGGTGTGTGGCGATTCGGTGGTGTGGAAGCCGTCGGAGAAAACGCCGCTCACGGCCCTGGCCACGCACGCGATTGCCCAGCGCGCCATTGCGCGCTTTGGCAGCGACGCACCCGAGGGCCTGCTGGAGCTGATTGTGGGCCAGCGCGACCTTGGCGAGGTGCTGGTGGATGACGCCCGCGTGCCCGTGCTGTCGGCCACGGGCTCCACCGCCATGGGCCGCGCCGTGGGCCCGCGCCTTGCAGCGCGTTTTGCGCGCGGCATTCTGGAGCTGGGCGGCAACAACGCAGCCATCGTGGCGCCCACGGCAGATTTGAACCTGGCCCTGCGCGGCATTGCGTTCGCCGCCATGGGCACGGCGGGCCAGCGCTGCACGACGCTGCGCCGCCTGTTTGTGCACGACAGCATTTACGACCAGCTGGTGCCCCAACTCGCCAAGGTGTACGCCAACGTGCAGGTGGGTGACCCGCGCACCGCTGGCACGCTGGTGGGCCCGCTGATCGACCGCATGGCTTTTGACGGCATGCAAAAGGCGCTGGAGCAAAGCCGCGCGCTGGGCTCCACGGTGCACGGTGGTGGCCGTGTAGAAGGCATCGGCGGTGCGGATGCGTACTACGTGCGCCCTGCGCTGGTGGAACTGCAAAAACACGAAGGCCCCGCGCTGCACGAAACCTTTGCGCCCATCCTTTACGTAGTGCGCTACGGCACCATTGACGAAGCCATTGCCATGAACAACGCCGTGGGCGCGGGCCTGTCGTCGTCCATCTTCACGCTCAATGTGCGCGAGGCTGAACAGTTCATGTCGGCCGCTGGTTCGGACTGCGGCATTGCCAACGTGAACATTGGCCCCAGCGGCGCCGAGATTGGCGGCGCGTTTGGCGGCGAGAAGGAAACGGGCGGTGGGCGCGAAGCGGGCTCGGACAGCTGGAAGGCCTACATGCGCCGGGCGACGAACACCATCAACTACTCCACCGCATTGCCACTTGCGCAAGGCGTGACGTTTGACGTGTAACCCACGCGCTGGTTGCCCTGTTCATGTTGATCGCTAAGGAATCACACCCCATCGTCATCATCGGCGGTGGTGTCATTGGCAGTGCGGTTGCGTACTTCCTCACGCTGCAGCAACCGGGCTGCGAGGTGGTGGTGGTTGAGCGCGACCCGACCTATGCACGTGCATCGTCGGCGCTGTCGGCCAGCTCCATCCGCCAGCAGTTTTCGACCGACATCAACATCCAGATTTCGGCCTACGGCATTGGCTTTCTGCGCAACGTGGGCACGCTCCTGGCCTGCAACGGCGATGTGCCCAACATCGGTCTGCACGAAGGCGGCTACCTGTACCTGGCCACGCAGGCAGGCGAGGCCACGCTGCGCGAGAACCATGCGTTGCAAAGGCAGTACGGTGCCGATGTGGCGCTGCTCAGCCCGCAGCATCTGGCCGGGCGATTTCCGTGGCTGGCACTGCAGGATGTGACGCTGGGCTCGCTGGGTTTGTCGGGCGAAGGTTGGTTTGATGGCTACCTGCTGCTGACGGCGCTGCGCAAGAAGGCACAGAGCCAGGGCGTGCGCTATGTGGCCGATGACGCGGTAGGCCTCGACACTGCGGCCAGCGACGGCGTGCTGCATGTGAACGCAGTACGCCTGCAAAGCGGCACCGTGCTGCCTTGCCGCTACGCCGTGAACGCGGGCGGCCCGTGGGCGGCAGCCATTGCGGGCTGGGCGGGCATTGATTTGCCCGTGGTGGGCAAGCGTCGCACCGTCTTCAACCTGGCCAGCCCCGCAGCGCTGCCGGGCTGCCCGCTGCTCATCGACACCAGTGGCATCTGGCTGCGGCCCGAGGGCAAAGGCTTCATCTGCGGCTTTGCGCCCGACGCCGACAACGACGCCGACTTTGCCCCGCTGGAGCCCGAGTACGACGCGTTCGAGGACTACATCTGGCCCACGCTGGCCGAGCGCATTCCGGGCTTTGAGGCGCTGCGCATGCAGGGTGCCTGGGCGGGCTACTACGAGATGAACACCTTCGACCACAACGCCATCGTGGGCCTGCACCCGGCGTGCGACAACCTGGTGTTTGCCAACGGCTTTTCGGGGCACGGCCTGCAGCAGTGCCCGGCGGTGGGGCGCGGCCTGGCGGAGTGGATGTTGACGGGCGGCTACCAGAGCCTGGACCTGTCGCCGCTGTCCATCGAGCGCATTGCGCGCAACCAGCCGTTGCTGGAGAAAAACGTCATCTGAGCCTTGAGCCCCCTGCGGCGATGCCCCGGCGCACCGCCCGTTCGATTTTTCCTTTTTTTGGTATTTCTGCTTTCGACGCTTTCCAACCTGCCAATCACAACACCACCGGAGACAACGACCATGGCAATTTCCCGCAAGACATTCACCGCGCTCGCCGCAGGGCTGGCACTGGCCTACACGGCTTTTGCACCCGCGCAGGCACAGACCCCATCCACCCCCACGCTGGAGAAAATTAAGGCATCTGGCAAGGCGGTGCTTGGCGTGCGCGAGACCTCGCCGCCCATGGCCTACGCACTCGGCGCCAACGAAAAATACGTGGGCTACCACGTGGAGCTGTGCGAGCGCGTGCTGAAAGAAGTCGCGCCCGACGCCAAGCTTGAATACATGGCCGTGACGGCGCAAAACACGCTGCCGCTGGTGCAAAACGGCACGCTCGACATCGGCTGCGGCCCCACCACCAACAACACGGCGCGCCAGCAGCAGGTGGCCTTTGCGGTGACCACCTACGTGAGCGAAGTGCGTATGGCGGTGCGCAAGGATTCGGACCTGAAGTCCATCAGCCAACTTGCCGGGCGCACCATCGCGGCATCCACCGGCACCACGGCCGTACAGTTGCTGCGCAAGCAAGAGCGAGCACTGGGCGGCACCGCCATCAAGACCGTGCTGGGCAAGGACCACCACGAAAGCTTCCTGCTGCTGGAAACAGGCCGTGCCGATGCCTTTGTGCTCGACGACAACCTGCTCGCCGGGATGATCGCCAACTCCAAGGACCCATCTGCCTACCGCATCGTGGGCGAACCGTTGGGTGCCGAGCCCATCGCACTGCTGTTCCGCAAGGACGACCCCGCCTTCAAGGCCGCGGTGGACGGTGTTCTCACCAAGCTCATGCAAAGCGGCGAGATGGAAAAGATCTACACCAAGTGGTTTGTAAACCCCATCCCACCCAAGAACATGAGCCTGAACCTGCCGCTGGGCACCACGCTGCGCCAGCTGTTTGCCACGCCCAACGACAAGCCCCTGGAGACCTACCAGCAATGAACGCCGCCGTTCCTGCCACGGCCTTCCGCGCGGCCGACCGCATCAGCGCCATCGGTGTGTCCGACATCGTGCGCATCACTCAGGCCGCCAACGAGCTCAAGCGCCTGGGCCAGCCCGTCATTGTGCTGGGCCTGGGCGAGCCCGACTTTGACACGCCCGCCCACGTGATTGAAGCCGCGCAGCAGGCCATGGCGCAGGGCGACACGCACTACACGGTGCTGGACGGAACGCCCGCGCTCAAGGCGGCCATCCAGCTCAAGTTCCGCCGCGACAACGGCCTCGCGTTCGCCTCCAACGAAATCACGGCGGGTGCCGGCGCCAAGCAGGTCATCTACAACGCGCTGATGGCCAGCCTGAATCCCGGCGACGAGGTCATCCTGCCCGCGCCGTACTGGACCTCGTACGCCGACATGGTGCTGATTGCCGGTGGCGTGCCTGTGGTGGTGCCCTGCAGCGAAGCCAACGGGTTTCGCATCACGCCCGAACAGCTCGACGCGGCCATCACGCCGCGCACGCGCTGGGTGTTCATCAATTCCCCCTCCAACCCCAGCGGCACGGCCTACAGCGCCGAGCAGTTGCGGCCTATTCTGGAGGTGGTGCTGCACCACCCGCAGGTGTGGGTGCTGGCGGATGACATCTACGAGCACATCCTGTACGACGGGCTCGCGTTTGCCACCCCCGCAGCCGTGCTGCCCGCACTGCGCGAGCGCACGCTGACGGTGAACGGTGTCTCCAAGTCGTACGCCATGACGGGCTGGCGCCTGGGCTACGGCGCCGGGCCCAAGGCACTGATCGCGGCCATGGCAGTGGTGCAAAGCCAGGCCACATCGTGCGCGTCGTCCATCAGCCAGGCCGCTGCGGTGGCTGCACTCACCGGCCCGCAGGACGTGGTGGCCGAGCGCTGCCGTGCGTTTCAGGCGCGGCGCGACCTGGTGGTGGCGGCCCTCAACGCATCGCCGGGCCTGCGTTGCCGCGTGCCCGAGGGCGCGTTCTACACCTTTGCCAGTTGCGAAGGTGTGCTGGGCCGCACCACGCCGGGCGGTGTATTGCTGCGCACCGACGCCGATTTTTGCGACTACCTGCTGCGCGAGTTCCATGTGGCCGTGGTGCCAGGCAGCGTGCTGGGGCTGGCGCCGTACTTCCGTATCTCGTACGCTGCCAGCATGGCCGACCTGCAAGAGGCCTGCGCGCGCATCCAGCGCGCGTGCAAGGCACTGTTCTGAGTTCTTGTTCTGTTTTGTGAAATGACCGTCTGACATGACTACCGCACCCACCACCTCCCGCACGGGCGGCCAGATCCTGGTCCGCCAGCTCATCACCCACGGCGTGAAGCAGCTGTTCTGTGTGCCGGGCGAGAGCTATCTGGCCGTGCTCGATGCCCTGCACGATGCCGACATTGCCGTGACGGTGTGCCGCCAGGAAGGCGGCGCGGCCATGATGGCCGAGGCACAGGGCAAGCTCACGGGCCAGCCCGGCATCTGCTTTGTGACACGCGGGCCGGGCGCCACCAATGCGTCGGCCGGTGTGCACATCGCGCACCAGGATTCGACCCCCCTGATCCTGTTCGTGGGCCAGGTGGCACGCGGTGCCATGGGGCGCGAGGCGTTTCAGGAGCTGGATTACAGCGCGGTGTTTGGCACCATGGCGAAGTGGGTGGTGCAGATTGACGACCCGGCACGCGTGCCGGAGCTGATCTCGCGCGCCTTCCATGTGGCCACCTCGGGCCGCCCCGGCCCCGTGGTGGTGGCGCTGCCCGAGGACATGCTGACCGAAGCCGCCAGCGTGGCCGATGCGTTGCCCTACCAGGTGACCGAGACGCACCCAGGGGCTGCGCAGATGGCCGAGCTGGCCCAACGCCTGAAGGCCGCGCACCAGCCCGTGGCCATTCTGGGCGGTAGCCGCTGGTCCGAGCAGGCGGTGCGCGAGTTTGTGGCGTTTGCCGAGGCTTGGTCACTGCCGGTGTATTGCTCGTTCCGGCGGCAAATGCTCTTCCCGGCCAACCACGCCTGCTATGGCGGCGACCTGGGCCTGGGGGTGAACCCGCGGCTGTTGGCGCGCATCCGCGAGTCCGACCTGGTGCTGGTGGTGGGCGGGCGCCTGTCAGAGATCCCGTCGCAGGGCTACGAGCTGTTTGCCATCCCCAACCCCACGCAGCCGCTGGTGCATGTGCATGCCGATGCCGATGAGCTGGGCAAGCTGTACCGGCCCGCGCAGGCCATCCACGCAACGCCGCAGGCATTCACGGCGGCGCTGGCGGGTGTGCGGCCAGCGGGGGCAGTGGCCTGGCATGCCCATGCGGAGATGGCACGGTCGGAGTACATCCTGTGGAGCGACACCAACCCCATCCAGATCCCCGGCGAGCTGCAGATGGGCCAGGTCATGCAGCATCTCAAGTCCACGCTGCCGGCCAACACCATCTTCTGCAACGGCGCAGGCAACTTTGCCACCTGGGTGCACCGCTTCTGGCCGTTTACCACTTATGCCAGCCAGCTGGCGCCCACCAGTGGCTCCATGGGTTACGGCCTGCCTGCGGGTGTGGGTGCCAAGCGCCTGTGGCCGCAGCGCGAGGTGGTGGTGTTTGCGGGCGACGGCGATTTCTTGATGCACGGACAGGAGTTTGCGACCGCTGTGCAGTACGGCCTGCCCATCATCGTGGTGCTGCTCGATAACGCCATGTACGGCACCATCCGCATGCACCAAGAGCGAGAGTACCCCGGCCGCATCAGCGCCACCCAGCTCAAGAATCCGGACTTCAAAGCCTACGCCCAGGCCTTTGGCGGGCATGGAGAGCGGGTAGAGCGCACCGAAGACTTCGCTCCGGCTCTTGCCCGTGCACGCGCGAGCGGCCTGCCCAGCGTGTTGCACTGTTTGATCGACCCCGAGGCCATCACGCCCACGGGCACGCTGCAGGGCATTCGCAGCGCGGCGATGGCCAGGCGATAGTCCCTTCATGCCCGGTGGCAGCAGTCTGTCACTGTGCCGCGCACAATAGCGGGCGTGACCGTTTCAGCGCCCGATTTCCCCGATAACGAGCCCGCAACTGCCGCCCCGCCACAGCGCCAGGGGCAGCGGCTGCGCCGCATCGCCCATCTCGATATGGATGCCTTTTTCGCATCTGTCGAACTGCTGCGCTACCCGCAGCTCAAGGGCCTGCCCGTGGTGATTGGGGGCGGGCGGCGCAAGGTGGATGAACTGTTGCTGCAAGGCCCGGATGGCACGGGCTTGCGGGAGCGGCATTTCATCCCGGTGGAGGACTTTCCGCTGCTCAAGGACTATGTGGGCCGGGGCGTGATCACCACCGCCACCTACCCCGCGCGGCAGTTTGGTGTGGGCTCGGCCATGGGGATGATGAAGGCCGCCAAGCTGTGCCCGCAGGCCATTGTGTTGCCGGTGGATTTTGACGAGGTGCGGCGGTTTTCACGCCTGTTCAAAAGCACCATCATGGAGATAGCCCCCGTGATGCAAGACCGGGGCGTGGACGAGGTGTACATCGACTTCACCGACGTGCCCGGCGGCCAGCGCGAAGGGGGCAGGGTGCTGGCGCGGCTCATCCAGAAGAGCATCTTTGACGTGACCGGGCTGACTTGCTCGATTGGCGTGGCGCCCAACCGGCTGCTGGCCAAGATGGCCAGCGAGTTCAACAAGCCCAACGGCATCTCCATCGTTTACGAGGAAGACCTGCAGACCAGGATCTGGCCGCTCAATGTGCGCAAAATCAATGGCATTGGCCCCAAGGCCGGTGAGAAGCTGGCACGGCTGGGCATCGAAACCATCGGGCAGCTGGCGGCGCAGGATGAGCAATGGCTGATGGGCCACTTTGGCAAGTCCACCGGGGCGTGGATGCACCGGGTGGCCTGGGGGCGGGACGACAGCCCGGTGGTGACCGAGAGCGAGCCCGTGAGCATGAGCCGCGAGACCACGTTCGACCGCGACCTGCACGCAGTGCGAGACCGCGCTGAACTGGGCGCGATCTTCACCGACCTGTGTATGCGCCTGGCAGAAGACCTGCAGCGCAAGGGCTATGTGGCGCGCACCATCGGCATCAAGCTGCGCTACGACGACTTCAAGATCGCCACGCGCGACCACACGGCGAACCTCTACACGGCCGACGGCGCCACCATCCGCCAGCTGGCCGGGCAGTGTCTCAAACGCGTGCCGCTGGACAAGCGCCTGCGGCTGCTGGGCGTGCGGGCCAGCACGCTGGCGCGGCGGGGCGAAGAGCCCGTGCTGGAGCCACGGGCTGGGGCAACGGCAGAAGCGCGCCGACGCAAGCCAGGCTCCGCAGATCGCGCAGATGGCGCAGAGGGTGTGGGTGGCACGGCGCAGCTTTTTTAGCGCGGGTTGACGTCGTTTCCTGCCAGTTCACGGCCCGGTGGGGTCGTGGCAATCGGCGTAAACACCCAGAGTGAGACCTGCCTGCATCGCCTGTTGCGTTCCTATACTCGCCCGCATATGGCCACTGCCACCGATGTTCCTTCCGCCAACCTGCAAGCGTTGATCCGCGCCGCAGCCGGGGGAGACCATGCCGCCTTCGCGCAGATCTACCAGCGCACCCACGTGCATCTGTTCGGCGTTGCCGTGCGTATGTTGGGACAAGGACAGGCGGCCGAGGATGTGCTGCAAGAGGCGTATGTGAGCATCTGGAAGAACGCTGGGAGCTACCGCAGCGAAGTGGGCGGGCAGCCTATCCAGCCCATGACATGGCTGATCGCCATCGTGCGCAACAAGGCGCTGGACGCCTTGCGCGTCCGCGCCCGGCGGCCTGAAAGCGCCTGGAACGACACCACGGAGCTTGCAGGCAGCGATGGGGATGGCAGCGACGCGCCGCCGGGTGCTGCGTCTGCATTGGCCCCCGCACCCAGCGCACTGCATCTGCTGGAGCAGGCCACCCAGGCGCTGCGCATCGAAGGCTGCATGAATGCGCTGGACGGAAGCTACCGGCAAAGCTTGGCACTGGCTTACTACCAGGGCCTGTCGCATTCCGAGGTGGCGGCGCAGATGGGCGCGCCCCTGGGTTCGGTCAAGGCCTGGATCCGGCGGGGCCTGGAGCGCCTGAAAAGCTGCCTGGCCGCGCAAGGGGTGGGCGCATGAGGTACACCCACCCCGCGCTGCTGGATCACCTGGCGTCTGCCTACGTGCTGGGCACGCTGGGTGGTGGCGCGCGCCGCCGCTTCGAGCGGCTGCTGCGCGATCGCAGCGATGTGCAGCTGTTGGTGGCGCAGTGGGAAGGGCGGCTGGGGATGCTGGCCCGTTCGGTGCCGGTGCAACAGCCACCGCAGCGCGTGTGGGCCGCCATAGAGGCGCGCACCCGGCCGCGCGATGTGAAAGACGCAGCCGCGCAGGGCGGTTGGGCCGGTCTGCTGTGGCGGCGCCATGGTGTGTTGCAGGGCTTGGCGGGTGTGGTGTTGGGTGTGGTGGCCGCCGTGGCCCTGGTGGCTGCGGTGCCAACCTTGTTCGTGTCGAGCGACCAGGTGGCCCTGCGCGCAGGGGACAAACTGCCGCAGGCCTATGTGGGCCTGCTGACGGACGAGGCGGGCAACGGCAAGGTGCTGGTGAGTTCGCTGCGCCATGGACGCACGCTGACGGTGAAGGTCATCGGGCCCATCACGCTTCCAGCGATGCCAGCGACTTCAGCGACGATGGTGGGTGCAGCCCCCCAGCTGGTGCTGTGGGCGGTGCCAGCTGACGGTGCCCCGTTTGTGTTGGGCACGGTGCCGGTGGCGGGTTCTGCGGTGTCGGTGTTGTCCGATACGTCGGAGAAGCTGCTGCTCAAGGTCAGCAAACTCATGGTGACGCTGGAGACATCGGCAACGCCGCAGGTGCCCAGCAGCACCGTGCTTTTCACCGGCAACTGCGCCAAGCTGTGGTGAGCGGCGCAAGGCCTCCATAGGCTTTGCAAAAATAATTGTCCGGTGCTGCATCCGTTTTGCATTCCGTGTCGTTTATCTGGGGTGCCGGTCTCCGGCATGGGGCCAGCGCGGCCTCCGACCATTCCAACTTCACGTTTTCAGGAGCTTCCCATGCCTTCATTCCCTGTTCGCCCCTTGATGTCTGCGCCCCTGCTGAGCCTGGCGCTGGTGCTGTTGCCCGTGTTGGCACTGCCCGTGGCCCACGCGGCCGATATGCCCACCACGCCAGTGGAGAACGCACGCATTGACGACTTTGCCGTGGGCAAAAAAGCCATCGAAGCCAAGAACTGGGCGCTGGCGGCCAGCAGCTTCAGCAAGGTGGTGGCCCAGAATCCTCAGAACGCCGATGCCTATAACCTGCTGGGCTACTCCAACCGTTGGCTCGGCAAATACGACGAGGCGTTTGCGGCCTACAACAAGGCGCTGGCGCTGGACCCCCGCCACAAGGGAGCGCTGGAATACTCGGGCATGGGCTACCTCAAGGTTGGCCAGAAGGCGCAGGCCGAAGCCCAGCTCGCCAAGCTGCAGGCCATCTGCGCGCAGTGCGAGGAGACCACCGATCTGGCCAAGGCCATTGCGGCCTACAAGCCGGCGCAGTAGGAGCGGCTAAAAAACCCTTCCTGCGTTGTTGCTGCGTCTGGTCGTACTACCCGTACTGCCTGCGACGCAGCGCCTCGCCAGAACCGCTGCGCTGGGTTTTGTTATCCGCTTTGTATCGTTTTCAGGCGCCTGATTTTTAGTGTGTAAGGCGCTGTTGGCCCGTTAGACTTGATCGGTATCAAGCGGTAACGAATAGCGTGCCGCGCTGCCTGCCTCTGCTGCAGGCCCATCAGGAGCCAACATGCGCATCAACCTGCCGGTGACCCTGCAGAACTTCGACTATTCCGGCGATGAACTGCTGGTGTCCAGCACCAACACCAAGGGCGAGATTACCCACTGCAATCCAGCGTTCGTTCGCGTGAGCGGCTACAGCTACGACGAACTCATTGGCCAGCCGCACAACCTCATCCGCCACCCCGACATGCCCGCCGAGGCCTACAAGGACATGTGGCGCACCATTGGCCGGGGGGAGCCCTGGACGGGCCTGGTCAAGAACCGCCGCAAGAACGGCGACCACTATTGGGTGCGCGCCAATGTCACCCCCATCATGGAGGGCGGCAAGCCACGTGCCTACATGTCGGTGCGCACCAAGCCCAGCGCGGCAGAAATTTCTGCTGCCGAAGCCCTGTATGCCCAGATGCGCAGCGAGGCGGCATCGGGCGCGAGCAGCTTCTACCTGGACTCGGGCAACGTGCGCTACCGGGGAGTGCGTGGCTGGCAGCAGCACCTGGCGCAGATGGCGTTGCTGCCGCGCATGGCGATCCTGCTGCTGGTAACGGTGCTGCTGGCCTTGTTGCCCGATGTGATGGGTCTGCAAGGCACCACCGCCTGGGTAGCCCGCCTGGTGTTGCTGTTGCTGGGGGCGGGGTGGACGCTGTGGCGCTTTCAGGCCACCGTGTTGCAGGGCGTGCACGATGCCACCCGCTTCGCGTCCGACATCTCGGCCTGCAACCTGGCCACGTCGGTGGGCACTGACTATCCCCAACCCCTGGGCGCGCTGATGCAGCGCCTGCTGCAGACCCAGGTCAACCTGCGCGCAGTGGTGGGCGATGTGCGCACCGAGGTGCGCAACTTCATTGACTCAGCCGACGAGATCTCGCGCGGCGGCCTGGACCTGTCGGCCCGCACCGAATCGCAGGCCAGCAGTCTGGAAGAGACTGCTGCGGCCATGGAGCAACTGGCCAGCACGGTGCTGGAGACCTCCGAGACTGCCGCCAAGGTCTCGCGCGAGAGCGCACAGAGCAGCGACATCGCCAAGCGCGGCGGCCAAGCGGTGCAAGAGGTGGGCGCCGCCATGCAGCAGATGAAGTTGTCGTCCACCAAGATCAGCGAAATCGTGGGCGTGATCGAGGGCATCGCCTTCCAGACCAATCTGCTGGCCCTGAACGCCGCCGTCGAGGCGGCCCGTGCCGGCGAGCAGGGGCGGGGTTTTGCGGTGGTGGCGGGTGAGGTGCGGGCGCTGGCCCAGCGCAGCGCCAGCTCCGCCAAGGAGATCAGCGGTCTGATCGGCGTGACGGTGAACCAGATCGCCAGCGGTGCCCAGCAGATGGGCCATGCCGGCACCACCATTGAGGGCGTGGTCGATGCAGTGGAGCGCGTGAGCACGCTGGTGCAGCAGATCAGCAGTGCCACCAAAGAGCAGTCGCAAGGCATCGCCCAGGTCAACGAGGCGGTGACGCAGCTGGACACCGTGACGCAGCAGAACGCGGCGCTCGTCGAGGAGTCTGCGGCGGCGGCGCAGGGGCTCAAGGAGAGTGCGGTGTCGCTGGGCCGCTCGGTGGATGTGTTCCGGCTGGGGTAACGGGTAACGGGTAACGGGTGCTGTGGCGAGCGACCGCCAGCCACGCAGACCTTGACGAATGCTTACTCGTAACTTACAGTGATTTTCCCGTTTTCCGGGAGATCACCATGACCATCAACGAGCTGCAACGCATCAAGCAGTGGCATGTCGCGCACAAGGCAGACCACCCGCTCGAATACCACCTGTGGGACCTGGTGTTGACGGTCTGGATGCTGGGCTGGGTGGGCTGGTTTCCCATCATCGCTTTTGGCGAGCCGTGGACCGCGCCGCTGTGCCTGATGGGTATCTTCGGGCCCAGCCTCTATGTCACCTGGCGAACGCGTGCCCACCTGCGCCACACCCTGCGGTGCGACTGGATCGATGTGCGGAGCTGATGGACGCGACTGACGGCGGCTGGGCCTACTGCCGTGCCGTGCGCACGTTGCGCGGCAGACCTTGCGGGTGGCTGGTGCGCAGCGGGTTGATGTCCAGCCCGCCCCGGCGCGTGTAGCGCGCGTACACAGTCAGTTTGATGGGTTTGCAGCGCGTCCACACATCCATGAAGATGCGCTCCACGCACTGCTCGTGGAACTCGTTGTGGTTGCGAAAGCTCACCAGGTACTGCAGCAGCCCTTCCTGGTTGATCTGCGGGCCGCTGTAGCTGATCTGCACACTGCCCCAGTCGGGCTGGCCGGTCACCAGGCAGTTGCTTTTGAGCAGGTTGCTGGTCAGGGTTTCGGTCACGGGTGCCTCGTTGAACGTGGCCGTCAGCAATTCGGGGGTTGGCTGGTACTGCGTGCATTCCACATCCAGGCGGTCCAGGCTCAGGCCGTCCAGTTCATGCACGGGTTCCTGGTCGAACAGCTCCGGCGCGATGAGCCTCACGCCCACGGTGGCCGAGTGTTCCGCGCCACGCCACGCGGCTTCGCTGATGTCGGCACGGATGCGCGCCTGCACTTCGGCCGCATCGGCAAAACGGGTGTTGTTGAAGCTGTTGAGGTACAGCTTGAACGACTTGCTCTCCACGATGTTGGGCGTTTCGCACGGCACGGTGATGTGCGCCAGCGCCACCTGCGGCTTGCCGCGCAGGTTCAGCCACGACAGCTCGAATGCCGTCCACAGGTCGGCCCCGAAGAACGGCGCGGCGCCGGTGATCCCGATTTCGGCGCGCTTGCCAGAGCGGGGGATGGGGAACAGCAGCGATGCGTCGTACTGGTCCACGTAGGCGGAGGACTTGCCGAGTTGGGATTGTTCCGGGGTGTTCATAAATGCTATCAAATTTATAGCTAATAGCGCTTTATGGATAAGCGCTAGAGCCTGTTTTTACTTGAATTCCCGTTCGCGCAGCCACTTGGTGGCGATCCACTTCTCGCCCGCGATCACCGGCGCACCTCCGTGCAGCGTGCGGGTGGACGGGTGCGGGCGCTCATAGCTGAAGAACACCGCATTGCCGCGCTGCGGCGCGACCTCCAGGTGCACGTCGGGGAAGGTGGTGCCGCCGCCTTTTTCGGGGGTGTTCAGGTACATCACCAGTGTGCCCACACGTTGCCCGCCGCGTTGGACGATGGTGGGTGTGCCGGGCTCGGCGGGGTCGAAGTAGTCGTAGTGCGGCTTGTATTCGGCGCCTGGGCGGTAGTGCAGCACCTGCAGGCCCTCGCCGTTCTCGATGGGCCAGTTCAGCAGGCGCGCAATACGTTCTTCGATGCGCTGGATCAGCGGGCTCTGGCCGCGCTGGAAGAACATGCCGTCGCTGGTGCGGTCGTCATTGATTTCCTCGCCGCCCGTTTTGGTGGCCACGGTGAGCGAGCGCGCCATGCGCGGCGCAGCGTCCGCGATGAGGGCGTCGCATTCTTCGGGCGAGAGCAGGTTGCCAAACACCACGATGCGCGGCTGGGCCATGGCCAGCAGCACATTCACGGTGCGGTCGCCACAGTCCACCTGGGCGGGCGATGCATCCAGCTGGGGCTCGGGCACAGGCACGGCGGCGGGCTGGCCTTGTTGTACGGCCAGTTCGTTCAGGTGGTCTTGCAGCGTGACCTCCAAGGCGTCGGCGGCCACGTCTTCATCCCAGCCCGCATCGCGCATGGACTGCAGCACCACGGGCGCGGCGTAGCCGGCCTGGGCCTGTTCGATGATCCAGCGGCGCAGCTCGGGCGTGATGGCCTGCCGCACGGCGCTGGCGCGCTGGTGGGTGGTTGGGGTGCTGCTGTCGGGGTGCTGCTCAGAACGCGATGCCATGGCGGTCCTTCAACGTGAATGGGGTTAGCAGAGTCAGGCGGTGGGCAGGGTCTTGCGCCGGAAGACCAGGCGCTCGGGCTCGGATGATGCCGGGGCAAAGGCATAGCCGTCCAGATCAAACCCTTCGAGCTTGTGCGGCGTGGCCACCCGATGCGTGATCGCATAGCGCGCCATCAGGCCCCGCGCACGTTTGGCATGGAAGCTGATGATCTTGTAAGCGCCGCCTTTCCAGTCTTCGAACACACATTCGATGACACGGGCCTTGAGCGCCTTGCGGTCGACGGACTTGAAGTATTCCTGCGACGCCAGGTTGACCACCACGGGGGTCGTGTCGGCGCGCAGGCGGGTGTTGAGGTGCTCGGCAATCTGGCTGCCCCAGAACTGGTACAGGCTGCTGCCTGCGCTGGTGGCCAGGCGCGTGCCCATTTCCAGGCGGTAGGGCTGCATGCGGTCCAGCGGCCGCAGCACGCCATAGAGGCCGCTCAAGATGGCCACATGGCTTTGTGCCCAGTCCAGGTCCTGCGGGGCGAGCGTGCGGGCGTCCAGTCCCTCGTACACATCGCCGTTGAAGGCCAGCAGCGCCTGGCGCGAGTTGGCGGCCGTGAAACGGGGGCGCCAGGCCTGGTAGCGCGCCACGTTTAGCGCGGCGAGCTTGTCACTCAGGTCCATCAGCGAAGCGATTTGCTGCGGAGATTGCTCGCGCAGCACCTCAATGAGCGCGGTGGATTGCGCCACAAACTGGGGCGTGGTGTGTGGCAGGCCTTCGGGCAAGGGCGTGTCGTAGTCGAGCGATTTGGCGGGAGACAGCAGGAACAGCATGGAGGCAGAAGGTCCGTGGATCTCGGAAGGTGAAGCAGGTGGCCGGGTGGGCTGCTGCGATTCTGGGGAGGCGGTGGCTCGAAATGGTACCTGTTGAAGGACTGTCTTCGGGCGCTTGCGGGCATTGGCAGGCTCCCGCAAAAGAAGAAGGCGGCCTGGGCCGCCTTCTTTTTGCATAGCTGCGGCTCCCGGAGGGGCAGCAGCTGTTTTCAGCGCATCAGGCCGAGGGAGTCTGCTCAAACGGCAGCTTCATGGCAGACAGGTCGCGGCGGGTTTCCACCAGCACCAGCGGGCCTTCGTCCAGCACTACTGCAGGTGGGCGCTCGCGCGGCACGCGGATGGGCTTGGGCTCGGCGGCAATCGCAGCTTGCACGGCAGCGATCTTGTCCATGTCGGAGTTGACCCACTGCAGGCCCGACGCGGCAGCCACTTGCTGCAGCTCGTCGATGGGCAGTGCGAACGCCTGGACGCGGGGCAGACCGTTCGCAGCGGGTACCACCGGTGCGACGGGTGCCGCAGCGGGTGCAGGTGCTGCAACAGGCGCTGGTGCCGCCACAGGTGCTGGCGCGGCCGCCACCGGGGCTGCTACCGGCGCGGCGACAGGTGCAGCAACGGGGGCCGGTGCGTGGGCCGGGGCGGGCGCGGGTGCTGCCACAGGCGCTGGAGCGGGTGCCGCTGCCGCTGGCTCCGCTGCAGGGGCCGTGAAGTAGCTGCGGCGTGGCGCTTCGTCCTGCGCGGGTGCTGGCTCGGCCTGCGTGGGGTCGAAATCCAGCATCGCCGGTGCGGCGGCTTCGGCATTGCCGTTGTTGTCACGCGGACCGCGTTCGCCACGCTCGCGGCGGTCACGGCCGTAGCGGTCGCGCGAACGGCGCTCGCGACGCTGTTCTTCTGCAGCGGCTCCATTGCCGTTGGGCTGAGCGTCGTTGCCGGACAGGTCCAGATCGGGCAAGGCAGCCAGTGGCGCTGTGTCGGCAAAGTCGCCAGGCGCTGCGGCAGCGGCCGTTTCCTGGGCTTCCACCGCGCGGGGGGCGCGCTCGCCACGTTCGCCACGGTTGCCGCGATCCCCACGTTCACGGCGTGGGCCGCGTTCGCCACGGGGCTGCTGGGTGGGTTGGCCTTCTGTGCTGTTGCCGGGATTGCCAGCGTTGGGGCCTTCCACCTGTGCGGTCACGGCGGTGTTGTTATCACCGTTCAAGCCCGCGTTCTGGTTGCGCGGCTCGGTGTTGTCACGGCGGCCACGGCCGCCTCCTTCACGCCCTTCGCGTCCATTGCGGCCACCGTCGCGGCCTTGGCCTTCGCGGGCCTCGCCTTCGGGGCGGCGCTCGGCGTCGCGGGGTGCGCGGCCTTCGGCCGAGCGTTCGCCACGGCGGCCCCGGCCTTCGCCGTTGCCTTCGCGGTTGCCGTCACGGGGTGCGCCTTCGCGCTGGCCGTCCCGGTTGCCGTCGCGGCCACCACGGCGGCCACGGCCTTCACCGTTGCGGCCATCGCGGCGGGGTTCGCCACGGGCGGTGGTCTCCGGGGCTGCTGCCGGTGCGGGTGCAACCACGGGGGCAGGGGCTGCCGGTGTGGTGCCAACGCCGAACAGGCTCTTGATCCACCCAAAGAAGCCTTGCTCTTGGGGGGCGGCCGCAGCCGGGGCTGGCGTTGCCACGGGGGCGGGTGCTGGCGCGGTCGCAGCGGCAGGGCGCTGGCCGGCGCGTGGTGGGCGGGCGGCGCCTTCGGCACGGGGCTCGGCCACCGGGGCGGGTGCGTCGGGCAACACGCCCTTGATCACCGGCGTCTGCTTGTTGGTGGGCTCTTGCGAGCGGCGCGTCACGGCGGTGGGGTCTTCCACTTCTTCGGCAAGCTTGTAGCTGGCTTCGATGTGGTCCAGGCGCGGGTCGTCGTGCTTGAGGCGTTCCAGGCGGTAGTTGGGGGTTTCCAGCGTCTTGTTGGGCACCATCAGCACGGCCACGCGCTGCTTGAGTTCGATCTTGGCGATCTCGGTGCGCTTCTCGTTCAGCAGGAACGAGGCCACTTCCACCGGCACCTGGCAGTGCACGGCGGCCGTGTTGTCCTTCATCGACTCTTCCTGAATGATCCGCAGGATCTGCAGGGCCGACGATTCGGTGTCGCGGATGTGGCCCGAGCCGCCGCAGCGGGGGCAGGGGATGGACGAGCCTTCGCTCAAGGCGGGCTTGAGGCGCTGGCGGCTCATTTCCATGAGGCCGAACTTGCTGATGGTGCCGAACTGCACGCGGGCACGGTCCTGGCGCAAGGCGTCGCGCAGGCGGTTTTCCACTTCGCGGCGGTTCTTGCTCTCCTCCATGTCGATGAAGTCGATCACGATCAGGCCGCCCAGGTCGCGCAGGCGCATCTGGCGGGCCACTTCGTCGGCAGCTTCCAGGTTGGTGCGGGTGGCGGTTTCCTCGATGTCGCCGCCCTTGATGGCGCGGGCCGAGTTCACGTCCACGGACACCAGCGCTTCGGTGTGGTCGATCACGATGGCGCCACCCGAGGGCAGCTGCACGGTGCGGGCGTAGGCCGATTCGATCTGGTGCTCGATCTGGAAGCGGCTGAACAGGGCGGCGTCGTCGCGGTAGCGCTTCACGCGGGCGGCATGCTCGGGCATGACGTGCGCCATGAACTGCTGTGCCTGTTCGTAGATGTCGTCGGTATCGATGAGGATGTCACCGATGTCGTTGTTGAAGTAGTCGCGGATCGCGCGGATCACCAGGCTCGATTCCTGGTAGATCAGGAAGGCGCCCTTGCCACCCTTGGCGGCGCCGTCGATGGCATTCCACAGCTTGAGGAGGTAGTTCAGATCCCACTGCAGCTCGGGCGCGGTGCGGCCAATGCCGGCGGTGCGCGCGATGATGGACATGCCGTTCGGGTATTCGAGCTGGTCCATCGCCTCCTTGAGCTCGGCGCGGTCCTCGCCCTCGATGCGGCGCGAAACGCCACCGCCCCGGGGGTTGTTGGGCATCAGCACCACGTAGCGGCCAGCCAGCGAGACGAAGGTGGTCAGGGCAGCGCCCTTGTTGCCGCGCTCTTCCTTTTCAACCTGGACCAGCAGCTCCTGGCCTTCCTTGATCACCTCATTGATGCGCGCCTGGCTGGGCGAGACACCGGGGGTGAAGTAGCTGCGCGAGATTTCCTTGAACGGCAGGAAGCCATGGCGGTCTTCGCCGTAGTCCACAAAACAGGCTTCCAGCGAGGGCTCGACGCGCGTGACGACGGCCTTGTAGATGTTGCCCTTGCGCTGCTCGCGCCCTTCGATTTCGATTTCGTAGTCGAGGAGTTTTTGTCCGTCGACGATGGCCAGGCGCCGTTCTTCGGGCTGCGTGGCGTTGATGAGCATCCGCTTCATGATGCGATTCCTTCAGTGTTTCGCGGACAGCAGCGGAGCAGCCAACCGTGACCCACGGAGAGGGCTGCGCGGGCTGCCGCCCACAGTTTCCAAACCAATGCAACAAGCTCTACAGGAGCTGTGAATGCCTGGACTGACGCATCGAAACGAAGGGAATTGCCGGGGATGCCAATGATCTGCTGCGCTCTAGCGCAGCATCGGGAGGCAGGGGCGCGTGGATGGGGGCGAGTGGTAGGAACGCAGTTTTGCTAGCAAAAGAGTAGCTGATTGCGCTTGCTGGCTGTGCGCTGAGGGCGATTTTGAGCATGCAGCCAAAGGCCGCAGCCTCCGCCACAGGGTCACCATCCATGCCATCAACAACCACATGCTCGCTTTGATCCGCTGGCAGGCTGCGCCCGGGTAGGGAACATCTGCCAGCTTGGGGGATTCCGTATCAGTGTTTCAATCTGTCAGCCCGCCGCACGGCGTGCTGGCCACCACAGGCATCTGGCCTGCAATCTGCGCGCACGACGCCCGCTGGCATCGACCTGCCTGCACGAGGGGCAAGGGCTGTGTGGACTAAACTCCAGACAAATCAACCACTTACATAACAACGCGCAGGTGAAACACATTATAGGGGCCAAACCGCCCGCCGCCCCTGGGGGGCTTCCCGCAGCCCGCCTGGTGGAAGTGGATGCTGACTCCGCAGGCCAGCGGCTCGATAACTTTTTGATACGCCACTTGAAAGGTGTGCCTAAAACGCATGTCTACCGCATCATCCGCAGCGGCGAGGTGCGCATCAACAAAGGCCGCGTGAGTGCCGACACCCGCGTGGAAGCAGGGGACGTGGTGCGCCTGCCTCCTGTTCGAATTTCAGACAAGGTGGCCGAAAAGGCCGAGCGCCCGGCGCCCGCGCGCGAATTCCCCATCCTGCTCGAAGACGAGCACCTGATCGCCATCGACAAACCTGCTGGCGTGGCGGTGCATGGCGGTAGCGGGGTGAGCTTTGGCGTGATCGAGCAGCTGCGCCAGGCGCGGCCGGCTTCCAAGTTCCTGGAACTGGTGCACCGGCTGGACCGCGACACCTCGGGCATCCTGCTGGTGGCCAAGAAGCGGTCTGCGCTTACCCACCTGCAGGACCAGTTCCGCGAGCGAGAAACGGGAAAGACCTATCTGGCACTGGTCACGGGCACCTGGCCTGCCAACAAAAAAGTCATCGACCTGCCCCTGCACAAATACCTGCAGGCTGACGGCGAGCGCCGCGTGCGTGTGACCACGGCCGACGACCCGGATGGCATGCGGTCCATCACACTGGTCAAGGTGCGCAGCACCGTGCCCGCGCGCGCTGCGCAGGGCCTGCCCGCCATGTCGTTGCTGGAGGTGACCATCAAGACCGGTCGCACCCACCAGATTCGTGTGCACCTGGCCAGCCAGGGCCACGCCATCGTCGGGGACGACAAATACGGCGACTTTGACCTCAACAGGCGCCTTCAGAAGCTCTCGATGAAGCGCATGTTCCTGCACGCATGGCGGTTACAGTTCAATCACCCCGCTTCGGGCGAGCGTGTGCAGCTGATTGCCGAGCTGCCCCGCGAGCTGGCCGATTTTGTGTCCCCTGCCTGACGATCCTGCGCGAAGAACCCCCTCCATGTCTGCCAAAAACTTCCGTCCGCGCCGCTTCGACCTCATCGCCTTTGACTGGGATGGCACCCTGTTCGACTCCACCGCCATCATCGTGCGCTGCATCCAGGCGGCGGTGCGTGACGTGGGTGGCACCGTGCCCACCGACAAAGAGGCGGCCTATGTGATTGGCATGGGCTTGATGCAGGCCCTGGCCCATGCGGCGCCGGATGTGCCAACCGAAAAGTACACCGAGCTGGGCAACCGCTACCGCTTCCACTACATCCAGCACCAGGACGACCTGAGCCTGTTCGACGGCGTACTGCCCCTGCTGAACGACCTGCGTGAACGCGGCCACCTGCTGGCCGTGGCCACGGGCAAAAGCCGGCGCGGGCTGGACGATGCGCTGCACTCGGTGGACTTGCGCGGCGTGTTTGACGGCTCGCGCACCGCCGACCAGACCGCTGGCAAGCCGCACCCGCTGATGCTGCAGGAGCTGATGGCCGAATTTGACGTGGCGCCGGAGCGCCTGCTGATGATTGGCGACACCACCCACGACCTGCAGATGGCGGTCAACGCGCGCTGTGCGAGCGTGGGGGTGAGCTATGGCGCGCATGAGCCCGACGCCTTTCACGCGCTCCAGCCGCTGGCGGTCGTGCATTCGGTGCGCGAGCTGCACGATTGGCTGCTGCACAACGCGTGACGCCGGATATTGGAGCGGGACGAGCCCATGACCACACCACCCGATCAGCCCATTGCGCTGTGCAACAGTGCCGACCTCGTCGATGGGGGCTTGGCGGTTCCGTTTGATGTGCAGTACGCAGGTCAGACCTGCCGGGCCTTTGCGATCCGCTACCAGGGCCTGCCGCATGCCTACCTGAACCGCTGCACCCATGTGGCCATGGAGATGGACTACCAGCCGGACCGCTTTTTTGACGACACGGGCCACTGGCTGCTGTGTGCCACCCACGGGGCCGCCTACCTGCCGAGCACCGGCCAGTGCGCGGGCGGCCCGTGCCGCGGCGGGCTGGTGAAAATTGCTTTGTCCGAAAGCGATGGTGTGGTGCACTGGCATACTGCCTACAACCTGCAACCCGTAGAGTTCTAGAAAATCCAGATGAATTACCCTTATGTGCTGTCGCCTGGTGCCAGCCAGCGCGATGCGCGGGCAGCAGTGTTGCAGTGCCCAGGACGTACGACATGACAGACCCCCAGCAGCCCGGCTCTTCGGGTTTTGACCCAAAAAGTAATCCCGCGCCCGACCTGTGGGCGCAAGCAGCTACAAATTCAGGAGCATCTGTGAGCGACTCATCGCGTGAACCCGGCTGGGAGCGCGCCACGCTTGAAAAGCTGGCCTTCTCCGCCCTCCAAGAACAGCGCAGCGCCCGCCGCTGGAAGATCTTCTTCCGCCTGGCATGGCTGTTGCTGATTGCCGCAGTTGCCTTTGCGGCCCTGCGCCAGGCATCGCCCAGTGCCAGCAAGAGCACGCCCCATACGGCGGTGGTGGACATCAAAGGTGAGATCGCCAGCGGCGCCGAGGCCAGCGCCGAGTTTGTGGTGGCCGCCATGCGCAGCGCGCTGGAGGACGAAGGCTCGCAGGCCCTGGTGCTGCTCATCAACTCCCCCGGCGGCAGCCCGGTGCAGGCCGGCATCATCAATGACGAAATTGTTCGTTTGAAGGCCAAGCACAACAAGCCGATCTACGCCGTGGTTGAAGAAACCTGCGCCTCGGCGGCTTATTACATTGCCGCTGCAGCGGACGACATCTACGTGGACAAGGCCAGCATCGTGGGCAGTATCGGCGTGCTGATGGATGGCTTTGGCTTCACCGGCACCATGGAAAAGCTGGGTGTGGAGCGCCGCCTGCTGACCGCTGGCGAGAACAAGGGTTTCCTCGACCCGTTCAGCCCGCAGACCGAAAAGCAGCGTGCCTACGCGCAGACCATGCTCGACCAGATCCACCAGCAGTTCATTGCCGTGGTGAAAGCCGGGCGTGGTGACCGCCTCAAGACCACGCCCGACACCTTCAGTGGCCTGTTCTGGACCGGCCAGCAGGCCGTGGAAATGGGCCTGGCCGACAAGCTGGGCAACCTGGACTATGTGGCCCGCGAGGTGGTGAAGGCCGAAGACATCATCGACTACACCCGCCGCGACAATGTGGCGGAACGGCTTGTCAAGCGCTTTGGCGCGGCGATTGGTGTGGGCGCCGTGAAGTCACTGGCCGTGGCTGGACCTCAGCTGCGCTGACACCGTCCGACGCGGCCTTTGGGCCATGCACAAAAAAAGCCCCGGGTGGAGACTCCACACGGGGCTTTTTTGCATCTGGGCCTGCGTGGCGGTACGTGGTGTGACGCATCCTGCAGTGCCGGGCCTCCGAGGGCTGGCAGGAGGGGGGTTTTAGCTGTCCAGCCCGCCCGCCTTGCGCTGGCGCGAGCCGTCTTCCAGGATGGTGTCGTCGGCCACCAGCTTGCCCGTCTCGTCCCACTGCTTGCGGGCCGTAAGGCGCGTGCGTCCCCGGGCATCGGGGGCTGAATACTGTTCTTCAATCGCCAGCCGGCCGTTGTCGTGAAAGGCCTGCTGCGTGCCCACGGGCCATTGCTCGGCATTGAGCTGCTCGCGCCGCGCCAGCTTGCCATCGTCACGGTACATCTCGCGCTGCACGCGCCCCTGCTCACCGGTGCCGGTCCAGGTGCTGCGCTCTCGCACCAATCCGTTGAGGTACCAGCGCTCGACCTGCACCTCCCGCCCATCGGCAAAACTGCGCTGCTCGATCAGCTGGCCGGATGCGCCGTAGCGCTTGGCGCTGAGCAGCGAGCCGCGCGTATCGCGCAGTGTGCGCTCATCCGGTGCGAACACCCGTTCCTCGCGCAGCACACTTTTGCCGCCCTCGGTGGTGAAGCTGCGGTGCACACGCCGACCGTCCACCACGAGTTGCTGGGCGGCGACGATGCCGTCGCGGGTCCATTCGGTCGCGCTCAGCAGGCGGCCCTGGTCGTAGTGCAGCTGCGCGGTTTTGGCGCCGTTGTCTGCATGGAGCAGGGTGTCAGTGGCACCGTCAAAGCCGCAGAGTTTGCGGTCTTCGGGCAGCACGCTGGTGCGCGGGCAGAACAGGCGTGTGGGCTGGCCCTTGCTGTTGGTTTCCACATAGAACAGCTCCTGCCCTCCGCCGTGGTACGACACGCGCTCCACGCGGCCGGTGGCGTCAAAGCGCCTCACGGCCCCCTGGGTGCGGCCGTTGTCGGCGGTTTCTTCGCGCCGCACCTGGCCGTTGGGCCAGAACTCGGCCACCCGGCCGTGGCTGTTGCCGCGTTCGTTGACCGTGCGTTCGCGCTGCAGGCGGCCTTCGCGGTCGAACATGCGCTCCAGGCCCACGAACTTTCCGTCGCGCAGTTCCTGCTCGCGCTGGAGGTGGCCGGTGTCTTCTTCGCGGCAGCGCACCAGCCCGGACTGGCCGGCGGTTTCGGCACCGTTGGAGATATTGATGGGTTTGCCATTCAATTCACAACGAATAGTGGCCTCAGCGCTTGAACCATAAGTGCTAACAGCTATAAAAAATATAGTGAATAGACGGTTCATGCTCAGCGGCCCATCGCAAACACGACAGGGGTGCGGTTGTCTGGGGGCGTGGGTTGCTGGCGCCATTGCCGCACGAGCTGGCTGCGGATGCGTGCGTCGGGCAGCGTCAGCCCGCTGGCCAGCGCCAGGCGGGTGTGGGGCTGCAGCGTTTGCACCAGGGCCTGCCAGAGGGCGGCGTTGCGGTAGGGAGTTTCGATGAAAAGCTGGGTCTGTCCTGTCTTGAGGGCCAGGCTTTCCAACTCCTTGATACGCTGGTTGCGCTCCTGGCTGTCCTGAGGCAGGTAGCCGACAAACGCAAAGTTTTGCCCGTTCAATCCGCTGGCCGCCAGCGCCAGCAGCAGCGACACAGGGCCCACGAGGGGTACAACGGGGATATCAAGGTCGTGTGCCGCGCGCACCACAGACGAACCGGGGTCGGCCACTGCAGGCATGCCCGCCTCGCTGATCAGCCCCATGTCGTGCCCATTCAGTGCCGCTGCGAGCAGCGGGCGTGCGTCGAACGGGGCTGATCCTTTGTCGCCATGGTCGCCTTTTTTGTGGACTTCGCGGGGAAGCTCGGTGATCTGCTGTTGCTGCAGGGGGGCTGCCAGGGGGTGCAGTGCGTCGATGCGTTTGAGGTAGGCGCGTGTACTCTTGGCGTTCTCGCACACCCACTGGGTCAGCCGGGCAGCCGTCTGAAGGGTGGCGGAGGGCAAGGCATTCTGCAGCGGGACCTGGGTGTCGCAGCCAAAGTCGAGGGGGGCGGGCACGAGATAAAGCGTGCCCTTGCGAGCGCCAGAGCGCGGTTCGGTGGGGGGATTTGTCATGGCAGCACCAAGCCTGCCGCGCGCAGCATGCGGCAGGTGCGGATCAAAGGCAGTCCGATGAGGGCTGTGGGATCGTCGCTGTGGATGGCATCCAGCAGCGCAATGCCCAGGCCTTCGCTCTTGGCGCTGCCAGCGCAATCGTAGGGTTGCTCGGCGCGCAGGTAGCGCTCGATTTCCGCGTCGGACAGGTCACGGAATTTCACCTCCACCGGGGCCAGGTCGATCTGCTCGAAACCCGTCGCGGCGCACACCACGGCCACGGCGGTCTGGAACACCACGGTCTGGCCGCGCATCTGGCGCAGTTGCGCCACCGCACGCTCGTGGTGGCCGGGCTTGCCCAGGGGCTCGCCAGCGAGGTCGGCAACCTGGTCGGAGCCGATTACCACCGCATCGGGGTGGAGTTGCGCCACGGCGCGTGCCTTGGCCAGCGCCAGGCGCAAGGCCAGTGAGCGAGGGGCTTCGCCGGGCAGGGGGGTCTCATCCACCTCCGGGGCCGTGACGTCGAAAGGCAGGTTCAACCGCTCTAGCAATTCACGCCGATACCGCGATGTGGAGCCCAATACCAGAGGGCGTTTCAGGGGGGGGGATTGATGCATGCGCCGATTCTCTTACACTGCCGCCATGACCAAGGAATTCTCCCCCCAGCGCCTCGACGTGAAAGCCTTTGCACAGGCGGGCGGTCGGCTGGCGGGCCACGATTCACTGCTGAAGTACGAACGCCTGGCCCAGGAGGCCAAGGGCCTGCACCCGGACCTGATGGTGGACTGGGAGGCTGTGGGCGAAGTGCGCACGGCGCTGGGCGGCATGGGCCAAGTCTGGCTGCATATCAAGGTTACTGCGAGCTTCCCCATGGAATGCCAGCGTTGCATGACGCCGGTGGATGTGCCGCTGGAGGTGGACCGTGAGTTTCGCTTCGTGGCCGACGAGGCCACCGCAGAGGCTCTGGACGACGAAAGCGAAGAAGACCTGCTGGCCATGAGCCGCGAGTTTGACCTTCACGAGCTGATTGAGGATGAGTTGCTGATGGCCTTGCCCGTGGTGCCCAAACACGACGAGTGCCCCACCGCAGTACCACTGGCTTCTTCGGACGACGATTTTGAGGAAGCCAACGACGAAAAGCCCAATCCTTTTGCGGCGTTGGCCGCACTGCGCAAAGACAACAAGGGCTGATTGGACGACCCAAAAATCATTTGGGTTATAATCGTGGGCTTCACGCGAACCCCATCGTGTCTTTTGGGCTGATCGCGTTTTTACCAACCTATTCCAGATCAGGAGCCATCATGGCCGTTCAGCAAAACAAAAAGTCCCCCTCCAAGCGCGGCATGCACCGCTCGCACAATGCCCTGAATGTGCCAGGCATTGCTGTGGAACCCACCACCGGTGAAACGCACCTGCGTCACCACATCAGCCCCAACGGTTTCTACCGTGGCCGTCAGGTGCTGAAGAACAAGTCTGAAGCCTGATCTTCGCCCCATCCAAAGGCCCGTTGCTACTGAAACCGTAGCGCGGGCCTTTGTTTTGACCGTCGTATTTATTTTTCCGGCCCTCCTGGCCGGCCGGACAAGTCGCCCATGATCACACTGGCTGTTGACTGCATGGGGGGCGACCATGGCCCCCGCGTCACGCTCGCGGCGTGCCGCCAGTTTCTCGATACACACCCTGATGCCCGCCTGCTGCTCGTCGGCCTGGTGGATAGTCTGCAATCGTTTTCGCACGACCGTGCCACGATCATTCCTGCTACCGAAGTGGTGGCCATGGATGATCCTGTCGAGGTGGCTCTGCGCAAGAAGAAAGATTCTTCCATGCGCGTGGCGATTCAGCAGGTCAAGGATGGCGCGGCCTCTGCGGCCGTTTCGGCAGGCAATACCGGCGCGCTGATGGCTATTGCCCGGTATCTCCTCAAGACGCTGGACGGCATCGACCGCCCCGCCATTGCGACGCAATTGCCCAACGCCGCAGGTGGTGCCACCACGGTGCTGGACCTTGGGGCGAATGTGGATTGTTCCGCCGAGCATTTGCTGCAGTTTGCCGTGATGGGCTCTGCCTTGGTTTCGGTCCTTCGGGATGGCGGGGAGCCCACCGTCGGTTTGCTCAATATCGGTGAAGAGGCGATCAAAGGTAGTGAAGTAATCAAAAAAGCCGGTGAATTGCTTCGATCTGCAGCCAATTCCGGTGATTTGAATTTTTATGGAAATGTTGAAGGCAATGACATTTTCAAGGGCACCGTTGACATCGTGGTATGCGACGGATTTGTGGGCAATGTGGCCCTCAAAGCCAGTGAAGGGGTGGCATCGATGATCATTGGTGCCCTGAAAACGGAGTTCTCTCGCAACATCTTCACTAAAATCGCTGCGATCACCGCGTATCCGATCTTAAAAGCGCTCATGAAGCGCATGGACTACCGCCGTTACAACGGCGCGGCGCTCCTGGGGCTGCGCGGGCTGGTGTTCAAGAGCCATGGGTCGGCTGACACAATGGCGTTCGAGCAGGCTTTGAACCGGGCGTATGATGCAGCCCGCAACAACCTGCTCGACCGCGTCCGGACCCGGATTGCGCACGCAGCGCCGCTTCTGGTGCCTGCGGATGCCCAGCCCCAGCCTGGCGTTGCGGCGACGATGACACATTGATGAGACGCTACTCCCGCATTACCGGCACCGGCAGCTACCTGCCCCCGCGCCGGCTGACCAACGCTGATCTGGTGGCTGAACTGGCCCAGCGCGGCATCGAAACCTCAGATGAGTGGATCGTGGAGCGCACCGGCATCCGCGCGCGCCACTTTGCAGCGCCTGATGTTGCCTGCAGCGATCTGGGCCTGGAGGCTGCGCGCAATGCCTTGCAGGCGGCGGGCCTACTGCCGACCGACATTGATCTGATCATCGTGGCCACGTCCACCCCGGATATGGTGTTTCCCTCGGCTGCTTGCATATTGCAGAACAAGCTGGGAGCCAATGGTTGCCCTGCGTTTGATGTGCAGGCGGTGTGCAGCGGTTTTGTCTATGCCCTGTCCGTGGCGGATGCCATGATCCAGACGGGCGCTGCCAACCGCGCGCTGGTCATTGGGGCAGAAGTTTTCAGCCGTATTCTGGATTTCAATGACCGCACGACCTGCGTGTTGTTTGGTGATGGTGCTGGTGCAGTGGTGCTGGAGGCATCGGAAACGCCGGGCATCCTGTCCAGCGACCTGCATGCCGACGGCAAACATGTCGGCATCCTGTGTGTGCCCGGCAACGTGTCGGGTGGCAAGGTCCTGGGGGACCCTGTCCTCAAGATGGACGGGCAGGCTGTCTTCAAGCTGGCGGTGGGCGTGCTGGAGAAGGCCGCGCATGCGGTGCTGGCCAAGGCGGGGCTGACCGAGGCCGATATTGACTGGCTGATTCCACACCAGGCCAATATCCGCATCATGCAGGGCACGGCCCGCAAGCTCAAGCTGTCCATGGACAAGGTGGTGGTCACGGTGGATCAGCATGGCAACACCTCGGCAGCCTCTATCCCCCTGGCGCTGGACCATGCGGTGCGTACGGGCCAGGTCAAAAAGGGTGAGACCCTGCTGCTCGAAGGTGTGGGCGGCGGCTTTACCTGGGGCGCGGTGCTCCTGAAGTTATAGCTTTTGGCGCTTGCTGGATAAGCGCTAGGCATCAATTTCAATCATATTTCTGGATTTTTCATGAAGTCTTTTGCATTTGTCTTTCCGGGACAAGGCTCGCAATCGGTGGGCATGCTCGACGGATGGGGTGATCACCCGGTGGTGGCCCAGACCGTGCAGGAAGCCTCGGATGCCCTGGGTGAAAACATCGGCCTGCTGATCAAGGAAGGTCCCAAGGAGGCGCTGGCCCTGACCACCAACACGCAGCCGGTGATGCTGGTGGCTGGGGTGGCTGCATGGCGTGTCTGGCGTGCAGAAGGTGGTGCAGCCCCGGTCGCTGTTGCGGGGCATTCTCTGGGCGAGTATTCGGCGCTGGTTGCCGCAGGTGTGTTGACGCTGGCCCAGGCGGCGCCGCTGGTGCGCCTGCGTGCAGCTGCCATGCAGGAGGCCGTGCCGGTTGGCACTGGCGCCATGGCTGCCATCTTGGGGATGGAGGCTTCCAAGGTCATCGCAGGATGTGCCGAGGCAGTGGCCTCGTTCGGTGTGGGAACGGCAGAAGTGGTTGAGGCTGTCAATTTCAACGACCCCGTCCAGACGGTCATTGCGGGCACCAAGGCCGGCGTCGAAAAGGCCTGCGAAATGCTCAAGGCGGCAGGTGCCAAGCGCGCACTGCCGTTGCCGGTGTCCGCCCCTTTTCACTCCAGCCTGATGAAGCCTGCCGCTGAGAAGCTGCGCTTGGCGCTGGCGGATGTGGCGCTTGCTGCGCCCCAGATTCCGGTTCTGAACAATGTGGATGTCGCGGTGCAGCAGGACGCTGAGGCGATCCGAGACGCGCTCTACCGCCAGGCCTTTGGCCCCGTGCGCTGGGTGGAGTGTGTGCAGGCCCTCAAGGCCCGGGGGGTCACCCATATTATTGAAAGTGGCCCTGGCAAAGTGCTGGCGGGTCTGACCAAGCGCATCGATCCTGAGCTGGTGGGTGCGGCACTGTTTGATATGGCCACGCTGGCCGAAACCCGGGAGTTGTTGGCATGACGCAATCCTCATCGGCCGCGCAAGTGGCGTTGGTCACAGGCGCATCGCGCGGCATTGGTGCGGCCATTGCGCTCGAGCTGGCGGTACGTGGCTACCAGGTGGTGGGCACGGCCACGACGGACGATGGCGCCGAGCGCATCAGCCAGGCCCTGGCGGCCTACCCCGGCTGCCGTGGTGCCAATCTGAATGTGAATGACGGAGCTGCCATCGAGGCGTTGATGGATTCCATCGTCAAGCAGCAGGGTGGTCTGCATGTGCTGGTCAACAATGCGGGCATCACCCGCGACACCCTGGCCATGCGCATGAAGGACGATGACTGGGATGCGGTGCTGGACACCAATCTCAAGGCGGTTTTCCGCGTGAGCCGCGCGGCGATTCGCCCGATGATGAAACAGCGATTCGGGCGCATCATCAGCATCACCAGTGTGGTGGGGGCATCGGGCAATCCTGGTCAGGCCAACTACGCGGCAGCCAAGGCTGGAGTGGCGGGAATGACCCGTGCACTGGCCCGCGAACTGGGCAGCCGCAGCATCACGGTCAATTGTGTAGCGCCGGGATTTATCGAGACGGATATGACGTCGGTGCTGCCCGAAGAACAGCAAAAAGCCCTCAACGCCCAGATCCCTTTGGGGCATATGGGCAAGCCGCAAGACATCGCACATGCCGTGGCCTACCTTGCTTCGCGCGAAGCAGGGTACGTGACCGGGCAGGAGTTGCATGTCAATGGCGGCATGTACATGTAATTGAGACAAGTTAACGCCGGTTCATCCGGACGGCGGGCTGCTGAGGGGCTTCTCCTTAAGCGGCTAGAATCGCGGATTCATTCACAACCCCCAGAGGGAAACCATGAGCGATATCGAAGCACGCGTCAAAAAAATCATTGCCGAACAACTCGGTGTGGAA
Source organism: Acidovorax sp. SRI_002 (assembly GCF_057586455.1). NCBI lineage: Bacteria > Pseudomonadati > Pseudomonadota > Betaproteobacteria > Burkholderiales > Comamonadaceae > Acidovorax > Acidovorax sp. SRI_002. The sequence continues at coordinate 326,802 of NZ_JBYCZW010000004.1, read as the reverse complement.
GAGTCCCAAGTCACCAATGAAAAGGCCTTCGTGGCAGACCTCGGTGCCGACTCGCTCGACACGGTGGAACTGGTGATGGCACTGGAAGACGAATTCGGCATCGAGATCCCTGACGAAGACGCCGAGAAGATCACGACGGTGCAAAACGCCATCGACTACGCCAACACCCACCAGAAGGCCTGAGCGGCGCACTGCGCCTGACTCAAGCGATCAACAGAAGGTTTTTACGCATGAGCCGTCGTCGCGTTGTCGTGACCGGCCTGGGATGCGTCAGCCCCGTGGGCAACACGGTGGCCGAATCCTGGGCCAATCTCCTTGCCGGAAAATCCGGTATTGACCTCATCACCAAGTTCGACACGTCGAACTTTGCCTGCAAGATTGCAGGGGAGGTCAAAGGTCTTGACCTGGAGTCGTACATCAGCGCCAAGGATGCGCGCGCGATGGACAGCTTCATCCATTTCGGCATTGCAGCTGCTGCACAGGCGGTTGAAGATGCCGGTCTGCCCACGGGTGAAGCGCTCAGTGAAGAGTTTGCGACACGCATAGCCTGCGTGATCGGTTCGGGGATTGGTGGCTTGCCACTGATCGAGAATACCCACGCGGAACTGGTCAGTCGCGGTCCGCGGCGCATCACGCCGTTCTTTGTACCAGCGTCCATCATCAATATGGTGGCGGGCCATGTGTCCATGCGCTTTGGCTTCAAGGGGCCGAACCTTGCGGTCGTGACGGCCTGCACAACCGGCCTGCATTGCATTGGCGAGGCTGGCCGCATGATCGAATACGGTGATGCGGATGTGGTGGTGGCGGGTGGCACTGAATCCACGGTGTCGCCGCTGGGCATTGGTGGTTTTGCTGCCATGCGCGCCCTGTCTACCCGCAACGACGACCCCAAGACCGCTTCCCGCCCCTGGGACAAGGACCGAGATGGTTTTGTTTTGGGTGAAGGCGCCGGGGTCATGGTGCTGGAGGAATACGAGCATGCCAAAGCCCGTGGTGCCAAGATCTATGCGGAACTGGGTGGTTTTGGCATGAGCGCCGATGCAGGCCACATGACGGCCCCCAGTATGGATGGTCCGCGCCGTGCCATGCTCAACGCCCTGCGCAATGCCGGCATGAATGCCGATCAAGTTGACTACCTCAACGCCCATGGCACTTCCACGCCGCTGGGTGATATTAATGAGACGAATGCCATCAAGGCGGCCTTGGGCGACCATGCTTACAAGGCTGTGGTGAGCTCCACCAAGTCCATGACCGGTCATTTGCTGGGTGGTGCGGGCGGTATTGAAAGCATTTTTACAGTGCTGGCCTTGCATGACCAAAAGGTACCACCCACCATCAATTTGGCGAATCAGGACCCCGAGTGCGATCTGGACTACTGCGCCAACACGGCGCGTGACATGAAGATCGACGTTGCAGTCAAGAATAACTTCGGTTTTGGTGGCACCAACGGGACGCTGGTTTTCAAGCGCGTCTGATCATTGGGTCAGGTGCTCTGCCGCCCGACTTGGCGAGGTCGTGGTTCTTGTTGCGGTCCTGCAATCGTTGGTTGCTCAGCACGGGCCTATGTTCCGTGCTAAGCAGGCGGCACAGCCTTGGTAGCGTTTCGTGGGTGTGACTTCGCAGCGACCACCTTCGGTGTTTTACCCCCTGCGGCGCAGCCGCCTGTTCGGGGGCTTGCTGGGGGCATTGTTGCTGATCAGCGCAGCGGGGCTGGTTGCTTGGTTCGTTCGAAGTGGTGGTGCTGCATCCCCATGGCCCGCAGCGATGGCGGGTGGTCTCTGGTGTCTGGCTGCCGCCAGCGCATTCCATTTCTGGTTCTGTCAATTCTCTGGTGGTATCCACTGGGATGGCCAGACCTGGACACTGGTGGCTCCGAACTCCGGGGCGGCCTGGATGGCATTGTCCGGGCCTCCTGAAGTCCTTCTCGATTTGCAGTCACATCTGTGGCTGCATGTCATTCCGGTGGGGCACCGCCGCACCTGGCTGTGGCTGGCGTGTTCCGCGCAGCCCGAGCGTTGGCTGGATCTGCGGCGTGCGGTATATTCGCGCGCCAGACCGGGCGCTGACAACGCTGACGAAACCGCCCCGGCCAGCAGCCGTGGGCGTGAATCCTGAGTATCCATGACTGTAATTCCGCCTTCCCCTTCCGAAGATAGCGACCTCCAACTGGTGGAGCGCGCGGTAGCGGGCGATCAGCGTGCCTATGAGTTACTGGTCATCAAGTACCAGCGCCGTATCGAGCGTCTCATTGGCCGGATGGTGCGGGACACCGACATCGTTCAAGACATAGCGCAGGAGACGTTCATCCGGGCCTACCGCGCGCTGCACCAGTTCCGGGGGGATGCGCAGTTCTACACTTGGCTCTACCGGATTGCTGTCAATACCGCCAAGAAGGCGCTCATGGACATGAAACGCAATCCGGTCATCTCTGAGAACGCTTTGCGGGGGAACGAGGACGAAGATGAAACTTCCCGCCTCGGACACGAACTAACCAGCGACGAAACCCCCGAAACCGTACTCGCTGCCCGAGAAATCGCGCAAGCCGTGAATGCGGCTATGGAGGCGTTGCCCGACGATCTGCGCCAGGCGGTAACGTTGCGCGAGATTGAAGGGCTGAGTTACGAAGAGATTGCGACGGCCATGGATTGCCCCATCGGCACGGTGCGGTCACGGATTTTTCGGGCGCGAGAGGCCATTTCGGCAAAAGTGCGTCCTCTGCTTGAGAACCAGTCAGGCAAACGGTGGTGAGGTAATGAAATGAACAACGCTGTACGAAGTGATGGATTGGTGGGCGGTGCTGTGGTGGCTGAGATAAGCAGGCGCGAGCAATTGTCGGCACTGGCGGATGGTCAGTTGCATGGGGACGAGGTGGCGGACGCCCTGGCCTATGCGGCGCAAGCCGAGGGCCATGCCACTTGGCAGCTCTACCATTTGGTGGGAGATGTATTGCGTTCTTCCGACCTCGCGCAACCTGCCAATCCGAATTTCATGGCGCGGTTGCGTGATGAACTGGCCAAGGAAGGGCCTGTTGTACGTCCTGCGGCCGCTGCTGTGCAGCAGGTGGATGTGGTGGCCCCCGCAATGGCGGATGCTGCCAATGCGTCGGTCTTTCGCTGGAAAATGGTCGCGGGTTTTGCGTCTCTGGCGGCAGTTGCGGCGATTGGTTGGACCTCTCTGGCCACGTTGCAAGGCAATGGTGCACCCAGTGCCACGGGTGGAGCCCAGCTGGCCATCTCTCCCGAGTCGGGTGCGAATGGCCCCAGCTCCGGTGCCCCTGTGGTCGCAGTGGCTGATGCCGATGGCGGAGCGCAGGTGATGATTCGGGATCCCCGCCTGGATGAGTTGCTGGCGGCACACAAGCAGTTTGGCAGCACATCCGCCTTGCAGATGCCTGCAGGATTTTTGCGCAATGCCACCTTTGAGACGCCCAGCCGCTGAGCCGGGAGTGGCTTGCTGGCGTGGTGAGATTGTGTGATGAGCTACCCGGGAGTTTTGTGCGTTTGGTTGAAAGCACTGCCGCAGCAGTTCAAACACGGGGTGGTTGCTGCCCTGTGCGTGACAGGACTCTCCGTATCGGCAGGGGCCTCGTCGGCAGAGGGGGGTGTTTCTTCTGCAGCAGAGGCGGCTCCCGCGCCTGCGGAGCGCAGTATTCTGCAGTGGATCGAGCGCATGCACAGCGCGCCCTGCGCGCGCCCGTATGCCGGTACCTTTGTGGTGCTGGCTGCTTCCGGAGCGATGGCTAGTTCACGCATCTGGCACGCCTGTGAAGGGGCGCAGCAGATGGAGCGCGTGGAGGCTCTCAGTGGCACTCCCCGGACCATTTTTCGGCGCAACGACGAGGTACGTACGTTCTGGCTCCAGTCGCGTGTGGTGCGCTCGGATCGACGAGATGCCTCTGGGCTGTTTCCACGAGTTCCGGTGGTTGAGGGCACTTCCATATCCCAGTTCTATGCCGCACGCCCTGTGGGCCAAGAGCGCGTTGCTGGATTTGTTGCCGACGTGGTGTGGTTCAAACCCGTGGACTCGCTGCGTTTTGGCTACAAGCTTTGGAGCGAGCGGGAGACCGGTCTGGTCGTGAAGCTGCAGACCTTGGGCGCGAACGGACGCGTTCTGGAGCAGGCTGCATTCTCTGAGTTGGACTTGAACGCCCCCGTTCGCGTGGAGCAGCTTTCACGCCTGATGGACGCGACCGCTGGTTACAAGGTGGTGGCGCCGGTCGTGGTCAAGACAACGGCCACGGCCGAGGGCTGGGTGCTTCGTCAGCCGGTTGCTGGCTTTGTTCCGGTGAGCTGCCATCGGCGTGCTGTGTCTGCTGACGACGGTGCGCAGGGTGTCTTGCAGTGCCTGTACTCCGATGGTCTTGCATCGGTATCACTGTTCATCGAGACCTTTGATCCCCAGCGACACCCCTCCCAGCCCCAGGTCTCGGGTATGGGGGCTACGCAGCTTCTTGCGCAACGGGTCTTGCCCGATGTATGGCTCACAGCGGTGGGGGAGGTTCCTTTGCAGACCCTTCGCCTGTTTGCGGGTCAATTGGAGCGCACACGCTGACACTGAGGCCAGCGGGTGTGATGCCGGCGGCTGCTGTCTTTGAGCCTGCGCTGTGGCGGGGCCGTTTGCAGGGGCATGCGAAGTGCATTTGCGATGCGGGAACCAAATGGCGGCACACTCTTCACAGTTACACACAGTTTGATGACTGTATTTGCTACCAATCACGAAAGGTCGATGATGTCGAAGTTCGATGGAAATGCGCTGCGCTCCCTGGCATTTGCATGCATGTTCGCAGGGGCTGCTGGCGGCATGGCTTTGCCCCAAGCTGCCTTGGCACAACCTGCTGCAGCGGTTCGCGGGTTGCCAGACTTTACGGATCTGGTGGATCAGGTGGGGCCCTCGGTGGTCAATATTCGGACGGTAGAAAAAGCGTCGAGCCGTGCAAGTGCAAACGGCATGGACGAGGAGATGATGGAGTTCTTCCGCCGCTTTGGCGTGCCGATCCCCAATGTGCCCAGGCAGCAACGTCCTCAGCGGCCGCAAGACGATGAGCAGCCGCGCGGCGTGGGTTCTGGCTTCATCCTGACTGCGGACGGGTTTGTGATGACCAATGCGCATGTCGTGGACGGCGCTGATGAGGTGATCGTCACCCTGACCGACAAGCGCGAATTCAAGGCCAGGATCATTGGTGCGGACAAGCGTACTGATGTGGCGGTGGTCAAGATCGAGGCCACGGGCTTGCCTGCCGTCAAGGTGGGTGATGTGGGGCGTCTGCGGGTGGGCGAATGGGTGATGGCGATTGGATCGCCCTTTGGGCTGGAGAACACCGTGACTGCGGGCATTGTGAGTGCCAAGCAGCGCGATACGGGGGACTATCTCCCGTTCATCCAGACCGATGTGGCCATCAACCCGGGCAACTCGGGCGGTCCGCTCATCAACATGCGTGGCGAGGTGGTGGGGATCAACAGCCAGATCTATTCGCGCTCGGGTGGATTCATGGGCATTTCGTTCGCGATTCCGATGGACGAGGCCATCCGCGTGAGTGAGCAGTTGCGCGCATCCGGTCGGGTGACACGGGGCCGTATCGGCGTGCAGATCGGGCAGGTCACCAAGGACGTTGCGGAGTCCATTGGCCTGGGCAAGGCCCAGGGTGCGCTGGTGACCGGGGTAGAGGCGGGGTCACCCGCAGACAAGGCGGGCGTGGAGGCTGGTGACATCATCACCCGCTTTGACGGCAAGTCCATCGAGAAGGTTGCGGACCTGCCCCGACTGGTGGGCAATACCAAGCCTGGTACCAAGAGCACGATGACCGTATTCCGCCGTGGCGCTTCGCGGGATCTGGGCATCACCATTGCCGAAATTGAGCCCGACAAGCCAGCGGCCAAAACGGCGGAGCGTGAGGAGAAACCCAAGGCTTCGGCTGCTGCACAGCAAATGGGATTGGCGGTCACGGAACTTTCGGACGCCCAGAAAAAGGAGCTCAAGATCAAGGGCGGTGTGCTGGTCGCGACCGCCACAGAGGCCGCAGCACGTGCCGGCCTGCGCGAAGGGGATGTGATTCTCGCGATTGCCAACACGGAAGTGTCTGGTGTGAAGGAGTTTGAGGCTGTACTCGCCAAGGCCGACAAGAACAAGTCCATCAATGTGCTGTATCGGCGCGGCGAGTGGGCCCAATATGCCTTGATCCGTCCCGGACGATGACGAGTGGCGTTGTGGCAGATATGGGGGGATGGGTTGACCCATTTCCCCACGTTTGCAGCAGGCCTTTGCCGGAGGTGTGGGCATTTTGGTTTTTTTGTCTTTTCCTTCTTTCGATGTTGCAAGTTAGCCTTGGCTAACTTTATGAGGGCCTATCAACTGATTTCGATAGAATAGAGGCCCCTGTTCAACGCTAATTCATATATTGGCTGGACGTTGATTCACGATGCGGGATGTGACGGTGTCATGCACAGCCGATCCACAGCTCACCCACAAGTTGTCCAGCGTTGTAGTTGTGCAGACTGTGTATAAGTTGTTGATAAGATCCCTGTTGCACCCTGGCAACTCCCCTTGGATGCAGTCGGATGGGCTTTTTACTGCGGGCTTTTTGCCTACAATGAAGCTCCAACTATCGCAGTTGCCAATGATTGTTGGTTCAGGGCGCGTCGCCATTCGACGCGCCCTTTTTTCTTGTGTGCTCCGTTTTAATTCAATCACTTGACGCTTTCCGTTGATGAACCACATCAGAAATTTTTCCATCATTGCGCACATCGACCATGGCAAGTCGACGCTTGCAGATCGCTTGATCCAGCGCTGCGGAGGCCTTGCGGACCGTGAGATGGAGGCCCAGGTTCTGGACTCGATGGATATCGAAAAAGAGCGTGGGATAACCATCAAGGCGCAGACCGCAGCGCTGCAATACAAGGCGCAGGATGGGCAGGTCTACAACCTCAATCTGATCGACACACCGGGGCATGTGGACTTCTCGTATGAAGTGAGCCGCTCGTTGTCGGCATGCGAGGGCGCGTTGCTGGTGGTGGATGCTTCGCAAGGCGTGGAAGCTCAGACCGTTGCGAACTGCTACACCGCATTGGATCTGGGTGTCGAGGTGGTGCCGGTACTCAACAAGATGGATCTGCCCAATGCCGATCCCGACAATGCCAAGGCTGAGATCGAAGATGTGATCGGCATTGACGCGACCGACGCGATTCCCTGCTCCGCCAAGACCGGCATGGGTATTGATGAGATCCTTGAAGCCATCGTGGCCAAGGTGCCCGCGCCGCGCGGCAATGCCGATGGACCGCTTCGCGCGATGATCATCGACAGCTGGTTCGACAGCTACGTGGGTGTGGTGATGCTGGTGCGCGTGGTCGATGGCCGTTTGCTCAAGGGCGAGCGCATCAAGATGATGGCCAGTGGTGCGGTGTACAACGCGGACAACCTCGGCGTGTTCACGCCCGCCAACGAGCCGCGCAACACGCTTGACGCAGGGCAGGTGGGCTACATCATCGCTGGTATCAAGGAGTTGCAGGCTGCCAAGGTGGGTGACACGATCACGCTCGAAAAGAAATTGCCCAACAATGCGGGCCCTGCCGCCGAGGCGCTCCCCGGCTTCAAGGAAATCCAGCCCCAGGTGTTTGCCGGTCTGTACCCGACCGAGGCGAGCGAATATGACTCGCTGCGTGACGCGCTTGAAAAACTCAAGCTCAACGATGCTTCGCTGCACTACGAGCCGGAAGTGAGCCAAGCGTTGGGCTTCGGTTTTCGTTGCGGGTTTCTTGGCCTGCTGCACATGGAAATCGTGCAGGAGCGTCTGGAGCGTGAGTTTGACCAGGATCTCATCACGACTGCACCCAGCGTGGTCTACCAAGTGGTCAAGGCCGATGGTGAAGTGATCATGGTCGAGAACCCCTCCAAGATGCCGGACCAGGGGCGGCTTGAGGAAATCCGCGAGCCCATCGTCACGGTGCATCTGTACATGCCCCAGGACTATGTCGGCCCGGTGATGACGCTCGCCAACCAAAAGCGCGGTGTGCAGATGAACATGGCGTACCACGGTCGCCAGGTGATGCTCACCTATGAAATGCCGCTGGGCGAAATCGTGCTCGACTTCTTCGACAAGCTCAAGTCGGTGTCGCGTGGCTATGCATCCATGGACTACGAGTTCAAGGAGTACCGTGCGTCCGACGTGGTGAAGGTGGATATCCTTCTGAACGGTGAAAAGGTCGACGCGCTGTCCATCATCGTGCACCGATCACAATCGCAGTACCGTGGCCGCGCAGTGGTTGCCAAGATGCGCGAGATCATCAGCCGCCAGATGTATGACGTGGCCATTCAGGCCGCCATCGGCGCCAACATCATTGCGCGCGAGACCATCAAGGCATTGCGCAAGAACGTGCTGGCAAAATGTTACGGCGGCGATGTCAGCCGCAAACGCAAGCTCCTTGAGAAGCAGAAAGCGGGCAAGAAACGCATGAAACAGATCGGATCGGTCGAAGTGCCACAAGAGGCATTTCTGGCCATTTTGCAGGTGGAAGACTGATGCTCCAGTTCATGCAGATTTTCACATCCCTGGTACTGGCCGCATTTGGTGGCTATATCGGGGCCTGGTACTTTGGTGCCATCGAAGGCAATTTCGCCTTGCTGTTGTTCCTGGCCACGGTGGTCACGGGCGCGTACTGGCTGGCCGAGCGTTTCTACTTTTTGCCCCAACGCCGCCGAGCCGCCCAGGCCGTCGAAGATGCGGCGACCGCACGCCGTGCGGAGCTGGACCGCATGGGCATCCAGAAGGTCGATGTGGATGTGCAGGAGGCCAAGGGGCGGCTGCTCATGCAGCCTTGGTGGCTGGACTGGACGGCGGGGCTTTTCCCGGTCATTGTTGCCGTGTTTGTTTTGAGGTCGTTTCTTTTCGAGCCCTTCAAAATCCCGTCGGGTTCGATGATTCCCACCCTGCTGGTGGGCGACCTGATCCTGGTGAACAAGTTCACCTACGGCGTCCGCCTGCCGGTGATCCATACCAAGATCACCGAGGGCGCCAAGCCTGCGCGCGGTGATGTTCTGGTGTTCCGCTATCCACCCCAGCCGAGCCTTGACTACATCAAGCGGGTGGTGGGTGTGCCGGGTGACGAGGTGGCCTACCTCAACAAGCGCCTCACGGTCAACGGCCAGGCCATTGACACCAAGGCGCTGCCAGACTTTTTCGAAGAAGACTCGATGCGCTACTTCAAACAGTTTGAAGAGCAACTGGGTGCACAGCCCCACCGTTTGTTGAACAACCCGGATGTGCCCGCTTTTGTACAAGGCGCCAGCAATTTTGCCTATCGCAAGAACTGCCGTTACAGTGTTGAGGGCGTTGTGTGCAAGGTGCCCGAGGGCCACTATTTCATGATGGGGGACAACCGGGACAACTCGCTCGATTCGCGCTACTGGGGCTTTGTTCCTGAGGGCAATATCGTCGGGAAGGCCTTTTTTGTCTGGATGAATTTCGGTAATCTCAAGCGCATTGGGTCGTTCCATTGATGGATGACCAGCTTTTTTGGACACTGAGGGGGAAACACATGCATATCAATCGCTCTACCAGCCCATTTCGCCAACGCGGTTTGTCATTCATTGGGGTGATTTTTGTGGGTTTGATCGCCGTGGCTGCATTTGCTATTGGCGGACAGTCTGTCCCGATTTTCCTGGAGTATCAGGCGATCAAGAAGGCTGCGAGCAAAGCTGCCAAGGAAGCCTCCACTGTCGCGGATGTCCGGGGGAACTTCGACCGCTCTGCTGCGATTGACACCATCAACTCCATCCAGGGAAAAGATCTGGAGGTTGCTAAACGGGGGGACAACAAGATCGTGGTTTCCTTCAAGTATTCCCGCGAGATAGCGCTGGCAGGCCCTGCCTACCTTGTCTATCGCTTTGAAGGACAGACCAACTAGTGCATCCCGGCCTTCAAGCGCTGCAGACCCGTCTGCAGCATGTTTTCTCCGATCCATCCCTTCTTCAGCGCGCCACCACGCACCGCAGTTTTTCGGCCGACCACAACGAGCGGCTGGAGTTTCTGGGTGATTCCGTGTTGAATCTGGCGGTTGCGAGCCTGCTGTATCGGCAGTTGTCGGCGTTGCCGGAAGGCGATCTCTCTCGCGTGCGTGCCAACCTCGTCAAGCAGGACACGCTGCACCAGCTGGCGCTGGGCCTCAAGATCTCCGACGTGCTGCGATTGGGTGAGGGCGAGTCCAAATCGGGAGGACAGCAACGTCCATCCATTCTGGCCGACGCGCTGGAAGCGCTGATTGGCGCCGTGTACCTAGATGCCGGCTATGCGAGTGCCGAAGCGTTGGTGCACCGCCTTTTTCAGGGCGTGGAGATCAACCCGCAGATGCAGGCTGCATCCAAGGACGCGAAAACTGCATTGCAGGAGTTGCTCCAGGGCCGCAAAATGAAGCTGCCGCAGTACAAGGTCGTCGCCACAGTGGGCGCTGCGCACCGCCAGACCTTCGACGTCGAGTGCGATATTCCTGAGCTGGGCCTCACCGAACGCGGCATCGGCGGCTCCCGCCGGGCGGGCGAGCAGGCAGCCGCTGCTGCCATGCTGGCTACATTGAAAGCAAAGAAATTATGAATGATGCTACCAAAGATGTAGCGAATGAAGACGATCCAGCAAGCGCTGGAGCGCAAAATGACCTCGAAGCCATGCTGGCGGCAGCAGGCTCCCCGGCCGCCGTGCCTGGCCAGCGCTGTGGCGTGATCGCCATCGTGGGCAAGCCCAACGTGGGAAAGTCCACATTGCTCAATGCCCTGGTGGGGCAGAAGATCAGCATCACCTCGCGCAAGGCGCAGACCACGCGGCACCGCATCACCGGTATTCGTACGCGCGAGCAGACTCAGTTCATTTTTGTGGACACACCGGGTTTCCAGACGCGCCATGCCACCGCACTCAACAAGTCGCTGAACAAGACCGTGATGGGCGCGATTGGCGATGTGGACCTAATCCTCTTCGTGGTCGAGGCGGGCAACTTCACGCTGGCCGATGCCAAGGTGCTGTCGCTGTTCAAGCCCGGCATCCCGACGCTGCTGCTGGCCAACAAGCTCGACATGGTGCACCGCCGTGCAGAGCTGGCCCCCTGGCTCAAGAGCATGCAGGAGCGCCACCCGTTTGCCGAGTTTGTGCCCATGTCGGCCAAGAACAAGGGCGACATCGAGCGCCTATTTGGCATCTGCGCCAAGTACCTGCCCGAGCAGGGCTGGTGGTACGGCGAAGACGAGCTGACCGACCGCAGCGAGAAGTTTCTGGCGTCCGAAACCGTGCGCGAGAAGCTCTTCCGCTTCACGGGCGACGAGCTGCCTTACACCTCGACCGTGGTGATCGACAAGTTTGAGGAAGAAGCCAGCAAGCAGCACAAGCGGCTGGTCAAGATCGCTGCCACCATCGTGGTCGAGCGTGACAACCACAAGATGATGGTGATCGGCGACAAGGGCGAGCGCCTGAAGCGTATTGGCACCGAAGCCCGCCAGGAGCTGGAAAAGCTCATGGATGCCAAGGTGTTCCTGGAGCTGTGGGTCAAGGTGCGCTCCGGCTGGGCCGACGACGAGGCGCGCGTGCGCTCGTTCGGTTACGAATAATTCCGTGCCCGCCTGCGACCCTGTCTTGTCCGGGCGGCACAAGCTGTCTGGCGCTTGCCAGCCGCATGCATTTCTGCGGGCCTGAAGCCAATGGCTGCCGCCAAGCGCATCTCCGATGAACCCGCCTTCGTGCTGCACAGCTACGACTGGAGCGAGTCCAGCCTGATCCTGGAGGTTTTCTGCCGTCAGCAAGGGCGTGTGGCGCTGGTGGCCAAGGGGGCCAAGAAGCCCAGCTCCAACTTCCGCCCGGTGCTGCTGCCGCTCCAGCCCTTGTTGGTGACTTACACGCTCACCGGCGATGGCAGCGCAGACATCCACACCCTCAAGGGGGCGGAGTGGGTGGGCGGCCATGTGATGCCCACGGGCGATGCCCTGCTCTCGGGCATGTACCTCAACGAGCTACTGCTGCGCCTGCTGGCGCGCGCCGATCCACATGCGGCCCTGTTCGATGCCTATGCCGGTGTGGTTCGCGTGTTGGCCAGCGAACATGGTGATGCGTTAGAACCAGTGCTGCGCAGCTTCGAACTATTGCTGCTGCGCGAGATTGGCTTGCTTCCTGGCCTGGATGTTCAGACCATGACGTTGGAAGTCTTGCAACCCAAGACGCGCTACACGCTGGTGCCCGAAGGCGGCCTGCGCGCCTCCTCCTCGGCCGACCGCGTGGGCCTGCTCGGCGGCCAGTGGCAGACGCTGCAACGCGCGCTGGACGACGCCGCCACCTACACCGCCACCTTGCGTGCCTGCGCGCCGGTGGCTGCAGAACTCAAACCCCAGCTGCGCGCCCTGCTGCAATACCATTGCGGCAGCCCCATGCTGCGCACCCGCCAGCTCATGATCGATCTGCAGGCCCTATGAACCAGACCTCACGCACTCCCCACGCCACGGCCCTCTCGGTCAATGTCAACAAAGTCGCCCTGGTGCGCAACACGCGCCACCTGGGCATTCCCAGTGTCACCCGGGCGACCGAGCTGTGCCTGCAGGCGGGGGCCCAGGGCATCACGGTGCACCCCCGGCCCGACGAGCGGCACATCCGCAGCCAGGACGTGTTCGAGCTGGCCACGCTGATGAAGGCTTGGCCCGACCGCGAATACAACATCGAGGGCAATCCATCTCAGAACCTGATGGACTTCATCCGCAAGGTTCGCCCGCACCAGGCGACCTTTGTACCCGACAGCGAAGACCAGTTCACCAGCGACCACGGCTGGAGCTTTCCGCAGGATGCCGAGCGCCTGGCGCCCCTGATCGCCGAGTGCAAAGCATTGGGCGTGCGCGTGAGCCTGTTCATGGACCCCGTGCCCGAGCAGATGGCCGCCGCCAAGGCGGTGGGCGCTGACCGGGTGGAGCTGTACACCGAGCCCTATGCCGCAGCCTGGGGCACGCCGCAGCAAGACGTTGAGCTCAAGCGCTACGCCGCCGCCGCCCAGGCCGCGCTGGATGTGGGGCTGGGCGTGAACGCGGGTCACGACCTCAACCGTGACAACCTCGCCGCCTTTGTGCGCGAGGTGCCCGGTGTGCTCGAAGTCTCGATCGGCCACGCCCTCATTGCCGACGCGCTGGAGCTGGGCTACGCCGCCACGGTGTTGGCCTACCTGGGCTGCATCCAGTCGGGTTGTGCCGCACAACCTGATAACTCCTGATTTGATAGCTGCTAGCGCTTGATGGATAAGCGCTAGAGCCCAATTTTATTCAAAAACCATGATCTACGGCATTGGCACCGACATCTGCGACGTGCGCCGCATCGCGGCCAGCCTGGAACGCCACGGCGAGCGCTTTGCCCAGAAGGTGCTGGCCGACGGTGAATTGGCCACCTGGCACGAGAGGAGTGGCCGTTGGCCCGACCGCGGCCTGCGCTACCTGGCCACGCGGTTCTCTGCCAAGGAAGCGTTCAGCAAAGCCATCGGCCTGGGTATGCGCATGCCCATGACCTGGCGCCACTGTGAAGTGGCCAAGCTTGCGAGCGGCCAGCCCGTGATCGTGCTGCACGGCGCACTCAAGGAATGGTTTGACGCCAAAGGGCTGAAAGCGCACCTGAGCGTTACGGACGAGACCGACTACGCCGCCAGCTTCTGTGTGGTAGAGAAATTGGATTAAAAATGGCCTCTAGCGCTTGATGGATAAGCGCTAGCAGCTATGTTTGTAATAGCAACCTGATGTTTGACACCCTATGACCGAACACGCACCCCTCATCCTCGACGTGGCAGGCACAGAGCTGACCGCCGCCGACCGCCGCCGCCTGACCCATCCGCTGACCGGTGGCGTGATCCTGTTTGCCCGCAACTGGGAAAACCGCGCGCAGCTGCTGCAGCTGACCAGCAGTATCAAGGCCGTGCGTGACGATCTGCTGATCTGCGTGGACCATGAGGGCGGCCGCGTGCAGCGCTTTCGCACCGATGGCTTCACCCACCTGCCGCCCATGCGCGCTCTCGGCGAGATGTGGATGGACGATGGCAAGGGCGCCAAGGCCGTGCCTGGCAGCGGCGCGCTGCGCGCCACCAATGCGGCCACGGCGGCGGGCTACGTGCTGGGTGCGGAGTTGCGCGCCTGTGGGGTTGATTTCTCGTTCACCCCCGTTCTCGATCTCGATTGGGGTGAAAGCAGTGTGATCGGCGACCGTGCCTTTCACCGCGACCCGCGTGTGGTGGCGCTACTCGCCAAGAGCCTCATGCACGGTCTGCTGCAGGCCGGCATGGCCAACTGCGGCAAACACTTCCCGGGGCACGGCTTTGTCAAAGCCGACTCGCACACCGAGGTGCCGGTGGACAAGCGCAGCTTGAAGGCCATCCTGGCCGACGACGCCGCGCCATACCCCTGGCTCAGCAGCACGCTCACCAGCGTGATGCCCGCCCATGTGATCTACCCCAAGGTGGACAGCCGCCCCGCAGGCTTCTCGCAGCGCTGGCTGCAGGACATCCTGCGGCGGCAGATGCGTTTTGACGGCGCCATCTTCAGCGACGACCTCAGCATGGAAGGTGCGCGGCGCCTGGACGGCCAGGTCGTCAGCTACACCGATGCCGCCGTGGCAGCGCTGGAGGCAGGCTGCGACCTGGTGCTGTTGTGCAACCAGAGCGTGGGCGATGGCAAGGCCGTGGATGAACTCATCGACGGCCTGGAACAGGCCCAGAACCAGGGCCGCTGGCAGCCGAGTGTGGACAGCGAATCCCGCCGCCTGGCGCTGCTGCCCGAAACCCTTCCCCAGGCCTGGGATGAGCTGATGTACCAGCCCGCCTATCTGCAGGCCTTGGACCTGTTGCCCTGACGCCGTGAGAGCCCCTGGCCCGGAGTCTGGTGCGGCGCCCTCGTCGTTGCCGTGCTCGCCGGGTGTGCAACCCGCCTGCGCCCGCCGCCTAGCGTGCGACCCTGCCAGACCCTCACGCACAGCCGATTTCTCGGCTTCAGTGGATTAGGGCGTGTTGAAGGGCCCTGGCGTGACTGGAGGCGGGGCTGCCGGTGCACTTTCTGCGGCCTCTGCAGCGGTGGCGGGTAGTGCAGGCGGTGGTGGCACCCCCTGAAACCTGCGCACCACGCGTTGAAATACCAGCGCATTGGGAATCTGCAGCCAGGCGACCTGGTCCGCCGCAGCGCCATGGTCTTCGAGCGTGGTGT
This sequence comes from Acidovorax sp. SRI_002, assembly GCF_057586455.1. NCBI lineage: Bacteria > Pseudomonadati > Pseudomonadota > Betaproteobacteria > Burkholderiales > Comamonadaceae > Acidovorax > Acidovorax sp. SRI_002. The sequence continues at coordinate 311,619 of NZ_JBYCZW010000004.1, read as the reverse complement.
AGAGCAGGTTGATGTCCACCACACGTCCTTTGGCCCCGGGCTTTTCGGCGGTGTCCAGCACCTCGATGTAGTCGCCAATCTTGAAGGGCCGCACGGTGAAGATGAGCAGCGCGCAAAACAGGTTGGAGAGCACACTCCACGCCGCGAAAAAGGCCACGGCCCCGACAGTGGCAAACCCGGTGAACGCGGTCCAGAGCACGGTGGCCGACACCCCCATGCGTTCCAGCACCAGCAGCGCCGCACTGGCAATGATGAGCCAGCGGATCAGCCCGTTCATGGGCACCACCAGTTCGTCGGGCACCTGGTAGTGCGCGCTGGCACGGCGCACTATGCGGCGCAGCACCCGTTGTAGCAGCCAGGCGACAAACAGGATCAGCAGGATCTGCGTGCCGGGGATGATGACTTCGAGCCAGTCTTGTACCCAGTCGGGAAGGCGGGTTTTCAGCAGCTGCATGCGCGAAACGGCGGTGCGGGCGTTGCGCTCGGTGGCGTCAAACGTGAGGGCAGAAAAGAAACTCAATTGCGCAGTTGCTCCACGGTGTCCATCTGCATTTCAAAACTGAAGAAGCGATTGCGGCCCTGGGCCTTGGCGGCATAAAGCGCCTGGTCGGCACGCATGATCATGCTTTCGGCGTTCGTGCTGTCGTCAGGCACGCAGGTGGTGATGCCGCCTGACAGCGTGAGGATGTTGCCCAGCGGGGAATCTGCGTGTGGAAGGGCGCGCACCTTGAGCAGCTGTCCCAGGGCCCGCGCGAAGGTCATGGCACCCGAGCGTGGCGTGTTGGGCAGGATGAGGGCGAATTCCTCACCACCGTAGCGTGAGGCGATGTCACGAGGGCGCACGCACACCTCGCGCAACAGGCGGCCGACTTCCTTCAGGCAGGCATCGCCCTGCACATGCCCGCTGGCGTCGTTGAAGAGCTTGAAGTGGTCCAGGTCGCACAGCATCAGCGTGAGCGGCGTACCGTCCCGGCGCGCAGCCAGGATCTCGTTGTGCAAAATGCGGTCAAACCCCCGGCGGTTGACCAGGCCGGTGAGCGCATCGATTTCCACCATTTCGTTGAGCCGCTGGTTGGCCAGATGCAACTCGGCCGACATGGAGACGAGCCTGCGGCGCATGTCCAGCAGCCGGCGCATGGCACGCAGTTTGGCCATCAGCACGATGGGCTTGACGGGTTTGACGAGGTAGTCGTCACCACCCACTTCAATACCGCGCCACACATCGAGTTCGTTGTCCAGGCCCGAGAGGAAGATGATGGGCGTCCAGTCGCCCGCCTCGCTCTCGCGCATCTGCTGGGCCACCCAGTAGCCGTCCTGGCCGGGCAGCCGGATGTCCAGCAGCACCAGATCGGGGCGGTGGGTTTTGAACAGGTGCAGCGCTGCGTTGCCCTCGGGCGCCTCAAAGATGTCTGACACCCCGGCCCGCCGCAGCTCGGCCACCAGCGCTGCGCGCACGGATCCCTGGTCTTCGACCACCAGCACCGAAAAAGCGTTGCCCGAGGGCAAGGGCTGGCTGGCCGGGTAGGGGGCGTTGCTGGAACTGAAGGGCACGGTAGTGTCTCCTTGGGGCCTTCAAAGGGCGGGTCCGGGATGCCCCGAGGGCATCCGGGACGCGCGACTCAGGACTCGCGGCGAAGCGCGGGGAACAGGATCACGTCGCGAATGCTGGGGCTGTCAGTCAGCAGCATCATGAGACGGTCAATGCCGATACCGCAACCCCCCGTGGGGGGCATGCCGTATTCCAGCGCGCGCACGAAATCGTGGTCGTAGAACATGGCTTCGTCATCGCCGCTGTCTTTGGCGGCCACCTGGGCGTGAAAGCGGGCGGCCTGGTCTTCGGCATCGTTCAGTTCGCTGAAACCATTGCCGAACTCGCGGCCGGTGATGTACAGCTCAAAGCGCTCCGTCACCTCGGGGCGCGCGTCGTTGGCACGCGCCAGGGGCGAGATCTCGGTGGGGTGCTCCATGATGAAGGTGGGCTGCCACAGCTTGTCTTCCACCGTTTCTTCAAAGTACAGCACCTGCAGGCTGGCCAGCGTGCGGGCCGAGAGCTTGTCCTTCTCTTCGGTCATGCCCAGCTTCTTCAATGCGCTGATGAGCCAGGCGGCATCGTCCACATGGGCGCCTGCTTCGGTGTGCTGGAAGATGGCTTCGCGGATCGTCAGGCGGGCAAAGGGCTGGGTCAGGTCCACCGCGCGGCCCTGGTAGGTCATCTGCAGCGAACCCGTGGCTTTCAGGGCCACTTCACGGATCAGGGTCTCGGTGAAGTCCATCAGGTCCAGGTAGTTCCAGTACGCCGCGTAGAACTCCATCATGGTGAACTCGGGGTTGTGGCGCACCGAGATGCCTTCGTTGCGGTAGCTGCGGTTGATCTCGAACACGCGCTCGAAGCCGCCCACGATCAGGCGCTTGAGGTAGAGCTCGGGCGCGATGCGCAGGTACATCTCCTGCTCCAGCGCGTTGTGGTGCGTGACGAACGGCTTGGCATTGGCACCGCCCGGGATGGGGTGCAGCATGGGCGTTTCGACTTCAAGGAAGCCGTGGCTCACCATGAATTCGCGCAGCCCGCTCACGGCCTTGCTGCGCGCCATGAAGCGCTTGCGGGCGTGCTCGTCGGTGATCAGGTCCACGTAGCGCTGGCGGTATTTCTGCTCCTGGTCGGCCATGCCGTGGAACTTGTCGGGCAGCGGGCGCAGGCTCTTGGTGAGCAGGCGCAGGCTGGTCACCTTGACCGACAGCTCGCCCGTCTTGGTCTTCATCAGCGTGCCTTCGGCTCCCACGATATCGCCCAGGTCCCAGTGCTTGAAGGCGGCATACAGGTCTTCGCCCACGGCGTCACGGGTCACATAGAGCTGAATGCGGCCGCCTACGTCGCCCAGCGAGCCATCCTGCACGGTTGCAAAACTGGCCTTGCCCATCACGCGCTTGAGCATCATGCGGCCAGCCACGGAGACGTTCACTGGCGTGGCTTCGAGGGACTCGTTCGTGGCAGTGCTGTGTTCCAGGTGCAACTGGGCAGCCTTGTGGCCGGGCTTGAAGTTATTGGGGAAGGCAACCCCACCGCCAGTGGCCTGGACTTCGCGCAGAGCGCGGAGCTTTTCGCGGCGCTCTGCGATGAGCTGGTTTTCGTCCTGGGGAGCGGGGGCGTGGTTTTGGTCTGACATAGGTGCCGTCGGTGCGGGGGCGTGAAATGGGGCTGGGTTCAGCCAAACCCCTCATTTTATCGGCTATGTGTTGCCGACAGGTCCTAAGAACCTGTTCAAGATCTTTTCGGGGATCGCATTGGAGTGCAATCGGGATGAGTGGATGCTTCGGATGCGCCGCATGGGCTCGTGCCCATGCAAGCAGCCGGGGCGTCCAATCGCCCGATTTCACTCCAACCCTTCGGGCAAGTGCCTTGCCGGACGGTCTGCGGCGTTGCGGCGCTTGTGGATAGCCGGGCTATCCACTGCGCACCGCTCCTTGCATCCCATCCCGGCAAGGACCTTGTGCGACCCCGAAAAGATTTTGAACAGGTTCTTATCCCCTGGACGGCCGGTCACCCCACAGCGCGGATGCCGTCCTCACGATGATCTTCAGGTCGCTCCAAAGCGTGTGCGAGCGGGCGTACTCGGCGGCATAGCGCAGCTTGATGGGCAGAATCTGCTCCACGTAAGTGCGCTCTGGATCGCTGCTCTGGCCCAGCAAAGTGCTTTCGTCGCGAAATTCGATGGAGGCGCGGTCCGTGATGCCCGGCCGGACGCTGAGCACCAGGTCCCGCACGGAATCCGGGTAGAGCGCCACATAGTGCGGCACTTCGGGTCGGGGGCCGACAAGGCTCATATGGCCCAGCAGCACGTTGAAAAGCTGCGGCAATTCATCGATCTTGGTGCGCCGCAGCCAGTGGCCCGCCCGGGTGATGCGGGCGTCGGCCCCCACGGTAATCGCAGGCCCCGCAGCTTCTGCACGCGGGTGCATGGTGCGGAACTTGACGATGCGAAACAACCTGCCTGCGCGGCCCACGCGCTGTTGGCGAAAGAATGCCGGGCCGGGCGAATCCCACACCACCCACAGTGCCACGGTCAGCAGAACGGGCGCGAGCAGCAGCAGCCCGAGGGCGGCCAAGAACAGGTCGAACAGCCGCTTGGGCATGTCAGCCCAGCACCTCGTGCAGCGCGGCAATCACACGGTCCTGATCGCTGTCACCCATGGCGGTGAACAGGGGGATGCTGATCATGGCCTGGTAGGCTGCATCGGCCTGGGGGAACATCTCCGGCGTGAGCTGATAGCGGTCCCGCCAGTACGGGTGCCGGTGCAGCGGCACATAGTGCACGCTGGTGCCGATGCCCCGGTCCGACAGCGCTTGGATGACCTCATCACGCCCCAGTGGTGCGTCCGCTCGCAGCCGGATGACATACAGGTGCCACGCATGGGTGTCGCCGTGTGGTGCATCGGCTGGCAATAGCAGCGGAAGGGGCGCCAGCTGTGTGTTGTAGCGGCTTGCCAGGGTTTGACGCCGCTGCACAAACTGTGGCAGCCGTGCCAGCTGCTCCACGCCCATGGCGGCGGCAACGTCCGTCATGTTGTACTTGAAGCCCGGAGCGACCACCTCGTAGTACCAGGCCGGGGTTTTGGAGGTGAAGCGGTCAAACGCATCCCGGCTCATGCCATGCAGGCGCATGGTGCGCATGCGTTGCGCAAGCGCCGGGTCATGCGTGACGGCCATGCCGCCTTCGCCGGTGGTGATGGTCTTGTTGGCGTAGAAGCTGAACACCGTGACATCGGACTGCAACTGCCCCACCAGGGTGCCGCGCCAGGTGGTGGGCAAGGCATGGGCTGCGTCTTCCACCACCTTCAAGCCATGTTCTTTGGCGATGGCCAGGATGGCGTCCATGTCGCAGGCCAGGCCCCCGTAGTGCACGGGCATGATGGCTTTGGTGCGGGGTGTAATGGCCGCGCGTACCTTGGCCGGGTCGATATTGAGGGTCACCGGGTCCACGTCCACCAGTACCGGGTCCGCACCCAGGTAGCGCACCACCTCCACGGTGGCGGTGAAGGTCAGTGTGGGCGCGATCACTTCATCGCCGGGGCCGATGCCCAGGGCCTCCAGCGCGAGGTGCAGGCCCGCCGTGGCGGAGTTGACGGCGATGCTCTGCAGACCACCGCCGCCCAGGAAGGCGGTGAATGCCTGCTCAAACTCTTTGGTCTTGGGCCCGGTCGTGACCCATCCCGAGCGCATGGCCGCGCTGACGGCATCGATTTCTGCCGGCCCGATGTCGGGGCGGGCGAACGGGAGAAAGGGTAGGTCGGCGGGGGAGTTCATGGGCGTTGTGGTGAGTGCTAAAAGGGCCAGAGCGAGGCCGCGCTCAGCGTGGCTTCACGGCCCAGGTCAGGCGGTGGGTGCGCAGAAACCACAGCAGTGCGGATGCTGGCGTAATCGCTGGCGCGGGCAGGCGCCGTGCCAGCGGAGGTGCCAGCGTAACGCGGCGGGAGTGTATCTGGGCCCCGGGAAACAGGATGCCCAGTTCGCGCAGTGGAATGCCCTGTACATCGGTGTTGGCGGGGTTGTTGACGACAAAGTCATAGACGAGAACACCGCCGCCGGGCGCGACCCATTGCCAGATCACGTCGGCCAGATGGCGGCGATAGCCCTCGTCGAGCAAGGAGCTGAAGAGTGTGAACGCCAGCACGGCATCCTGGCTGGCGGGCTGCACCGGGGCCAAGGCGGCATCCCCTTCCACAATGGCCACGCCTGCTGGCAGCGAGGCGCGCGCTGCGGCGGCACGTTCGGGAAGAAGCTCCAGGCCCGTCAGGCAAGCGGGCGTGGCGCCCAGCCGCACCAGATCGTGCAAATTGCCCGCACTCCCGCAGCCAACCTCCAGCATGGGCCGCTGGGCCAGGCTGCTCCAGCCGTGGGCTTGCCAGATGCGTGCCATGGCGCGCAGGCGCTCCTGCTGCGCCTGCAGCGCCGCAGCGTTGGCATACAGGCTGTAGCGCGCTTCGTCGGCCACTGTGTCGCGCCGGGCGTAGCGGGCCTTGACGGCCTGGGGTTCGTTGTCGGTCATCGGGTGATGCGTGCAAAGTCGGACGAAGGGGCGCGCGAGCGCGCAATGTCCCACAGTCCTCGCCAGGTACCCAGGCCGTAGCCCACATGAAACGCTGCAATCGTCCCCGGGAGGCGGGGCAGCAGTCCCCCGTTGCGGGCCGACCGGGCTGCCGCCACTGATGCCGCCAGAAGATACCCTGCGTAGGCGATGCCCAGTGCAGCCAAGGGCCAGGCGGACCACGGCGAGGCAGCGGAGGCTCCCACTGCTGCGGCCACAAAAGCTGCAGGCACCAGTTGTCGCACGGAGCCCGGCTGCCCATGTTTGCGCATCACAAAAGGCCGCCAGTAGCCATATTGCCGTTGTTGTGCGAACAGGTGCCTGAGCGAATTGCGCGGATGGTAGGTGGAATGGATGAGGCTGCTCTGCCAGATGCGTGCACCCCCCAGGCGCATGCGCAGGTTGTGCTCGTCGTCCTGGTTGCGCACCAGCGTTTCGTCAAACAGCCCGAATCGGTCAAACACGCTGCGGGGCCAGCATCCGAGGTAGACGGTATCCACCTCGCCTTCGTATTGCACATCGCGCGACCGTGCGCCACCCACCACCCAACGGCATTGGAAGGCGGCGGCTATGGCGGCCCCGGTGGGGCCCGTTCCGTGGGCGACCCATGGGCCGCCCACGTTGTCGGCGCGGGTGCGTTCGAGCGCCTCAATGCACTGTGCAAGGTAGTCGGGGGCAAACTGGCTGTGCACGTCCATGCGGGCAATGGTGCCGCCCCGTGCGCGGGCAATGCAGGCGTTGAGCCCGGTGGACACAATGCGGCCGGGGTTGTCCACCAGCACGAGCCTGGGGTCTGCAGCACAGCGCTGCATCAGGTGTTCGCGCGTGCCGTCATCGCTGTCACCGTCTGCAATCAGCACTTCCATGCGCCAGCCCACCGGGAGTTGCTGGCGAAGGGCGGAGTCACAGAAAGCGTCGATGTGCTGGCGCTCGTTGCGGCATGGCACGATCACGCTGATCAGGTTGTCCAAGTCAAGGCCTGTGGGCATGGGGATCAAGGGGTAGGGAGCAGTTGCTGGTACAGCGCGTGCATGCGGTTCATTTGCACCGCGCGGTCGCCGTCTTGCGCTATGCGGGCAGCATTTTGCAGCCCGGCTTGTTCCGCGATGGCCTCATTGGCAATCAGGGCTTCGAGCCGGGCGGCGAGCGCTGTGGCATCTCCGGCTGCAACCAGCCACTCAGCGTCGATCCAGTGCCGGTTGGCCTGCAGTTCGCTGGCCACCACGGCGAGGCCACACGCCATGCTCTCCAGCATGGCGACCGATGTTGCATCGCTGCTGGGCACCGACACAGATATCTTGCTTTCGCCCAGTACCCGGGTCATGCCCGCGTCATCGAGTCGGCCGTGGAACTGCACCTTGTTGTCCAGCTGCGCCGTGTGCACCTGGCTGCGCAGGGCACCTTCCAGACTGCCTCCGCCGAGCAGGTGCAAGCGCAGATCGGCGCCCGGCAATCGCGCCTGCAGCAGGGCGAACGCTTCGATGATGGTGTCGATGTTGTAGTTGGGTTCCCAGGCGCGCAGGCTCACCAGCTGGCTGCCTTGCTTGTGACTCCAGGGAACGGGATGGAAGCGTTGCAGTTCCACACCCCAATGGATTTCCTCGGCGGCGCCGGGCGGGCGGAAGTCTGCCACCGCGCTCATCAGGCTCGCTGAGTCGCCCGTGATGAGGTCGGCCTGGCGCAGTATCCAGCCGGTCAGCCAGCGCATCCAGGCGCTTTTGCCTGGGGTCACCAACAGGTCGCTGCCCCAGGCGGTCATCACCAGCGGATGTTTGCCGCAACGTGCGGCCAGATAGCCGTAGGAGGTGACGTAATGGGCATGCAGGAGGTCAGGCGCCAGTTTGGCCACGTGGCGCCTCGTTTCCCGTACACGGAGCAGCCAGTCCAGCGATCGGTGCACAGGCCGGATGGCCCGCACCGTGACGCCATCGATGGACGCGGGGCGGGCCGTGATCAGCGAAACGCGGTAGCCACGCTGGAGCATCTCCCGCGCCCACCGCTGGACATGGGGGCTGGTGGCATCGCCCAGCAGGCACAGGTGTGTGGCCATGTCAGCTTGCCCGTGTCCAGGATTCGTAGTGTGGGCGCAGTTCCGGATGCTGCAACAGCAGGCGCTCATCCTGCTCGCGCACATTGCCAATCTGGCGCGCTGGGGCCCCTGCCATGATGGCGAAATCGGGCACTTCGCCGCGCACCTGCGCGTAGGCGCACACCACCACCCCCTTGCCGATGCGTGTACCCGCTTCGATCAGGCTGTGGGGGCCGACAAAGGTGTAGGCGCCGATCTCCACGGGCGCGCTGATGTAGCCAGGCTTGGGGCCCTCGTAGACTGCGTAGCTGCTGCCCAGGAGGCGAATGGCGCGGTGGGAGCTGTGGGTGACGATGCTGACGAAGTTGGTGATCTGCACCCCTTGCCCAATCTGCAGGCCTGCCGTGGCGTCGATGAAGTTGAATTGCCCTATGAACACGTGGTCGGAAAGCCGCAGCCCCTCGGCGCCTTCGATGCAGGTGCTGGGGGCAATGCGGGTGTGGGGCAGGCTGCGGCCCAGGTGGTCGCTTTCCCCGAACACCATGCGGTAGAACAGCGCCTGCCAGAGGCGGCGGCGCCAGCGGTTAAGCACGGCTCTCATGGGGGATGTCCTTCCAGTTTGCCAACGCCCAGAAATAGTAGGCAAAGTAGGCCAGCATGCTCGCTGACACGCCCCATCCGGCGCCGGTCAGCCCGCCCAGATGGAGGCCCAGCAGCAGGCCCGCAAAAAACAGGCATTGTCCAACCAACGCCAGGCGCAGCGCCCAGGCCTGCGCGCCCCAGGCCATGGTGACCACCGCGAGGGGCGATGCCATGAAATGCACGGCGATGTACGGCGCAATGGACCGGGCCAGTTCCCCGGTCTGCGCCCATTGGTCGCCAAAGGCCAGGGAAAAGATGTCCGGACCCCAGGCAAGCAGCACTGCCGCCAGCGGGCAGGCCAGGGCGGCCAGCCCCAGCAGGGCCTGGCGCACCAGGGTGCGCGCTTCGTTGGGGCTCTGCGCCTTCAGAAGGCGGGGGTACAAGGTTTGCGACAAGGCCCCGCCGATGAGGGTCGCAGGGGCCTTGAGGTAGCGCAGCGCCAGCGCCCAGAACCCCGCAGCGGCGTCTCCAGTCCAGGCCGCCACCAACACCAAAGTCAGGGTGTCCTGCAGCGCCCCCATGAAAGCGTGGGGTGTGTTGAGCAACGGAAAGTCCCGGTGCTGTTGGGCCATGGACCGGAGTGTGGCCAACGGCTGGCGCCACAGACCCACCCAGCCACCCGCAGGGGCAGGCCTGGCCAGCATCCATGCCGCGCCCAGGCTGGCCAATGTGGCGCCCAGCACCAGACCCAGCGGGCCGGTCTTCATGAATCCGAACAGCAATTGCAGGATGGCGCCACCGCCTTGTTGCAGCAGCCTGGCCGCCGACAGCAGACCAAAGCGTTGGGACCGACTTGCCCACAGGGTGAGCCATTGCACAGCGCCGCCTGCGAACACCGCCAATGGCAGCGCCCACACCATCGGCATGCCGCGCCACAGCAGAAGCACGGCTGCGGCTGCAGCAGATGCCGTGGTGACAGCGAGCAAGATGCGAGCGCACAGCGCCATGAGCTGGGCGGCGCGCAGCTCGGTGCTTTCGAGGGGGAGTGCGAATTCATAGCGCGCACAGCCCACCACCGCCAGGTTGGTGGCCAGCGCCCACAGCAGTGCAAACTGTCCGAAGTCCTCAGGGCTGTAGAGGCGTGTGAGTGCGGGGCCCAGCACCAGCGGGATGGCGTGGGCTGCAACGCTGCCCGTGAGCAGGGTCAGCGTTGCCCGTACAAGTCCCGACTTCATGGCAGTACGGGTTGCGTTTCGGGGTGGTAGCCAGGCACCAGCTGTCGCAGCAGAGCGGTCATGGCGATGGGGTCGCCCGCATGGGCTGCCTTCTGCAATGCCTGGAGCAAGGTCTGCAGCTCCTCCCATGGGCGGTATTCTTCACGCGCCCGCAGGATGCGGGGGTGGTCGGTGGGGAAGGGATTGTCCCCAATCAGCAGTTCCTCGAAAAGTTTTTCACCCGGGCGCAGTCCGGTGAAAACGATTTCGATGTCTCCTTCGGGGTGCAGATCGTCGCGCACCGTCAATCCCGACAAGGCCACCATGCGCTCTGCCAATTCCAGAATCTGTAGGGGCTCGCCCATGTCCAGCAGGAACACGTCGCCGCCCTCGGCCATCGCCCCTGCCTGCAGCACCAGCTGGGCGGCTTCGGCAATGGTCATGAAGTAGCGCGTGACGTCCGGGTGCGTCACGGTAAGGGGGCCACCGGCCGCGATCTGCTTGCGAAACAGCGGTATCACGCTGCCACTGGAACCCAGCACGTTGCCAAAGCGCACCATCGACAGGCGGGTGGGGCAAGCCCAGGCGGGTGAGCTGTCGGCAAGCTGCGGGAAAGGTGCGCGGGGCGACGCTGCGATCGCTTGCAGCACCATCTCTGCCACACGCTTGGTGGCGCCCATGATGTTGGTCGGGCGCACGGCCTTGTCGGTGGAAATCAGCACGAAATGGGTGGCACCGCACTCTAGCGCCACCTGCACCATGTTCAGGGTGCCAAACACGTTGTTCAAAATACCTTCGCCCGCGTTGGCCTCCACCATGGGCACGTGCTTATAGGCGGCCGCATGGTAGATGGAGGTGGGCCGGTATTGCTGGCAGATGTCTGCCATGCGCGCCTTGTGGGTGACGCTGGCGAGCAGGGGCACCAGTGCACATGCATGCTCGCCCTGGTGCGCGAGCGCCGCCAATTCGTGGTGGATGGAGTACAGCGCGTATTCGCTATGGTCCACCAGCAGCAACTGGCGCGGCCCTTCGCGCACGATCTGCCGGCACAGCTCGCTGCCAATGCTGCCGCCCGCGCCGGTGACCAGGACCACGGTGCCCGCCAGATTGCGCCCCAGTAGACCTGGGTCCGGCGCCACCGGCTCCCGGCCCAGCAGGTCTTCGATTTCAAGGTCCTGGAAGTCCGTGACGGTCACCCGGCCGCTGGCCAGGTCCGACAGGCCCGGCAGCGTGCGGATCCGCACGGGCAGCTCGCGCAGGCTTTCGATGATCTGCCGCCGTCGCTCGCGCGTGGTGCTGGGCAGCGCCAGCAGCACGTCGGTGATGCCAAGGCGGCGTACCACCTCGGGCAGCGCGTTGGAGGCGTGCACACGCACGCCGTTGATGCTGCGCCCGATCTTGCTGGCATCGTCGTCCACAAACCCCTTGAGCAGGTACTGGCGCATGCTGCCCAGCCCCGCAGCCGTCTGTGCGCCGGCACTGCCAGCGCCGTAGATCAGCAGTCGGTACGGCGCATGGCTGCTGCGCCCTGCCAGCGCCAGCCAGCCCAGTGCGCGGCTGGCACCGACCAGCAGCATGAACAGCAGGGGCTGGAGAATGCCGACACTGCGCGGAACGCCCTCCCACTGGGCGGCCAGCAGGCAGCCCAGCAACAGGGCACCGTAGATGGCCACGGCCTTGCCCGTGGTGATGAGCGCCGTGATCCCCGTGTAGCGGAAGATGGCGCGGTAAAGCCCCAGCTTGGCAAAAATCGGAAACGCAAGGGCGGGCGCCAGCGCATACGCAAGCCACTGCATGCCTGAGGGCCAGTGGGGCGTCTCCAGCCTCAGCGTGAAGGCGAGCCACATCGCGATGACACCCAGACAGATGTCCATGGCCACCACCACCATGCGCTTGGCTGTGCGGGACCAGCCCAGGATGCGGTTCAGCATGGGCTATGAGAAGAAGAGGGGGCAGTAGCGATTCGGCGGCTCATTGTGTGGGGGCAATTCCGGTCCGCTCCAGCACATCGCCCACCAGTTCCAGCCGCACCAGCGGGTTGTCCAGCTCCATCAGGCGCTGCTTGAGTTCCAGGGGCACGGGCAAAAGCTCGCACCAGCGGTTGGCCACCCATCCGCAGTCGTCCAGCTGGGCTGCTGTGGGGACAATCGCAGTCGGAGTTTCGGGGTCACGCTGCTTCAGGGTGTGCAGCACCTGGGCGAGGGCTGTCGATGCCTTTCTCAGGTCTTGCGGGATTGGCACCATCAGATCCGGGTCGATGTGCCCCACATCGGCGATCCACAGGCCATGGGGCAGGTGGCTGCGCTGGGTGATGCGAAAGCGCTGGCTGCCACGGCACAGCAGTGTGATCAGGCCAGGCTGCGGGGTGTCGATCTGCTCGATGACGGCCAGGGTGCCCACATCGTTGAACTGTTCTTCAGGCGCGCCCGCCTGGCGCACTTCGCGGCCTTGCGTGAGGGCGACCACGCCAAAGGGGGCGCCCGCCTGATGGCACTTGCGCACCATGTCCAGGTAGCGCACTTCGAACACGCGCAGGGCCAGCAGACCACCTGGGAACAGCACGGAGCCCAGAGGGAAAAGGGGCAAGGATGACAGGGTGAGGGGTTGTGTCATGAAAGGGGGGATACCTTGGCTCGCTATCATCCCATGGCGCAGCCTGCTTTCGCGGCGGCCCCTTATTTTTGTCTCATCCATGCTCTACCAGATCGCCTCTTTCCTGCTCGACGTTGTTGGTGGCCTGCTCACCGGGGCATGCCTGTTGCGGCTGTACATGCAGTGGCAGCGCGTGCCGTTTTCCAACCCCGTCGGCGGACTGGTTTTTGCGCTGACGGACTGGCTCATCATGCCGCTGCGCCGCGTGATCCCGCCGGTGGGGCGCTGGGATGTGTCGAGCCTGGTGGCAGCCGTGTTGCTGCAGCTGGCGCAGTATTTTTTGCTGACCCTGCTGCTGGGCGCCGCCTCGGCATGGGCCTGGCTGCCGTGGCTGGCATTGTTTGGCCTCGCGCGGGTGGCGGTGTCGGGGCTGATTGGCTTGTTGATCGTCTATGCCGTGATGTCGTGGGTGCAGGCGCGGTCACCCCTGGCCGATGTGATTGCCCGGCTGTGCGAGCCCATCCTGCGGCCGTTTCGCCGCATCATCCCGCTGGTGGGCGGTATCGACCTGTCGCCGCTGGCCGTGCTGGTGTTGCTGCAGGTGGCGATGATCGTGCTGGGCCATTTGCAGGCCAGCGTAATGAAGTAGCCCCCCTGAGTCGCCTTTGGCGCCTTCCCCCCAGGGGGACGACGGCCTTGCTGCGGGGCGGCCCTTTCTTGCCGTCCCTGGTTGGGGCCGCGCCGGTTTCGGCGGCTGCGCATGATGCGCGGCAATAGATATCTGATACCAAAATATCAGTGAAATCGAACCCTAGCGCTTATCCATAAAGCGCTAGCAGCTATCAAAATAATAGTGTTTTCGCGGCTTTGGCGGGCGCATCACCTCAGCACGAGGCTTTGCGCACGCACCCACCCGGTGGTGTTACATCACTGCGTCAGCAGGCAAACGCTGCAGCATGGCCAGACTGCTGGCCACGGTGTTGCGCAGTTCACGGCGATCGCAGATGAAGTCCACGGCGCCCTTGGTTTGCAGGAATTCGGCGCGCTGGAAGCCTTCGGGCAGGGTCACGCGCACTGTGGATTCGATCACACGCGGTCCGGCAAAGCCGATCAGGGCCTTGGGCTCGGCAATCACGATGTCGCCCACAAACGCAAAACCTGCGCTCACGCCGCCCATGGTCGGGTCGGTCAGCACGCTGATGTAGGGAAGGCCCTTCTTGGCCAGGCGGGTCAGCGCTGCGTTGGTCTTGGCCATCTGCATCAGGGACAGAAGGCCTTCCTGCATGCGTGCGCCGCCGGTGGCGGTAAAGCAGATAAAGGGCACCTTCTGCTCGATGGCGGTTTCCACGCCGCGCACAAAACGCTCGCCCACCACGGAGCCCATCGAGCCACCCATGAAGTCGAACTCAAAGCACGCTGCCACCACGTTGATGCTCTTGACCGCGCCACCGATGACGATGAGGGCATCGGTTTCACCCGTGTTTTCCAGGGCTTCCTTCAGGCGCTCGGGGTATTTGCGGCTGTCCTTGAACTTGAGGGCATCCACGGGCAGCACTTCCTGGCCGATTTCATAGCGGCCTTCGGCGTCCAGAAAAGCGTCCAGCCGCGCGCGGGCGCCAATGCGGTGGTGGTGGCTGCAATGGGGGCAAACGTTCTGGTTTTGCTCCAGATCGGCCTTGTAGAGCACCGTTTCGCAGCTCGGGCACTTGATCCACAGCCCTTCAGGCACCTGGCGGCGCTCGGTGGGGTCGGTTTGCTGGATCTTGGAGGGCAGAAGTTTTTCGAGCCAGGACATGGTGTTCTCCTCTTCAGTGGCTCGGCCTGCCGGGGCGCTGGGGCGCCGCAGGGGGCAGGCCGGGTGGAATCTGTGGCGCGCCGTGCCCCGATGAGGGCGGCGCGCCGGGCTGCATTATGCGTCTACGCGTCCATTGCCTTGCGGATGCCGCGCAGGAAGTCGATCGTGATTGGCACCACCTTGGCGTGCTCTTGGTCTTCAATCAGCTGGATGATGCGGCTGCCAATGACCACGGCGTCGGCCACCTTGCCAATCGCCTGGGCGGTGGCGGCGTCGCGAATGCCAAAGCCCACACCCACGGGGATCGTCACATGCTGGCGGATGCGAGGCAGCATTTGCTCCACGGCCGAGGTGTCCAGCGCGCCCGAGCCGGTCACGCCCTTGAGCGACACGTAGTACACGTAGCCGCTGGCCACGCGCGCCACCTGGGCCATGCGCTCATCGGTGCTGGTGGGGGCCAGCAGGAAGATCAGGTCCATGCCGTGCTCACGCAGGCTGGCGGCAAAGGTCTCGCACTCTTCGGGTGGGTAGTCCACGATGAGCACGCCGTCCACGCCAGCGGCCGCCGCATCGCGCACAAAGGCACCTGCACCGTGCTTTTGGTCGTAGCGCTCCACGGGGTTGGCATAGCCCATCAGCACCACGGGTGTGGTGCTGTTGCGCTTGCGGAACTCGCGCACATGGTCGAGCACCTGCACCATGCCAATGCCCAGGCTGAGGGCTTTTTCGCCCGCCTTTTGAATCACCGGGCCATCGGCCATGGGGTCGGAAAAGGGCACGCCCAGCTCAATCACGTCGGCACCGGCCTCCACCATGCCGTGCATGAGTGCAGGGGTGATGTCGGCGAACGGGAAACCAGCGGTCACATAGGGAATCAGTGCCTTGCGGCCCTGCGCTTGCAGGGCAGAGAAGGTGGATGCAATACGGGTCATTTACTTCACCACCTTGATGGATTGCTCGCCGCCCTTGACGGACTGTCCCTGGCAGCTGGGTCGGCAGTAAAAATCGGCGCCACTCAGGTCGGCAACGGTGCCAATGTCCTTGTCACCACGGCCCGAGAGGTTGACCAGGATCGATTGGTCAGGGCGCATGGTTTTGGCCAGTTTCATGGCGTAGGCCACGGCATGGCTGGATTCGAGCGCGGGGATGATGCCCTCGGTGCGGCACAGGTAGTGGAAGGCTTCCAGAGCTTCCTTGTCGGTAATGCCGACGTATTCGGCACGCCCGATTTCCTGCAACCAGGCGTGCTCCGGGCCCACGCCCGGATAGTCCAGACCTGCGCTGATACTGTGGGTTTCGGTGATCTGGCCGTTGTCATCCTGCAGGATGAAGGTGCGGTTGCCGTGCAGCACGCCCGCGCTGCCCTTTTGCAGCGATGCCGAGTGTTTGCCCGACTCCAGCCCTTCGCCTGCCGCTTCCACGCCAATGAGGCGCGTTTTCTCGAACGGGATGTAGGGGTGGAAGATGCCCATGGCGTTGCTGCCGCCACCCACGCAGGCGATCACGGCATCGGGCTGGTCGCCCAGCACTTTTTGCTCGGCCAACATGGCGGGCATCTGGTCGATGCACTCCTTGCCGATCACGCTCTGGAAGTCACGCACCATCATGGGGTAGGGGTGTGGGCCTGCCACCGTGCCGATGATGTAGAAGGTGTTGTCCACATTGGCCACCCAGTCGCGCATGGCCTCGTTGAGGGCATCTTTCAGCGTCTTGCTGCCCGATTCCACGGGCACCACCGTGGCGCCCAGCAATTTCATGCGGTACACGTTGGGGCTTTGGCGCTTGACGTCCTCTGCACCCATGTACACCACGCATTCCAGGCCATAGCGCGCGCAGATGGTGGCCGTGGCCACGCCGTGCTGACCTGCGCCCGTTTCTGCAATCACGCGGGGCTTGCCCATGCGCTTGGCCAGCATGGCCTGGCCAATCACGTTGTTGATCTTATGGGCGCCGGTGTGGTTCAGGTCCTCACGTTTGAGGTAGATCTGCGCGCCACCCATTTCGCGGCTGGTACGGGCTGCATGGTAGATGGGTGATGGGCGACCGACGAAGTGCTTGAGTTCGTAGTGAAACTCGGCCAGAAACTCGGGGTCGTTTTGGTAGCGCGCGTAGGCCTCGCGCAGTTCCTGGATGGCGTGGGTCAGGGTTTCGCTGACGAAGCTGCCGCCGTAGGGGCCGAAATGGCCAGAAGTATCAGGTTGCTGATAGGAATTCATGGGGGTTCTTTGCAAGTTGTGCATCGGCCGCCCGCACGGCGGCAACGAAGCGTTGGATCTTCAGTGCGTCTTTGATGCCCTTGATGGGCTTTCCATCGGGGCCATCGGCTTCGACGCCGGAACTGACATCAACCGCCAGCGAGAGACCCCGCGGACGGACTTGCAAAATGCCATCGGTCACGTTTGCAGGCGTGAGTCCACCAGACAAAACGAGGTGAGAGCTGACGCTTGGTGGAAGGAGTGACCAATTGAATGCCTTGCCGCTGCCGCCAAAACCTTCGACATGGGCGTCGAGCAGGATGGCCTGGGCGTGAGAGTAATCGTAGGCGTATTTTACGAGGTCAAAGCTGGCCGCACCGTCGCCCAGGGGAATTCGGGCGGCTCGCAGGTAGGGGCGTGCGCCTTGGTGGGTGGCGGCCAGGCAATCCTGGGGAGATTCATCACCGTGAAACTGGATCGTAGTGCCTGCTATCAAAGCGCTGGTAGCTATCACATTGGTAGCGGGCTCGTTCACGAACAGCAAAACTGGTGTGACAAAGGGCGGCAGGCGTCTGGCCAGTTGTGCTGCGCGTTCGGGTGTTACCGCACGCGGGCTGGGGGCATACAGCACGAAACCCACTGCATCGGCGCCTGCCGCCACGGCGGCATCCACGTCCTGCTCGCGGGTCAGGCCGCAGATTTTGATGCGGGTGCGTGCATGCGGCAGCTTGGAGATGTCTTGTGCGTTCATGGCAACCAATCATACGCAGCCGTGCGCTGGGGCAAGCCCCAGGCGGCGTCATAGACCGGGCCTTGAAAAAACAGCCCATCCGGCGAAAACGTGGGCGCTGCCGCATCGCGGGATTTGGCGGCGAGCACCTGCGCCACCCATTCAGGAGGCTGGTTGCCCTGGCCCACGGCAATCAGGCAGCCCATGATGTTGCGGATCATGTGGTGCAAAAACGCGTTGGCTTCGAACTCAAAGCGCCAGTAGCAGGGGATCCAGCCCAGCTCCGGGTGTGGTTCTCCCAGACCCCGGCGCGTAATGTCGATGCGCTGCAGGGTCTTGACGGGGGACTTGGCTTGGCACGCCGACGCACGAAACGAGGTGAAGTCGTGCTCGCCCAGCAGGTAGTCCGCAGCTTGCCGCATCGCTTGGTGGTCCAGCGGATGGAAAACCCAGCCCACGCGACCGGCGTCCACACTCGGCCGCACGGGGGACTGCAGCAGCACATAGGCATAGCGCCGCGCGACCGCGCTGGCGCGAGCATGGAAGCCGTCCGGCACGGGCTGCGCCCATTGCACGGCAATATCGGCAGGAAGAAAGGTGTTGGTACCCCGTACCCAGGAGGAGGGCGGGCGGTTCAGCGGCGTGTCAAAGTGCACCACCTGCATCAATCCATGCACACCTGCGTCGGTACGGCCTGCGCACAAAGTGCTGACAGGGTGCGTGGCAAAGCGGCCCAGGGCCGCTTCGAGTTTGTCCTGAATCGTGTTGCCCGACAGCTGGCTTTGCCAGCCGCTGTAGGCCTGTCCGTTGTAGCTGACACCCAGCGCCACCCGCGTCATGGGGCGGCCTGGGGGTGGGGAAAGCGCGCCGTGAGAGAACCCGGCTGCATCAGCCCAGTTCGGCCAGCATACGCTGGGCGCGGGTCTTGAGGGCGCCGCTGGATTCGGCCACCACTTCTTCGATCAGCGTGCGAGCGCCGTCGGTGTCGCCAATGGCGTTGAACTCTTCGGCCAATGCCAGCTTGGTGGCCAGCGGATCATCCTGGGCCGCAGCCGAGCCATCATCGACGAACTCGGGTGCCGGAGCGGGTGCCTTGGCCGCAGGGGCTGCCATGGGCTTGGACGGTGCGTTCAGGTCCAGAGACAGTTCGCCCAGATCAAATTCCATGGGGCCGGAATCCTTGGCGTCGCCTGCCAGCGGCATGGGGCCAGATGGCGCCATGCTCAGGTCGTCAGCGCTCGGGAAGTCGAGGTTGGCGACGGGTGGAGGGGCCATCATCGGGCCGGGGGCTGTATCTTGACCACCCCAGGCTGGGGCCGTTGCTGAGGGCAGCTCTGGCAAATCCAGTTCCGGGCGCAGTGTTTGTGGTTCATCGCTGGCATCGGCGTCCGTAGTGCGGCGGGTGCCAACTGCGGCCGCTGCTGCAGCGGCAGCCGCTGCAAACCCGCCTGGGGGTGCTGGTGCCACCGAGGGAGCGTCGGTCAGTGCGTCATCTGGCAGGTCCAGATCGAGATCCAGGTCGAGATCGGGGGGGAGTGCCGCTGTGGCCGCCGCATTGCCAGCACCGCCCGTGAAGGTGCTCGGGAAGCCACCTGGGGGCAGCGATGGAGATTCGTCCTCGGCCATGCCGGGGCGGCCGCCAGGCTGGTACAAGCGGTTTTCGGGGTCCAGGTCGCGGCCGAGTTCGGCAATGCGGTTCCAGTCCGGGCCTTCGCCCTGCGTCAGCTTGAACACATCCCCTGCCACCGCTTCCAGTGCCTTGCGATCCTGGCGCTTGGCGTAAATTTCGCCGAGCTTCACATGGACCGACACGCGGGCCGGATTGTGGCGAATCGCTTCCTTCAGGATTTCCTCGGCCTGAAGGTCGCGGCCATAGGCCAAATAAACGTCTGCCTCCGCCACGGGATCCACATCGCCGCCAGCATCGAGCTGGCTCGGGGAGTAGGCCATGGACGAGCCGGTCGTCATTTCGCTGTTGGCGGTATCCACGCGCTGTCCGCCGCTGGCACCGAAGAATGAATCAGGCTGGATGCGGCTTTCCAGGAACGAGCTGTCTACGCCAGCGTTCTGGCGGCGACGCTGCACCACACGGTAAGCGCCATAACCCAGCAACAGGGCCAGCAGGCCACCACCGGCCAGGGGCAGGATCGGATCGTCCATGAGGCCGGACAGGAAACTCGGCTCTTCAACAGGGGCTGGTGCTGGCGCAGGCATCCGTACGGGGGCTGCGGGTGCGGATGCGACGGGAGCCGGTGCAGAGGCGGGTTCGGAGGCCGCCTCGGCAGGAACGGCAACATCCGCTGGGGCACTGGCTGGGGGCACGGGGGCCGACGCAGGTGTTTCAGGCGCGGCGGGTGCTGTAGGCGTGGCGGGGACTGCGGGGGCCTGCACGGCCACGCCAGCGGGGGCGCTGGCACCGCCAGCGGGCGCGGCACTGCCAGCAGCGGCCGATGCTGCGCCCAGCTTGTTCAGGTCGGTAATGTTCTTGGACAGTTCGGCCATCCGGGTGGCGGCCTCGCTGGCTTGCTTGTCCTTGGCGAGCTGGTCCTCGGCGGCCTTCTGGCCCTTCACGGAGCCTTTGGACAGCGTCAGCTTGTCGGGTGCGGTCGTGGCAGGTTTCTTGTCCTCCACGCGGGTCTGCACCGTGCCCGACGCAGAGCGCTCGGCAGCGGCCACTGCCGTGGTCGGGGCGGCACCTGCCAGCTTGCGGCGGAATTCGTTGAAATCCTTGGCCTGGGCTGCCAGGATCTGGCGTGCCTCGGGGGCTGGGGTTGCCTGCGCCGCAACTTCATCGGGCATCTGCAGTACCGCGCCAGCTTTGAGGCGATTGACATTGCCTTGAATGAATGCGTCCGGGTTCGCACGCATCATGGCAACCAGCATCTGATCCAGAGACACGCTGGCGGGGCGGTAGGCATTCGCCAAGCGGCCAGCGGTGTCACCGGCCTGCACTTTGACGCCGTCTGCGGGGGCTGGACGAGGGGCAGCTGCTGCCGGGCGTGGTGCTGGAGGTGCAGCAGCGGCAGAGGATTCGGTGGCGCGCGGGGCAACCGGTGCGCGCACGGCGGGCGCCGATGGGGCAGCAGGTGCCGAGATCTGAGGGGACGCCGTCACATTCGGTGCTGCGCGGCGCAGTGCTGGCGGGTCAAACAGCATGGTATAGCTGCGCACAATGCGGCCCGAGCCCCAGTTGGCGTCCAGCACCAGATCAAGGAAGGGGTCGTTCACCGGGCGATCACTCGTCAGACGCAGCACGGCGGTGCCGTCTGGGCGACGCTGCAGCTGGATTTGCAGGTTGTTGATCGCGGGCGTGTATTCCATGCCCTGGGCGCGAAAAACTTCCGGGGTAGCCGTCGTAGCGCGCAGGGTGTCGGCTTCGGCGGGGGTGATCTGGGGCAGGTCAATTTCGGCGCGCAAAGGCTCGCCCAAGGCAGACTGCACGGTGATGCGGCCCAACGCCAGGGCCGAGGCGTCGCCAGCGTAAAAGCCAGCCGACGCTACGGCCGCAGCCGCCAG
Source organism: Acidovorax sp. SRI_002 (assembly GCF_057586455.1). Classification (NCBI taxonomy): domain Bacteria; kingdom Pseudomonadati; phylum Pseudomonadota; class Betaproteobacteria; order Burkholderiales; family Comamonadaceae; genus Acidovorax; species Acidovorax sp. SRI_002. The sequence goes on along the minus strand of NZ_JBYCZW010000004.1, from coordinate 290,883 downwards.
GACAGAAAATTTCCAACGATGCATGTTTGCCAACAACTGATTAGGTTTTTGTGCGGCTCGGTCGAGCGGTGCTTTTTTTCTCATGGTCTGGTCCCGCCCCGGCGCGTGAAAATATGTAAAAAGCACCATAGCATCAATGTTTTGCACTGACAAGCTGAGGTGGCTCCGAAGCTTTGAGCGAGGTTCAGACGCACCAGATTGGGGCATTCAAATGTTGCCAATTGCCAACGTGGCGTAACTGAGTGTGTCAAGGCGCCGGGCGTAAAAAAGCGCGCACGGCGAGGGCCGTGCGCGCTTTTTGGGGATTGCCGGCTTAGGCGTCGAGCAAGATGCGCAGCATGCGGCGCAAGGGCTCGGCGGCGCCCCAGAGCAGCTGATCGCCAATGGTGAAGGCGCCCACATATTCAGGGCCCATGGCCAGCTTGCGGATGCGGCCCACGGGGATGTTCATGGTGCCGGTCACCGCCACGGGGGTCAGGTCCTGGATGGTGGCTTCACGGGTGTTGGGCACCACCTTGACCCACTGGTTGTCGGCGGCGATCATGGCTTCGAGGTCGGCCACGGGCACATCCTTCTTGAGTTTGAAAGTCAGCGCCTGGCTGTGGCAGCGCATAGCGCCCACGCGCACGCAGAAACCATCGACGGGAATGGCGGAGGCGTTGAAGCCCTCGCCCATACCCAGGATCTTGTTGGTCTCGGCCATGCCCTTCCACTCTTCCTTGGACATGCCGTTGCCCAGGTCCTTGTCGATCCAGGGGATCAGCGAGCCGCCCAGCGGTACGCCGAAGTTGGCGGTTTCAGCGGCTGACAGGCTGCGCTGCTTGGCGATGACCTTGCGGTCGATTTCCAGGATGGCGCTCTTGGGATCGTCGAGCAGTGCGCGCACTTCGGCGTTCAGCGTGCCGTACTGCGTGAGCAGCTCGCGCATGTGCTGCGCGCCGCCGCCTGATGCTGCCTGGTAGGTCTGGGTGCTCATCCATTCCACCAGACCTGCCTTGTACAGAGCGCCCACGCCCATCAGCATGCAGCTCACGGTGCAATTGCCGCCAATCCAGTTCTTGCCGCCGTTGGCCAGGGCGTTCTTGATGACGGGCATGTTGACCGGATCGAGAATGATCACGGCGTCCTTGTCCATGCGCAGGGTGGAGGCGGCATCGATCCAGTGGCCGTTCCAGCCGGCGGCGCGCAGCTTTGGGAACACTTCAGAGGTGTAGTCACCGCCCTGGGCGGTGATGATGATTTCGCAGCGCTTGAGAGCCTCGATGTTGAACGCATCCTGCAGTGCAGTCTCGTTCTTGGCTTGGGCAGGGGCCTTGCCGCCTGCGTTCGAGGTGGAGAAGAACATGGGTTCGATCAGATCGAAGTCCTTCTCTTGTTCCATACGGTCCATCAGGACCGAGCCGACCATGCCGCGCCAGCCGACCAACCCTACCAACTTGCTCATTTCAACGCCCTTTCTAAGTAAGAAACAGTGCCAGACCGGACTGCTCGCCTGGCTCGTCTGGCCAGGAAGGGCGCACGACGAACCAGGCTGAGTCAGCCCTTAATGGTCGTGGTTTTGGTGATGGTTGCGCGCGCAGCCACACCGGCCGTGGCGGCGGGTGCAATGTTCAGGGCGAACGTGTGGGCGGCAAACATAGGCGAAGATTGTAGCGGATGCGGGCTTTGGGCTCTGTGCCGTTGCTCCAACAGGCATCTCTGGGGAGCGATCGGCGGGATAGACGGTAGAAAAAAGCCAATGACTTGGGGGAGAGCCTGCGCCCATGGTCTGCACCGCACTACAGTCCTGCCTATCGCTTTGTCTGCGATTCATCGAGAGTGGAAAAATGCAAGTCATCGTTGTGGGGTCTGGCAAGCTGGCCAGGGAGCTGTTGGGGGCGCTGCCCTCTGGGGACGCAGGGCAGGTTGTGCCCTGGGCTGCCGAGGGGCTGCCTGCAGAAAAATCGGTGGTGGTGCATGCAGGCTCGGGCCGGGAGCTCCAAGCGGTGAGCGCGTTCTGTGAATCAACATGCTCTCCCCTGGTGGAGCTGGCCACGGGATCAGCGCTGGAACACGTGGCAGCAGATTTTCCGGTGGTCCTGTGTCCCAACACCAACCTTCTCATACTTAAGTTCATGGCCATGCTGGAGCGCAGTGGGCACTTGTTCCGTGGCTATCGCATCGGGCTGACCGAGTCGCACCAGGCTCAGAAGTCGTCGGTGCCGGGCACGGCCGTGAGCATGGCGCAGGCGCTGGGTCTTGTACCCAGTGATATCCGGTCCGTGCGCGATGCCGAGGTTCAGCAGCGCGTGCTGCAGATTCCCCCAGAACATCTTGGCCGCCATGCCTACCACCAGGTCCTGATAGAGGATGGGGCCTGCAGCGTGACGCTGGAAACCCGTGTTTATGGCGATGCGCCGTATGCAGAGGGCGTTGCGCACATCGTGGCCGCCGTGCGCGAGCGGCCGCTGGAGAACCGGCGCTACGCCATCATCGAATTCATCGACAACGGGTGGCTGTAGGCGGTACGGGCAGTAACCCGGCTCCACAATAAAAAAGCGCCGGGAGCGTCCGGCGCTTTTTTTGTGACCGCTGAGCGGGGGATCAGGCGGTCAGCGCCTTCACCACCGCATCGCCCATCTGCGCCGTACCCACCTTGGTGGTGCCCTCGCTGTAGATATCGGGCGTGCGCAGGCCCTGCGCCAGCACCTTTTGCACGGCGGCTTCGATGCGCTGGGCGGCGGCTTCCTGGTTCAGGCTGAAGCGCAGCATCATCGCGGCCGACAGGATGGTGGCCAATGGGTTTGCCACGCCCTTGCCGGCGATGTCGGGGGCGCTGCCGTGGCTGGGTTCGTACAGGCCCTGGTTGCTGCTGTTCAGGCTGGCCGAGGGCAGCATGCCGATGGAGCCAGTGAGCATGGAGGCTTCGTCCGACAGGATGTCGCCGAACATGTTGCCGGTCACCACCACGTCAAACGCCTTGGGGGCCTTGACCAGCTGCATGGCCGCGTTGTCCACGTACATGTGCTGCAGCTCGATGTCGGGGTATTCCTTGTGCACGTCGGTGACCACATCCTTCCAGAACTGGAAGGTTTCGAGCACGTTGGCCTTGTCCACGCTGGTGACCTTCTTGTTGCGCTTGCGAGCGGCCTGGAAGGCGACGTGGGCGATGCGCTCGATCTCGGGGCGGCTGTAGCGCATGGTGTCGAAGGCTTCCTCGGAACCGGGGAAGTGGCCATCGGTGGCCACGCGGCGACCACGCGGCTGGCCAAAGTAGATGTCGCCCGTCAGCTCGCGGATGATGAGGATGTCCAGGCCCGCGATCAGCTCGGGCTTGAGGCTCGATGCGCCCACCAGTTGCTCGTAGCAGATGGCGGGGCGGAAGTTGGCGAACAGGCCCAGGTTCTTGCGCAGGCCCAGGATGGCCTGCTCGGGGCGCAGGGGGCGGTCGAGCTTGTCGTACTTCCAGTCGCCCACAGCGCCGAACAGGATGGCGTCGGCTTCCTTGGCGAGCTTCAGGGTGGATTCGGGCAGCGGGTGGCCGTGGGCCTCGTAGGCGGCGCCGCCGACCAGGGCAGATTCCATCTCGAACTTCAGGTCCAGGGCTTCCAGAACCTTCACGGCTTCGGAGACGATTTCGGTACCGATGCCGTCACCCGGCAGAACTGCGATTTTCATTGAATTTGCTTTGATTTTGATAGCTGCTACCGCTTATGGATAAAGCGTTAGAGGCTAATTTAAATGATATTTTTTGATGCCTGCGGTGTCTTACGACACCATGGTGTGCGCCAGCCAGGGCTTGGTCGCCAGGCGCTGCGCTTCAAAAGCCTTGATCTTGTCGGACTGGCGCAGGGTCAGGCCGATGTCGTCGAAGCCGTTGAGCAGGCAGTACTTGCGGAAGGCCTGCACGTCGAACGGAATCTCTTCGCCCTGAGGACGCACGATGACTTGGCGCTGCAGGTCGATGGTGAGTTGGTAGCCGGGGAAGGCGTGCACTTCATCGAACAGCTGGGCCACCGTTGCCTCGGGCAGCACGATAGGCAGCAGGCCGTTCTTGAAGCAGTTGTTGAAGAAGATGTCCGCAAAACTCGGCGCGATCACGGCGCGAAAGCCGAACTGGTCCAGTGCCCAGGGCGCGTGTTCGCGGCTGGAGCCGCAGCCGAAGTTCCTGCGTGCCAGCAGGATGGAGGCGCCTGCATAGCGCGGCTGGTTCAGCACGAAGTCGGGGTTGGGCTTGCGGCTGGCCGGGTCCTGGCCCGGCTCGCCGTGGTCCAGGTAGCGCCATTCGTCAAACAGGTTCACGCCAAAGCCGGTCTTCTTGATCGACTTCAGAAACTGCTTGGGGATGATCGCGTCGGTATCGACGTTCTCGCGGTCCATCGGGGCCACCAGGCCCTTGAGTAAGGTGAATTTCTGCATGGGTGCCTTGTTACTTGTTGGCGGCGCGTTCGAGTGCGCCCCCTGCCCGTTGGACGTCCTGGCCTACGCCCTTGACGGTGTTGCACCCGCCCAGCAGCAAGGCGGCAGACAGTGCGATGAGGATGGCGGCGATTTTCTTCATGGCGGGCTCCTTCAGGCGAATTGGCGAATGTCCACAAAATGACCGTGCACGGCGGCGGCGGCTGCCATGGCGGGGCTGACGAGATGGGTGCGGCCACCAGCGCCCTGGCGGCCTTCGAAGTTGCGGTTGCTGGTGGATGCGCAGCGCTCGCCCGGCTCCAGGCGGTCGGCGTTCATGGCCAGGCACATGCTGCAGCCGGGCTCGCGCCACTCAAAGCCTGCGGCCACAAAAATCTTGTCCAGGCCTTCGCGCTCGGCCTGCTCTTTGACGAGGCCCGAGCCGGGAACCACCATGGCCAGCTTCACGTTGCTGGCCACCTTGCGGCCCAGGTTCTTGACCACGGCGGCGGCTTCGCGCATGTCTTCGATGCGGCTGTTGGTGCAACTGCCGATGAACACCTTGTCGATGGTGATGTCGTTGATCGCCTTGCCGGGCTGCAGGCCCATGTAGGTCAAGGCGCGCTCGATGGCGCCGCGCTTGTTGGCATCCTTTTCCTTGTCGGGGTCCGGCACGCGGGCATCCACGCCCAGCACCATCTCGGGCGAGGTGCCCCAGGTGACTTGCGGCACGATTTCGGAGGCGTCGAGCTTCACCACGGTGTCGAACTTCGCGTCGGCATCGGAGTGCAGCGTCTTCCAGTACGCCACGGCCTGGTCCCATTCGACGCCCGTGGGCGACAGGGGGCGGCCCCTGACGTATTCAATGGTCTTGTCGTCCACCGCCACCAGGCCAGCGCGCGCGCCGCCTTCGATGGCCATGTTGCACACGGTCATGCGGCCTTCCATGCTCATCGCGCGGAAGACGGAGCCTGCAAATTCGATGGTGTAGCCGGTGCCGCCGGCCGTGCCGATCTTGCCGATGATGGCCAGCACCACGTCCTTGGGCGTCACGCCCTTGGCGAGCGTGCCGTCCACCTGCACCAGCATGTTCTTGGCCTTCTTGGCCAGCAGCGTCTGTGTGGCCATCACGTGCTCGACCTCGGAGGTGCCGATGCCGTGGGCCAGTGCGCCGAACGCGCCGTGCGTGCTGGTATGGCTGTCGCCGCACACCACCGTCATGCCGGGCAGGGTGGCACCGTTTTCAGGGCCGATGACGTGCACGATGCCCTGGCGCTTGTGCATGAAGGGGAAGAACGCAGCGGGAGAGATCTGCGCCATGTTGTCGTTCAGCGTGGTGATCTGCTCTTTGCTGATGGGGTCGGTGATGCCGTCGTAGCCGTTTTCCCAGCCGGTGGTGGGCGTGTTGTGGTCGGCGGTGGCCACGATGGAACTCATGCGCCAGACCTTGCGGCCCGCCTCGCGCAGGCCTTCAAACGCCTGGGGGCTGGTCACCTCGTGCACCAGATGGCGGTCGATGTAGAGGATGGAGGTGCCGTCCTCTTCGGTGTGGACGACATGCTCGTCCCAGATCTTGTCGTACAGGGTGCGTCCCATGGCGTGGCTTTCTTTCTGCTTTTCAGGTGGGTGATTGGATTTTAGTGTCGGGGTCTGGCCGGGGTGACAGGTGTTCCACCAGCAAACGGGCCGTGACGGGCAGGGCGTCGAAGTCGCGAGCCACCACGCGCAGCTCGCGGTGGGCCCAGGCATCGGTCAGCGGGATGGCTTGCAGGTTGCCCACGCCGCGCATCAGTGCAAACGCCCGGTCGGGCAGCAGGCCCACGCCCAGGCCGTTGTCGATCATGCGGCACATGGCATCGAGCCCTGTGACCTGGATGCGCTGTCGCAGCGGGCGCCCGGCGGCGGCCGCGGCGGCGCGCATGGCCAGGCTGATGCTGCTGTTGGCATGCAGGCCCACGATGTCCCAGTCCAGAACTTCTTCAAAATTGATAGCGTCCAGCGCAGACAGGTCGTGCGCCAGGGGTACAACGAGCACCAGATTGTCGGCGCGGTAAGGGCGGCTTTGCAATTCCAGGGCACCGTTGCCACTGGCCATGCCGATGTTGCAGATGCCCAAGTCGGCGGCGCCCTCCTGCACGGCATGCAGCACGTCGCTGGAGAGGTGCTCCTGCAGGTCGATCTTGATCTGGCTGTGCTCGCGCGCAAAGGCGCCCAGGTCTTCGGGCAGGAACTGGAAGATGGCCGAGATGTTGGCGTGCATACGGACATGGCCGCGCACGCCGTCGGCGTATTCGCTCAACTCGCCCTGCATGCGTTCGAGGCCAAACAGCACGGTGCGCGCATGGTGCAGCAGGCTCTCGCCTGCGGGTGTGAGCGTGACGCCCCGGCTGTGGCGGTAGAGCAGGGCGGTGTCCACGGCGGTTTCCAGGTCCGACAGGCGCTTGCTGACGGCCGATGCCGCAATGAATTCGCGCTCAGCCGCGCGGCCAATGCTGCCGAGCTCACACACCGCCACAAACAGTTGCAGCGAGGTCAGGTCGATACGGCGCGCAAAACTGCGCTCGGAGCTTTTCATGGGGTTTTAACTTCTCGAAATGAGAAGGTTGTCTATTTTCTCCCCATTATTACCGCTTTGACATCGCGATACGCGATGGCGGCACTGCCCTTCTGCGCGAGGGTAGAACCGCTGAGGCCCAGAAAGCTACCGTGGCTCAGGCGGTGCAGGTGCTGCCGTGCTCTGGCACAGCGGCACGCCAGCGCAGCTCATGTTCAATGCGCTGACGCAGCAGATCGGCCGCGCCCATTTCACCATGCACCACGTACACCTTGTCCGGCGCGTGCCCCATGCTGCGCAGCCAGGCGATGAGCTGGTTGCCGTCGGCATGGGCTGATGCAGAGGACAGCCGAACCACCTCGGCGCGCACGGCCACGTCCTGGCCGTGGATACGGATGGTTTTTTCGCCCTCTGCCAGCCGCGCACCACGGGTGCCTGGGGCCTGGTGGCCGGTCAGGATGATCATGTTGCGGTGGTCGCCCGCGTGCAGTGCCAGGTGGTGCAGCACGCGCCCACCGGTGGCCATGCCGCTGGCCGACAGGATGACCATGGGGCCATGGAGCTTGGCCAGCCCCTTGGATTGCTCGGGCGTCTGGACCATGGTGGCGCCATGCTCCAGTGCCTGCACCTCGCGGCCGCTCAGGCGGTGTTCCTGCATGTGGTGCTGGAACAGCCCCGTGGTACTGACGGCCATGGGGCTGTCCAGAAATACCTTGAGCGATGCGGGCACCACACCCTGCGCCTTGAGCAGGCCAATCGCGTGCAGCACGACCTGTGCACGCCCCACGGCAAACACCGGCACCACGGCAATGCCGCCGCGCGCTGCCAGGCGCTGCAGGGCGGGGCCCAGTTCATCGAGCAAGCCTTCGAGCGGGTGCTCGCGGTCGCCGTAGGTGGATTCGATGAGCACGGTGTCGGCTTGGGGCGGCGCGTCAGGCGGGTTCATGAGCTGGTCATCGGGCCGGCCCAGGTCGCCCGAAAACAGAATGCGCCTGCCCCCCACCTCCAGCAGCACGCTGGCTGCTCCGAGGATGTGGCCTGCGGGCGAAAACGTCACACGCCAGCCGGGCAGGGGCTCAAACGCCTTGTGAAATGGGTGGATCTGGAACTGCTTGAGGCAGTGCAGCGCGTCGAGCCGGGTGTACAGGGGCAGGGCGGGGCTGTGGCTGCTGAGCTGGTGGCGGTTGAGAAAGGCCGCGTCTTCTTCCTGCAGGTGCCCGCTGTCGGGCAGCAGGATGGTGCACAGGTCGCGTGTGCCCGGTGTGCAGTGGATGGCGTGGGTGTAGCCGTCGCGCGCCAGCAGCGGCAGGTAGCCGCTGTGATCCAGGTGGGCATGGGTCAGCACCACGGCGTCGATCTGGTGCGGCGTGACGGGCAGAGGCTGCCAGTTGCGCAGGCGCAACTGCTTGTAGCCCTGGAACAGGCCGCAATCGACCAGGAGGCTCTTTCCGTTGTAACGCACCAGGTACTTGGAGCCGGTGACCGTGCCGGAGCCGCCCAGGAAGGTGATGTTGACGTTCATGTGCCCAAGCTCCCGGGTGATCATCGATGAGACCCATCCTACTGCGCTGTGCGTGCATCGCACGGGCCTTAGGGAGTTTCTTGCCCTGCGTCAAGAAAAAACCGCCTGGGCCAAAAGGCCACAAGCGGTTTTCGATGGGATGCCGGTGCGCGGTCAGCTGAAGAAGTTCTTCAGCCGGTCCGTCCAACTCTCGCCGCTGGGCGAGTGGCGGGCGCCGCCCTTCTTGAGCGAATCTTCCAGTTCGCGCAGCAGCTTGCGCTGGTGCTCGGTCAGCTTGACGGGTGTCTCGACTGCGATGTGGCAGTACAGATCGCCCGGGTAGCTGGCACGCACGCCCTTGATGCCCTTGCCACGCAGGCGGAACTGCTTGCCGGCCTGGGTGCCTTCAGGAATGTCGATCGCTGCCTTGCCAGCCAGCGTGGGCACTTCGATCTCGCCGCCGAGTGCTGCCGTGATGAAGCTCACGGGCACCTGGCAGTGCAGGTCGTCGCCATCGCGCTCGAAGATGTCGTGTTTCTTCAGGCGGATTTCGATGTACAGGTCACCCGGCGGGCCGCCGTTGGTGCCCGGCTCGCCGTTGCCGGTGGAGCGGATGCGCATGCCGTCGTCGATGCCCGCAGGAATCTTCACTTCCAGCGTCTTTTGCTTCTTGAGCTTGCCCTGACCGTGGCAGGTGGTGCACGGCTCGGGAATGATCTTGCCCGTGCCGCGGCAGTGGGGGCAGGTCTGCTGCACGCTGAAGAAGCCCTGGCGCATCTGCACCGTGCCTGCGCCCTGGCAGGTGCCACACGTCTTGGCACTGGTGCCGGGCTTGGCACCGCTGCCGTGACAGGTGTCGCAGCTCTCCCACGAGGGGATGCGGATCTGCGCATCCTTGCCGCGCGCAGCTTCTTCCAGCGTGATCTCCATGGCGTAGCTGAGGTCGCTGCCCCGGTACACCTGTCGGCCGCCGGCACCGCGCCCACGCCCGCCCTGCTGGCCAAACATGTCGCCGAAGATGTCGCCAAAGGCCTCGGCAAAACCACCAAAGCCCTCCGCCCCCGCGCCGCCGGGGCCGCGCATGTTGGGGTCCACCCCGGCGTGGCCGTACTGGTCGTAGGCCGCGCGTTTTTGCGGGTCGGAGAGCATCTCGTAGGCCTCTTTGGCCTCCTTGAACTTCTCTTCGGCAGGCTTGGCTGCGTCACCCTGGTTGCGGTCAGGGTGGTGCTTCATCGCCAGCTTGCGATAGGCCTTCTTGATTTCTTCGTCCGAGGCGTTCTTGGGAACGCCCAGGATTTCGTAAAAGTCTCTTTTGGACATGGTCATTCTGAGCCCGGTTGGAACAGGAACGCCGCGCAAGCCCCGTCAAGGGCCCCGCGCGGCGGCTGGGGTCAACGGCGGCGTGCTCAGCCCTTCTTGACTTCCTTCACCTCGGCATCGACGACGTTGTCGTCGTCTGTGGGCTTGGCGGACGCGCCACCAGCCGACGCGCCTGCGGCCTCAGCACCCCCGGCTGCCTGAGCAGCTTGCGCGGCCTGGGACTCGGCGTACATCTTTTCGCCCAGCTTCTGGCTGGCAGCCATCAGCGCCGTGGTCTTTTCGTCAATCGCGGCCTTGTCTTCGCCCTTCAAGGCTTCTTCCAGCGCCTTGACGGCGGCAGTGATCGCGTCCTTTTCACCTGCGTCGAGCTTGTCGCCGTGTTCGGCCAGGCTCTTGTTCACGCTGTGCACGGCGGCTTCACCCTGGTTGCGGGCTTGCACCAGCTCCAGCTTCTTCTTGTCGTCGGCCGCATTCAGCTCGGCATCCTTCACCATCTGCTGGATTTCTTCTTCCGACAGGCCCGAGTTGGCCTTGATGGTGATCTTGTTTTCCTTGCCCGTGCCCTTGTCCTTGGCGCCCACGTGCAAGATGCCGTTGGCGTCGATGTCGAACGACACTTCGATCTGCGGAACACCGCGGGCTGCCGGTGGAATGCCTTCCAGATTGAATTCGCCCAGCAGCTTGTTGCCGGTAGCGATTTCGCGCTCGCCCTGGTAGACCTTGATGGTCACGGCAGGCTGGTTGTCATCGGCCGTCGAGAAGGTCTGTGCGAACTTCGTCGGGATGGTCGTGTTCTTCGTGATCATCTTGGTCATGACACCGCCCAGGGTTTCGATACCCAGCGACAGGGGTGTCACGTCCAGCAGCAGCACGTCCTTGCGGTCACCCGACAGCACCTGGCCCTGGATGGCGGCGCCCACGGCCACGGCTTCGTCAGGGTTCACGTCCTTGCGGGGGTCCTTGCCGAAGAATTCCTTGACCTTTTCCTGCACCTTGGGCATCCGGGTCATGCCGCCGACCAGGATCACGTCATGGATGTCAGACACCGACACGCCAGCGTCCTTGATGGCCATGCGGCAAGGAGCGATGGTGCGCTCGATCAGCTCTTCCACCAGTTGTTCCAGCTTGGCGCGGGTCAGCTTGATGTTCAGGTGCTTGGGACCCGATGCGTCTGCCGTGATGTAGGGTAGGTTGATGTCTGTCGAGGCCGAGTTCGACAGTTCGATCTTGGCTTTCTCGGCCGCTTCCTTCAAGCGCTGCAGGGCCAGCACGTCATTCTTGAGGTTGACGCCCGACTCCTTCTTGAACTCGTCAATGATGAAGTCGATGATGCGCTGGTCGAAGTCTTCGCCGCCCAGGAAGGTGTCGCCGTTGGTCGACAGCACTTCGAACTGCTTTTCGCCGTCCACGTCGGCGATTTCGATGATGGACACGTCGAACGTGCCGCCACCCAGGTCATACACCGCGATCTTGCGGTCGCCCTTTTCCTGCTTGTCCAGGCCGAAGGCCAGGGCCGCGGCGGTAGGCTCGTTGATGATGCGCTTGACGTCCAGGCCCGCAATGCGGCCAGCGTCCTTGGTGGCCTGGCGCTGTGCGTCGTTGAAGTACGCGGGCACGGTGATGACGGCTTCCGTTACGGGCTCGCCCAGGTAGTCTTCAGCCGTCTTCTTCATCTTGCGCAGGATGTCGGCAGACACTTGCTGTGCCGACAGCTTGTTGCCGCGCACTTCGATCCATGCGTCGCCGTTGTCGGCGGCCACGATCTTGTAGGGCATCAGGTCGATGTCCTTTTGTACTTCTTTTTCGGTGAACTTGCGGCCGATCAGGCGCTTGACGGCGTACAGCGTGTTCTTGGGGTTGGTCACGGCCTGGCGCTTGGCCGAGGCACCGACGAGGATCTCGCCGTCTTCCTGGTAGGCCACGATGGAGGGCGTGGTGCGTGCACCTTCGCTGTTTTCGATCACGCGGGTCGTGTTGCCCTCCATGATGGAGACGCAGCTGTTGGTCGTACCCAGGTCAATGCCGATGATTCTTCCCATGATTTTTCTCCGAATGCTTGAATGGTTTGGATGGCTAGTAACTTGTGGATAACTTGGTGTGGTTCAAGTCTTCCGGGTCGATTTTTTTGAGGCTTACTTGGGAGCCGTCACCGTGACCAGGGCCGGACGCAGCACGCGCTCGGCGATCACATAGCCCTTTTGCAGCACAGCCACCACGGTGTTGGCTTCCTGCTCGGCAGGCACCACGCTGATGGCCTGGTGCTGGTGCGGATCGAACTTGGCGCCAGCGGCTGGGTTGATGGCAATCACCTTGTTGCGCTCCAGTGCCGACGTCAGCTGGCGCAGGGTGGCGTCGGCGCCTTCGCGCAGCTGCTGGGGCGTGGCTTCCTTGATGGCCAGGGCGGCATCCAGGCTGTCGGCCACGGGCAGCAGGCTCTCGGCAAAACTCTCGATACCGAATTTGCGGGCCTTGGAAACCTCGTCTTCGGCGCGGCGGCGGGCGTTCTCGGCCTCGGCCTTGGCGCGCAGGAACTGGTCGGCCAGATCAGCGCTTTTGGCCTTGAGCTCGGCCAACTCGCCCTGCAGGCGTGCCAGCTCGTCAGAGGCGTGGGCAGCCATGGCGGCTTCGACTTCTTCGGGGGCGGGGGCGCTCTGTGCGTGGGGGGTTTGGCTGGTGTCGGACATGTCTTGGTCTGGAAGTAAATGAACGGTACGCGCGGGATCTGGGGGCGTGCCACCACAAATCAAGGTCTGCACCATGGGTATGGTCTCTCGGGCCCCGTATGCATCGCGGTTTGTTGTAGTGCATGTCGGCCCAGCCACTGGTTTTGCAAGGGGCTGGCAGCATCTATGGCATCTTTTTGTACGCCTGGACAGGGGCGGCGAAGCACTGAGTGTACAAGCGACGCAGGCCGGGCTATAATCGCAGGCTTTCCCTTGCCACACCACTTCAAGACGCAGTGGGTGGTCTTACCCAAAAGGAGTATGCATGCGTCATTACGAAATCATTTTGTTGATCCATCCGGATCAAAGCGAGCAAGTTCCAGCCATGCTGGAGCGCTACAAGGGCATGATCACCGCTGGCGGTGGCAAGGTGCACCGCGTGGAAGACTGGGGTCGCCGTCAACTGGCGTACCTGATCAACAAGCTGGCCAAGGCCCATTACCTGTGCGTGAACATCGAAGCCGATCAGGCCGTGATGGCTGAACTGGAGCACGCCTTCAAGTTCAACGACGCCGTGCTGCGCCACCTGACGGTTCAGAAGAAGAAGGCTGATACGGGCCCATCTTCCATGATGAAGACCGTCGAGCGCGAAGAAGCCCGCAAGGCCAGCCAAGCTGAATATGCAGCGGCCGGTGGTGAGCGCGGCGAGCGCCCAGATCGCGCCGAGCGCTGATCTAGCCCGTTGGAGTGGAGAACCGCGTCGCCTTGACCGCCTGTATCGCAGAGGCTGAACCCCTGCGCTACACGCCCGCCGGATTGCCTGCCCTTACGCTGCGCCTCGAACACGAGTCCCAGCAAACCGAGGCAGGCCACCCCCGCGAAGTCAAGGCTGCCATGAAAGCCATTGCCTTTGGAGCGATGGCCGAGCGACTGGCACGGCAGAACATCGGAAGTCTCTGGACTTTCCATGGATTTCTGGCCAACCCGCGCAATGGAAAGACCGCAGTACTGCACATCCAGGATATTCAACAAAATTAATTTTCAAGGGGTCCGCAATGGCCACGTTCAAGAAGTTCAACAAAGACAAGCGCCCAAAGCGCAACACCCAGTCCCTGCTGTTCAAGCGCAAGCGCTTTTGCCGCTTCACGGTGACCGGTGTTGAAGAAATCGACTACAAGGATGTCGATACGCTGCGCGACTTCATCGCCGAAAACGGCAAGATCATCCCCGCACGCCTGACCGGCACGCGCGCCATCTTCCAGCGTCAGCTGAACACCGCCATCAAGCGCGCTCGCTTCCTGGCCCTGGTGCCTTACAGCGACCAGCACAAGATCTAAGGAGCACAACCCATGCAAATCATCCTGCTCGACAAGGTTGTGAACCTCGGCAACCTCGGTGAAATCGTCAAGGTCAAAGACGGCTACGCCCGCAACTTCCTGATCCCCGCTGGCCGCGCCCGTCGCGCCACGGAAGCCGCCAAGGCAGAGTTCGAAGCCAAGCGCGCTGAACTCGAAAAGGCCGCAGCTGCCAAGCTGGCAGAAGCTCAAGCCCAAGGCGAAAAGCTGGCCGGCACCACCGTCAAGCTGACGCAAAAGGCTGGCGTGGACGGTCGTCTGTTTGGTTCCGTGACCAACCACGACATCGCCGAAGAGCTGAGCAAGCAAGGCTACAAGGTTGCCAAGTCGCAAATCCGCCTGCCCAACGGCCCGATCAAGGTCGTGAGCGAAAGCACTGTCAGCGTGGCTCTGCACACCGATGTGGTGGTGGACGTGACCGTGTCGGTCTACGGCGAAACCGCCTGAGATTCACTTCGGTGTTTCACGCAAAGCCGCCTTCGGGCGGCTTTTGTTTTTGTGCGGCTCTGGGTTGTACATGGTTACCCACTGGTTGCCCCAACTTTATCCACAGACTTGTGCCATGACGGCGCGCCGCACGGGCGCTAGCATGCCGGGTTAGCTCCGAGGATTCCATGTCTGCTGTTTTTCCGCCCCTTGACGATGGCTTCACGCCGGTGCCCGACCGTGAAATCGCCCAGTTGCGCGTGCCGCCGCACTCGATAGAAGCGGAGTCCAGCGTGCTGGGCGGGTTGCTGCTGGACAACAACGCCTGGGACCGCGTGGGCGACCTGCTGGTAGAAAGCCATTTCTACCGCCATGAGCACCAGATGATCTACTCGGCCATCGGCGCACTGATCAACGCCAGCAAGCCGGCCGACGTGATCACCGTGTTCGAGCACCTGCAGAACCTGGGCAAAGTGCAAGAGATGGGCGGGCTGGCCTATCTGAACAATCTGGCGCAATACGTACCCAGCGCCAGCAACATCCGCCGCTATGCGGAAATCGTGCGCGAGCGTGCCATCCTGCGCAAGCTGGTCACGGCCAGCGACGAAATTTCCACCAACGCGTTCAACCCGCAAGGCAAGACGGTCGAACGGATTCTGGACGAGGCCGAGTCCAAGATTTTTGCCATTGGCGAGGAAGGCTCGCGCACCAAGCAGGGTTTCCAGTCGCTGGATACGCTGGTGATCGACCTGCTCGATCGCGTGCAGGAGATGGCAGACAACCCTGTGGATGTGACGGGTGTGCCCACCGGGTTTGCAGACCTCGACCGCATGACCAGTGGGCTGCAAGCGGGCGACATGGTGGTGCTGGCCGCGCGCCCCTCCATGGGCAAGACCTCGTTCGCGGTGAACATTGCCGAGCACGTGGCGCTCAATGAGGGCCTGCCGGTCGCCATCTTCTCGATGGAAATGGGTGCCGCTCAGCTGGCGGTGCGTATCGTGGGTTCGATTGGCCGGGTGAACCAGGGCAATCTGCGCACCGGCAAGCTCACCGATGATGAGTGGCCGCGCCTGACCGAGGCGATTGAAAAACTGCGCACCGTCTCACTGCACATTGATGAGACCCCGGGCCTCACACCTGGCGAGTTGCGCGCCAACGCGCGGCGCCTGGCGCGCCAGTGCGGCAAGCTGGGCCTGATCGTGGTCGACTATTTGCAGCTGATGAGCGGCTCGGGCTCGGCGGCCAGTTCGGACAACCGGGCGACCGAGCTGGGTGAAATTTCCCGGGGCCTCAAGATGCTGGCCAAGGAACTGCAGTGCCCGGTGATCGCGCTGTCGCAGCTCAACCGCTCGGTGGAGCAGCGCACCGACAAGCGCCCCATGATGTCCGACCTGCGCGAGTCAGGCGCTATCGAGCAGGATGCCGACATCATCATGTTCATCTACCGCGACGACTACTACAACAAAGACTCCAAGGAGCCCAACGTGGCCGAGGTCATCATCGGCAAGCAGCGGAACGGCCCCACGGGTACCGTGAAGCTGTTCTTCCAGAAGAACCAGACGCGCTTCGAGAACCTGGCCATGGGTTCGGGTGACGATTTCTAATAAAAATAGCCACTAGCGCTTATTGGGTAAGCGCAAGTAGCTATCAAATTAGGAGTTTTGTTCGGGGTAGATGGTCTTGGTCGGAGTTCCGTTACGGTCGCAGCACCCACACCAGCAAACCCGCACATCCCACGGCAAGAACACCCACAGCCCCAGTGAGCCGTTGCTGGCGTTGGCGCAGCACTTCTACCGCCTGCACCACCTGGGCATTCTGTTCGGCCAGTGACTGGATCAGCACGGCGGATTCCTGCTGCTCCTGCTCCAGCATTACCACCCGCTCGCGCAGATGTTCCAGCTGCAAGGCCACGGGAATGGCGGGTTCGCCCCCAGCGCCTTCGAGTGCTCCCGCAGCAGCTTCAGCGTTCCCTTTTCGGGTGGTGCCCAGCAGCTTCTTGGCCGCCTGGAGAATCTGGGGCGTCGCCTCGATGACGTCGCCCCAGGGCACCAGTTTCAGTGCTGCAACCCAGCCTGCAGCCAACTCAGAGCACCTCGCTGGCGAAATCTGCCAAGCGCGAGCGTTCGCCGCGCGCCAGCGTGATGTGCCCGCTGTGCGGCCAGCCCTTGAAGCGGTCCACGGCGTAGGTAAGCCCGGATGACCCTTCGGTCAGGTACGGCGTGTCGATCTGCGCGAGGTTGCCCATGCAGATGATCTTGGTGCCGGGACCGGCGCGGGTGATCAGCGTCTTCATTTGCTTGGGCGTCAGGTTCTGCGCCTCATCGATGATCACGTACTTGTTCAGGAAGGTGCGTCCGCGCATGAAGTTCATGCTCTTGATCTTGATGCGGCTGCGGATCAGCTCGTTGGTGGCAGCGCGGCCCCACTCGCCAGCATTGCCGCCGTCGCCCTTGGCCAAAAACTCCAGGTTGTCGTCCAGCGCGCCCATCCAGGGGCCCATCTTTTCTTCTTCGGTACCGGGCAGGAATCCGATGTCCTCGCCCACGCTCACCGTGGCGCGGGTCATGATGATCTCGGTGTAGCGGCGATCGTCCAGCACCTGGGTCAGGCCTGCAGCCAGGGCGAGCAGGGTCTTGCCGGTGCCGGCCGTGCCGGTCAGGGTCACGAAGTCGATCTCGGGGTCCATGAGCAGGTTCATGGCGTAGTTCTGTTCGCGGTTGCGCGTGGTCACGCCCCACACGGCATTTTTGGCCGAACCGTAATCCTTCAGGGTCTGCAGTACCGCTGTTTTCTCGCGGATTTCGCTCACGCGCGCAAACAGGCTGGGCTCGCCGGGGGCTTCGAAGTACACGAACTGATTGATCATCAGCTGCGGCACGATGGGGCCGCCAATGCGGTAATAGGTGTGGGCGCCGCTTTGCCAGCTTTCCACGTTCTTGCCGCTCTTGGCCCAGAAGTCGGGGGGCAGGGCCAGCACGCCAGCGTAGAGCAGGTCGCCATCTTCCAGCGTCTTGTCGTTCTGGTAGTCCTCGGCAGTCAGGCCCAGCGCGCGGGCTTTGACGCGCATGTTGATGTCTTTGGAGACCAGCACCACTTCGCGCGGTGCGTGCAGCTTGCGCAGGGCTTCGACCACGCCCAGGATCTGGTTGTCGGCTTTGCCCGGGGGCAGGCTGGTGGGCAGGCTGTAGTCCAGTGGCACCGTCTGGAAGAACAGGTGGCCACCCGCAGCACGCTGGCCGGTGGAGTCAAGCTTGAGGCCCTTGGCCATGTCGGCGCCCTGGGCGGCAGCCAGGGCATCCAGCGTGCGGCTGGCCTGGCGGCCGTTGCGGGCCACTTCGGTCATGCCCTTCTTGTGGCCGTCCAGTTCTTCCAGCACGATCATCGGCAGGAAGATGTCGTGCTCTTCAAAGCGGAAGAGGCTGGTTGGGTCATGCAGGAGCACGTTGGTGTCCAGCACAAAGAGCTTGGTCGGACCTTGCGGTGCGGATTTGCGGGTGCGTGTGGTGGTCGCGGTGGCCGGGGTGGTGCTGGCGGTGACGGCGGCAGGTGTGCCGGTGCTGCGTGCCTTGCGCGTGCCGGTGCTTCGGGCCACGGGGGCGGCGGAGGGTTGGGGTGTGCGTGCTCGGGTCTCAATCTGGACCAATGGAGCTGTGTCAGGCGCTGCCAGCGACGAGGCCACGCTGTCTGCCTTGCGTCCGGCGCGGGTGGGGGCTGTAGCGGTGGCGGTGCGCTGGGGCGTAGCAACGGCTTCGTTCGCCGAGGTGGTAGCTACGCGGGGGCGGGCTGCGACTTCAAAGGCTTCTGGCGCGAGGAGTGCAGCGCGCCGGCTGGGGGCGGGGGGCAGGGGCATGGTGGCAGGGCCTCGGTCGGTAAAGGGGTAACGGGTGGGTCAGAAAGCAAAAAGCCGCCTGGAGGCCAAGGCGGCTTTTTGGAGGAGGGCAAACGTTGCGATAACCAGGGGCATAAAACCATTATGCCTACTCCGGATGTCTTGCCTGGGCAAAACAAGCGGGGTGTCGCGCCGATGCCCCAATGTGCAGATCAGGCGGCCTTTTTCAGGGCCTTGATGGATTTGACGGCTTTCAGGACCTCGTCCACGTGGCCGGGAACCTTGAGGCCGCGCCACTCTTGCACTAGCAGGCCATCGGGGCCGATCAGGAAGGTGCTGCGCTCAATGCCCTTGACCTTCTTGCCGTACATGATCTTGTTCTTGACCACACCGAACATGTGGCACATCTTTTCTTCGGTGTCGGCGATGAGTTCGAAGGGCAGTTCCAGCTTTTCCTTGAATTCGTCGTGCGACTTCATGTTGTCGCGGGACACGCCGAAAACCGCAGCGCCTGCCTTCACGAAGTCCTTGTACTTGTCGCGAAACTGCATGGCCTCCGTGGTGCAGCCAGGCGTGTTGTCCTTGGGATAGAAGTAGAGAACCAGAATTTGGCCAAGGTGGGAGGTGTTGGAGACCTTGAGTCCACCGGTAGCGTTGGCTTCAAATTCAGGGAGGGGTTTGTTGACAACGATCGCCATATCACTTCAATCTCTCAGGATGTAGTCGTTGGTAAGCCGGGGGAGCTAGTGTGTTATTGCTCTTGGTGGTGCCCCCGACCGCAACCGGCGATTTTACCCCGAATTCACTCTTCGGCCAAATGTAAGACAGTGTGTCCGGCCCGCAGTGGCGGGCATTTAGGCAAGGGCTTGCATAGGTGCAAGCGCCGGATTTGCAGCTTGCCGCGGCGGTTGCGGGCCTGCCGCTCAGGCTTCCAGAATCAGTGCTGCCACCACGTTGCGCCCTTCACTGGCCAGAATGTTGTACGTGCGGCAGGCGGCAGGGGTGTCCATGGTTTCCAGCCCCAGCCGGCGGGCGATGAGCGGCGCAAGCCACGCCGGTGGCGGGAACCGGTTGCGTGTGCCGCTGCCAAAAATGACCAGCTCTGTCTCCAGGGCTGCCAGTTGCGCGAAGTGTTCGGGGGTCAGGTCTTCAAAGCGCGTGCAGGGCCAGGCTTGGCGCAGCCCCGACGAGCCGATGATGACGCTGTGCGTGATCTTCTCGGCATCCACGCCGATCCAGCCGGGGCCGTAGCCGCTGATGGTCTGAGCGTTGGAGCGGTCGGGCTGGAATTTCATGGGTGTTGGCGTCGGTTGCAGGCGGTGGCGCTGCGGGTAGGCCCGGCGCAGGGCCCGGGCGCGCTTGTGATCTGTGGTCAAATTATAGGTTTCGCCAAGGTGCCAGCCGCTCTGGCCGCCACCTGACCCCACTGCACCACCGTCAGCGCATGAAAACCGTCCAAAAATCCGCCAAGCTCGCCAACGTCTGCTACGACATCCGGGGGCCCATCATGGACGCGGCCAAGCAGATGGAGGAAGACGGCCACAAGATCATCAAGCTCAACATCGGCAATCTGGCGGTGTTCGGTTTTGATGCGCCGGAAGAGATTCAGCTGGACATGATCCGCAACCTGCCCAATTCGGCGGGTTACTCGGACAGCAAGGGCATCTTTGCGGCGCGCAAGGCCGTCATGCACGAGACCCAAAAGCAGGGCATCAAGGGTGTGATGCTGGACGACATCTACCTGGGCAACGGCGCCAGCGAGCTGATCGTGATGGCCACCAATGCGCTGCTGGACAACGGCGACGAACTGCTGCTGCCTTCGCCCGACTACCCCCTGTGGACCGCCGCTGCCAGCCTGTCGGGCGGCACGCCCGTGCACTATGTGTGCGATGAAGCCAACGGCTGGATGCCCAACCTTCAGGATATCCGCGCCAAGATCACGCCCCGCACCAAGGGCATTGTGGTCATCAATCCCAACAACCCGACGGGCGCGCTGTATTCGGACGAATTGCTCAAGGGCATCGTCGCCATTGCACGCGAGCATGGCCTGGTCATCTTTGCCGACGAGGTGTATGACAAGGTGCTGTACGACGGCGCCAAACACACGGCTATTGGCTCGCTGAGCGAGGATGTGCTCACACTCACCTTCAATTCGCTGTCCAAGAGCTACCGCTCATGTGGCTACCGCGCGGGCTGGATGGTGGTGTCGGGCGACAAGAAGCCCGCCAAGGACTACATCGAGGGCCTGAACATGCTCTCGAACATGCGCCTGTGCGCCAACGTGCCCGGCCAGTGGGCGGTGCAGACGGCGCTGGGTGGCTACCAGAGCATCAATGAGCTGGTAGGCGAGGGCGGCCGCCTGCGCAAGCAGCGTGATCTGGCGTACGAGCTGATCACGGCCATCCCGGGCGTGACCTGCGTGAAGCCCCAGGCAGCGCTCTACATGTTTCCGCGCCTCGACCCTGCCGTGTATCCCATCGAGGACGACCAGCAGTTCTTTCTGGAGCTGCTGCAGGAGACCAAGGTCATGCTGGTGCAGGGCACAGGCTTCAACTGGGCGGCGCCGGACCATTTCCGCATCGTGTTCCTGCCACACGAAGACGATCTGCGCGACGCCATCGGCCGCGTGGCGCGCTTCCTGGAGCAATACCGCAAGCGCGTGCAAATGGCGGCGGCTGCGTAACTTGCACGTTGAGTGGTGCAGAAACTCATTTTTTCATAGCTGCTAGCGCTTGATGGATAAGCGCCAGAGCCCATTTTGACTGATAAAAATCCCATGAAACCCATCCAAGTAGGCCTTCTGGGCATCGGCACCGTCGGCAGCGGCGTGTTCAACGTGCTCGCGCGCAACCAGGACGAGATCAGCCGCCGCGCTGGCCGTGGCATTGAGATCACCATGGTGGCCGATCTGGACGTGGAGCGCGCCAAGGCGGTAGTGGGTGCTGACATCCAGGTCGTCAACGACGCCCGCGCCATCATTGCCAACCCTGACATCGACATCGTCATCGAACTGATTGGTGGCTATGGCATCGCCCGCGCGCTCGTGCTTGAAGCCATCGCCGCTGGCAAGCATGTGGTCACCGCCAACAAGGCGCTGCTGGCCGTGCACGGCACCGAGATTTTTGCGGCCGCATCGGCCAAGGGCGTGATGGTGGCGTTTGAAGCCGCCGTGGCCGGTGGCATCCCCATCATCAAGGCGCTGCGCGAAGGCCTCACGGCCAACCGCATCCAGTGGATCGCCGGCATCATCAACGGCACCACCAACTTCATCCTGTCCGAGATGCGCGACAAGGGCCTGGACTTTGACGTGGTGCTGAAAGAAGCTCAGCGCCTGGGCTACGCCGAGGCCGACCCCACCTTCGACATCGAAGGTGTGGACGCTGCGCACAAGGTCACGCTGATGAGCGCGATTGCGTTCGGCATCCCCGTGCAGTTTGACAAGGCCTATGTGGAAGGCATCACCAAGCTGGTTGCTGCCGACATCAAGTACGCCGAGCAACTGGGCTACCGCATCAAGCTCTTGGGCATCACCAAGCGTGCCGAAAGATTTGATGCGACCGGCAAGCCGGTGGGGGGCATCGAATTGCGCGTGCACCCGAGCCTGGTGCCCTCCAAGCGCCTGATCGCCAATGTGGAAGGCGCCATGAACGCCGTGGTGGTGCAGGGCGACGCCGTGGGCACCACGCTGTACTACGGCAAGGGTGCGGGCAGCGAGCCCACCGCCAGCGCCGTCATTGCCGACCTGGTGGATATCGCGCGCCTGCACACGGCCGACCCTGAGCACCGCGTGCCGCACCTGGCCTTCCAGGCCAACACGCTGGCCGACGCCATGGACACGCTGCCCGTGCTGCCGATGAGCGAAGTGGTCACCAGCTACTACCTGCGCCTGCGCGTGGCCGACCAAGCCGGTGTGCTGGCCAAGGTCACCGGCCTGTTGGCCGAGGCCGGTGTGAGCATCGACGCAGTATTGCAGCGTGAGGCTGACGAAGTCGGTGGTGAAGGATCTACGCAAACGGACCTGATCATCCTGACCCACGACACCCGGGAAGGCACCATGGACGCCGTGATCGCCCAGATGCAGGCCCTGCCCACGGTGCTGGCGCCCATCACGCGCATCCGCAAGGAGGAACTGAACTGATGCTGTACATCTCCACACGCGGCCACGCCGACCGCAAGCATTTCTGCGACATCCTGCTCGAAGGCCTGGCGCCCGATGGCGGCCTGTACCTGCCCGAGCACTACCCGCAGGTCAGCGACGCGATGCTGACAAAGCTGCGCAAGGCTTACCACGAGCAAGGCTACGCCGAGCTGGCGTTCCAGATCCTGTCGCTCTACATCGATGACATCCCCGCCGCTGATCTGAAGGCCCTGTGCGCCAAGACGTACACCGCCGAGGTGTTTGGCACGGGCGAGATCGTGCCCCTGCGCCACCTCGAAGACGGCCTGTGGCTCGAAGCCCTGTCCAACGGCCCCACGCTGGCCTTCAAGGACATGGCGATGCAATTGCTGGGCAACCTGTTCGAATACGAACTGAACCGCCGCGGTGAAGAGCTCAACATCCTGGGCGCCACCAGCGGCGACACCGGCAGCGCGGCCGAGTACGCCATGCGCGGCAAAAAGGGCGTGCGCGTCTTCATGACCAGCCCGCACGGCCGAATGAGCGCGTTCCAGCAGGCGCAAATGTTCAGCCTGCAGGACGAGAACATCCACAACATCGCCATCGAAGGCGTGTTCGACGACTGCCAGGACATCGTCAAGGCCGTCAGCAACGACCTGGCCTTCAAGCGCAAGTACAAGATTGGCACCGTCAACTCCATCAACTGGGCGCGCCTGCTGGCGCAGGTGGTGTACTACTTCGCGGGCTACATCCAGGCCACCGAGACCAACGACCAGAAGGTCAGCTTCACGGTGCCCAGCGGCAACTTTGGCAACGTGTGTGCGGGCCATGTGGCGCGCATGATGGGCCTGCCCATTGACAAGCTGGTGGTGGCCACGAACGAGAACGACGTGCTCGACGAGTTCTTCCGCACCGGCGCCTACCGCGTGCGCGCCGCAGCCGACACGCACGAGACATCGAGCCCCTCGATGGACATCAGCAAGGCCAGCAATTTCGAGCGGTTCATCTTTGACCTGCTGGGCCGCAACGGCCAGCGCACGAACGCGCTGTTTGCCAAAGCGCTGCCCGCCTATGGCAGGTTCGACTTGAGCGCCGAACCGCTGTTTGCCGATGCCGCCACCAAATACGGTTTTGAAAGCGGCAAGAGCACGCACGCCGACCGCCTGGCCACCATCAAGGACAACTTCGAGCGCCACGGCGTCACCATCGACACCCACACGGCCGACGGCGTGAAGGTGGCGCGCGAACACCACCAGGACCCCAAGGTGCCCATGATCGTGCTGGAGACCGCGCTGCCCATCAAGTTTGCCGAGACCATCGTCGAAGCCCTGGGCCATGCGCCCGAGCGGCCCGCCAAGTTCGCGGGCATCGAAGACCTGCCCAAGCGCGTGCAGGTGATGCCGGCCAACGTGCAGTTGGTCAAGCAATACATCGAACGCCATTGCACGCCCGCTCTCTAGGGTGGGCAATCCGCAGCCGCTCTGTCGCTGCGGATGCGGGAGCGGCTCAGGATACTGGGTTTGAACTAAAAATGCCCCTGGCGCTTGTCTGGTAAGCGTTAGCAGCTATAAATACAATAGCTAACCAAGGAGCAGTGGATGAAGGTTGTCGGTTTTGCCGGTTTTTCCGGCAGTGGCAAGACCACGCTGGTCGAGCAGTTGATCCCCGAGCTGCGGCTGCGGGGGTTGCGCGTGTCGGTGGTCAAACATGCCCACCATAGTTTCGACATCGACCACCCGGGCAAGGACACCTACCGCCACCGCGAGGCAGGGGCCTTCGAGGTGGTCGCGGCATCGGACAAGCGCCTCATGCTGGTGCGCGAGTTCGAGCAGCCCGCCACGCTCAGCGTGCACCACCTGTTGGCCGAGCTGTACCAGGGCGTGGACTGGGTGCTGGTGGAGGGCTTCAAGGACAGCGACCTGCTCAAGATCGAGGTCTGGCGTGCCCCCGAACCCGGCCAGGTGGCCAAGCCTGTGCGCTACCCCGAAGACGATTTTGTGGTCGCCGTGGCCACCGATGCACCGCAGGGCCTGCCTGTGCCCACCCAGTTGCCCCTGCTGGACCTCAACAGCCCGGCGCAGGTGGTGGACTGGCTGCTC
The DNA here is from genome assembly GCF_057586455.1 of Acidovorax sp. SRI_002. Lineage (NCBI taxonomy): Bacteria > Pseudomonadati > Pseudomonadota > Betaproteobacteria > Burkholderiales > Comamonadaceae > Acidovorax > Acidovorax sp. SRI_002. Next base: position 266,642 of record NZ_JBYCZW010000004.1, on the reverse strand, counting down.
CAATACGAACACCGCTTTGAGTACAACTGGGATCTGCACGGAGGCCTGGTGCCATGCGCCCCCCAATGAAGCCCCTGAAGCCGCTCGACGAGGCCCTGGCCGACCTGTTGGCCAAGGCCACGCCGTTGCCAGAGGCTGAGACGGTCACCACGTTTGACGCGGACGGCCGCGTGCTGGCACAAAACTGTGTTTCGGCCCTGCAGGTGCCGCCGCAGGACAACAGCTCCATGGACGGCTACGCCGTGCGCTGCGCCGACGTGGCACAAGCGGGTGTGGTGCTACCGGTGTCACAGCGCATTGCCGCGGGCAGTGCTGGTGATCTGCTCGCGCCAGGCAGTGCCGCCCGCATCTTCACCGGCGCGCCAGTGCCCGAGGGGGCGGATGCCATCCTGATGCAGGAAGACTGCGAAGCCCTCGCCACGGGCGACGGCCTGGGCCAGGTGCGCATCAACGCCGTGCCCCCACAGGGCCAGTGGATCCGCCGCGCGGGCGAGGACATCACCCGGGGTGCCGTGGTGCTGTCGGCCGGTACACGCCTGACCCCGGCCGAGCTGGGCCTGGCCGCCAGCATCGGCTTGCACGAACTGCAGGTGGCCCGTCGCCCCCGCGTGGCGCTGTTCTCCACGGGCGATGAACTGGTCATGCCCGGCGAGGTGCCGCCGGAGCAAATGCGCCCTGGTGCCATTTACAACAGCAACCGCTTTTTCCTGCGCGCCATGCTGCTGCGCCTGGGCTGCGAGGTGACGGACTTTGGCATCGTGCCCGACCGGCGCGACGCCACCATCGACGCCCTGCGCCAAGCCAGCAGCGCACACGACCTGATCCTGACCAGCGGCGGCGTGAGTGTGGGCGAGGAAGACCACATCAAGCCCGCCGTCGAGTCGCTGGGCACGCTTGACCTGTGGCAGATCGCCATGAAGCCCGGCAAGCCGTTTGCCTATGGCCAGATCCCGCGTGACGGTGGTGCTGCCCACTTCATGGGCCTGCCCGGCAACCCGGTGTCGAGCTTTCTGACCTTTGCGCTGCTGGTGCGCCCGTTTGTGCTGCGGCTGCAGGGTGTGGTGGACGTTGCTCCTCAACCCATAGCTGCTCGCGCTGATTTCACCTGGCCCAAGGCCGATAAACGCCGCGAGTTTCTGCGCGTGCGCCACAACGCGGCAGGTGGGCTGGATCTGTTTCACAACCAGAGTTCGGGCGTGCTCACTTCGGCCGCCTGGGGTGATGGTGTGGTGGACAACCCGGCGGGCCAGACGATTGCATCCGGCGACACGGTGCGGTTCATTGCCTTTTCGGAGCTTTTGTCATGACGGTCACCGTGCGCTACTTTGCCTCCATCCGCGAGGCCATTGGGCAAGGCAGCGAAGCGGTCGATACCGCTGCCACCACGCTGGGTGCCCTGCGCGATGAGCTTATTGCACGCGGCGGCGCCCATGCCAGCAGCCTCGCGCGTGGCCGGGCCGTGCGCATGGCACTCAACCAGACCTTGAGCGATGAATCCGCCACCCTGGCCGATGGGGCCGAGGTGGCTTTTTTCCCGCCGGTGACGGGCGGTTAGCCGGGGCGCTCTCGCACGCTCTGGCACGTCACCTCAAAGCGCCTTCAAACGATCCTGCAGCGCCTCCGAGGCCGGCATCATCGGCGCGCGCAGTTCGCTGCGCATCCACCCTGCATGCGCCAGCATGGCCTTGAGCGGGGCAGGGTTGGGCTCTGCAAAACACGCTTCCACCCAGGGTTGCAAGGCCTGCCACAAGTGGCGGGCTGCGGGTAGGTCGCCCAGGCGCAGCAATGCCATCAACTCCACAAAACGCGGCGTCTGCCAGTGTGCACAGGCAGAAATGGCGCCTGCGCCGCCGAGGGCCAGGGTAGGGAAGATCTGCGCGTCTTCGCCCGTCAGCACCTGCAGCCGACCATCGGCGATCAAGGCCTGCGTCTTGGCCGTGTTGCCGCCACAGTCCTTGATGGCCTGGATGCGCGGATGCGCCGCCAGCGCCAGCAGCGTCTCGGTGGTGAGCGTGGCGCCCGTGCGGTACGGAATGTCGTAGATCAGCAGGGGCACCGCGCTGGCGTCGGCCAGGGTGCGGAACCAGTGCAGCAGGCCCTCCTGCGAGGGGCGGATGTAGTGCGGGGCGGACACCAGCAGGCCTGCAACCGGGTAGTGTGCAAGGGTCTGCACCTGTTCCAGCACCTGGCCCTGGTGGTAGCCCGATACGCCCATCACCACGGGCAAACCCTGGGCGGCGCTGAGCACGGTCTCCAGTACCTGCAGTTGCTCGGCCTTGACGAGGGCCGCGGCCTCACCGGTCGAGCCGCAGGCAACGAAGCCCGCAACGCCGTCGGCACGCAGCCGGGTGGTGAGGGCGGCAAGGGCCGGGTGGTCCACGGCGCCGTCCTTGAACGGTGTGACCAAGGCGATCCAGAGCCCGCTGAACAGCGGCTGGTGGGAGGTAGCGGTATCGGTGGCAGACATGCGAAGCGTCCTTTCAGGGTTCGACCAGGGGAAGAACCGTCCGGAGGGAGCGCGCGCGGAATGCCGGGGAGTGAAACGAGAAAAGGAAATTTCTCTACCAGGTGGTTCCGTCGCTCATCCGGACGGAACCACAGCTCCGGTCAGATGAGCTCTGGTTTTTTGGTTTTGCCCACGCACTGCAACGCCACCGCAAGTGCGGCGGTCATGGCAAAGGGGGTGTGCGTGGACATGGGCCGCAGTATAGCCAAGCGCCCACCGTGTCCCAAGGTTGGTCAGCCTGCCTGCGGTGGCTGGGCCGCGTCGGCTGCAGATTCAGGCTGCGGCGGAACCAGCACGGGGCATTGCCACACCAGCAACTCGGCCAGCCGGGTGACGATCCATGTCGCTTCGGCCACCGCCACGCCGGATTCGGCCGTGCACAGCCCCGCGTGGATGCGCTGCAGGATCTCGGTCTCGGAAGGCGCCTGCACGTGGTACAGCGTCTGCGCGTGCTCCACCAGGTGGCCTGCCAAGTCTTCGCACAGTTCGTAGCGGGCGCGCACGCCGTCCGCCTTTTCCGTCAGGCGCCCTCGGGTGTCGGTGTACACCGCCATGAAGGAGGGCGGCACGTGGATCTGGTTGTCGTCGTACATGGCTTGTTGGGTGGTGGGCGCGGTTCGGGGGCAGGAAAAAAAGCCCGCCAGAGCGGTGCAGTCAGGGGTTGTGCACACCAGCGGACTTATTGTGCGTGGGTGCTTGTGAGCGGGCTTGCAGGTGGTGCTGCGCCATGGCCGCTGTCTCTGCAAACCAGCCCAGCAGGTGCTGCAGCCAGATTTGCAGCTCCGCCTGAAAGCGGGGTGTGAGCGCGACGAGGCCCCGGGGCGCGTCCTGGGTGAGGTGGCCCTGCGCTGCGGCTTCATTGACCAGGTTGCGCACATGCGAGTGCGAAAAACCCAGGCGCTGCGCAAGCTCGCTGGCCCGCAGGGGAAACGGCGTGGACCCTTCTTCTCCAGGGCGGTGCACCCGGCAGTGTTCGCGCAACAGCAGCATGGCAATGCGGCCACCGCCGTCGCGCTGGTCAAACCAGTCCCAGCCGCCAAACCGGCCCCGGGTTTCGGCCAGGCGATCCAGGATGTGGTCGGCCCCGGCCAGAAAGGCGGCAAAGTAGTCCGTATCGCTGTCCAGCCGCTGTGCATGGCCTGGGGGCAGGGCGCCCAGGGCCTCAGCGCAGTGCAGGTGGTGCCGCACCCAGGTGCGCAGGCCGTCCAGCAGCCGGGGGGTGGGCACCAGGTAGCGCACCCGGCGGTCGTCGGGGTCAATGTCCACCGCCACCATGCCCGCAAGGCGCAGCACCGCAAAGAACGTGGCCAGCGTGCGCGCACCCCCGGGCATGCGCCGCTGCAGCAGTGCCAGCGTGGGCCGGGGTGCCCCCCGCAATTGCCATTGGTAGTGCTGCACCACCAGCCGCCCCGCCGCATGCGACTGCAGCGCCCGGCCGAATATCTTGTTGATGAGGCGCTCGTTCCAGTGCAGCCGCAGAATGCCGTCGCAATAGGCCTCTACGGCCTGGGCATAGGTGTCCGGGGCTCGGGAGTCGAGCGCCTCGAAGGATTCTTGCAGGTCCATGGGGCGTGTTGCGGTGCAGGGTTGCTGATTCAGTCCGGCGTGAACAGGCGCTCGAACTTGGCCTGGTCGGACGCCAGCTCAAAGGTCACCACCTGGCCCATTTTCATGTCCGACAGGCGGCAGGCGCCAAACAGGGTGGTTTTGCCCGCCAGCTCCATCACATCCAGGTCGATGAGGGCGTAGGGGTGGGGCACGAACACCTGGTGCTCGAACACGTTGCGGACCGTATTGCGCGGGGACGGGTAGAGCTTGTAATGAGCGGTCTGAATCGTTTGTGTGGCCATGGGCTTAAGGTGCAGGGGTGGCTGTGGTGCGAGCAAGTGCGGGTACAGTGCGGGCGAATCGTACAGACAAACCTTTTGACCTATTTATGGCACGCAACAAAAGTGAATGGCCCACCAAGGTGCTGGCGCTGGTCCGGGGCGGCAACCTGCCCGCCGCCATTGCACAGATCAAGGTCGCGCCCACCGTCGGTGACGTCACGCGCCTGCAGACCCTGCTGGCCCAGTTGCCTCCGTCGCCCGCACTGGCGCAGTTGAACAAGGTGGTGGAAGAAGAGCGTGCCCTGCTGGCCGCGCCCCGGTTGCACCGCTCGCCCTGAAGACTCTTTTTGTCTGACTTCCACACGCCCCGTAGAGAGTTTTTTGCCATGACCCTGCCCCGCGTTTCCATCCAGACCGAGGACTTCGACCTGTCCACCGAAGTCGCTGCGCTGCGCCGCGAAAACAAAGGCATCGGCGCAGTGTGCAGCTTTGTGGGCACGGTGCGGGATCGCAACGAAGGCGACCAGGTGTCGTCCATGGAGCTGGAGCACTACCCCGGCATGACCGAAAAATCCATCGAAGCCATGGTGGACGAGGCCTTTCGGCGCTTCGATATTTTTGGCGCCCGCGTGATCCACCGCGTGGGCCTGCTGCAGCCGCTCGACCAGATCGTGCTGGTGGCGGTGACCAGTGCCCACCGGGGCCAGAGTTTTCAGGCCTGCGAGTTCTTGATGGACTACCTCAAGACCCAGGCGCCTTTCTGGAAGAAGGAAGAAACCGCCCAGGGCGCGCGCTGGGTGGATGCCCGCGTGTCTGACGACGCGGCGCTGGCGCGCTGGGGCATTGTGGCGAACAACGCCTAGTCAGTCGCTGCAGCGGGCGCCCTGCGGCGTTGCGGATACGCATCCTGCCGGGCACGTCATTCACATCCATGCAATGTTTGGACTTGTGCGCAGCCACGTCCATTTCGAGAATCGCCTCCTGCCCAGATAGGGCCTGAACAGGGAGGAATTCTTCATGAAATCTGTAGCACGAGCGCTGTGGCGCGCGTGGAGGCTGAGCCTGGCCGTCGTCGGTTTGTGCCTGGCGGTCTCTGGGCAGGCCCGTGCTGATCTGGCTTTCGGGGCCGCGACCAGTTTGCGCCTGGGTGGGCTTCCCAGTGAGATGGCGACGGGAGACTTCAATGAAGACGGCCGGCCCGACCTCGTGGTGGTGGATCGCCTGGGCAGTACCGTCAAGATCCTGCTCAACACAGGCGGGGTTTCAGGTTTTTCCGAGGCGGGAGCATTCAGCGTGGGCTCTGCTCCCTATGGCGTGGCGGCGGCGGATTTCAATGGTGACGGGCATCTGGATGTTGCCGTGACCAGCTTCAACAACGGAACCGCCACGATTCACCTGGGGGATGGCAGCGGTGGTTTGTCTGCTCCGGTCACTTTTGGTGCGGGGCTCAATCCGCGCGATCTGACAGTGGCGGATTTCGACGGTGACGGGCGGCTCGACCTGGCCATTGCCGTCTTTTCCGGGGCGCAAAAAGGCGTCTCCGTCTTGTGGGGTGATGGTGACGGGCGGTTTGACGGTCGCCCCCGCACTGACATCGGTTTGGGTGTTGCAGGGCGCCATGTTGTTTCGGGCGACTGGAACGAGGACGGTCATGTGGACATTGTTGTGGGGTCGGGCGACGGTGTGTTTTTGCTGCTGGGCAATGGCGCGGGCGGTTTTGCGGCGGCCCAGCGCGTGACCGGTGACGAGTACGTCCCGTTTGTGGCCGCAGGGGATGCCAATGGCGACGGCCACCTGGACATCCTGGCACTTGTGCAGAACACCTCCGCCAGCCCTGTCCTCCTGCTCGGAGATGGGCAGGGTGGTTTTTCGCGCAGAGGGGTGGGCCCTGCCTTTGGGCGCTTCAGCGGCGGGCAGATCGTGGACGCCACGGGCGATGGCCGGGCCGACGTGGTGCTGTCCCGCTTTAGCGGCACGGTGGTGGTTGTGCCGGGCCTTGCCGGCGGCGGATTCAGTGCCCAGGGGCTGGAATACCCGGTGGGCGAATCTGCCAGCCCCCCGGCAGTGGCGGACTTCAGTGGCGACGGGCATCCAGACATCGTCGTACTGGACGACCAGCGTGGCTACCTGGCCAACCTGCGGGGAGACGGCGCGGGCCGATTCGCTGCAGCACGTGCCTACGGAATCCCAGAGCGTTACACCCAGGCGATAGCCGTCGCCGATTTTGATGAAGACGGGCGCGCCGACGTCGCCGTGACGCACCGTGACGATGATGCTGTCTGGATCATGCGTGGCGATGGTGCTGGTGGATTTGAATTCAGCACCCGGCTTGATGCCGGTGCGGGCGCGGGATCCGTGGCTGCTGGCGATCTCAATGGGGACGGGCATGCGGACCTGGCCGTGGTGAACGAGGTTGACAAGACGATCATGGTCTTCCTCGGCAATGGCCGGGGCACCTTCACGGTGGCCGGGCAGCGGTCCTTCATCGGCCTGGCCCCGCGGTCAGTGGTGATTGGCAATTTCCGGGGGGCTGGCTACCCCGCGTACGCGGCCGTGTGGGCGCCAGAGACGGCAGGTGTTTACGAAGGCATCCAGTGGGTCGGCGTGAGCCCTCAGGGCTCCATCGAAATGTTGGATGTGGCGTCGTGGGATGACGTGAAGGGGTTTGCCCCGCTGGATGTCGACCAGGACGGCCGTGCCGACATCGTGGCCGCAACGTCCGTGGGCACCGTGGGTACCTCGCTGTCCTCAGCCTCGTATCCGGGCGATCCCGTCTATGTGCCGGCGGGCGTAGGCGCCCTGAGCGCGATTGCCGGTTGGAGCCAGACGGGCCGGGCAGGGGTGTTTGCCTCCGCAGGAGTGCAGATTGCCTCGTTGGCGGCCGCGCCCGGGCAGGCGCTGAGCATGGTCGGCACCTACGGCGCGGGAATCTCTGCCAGCGTTCTTGCCGCCTCTGACTTTGATGGCGATGGCGCGCCCGATGTGGTGGCCGCTGACGCAGCTTCGGGCGAGCTTGCCATCGTGCGTGGTCAGGGCGCCCCCGGTGGGCTGGGTGCGCCGCTCCTGCGGTTTGTGGGCGGCACGCCCGAGCAGATGGTGGTTGCCGACTTCAACAGGGACGGCCTGTTGGACATTGCCATCGCCAATGGTCTGGGGGGCATCACCGTGCTGGTGAATGCCTCGCCATCCCCCAATGCCGCGCTCGCGTCGCTGGCGTTGTCGCAGGGGGCGCTCAGCCCGGCATTTGCCGGTGGCGTGACGGCGTATACCGCCACGGTGCCCCATGGGGTGGCCCAGCTGTCGCTGACACCGGTGGCGGCGCAGGCCGGGGCGTCCATCACGGTCAACGGTGTGGTGGTGACCAGCGGAATGGCGACTGCGCCGCTGCCGCTTGCGGTCGGTGCCAATGTCATCCAGGTGGACGTGGTGGCTGAGAACGGCGTGGCCCGGCGCACCTACACCGTCACCGTAGAACGGAGTCAACCCGCCCTGCACACGGTCACCGCCACAGCGGGGGCGGGCGGCAGCATCAGTCCGGCTGGGGCCGTCAACGTGGCCGAAGGCCAAACGGGCGCCTTCACCGTCACGCCCGCTGCGGGCTACCGCATTGCGGCCGTCACGGGCTGCGGCGGCACGCTGGCGGGCAGCACCTACACCACGGCAGCGGTGACGGCCGCTTGCACTGTGCAGGCGCGTTTTGAAACCCTGCCCACACCCACGAACACCGGGTCGGGGCCGGTCAACGTGGGCGTGGTGGATGGCAGCGCGGGTTGCCAGCTGGACCTGGCGGGCACCGGCCCGGTGGCGGCACCGGCGCCGTACCCCGGCGCCACTTTGCCGCACGGGGCGTTCCGCCTGCGGCTCATCAACTGCCAGCCGGGTGAGACGGTGCGTGTGGCGGTGACCTTTCCAGACCTCACGGGCTTCACGGTGAAGAAGTACGGCCCCACACCCGACAGCCCCTTGTCCAGCCGTTACTACGACCCCGTGAACCTGCAGATCAGCGGCAACACCGTGACCTACGACGTGACGGACGGTGGCTGGGGCGACAACAGCTTTGGCGCGCAGGACGGCACCATCAACGACCCGGTGGTCCCCGTGCTGCTGGCGCCCAGCCCGGCGGCCATCCCCACCCTGTCGACCTGGGGCCTGGGTGGGCTGGCCGCGCTGCTGGGGTTGCTGGCGTTGCGGAGCGGCCGACGCACGTCTGCGCGGTTTGTCGGAGCGGTGGCTCAAACAAGATTTTGAGCAGAATTGGCGGCTAGCGCTTATTGGTAAAGCGCTGGCAGCTATAAATTTTGTAGTGATTCTGAATGGGGCGGATGGAAGGTTTCGGCTGCACCAGGACTTCGTCGGCTCACTGGGTTGCGGTGAGGCATCGCCAGGAACCACAAGCAGTCGTCGGGCCGTCCTACAAGGCGGCAGGGGGGGCATCGATAAATTAGCGCTACCGCTGGCAGTGACTGTTGAACGCCACAGTTGCAGCCAGAAAGAAACTCTCCGCACAGTTTCATCTTCGCGTGCGCTTCATCTCCTACAAGGCTTCCCATGAAAAAATCCCTGCTGCTCGCTGCACTTATCGTTACTTTTGGTCTTGCCGCTTGCGAGAAAACGGTTGTGACCCCTCCCGCTACTGCCCCCGTGGTCGTGGTCCCGGGCCCGGCAGGCCCTGCTGGCGCTACGGGCGCAACCGGCTCGACCGGTGCCACGGTGGCCGTTCCCGGTCCTGCGGGCGAGACGGGTGCCACTGGCGCCACCGGTTCTTCGGGTGCTCCCGGTTATGACGGTGCCAAGGGTTCCACTGGCGCTACCGGTGCCACGGGCGATACGGGAGCCGATGGCAAAAAGGGCGATACCGTGATCGTCGTTCCCGCCAAGTAATTTCTCGCGGACCCAGAAAAAAGCGCAGGCGGTATTCCGCCTGCGCTTTTTTGCTTTGCGGGCTCAGCGCAGGCGGTCTGAGCCGGCGGTGATCAAATGAATCGGTTCAAGGCATCAGGGCGCCTGGGCGAAGATTGATCTGGCGCAAGGCCTGCGCTGGGGCGTCGTCTTGAAATTCCAGAAGATTTGCCCCAAGTGCAGCGCAATTCGGAGGACATCCACATGCGTCTCGACAAATTCACCACCAAGTTCCAGGAAGCCCTGAGCGATGCACAGAGCATTGCGCTGGGCAACGACCACGCCTACATCGAGCCCGTGCACATGCTCGTGGCCATGCTCAAGCAGGACGACGGACCCAAGGCGCTGCTGCAGCGTGCGGGCGCCAACGTGCCCGGCCTGCTGGCAGCGGCGGAAGCCGCCGTCAAGCGTTTGCCCCAGGTACAGGGCAATGACCAGGTGCAGGGCGGCCCCGAGCTGGGCCGCGTGCTGCAAGCGACGGAGAAAGAGGCCATCAAGCGCGGCGACCAGTTCATTGCCAGCGAGCTGTTTTTGCTGGCCGTGATCGACAGCAAGGGCGAAGCCGCCAAGATCGCCAAGGACAACGGCCTCACGCGCAAGAGCCTGGAGGCTGCGATTGAGGCCGTGCGCGGCGGCCAGAAGATGGACAGCGCCGAGGCCGAAGGCCAGCGCGGCGCCCTGGCCAAATACTGTTTGGACCTGACCGAGCGCGCCCGCATGGGCAAGCTCGACCCCGTGATCGGCCGCGACGATGAAATCCGCCGCGCCATCCAGGTGCTGCAGCGCCGCACCAAGAACAACCCCGTGCTCATCGGCGAGCCCGGCGTGGGCAAGACCGCCATCGTCGAAGGCCTGGCCCAGCGCATTGTGGCGGGGGAGGTGCCCGAGAGCCTCAAGGGCAAGCGCGTGCTGTCGCTCGACATGGCTGCGTTGCTCGCAGGCGCCAAGTTCCGTGGCGAGTTTGAAGAGCGCCTCAAAAGCGTGCTGAACGAGCTGGCCAAGGATGAAGGCCAGACCATCGTCTTCATCGACGAGTTGCACACCATGGTGGGCGCTGGCAAGGGCGAAGGCGCGATGGACGCGGGCAACATGCTCAAGCCCGCGCTGGCCCGTGGCGAGTTGCACTGCGTGGGTGCCACCACGCTCGACGAGTACCGCAAGTACATCGAAAAAGACGCAGCGCTGGAGCGCCGCTTTCAGAAGATTCTGGTGGGCGAGCCCACGGTGGAGGCCACCATCGCCATCCTGCGCGGCCTGCAGGAAAAGTACGAAGTGCACCATGGCGTGGACATCACCGACCCGGCCATCGTGGCTGCCGCCGAGCTGAGCCACCGCTACATCACCGACCGCTTCCTGCCCGACAAGGCGATCGACCTTATTGACGAGGCGGCGTCCAAGATCAAGATCGAGATGGACTCCAAGCCCGAGGTGATGGACAAGCTCGACCGCCGCCTGATCCAGCTGCAGATCGAGCGCGAAGCGGTGCGTCGCGAGAAGGATGAGTCCTCGCAAAAACGCTTTGCGCTCATTGAGGAAGAGATCACCAAGCTGCAAAAGGAAATCGCCGACTACGACGAAATCTGGCAGTCCGAAAAAGCCCAGGCGCAGGGCAGCGCGCATGTGCGCGAGGCCATCGACAAGCTCAAATTCCAGATCGAAGAATTCACCCGCAAGGGCGACTTCAACAAGGTGGCCGAGCTGCAATACGGCAAGCTGCCCGAGCTGGAAAAGCAGCTGAAGGAAGCGCAGGCGCAAGAGGCGGGCAAGGACGGCGCCCCTGCCGCGCGCCGCCTGCTCCGCACACAAGTCGGTGCCGAAGAAATCGCCGAGGTGGTGAGCCGCGCCACGGGCATTCCCGTGGCCAAGATGATGCAAGGCGAAAAGGACAAGCTCTTGCAGATGGAGACCAAGCTGCACGAGCGCGTGGTGGGCCAGCAAGAGGCGATTGCTGCGGTGGCCAACGCCATCCGCCGCTCGCGCTCGGGCCTGTCCGATCCCAACCGGCCCACGGGCTCGTTCCTGTTCCTCGGCCCCACGGGCGTGGGCAAGACCGAGCTGTGCAAGGCGCTGGCGGGCTTTTTGTTCGACAGCGAAGACCACCTGATCCGCATCGACATGAGCGAGTTCATGGAGAAGCACTCCGTGGCCCGCCTGATCGGTGCACCGCCCGGCTATGTGGGCTATGAAGAGGGCGGCTACCTGACCGAGGCCGTGCGCCGCAAGCCCTACAGCGTGCTGCTGCTCGACGAGGTGGAGAAAGCGCACCCCGACGTGTTCAACGTGCTGCTGCAGGTGCTGGACGATGGCCGCCTGACGGACGGACAGGGCCGCACGGTGGACTTCAAGAACACGGTGATTGTGATGACGAGCAACATCGGCTCGCACCTGATCCAGGCCATGGTGGGGCAGGACTCTGACGACATCAAGGAAGCAGTGTGGGGCGAGCTCAAGAACCACTTCCGGCCCGAGTTTTTGAACCGCATCGACGAGACCGTGGTGTTCCACGCGCTCGATGCGCAGCACATTGCCTCCATCGCCAAGATCCAGCTGCAACTGCTGCAAACCCGGCTGGCGAAGATGGATTTGGAGTTGCAGGTGTCCGATGCTGCCTTGGCAGAATTGGCCAAGGTGGGGTTCGACCCGGTGTTTGGTGCGCGGCCGCTCAAGCGGGCGATCCAGCAGCGCATTGAGAACCCGCTGTCCAAGCTGCTCTTGGAGGGACAGTTCCCTCCCAAGAGCGTGATCGCTGTGAGCGTGAACCCGGTGCTGGAACCGGGGGTGTTCCAGTTCAGCGCCGCGCCGCAGGGTTGATCGGGACCAGGGGAGAAGGGGGTAACCCCTTTTCCCCTCTTCCCAGATGTGAAGGAGAGGTGACGTTTGAATGATTTTGTTGCGGGCGTTGTGCGCCTTTTGCTGCGGGTAATGGTCGTCGCCATGGGCTTGGTGCTGTTTGCCAGCCTGCTGGTGGCGGTGATGGTGCTCGCGCTGGTCTGGGCGTTGCGCGCGGGCTGGGCTCGCCTGACTGGCCGCCCCGTGACCCCGTGGGTCATGCGCATGGACCCGCGCACGGGCTTCAGCACGGTGTTTCGCTCTACCGAGCGCTGGTCCGCAGGCCGCCGTGGCGCCGCGCCAGCGGCGCCTGACGCCAGCGAAGAGACCGCAGCATCGCGCCGAGGTGGCATCCTGCCTGGCGCCGCTGAGGTCACCGACGTCGAGGCGCGCGAAGTGCGCTGAAGGGGCGCTTCTGACCGGGCACTGCCCCGCACCACGCCCCATCCAGCGCGGAGCCACAGGGAACCTGCACCGGTGTCGCCTCTGTTTTTTTCGTGACGCGCCTGTCGGGGTGTCTTCTATGATCCAACCATGACACCCGCCGATATCCACGCCCATTTCGATCTTCAACGCCAGGCCAGCCGAGCGCATGTGGATGTGCCACTGCTGGTGCGCCGCGAGCGGCTGCTGCGTATCTCCAAGATGCTCAATGAGCATGGCCCGGTGCTGGCAGCGGCCGTGCAGGCCGACTTTGGCATGCGTTCTCCGCGCCTGACCGAGGTGGCCGACTTCTTTGTGCTGCGCACCCTGCTGTCGCATACGCTGAGTCACCTGGCAAAGTGGATGAAGCCCCGCAAGGTTCGCACGCCCATCTTCCTGCAGCCCGCCAGTGCGCACATCCAGCGCCAGCCGCTGGGCGTTGTGGGCGTGATTGCCCCGTGGAACTACCCGGTGCAGCTGGCCCTGGCGCCCGCCATCACGGCGCTGGCGGCGGGCAACCGCGTGATGCTCAAGCCCAGCGAGCTGACACCCCACACCTCGGCCCAGCTGGCGTTGCTGGTGGCCCAGTTTTTTTCACCCGACGAGTTCTGTGTGGTGCAGGGCGATGCCAACCTGTCGGCCCTGTTTGCCTCCCTGCCGTTCGATCATCTGGTGTTTACCGGCTCGACCGCCGTGGGCCGCAAGGTGGCCCAGGCGGCGGCGCAGAACCTGACACCCACCACGCTGGAGCTGGGTGGCAAGTCGCCCTGCATCATCGATGGTCACTGCGACATGGCGGATGCGGCGCTCAAGATTGCGCACGGCAAGCTGCTCAATGCGGGGCAAACCTGCATTGCTCCCGACTATGTGCTGCTGCCGCGCGGCCGCGAGGGCGAGTTTGCGCAGGCCTACCGGGCCGCGGTAGCGCGGCTGTTCCCCACCATCGAGGGCAACGCTGACTACGCCTCCATCATCACCCCGCGCCACCATGCGCGCCTGCGCACCATGCTGCAGCAGTCCCAGACGCAGGGGGCTGAAGTGCAGACCATCGACCCCGCTGCAGGCAAACCTGTTGTGAACACCGTCGGCACCCTGGGCGATGGCGCCAGCCGCCAGATGCTGCCCACGCTGGTGTTCGGTGCCACATCGCAGATGCAGGTGATGCAGGAAGAGATTTTTGGCCCCATCCTGCCCGTGATTTCATACGAACGGCTGGACGATGCCATTGCCCACATCAATACCGGGCCACGCCCGCTGGCGCTGTATTGGTTTGGCCAGAGCGAGGCTGTGCGTGACGACGTACTGCGCCGCACCGTGAGCGGCGGCGTGACGGTGAACGACACGCTGATGCACATTGCCCACGACAACTTGCCCTTTGGTGGTGTGGGCGATAGCGGCTGGGGCGCCTACCACGGCGAGCAGGGCTTTCTGCGCTTTTGCCACCAGAAGTCGGTGCTGGTGCAGTCGCGCTGGTCCATGGGCTCGCTGTTCTACCCTCCCTATGGCGCCCGGTTTGACCAGGTCATGGGGATGCTGCGGCGCTGGTTGTAGCCGTCCCCTCGTCGTCGTCCTGCGGCATGCTGTCCGGTGGCACGGGCTGCGGCTGGGTGATGAGCTGCACCATGGCATCGCGCAGCTGGCCGGTGGACACCGGCTTGTGCAGGAGCAGGGCCGAGGTGGACTGCGCATCGCGCAGGCGCTGGGGGGATGTGTCGCCCGTCATGATGATGGCGGGCACGCTGGTGCCCAGGTAGGCGCGCAGGGCCTGCAGCACCTGCTTGCCGGTCTCTTCGTGGCGCAGGCGGAAGTCCGTGATGATGATGTCGGGTGTGATGTCTTCCAGGCATTCGAGCGCATCGGCGCTCGACTCTGCGGTGATGCACTGGCAGCCCCAGCTGTGCAGCAACGATTGCATGCCGAGGCGCACGGCCTCATCGTCGTCAATGGCCAGCACCTTCAGGCCCACGAGGCTGACGGTATCGGGCGCAGGCGCGGTGTCGTCCTCCAGCGCACCCTGCCAGCGGTCAAGCCACAGCCGGAACACCGAACCCCGCCCCGGCTGCGACAGCACCTCGACCGAGGTGTTCATCTCGCGCGCAAGTCGCTGCACGATGGCCAGCCCCAGCCCCAGACCTTTGCGGCGGTCGCGCTCGGGGTTTCCGAGCTGGTGGAACTCCTTGAAGATGTTGTCCCACTGGCTCCGGGGGATGCCCGGCCCCGTGTCCCAGACCTCCAGCGCCAGGCGCTTGCCGCGCGTGCGGCACGCAATCAGCACACCGCCTTTGGCGGTGTAGCGCAGCGCGTTGGAGATGAAGTTGTGCATGACCAGCCCGACCAGCGAGCGGTCGGCAAAGGCCGCTGCCGAAGTCTCCCGCGTGCGGTACACCAGTCCCGCCGTGTCGGCCTGTACGCCGAACTCCTGCTCCAGCGCCGTCAGCAGCGGCTGCACGGCAAAGGCATCGGGCCGCACCTTCACCACACCGGCTTCCAGCCGCGAATAGTCGAGCAGGGTGGTCAGCATCTCGGCCGCCGCGCCCGAGGCGGCATGGGCATGCCCCAGCACGGTGAGCTGGTGGTCGTTGAGCGGGCTGCGCTGCAGCGATTCGAGGAACAGGCCCATCGCGTGCAAGGGCTGGCGCAGGTCGTGGCTGGCAGCGGCCAGGAAACGGGATTTGTCGCGGTCGGCCTTCTCTGCGGCCTCCTGGGCCGCGAGGGCGCGTTGCGATTCGGCGCGCAGCTGGTTCACCAGCCGGTCGTTTTCCAGCTTGAGTGCAATGCTGCGCCGTGTGGCCCGGTCGGCGGTGCGCGCCTGCATGCCCGTGAGCGCATAGTAGACACCGGTGAGAAACAGCGCGGGCCACATCACAGGCCCGCCAGCCAGCGCCACCGCCATCATCACGCCGCCGATGGCACAGGTGAGGTAAGTGACATAGGCGCGGTACAGCGGGGCCCCCAGCCCGAGTGCACCCGACGACACCGTGCTGATGATGCCGATGGCGTAGATGACACTTTCCGGGGTGCCCCAGTAGAGCACCACATACCCCAGGCTGCCCCAGCTCAGCCCCATGGCGGCCATGCAGGCGATCAGTTTGCGCGCCGCCTGCTGCGCCGGGTCGGTGAAAGGCGCAATGCTGCGCAGCGTGAGGTACACCCCGGCCACCACGAGTGCGTGGGACACCAGCCACACCGTGATGGCCTGGGGCTCGGCCACCCGCGCCATGACCCACAACGTGCCGAGCGCGGTGGCCAGCGACGCGAGCAGCGTCATCGGAAAGTTGTGCCGCAGCAGGGCCACCTGCTCGCGCAGCACCTCATCGCGCTCCCACGCCGGCCACCCCCAGCGGGTGGGGGGCTGGGCGGCATCCGGCTGCACCGGCAGGGCCTCAGAGGGAGTCATGGAGCTGGGGGGTGGACAGGCCGAGGCGCTGGGCCGCCAGCAAGGCGGCGCTGCGACTGTTGACGCCCAGCTGCGCAAAGATGGCCGCCACGTGCACACGCACGGTGTTTTCGCTCAGGCCCAGGTCGCGTGCTATGACCTTGTTGGGCTTGCCGGTGCACAGCAGCGACAGCACGTCGAGCTGGCGAGCGGTCAGCGACGGCGTGTCCGGCCCGCGTGTGGTGGCGCTGTTGCCGCTGTTGATCGGAAAACACGGCTGCCCCGACAAGGCGCACGAAATGGCCTCCAGGATGTCTTCGGCGCTGGCGGATTTGGGCAGGAAACCATCGGCGCCACGGGCGCGCGCTTCATGGATCGCATCGGGCGCCACGCTGGCCGAAACGAGCACGATGCGCGCCCGGGGGCAGGCCTGGCGCAACAGGCGCAGCCCATCCAGGCCGCTCATGCCGGGCAGCTGGATGTCCAGCAGCACCAGGTCGGCATCGGCCAGTTGCAGTGCGCAGGCTTCGGCAATCGAGCCCGCCTCGGCAATCGTGCCCACGCGGGGGTGGTCCTGCACGATCAGGCGCAGCCCGGTGCGAAACAGGTTGTGGTCGTCCACCAGCAAAAGGCGGGCAGTCATACAGCAACAGCCCCGGCGCAAACCGAGGTGCAACACCCGCCTTGCCTTGGGATGAACCGTTTGCCTGAGCTCTGTTTTGCGTAAGTCATGAGCAAGTATTGCGCACAACACACTGTTGCGGACTAGTCCATTTGTGCGATGGACGCTCCGTTGTGCACTTTCTAGACTTTCCGTCAAGCATTGAAAAGCACCTGAGGGGGTGCGTACCAACCATCCATCAATGCGCAACCTTCGTTTTTCAAAGGGTTTCCCATGACTGCCAATGCACTTCACCCAGGTTCAGCCGCTTCCGATGTGTCCCGCCACCACGGCGAACGACGACCGGGGGCCATCGCTTCGCCGCAGGGCAGCACGGGGCTGGGGGGCAACACGCTGGCCCAGATCGTGGAAGATAACTGCCCGGGCACGCAGGCGTCGGCTGGCGTGGTGATCGAGCACCTGGACGCCCAGGCAGGCACCTGGCAGTTTTCGATGGACGAGGGGCAGACATGGCGTGCCATCCGCACCGATCTCATCAACCGCGATGGCAATCTGGGGCTGGCGCTGGACTGCGATGCGCGGCTGCGCGTGCTGCCTTTTGGGGGCCACCGCGTCAGCGGCGTGCGTGTGGCTTTCCACACGGTGCAGCGTCGCCACGGGCAAGGCAACGGCAGCTACCGCGCCTATGCGAGCGACGAGCGCGAGGATGGGTGTTCGCGCACCGTCACGCTGGTGCTGGGGCTCTCGGCCATCAACGGCGCGCCTCCTGCCGTGCATGTGCCGCGCCCCCGTAACAAGCGCGCGCTGGTGCAGCGTGCTGCGGCGGCAGCCGGTGCGGCGGGGACTTCGCTCTCGGGCTCCATGGCGCTGGCCTGAGATCCTGGTTGGAGCCCGCTGCTGGGTGTTGCTTGCGGCGCAGCCCGCAGCGGCAGTCGCTTTACCGGCGCCGCAATGCTATGTACACAGGCATTTGAGAGGGCCCCACAGAGGGTTTGCGAGGGGGGCGGACAGGGGGAAAAACCGTTTGCGGCGACAATGCCGGTCCTTTCGTTTTTTCTTTCCCTGTTTTCGTTCGGTTTTTTCATGTCCAGTATCCAGGTTCGTCCCGCCACGCTTCGCGATGCCAAAGCCATTGCCCAGATCCATACCGTCTCAGCCCAAGAGGTCTACAAAGGGCTGGTGCCAGACGAGCAGTTGAAATCCATGTCGGTCGAAAAGCGCCAGGCTTACTGGCGCGAGGCCATTGAATATTGCGAGCCCCAGGTCCAGGTGGCCGTGGACGGCGAGAAGATCGTCGGTTTTGTCGGCTACGACCGCTCGCGCGATGAAAAATCCCGCCCCACCACTGGTGAAATCTGGGCCATCTACGCCGCACCTACCCACTGGAACCAAGGCGTGGGTCTGGCTCTGTGGGATGCTGCCCGCGACGGCCTGCAGGAAGAAGGTTGCACCAACGTTACGGCGTGGGTGCCGCTGCGCAACGAGCGCGCCATCCGGTTTCACGAACTGGCGGGCTTCAAGCGCGAACTCTCCACCGCCAAGACGGCTGTGGTGGGGGGCGTCAAGATCGAAGAAGTGCGCCTGAAGCGCCCCATCAACGCGTAGTCACGCAAAGGCACTCAATGATCGAATGGAGCCGCCAGGGCCAGATTCAACAAGCCCAGTGGCGCTCCGAGAGTGGTGCCCCGGCCCCGCGCCGGGTTGTCACCGCCGACGATACCTTGGCCGCCGACACGGCCTACCGCATGGCCTGTGAAGGCACGGGGCTGCTGTGGCAGGGCGACTTCCAGAACGCCCGCATGCTGCTGCAGGCGCTGATGCGCCGGGCCGATGCCAAGTCCGGCAAGGCGGGCAAATCGGCCAAACCCCGCAAGTCCGCCGCCAAGGCCGCCGAAAAAGCTGCTGCCGCCACCCCCGCCGAAGCCTTTCATCTGCACCGCCAGGCGCAGGCGCAGCGCGCGCGGGTGCTGGCGTCGGTGCTCATCCCGCTCGAAGGCGACTACACCATTGACCTGCGCCGCGCGCCCGATTGGCGCCAGGCCTGTACCGAAGCCTGGGGCCCGGCCACGGGCGAGCGCTCGGTGGCCACGCTGCGTGAGTTGCTGGGCCTGGTGGGCGCGCACGAATGGCGCAAAAAGGGTGTAGAAGTGCCAGCGCTTGGCGCTCCGCCGCTCAACCGCATCCACCCGCACTACGGCGTGTTCTCGCCCGTGCGCGGCGAATACGTGGGCCTGGTGGCCGACACGGCACTGCCTAGCAAGACATTGGCCTTTGACATTGGTGTGGGCACGGGGGTGCTGTCTGCCGTGCTGGCACGCCGTGGGGTGCAGCGCGTGGTGGCCACCGACCAGGACCCGCGCGCCCTGGCCTGCGCGCGGGAGAACCTGCAGCGCCTCGGTGTCATGCCACAGGTTGAGCTGCTGCAGGCCGACCTGTTTCCGCCCGGCCGCGCGCCCCTGGTGGTGTGCAACCCCCCGTGGGTGCCCGCACGGGCCAGTTCGCCCATTGAGCACGCGGTGTACGACGAAGGCAGCCGCATGCTCAAAGGCTTTCTGGCGGGTTTGTCCGACCATCTGGAGCCTGGCGGCGAGGGCTGGCTGATACTGTCGGATTTGGCCGAACACCTGGGTCTGCGCCCACGCGCGCAACTGCTCGAATGGATTGCCGATGCGGGGCTGGTGGTGCGTGGCCGGCACGATGTGAAGCCGCACCACGCCAAGGCGGCCGATGCGGGTGACGCCCTGCACGCTGCCCGCGCGGCGGAGGTCACTTCGTTGTGGCGGCTGGCTGCAGCCTGACCACGGAGTCATTTTCACAGGACCTACGCAAGTCCGGATGCAACAGCCGCCTCGCCATGGGGTGAACCGCTTGCCTGAACCCTGTTTTGCGCAAGACACGTTTCAAAAAACCTACCCCTCAAGCCAGTGCTGAGGGTTGGGTCGAATCAAACGGCTCGGAGGCCGAAGGTGCAGAAGGCAGCAACTGCTCGAATCTTTCGCGCAGGCTGGCAGCACGTTCGGCCCCCGCGGTCATCGCTACTTCTTCAAACATGGCTTCGCCCACGTCCAGCATGCTCGCGCGGTCCTTGGCGGCGCGCAGCGCCTCGCGAAACTGCTGCGCCAGCACGGGGTCGCGGCGCACAAACAGACGCTCGCAGGTGTCGAACAGGTACATGCGTGCACCGGCCAGGGAGCGCAGGGCATCGCCGGGCTCCGGGCGCTGGATGGATGGCTTATTGTGTGCAGCGGTTTGCGCGGCGGAGGGCGGCGGTAGATCGGCGGGGCCGGCCAGGTAGCCCTGGCGCATGAGGTTGTCGACAATCTGCGCGCCGATGCCGTTGTACATGGCCTGCAAGTCGGACAGCGGCTTGCCATCCACCAGAAGCAGCAGAGAACGCTCCCGCAGGCTCAGGGTGCGTACGCCGGGCAAGAGTTCCAGGCGGGCTTTTTCGGTTTTTTGTAGCAGCATGGGGGTCTCCATTCACGGGTGAATGGCGGAGATTGCAGCAAGCCGCCATGACGCTGTGATGACCTCGCTGCCGCACAATGGCGGGCTGCCCCTGGTCGTAGCATGGCTGCAAAAGCAGTATTTGCTATATATTTAATAGCTGCTTGCGCTTATCCATAAAGCGCTAGGGCCCTTTTGATTCATATTTTGGCTGTGTGCGGGCCGCGCTCTGTGCTGGGGTGCTGGGCCCGGTGGCCTTTCTCGCGATGACCTTGCTGCTTGCCCCCATGGAGGGGCTCCTGGATTTTGTGCTGCGTGATGTGCTGACCCGCGTGGGCGGGGTGGACCGCTGCGTCTCGGAGTTCATCCGCATCACCGGCACGCTGCTGCCGGACAAGGTGTTTCTGCGCTACGTGCCGGAGTTGCACAACGGCAGCCGCACGCTGGCCGGTGTGCCGGTGCGTGCGCAGCTGCTGGGCTCTGATCCCGTCTGCATGGCTGAGAACGCCGCACGCCTGGCGGCCCTGGGGCCCGAGGGGATCGACCTGAACTTTGGTTGCCCGGCCAAGGTTGTCAACCGCCACGGCGGGGGCTCGGCGCTGCTGCAGGAGCCCGAACGCATCGCCACCGTGGTGGCCGCTGTGCGCCGCGCCGTGCCTCTGCACCTGCCCGTGTCCGCCAAGATGCGCCTGGGTTTCAACGACACCGGGCTGATGCGCGAATGTGCGCAGGCCATGCAGGCGGGCGGCGCTGCTGAGCTGGTGGTGCATGCCCGCACCAAGGCCGACGGCTACCGGCCCCCAGCGTATTGGGAGCACATCCCCACCATCCGCGCTGCGGTCGGCATCCCCGTGGTGGCCAATGGCGAGATCTGGACCGTGGCCGACGCGCAGCGCTGCCGCGAAGTGTCGGGCTGCGATGCGCTGATGCTCGGGCGCGGCATGGTGGCTGACCCCGGCCTGGCCCGGGCCATCCGCGCGTCGGATGCGGGGCAGCCCGGCGCGGACACGGTGGCCTGGGCCGACCTGCTGCCGCACCTGGCGGCCTTCTGGCAACTGGTGTGTGACGACTTGGAACCACGCCAGCGCGCGGGGCGGCTCAAACAATGGCTCAACCTCCTGCGCAGGCGCTTTCCGGAGGCCGAGGTCGCCTACCAGCGCGTGCGCACGATGACGGACCAGCGGGCGATCACCGCGTGGGTGGATGCATTGCAGCCAGCCGAGGGTTGATCTAGGGATGTCCTGCATAACCCTCGCGAGTCGGTGGTAGTGCGGATCGGGACAGACCGCAAGGCGTCTTTTCTTGCCAATAGCGGTGCTATTGGCAAGAAAAGCAACGCAGCGGACCGCCCGAGACCGCGCTATCACCGACCGCAGGGAGTTTTATGCAGGCCATCCCTAGAGCAGGTGATCCGGCGCCAGCGGGCTCAGCAGTTGCAGCATCAGCCGCAGTGGCGCGCTGGCATCGGGTTCGGTGGTGGCATCTGGCAGGCCGCTGCCCTCGGGGGCATGCCACACCAGTTGGCCGCCATCGCGCAACTGCACATGCCAGGCGGCTTCGCGCAATGCCGTTTCGATCTGCGTGGTGGCGCGGCGTGACAGGTCGCTGCTGCGGATCAGCAGCGCGATCTCCGTGTTCTGCCGCTGCGAGCGGATGTCCAGGTTCATCGAACCCACCACCAGCAGGCGGCCGTCCATGATCAGAATCTTGGAGTGCAGCATGGCGCGTGAGCTGCCGACAGAACTGGCCGCACCGCTGGTCCCATCACGCCCCCCCGTGCTGCCCGTGGAGCCCAGTGCCCCGCGCAGCACGCCCGTGAGCTCGCTGCGCATTTCGTACAGCTCGACGCCCATGGCCAGCAGATCGGGCCGGTGGCGCGCATAGCCTGCGTGGGCAATGGGTGCATCGTTGGAGGCCAGCGAGTTGGTGAGCACCCGCACCCGAACGCCCCGCGCGCGTGCGGCTGCAAAGGCCTGCTTCATGTCAGGCCCTGGCACGAAGTAGGGCGAAATGATGAGCAGATCGCGCCGCGCCTGTCCCATGAGGTGCAGCAGCCCATCCACCACGGTATCGGTCTGGGCATCAAGAGTTGCAGGGTCGGGGGTAGACACTGCTGCAGTGGCCGATGGGATGCCGTTGGCGGGATTGGGCGCTGACGATTCGGGTGGGGCAGCGGCCCCGGCAGCAACGGTCAGGGCTTCGGTGGGGGCCTTGGCTGGCGCACGCGCAGCGCCCCGCGACACGACGGCGAGGGGCGTGGCCCGGGCCGGGGGCTTTTCAGGCAGCGCGGCCAGGGAGGTGCCATCGGGCGGAATCTTGGCTGGCTTGTCCACCAGCACCGCTGCCGGGGCCCAGGTGAACTGCGCTTGCGCCAGGTCCATGGGCTGGTAGTCCCAGATGCGCGCACGCTGGGCGGCGGTGGTTCGCCGGCCGTCTTGCACGGGCTGGCTGTCCGGTGCCAGGGCGCCACCCTGGCCTGCGATACGCTCGCGCTGCACGGCATCTGAGTTGCGCATGCGCTCGCGCAGAATGTCCAGTTCCTCCCGCGTGACCAGCGATTGCACGGGGTAGGCGCGCTCGTTGTTCCAATAGCTGTCGAAACTGCGGGAGAGATCCTGCACCACAGGCCCTGCGGCCAGCACGTCCAGGTCCACAAAATTGCCGGAGTCGGCATTGCCGAAATAGGCGTCCCCCAGGTTGCGGCCCCCGGTGACGCCCATGGCGTTGTCGGCGATGAAGAGCTTGTTGTGCATGCGCTGCTGCACCCGCGAAAAGTCGCTCAACGCGCTGAACATGCGCCCCAGCGGCGAGCCCCGTGTCCCGGTGAGCGGGTTGAACATGCGCATCTCGATGTTGGGCACAAAGGCCAGGCGCATCACCTGCGCATCCCGGCCCACGCTGTGAAAGTCGTCCAGCAACACCCGCACACGCACGCCGCGCCGGGCTGCGGCCACCACACTGAGCAGCAGGCGCTCGGTGCTGGCGTCGGCATGGATGGCGTAGTACTGCAGGTCCAGCGTTTTCTGCGCGGCATCTACCAGCGCCAGGCGGCTGCTGTAGGCTGCCTGTGGCCCACTGAGCAGCAGGAACCCCGAGGGGTGGCGGCCGCCTGCCGATGCCCGGCGCTCCTCGACGAGTTGGCCCAGGGGCGTCCCTGCGGGGGAGGCCAGGGCGCTCGACACCGGCCGCTCCACGTCCTTGGGCAGGCCGGCGCAGCCGCTGGTTGCGCCTGCGACGATGACGGCCAAAAGCGCCAGCCAGCCGTAGCGGGCCGTGTTGCCCAGAAACGCTGGAATGGCAGGGGTCGATAAAAGCATGGCGCGATTGTGACCGTGTGGCGGTGGCCGCGCTTGTCAGACGCGGCGCCAACTCCGCCACAGCGGCTGCCAGGTTGGCAGTGGCCTTCTCAGCGCCTCGCCGGGCTTACCAGCTCACTTCGCGGTCTGGCGTGGCGCTGATCTTGTGGATCGACAGGTCAGCCCCGTCAAATTCCTCTTCCTGCGTGAGCCGCAGGCCCACCGTGCTCTTGAGAATGCCATACACCACCAGGCCACCTACCAGCGCCCAGGCCACGCCCAGGGTGCTGCCGATCAACTGGGCCGAGAAGCTCACACCACCGAGCCCACCCAGCGCCTTGCTGCCGAAAATGCCTGCTGCCAGCCCGCCCCATGTGCCGCACAGGCCATGCAACGGCCACACGCCGAGCACGTCATCGATCTTCCAGCGGTTCTGGGTGAGCGTGAACATCACCACAAAGATTGCTCCCGCCACGGCACCCACCACCAGCGCTCCCAGCGGGTGCATCAGATCGGAGCCCGCGCACACAGCCACCAGCCCGGCCAGCGGGCCGTTGTGCACGAAGCCCGGGTCGTTCTTGCCCAGCACCAACGCCGCCAACGTGCCGCCCACCATGGCCATCAGCGAGTTCACCGCTACCAGGCCGGAGAGCTTGTCCACGGTCTGTGCGCTCATCACATTGAAGCCGAACCATCCCACCACCAGCACCCAGGCGCCCAGCGCCAAAAACGGGATGTTGGAAGGCGGGTGGGCAGAGATGGCCCCGTCCTTGCGGTAGCGGTTGGCGCGCGAGCCCAGCAGGATCACGGCCGGCAGGGCGATCCACCCGCCCATGGCATGCACGACGATGGAGCCCGCAAAGTCGTGGAACTCTTCGCCCGTCAGTCCTTTGATCCAGGCCTGCACCCCAAAGTGCTGGTTCCAGGCAATGCCTTCAAAGAACGGATAGACAAACCCCACAATGACCGCCGTGGCCATCAGCTGGGGCCAGAACTTGGCCCGCTCCGCGATCCCGCCCGACACGATCGCCGGAATGGCAGCCGCAAAAGTGAGCAGGAAGAAGAACTTGACCAGTGCGTAGCCGTTTTGCTGCGCCAGCGATTCCGCGCTCACAAAGAAATGCGTGCCATAGGCCACGCTGTAGCCCACCACAAAATACACCACTGTGGACACCGAAAAGTCCACCAGGATCTTGACCAGCGCATTCACCTGGTTCTTTTTGCGAACCGTGCCCAGTTCCAGAAAGGCAAACCCTGCATGCATGGCCAGCACCATGATGGCCCCCAGAAGAATGAACAGGGCATCAGTGCCCTGTTTGAGTGCTTCCATAACGTCCTCGCGCGATTGGTTGATCTGTTCTGGTGCGTTTCGAGCCTAGCTACCAGATTTGCACCAAATTGAAGCAAAAATCGCGCCAAAGAATGGTGCGTTGTTTTGCACTGTTTTGGTGTGGTGCGGAAAGGGCTGGGGAGGAGAGGTGACAATGGGCCGTGCCGCGAGGGTCGCCGCCGCCCAGCAGCGATGACGACGGCGCGAGCGCGCAACTGCCATCCAGTGAAAGTTGCGAGGTATCTGGCTTGTGCAAAGCCCAAGTTTTGAGCGAGTTTGGCGCTGGTGTCTTTGTGAGAGTTTTTTTAGTATCAAAACGCAGCCGCCTTGCCGAGGCTGTCGTCTTCTGCGGAGGTGGGCTGAGCTGGGTGGTGGTGGCGGGTCATCTTTGTGCTGCGCGGTTGAGCGCCCCTTGCGGCTGGGGGCTTGCGTTGTTTTGCAGGCACTTCCCACTGGGATGCGCCCGCAGAGCCCACCAGCTGCTGTTGTTCGGTCGTTGCCCCACCCATTATTTACCTTCCGCATGGCGAAGCCCGTGCCTGCCGGGAGTGTGGGGTGGGGGAATTAGAAACTGTCGCGTCCCTGCACCCGTGCCACAACACGCAAGTCCGCGCCCAAGGTCTCTACGGACTTGAATTCCAGCGCCAGCCCATCGGCCAAGGCCGTCAACGGGCCAAAGTCTGCAATTCCCCGTCCCGCACCCAAAAGCCGTGGTGCCAGGTACAGCAACAGCTCATCGACAAGGCCTTCTCGGACCAGAGAGCCATTGAGCTTGTGCCCAGCCTCTACATGCAGCTCGTTGATGCCCCGTTGGCCCAGGTCCTTGAGCATTGCCGAAAGATCGACCTTGCCGTTCGCATTGGGCAGGTAGATCACCGTGGCTCCACAGGCTTGCAAGGCGGCCTTCTTGGTTTCGTTGTCGGAGGCCGTGTAGACATAACAATCGCGCCCTTTCATTAGCAGATTGGCGTCGGTCGGCAATTGCGACTGGCTGTCCACCACCACCACATGGGGCTGGCGTGGCGTGGGAACTTCGCGGACGTCGAGCCGGGGGTTGTCATCCAGCACGGTGCCAATGCCCGTCAATACAGCACACGCCCTGGCCCTCCACGCGTGTCCATCCGCCCGCGCAGCGCGGGACGTGATCCACTGGCTGGCGCCATTGTTCAGGGCGGTAGTGCCATCCAGCGAGCTTGCTACTTTCAGCCGCACCCAGGGTGTACCCCGGATCATGCGGCTGAAAAAACCAATGTTGAGTTCTCGGGATTCTTCAGCCCCAGGGCCGACCA
The DNA here is from genome assembly GCF_057586455.1 of Acidovorax sp. SRI_002. Classification (NCBI taxonomy): domain Bacteria; kingdom Pseudomonadati; phylum Pseudomonadota; class Betaproteobacteria; order Burkholderiales; family Comamonadaceae; genus Acidovorax; species Acidovorax sp. SRI_002. The sequence goes on along the minus strand of NZ_JBYCZW010000004.1, from coordinate 240,796 downwards.
CGACCTCCACCCCTGCCGCACGCAGCCGGTCAAACCCACGTCCGCCCACCAAAGGGTTTGGGTCCGCCAACGAGGCCACCACTTTGGCAACACCCGCTTGGATTAGTGCATCGCAGCAGGGGCCAGTTCGCCCATGGTGGGAACAGGGCTCCAGCGTCACATAGGCTGTGGCGCCTGCCGTGTCGAACCCCTTGCCGCTGGCGTCGCGCAGGGCCACGACTTCAGCGTGTGGCCCACCCGCATGCTGCGTGAACCCTTGGCCTATCACTTCGCCGCTTGGAGAGACAAGCACGCAGCCAACACGAGGGTTGGGGTTGGAAACAAAAAGCGCTTGGGTGGCGAGCCCAAGCGCTTGGTGGATATGGGGGGGCGCTTTATGAATCATGGCGCCCAAGATGGTAGCTTAGTGGCTATTTGTCCCAGCAGGTGGCATCAAAGCCAGCGTCGGTTTGGATTTTCCCGTTGGCGCCTCGTATCCCTGTGTGGGTCAATGTGTAGTCGCCGCACTTGTCACCTGCCTGGGGAGTGCCAGCCCTCGGTGTTGCCGTCAGTGTGAATGACGACGTCGTGGCAGGCCCACCAATGGCGATGGTATAGCGCTTGGTAGGGTCCAGAGTCCCATCCGAACGGCGAAACTGGAGGGAATTTGGAATAGCAGTTGGATAACTGCCGGTGGCAGTGGAGGCTCTCTCCAACCATTGTTGCGCCTGTAGCAATCCAGCGCGCGCGTCAGCACGGTGCCCGCGTCGGATGTACTCGCTGTACGAAGGTATGGCGATTGCGGTGAGGATGCCAATGATGGCCACCACAATCATCACCTCGATCAGCGTGAAGCCTTGGTGCTTTTTATGCATATGATTTTGCTCCCTGGTTGAAGCACCGATTATTGCAGCTGGCGCCAGCTGGGGCGTGCAGGTTGCTCGGGCATGCGTGCAAGCTTGTCGGGCTTGTTGTCTCCTCCGGAGAGCGTAATGGTTTTTTTGCCGGCTACATTGCTGACAGCTCCGGGTGGCAGTGTCATCCGTGACACGCCATCGTCTGTGGTGTTGTAGAAGCCATCACCATTGCGGTCCATAACCTGTACGCCTGGTTTCTTGCCATCCATGATATTGAGCAAGGTAAGGTAGGCTTTCTCTGGCGTGCCTGCCGGTTCACAGGTTTCGTCAGTAGAACCGTTGCCACCGTACGCTGGAGTAACTGAAAAAACCATCAAATTGTTGCTTGCATCGAAAAAACTCATCGGACGCAGCACACGCTCGCTGGTTACTTGAAAGTTGAAGTACCAGCCTTTCTTCACCGGGCCTTTGGTAGCATCGTAGTTGACATTATTCTGGGTCATTTGCCAGAAGCGCCGAGCAGAACTTACTCCTTGACCCGCAATCCCTGCGGTATCCACCATGTCTTGCTTAACCAGATCGCTGGTTCCACTGACAGCAGTAGGAATCACACCATCGTCGGATATATCTGTGTTGATCACAAGCTTGCCAGAATCGATTTTGTAGTGTGTATTGTCAAGAATGGAATAGACAGACTGCACATCTGTACTGCTCCGATCATTGTCAGTTAGATTCGCGCCGGTACCAAAGGCCACCATCATTCCGCCGGCACCGCGGTCATTTGCCTTGACGGTGGGAGGTGCAGTGATGGGCTGCCGCTTCCCCGAGTACTCTGCGGTAAACAAAGGTTTGCAAATAGAAGTTTTCCAGGCACAAGGTGTGGCATCGGTGCTTCCCCATGCTGCGACCGACCAGACGCTGGCATTAGGGCTGGTCAAGTCGAACTTCCAGAGATTACCTTTCAGATCACCAGCGTAAACGATATCCACTTTACCATCGCTGTTGATATCCACTGGTTTGGGTGCCGAAAGGCCGTTGGCAATGACATTGGTGTCGAGAGTAGCATTAACTGGAGAGCTGATTTTTTGGTTCCCTGTGGCAACAATTTTCACCAATTCCTTGAGGCCATCCAGATATTGAATCAGTAGAACGGGCCGCTCATTTTTACTGTTATACCCATTGCCCATAATTACAGCCCACCGGTTGTCGTTCATCATTGCGACTTGGCTGGCTTTGAATGGATTGTTGTCATCCATGACGGGAGGATGGAAAATATGACCAATGTCCTCATCGTCGCTGCCTGCCGTCAATGGTGCGCTGGGGTGCAAAGTTTTATCCATTACAACCAAGTCTTTGGCATTCACAGTGGCGAAGGTCGTTGCAGGAGTGCCTGACTTTCCACCAGGCTGGGTAACATCAAGCACGAAGTACCCCTTGCCTCCTGCTCCCAAGGTGCCAACTAGAAGGGTTCGCCAATCTGGTGGCGATGCACTATCTGCCAAGTTTGCATCACCTGTGAATGGAGAGCCATCTACGTAATAGCGATGAACGTAACCGGGCTCGCTTAGCTTAGCGAGTTCAGGAACGACTGCTTTGGGAATATATGCAATCTGTTCTTCCCCATCCACTCCAGAAAAACCGTGCAGCATGCCGTCGTTGCCGCCTACATAGACCATCGGAAGTCGGTTTTTGTGCGTAGAAACGAAGGATTTATAACCTTTGAACGAATAATTGCTGGCAGGCTTATCGACGTACCAGATGCTGGAGTTTCCAATATCTCCCTGCCGTGAGTCGCGTACGCGAAAGGGTTTGCTGACAGTACCTTCTTCATAGGTTCTTTCACCCCTTATGAAGTTGGTACGTTTTTCCCCAAGACTACCAGCGTCAAGAAGTGCCTTCTGAGTTGCACTCAATTTTGTCGTCCCAGCTTCCCATTCAAAAGATACGCCTTGGTTGGTATCGTCATTTGTGGTCAAAATCACCCGGGTTGAAATGTCCCGAAGATCCAGCTTGTTGGCTGTAGTTTTGTGGGTGCTGCCGCTCACAACTCCCCATCCTGGATCAGGCGATGTATTGCCTGACGTGTCAATTTTATCGGCTCTTACATACCCTGACCACTTCTTGGGGTCATAGCCTGCAGTAAATCGCTGAAGATCAGTTCGGATGTTGGTGCTTGAACTGCCTGCCATACTGGCTACATCGGCTGTATTTTCAAGATTAATATTTTCAAGAATCTTTTTAAATGCTTCTTTTAAGTCATATTTACGGCCAGGGCCGGTAGGGTAGAATTTTCCGCGACTATTAATTGCAATATGCCAAAGTTCGGCAGGATTGTTGGAATTAAGATTTTGGAGTACTGTGGGTACCCAGGTCGTTGTGCCTGCGACGAGCTTTGAGTAATCTCCGCCCGCACCGTAGTTGTCATCATCTGCCATCGACCATTTGGGTGCGCTTGGCCACGAATAAGCGCCAGTGCCATATCCGATGGTATAGTTCACAATGTGCTGCCATTTGGCTGGATTGTGCTTCGGATTCCAGTACCGTTGTAATGTGGTTGAGCCAAAAGTTTCTGTAGAGGGAACTCCATCAGTTGTACTGGGCTTGATCAAGTCGTCAATCCCTGTCTGCAAATCTTCTCGCCACATTCTCATGGCCCAATCTGCTAACAAATCACCTTGTGCACCCCGATAGACGTTGGTTTGATCAGATGCTGTATCGTAAATTTGTCCGTCAGGGAGTGTGTAATTCACATTGTCTGCCTCTCCAGGCAGTTCGCTGGCGGCATAACCATTCCAACCGCCATCGGTCATGAAAATGTGGTATGAGCGGCGGCAACCCAAGTAAGGTTCTTCCTTTGTCCCAGGTGTATAGGCCCAAGGACTATTCAAGCTCTTACCCACTTTCATATAGGTGTAGGCTTGCTTCATCATCCGGTGAGATGGGGTTCCGCTATTTGGTGAAAGGCTGCTTGCAAAGCTCAAAAAATTGGTCCGATGGGCGTCGTCAAGAACTTTCATGGAGTTGACAGCACCTGCAGTCAGATTGCCTGCCCCAGGAGATCCACCATTGTTGTGCATCACCTGCCATGCCAAGCGAATCTTCCCATCGGGCAGCAGTAGTTTGTCATTGAATACAGTTGCGAGAGCTTCTTTCAAGCGGAACATCTTGGTCTTGGTATCCCCGCCTCCTACTTGTTCGCTCATACTCCCGGAATCATCCACGGACAGAATGACATTCGGTGTCGGGGGTATGGATACCAAACCCGGGGGAAGTGTCGAAAAATCCAGGGGGTCAGCTAACGTTACTTGAGGGGTGCAGACTGCAGCAATCAGAGCGCCGATAGCCGTTTTTTTGAATAATGGCGATTTTTTCATAAAAATTCTCCTGTCAGTTTTTCATTTTCTGACGAACAAAAGTTGACTGCAGCACAACCTGCGTACTCGGTTTAAGCCCACGAGCTACGGCAGTGATGCGGTATGCGACGCTTGGAAGGAGGTTTAGTGCAAGGCTGTTGGAGCCATTGGTGATAAGGCCTGTATTCCCTGCATTGTTATCGTAGGGAAGAATTTCAATCCAGTACCAGCCGCCTTTGGTGGCATCATCTCCTGGCTGATTTAATTTCAGGATTGGATTGCTTTTGCTGCCTGCCTCGGCGCCAGTAAATTGGCCATAGCGCGCCCCAACACCATCCACCATTAGTGCAGTCAATGTGGTCTTGTCATTCCAGAAATCCTGATTGCCTGTACGTTTCAGGCATATTCCTTTGATACATTTTGTAGTTGCACCATCCAGTTCGCTTAAGATGTCCCCAATTTCCTTGTCTTCCGTGGGTATCCACACTTTATTTACTACCGCGTCAGGAACCCTGCATACCTCGGGTTTACCTGCGGCCGGGACGCAGGCGGTCCCATCTGGTCGCTCACCACGGATGTCGAATTCTGCATCTTGGATGAGCGCTTGCGCTGCTTCAAAAGCTCGCTGATAGTCGGCGTCGTTCCCAACGATCATTTCATTAAACAGAGAGGTTCTGGATCCCCACATTGCCAGTAAAGCTGAGAGCATGACAATAACTATTACTACGAATAGAGAAATGCCACGTTGTATTTGATGGGATTTTTTTGACATGCTTTGCATGATGATCATTGTCCGTAATCAGCCCGTCAGCCCTTGGCTTCGCAACTGGTATGTGGTGCGAAAGGTCATGTGAAGGCGATTTTTTCGATTGGCCGGAAGTGTGCCGGTGCTGCTCATATTGACGGCAGTGCCATCACAGCCAGTGTAGGAGCTACCGGCGGGCATATCGATAGGTTCATCGCCATAAAGTACGATGCATACATCCGCTCCATAAACAGTATTCCAGGCCGTTCCAATCGTGGTTGCATTGACGGTCTGAATTTTCGGAGTACCTGTACTGCTATCCGTTTGCCGAAGGTAGTTGACTTGGAAGTCTGCGATATTGCGGGCCAACGCTTGTGATCCCACTCCTGTTCCATTGCAGCGAAACTCCTCGCTTTGCACCACGAACTGACTTTGAATGATGTTTTGTTCGAGGGGGGCTACCGGTAAATTTGGTGCGTTGGCAAGGCAGTCGCGGAAAAATGACACGCTGGATGCAGATGTGAAGCTCGGCTCCGCATAGTTCTGATAAGCCACAGAGAGTTTGTATTCAGACGCTGTTGGTGAGTCTTTTCCAGAGATTGGCGGTGTAGATGCTGTCAGTGAGTGAAGTGATATATCTGGAGTGAAAGCAACAACATCTGCCGCGTCAATGGGATCAGCAGGCCCCTTATTGGCAGCCAGATCCAGGCGCATCGAACCTGCTTGCCGCAGTTGCTGTCCAATAATGCGAAAGATATAAGAGGCTTGTTGTTGAATTTGGCTGGCATCAGTCACAGTGCCAGATACCCCGCGCGAAATCATCAGTGCACTGGCGGCAACGGCAATCGTCATAAGGCCGATGGTAATTCCAACCAATAACTCCACCAGTGTGGCACCATATTGAGTGGTTGGATTTTTGAACCTTGGGAGATGGTTATTTTTCATTGTTCAGACTCCAGGGCAAAAAGTCTGCGGCAAGGTCGGGCCTCCCATTGTGTAGGGCGCGCAACGGGCTGTCAGTTGAATGTATTGAAGATGGCAGATGCTGTTTGCCGGGCAGGAAACATTGCCTGTCTCTGTGTTTGTAATTTTGAAGACAGCGCCTGTTCCCGTATCCTTCTCGTTTTCTCGCCAGCTAACCATAACCCCCAATTGTCGATTGTTGTTTGCAACGGTTTCATCTGGAACAATAAAGACATTGACATCCGAATTGGGAAGTGCGTTGGTAACAGCCTGACGCCAGCGTGAGACGTCATAGAGGGCCAGCTGTTGAGAGTTGCAGGGTGCAGTTTTGCAATCAACAGGTGCTGTAGGTGTTGCGCCCCAGTTCATTAAGTAGCTGTTGAAGTTTCCTAGGGCATTGGGGTTCACCTTGGCGTGTTCGCTCAAGTCTTCAATCAGTCGAATGGCTTGCGCACGTCGTACCCCTGTCTGTGTGTCTGCTAGTGTACGAAGTTGTACCCCCAGAATGCCCAGAATGCCTAGCGCTGTAACGACAATAGCAACAAGCGATTCGATCAGGCTGACGCCGCGTTGTTGGTTATTTTTCACGGACATGTGGTTGCTCCTTTCGTTGCTTTAATGCGGCCACCTGAAGAAATGCACAGAGCTGTTGCATGCCTCGACGCTACGCCCAGCGGCTGGGGTGTGACGCTGAAACTGGCAGCCCCAAGTCCGTTGATCTGTCCCCAGCGATCCACTTTGTAAAATGCACCATTGAAAAGGTGGTTAACGTTGACATTAGGCAAGTTTGGAAACGTCTGCAGGACTGTATCTGTTCCATTCAGAATCCCATCATTATTTGCATCCGTAAAAACAATCCATCCACATTCCCATTGTTGGACGGTCCCGGTGGCGCAATTCTTTCTCACAGAGACAAGCCCTCCCCGCTTGATTGCTTCTGAGCGGGCTAAATAAATACTGTTTGTTATCTCTTCGGTCGCAGCCCTGACCCTGAAGCCGTCCATCAAGTCTCTAAAGCTTGGTCCAGCCAAAGCTGCCAGAACGGCCACAATGGCTACAACAATCATCAATTCGATCGCCGTGAATCCGTGACTTGGCCTAGAGCGTGTCTGCATTTGCGGTGGAAGAGATGGGGGTAGTACTTGCATATCGTGATCCTACGAAGATGAGGTGCGTGGTAGTCAGATCAGGTGACAGGTGGCGCCTACACGCCGACGAGAGGCGGGCTTCAGCCTGTCACTTGCGTGTGTATCCCCTGCAGGCCCCGGCGTTGTGTAAGCCTCGGCACTCCCGGAACATACGACGGTCGCGTTCAGCCGCCGTCTCTTCAGAGGCGCTGCGCTGGTAGGTGACCTTGCTCACGCTTTTTTTCTTGGGAGAGGTTTTGGCTACATGGGTTTTGTCGTCTGTGGAGCCTTTGGCCTGCGCGACGCCGACGCCTGTGAGTAGTGTTAGCGCGATACCTGCAGCCAGCAAGGCAAGCAGACTCTGATGCAGGGTGTGAGTAGTGGTGTGGTGGGGGGAGTGCTCGGATTGCATCATGCGGTTTTCGGTCGAAAATGAATGTGTGTAGTGTTTCTGGAGAGGATGGTGCTTGGCAAGGTGCAAATGTGGCTGAGTTATACTCAGACGGTTTTGCATGGTGCAAGACGCACGCCTGCAGCCGTTCCAGCCGCTGGCGCAAGTAAAAACCACGGCCCAGCTTCCTTTGCGGGCCTTATCAAGGAAAAACAATGATCGCATCCTCCATCAAGGCCGAAGTCGTCAAGGCGAACGCCCGTGCTGCCAATGACACTGGTAGCCCAGAAGTGCAGGTGGCCCTGCTGACCGCCCGCATCAACGAACTGACCCCCCACTTCAAGACGCATGCCAAGGACCACCATGGTCGCCGTGGCCTGCTGCGCATGGTGAGCCGTCGTCGCAAGCTGCTGGACTACCTGAAGGCCAAGGACGCTGACCGTTACACCGCGCTGATCGCCAAGCTGGGTCTGCGCAAGTAATTGCAATCGCATGCGAAAACGCCTGGGTTAGTCCGCTAGCTCAGGCGTTTTTTACTTCGGAGTCGCAAAACAGAGCGAAGCTGTGTCATTCCAATGAAGTTGCCGCCATGGGTTGGTGTGCAGGTTCCCTGGAATGGCATCGTGTTCTGAATTGCTCTCCAAGCCAATCTGGTAGAGCGCTACCAGCTATTAAAACAGGAGCTGAACATGAGCATTTTCAACAAAGTCACCAAGACCTTCCAATGGGGTGACAAGACCGTCATCATGGAAACGGGTGAGATCGCCCGCCAAGCCTCCGGCGCTGTGCTGGTGAACATTGATGACACCGTGGTGCTGGCCACCGTGGTGGCATCCAAGGGTGCCAAGCCGGGACAGGACTTCTTCCCCCTGACGGTGGACTATATCGAGAAGACCTACGCTGCAGGCAAGATTCCTGGCAGCTTCTTCAAGCGCGAAGCCAAGCCCAGCGAGCACGAAACCCTGACCAGCCGTCTGATCGACCGTCCGATCCGCCCGCTGTTCCCCGAAGGTTTCTTCAACGAAGTGCATGTGGTCATCCACACGGTGTCGTTGAACCCCGAAGTGGACGCTGACATCGCAGCCCTGATCGCTACCAGTGCAGCCCTGGCCATCTCTGGCATCCCGTTCAATGGCCCCATCGGCGCCGCACGCGTGGGCTACATCAACGGCGAATACGTGCTCAACCCTGGTCAGACTGCGCGCAAGAACTCGCAGATGGATCTGGTGGTGGCGGGTACCGAGGCCGCCGTGCTGATGGTGGAGTCTGAAGCCCAGCAGTTGTCCGAAGAAATCATGCTCGGCGCCGTGGTGTTTGGCCACGAGCAAGGCAATGTGGCCATCAACGCCATCCACGAACTGGTGCGCGATGCTGGCAAGCCCGTATGGCAGTGGGAAGCCCCTGCCAAGGACGAAACACTGATCGCCAAGGTGGTGGCCCTGGCCGACGACAAGCTGCGCGCTGCCTACCAGATCCGCAACAAGCAAGCCCGCACGCAGGCTTGCCGCGAAGCTTATGCGGCCGTGATGGCAGCCTTGAAGGCTGAGGGTGTCGAGTTCGACGCTGTCAAGGTTGAAGGCATGCTGTTCGATATCGAAGCCGGCATCGTTCGCAGCCAGATCCTGGCTGGTGAGCCCCGCATTGATGGCCGCGACACGCGCACCGTGCGCCCTATCGAAATCCGTGGCAGCGTACTGCCTCGCGCCCATGGCTCGTCGCTCTTCACGCGTGGCGAAACCCAGGCGCTGGTGGTGACCACGCTGGGCACCGAGCGCGACGCTCAGCGCATTGATGCGCTGGCTGGCGAGTATGAAGACCGCTTCATGATGCACTACAACATGCCTCCCTTCGCCACCGGTGAAGTGGGTCGCATGGGTTCGACCAAGCGCCGCGAAATCGGCCATGGTCGTCTGGCCAAGCGCGCTCTGATTGCCGTGTTACCGACGAAGGAAGAATTTCCCTACACCATGCGCGTGGTGTCCGAAATCACCGAATCCAACGGCTCGTCGTCGATGGCATCGGTCTGCGGTGGCTGCCTGTCGCTGATGGACGCGGGCGTTCCGATGAAGGCGCATGTGGCGGGTATCGCCATGGGCCTGATCAAGGATGCCAACCGTTTTGCCGTGTTGACCGACATTCTGGGTGATGAAGATCATTTGGGTGACATGGACTTCAAGGTGGCGGGCACCACGGCCGGTATTACCGCGCTGCAGATGGACATCAAGATCCAGGGCATCACCAAGGAAATCATGCAGGTAGCCCTGGCCCAGGCCAAGGAAGCGCGCATGCACATCCTGGGCAAGATGCAAGAGGCCATGGGTGAAGCCAAGACCGAAGTGTCGAACTTCGCGCCCAAGCTGTACACCATGAAGATCAACCCCGAGAAGATCCGCGACGTGATCGGCAAGGGCGGCGCGGTGATCCGTGCGCTGACCGAAGAAACCGGCTGCCAGATCAACATCGAGGAAGACGGCACCATCACCATCGCCGCCACCGATGCAGCCAAGGCCGATGAGGCCAAGAAGCGCATCGAGCAAATTACGGCTGAAGTCGAAATTGGCAAGATCTACGAAGGCCCTGTGACCAAGATTCTGGACTTCGGCGCACTGATCAATCTGCTGCCCGGCAAGGACGGCCTGCTGCACATCAGCCAGATTGCCCACGAGCGCGTTGAGCGCGTGGGTGACTACCTGACCGAAGGCCAGATTGTGAAGGTTAAGGTCATGGAAACCGACGAGAAGGGCCGCGTCAAGCTGTCGATGAAGGTGCTGGCCGATCGTCCTGCCGGCGGCAGCGACCGTCCTGCTCCAGCAGAGCGCGGCGACCGCGAACCACGCCGCGACCACGGTCGTGACGGGGGGCGTCAGCCAGCGGATCAGCAGCAACAGCAACAGTCCTTGCCTTCGGATAGCGGTTCAGGGCAGATCGTCGGCTGATCGGATTTTTGCTATTGATTTTGTAGCTGCTTGCGCTTTTAAATAAAGCGCTCGTAGCCAAAATCACTCAAAAATTAACCGTCCCATGAATCGCAATATGCGTGCTGTCGAGATCACTTCCTTTGGCGGGCCCGAGGTCTTGCGCCTGGGTGAGCGCACCGTGCCGCAGCCGGGTGTCGGTGAGCTGCTGATCCGTGTCGCTGCCAGCGGTATCAATCGCCCCGATGTGCTTCAGCGGATGGGGCACTATGCCCCTCCGTCTGGCACGTCGGACCTGCCGGGGCTGGAAGTCGCGGGAGTGGTGGAGTCGGGGGATGCTGCAGCCATGGCCGAGGCGGGTATACGGGTGGGTGACCGCGTCTGTGCGCTGGTGGCGGGTGGTGGTTATGCCCAATGGTGCGTGGCGCCTGTGGTGCAGTGCCTGCCGGTGCCTGATGGCTTTAGCGATGTTGAGGCTGCATCACTGCCCGAGACGTTCTTCACCGTGTGGAGCAATGTGTTCGATCGGGGGCATCTGCAGGCGGGTGAAAGCCTGCTGGTGCAAGGCGGTACCAGTGGTATTGGTGTGACGGCTGTTCAATTGGCGCGGGCCTTTGGCGCAACGGTCATTGCAACTGCAGGTAGCGACGAGAAGTGTGCGGCATGCCTGCAGCTGGGGGCCCACGAGGCCATCAACTACAAGACGCAGGATTTTGTGGCAGAAGCCAATCGCATCACGCAGGGCAAAGGCGTGGATGTGGTACTGGACATGGTGGCAGGTGACTACGTGGCGCGCGAGGTGCAGTGCCTGGCTGAGGACGGCCGCATTGTCATCATTGCGGTGCAGGGTGGCATCAAGAGCGACTTCAATGCGGGTTTGGTGCTGCGCCGCCGGCTGACCATTACTGGCTCCACCTTGCGTCCGCGTTCTGTGGCATTCAAGGGGGCGATTGCGCGTGCATTGCGCGAGCATGTGTGGCCTCTGCTGGTGGCGGGGCGTGTGCGGCCCGTCATTCACGGCACATTTGCGGCGGCGGAGGCTGCTAAGGCCCACGCGCTGATGGAGTCAAATCAGCACATTGGCAAGATTGTTTTGACGTGGTAATCATGAAAAACAAGAGAAAACTCATCGCAGGTAACTGGAAGATGAACGGCAGTCTGGCTGCCAACGATGCTTTGCTGAAAGGCATCTTGGCGGGGCTGGCTGACGCGGTTTGTGACGTGGCCGTTGCGGTGCCGGCACCCTATCTGGCGCAGGTGCAGGCTGCTGCGTTGGGGTCTTTGGTGGCTGTGGCTGCCCAGGATGTATCGCAGCACGAAGCAGGTGCCTACACCGGAGAGGTGTCGGCCGCCATGTTGAAAGACTTTGGTGTGCGGTACGCGCTGGTGGGGCATTCAGAGCGCCGCCAATACCATGGTGAAACCGATGTGGTGGTTGCCGAGAAAGCGCAACGCGCACTGGCGGCAGGTATCACGCCTATCGTCTGCGTGGGCGAGACCCTTCAGGAGCGCGAAGCTGGGCAGACCGAGGTTGTGGTCAAGCGTCAATTGGCGGCTGTGATCCACCTCAATGGTCACTGCATCAGCGAAGTGGTGGTGGCTTACGAACCGGTCTGGGCCATTGGCACGGGCCGCACGGCGTCGCCTGAGCAGGCGCAGGCAGTGCATGCAGTGCTGCGGGCACAGCTGTCTGCGGCCAGCGAGCATGCGGATCGAATCCGCCTGCTGTACGGCGGCAGCATGAATGCGGCCAATGCCGCCCAGTTGCTTTCCCAGCCGGATATCGATGGCGGCCTTGTGGGCGGTGCCTCGCTGAAAGCGCCCGATTTCCTTCAAATCATTGCGGCCGCCCGTTGAGGCTGCCCTTCAAACTATTCAATCAGGAGTGAACAGAGAATGAACGTGATCGTGAATGTGGTGTTGGCTGTGCAGATGCTGACGGCCTTGGGGATGATTGGCCTGATCCTGATCCAGCATGGCAAGGGTGCCGATATGGGCGCAGCGTTTGGCAGTGGCAGTTCCGGAAGCCTGTTTGGTGCCAGCGGTAGCGCCAACTTCTTGTCGCGTACTACGGCGGTGCTGGCTGCGGTGTTTTTTGTGGCAACGCTGGCACTGGCCTATTTCGGCAATGCGCGTCCTGCCAGTTCGGGTAGCGTGCTGGAAAATCCCGCTGCTGCAGTGCCTGCAGGTGCGCCTTCGTTGTCGGCTTCGGATGCTGCTGTGGCTCCTGCCGTGCCCGCCTCGGGTGCAGCGCAGATCCCCACCAAATAATCTGCACTAAATTGGGCTCCGTAAGCCGAAGCAGGGTTTTTCCGGAGTAGAATTCTGGATTGTCTGGAAAGCCAAAACCGCAAGGTTCCTCATGCCATCCAGATGCAAAAATCAGCCGTCGTGGTGAAATTGGTAGACACGCTATCTTGAGGGGGTAGTGGCGAAAGCTGTGCGAGTTCGAGTCTCGCCGACGGCACCAAAACAAAGGCCTGCCTGCATGACCCGGCTCGGGTCCTGACGGGCAAGGCCACAGCGGTGAGCACATCCTCAAGATGAACCTCGATCAGTACCTCCCCGTCCTTTTGTTCATCTTGGTCGGCATCGCCGTAGGCGTTGTCCCCCTTGTACTCGGCTACATACTGGGCCCCAACCGCCCGGATGCCGCGAAGAACTCTCCCTACGAATGTGGCTTTGAAGCCTTCGAGGATGCGCGCATGAAGTTTGATGTGCGCTACTACCTTGTGGCCATTCTCTTCATTCTGTTCGATCTCGAAATTGCATTCCTCTTCCCGTGGGCGGTGACGCTGCATGAGGTGGGGATCGCTGGTTTCGTGGCGGTCGTTATTTTCCTGGCCATTCTGGTTGTGGGTTTTGCCTACGAGTGGAAAAAGGGTGCCCTGGATTGGGAATGAGCGAGCCTCAACAAGGATGATGCAATGATTGAAGGCGTGATGAAGGAAGGCTTCATCACCACGAGTTACGACTCGGTGGTGAATTGGGCCAAGACCGGCTCTCTGTGGCCGATGACATTTGGCTTGGCTTGCTGTGCCGTCGAAATGATGCATGCTGCGGCGGCGCGTTACGACATTGGTCGTTTTGGGGCGGAAGTGTTCCGCGCGAGCCCGCGCCAGTCTGACCTCATGATTGTGGCCGGCACGCTGTGCAACAAGATGGCGCCTGCGTTGCGCAAGGTGTACGACCAGATGTCCGAGCCGCGTTGGGTGTTGTCGATGGGCTCGTGTGCCAACGGCGGCGGTTACTACCACTACAGCTACTCCGTGGTGCGTGGTTGCGATCGCATTGTTCCGGTGGATGTCTACGTGCCAGGTTGCCCGCCCACGGCGGAGGCGTTGATCTACGGGATCATCCAGCTGCAGCAGAAGATTCGCCGTACCAACACCATTGCTCGTGTCTGAAGGGTTGATGATGACCGCTGTTGCCATTCGGCCTGAAAAACTCAAAGACAATATTGCCGCCGCCCTGGGGGCGATGGTGCGTCAGATCACAGTGGCGTTGGATGAGGTCACCTTGGTCGTTGATGCGGCTGATTACCTCGAATCCATGCGCGTGTTGCGTGACGCTGAAGGTTGCCGCTTTGAGCAACTGATCGATTTGTGTGGCGTGGACTATTCGGCATATGCCGATGCCGTGCGTGAAGGAGCCCGCTACTGCGTGGTCTCGCACCTGTTGTCCGTCAGTCTGAATCAGCGTGTGCGGGTCAAGGTGTTCTGCGCCGATGATGATTTTCCGGTGGTGGCCTCGGTCTCCGACCTGTGGAACTCCGCCAACTGGTACGAGCGCGAAGCGTTTGATCTGTTCGGCATTGTGTTCGACGGCCACAACGACCTGCGCCGTATCCTGACCGACTACGGCTTCATTGGCCATCCCTTCCGCAAAGACTTTCCGCTGTCTGGTCATGTTGAGATGCGCTACGACGCAGAGCTGCGCCGGGTGGTTTACGAACCCGTGTCGATCGAGCCGCGGGAGATCACGCCGCGCATCATCCGCGAAGACAAGTACGGAGGCCTGCACTAAGGCGCCCGCGCCCCATGTGAACCACCATGGCTGAAATCAAGAACTATTCCCTGAACTTTGGTCCGCAGCATCCGGCGGCGCACGGTGTGCTGCGCTTGGTGCTGGAGCTCGATGGCGAAGTCGTACAGCGCGCCGACCCGCACATCGGCCTCCTGCACCGTGCCACCGAAAAGCTGGCCGAACACAAGACCTACATCCAGTCGCTGCCCTACATGGACCGATTGGACTACGTTTCGATGATGTGCAATGAGCACGCCTACTGCCTGGCCATCGAAAAGCTGCTGGGCCTGGAAGTGCCCCTGCGTGCGCAGTACATCCGCGTGATGTTTTCGGAAATCACGCGCCTGCTGAACCACCTGATGTGGCTGGGTTCGCATGGCAACGACTGCGGCAGCTCCACCATTCTGATCTATACCTTCCGCGAGCGCGAAGACCTGTTCGACATGTACGAAGCCGTCTCTGGCGCGCGTATGCATGCAGCGTATTTCCGTCCAGGCGGTGTGTACCGTGACCTGCCGGACTCCATGCCGCAATACAAGGTCAGCAAGATCAAGAACGCCAAGGCCCTGGAGGCCATGAACCAGAACCGCCAAGGTTCTTTGCTTGATTTCATCGACGACTTCACCAAGCGCTTCCCCGGTTGCGTAGATGAGTACGAGACCCTGCTGACCGACAACCGTATCTGGAAGCAGCGCACCGTGGGTATTGGTGTGGTGCCGCCAGAGCGTGCGCTGAACCTGGGCATGACCGGCCCCATGATCCGTGGCTCCGGTATTGCCTGGGACCTGCGCAAGACCCAGCCGTACGATGTTTACGACCGTGTGGACTTCGATGTACCCGTGGGCAAGACAGGTGACTGCTACGACCGCTATCTGGTGCGCGTGCAGGAAATGCGCGAATCCAATCGCATCATCAAGCAGTGTGTGGATTGGCTCAAAGCCAATCCGGGTCCTGTCATTACTGACAATCACAAGGTGGCTGCGCCCGCTCGTGAGTCCATGAAGTCCAACATGGAGGAGTTGATCCACCACTTCAAGCTTTTCACTGAAGGGTTTCACGTGCCCGAGGGTGAGGCTTATGCTGCGGTGGAGCATCCCAAGGGCGAGTTTGGCATCTACCTGGTGAGCGACGGCGCCAACAAACCGTACCGCCTCAAGATCCGTGCGCCTGGTTTCGCGCACCTGGCCACGCTGGACGAAATGGCTCGCGGCCACATGATTGCGGACGCCGTGGCCATCATTGGCACCATGGATATCGTGTTCGGAGAGATTGACCGATGATTACCGAATCGACCCGCGCGCGTTTTGCGCGTGAAGTGGCCAAGTACCCCGCCGAGCAGAAGCAGTCTGCAGTGATGGCCTGCCTGTCTATCGTGCAACAGGAGCAGGGGTTTGTCAGTGCTGAAAGTGAAGCGGTGATTGCCGAGTATCTGGGCATGGCCCAGATCGCCGTGCATGAAGTCACGACCTTCTACAACATGTACAACCAGCAGCCGGTGGGCAAGTACAAGCTCAACGTGTGCACCAACTTGCCTTGTCAGCTGCGCGACGGACAGAAGGCGCTGCACCACCTTGAAAAGAAGCTTGGTGTGACCATGGGCGAGACCACGGCCGATGGCCTGTTCACCCTGCAGCAGTGTGAGTGCCTGGGCGCCTGCGCCGATGCGCCCGTGATGCTGGTCAACGACCGCACGATGTGCAGCTTCATGGACAACGACAAGCTCGACCAGTTGGTCGACGGCCTGCGTGCGGCGGAGGGACAAGCATGACCACCGCTGCACAGATCCTCTCGCAGTTCCAGGCCACGGGCGTCCAGACCTGCTTCCACGACCGCCACATCAACCCGCAGATCTACGCGGGCCTGGATGGTGCGAACTGGAGCATCAAGGACTACGAAGCGCGCGGCGGCTATGCTGCGCTGCGCAAGATCCTGGGCACCGATGGCGGTGAACCGCTCACGCAGGACCAGGTCATCGCCACTGTCAAGGAATCCGGCCTGCGCGGCCGTGGCGGTGCGGGTTTCCCCACCGGCCTCAAGTGGAGCTTCATGCCCCGCTCGTTCCCAGGCCAGAAGTACCTCGTGTGCAACTCCGATGAAGGCGAGCCTGGCACGTGCAAGGATCGCGACATTCTTCAGTTCAACCCGCACATCGTTATCGAAGGCATGATCATCGCGGCCTACGCGATGGGCATCTCTGTGGGCTACAACTACATCCACGGTGAAATCTTCCAGACCTACGACCGCTTTGAAGAAGCGTTGGAAGAAGCGCGCGCAGCCGGTTACCTGGGTGACAAGATCCTTGGCAGCAACTTCAGCTTCCAGCTGCATGCGGCGCATGGCTTCGGTGCCTATATCTGTGGCGAAGAAACTGCGCTGCTCGAATCGCTCGAAGGCAAGAAGGGCCAGCCGCGCTTCAAGCCGCCGTTCCCTGCCAGCTTCGGTCTGTACGGCAAGCCCACCACCATCAACAACACGGAGACCTTCGCGGCCGTGCCGTGGATCATCCGCAATGGCGGCCAAGCCTACTTGGAGTGTGGCAAGCCCAACAACGGTGGCACCAAGATCTTCTCGGTTTCGGGCGATGTGGAAAAGCCCGGCAACTACGAAGTGCCCATGGGCACGCCTTTTGCCAAGCTGCTCGAACTGGCCGGTGGCGTGCGCAAGGGGCGCCAGCTCAAGGCAGTGATTCCCGGTGGCTCCTCGTCCCCGGTGCTGCCTGCCTCCATCATCATGGAATGCACGATGGATTACGACTCCATTGCAAAGGCTGGCTCCATGCTGGGTTCGGGCGCTGTGATCGTGATGGACGATTCCCGCAGCATGGTCGAGAGTCTGCTGCGCCTGTCGTACTTCTATTCCCACGAATCCTGTGGCCAGTGCACGCCATGCCGTGAAGGCACGGGCTGGATGTGGCGCGTGATCGACCGTATTCAGCACGGTCAGGGGCGCGAAGGCGATCTGGACCTGCTCAATTCTGTGGCAGACAACATCCAGGGGCGCACGATCTGTGCGCTGGGCGATGCCGCTGCCATGCCTGTGCGCGCCATGATCAAACATTTCCGTCCCGAGTTTGAGGCACTGATCCGGAACAAGGCCCCGCAGGCCGCGACCTCCGTCTGATCGCGAGAAAACATATGGTTGAAATTGAACTGGACGGTCAGAAAGTGGAAGTCGCCGAAGGCTGCATGGTGATGCATGCGGCCGAGAAGGCGGGCACCTACATTCCGCATTTCTGCTACCACAAGAAGCTTTCGATCGCCGCCAACTGCCGTATGTGCCTGGTGGATGTGGAAAAGGCTCCCAAGCCCATGCCAGCGTGCGCTACGCCGGTGACGCAGGGCATGATCGTGCGCACCAAGAGCGACAAGGCTATCAAAGCCCAGCAGTCGGTCATGGAGTTCCTGCTGATCAACCACCCGCTGGATTGCCCCATCTGCGACCAGGGCGGTGAATGCCAGTTGCAGGACCTGGCCGTGGGCTATGGCGGCTCTTCTTCGCGCTACGAAGAAGAAAAGCGCGTGGTGCCTGTCAAGGATGTCGGCCCGCTGATTTCCATGCAGGAAATGAGCCGTTGCATCCATTGCACCCGCTGCGTGCGCTTTGGCCAGGAAGTGGCCGGCGTGATGGAGCTGGGCATGATCCATCGCGGCGAGCACTCGGAGATCACAACGGTCACCGGTGATACGGTGGACTCCGAGCTGTCGGGCAACATGATCGACATCTGCCCGGTCGGTGCGCTCACGAGCAAGCCTTTCCGATACAGCGCCCGTACTTGGGAGTTGTCGCGCCGCCGTTCGGTGAGCCCCCACGATTCGACCGGTTCCAACCTGATTGTTCAGGTCAAGAACCACAAGGTCATGCGCGTGGTGCCGTTCGAGAATGAGGCTGTCAACGAATGCTGGATTGCCGACCGTGACCGCTTCTCGTACGAATCGCTCAACAGCGACGAACGCCTGACCCAGCCGATGCTCAAGCAGGGCGGGGTGTGGAGGCAGGTCGATTGGCAGACCGCACTGGAATACGTCGCCAACGGTTTGAAGAACATCAAGAATGACCACGGCGCCAACAGCATTGGCGCTCTGGTCAGTCCGCACAGCACGGTCGAAGAGTTGTACCTGGCTTCTGCATTGGTGCGTGGTCTGGGCAGTGACAACATTGACTACCGCCTGCGCAATGCTGAATTTGCAGCGCCCGAAGGTATCCGCTGGCTTGGCACGTCCATTGCCTCGTTGTCCACGTTGCAGAGTGTGCTTGTGGTGGGCTCCAACCTGCGCAAGGACCATCCGTTGTTCGCCCAGCGCATTCGCCAGGCAGCACGCCACGGCTGTCAGGTCAGTGTGGTCGATTCGGCCCTGGCTGACTGGGCAATGCCGGTGAAACACTCCCTGCTGCAGCCTGCTGCCCAATGGGTGGCGGCGCTTGGCGGCATCGCTGCTGCGGTGGCGCAGGAGAAAGGTGCTTCTGCGCCTGCGGGGGCAGGTGCAGTGACCGAGGGTGCCTTGGCGATCGCCCGTACCCTGCTGGGTGGCGAACGAAAGGCGCTGTTGCTGGGCAATGCAGCTGCGCACCATGCACAAGCTACGCAATTGCTGGCGCTGGCCAACTGGATTGGTGAGAACACGGGGGCATCCGTCGGCTACCTGACGGAAGCCGCCAATACGGTGGGTGCTCAGTTCGTGGGGGCTCATCCTGTCAATGGTGGCTTGAATGCGGGCCAGATGCTTTCCGGTGGTCTGAAGGCAGCCTTGTTGCTCAATACTGAGCCGGTGTACGACTCCGCTGCGGGCGCCAGTGCTGCTGCCACGCTGTCTGGTGCAGACATGGTGATCACGTTGAGCCCCTTCAAGGCCAACATGGAGTTCAGTGACGTTTTGTTGCCAATTGCCCCGTTCACAGAGACGTCTGGCAGCTTCGTCAATGCGGAAGGCCGTCTGCAGAGCTTCCACGCCGTGGTGCGCCCTCTGGGTGACGCCCGTCCTGCATGGAAGGTTCTGCGCGTTCTGGCCAATCTGCTGGGTGTGCCGGGCTTCGACTTTGAAACCTCGCAGGACGTGCTGGCCCGTGCCACGAATGCCCCAGCGGGCACGGTCACGCAATTGGCGGCTGCTCAGATGTCGAACGCTGTGAGGACGGTGCCAGTCGCTGCGACAGCCGCAGCAGGTGAACCCGTGGTCGCATCCATCTATCAACTAGACGGCCTGGTGCGCCGTTCCACGTCGTTGCAGCTCACTGCCGACGCGCGCATGGCACGTGAAGGAGTGGCCGCATGATCGACGCGATCTACAACGCGGGCCTGAACCTGCTTTCTTTTGGGTGGTGGACTGGCATCGTCTGGCCGGTGCTCTGGATCCTGATCAAGATCGTTTGTATCCTGGCGCCTTTGATGGGTGCGGTGGCCTACCTCACGCTGTGGGAGCGTAAGCTCCTGGGCTTCATGCAGGTGCGCCATGGACCCAACCGCGTGGGTCCCATGGGGTTGCTGCAGCCTATCGCTGACGCGCTGAAGCTGTTGACCAAGGAAATCATCCAGCCCACGGCGGCCAGCAAGGGCTTGTTTGTCCTGGGACCTGTCATGGCCATCATGCCGGCACTGGCTGCCTGGGTGGCTATTCCCTTTGGCCCCGATGTGGCCTTGGCCAATGTGAATGCAGGTCTGCTGCTGGTCATGGCCATCACCTCGATCGAGGTCTATGGTGTGATCATCGCTGGCTGGGCCTCGAACTCCAAGTATGCTTTTCTCGGTGCGCTGCGTGCTTCCGCACAGATGGTGAGCTACGAAATTGCCATGGGCTTCTGCTTCCTGGTCGTGATCATGGTCTCCGGTAGCATGAACCTGACCGAAATCGTGATGGGGCAGGGGCGTGGCATGGCTGCGGATAAGGGCCTGACCTTCCTGTCCTGGAACTGGCTCCCGCTGCTGCCCATTTTTCTGGTCTACCTGATCTCTGGGGTTGCTGAAACGAACCGCCACCCGTTTGACGTGGTGGAAGGCGAGGCGGAAATCGTGGCCGGCCACATGGTGGAGTATTCCGGCATGGGCTTTGCGATCTTCTTCCTGGCTGAGTACGCCAGCATGTGGCTCGTTTCCATCCTGGCTGCACTGATGTTCCTTGGCGGCTGGCTGCCCCCCATCGACAGTGCGTTGTTCAACTGGATTCCCGGCTGGATCTGGCTGGGTATCAAGACCTT
This sequence comes from Acidovorax sp. SRI_002, assembly GCF_057586455.1. Taxonomy (NCBI): domain Bacteria; kingdom Pseudomonadati; phylum Pseudomonadota; class Betaproteobacteria; order Burkholderiales; family Comamonadaceae; genus Acidovorax; species Acidovorax sp. SRI_002. The sequence continues at coordinate 220,251 of NZ_JBYCZW010000004.1, read as the reverse complement.
CCTTGTGGTGTCCATGTTCATCTGGATCCGGGCGACCTTCCCCCGTTTCCGTTATGACCAGATCATGCGTCTGGGCTGGAAGATCTTTATTCCAGTCACGCTGGTGTATTTGTTGTTTGTCGGCGGGTGGTTGCTCTCGCCTTGGAATATCTGGAAATAAGCGGGGACACAAATGACTGCTGTTGCTGCTGCTGCACCTTTTTCGTTCAAGGATTTCTTCAAGAGCTTCATGCTCGTGGAGTTGCTCAAGGGCATGGCCCTCACGGGCCGCTATGCCTTTCGCCGCAAGGTGACTGTGCAGTTCCCGGAAGAGAAGACGCCTCTTTCACCCCGTTTTCGCGGTCTGCATGCGCTGCGACGCTATGACAACGGGGAAGAGCGTTGTATCGCCTGCAAGTTGTGCGAGGCCGTTTGCCCCGCCATGGCGATCACGATTGAGTCAGACGTCCGTGCCGATGGCTCCCGCCGCACCACTCGCTATGACATCGATCTGACCAAGTGCATCTTCTGCGGTTTCTGTGAAGAAAGCTGCCCGGTGGATTCCATCGTGGAGACGCACATCTTTGAATACCACGGCGAAAAGCGTGGCGATCTGTATTTCACGAAGGACATGCTCCTGGCCGTGGGCGACCGGTACGAAGGTGAAATTGCGGCAGCCAAGGCTGCGGACGCAAAGTACCGCTGAGCGGTGCAGGCTTCAGCCTCTTTGCCAGACTTTCTATAAAGACCCGATTCATGGACGCCAAGACTGGTTTCTTCTACCTCTTCTCGGTTGTGCTGCTGTTTGCAGCCTTCCGGGTGATCACTGCGCGCAATCCTGTGCATGCCGTGCTCTATCTCATCCTCGCGTTTTCGCAGGCGGCAGCGGTGTGGTTGCTGCTCAAAGCCGAATTCCTCGCCATTGCCTTGGTGCTCGTGTACCTGGGCGCGGTGATGGTGCTGTTCCTGTTCGTCGTGATGATGCTTGATATTCACATCGACACGGTGCGCAAAGGCTTCTGGAAGCACTTTCCCCTGGCCGCCACGGTAGGCGCTTTGATTGCGCTGGAAATGGCCGCTGTGCTGATGGGCGGGTTTCGTGGCATGGACGAGCCCAAGGCCGTCGCCACCATGGTGGATGCTGCGGGGCAGGTGGTCCCGTATTCGAATACCAAGGCGTTGGGCAAGCTGCTTTACACCGAATACCTTTATCCCGTTGAAATCGCAGCTGTGATTCTGCTGGTGGCCATGATTGCCGCCATTGCGCTCACCCTGCGCCAGCGCAAGGACAGCAAGGCCATCAATCCTTCGGTGCAGATCCGCGTCCGTGCTGCGGACCGCCTGGAAGTGGTGAAGGTCGCAGCGACCCAGAAGCCGGTGGACGAAGCACAGGCAGAGCCGGCCGTCGAGGAGAAAAAAGCATGACGCTGACATTGGGACACTTTCTCTCGCTGGGTGCGATGTTGTTCGCGCTCGCGGTGATCGGGATTTTCCTGAACCGCAAGAACCTGATCGTGCTGCTGATGGCCATCGAATTGATGCTGCTGGCGGTGAACATGAACTTCGTGGCTTTCTCCCACTACCTGGGCGACATGCACGGCCAGGTGTTTGTGTTCTTCATCCTGACCGTGGCGGCAGCCGAATCGGCCATCGGCCTGGCCATCCTGGTGCTGCTGTTCCGCAACAAGTCCAGCATCAACGCGGAAGACCTCAACACCCTCAAGGGTTGATGGGCTACCCGTATTCCCAAGGTTCTCAAGAATGAGTCAAACCCTCTCTGCTTCAACGCTCCTGGCCGTGCCACTGGCTCCGCTGGCGGGTGCTTTGCTGGCCGGCATCTTTGGTACGACCTTTGGTGGTAACTGGATAGGCCGACGCCTGAGCCATACCCTGACGATCCTGGGCGTGCTCGTGGCGTTCGTGTTGTCTGCGATGACGCTCAAGAGCGTTGCGATCGATGGCGCGCGTTTTAACGAGACGCTGTACACCTGGATGGTTGTTGGTGGTCTGAAGATGGAAGTGGGCTTCCTGGTGGACAGCCTCACCGCCATGATGATGGTCGTGGTGACCTTCGTGTCGCTGATGGTGCACATCTACACCATTGGCTACATGGAAGAGGACGACGGCTATAACCGTTTCTTCGCCTACATCTCGTTGTTCACGTTCTCCATGCTGATGCTGGTGATGAGCAACAACCTTCTGCAGCTGTTCTTCGGTTGGGAAGCCGTGGGCCTGGTCTCTTACCTGCTGATCGGCTTCTGGTTCAACAAGCCTTCGGCGATCTTTGCCAACATGAAGGCCTTTCTGGTCAACCGGGTGGGCGACTTCGGTTTCATCCTGGGCATTGGCCTGATCGCAGCTTACGCTGGCACGTTGAACTACGGCGAAGTGTTCGCGAAGACGGGTGAGCTGGGTGGTCTGCCATTCCCCGGCACCGACTGGATGCTGATCACCGTGATCTGCATCTGCCTGTTCATTGGTGCGATGGGCAAGTCGGCCCAGTTCCCGCTGCACGTGTGGTTGCCCGACTCGATGGAAGGTCCAACCCCTATCTCGGCGCTGATCCACGCGGCAACCATGGTGACCGCGGGCATTTTCATGGTGGCGCGCATGTCGCCCCTGTTTGAACTGTCTGATACGGCCCTGAATTTCATCCTCGTGATTGGTGCCATCACGGCGTTGTTCATGGGATTCCTGGGCATCATCCAGAACGACATCAAGCGTGTGGTGGCTTATTCCACGCTGTCGCAGCTGGGTTATATGACCGTAGCGCTGGGCGCATCGGCTTACTCGGTGGCCGTGTTCCACCTTATGACCCACGCGTTCTTCAAGGCGCTGCTGTTCCTCGGGGCCGGCTCGGTCATCATGGGCATGCACCACAACCAGGATATCCGCTGGATGGGCGGCGTGCGCAAGTACATGCCCATCACCTGGATCACCTCACTGCTGGGTTCGCTGGCGTTGATCGGTACACCGCTGTTCTCGGGCTTCTACTCCAAGGACAGCATCATTGAGGCCGTGCACTTCAGCCAACTGCCCGCAGCCGGTTTTGCGCACTTTGCCGTGCTCGCAGGTGTGTTCATCACGGCGTTCTATTCGTTCCGCATGTATTTCCTGGTCTTCCATGGCAAGGAGCGCTACGACCAGAACCCGGATGCGCACCATGACGACCATCATGGTCATGATGATCACCACGGGCACGATGCCAAGCCACACGAATCCCCCTGGGTGGTGACGGTGCCGCTGGTGCTGCTGGCCATTCCTTCGGTTGTGGTGGGCTTCATGTTCATCCAGCCCATGCTGTTTGGTGACTTCTTCAAGGACGTGATCTTTGTCGATGCGGCCAAGCACCCGGCCATGGCGAAGCTGGCAGAAATCTTCCACGGTCCGGTGGGGATGGCACTGCATGGTCTGCAGACAGCGCCTTTCTGGCTTGCTTTGGCGGGGGTGGCTGCTTCGTACTACATGTACATGGTCAATCCTGCGCTGCCTGCGGGCATCAAGGCACGTGTCCAGCCGCTGTACACCTTGCTGGAGAACAAGTATTACCTCGATTGGATCAACGAGAACATCCTCGCCCGTGGTGCTCGTGCGCTGGGTGTCGGGCTGTGGAAGGTAGGCGATCAGGCCATCATCGACGGCGCTCTCGTGAACGGTTCTTGGAAGTTGGTGCGTGGAGTTTCCGGCATCGTGCGCTGGATGCAGTCGGGCTTTATCTTCCACTACGCGCTGGTGATGATCCTGGGTGTCTTCGCGCTGATGACCTGGTTTGTCTGGGGCGATGCTCTGTTGCAGCTCATCAAATAAGGAAAACAACAAATGGGTCTGTTGAGTCTTGCAATCTGGGCACCGATTGCCTTCGGTGTACTGCTGCTGGCCATTGGGCGGGATGAGCATGCCCGCGCGGTGCGGTGGCTGGCGCTGGTGGGGGCCGTGGCTGGCTTCCTGGTGACGTTACCCCTGTACGATGGGTTCCAGCTGGGCACGGCGGCGATGCAGTTTGTCGAGAAGGCAGCCTGGATCGAACGCTTCAACATCCACTATCACCTGGGTGTGGATGGCATCTCGTTCTGGTTCGTGCCGCTGACGGCATTCATCACGGTCATCGTCGTAGTGGCTTCCTGGGAGTCCATCACCGAGCGCGTCAACCAGTACATGGGGGCTTTCCTGATCCTGTCGGGCCTCATGATTGGCGTATTCACGGCGTTGGACGGCATGCTGTTCTACGTGTTCTTCGAAGCCACGCTGATTCCGATGTACCTGATCATCGGTATCTGGGGTGGCCCCAACAAGATCTACGCGGCGTTCAAGTTCTTCCTGTATACGCTGCTCGGTTCGCTGCTGATGCTGATCGCACTGATCTTCCTGTACAACCAGTCAGGCGGCAGCTTCGACATTGCCACGTGGCACCAGTTGCCGTTGAGCCGTACGGCGCAGACGCTGCTGTTCTTTGCCTTCTTTGCGGCGTTTGCCGTGAAGGTGCCGATGTGGCCGGTGCACACCTGGCTGCCCGACGTGCACGTGGAGGCGCCCACCGGAGGCTCCGCCGTGCTGGCCGCCATCATGCTGAAGCTGGGCGCATACGGCTTCCTGCGTTTCTCCATGCCCATCGCCCCCGATGCCTCGCGCGAGTGGGCTTGGCTGATGATTGCCCTGTCGCTGATTGCCGTGATCTATGTGGGTCTGGTGGCCATGGTCCAGAAGGACATGAAGAAACTGGTGGCGTATTCGTCTGTGGCGCACATGGGCTTTGTGACTCTGGGCTTCTTTATCTTCAACGATCTGGGCGTGTCTGGCGGTCTGGTGCAGATGATTGCCCACGGCTTTGTCTCAGGCGCGATGTTCCTGTCCATTGGCGTGCTGTATGACCGCGTGCATTCGCGTGAAATCGCCGCTTACGGCGGTGTGGTCAACACCATGCCCAACTTCACGGCCTTTGCGCTGCTGTTTGCGATGGCCAACTGCGGCCTTCCAGGCACTGCCGGCTTTGTGGGCGAGTGGATGGTGATCCTTGGCGCTGTCAAGGCCAACTTCTGGATCGGTCTGGCCGCCGCCACTGCGCTGATCTTTGGTGCCGCCTACACGCTGTGGATGTTCAAGCGCGTATACCTGGGGCCAGTGGGCAATGACAACGTCAAGGGCCTGACCGACATCGACAGCCGCGAATTCCTGGTGCTTGCCTTGCTAGGCATTGCCGTTCTGGCCATGGGCCTGTATCCCCGTCCGTTCACGGACGTGATGGACACCTCGGTGGCGGAACTGCTCAAGCATGTTGCGCTGTCGAAGCTGAACTAAGAGATTCAAGAAGATGATTGACAACATCAGCTGGCTCGCGATTTACCCCGAAATCGTGCTGTTGACCATGGCCTGCGTGATCGCGCTGGTCGACCTGGGCGTGCACAGCGCCCGCCGCACCGCCACCTACGTGCTCACCCTGCTCACGCTCGCCGTGGTGGCTGGATTGCAGGCCATGTACGCCAGCAGCGGCAACACCTTCTATGGGTTTGGCAACATGGTGGTGAGCGATGCCATGGGCAACTGGCTCAAGTGCTTCGCCACGGTGGCCATGATGATCACGCTGGTCTATGCCCGACCCTACGCGGCAGATCGCGGCATGATGCGTGGCGGCGAGATGTTCACCTTGTCGATGTTTGCGCTGCTGGGCATGTTCATCATGATCTCGGGCAACAACTTCCTCGTGATCTACCTGGGTCTGGAGCTGCTGACCCTGTCGAGCTACGCGCTTGTGGCCCTGCGCCGTGACAATGCCACGGCCACAGAAGCGGCCATGAAGTATTTCGTGCTCGGCGCCATGGCCAGCGGCTTCCTGCTGTACGGCCTGTCCATGATCTACGGCGCCACGGGTTCGCTCGATATCGGTCAGGTGTTCAAGGCCGTCAATTCAGGCCAGATTCGCCACCAGGTGCTGGTTTTCGGCCTCGTGTTCGTGGTGGCCGGTCTGGCCTTCAAACTGGGTGTCGTGCCTTTCCACATGTGGATTCCCGACGTCTACCAGGGCGCTCCCACGGCGGTCACGCTCATGATCGGTGGTGCGCCCAAGCTGGCAGCGTTTGCCATCACCATCCGCCTGCTGGTGGACGGGTTGTTGCCCTTGGCCATCGACTGGCAGCAGATGCTGGCAGTGCTGGCGATTGGCTCGCTGCTCGTGGGTAACCTGGCCGCCATCGCGCAGACCAACCTCAAGCGCATGCTGGCGTACTCCACCATCTCGCAAATGGGCTTTGTGCTGCTGGGTCTGATGTCGGGTGTGGTGAACGGCAATGTGGATGCTACGGCCGTTGAGAACGCCTACAGCGCCTCGATGTTCTACGTGGTGACCTATGTGCTCACCACGCTGGCAGCCTTTGGCGTGATCTTGCTGCTGGCCCGCGAAGGCTTCGAAAGCGAGGAAATTTCGGACTTTGCTGGCCTCAACCAGCGTAGCCCCCTGTACGCCGGTGTGATGGCCGTCTGCCTGTTCTCGATGGCCGGTATTCCGCCGCTCGTGGGTTTCTACGCCAAGCTGGCCGTGCTGCAGGCGTTGGTGGCCTCAGGCCAGACCCTGTACATCGCGATGGCGGTGTTCGCGGTGATCATGTCGCTGATCGGCGCCTTCTACTACCTGCGGGTGGTGAAGGTCATGTACTTCGACGCACCGTTGACGGCCTCGAACGTGTCCGCCCCGGCGGATGTGCGTGTGGTGCTGACCCTTAACGGCGCGCTCCTGCTGGTGCTGGGCCTTCTGCCCGGCGGCTTGATGGCCCTTTGCGCTGACGCTGTCGTGCGCGCGCTGGCCACCTAAGCGTTCCCCACTGCCTGCTGTTCCTGTGTCGCTTACCGGGTCCGTCTGGCTGGTCATCGTGGCAGCGTTCATTGCTGCCAACCTGCCTTTTGTCAACCACCGCTGGCTGGCGGTAGGGCCACAGTCCAATCCGAGAAAGCCGCTGGTGGGCCGCCTGGGCGAGCTGATCCTGCTGTACTTTCTGGTGGGTGGCTTGGCGCTGTTGCTGGAGCGCAGGGCCGGGCAGATTGCTTCGCAAGGCTGGGAGTTCTATGCGATCACCGGGACGCTGTTCCTTACACTCGCCTTTCCAGGTTTTGTTTATCGTTACCTGCTGCGCCGCCACGGCTGATGGCCAGCGTGCCCAAGGTTTGCCATGAAGGTGCTTGATCTCCAATGCCGGCAGGGCCATGTCTTTGAAGGCTGGTTCGCTTCGGAAGACGATTTCCAGGGCCAGAAGCAACGTGGATTGGTGCAATGCCCGCTGTGCGCGGACGATCACATTGAAAAACGCTTGAGTGCTCCCCGGCTGAACCTGGGGGCGCGCGAGCCATCTGCACCGTCAGCCGTGCCTACACCGTCTGCCGCACCCGAGGGCGGCAGTCTCCAGGTCGGAAACTCTCCGGCACTTCCCCCCGCATTACAGGCTGCCTGGCTGGACCTTGCCCGCAAGATCGTCGCGAATACCGAGGATGTGGGTGCGCGCTTTGCGCAGGAGGCCCGGCGCATGCACCACGGTGAGGTGCAGGAGCGCGCGATTCGCGGGCAGGCCACTCCGGATGAGGCGATGGAGTTGCTGGAGGAGGGGATCGCCGTCATGCCCTTGCCTCTGCCCGCCGCCGCCAAGGAAACGCTCCAGTAGGCCATCGATGCTTGGGCCCAAAATATTAAATGTTTTAGGCTGCTGGCGCTTGATGGGTAAGACAGTATTGCTATCAATTTGATATCAATATGACGGGCGGCCTGGGATTAGCCGGAAACCCTCCGTAAACCCCCACTGTTGGCCGCGATCTGACAGTGCGGGCGTTACACCGTGAACTGCAACGCCGCCAGGCGGGCATAGACGCCGCCTTGCGCCAGCAGGGCCGTGTGGGTGCCTTGCTCAACGATGCGCCCATGTTCCAGCACCACAATGCGGTCCGCGTTCTGCACCGTGGCCAGCCTGTGGGCAATGACCAGCGTGGTGCGCCGACCTGTGTGGCGCTGCATGGCGGTATCCAACGCCGCCTGCACCATGCGTTCGCTCTCTGCGTCCAGCGCGCTGGTGGCTTCGTCTAGCAGGAGCAGGGGCGGGTTTTTGAGCATGGCCCGGGCAATGGCAATGCGCTGTCGCTGGCCGCCGGACAGCCGCACGCCCCGTTCACCCAGGAAAGTGCCATAGCCCTCGGGCAGCGCCATGATGAAGTCGTGTGCAAAGGCGGCACGTGTGGCTGCCATGACTTCTTCGTCTGTCGCCTGGGGGCGCCCGTAGCGGATGTTGTCCATGGCCGATGCCGAGAAAATCACGGCGTCCTGCGGTACGGTGCCCGTGTGCAAGCGCAGGGTTTCCAGGCGCAGTTGGCGGATGTCCACACCGTTGAGGCGGATGGCGCCCTGGGGTTGGCCCTGTGCCTCGGTGTCCACGTCGTAAAAGCGCTGCAGCAGCTGGAACACCGTGGTTTTGCCCGCGCCGCTGGCGCCCACCAGCGCCACCGTTTCGCCCGGCGCCAGGTGCAGCGTAAAGTCGTGCAGCGCGGGCTGGTCGGGGCGCGAGGGGTAGTGGAACCACACGTTCTCAAACTCCACCTCCAGCCCCCGTTCCGATACAGGCAGGTCCTGCGGCGCGATCGGGTCTGCCACGGGCGATCGGGTCGCGAGCAATTCCATCAGCCGCTCCGTGGCGCCCGCAGCGCGCAGCAGATCGCCATAGACCTCGCCCAGCACGGCCACGGCACCGGCCAGCAAGATCACATACACCACGGTCTGCCCCAGATGCCCGGCTGTCATCTTGCCCGCCAACACCGCCTCCGTGCCCCGGTACAGCCCCCAGAGCAGCAGTGCGGCGTTTGCAATGATGATGAAGGCCACGAGCAGGGCGCGGGCCCCGGTGCGCTTGATGGCGACCTGGAACGCGTTCTCGGTGGCCTGCATGAAGCGGGTGGTCTCGCGGGGTTCTGCCGTGTAACTTTGCACCACCGGCACGGCATTGAGCACCTCGGCCGCTATGGCGCTGGAATCGGCCACCCGGTCCTGGCTGTCGCGCGACAGGCGCCGCACGCGCCTGCCGATCCACATGGTGGGTAGCACCACCAGCACCACGGCCACCATGACCACCGACATGACGTAGGGGTTGGTCCACACCAGCATGGCCAGCGCCCCGACCCCCATCACGGCGTTGCGCAGTCCCATCGACAGGGAGGAGCCGACGACGGTCTGTACCAGCGTGGTGTCGGTGGTCAGGCGCGACAGCACTTCGCCGGTCTGGGTGGTCTCAAAGAACTGCGGGCTTTGTTGCAGCACATGTCCGTATACCGCGTTGCGCAGGTCGGCGGTCACCCGCTCGCCCAGCCAGCTCACCATGTAAAACCGCGCGGCGGAGAACACCCCCAGTGCCACCGCCACGGCAAACAGCGCCTCGAAATGATTGCGCAGTGCCATGGTTTGGGCCCCCTTGTCGGGGTTCACCAGGCCACCATCGACCAGGTTGCGCAAGGCCAGGGGGAAGGCCAGGGTGGCAAGCGCTGCCAGTACCAGGAACACCACCGACAGCGCGATGCGTGCGCGGTACGGTCGCAGAAAGGGAAGGAGGCCCGTCAGGGACCGTGGGGCGCCGCTGGAGGGTTGAGTGGGGGTGGAAGCCATGGGGGTCAGTGTAGAGGGACCGTCCATGCGCCGCTGGGCGCGCCATCGTGGCACTGGCAAGACAAGATGTAAGAAAAAAGTCAGTGTTCTGCCTGGCGGGCTGACGCGTGAGCGGGGGCGAGCCACAGACCGCTTTGTGCGGGGTATCGCCTCCAAAACCAGCAAGGGCGGGCGATGCCGTGCCTGTGCACCGTTGCCATGGGCACCGCCGCAGGTCGCGATGTCCGAAAGCGTAGGCGTTTATACATAGGCATTAGTCCCAGTATCTACTGCGGGGTAGGGGGGCATACGATGCACTGCGATCACAACGCATGTATGAGGACCTTGCTGGCCAAGGCTTCTTTCCCCAGCACCCAACGGAGCGACCCAGGCGCAATGAGCGACGTCATTCTTGAAACCCACAGCCTGACCAAAGAGTTCAAGGGCTTCACCGCCGTCAGCGATGTGAATCTGGCCGTCCGCCGGGGCTCCATCCATGCGCTGATCGGCCCCAACGGCGCAGGCAAGACCACGTGTTTCAACCTGCTGACCAAGTTTCTCACACCCACCTCGGGCACCATCCGGTTCAACGGGCACGACATCACGCGAGAGCAGCCCGCACAGATCGCGCGCCGCGGCGTCATCCGCTCGTTCCAGATCTCGGCGGTGTTCCCCCACCTCACGCTGATGGAGAACGTGCGCCTGGGCCTGCAGCGCAAGCTGGGCACCTCGTTCCACTTCTGGCGCAGCGAGCGCACCCTGTCGCAACTGGACGACCGCGCGATGCAGTTGTTGACAGAAGTGGGCCTGGAAGACTTGGCCGACGAAGTGACGGTCAACCTGCCGTACGGCCGCAAGCGCGCGCTGGAGATCGCCACCACACTGGCCATGGAACCCGAGCTGATGCTGCTGGACGAGCCCACCCAGGGCATGGGCCACGAAGACGTGGACCGCGTCACCCAGCTGATCAAAAAGGTCTCTGCCGGTCGCACCATCTTGATGGTCGAGCACAACATGAAGGTCGTCTCCACCATTGCGGACCGCATCACCGTGCTGCAGCGCGGCGCAGTGCTGGCTGAGGGGCCCTACGAAGAAGTTTCGAACAACCCACAGGTCATGGAAGCCTACATGGGCACCACCGACGGTCAACTCCAAGGAGCGCATTGATGGCTGCCGCTCCCGCCCTCGAAATCAAGAACCTTGAAGCCTGGTACGGCGAGTCGCACGTGCTCCATGGTGTGGACATCGTTGTGCAGCCCGGCGAGGTGGTCACGCTGCTGGGCCGCAACGGCGCGGGCCGCACCACCACCATGCGCGCCATCATGGGCCTGACCGGTGCGCGCAAGGGCTCGGTCAAGATCCATGGTGTGGAGACCATCCACATGGCCACGCACCGCATTGCGCACCTGGGCGTGGGCTACTGCCCGGAAGAGCGCGGCATCTTCTCCAGCCTGTCGTGCGAAGAAAACCTGCTCCTGCCCCCGGCACTGAAGACCGGCACGCCCGGCATGTCGGTGCAGGAGATCTATGCCATGTTCCCCAACCTGGCCGAGCGCAAGAACAGCCAGGGAACACGCCTGTCGGGCGGCGAACAGCAGATGCTGGCCGTGGCCCGCATTCTGCGCACTGGCGCCAAGTTGCTGCTGCTCGACGAGATTTCCGAGGGCCTGGCGCCGGTCATCGTGCAGGCCTTGGCCCGCATGATCATGATGCTGCGCGAGAAAGGCTACACCGTGGTCATGGTCGAGCAGAACTTCCGCTTTGCCGCACCGCTCGCCGACCGCTTTTACGTCATGGAGCACGGCCGCATCGTCGAAAAATTTGGCGCGTCGGAGCTGGAAGAAAAGATGCCCGTGCTCACCGAACTGCTGGGCGTTTGAACGCGCCCCGAAGTCTTGCTTCCCGTTTTCTTCAACCACACCCACAGGAGACAATCCATGAAGAACAAACTCAAAACGCTGGCACTGGTGCTGGGCGCCGCTGGCCTGGCCACCTCGGCCGCGCATGCGCAAGACAAGGTCAAGATCGGCTTCATCACCGACATGTCCAGCCTGTACGCCGACGTGGAGGGCAAGAACGGTGCGGTGGCCATCCAGATGGCGATTGATGATTTTGGCGGCAAGGTGCTGGGCATGCCCATCGAGCTGCTCACCGCAGACCACCAGAACAAGGCCGACATCGCGGCTTCCAAGGCCCGCGAGTGGATCGACACCCAGGGCCTGACCATGCTGTTTGGTGGCACCAACTCTGGCACGGCCCTGGCATCGGCCAAGGTGGCGGCCGAAAAGAAACGTGTGTACATCAACAACGGCGCCGCCAGTTCGGCGCTGACCAACGACCAGTGCACGCCCTACACCGTGCACTATGCCTATGACACCGTGGCGTTGGCCAAGGGCACGGGTTCGGCCATCGTGGATACCGGCGGCAAGTCCTGGTACTTCCTCACGGCAGACTATGCGTTCGGCCATGCACTCGAAGCCGATACCAGCACGGTGGTCAAGGCCAAGGGCGGCACCGTGGTGGGCACCGTGCGCCACCCGCTCAACGCGTCCGACTTCTCGTCCTTCCTGTTGCAGGCGCAGAACTCCAAGGCACAGATTCTGGGTCTCGCCAATGCTGGCGGCGACACCATCAACGCCATCAAGGCTGCCAAGGAGTTCGGGATTGGCAAGAGCATGAAGCTGGCGGGTCTGCTGATCTTCATCAGCGACGTGCACAGCCTGGGCCTGCGCAACACCGAAGGCCTGCAATTCACCACCAGCTGGTACTGGGATCTGAACGACGACACGCGCAAATTTGCCGCGCGTTTCTTCGAGAAGACCAAGCGCATGCCCACCGAAATCCAGGCGGCCGATTACTCCGCCACGATGAACTACCTCAAGGCCGTGGAAGCAGCCAAGACGGTGGATGCCGACAAGGTCATGGCCACATGGCGGGGCATGAAGATGAACGACTTCTTTGCGTCTGGCCAACTGCGCCCCGATGGCCGTTACGTGCATGACATGTACCTGATGGAAGTGAAGAAGCCTTCGGAGTCCACCAAGCCCTGGGACTACTACAAGCTCGTCAAGAAGCTGCCCGGCGACACGGTGTTCACCACCAAGGCTGAGAGCAAGTGCGCGCTCTGGAAGTAAAGCCCTGAGCCGGACTCAACGCGCTCAGCCGCCCAGATGGGCTGGCCTGGCGCGTTGTGCCCCCTGACCTGAACCCCCTCCACCTGCCGCTGCCTCCCATGGAAATTTTTGGTGTCTCATTGCCGGGCCTGTTGAGCCAGCTCCTTCTGGGGCTGGTCAATGGGTCGTTCTACGCCATCCTCAGTCTCGGCCTGGCCGTGATCTTTGGCCTGCTCAACGTCATCAACTTCGCCCACGGGGCGCTGTTCATGACGGGCGCCCTGATGACCTGGATGGCGATGAACTACTTCGGCATCAACTATTGGTGGATGCTGGTGCTGGCGCCGCTGGTGGTGGGCTTGTTTGGGGTGTTGATCGAGCGCTTGCTGCTGCGCTGGATCTACAAGCTGGACCATCTTTATGGCCTGCTGCTCACGCTCGGCCTCACCTTGCTGATCGAAGGCGTGTTCCGCTCCATCTATGGCGTGTCGGGCCTGGGCTATGACACCCCTGAGCTGCTGGAAGGCGCGACCAACCTGGGCTTCATGATCCTGCCCAACTACCGGGCCTGGGTGGTGGTGGCCTCGGTGGTGGTGTGCCTGGCCACCTGGTATGTGATCGAGAAGACCAAGCTCGGCGCTTATCTGCGCGCGGGCACTGAAAACCCACGCCTGGTGGAAGCTTTCGGCATCAACGTGCCCGTGATGGTGACCCTGACCTACGCCTTTGGCGCCGCGCTGGCTGCCTTCGCTGGCGTGCTGGCGGCCCCGGTCTACCAGGTCACGCCGCTCATGGGCCAGAACCTCATCATCGTGGTGTTTGCCGTGGTGGTGATTGGCGGCATGGGCTCCATCATGGGCTCCATCCTGACCGGGCTGGGCCTGGGCGTCATCGAAGGCTTCACCAAGGTCTTCTATCCCGAAGCATCGTCCACCGTGGTGTTTGTCATCATGGTCATCGTTCTCCTCATCCGCCCCGCCGGCCTGTTCGGCAAAGAAAAATAAGGGGCAGCCAGCATGAATCTCAAGAACACTGCCACCATCGGCTACGGCCTGCTACTGCTGGGCCTGATTGCCGCCCCCTTCCTTGGTGCCTATCCCATCTTTGTGATGAAGCTCATGTGCTTTGCACTGTTTGCTTCGGCGTTCAACCTGCTGCTGGGCTACACCGGCCTGCTGTCATTCGGGCATGCAGCATTTTTGGGCGGGGCGGCCTACGTGGCGGGGCATGCCATCAAGGTGTGGGGCCTCACGCCCGAGGTGGGCCTGCTGCTGGGCACGGCCGGGGGGGCTTTGCTGGGCCTGCTGTTTGGCTGGCTGGCCATCCGCCGCCAGGGCATTTATTTTTCAATGATCACGCTGGCGTTGGCCCAGATGCTGTTCTTTGTGTGCTTGCAAGCGCCCTTCACCGGGGGTGAAGACGGCTTGCAGGGCGTGCCGCGCGGCAAGCTCTTTGGCCTGATCGATCTGAAGGACGATCTGGTCATGTACTACGTGGCGCTGGTCATCGTGGTGGCTGCGTTCCTCGTTATCGTGCGCACCATCCACTCGCCGTTCGGCCAGGTGCTCAAGGGAATCAAAGAGAACGAGCCCCGCGCAATCTCTCTGGGGTACGACACACACCGCTTCAAGCTGCTGGCCTTTGTGCTGTCGGCTGCGCTGGCGGGGCTGGCGGGCTCCCTCAAGACGCTTGTGCTCGGCTTTGCCACGCTGTCGGACGTGCACTGGACGGCCTCGGGTCAGGTCATCCTGATGACGCTGGTGGGCGGCCTGGGCACACTGTCGGGCCCGCTCATCGGCTCGGCCGTGGTGGTTCTGCTCGAAAACAAGATCGGTGAATTCGGCAACCTGCTGGCGGCGCTGACCAGCGTGGAGTGGTTCAAGACCCTGGGCGAATCCGTCACCATGGTCACGGGGCTGATCTTCGTGATCTGCGTGCTGGCCTTCCGCCGGGGCATCATGGGCGAAATCATTGCCTGGCTGGCACAGCGCCGCGCGGGCAACACTGCCAAGCACTGACCCCGTCATGGCCCGCAACGGCGGGCTGCTACCTGGATGCTGCTCAAAAAGCCGCTTCCGCCCTTACAGGCGCAGCGGCTTTGCATATCCGGTCATCTCCAGATAGCCCCGGCCCACGGGCTGTCCGCTGCCGTCCAGCAGGTCGGACAGCCCCTCCCAATAAATCGCGCCGCTGGACCCACTGCTGTCCAGCTCCTGGTTGTCCAACAGCGCGCGCACCTCAAACTGCCCCACCGGCGTCAGCACCCGCCACTGCACCGGGTAGCGCGCGCCGCTGTGCGGGCTGGCCCAGGTGCGCAGCGGGGTGAAGACCACGGCCTGCGCACCAAACACCTGCGCGGCCTGCCCTGGTGCCCGCCACGACCCTCCGGCCCACAGCGCAGACCCATCCGCGCGCCGCAGGCGGAAGGCCGTGAGCGCGCTGCCATCGGCCAGGTTCATGCCGATCCAGTCCCAGCCCTGGGCCTCGGGGTGCATCAGCGCCTCGCTCCACTCGTGGTCCATCCACGCGCGGCCGGTGCCAGGCTCGACCGCCATGCGGCGGCCCGCCACTGTCAGGTGCCCGCTCACGGCCAGCTGCGGCTGGCTGTAGTAGTAGCTCGCCTGCGTCGCTTCCGGCCCCTTGCGCGACAGGCCTTGCTGGCCTTGCAGCAGCACGGGCTGCGTGCTGTCGAACTGCAGCTCTAGCCCCAGCTCGCTGCCGGTGATGCGCGTGGTGTAGCGGCTGCGCGGCGCCTCACCGGGAGTGCTGCCCGGCACATCACTGCGCTCCAGCGTCCAGTCCTGCAGCCGGATGCGCGTGTCCGCTTCGCTGGCCTGCGCCACGCCAAAACCCGCACGCGCAATGCGCTGGTCGTGCCGCAGGCGCTGGCCTTTCACGTCGGTGATGGCCGCATGCGCAAACAGCAGCTGCTTGGCCGCAAACGCCGATTGCAGGCCCTGCGTGGCATCCACCCGCGACCGGAAGAACGTGAGCTGAAACCCCCACGGCAGGCCCAGCGCCTGCACATGGCCGGTGATGTACCACCACTCAGTGCGCAGCTCCGGGTGGCTGCCGTGGTCGCGCGGAAAGGCCAGAGCGCGCGCGGGCAGTGCTTGCGCCGCACCCGGCCAGAGCAGCGCACCCAGCCCGGCTGCCTGTAGGCTGGCCCCCATCAGCCACTGGCGGCGTGTGGAGCTGTGCATGGTGTGGGGGTCAAGGTACGGGATGGAATTGCGGGACGGGGCAGGGCGCTCAGCCCATCAACGCATCCACCTTCTGCTGCGCCGCCGAGCAATCGCCAAACGTGCGGTCCACCCAGTCGGTGTCGAAGTACGTGGGCAGGTAGCGCTCGCCCGCATCGCACAGCAGAGACAGGATGGAGCCGCGCTCGCCCCGCTCGCGCATCTCGCTGGCCAGCGTGAGCATGGCTACAAAGTTGGTGCCCGTGGACGGCCCCACACGCCGTCCCAGCAACTGCGACAGCGCGCGCATGGCAGCAACCGATTCGCAGTCCGCCACATCCACCATGCGGTCCACCAGCGTGCGGATAAAGCTCGGCTCCACACGCGGCCGGCCGATGCCCTCGATGCGTGAGCCCGGCGCTGTCAGCGCGGCATCGCCTGTGCGGTGGTAGGCGCTGAACACCGAACCCGCCGGGTCGGCCACACACACCTGCGTGGCATGGCGCTGGTAGCGCACATAGCGGCCAATGGTGGCGCTGGTGCCGCCCGTGCCCGCGCCCACCACAATCCAGCGCGGCACAGGGTGCGGCTCGCGCGCCATCTGCGTGAACATGCTTTCGGCAATGTTGTTGTTGCCGCGCCAGTCGGTGGCCCGCTCGGCATAGGTGAACTGGTCCATGTAGTGGCCGCCGGTTTCGGCGGCAATGGTGCGGGCCGCGTCGTACACCGCGCCCGCGCTGTCCACGAAGTGGCAACGCCCGCCATGGAACTCGATTTGCGCAATTTTTTCGGGTGACGTGGTGCGCGGCATCACCGCCACAAACGGCAGCCCTAGCAGCCGCGCAAAGTAGGCTTCGCTCACTGCGGTGGAGCCGCTGGACGATTCGACGATGGTCGAGCCCTCATGCACCAAGCCATTGCACAGTGCATACAGAAACAGCGACCGTGCCAGCCTGTGCTTGAGGCTGCCTGTGGGGTGGGTGGATTCGTCCTTGAGGTACAAGTCAATGCCATGCACGGCAAAGGCAGGCAGGCGCAGTGGGATCAGGTGCGTGTCGGCGCTGCGCTGGTAGTCGGCTTCGATGCGGGCGATGGCTTCGTGGAGCCAGGGAGAAGCGGAGGGCTGTTTCTGCATGGGCTGCATTGTCGCAGCCCTCATCGGGTCACCAGGGTGGTCAAAGCCCGTAGAACGCCTGGTTGGCCTCTATGCGCTGGGCTTGTGCCTCAGGGTAGCGGCGTTTGGCCAGCAGCCGCTGCAGCGCGGCACGGCCCAGATCACGGTGGGGGGTGTAGAAGGCACTGACGGCCAGCTCGTCCAGTGCACGCCAGGCGTACACCTGTGTGTCCACAAAAAGAATGTCTGCGGGTTGCGCAATCTGCGACGCCTGCAGCGCAAACACCGTGGCGAGCGCATGTTCGCCACGTTCGCGGTGGTAGCGGGCCAGTTCGCACAGCGGTTCAGCCCGCTGGGGGCGGGCTGCGTAGGCGGCCAGATAGGCCTCGCGCACGATGGAGGTGGGGGCCTGGTTGCGCTCGTGCAGCACGGCGATTTGGAACAGGGCGTACCAGCGCTCTTCTTCCCAGCCCCCCATATCCACCCGGCGCTGGTACCACAACAAACTGGGCTCGATCTTCCCGGCATCGCGGCAGCTCTGGGCCAGGTAGAACACGTTGCGCGTGTTGGTGGGGTCGTCGCGCACGGCCTGCTCCAGCAAGGCCATGTCGCGCAGGTAAGTCTCCGGGTCGCGTGCACGGGCGCCATCATGGGAGACGTGGATGACCGGCCCCTGCAGCGTTTGCCAGGGGCCGTGCTGCTTGGCAGTCAGGTACTCGTGCAGCACGCCCTCCCAGTGCCAGCCGATGCGTGTGGCAATCAGGCTGTTGCGCTGGTATTCCCAGCCGTCCATGTGGCAGGTCAGGGTGTAGCCGTCAGCCGAGAGCGCGGGCCAGGCAAATTCGGGCGGCACACGCAGTTGCTCGTCGGCATCAATGAAGAGCAGGTAGCCGCCATAGGGGCGCGCCAACTCTAGTGCTTCGTTGCGGTTGTGCGCAAAGTTTTTCCAGGGGCGCTCGAACAGCGTGCCGGGAACGTCGTGCATGAACTCGCGGACGATGTCCTGCGTGCCATCGGTGGAGCCCGTGTCCACGATGACCCAGTGGTCTATCCAGGGCTTGACCGAAGCGAGGCACCGGGTGATCACCGGGGCCTCGTTCTTGATGATCATGTTGAGCACGACGGGGGGCATGTGTCGCATAGGTCTTCAGCGTGGGCTTTAGAGGCGGGGAATCCGGACCCCGGCAGATTGCGCGCAGGCCGGTGTTGGCAGTCTGCGCGGTCCCCGCCAGTTGTCCTCTGGCGGGGGCGGCGTCTCCATCCTATCTGCAAGCAAGCAACCAGAAAGCTACGGATCGCATTGACTGGGGCCGGTTATGCCGGGGCCGGCCTCTTGAATCACTCGCAGTGCACGGCGCTGATGGCGGTTCCTTCGATCGCGCTTCCCCCAGAGGTAAAGCCGCCAACGTTGGTTGTGCTCATCTGCAGCGCAATGTTGTCAGTGGGCAAGAGGGCCACCGCCGTGGTGCTGGTGCAGGTGGCAGCAGGTGTAGCGCCCACCGTGCAACTCAGACCCGTCGAGGCACCGTTCTTATAGAGCGTCACCGTCAGGGGAATCGTTGGCACGGCTGTGTAGTTTCTCACGTGCAGCTTTGTGGTGGTGCAGGTCGCAAAGGCTGGGGACGAGGCATTGGCGAACACCGTTGGGTCGATGGTGCAGGCCGACCCTGCAGTGAACGCGCATCGCGAATAGTCAAAGTTGCCGCCAGACATGCCTCCGATGCCAAAAGGCACAAAAGCGGCCGAGTCGGTCGTCGCTGGCATGATCGCCGCGGTGCCGAACAGGATGCCGCCGCCTCCGCCGCCTGCGGCCCCAGTGGCTCCGGTTGCCCCCGTTGGCCCTGTGGGGCCTGCAATCCCTTGAGTCCCTTGGATGCCCTGGGGGCCGGGCACCGTGCTATCGGCACCCGTTGGCCCGACAGGTCCTTGAATGCCCTGGATACCTTGAGGCCCCGTAGGCCCCTGCACGGTGCTGTCGGCGCCGGTGGCACCCGTTGCTCCGGTAGGCCCTGTGACGCCCGTTGCACCGGTAGCACCGGTGGCTCCTGTTGCGCCAGTGGCACCGGTGCCAGAAGCGCCAGTAGCCCCTGTGGCACCTGTTGGGCCTGTGACGCCGGTTGCGCCTGCAGCTCCCGCGGCGCCCGTGACCCCAGTGGGGCCGGAAGCGCCTGTTGCGCCGGTCGGCCCGGTAGGGCCTGTGGCACCCGTGGCGCCAGAGCCAATACCTGCCGCACAAGGGCCCAGGCGACCTGTGGCGCTATCAAAGCAGGTGAGGCTGGTGTTGGGTGTGGCAGCACTCAGACCGGGTGCGCGCACCTCGCCACTGTCCTGCACGCGAAACCGTTCCTGGCCGCCGGGGCTCTTGACCACAAACCCACCACCGCCGGGGACCGTGAAGGACAAGTCCGCCGCCAGGGCCAGCGGCGTGTGCAGTGCATAGACAGCGCTCAGGGCGCAGATCAGACGCAGAGGGTGAAATGAGGTTTTCATGGTTTGAATGCGCTTTTTGCCCGCGTTGCTGAGGTTGTGATCGACTGGAAATCGGCTCAGGCTAGAAACTCAAAATCACTGGCATATAGCAAACGCTGTATGCGTGACTTGCGGGTCAGTAATGGCGAACTTGCAAACCCATGTGGTGGTGGATCCTGGATAGCTTGCGCCCAAGACATCGCCTTTCGACACTACATCGCCATCGGTGGTATTGCAGCCGCCAGTGACTATGGTTTTGCCTGCACCGCAGGTCGCGGTAACGTTGTACCAAGCGCCGACAAGCGTTTCAGCGGTAGACGTGTAGGTGGTCAGTGTCACTGTTCCTGCCCCCGTTGCTCCGGTTGCCCCCGTTGGCCCTGTGGGGCCTGCAATCCCTTGAGTCCCTTGGATGCCCTGTGGCCCTGGCACAGTGCTGTCTGCCCCAGTAGGCCCGACAGGTCCTTGGACTCCCTGAACGCCCTGAACACCTTGGGGGCCGGGCACCGTGCTGTCTGCGCCAGTGGCGCCTGTTGCTCCGGTGGCCCCGGTAGAGCCAGTCGCCCCCGTAGCTCCGGTCGCACCTGTTGCGCCAGTGGCACCTGTGCCAGAGGCGCCAGTCGCTCCGGTGGCACCTGCGGGGCCTGTAGCGCCCATCGCGCCCGTGGCTCCTGCCGCGCCGGTGACCCCCGTGGGCCCTGCATTGCCTGTGGGTCCGGTAGCCCCGGTAGGGCCTGTCGCACCGGTGGCGCCAGAGCCAATACCTGCCGCACAAGGCCCGAGGCGCCCGGCGCCATCAAAGCAGGTGAGGTTGTTGGCGGTGGGGGCACCGTTCAGGCCGGGGACGGTGACCTCGCCAGTGCCCTGCACACGAAACCGTTCCTGGGCACCGCCCGGGCTCTTGATCACAAAACCGCCGCCGCTGGGCGGGGTGAAGCTGAGATCGGCAGCCAAGACCAGGGGGGTGTGCAGTGCGTAGGCGGCTCCCAGCACAGCGAACAGGTAGCGTGGTTGGTACTTGGGCTTCATGGTGATGTGCTGGGCTTGTTGAGGATGTGGCTTCTGGATGAAGCTCTGGGAAGAGTGGCGGGACAATGCCAAGTCAGGCATCACCCCGTGATGCAAGCCGCGGCTTGTCGGCAACCGCGAAAGCGAGCTGAACAGTGATGCAGCCGACTGTCCCACACCAGTGGGTTGCGCGGCTCATCACAAAGACATTCCATCCCATGCCCCGTGTGCGGTACGCGATGGGGGAAGGTCCTCAACTACTGGCAGATGGCGTAGGCCGTGGCTGCAGCCGTACTTCCGAAAACACTGTACTCACAGGTCCATTGGTCGGCTGCAGCTGGGTAGCCCCCTCCAAAATAGTGGTCAGCGGCGTTTAATGTCATACGACATCCTCCACTGACCACCGTTTTTCCTGCCGTGCACGTTGCAGTCACCGAGACTGCACCAGCATTTGCGGCCCATGAGTCATTGTTGGTGACCGTAGTCAGCGTTAATGGTCCAGCAACCCCTGTGGCGCCCGTAGCGCCGGTTGGCCCTGTGGCGCCAGTTGCACCGGTGTTCCCCTGTGGCCCGGGCACGGTGCTGTCTGCACCGGTAGGGCCGACAGGCCCTTGAATGCCCTGGATACCTTGAGGCCCCGTAGGCCCCTGCACGGTGCTGTCGGCACCGGTGGCACCCGTTGGCCCGGTGGCCCCAGTAGCACCCGTTGCGCCGGTAGCGCCAGTGGCTCCGGTCGCTCCTGTTGCGCCAGTGGCACCGGTGCCAGAAGCGCCAGTAGCCCCTGTGGCACCGGTTGGGCCTGTGACGCCGGTTGCGCCTGTAGCTCCTGCGGCGCCAGTGACCCCGGTGGGGCCGGATGCACCCGTTGCGCCGGTTGGCCCGGTAGGGCCTGTGGCACCCGTGGCGCCAGATCCGATACCTGCCGCACAAGGCCCGAGGCGCCCGGCGCCATCAAAGCAGGTGAGGTTGTTGGCGGTGGGGGCCCCGTTCAAGCCGGGGACGGTGACCTCGCCAGTGCCCTGCACACGAAACCGTTCCTGGGCACCGCCCGGGCTCTTGATCACAAAACCGCCGCCGCTGGGCGGGGTGAAGCTGATATCGGCAGCCAGGGCCAGGGGCGTGTGCAGCGCATAGACAGCACTCAGGGCGCAGATCAGACGCAGAGGATGAAACGATGACTTCATGGATGAAAACTCCTGGTTCCGGCAGTTTCAGATGCGTCGATTGCCCGTTGCGCCTGGGACACGGCGTTGGTGCCACAAGGCTGCCAAGCCCATCAACAATGCCATCAGCATGAGGCCGTATTCGCTCAAAGTTGGAATGTTGGTGGCTGCTGCCGCGCCGCCGATTTGCACGCCGCCATTGACAGTGGCGTTGTTGCGGGTGACCGTTGCGCCGGGGCCCAGGTTGATGACGGCAGTGCCACCGCCCGAGGACACCAGCTGGATGTTTTGACCGGGCGCTCCTTGCAGGGTCAGGGTGCCCAGCACGGTGATGTTGGCGCCTGCGGGGATGACAAAGGTGCGGCCCGTGGTGCTGGACAGGGTCAGGTTCTGGAACACGAAATTGCCACTGATCTGGCTGGTGTTGCCGATGCAGCCGTCGCGCAGCACCACTGTGTTGTTGCCGGTGTCGATGGGGCCTGTGGCGGAGAGATTGCCACCCACCGAGATGATCCCGTTGCTGCCGGAGACGATGGCACTGGAGCCGAAGGTAACGTCGCTGTCTACACTCAGCGTGCCACCGATGTTGAGCGTGCCTTGCATATCCACGGTGCTACAGCTCAAATCAACGATGGAGCCACTTGGAGCGTCCAGCGAGGCGCCGGGTGGAATGACAATTTGCGCTGCCGCAGGGGCGCACAAGCACAAGGCCATGGCACAACCGGCCAAAAGGCGTGAAATCTTTCGTTGCATTGGATTTTCCCTCGTTGATCAGGCAAACGCTGCACCACAGTGAGGCGCGTTTCGGGCGGATGCCTGCGGCCTGTGTGCTGGTTACAGCGCGATGATTTTTGTAGCGTGTTTACTATCTTCGTGAAAGAGTTTGCAATTTGCAAACAAAATTTGGTCGGTGTGACGTGTCTGCACCAATTTGTTGCATGGGCCTGGTGGGCCGTTGCAGGGCTGTGTTCCGCTGGCTACCAGTCTTCCTTCACAGCCATCACCGCATCCCGCCCCGCCGCAGCCCGCCCTGCAAGCCACGCCGTGACGGTGCCCGATGCGACCACGGCCACGCACAAGCCCAGCAGCCGCCCGGCAGGCAGGCTGAGGTCCATGGTCCAGTGAAAGCTCTGCGGGTTGACCACGTGCACCAGTACCACCGAAACGCCCAGGCCCAGCAGCAAGCCTGCGGCCGCGCCCACGCCCGTCCAGGCGGCGCCCTCGCCGGCCACCACAGCCAGGATCTGGCGCCGCGTGAGGCCCAGGTGGGCGAGCAGGCCGAACTCCTTGCGGCGCGCGAGGATTTGGGCGCTGAAGCTGGCGGCCACACCAAACAGGCCGATGCCGATGGCCACGGCCTGTAGCCAGTAGGTGACGGCAAAGCTGCGGTCGAAGATGCGCAGCGACCGTTCACGGATAGCGCCTGCGGAGACGAACTCCACCAGGGCCCCGTCCACCGCGCTGGCGCTCTCCCGGGCCTTGGGCACACGGCCCGCCTGCGCGGCTGCCACTGCGCGGATCGAATCCTGCAACGCTGAGATGTCTGCTCCCTCGGCGGGCCACAGCGCCAGGTCGCTGGTGCGGGCATCACCGGTCAGGCGCAGCCATACGGTGCGGTCCATGGCCACGGCGCCCGACTGCCGGGCGTAGTCGCGCCATACGCCTGCTATATAAAAGATAGCTGGTTGCGCTTGTCTATCAAGCGCCAGGGGGCTAAAAGCATCAGAAAGTGCAGGCCACTCCATACCAGGGCGTAGCCCATACAGGTCCTCCACCGCCTCGCTGATGTAGACGCCAGTGCGCCCCGCGGGCACGCGCAGGGCCTCGCCCACCAGTGGCAGACTTTGCGCCGGATCGTTACCCAGTGGGCGGCTGATGACCGTGAGCGCGGGGCGCGTGGCATCCAGCTGCAGCGGGCTCGCGCGCAGGGCTTGCACACGCGCCAGTCCAGGTAATTGCGCGACGGATTCGGCGAAGCCCGCAGGCAGCAGTGCAGCCTCGCTGCCCGGCACACCCAGGGCCGAGCGCACATACAGGGGCGATGGCAGCACTGCGTCCAGCCACTGCGTGACCGAGCCGCGAAAGCTCGACACCATCACCGTCAGCGCGACGGCCAGGCTCAGGCTGGCCACCACGCCGCCCACTGCGATAGCGGCCGTGCCACGCATGCGCCGCGCGCGCTCCAGTGCCAGCAGCGCCAGGGCGTGGCGTACGGCCAGCGGCTGCAGGTGGTGCAACAGCCAGGCCATGGCCCAGGGCAGTACAACAATGCCGCCCACCAGCAACAGGCCGATGGCCAGGTACGCGGCAAGTGGTATGCCAAAAATGGGCGGAGCGCTCGTCAGTACAGCGCCAATGGCTATCAAAATAATACCTATCCAGCCTTTGCCCGCCTGGCTGGACACGGTGCCCAGGCCTTTCAAGGTTTGCGCGGGCGGCAGTGTCTGCGCGGCGCGCGCGGGCCACCAGCCCCCCACCAGTGCAGCCAGCACACCCAGTGCGCCATAGGCCAGGGCTGCAGGCGCGCTCCACTGCAGAACCGGCTGCACCCCCGCAAAGTAGCCACCGCCAAGGTCCCCGCCCAGCAGGCGCAGCGCGGCAGCGGCCAGGGCCGTGCCCAGGGCGATGCCGGCGGCGCTGCCCACCAGGCCCAGCACGGCGGATTCGGCCAGCACCAGCGCCAGGCGCTGGCGCGGTGTGGCGCCTAGCACGGCCAGCAGCGCAAACTGCGGCGCACGCTGCGCCACGCTGAGCGCCAGCACCGAGAACACCAAAAATGCGCCCGTGAACAAGGCCACCAGCGCCAGCACCGTGAGGTTCACGCGGTAGGCGCGCGACAGATTGCTGATGCGCTGCGCCGCGTCGCCCGGCTGCGCAAACACCACCTGCGACGGCCAGCCGGGCAGCGCGCGCACGGCCTGCTCCCACGCGCTGCGGTCGGTGCCCGGCCGCAGCTGCAGGTCAATGCGGCTGAGCTGCCCCGCGCGGCCAAACAGATCCTGCGCAGCGCCGATATCCATCACCGCCAGGGGGGCGCCCCCGGCGGCCACCGTGCCCGCCACCTGCACCGGCCATTGCTGCAGCCCGGCCTGCAGCAGGAGTTGCGGTGCCGGTTCAGTCGATGAGGTGGGCGTGGTGGGCAGACCCAGTGCCTGCAACGCCGCCGCATTGAGGAACACCGTGGCCGGTGCGAAGAGGGCCAGCCGGTCAGCGCCCGCCCAGGGCCGTGGCATAAGCGCGGGCGCCATGGTGGGCAGCAGCAGGGCGTCCACGCCCAGCACGCGCAGCGGGGCGCTGGTGGGGGAGGGCACGCTTGCAGCACCTGGCTGTGGCCGCAGGGCTCGCGCCACGGCCGACAGCTCCAGCAGCGGGCTGGCGCGCGCCACCTGGGGGTGCGTGGCAAGCTGCCCATACAACGCCTCGGGCAGATCGCCCTGCATGGGGCGCAATTCCAGGTCGGGCTGACCGTTGACGGCGCGCACCGCCTGCGAAAACTCGTCCAGCGCCGACGCATTGATCACATGCACCGCAAACGCCAGCGCCACGCCCAGCATCACCGCCGCCACCGCTGCAGCGCTGCGCCAGGGGTGGTGGCGCAGGTCCTGCCAGGAGAAGGTGCGGAGCAATGCAAGCATGGCCTGCATTGTGGCCGCAGGGGCTGGTCCCAGCAGCGTTTGATGCAGGTCAACCTTGCGTTTTGCATCCTCTTGAAGTGCCGAAAGGCTGCGCCTATCTTGGAGCCAGAAGGTGTGAATGAGCCCCGCGTGCCCGAGCAGGCTGCCAAAACGTTTCCGATCTAGGTGCAAAGCGCAGCCATAGCTCGGGCCATGGCGAGCATTTGCAACAACGAGCGGGAGCGTTTTGGCGGGATGAGCGGGCATGTGGGGTTCGTTCACACCTTCTCAGGGGCCCGCCCTCCTGCGCAGGCCCAGTTGTTTGTCTCAACCCCTTTTCAGGAGCAAAACCATGAACTCTCTTGTGACACGCGGCAGTCTGTTTGACGACTTCTTCAAGGACATTGCACCGGGCTTTTACGTGCGCCCGCTGCACGGCGACAACCTGCCCAGCCCCGGCCAGATCAAGGTGGACGTGAAGGAAACCGAGGACGGCTACACCGTGTTGGCCGAAGTGCCCGGCGTGGCCAAGGAAGACATCCATGTCTCGCTCGAAGGCAATGTGGTCAGCCTGCGCGCCGAGGTGCGCCAGCACGATGAAAAGCGCGAAGGCGAGAAGGTGCTGCGCTCGGAGCGCTACTACGGCGCGGTGGCCCGCAGCTTCCAGTTGCCCGCCGATGTGGACGCTGCACAAGCCAAGGCCAAATACGACAACGGTGTGCTGACGCTGAACCTGCCCAAGAAGGTGAACAAGGCGGCGCAGCGGTTGAACATCGAGTAACTCCATCGGACTTGCGCGAAAAAATGCAATCCACCGCCCCTCCCAGGGCGAGTGGGTTGGTTGATTGAGTGGCCGCAAGACGAACCTCAAACGGCGGTTGGGTCGCCCGCCAACGGCCTGCCGCATGCAGATCCATGGGGCTGCGTGGCCGGGATCTCCGTTGCCCGTGGAGCGTCGGATGGCCGTCCGAAGCGCCGCCGGATGGCGCTCCCCAATAGATGTTGAACCACTTCTTAAGCCTGCCCACAGCCAGTGCATGCGACCATGCCCGCCATGGCACCCGTACCGTGGTGCCTTTCAGGGAGGCGATCAAATGGTTTGCAGTGATGGAATCCTTGCCCCGGTACGCCGCCTTGCGTGGCAAGCCCTTGCTGCCGGGGCGCTATGGATAGCGTTTTCCGGGCACGCTGCAACCACACCCGCTGTGCCTGCCCCTCCACCCCGTTTCGACTGGTCGGGCCCTGCGGACGCCATGGCGGCTGCAGCGCTGGGCCCGTTGCGCGGCGCGGCTGAGGTGGGCGTGTGGCACGGGGGGCGGGCGCATTTCGGCACAGCCCGCAACCGCACGGCGGATGCACCCGCGCAGGCTCTGTTTGAAGTGGGCTCGATCAGCAAGGTGTTTACCGGCCTGCTGCTGGCGCAGGCCGTAGAGCGCGGCGATCTGGCGCTGGACGACACGTTGGGCCGGCTGCTCAATGGCTCATCCGCACTGGCTCCCGCCTTGCCCGCCCCGGTGGCCGCCATCACATTGCGCCAACTCGTGACCCACACCTCCTGCCTGCCACGCTTGCCGGCGGACTTCCGCCACAATTCCGATCCCGCCAATCCTTATCTGCGCTACGACCGCCCCCGCCTGTGGCAAGCCCTGGCCGATGCACGGCTGACCCAGTCGCCGCCGTGCGCTGGCGCATACAGCAACTTCGGTTTTGCGGTGCTGGGCGAGCTGCTGGCCCAGCGCTACGGCAAACCCTGGGCGGTGCTGGTGCACGAGCGCATCACCGGCCCGCTGGGCATGCAGGACACGGTGCAGTCGCTGGGCGACAAGGCACCCCGCCTTGCTGCACCGCACGAGGGCGAGACGCGGGTGTCGGTGTGGGAGTTTGATGCCTTTGCCGGTGCGGGCGCCTTGCGCTCGACCACGGCCGACATGCTGGTGCTCAGCCGCGCGCTGCTGGCGGGCGCGCAAGGGCCCTTGGGCCCAGCGGCCGAGCGCCTGTTCACACCGCTTGCGGACCACGACGGTGGCCAGATCGGCTACGCCATCATGCTGCGCGAGCGCGATGGGGTGCGCACCTGGCTGCATGGCGGCGGTACCGGGGGTTTTCGCAGCGTGTGGTTGCTGGCGCCCGACAGGGGTGAGGCGGTGATCGCCTTGGTGGGCAACGCGCGTGCCGCACAGCAGGATGTGATGACGCCACTGTTGAAGCAGCGTTACCCCGTGCCGCCCGGTCAGCCCGCCACCGATGCGACCGTGCTTACCCCGTACGAAGGGGTGTACCGCGTATCTCCTGCCGTCGCCCTGAGCCTTGCCATGGTGGATGGGCAACTGCAAGCCCGCCCCACGGGTGGGGTGTTTGAGCCGCTGCAGGTGCTGGGGCCGGATGCGTTCACGCAGCCAGCCACCGGCCGCCAGTTCCGCTTGGAGCGCAATACGGAAGGCCGACCCACAGTGCTTCACTACACACGCTTTGGGGCACGCCTGACAGCAATCCGGTCCGAAGAGCCGGTGCTCGGCCTGGTACCACCCCAGGCCCAGGGTGTGCTGGCCCCTTACCTGGGCCGCTACCGGCTGCGGGGCGGCAATGTGCTGGATGTGCAGGCTGAAGACGGTCGTCTGCAGGTGCGCCTGGGCTCGCAGCCGCGCTTCACGGTCTATCCGCTGCCGGGGCAGCCAGACCGGTTTGCGTATGACGCGGTACGGGCCGAGCTGGAGTTTGAGCGCTATCCCAGCGGCGAGGTGCGTGCCGTGGTGCTGCACCAGAACGGGCGCTTCCGGGCGCCCCGCCTGGAGCCCTGAACAGGCAGGCCTCTCAGTCAGCCGCCCGCGCTGATGCCGTCGCTGCGCAGCCGCAGCACCCGGTCGGCCCGGGCTGCCGCCGCGTCGGAGTGCGTGACCAGCACCAGCGACGCCCCATGCCCGCGTGTCTGCGCCAGCAGCAGGTCCATCACGCGAGCGGCGGTGGTGGGGTCGAGGTTGCCGGTGGGTTCGTCGGCCAGCAGCAGGGCGGGGCGGTGCACGAGGGCACGGGCAATCGCCACGCGCTGCAGCTGCCCCCCGCTGAGCTGCTGCGGTAGCCGCGCGCCCAGGTCGGCCATGTCTACGGCGTCCAGCATCTGCTGTACGCGCGTCGGGTCTTTCTGGCCCAGCAGCATCAGCGGCAGGGCCACGTTCTGCGCTACGTCCAGGTGCGGCAGCACATGAAAAGCCTGGAAGACAAAACCCACATGGGCGCGGCGCCACAGGGCGCGCTCTGTGTCGCTTAGCTGGCCCAGGTCGGTGGCGCCGTGCGTGATGCGGCCGGTGTCCCAGGTGTCGAGCCCCGCCAGGCAGTTGAGCAGGGTGGACTTGCCCACGCCCGAATCGCCCACGATGGCCACGAACTCGCCCGGCTCGACAGTGAAGTTCACGTGCGAGAACACCGGCGTTTCACCGTAGTGTTTGCCCAGTTGTTCAGCGCGCAGCAGTGTCATGGGGTGGCGGGTTCTTGTCCGCCCGGCTGCTGCTGCAGCCGCTGCAGCACGGCCTGCACGAGCTGGGCGACGGCGTGGGGTTGGTCGCAGGCGATGGTGTGGCGCTCGTGCATGCTGCGCAGCCAGGTGATCTGGCGCTTGGCCAGCTGGCGTGTGGCCGCAATGCCGCGCTCGCGCAAAAAGGCGAGGTTCAGCGGCGCGTCGGGGCCCTTGGCCGCCTGGAAGTCCAGCTCTTCCCACGCCTGGCGGTAGCCCACGCAGCGCATGGAGGGCAGGTCCGGGTGCAGGTCGCCGCGCGCGCGCAGGGCCCGCACTTCGTCGATGAAGCCGCTGGCCAGCATGGCGTCAAAACGCTGGGCGATGCGGCCGTGCAGCCAGGCGCGGTCGTCAGGTTCTAAGGAAAAAAAGGCTCCAGCGCTTATCCCGCAAGCGCTACCAGCTATCTTTTTAGTAGTGTGAAAGCTCGACAGGGGTTGGCCGGACACTTGCCACACCTCCAGCGCTCGCTGAATGCGCTGGCTGTCGGCCGGGGCCAGGCGTGCGGCCGTCACGGGGTCTACGCGGGCTAGCTCGGCATGCAGCGCGGGCCAGCCCTGCTCTGCGGCCTGGGCTTCGATCTGTGCGCGCACGGCAGGGTCTGCGGCGGGCATGTCGTCAATGCCGTCAAACAGCGCCTTGAAGTACAGCATGGTGCCGCCCACCAGCAGCGGCAGGGCACCGCGCGCACGGATCTCGGCGATGAGCCGCGTGGCGTCCTGCACGAACTCGGCCGCGCTGTAGGCCTGCAGCGGGTCGCGGATGTCGATAAGGTGGTGCGGAACAGCGGCAAGCTCGTCGGGCGTGGGCTTGGCGGTGCCGATGTCCATGCCCCGGTATACGAGGGCCGAGTCCACGCTGATGATCTCCACCGGCGTGCCCTGCTTGCCCAGCACAGCGGCCAGCGCGAGAGCGCCTGCCGTCTTGCCCGAGGCCGTGGGGCCCGCGAGTGCAATGGCGGGCAGGGTGGTGTGCAACAGGGGCTCAGGCATGCTCACGCGGCGCTCCAAATTTTTGCACCAGCGTCCACGAGATCAGGGCCAGCACCACCGACCAGAACCAGATGCCGTTGACCAGCGGCCACACCGTGCCGTCCAGCCGCATCCCCAGCCAGCCGCCAATCCCGAACGCGGCCAGCATCATCATGAAACCATTGAGCGCGGACGCCACGCCAGCCGCTTTGGGGAAGGGCCCCACCGCACCGCTTTGCCCGCAGGGCTGGTGGATGCCGTGGCCCAGCATGAACAGGTAAAAGGGCAACAGCAGCGCCCACGGCTGGTGCCAGCCCATGAAGGCCACGGCCGCCATCAGCGTGCCGCCGCTCATGCTCAGCGCGCCAGCAATGGCCACCGTGCGCAGCAGGCCTTGGCGTACCAGCAGGCGCCGGCACAGGAAAGTGCCCGCGAGATACGCCACGCAGGCCGACGCCATCGTCCACCCGAACTGCGTGCGGGTGAGGCCCAGGACGTCGATGAAGACAAAAGAGGACGCGGCCAGAAAGGTGAACAGCCCGCCATAGGTGGCTGTGGTCTGCAGCGAGAACGCCCAGAAAGTGGGGCTGCGCAAAACCTGCATCCAGGTGCCGACCAGTGCACGGGGCTGCAGGGCTTTCGGGTTGCGGTGCGCCAGGGTCTCGGGCAAGCGCAGCGCCACCAGTGCCAGCGTGGCCACGGCATACACCGTGAGCGCCATCAGCGCCGCCCGCCAGCCCAGCCACTCGCTCAGCACCCCACCCAGTGGTGCGCAGATGCAGGCCACAATCCCGAGCCCGGTGAGTGCCTTGGACATGGCGCGCGCGCCATCGAGCGGGGTGTACAGGTCGCGCACGATGGCCCGGGCACACATCACCACCGCGCCCATGGCGGCACCCTGGGCAATGCGCCACACGATGAGCAGTGTCATGGTGGGCGCAAAGGCGCTACCCAGCGAAGCTACGGTGTAGATGCCCAGCCCCGCCAGAAGGATGGGGCGGCGGCCAAAGCGGTCTGACAACGGCCCCCACACCATTTGCGAGCAGCCAAACGCCAGCAGCAGCCCGCTGAGCGTGAGCTGTGCCGCGGCCATCTGAGCGCCCAGGCTGCGCGTGAGGGCGGGCAATGCGGGCAGGTACAGGTCAGTGGTGACGGGCTGAATGGAGAGCAGCATGGCCAGCACCAGGATGGCCATGCCTGGGTTGATGGAGGCAGGGGGAGCAGCGCCAGCAGCTGCGGTAGAGGGAGCGGACATAACCGCTGGAGCGTACCAGACAGGGCCTTCGATACCGGCGCGGCCCAGGCCAGGGCAGCCGAGCAAGGGCCGCCCCGCAGCGAGGGCTGCGTCCCCCTGCCCACAGCGCGCAGCGCTGCGAGAGCGGGGGGAAGGCGCGCAGCGCCTCAGGGGGGTGTCTCTACCTCAGCTTGAACAGCGATGCCATGGCTTGCCGATACGCTGGTTGCCCTACCGAGTTGGTGTTGTGGTGCGACCCGCCTTCCACCAGCACAAACTGCTTGGGCTCCTGCGCCGCCTCGAAGAGCTTGCGGCCCAGGGCGGGCTGGATCAGGCTGTCCTGGCTGCCATGCACCACCAGCAGGGGCGAGCCGATCTCGGCCACCTTGCGGACGGACTCAAATCGCTGCGTGATGAGGCCCGACACCGGCAACCAGCCCCACTTGAAGGTGCTGACCACATCGGGGATGCTGGTGAACGTGCCTTCCACCATGGTGCCTTGTTCGTCGGACACCTGGCGGGCCAGGTCGATGGCAATGGCGCCGCCCAGCGAGTGGCCGAAGATGTAGCGGGGCTTGCCCGGCTGCTGCTGGGCCAGCCAGTCCCACGCGGCGCGGGCATCTTCGCTGGCGGTCGCCTCGGACGGCAGCCCGGCGCTGCTTTGGCCGAAGCCCCGGTAGTCGATGGCCAGCACCGAAAAGCCCAGCTCCTGCATGCGCCGGATGCGGCCCGACGAGCCCGCCACGTTCCAGCGTGCACCGTGCAAATAGAGCAGCACGGGCGCATCGGCGCGCTCATGGGCCAGCCACAGGCCATGCAGGCGCTCGGCCTTGCCGCTGGCGTCGGACTGGAAGTCGATCCAGACATCCTGCATGTCCGCCGTGGACTGTGCACCGCCCCAGCTGCGGTCGCTGGGCTGGAAGATCCATTCGCGCTGCTTGGCGTCGAGGGTGGCGCAGCCCGCCGTCACGGCGATGGCCAAGGTCAGGGTAACCAGGAGGGGGGTGCGCTTCATGGTGGAGACAGACTCGGCTTCGCGTCAGAAAGTTCTGACCGGCGAAGCAGGGTTTGTGCCCGTTTCCTGCAAATGGAGCGAAATGGCGGGCAACGCGCCTTCTTGTCCCATCTTCGGTTGCCTTGCCTTCGGAACCGGGGTTACACCACGCCCTGCGCCAGCATGGCGTCGGCCACCTTCACAAAACCGGCGATGTTGGCGCCGTCCACATAGCTCACGGTGCCATCGCTGCGTTTGCCATAGTGCAGGCAGGCAGCGTGGATGCCCTGCATGATCTGCAGCAGGCGCGCATCCACCTCTTCGCGCGGCCAGGACAGGCGCGCGGCGTTCTGGCTCATCTCCAGACCCGATGTGGCCACGCCGCCTGCGTTGCTGGCCTTGCCCGGGGCGTAGAGCACGCCTGCAGCCTCAAACGCCTTGGCTGCGTCGATGGTCGACGGCATGTTGGCGCCCTCGGCCACGCAGACCACGCCGTTCTTGATCAGAACCTCCGCGTCGTTCGCGTCCAGCTCATTCTGGGTGGCGCAGGGCAGGGCCACATCCACTGGTACATGCCAAGGGCGTACCCCGGCTTCAAAGGTGGCGCCGGTGCGGGCTGCGTAGTCGCTCACGCGGCCATACAGATGATTCTTCACTTCCATGAGTTCGGCCAGCTTGGCAGGGGTGAAGCCGTCTTCGTCCACGATGGTGCCGCTCGAATCCGAGACCGTGACCACCTTGGCACCCAGTTCCATGGCCTTTTCGACGGCGTATTGCGCGACGTTGCCCGAACCGGAGACCGACACACGCAAGCCGTCGAGCGAGCGGCCTTTGGACTTGAGCATTTCCTGCGCAAAGTACACCGTGCCGTAGCCCGTGGCTTCGGGGCGCACCAGCGAGCCGCCAAACGACAGCCCCTTGCCGGTGAACACGCAGTCGGCCCGGTTGCTGAGCTTTTTCATCATGCCGGCCATGAAGCCCACCTCGCGGCCGCCCACGCCAATGTCGCCCGCTGGCACGTCCGTGTCGGCCCCCACGTGGCGGAACAGCTCGGACACAAAGGCCTGGCAAAAGCGCATGACCTCTCCCGGGCTCTTGCCCTTGGGGTCAAAGTCGCTGCCGCCCTTGCCGCCGCCCATGGGCAGGGTGGTCAGAGCGTTCTTGAAGGTCTGCTCAAACGCCAGAAACTTCAGCACCGACAGGTTGACCGACGGATGGAACCGGATGCCGCCCTTGTACGGGCCAATCGCCATGCTGTGCTGAATGCGGTAGCCCCGGTTCACCTGCACGCTGCCGTGGTCGTCCACCCACGACACGCGGAACATGACGATGCGCTCGGGCTCCACCAGGCGCTCCAGCAGGCCGTGCTCGGCGTAGCGGGGGTGTTCTTCAATGAAGGGCCACAGGCTTTCCATCACCTCGGTGACAGCTTGCAGAAACTCGGGCTGCCCTGGGTTGCGAAGGGCGACGTGTGAGAGGAAGCTGCCTGCGGACGCGTGTTTCATATTTCAAAAAACTTTCTGAAGATCAAGGGGCGGTGGCACGCCATGGCGCGCTGCAACATCGAATTATGTCTAAAAGTTATACGTTTATGCGCATGACTCTG
This sequence comes from Acidovorax sp. SRI_002, assembly GCF_057586455.1. Taxonomy (NCBI): domain Bacteria; kingdom Pseudomonadati; phylum Pseudomonadota; class Betaproteobacteria; order Burkholderiales; family Comamonadaceae; genus Acidovorax; species Acidovorax sp. SRI_002. Next base: position 186,698 of record NZ_JBYCZW010000004.1, on the reverse strand, counting down.
CACAATGGTGGGGAATGTGGCAGGGTGATTGCCACTTTTTGGTGCGTTTGGATGGTGCGGTGAAGCTGTCATCCATTCGCAAAACGGGCGTCATCGCCTTGTCACAGGGGGCGCCCACAGTTCGGCGGTTCTAAACACAACGAGGAGAAGAGCATGCACATTTCCGGTGCTAAGTTGGGTGCGCTGGCCCTGGTGGCCACGCTGGCTGCTTGCGGTGGCAGCGATGACAACCCCTATCCCACTTTGAGTGGCGACAAGCCCCTGGTGATTGGCCACCGGGGTGCCGCGGGCTACCTGCCGGACCACACGCTCGAAGGCTACAAGCGGGCCATCGAGATGGGCGCCGATTTCATCGAGCCTGACCTGGTCGCCACCAAGGACGGTGCGCTGATTGCACGCCACGAGCCCAACATCACCGGCACCACCGATGTGTCCACCCGCGCCGAATTTGCCAGCCGCAAGACCAAGAAAGTGGTCGACGGCGTGGAAGAAGAAGGCTGGTTCGCCTCGGACTTCACCCTGGCCGAAATCAAGACCCTGCGCGCCATCCAGCCCCTGGCCGACCGCGACCAGTCGCACAACGGCAAGTACCAGATCCCCACGCTGGAAGAAGTGCTGGACCTGGCCAAGAGCGAAGGCGCCAAGGCGGGCCGCACCGTGGGCGTGTACCCCGAAACCAAGCACCCCACCTACCACGTCCGCCTGGGCCTGCCACTCGAAGACCGCCTGCTTACCATCCTGGCCAAGTACAGCTACACCGCCAAGAGCTCGCCGGTCATCGTGCAGTCGTTTGAGGTCTCCAACCTCAAGTACCTGCGCACAAAGACCCAGATCCGCCTGGTGCAACTGGTGGACGCGAACGACGTGAACCCCGACGGCAGCATGGACCTGACCGCCCCCTACGACAAACCGTACGACTTTGCCGTGGCGGGAGACACGCGCACCTTCGCCAGCCTGCTCACGCCTGCGGGCCTGAAGGAAGTGAAGACCTACGCCGACGGCATCGGCCCCTGGAAGCCCTACCTGATCCCCTCCAAGCAGGTGGACGCCAACAAGGACGGCAAGGCCGACGACCTCAATGGCGACGGCAAGATCGACGAACGCGACCGCGTGATGATGCCCGCCACCGACGTGGTGAAAAACGCCCACGCCGCGGGCCTGCTGGTGCACCCCTACACCTTCCGCAGCGAAGCCAAGCGCCTGGCGTCGGACTTCAAGGGCGACCCCAAGGCGGAATACAAGCTGTTCTATCAGCTGGGCGTGGATGGCGTGTTCAGCGACTTCCCGGACCATGCCAAGGCGGCGCGGGATAACTGAAGCCCACTGAGGCCCGGCGCGCCTTCCCCCAAAGGGGGACGTACCCGGTGGGCTGGCAAGGCCGGTTCCACGGGTGCTCTGGCCTGGGGTTGTGCCGGTTGTGGCGGCCCCTGGGCTTGATGTGCAGGTGGTCCATCGGCCCTCGGGCCGATCTTTTTGCGGTTACCTTACCGGCCCCGCAGGAACAGTGCGTCCAGCTCCTTCATGCTGAGCTGCCGCCACGTGGGCCGTCCGTGGTTGCACTGGTCGCTGCGATCCGTGGTCTCCATCTGCCGCAGGAGTGCGTTCATCTCGTCGATGGTGAGCTTGCGGTTGGCGCGCACGGCGCCGTGGCAGGCCATGGTGCCCAGGATTTCGTTGCGCGCGCGTTGCACCACGGTGGTGGCGTCGTGGGCGGCCAGTTCGGCGAGCACGCTGCGGGCCAGTTCCACGGGGTCGCCCTGGGCGAGCGTGGTGGGCACGGCGCGCACGGCCAGGGTTTTGGGGGAGAAGGGGACGACCTCCATGCCCAGCGTGGCCAGTACCTCGGCGGATTCTTCGGCGGTGGCGACCTCTTGCGGGGTGGCGGCGAAGGTGGCGGGGATCAGCAGGGGCTGGCTGGCAATGCGGGCGCCGCTGTCCACCTGGGACTTGAGGCGTTCGTAGACGATGCGTTCGTGTGCGGCGTGCATGTCCACGATGACCATGCCCTGGGCGTTTTCGGCCAGGATGTAGACCCCGTGGAGTTGGGCCACGGCCTTGCCCAGCGGCCAGGCGGTGTCGTTGCCGCCCTGGCCCTGGGGCCAGGTGGTTTCTTTCGCGGTGCTGTTGTTGGCCCAGGCCGCAGCAGGGGGGGCGAATGACGTGGGTGTCACGGGCTGCGGCATGGCATCTGCCTCGCCGGTGTTGGCCGCAGCGCCCCAGTTCACCAGCGGTGCGGTGAGCCCTGCAGACGGTGTGGCTGCGTCCTCTTTCCTTGGTCCCCACAGCGCCTGCAGGTCCGCCACATGGTGGCCACGTTCTTCAAATTTGATAGCTGCTTGCGCTTGTCTGTTAAGCGCTAGAGGCTGATTTGGCTTGAAATTCTCAATGGGGGCCTGTGCCGTGGAGCCCGTGTCTGCTGAAGCGGCAGCCCCTGCAGCCGCCGCCAGCGCTGCGGCGCGGGGCGCTGCCAGCGCGTTCTCCACGGCGTGGCGCACGGCCTGGTGCACCTCGCGGCTGTCCCGAAAGCGCACTTCGATCTTGGTGGGGTGCACGTTCACGTCCACGCGCGCCGGGTCGATTTCCACATACAGCGCGTAGATGGGCTGCTTGTGGCCGTGTAACACGTCTTCATACGCGCTCCGGGCGGCGTGGGTGAGCACCTTGTCGCGCACGAAGCGGCCATTGACGTAGCAATACTGGTGGTCGGGCCGTGAGCGCGCGGCGTCGGGCAGGCCTGCGCGGCCGGTCACGGTGACCGGGCCCACGCGGTGCTGCACGGCGACCGACTGGGTGACGAAGTCTTCGCCCAGCACATCCGACAGGCGACGGGCCAGCGCGTCCTGCGCATCCCCCTGGCCAAGCACGAAGGTGGCGCGCCACTGCTCCACCAGCTTGCCTTCGTGCCAGATGGCAAATCCCACATCGGGCCGGGCCAGTGCGTGGCGGCGCACCGATTCGATGCAGTGCGCCAGCTCGGTGGCGTCGGTCTTCAGGAACTTGCGGCGCGCGGGGGTGGAAAAGAACAGCTCCTTCACTTCCACGGTAGTGCCGGTGCTCCGCGCGGCGGGGCGCAGTTCGCCGCTGCGGGCGTCCAGCAAAAAGGCGTTGGACTGGGCGATGGGACGGGAGAGCAGCGACATCTCCGACACCGAGGCAATGGCCGCCAACGCCTCGCCCCGAAAACCCATGGTGGCTACGGTTTCCAGGTCGTTCAGGTTGGTGATCTTGCTGGTGGCGTGGCGGCGCAGGGCCACGGGCAGCTCTTCGTGTGGAATGCCGCCGCCGTCGTCTTCCACGGTGATCAGGCGCACGCCGCCGGCCGACAGGCGCACGGTGATTTGCGTGGCGCCTGCATCCAGCGCGTTGTCCACCAGCTCGCGCACCACCGAGGCGGGGCGCTCCACCACCTCACCGGCGGCGATCTGGCTGATCAGCTCGTCCGGCAGGTCGCGAATGGGGCGCCGGTTGTTGAGGGGGGACAAAGAGGCAGGCTGCGCCGCTGCAAGGGTGGGGGTGGTGTCGTTCACTCGGCCAATTTTAGGGCGGGGGCCGCGCAGGGGTATCGGCCGGTGCCTATTGGCCGATGGGGATAATGCCCGCAACTTTTTTGCGTCCGGTGCCCCCACCGGCTACCCCATGGAACTGGTGACCTTTCTGATCGACTTCATCCTGCATGTCGACAAGTACCTCGAAGCCTTTGTGCAAACCTATGGCGCCTGGGTGTATGCGCTGTTGTTCCTGATCGTATTCGTCGAAACCGGTGTGGTGGTCATGCCGTTTTTGCCCGGCGACTCACTGCTGTTCATCGTGGGCGCCCTCTGCGGCGCGGGGATGATGAGTTTTCCGCTGGCCTGCGCGGTGCTCATCGCGGCGGCCATTCTGGGGGACCAGTGCAACTATTCGATTGGCCGCTTCTTTGGCCCCAAGGTGTTCCAGTGGGAGGACTCGCGCTGGTTCAACCGCCGGGCCTTCAACCAGGCGCACGATTTTTACGAGCGCTATGGGGGCATCACCATCATCCTCGCGCGTTTCATGCCATTCATCCGCACGTTTGCGCCCTTTGTGGCGGGCGTGGCCGAGATGAGCCGTGCCAAGTTCACAGCGTTCAACGTGGCCGGGGCACTCATCTGGGTGCTGGGCATTTGCTCTGCAGGCTACTTCTTTGGCAACTTTGCCTGGGTCAAGGAGAACCTGGACAAGATCATCTGGGCGATGATTTTTGTGCCCGGCCTGATCGCGATTTTTGGCGCCTGGCGGGCGGGGCGGCAGGCCAAGGCGGCCTGATTTATTGATTGAAATTGCTATAAAAAATATAGCTGCTGGCGCTTTTGGAATAAGCGCTAGCAGCTATTTTTCTGCCTGATCCCCAGAGGGTCAGGCACAGCGAGTGGAATTAACGGCGGTAGGGCTTGCGTTGATCGCGGTCTTCGCCGATCTCATGGCCGATGAGGGCACCGGCCGCCGCACCGCCGATGGTGCCCACGGGCCCGCCAAAGACAGCGTTGCCAGCTACACCGCCGACCACGGCACCGACACCGGTGCCCACCTGGGCGCCCGACGGATTGGAAGCGCAACCACCCAGAGCAAGGGCCGCAGTGCAGGTGGTGGCAAGAAGGATGTGACGGATTTTCATGGCAGGAGTCCTTTATGAATGGAGTCAGGCCTGGGGTCCCAGCAGCGGGTGCGTTGGGGCTCGACCTGTGGCTTCACTATCCATTCGGCGCCAGGGGCCCGGCGTAGGCAGCTGTGGCAAGCGTCTGTAGGACATGGGGCCTCGTGCGGGGCGGGCGCTGCGTTTGGCCGTAAGGCGTCCTTGGCCCATGGGCCAGAGGCCGGTGATCAGGGTTTACGTGCCCTGTGGGGTGGTTGCCAACGGGCGAGCGCAGGAAGATCATTTCTTCTCTCTGCAAACCCACCACATACATCTAAAAAGGGGACACCATGGACCAGCAACCACGGGGGATGGGTGCGCAGCTGACGGTGGCGCAACAGATTGGATTGATTGTGGGGGTGGCTGTTTTTGCGCTGGTGCTCATCCTGGCCCTGAGCCTGGTGCGGGTGCAGACCCTGGGCAATACGGTGGACCGCCTGGCCACCGAGCAGGTCGAGCGGCTGCAGCTGGCACTGCGCTGGCGCAGCAACATTGCCGTCAACTCCACGCGGGTGTTCTCCATCGTCCAGACGGAGGGCGATGACCTGCAGAACTACTTCAAGGACGTTGTGGCGGCCACCACCGCTGACACCAGCAAGGTGCAAAAGCGCTACACCGAGTTGGAAAACAGCCCGCAGGGGCTGCTCATCCAGGAGGAATTGGCCACCATCCGCAAGTCTTACCTGGAGACACGGGACAAGTCGCTCGCGCTGAAGAAGGCGGGCGACATGGCCCAGGCGCGCGCCTATGCGCTGGGCAGCTTTGCCCCGGTGCTGGACAAGTACAACGCCGTGGCCGACAAGATGGTGAACTACCAGGTGCAACGCTCGGCCGAGCAGGCGGCCGAGGCGGCGGGCTTGATCCAGTCCTACCGCATGACCGTGTTGGTGGCGGGTGTGGCGGGGCTGGCGCTGCTGGTGGTGTTGTCGTGGGTGGTGGTACAGCGCATCCGTCGCTCGCTGGGGGAAGTGAGCGCCGTCGCCCAGCGCATTGGCGAGGGTGATCTGTCGCAGCCCATCCATGCCAGCGGGCGGGGCGAGGTGGCCGAGATGATGCGGGCGATGGAGGCCATGCAGACCTCGCTGGTGCGCATCGTGGGCGATGTGCGCCACAGCAGCGACAGCATTGCCACCGGCTCCAGCGAAATCGCCTCGGGCAATGCCGACCTGAGCCAGCGCACCGAGGAGCAGGCCAGCAATCTGGAGCAGACCGCAGCCTCGATGGAGGAGATCACCAGCACCGTGAAGAACAATGCCGACACTGCCCAGCGCGCCGCCGTGCTGGCGGGCACCGCATCGGCTGCGGCCGTGAAGGGTGGCGAGGTGGTGGGCCAGGTGGTGGCCACGATGCAGGACATTTCGGCCGCATCGCGCAAGATCACCGACATCATTGCGGTGATAGATGGCATCGCGTTCCAGACCAACATCCTGGCGCTCAATGCCGCTGTGGAAGCCGCCCGCGCGGGCGAGCAGGGCCGGGGTTTTGCCGTAGTGGCCAGCGAGGTGCGCAATTTGGCCCAGCGCAGTGCCGAGGCTGCCAAGGAGATCAAGGCCCTGATTGGTGCCAGTGTGGAGAAGGTGGATGCTGGTACGCACCTGGTCGGCAACGCGGGGCAGAGCATCGAAGACATCGTCGCCCAGGTCAAACGTGTGAGTGACCTGATCGGCGAAATATCGAGTGCGACGGGCGAGCAGACCATCGGCATCAGTCAGGTGGGCGAGGCCGTCACACAGCTCGACCAGGTCACGCAGCAGAACGCGGCGCTCGTGGAGCAGAGCGCCGCAGCGGCCGACAGCCTCAAGCACCAAGCTGCCAAGCTGGCCGAAATTGTGAGCGTGTTCCGGCTGGGGCGCTGAGCGGGTGCTGATCCGGTGATGGGCCTATGCTACTTGGGTAGGCTTGAGGCACATGGTGACCAGCAGCGATGCATCCTCCACGGCTTTGAGCGAGTGCAGTGCGCGGGGCGCAAGGTGCACAAAATCGCCCGCGCGCAGTTGCTGAACGCCGTGCTCGCTGACAAATTCCACCATGCCTTCAATGCACAACACGGTGCCCTCGCCGGGGGTCTGGTGTTCTTTCATGGATTTGCCCACCGGCAGCACCACGCGTATCACTTCAAGCTGACCTGCTTTGAGGATGGCGGTGGTGACGGTTTCGGGCAAACGGTCGCCCAGGGGGCGCATGCTGACGATCTGGCCGGATTGGGCGTGGGGTAGTGCCATGGCATTCCTCCTTTCCTGCCGGTGCGCGGTGCGCGCCGGGCTGGGACGATGAAGGCTACTGTGCCTGCACTTCGCGGCCCGCGCAAGGCGGGGGAGTCACCATTGGGGTGTCTTGAACAGGTTCTTACACCGAACGGCTGCGCGCCAGCGGCGGGTTCTTGGCAAAGTAACGTGTGATGCCGCGCATCAGCGCATCGGCCAGTTGTTCCTGGTAGGCACTGCTGCGCAGGCGCTTTTCTTCTTCGGGGTTGCTGATAAAGGCGGTTTCGACCAATACGCTCGGAATATCGGGCGCCTTCAGCACGGCAAAACCTGCCTGCTCCACGCGGGGCTTGTGCAGCTTGGCAATGCCGCCGATCTCGCCCAGCAGCACGGTGCCCAGCTTCAGGCTGTCGTTGATCTGTGCGGTGGTGCTCATGTCCAGCAGCGCGCGCTGCACGTGCTGGTCTTTGGACTGCACGTTGATCCCGCCCACCAGGTCGGCCTGGTTTTCCTTGTTGGCCAGCCAGCGGGCAGCCGTGCTGGAGGCGCCGCCCTGGCTCAGCGCAAACACGCTGGCGCCCCGGGCGGCGGGGGTGGTGAACGCGTCGGCGTGGATGCTGACGAACAGGTCGGCCTGCACGCGCCGCGCCTTTTGCACGCGGGTGCCCAGGGGCACAAAGTAGTCACCGTCGCGGGTCAGGTAGGCGCGCATGGGGTTGCCGCCCACGGTGGTGGCGTTGATGCGGTCGCGCAGCAGGTGCGCCACGCGCAGTACTACGTCTTTTTCGCGCGTGCCTGCAGGGCCGATGGCGCCGGGGTCTTCGCCGCCGTGGCCAGGGTCCAGCGCCACGATGATGATGCGGTCCGTCTGGGTGGATGTGGCTCGGTTGCCGGGGCGCGCGGGTTCTGGCGGTGGCGGCGCGGTGGCCACCATGGGTGGGGGCTCGGGCGGGCCGGGGCGCTGGCTGCGTTGTGCAATCAGGTCGCCCAGCGGGTCGTGCTCGGGCGCTGCGGGGGCGCGCGCTGCGGCGGCGTTGGCCGCAGCAGCGGCCGTCAGCGGCGGATTGGGTGCGGGGGCGGGCTTGGCGGGGGCCTCGCGCAGGCGTTCGGCAATCAGCGCCTCCAGCGGGTCCACCGGTGCGGCGGGGTACAGGTCAAACACGAGCCGGTGCTGGTAGGCCGCCACGGGGGGCAGCGTGAACACCTGGGGCATGGCCGCCTGTTTCAGGTCGACCACCAGACGCACCACACCGGGCGCATTCTGGCCCACGCGGATGCCGGCGATGTTGGGGTCGTCGGGCTTGACCTTGGCCACCAGCTCGCGCAGCTCGGGGCTCAGGTCAATGCCCTCGATATCCACCGCCAGCCGGGGCGGGGTGGTCACGAAAAACTGCTTGGCCACCAGCGCACCGTCGGATTCGATGGTCACGCGCGAATACTCGGGGGCGGGCCACACGCGCACGGCCAGGATGGTGGCGCCGCGTGCAATCTGCTGCGTGCCCAGCAACAGCACCAGACTGCCTGCCTGCAGCACAGCGCGGCGCGAGCGCAGGGGGGCAGCGGGGGGATGAGCGGGCAGGGTGGGTTCGTTCACGGCGTCTCAGAGTGCTTGCAGCAAGGCACGCCCGATGGGGGTATGGGCGTGCACGGTGACTTTCCTTTCGGTGTCGTCGATTGCTTCAATGTGGATAGCAAGGTCCGCAAGCGGGGTAAGCGCTGCAGCCTTTTCCGGCCATTCTGCCACCTTGAGACCGGGGTTGGCAAAAATGTCCCTGAAACCCGCATCCTCCCACTCGCGCGGGTCGTCAAAGCGGTAGAAGTCAAAGTGCCAGATGGCGAGGCCCGGGGCCTCGTGCGGCTCCACCACGGCGTAGGTGGGGCTCTTGATGCGGCCCTCTACGCCCAGCGCGCGCAGCAGGTGGCGCACCAGCGTGGTCTTGCCCGCGCCCAGGTCGCCGTGCAGGGTTACAAAGGCATTGGCCAGCAGGGGCTGCGCGGCAAGGCGCTGCGCGAAGGCGGTGGTGTCGTCCTCGCTGTGCCAGGTGAAATGGCGCGCAGTTTCGGCAGCAGCATGGTTGCCACTTTCTACAATCTGGCCGGTATGTGGTGCAACAGTCAACTCGTTCCTCAAATGCAGGAGTGGGCCCGCGAGCTGGGATTTTCCCAAATCGGCGTGGCGGGGGTGGACTTGTCTGCGGCAGAGCCCGGGCTCGAGGCCTGGCTGGCGCAGGGCTTCCATGGTGACATGCATTACATGGCATCCCACGGCATGAAGCGCGCACGCCCGGCCGAGTTGGTGCCCGGCACGGTGAGCGTGATCACGGCGCGCATGGATTATTTGCCGCGCGATACCGCGATGGATGCGCCCGAAGGCTGGCAGACGGCGGAGCTTTCGCGCCTGCAGCGCCCGCAGGAGGGCATCGTCTCGGTCTACGCCAGGGGCCGGGACTATCACAAGGTGCTGCGCGCGCGCCTGCAAAAACTCAGTGACCGCATCGCCGAGGCCATCGGCCCCTTTGGCCACCGCGTGTTCACCGACTCGGCCCCCGTGCTGGAGGCGGAGCTGGCCGCGCGCAGCGGCCAGGGCTGGCGCGGCAAACACACACTGGTGCTCAACCGCGAGGCGGGGTCCATGTTCTTTCTGGGCGAAATCTATGTGGACATGGCCCTGCCCGAAAGCGCGCCCGTCACCGCGCACTGCGGCAGCTGCAGCGCGTGCATTGACGTGTGCCCCACGCAGGCCATCATTGCGCCGCACCGCGTTGATGCGCGGCGCTGCATCTCGTACCTCACCATCGAATACGCCGGGCCCATCCCCGTGGAGTTGCGGCCCCTGATGGGCAACCGCATCTACGGCTGCGACGACTGCCAGCTGATTTGCCCCTGGAACAAGTTTGCCCAGGTGAGCCGCCTGCCGGACTTTGACGAGCGCAAGGGCCTGGCGGGCCAGCAGCTGGTGCACTTGTTTGCGTGGGACGAGCCGACCTTTTTGCGCATGACCGAAGGCGGCCCCATCCGCCGCATTGGCCACGAGCGCTGGCTGCGCAATGTGGCTGTGGCGCTGGGCAATGCGCTGCGGGCGACGGGGGATGAGTCTGTGCGTGCCGCGCTGCAATTGCGCGTTGAGGACCCCAGCGAGCTGGTGCGCGAGCATGTCGCCTGGGCGCTGGATTTTGAATGAAAATGGCCTCTGGCGCTTGATGGATAAGCGCAAACAGCTATCAAAATAAGAGCATTGGTGCCAGCTTTGCTGGGGCGTGTTGCTTTTGCTCTTGCGGCTACCGCGCCAGCAAACCTGTGTCTTTGAGGGTCAACACCAGCCCCTGGGCAAATTCTTCATACCCCGCAGCATTGGCATGGATCTGGTCCGCCCGCAGCCGCTCCTGCCCCAGTACACCCGACCAGCCTTTGCTGTGCAGCGGCACTTTCAGTTCGCCGGCGATCTCTTCGTACATCGCGTGGTCGCTCAGGCGGCCTACCGCCGCCAGCATCGTCAGCTCGGGCACCGCCACCAGCAGCACCTGTGCGCCGCTGGCCTGAGCATCGGTGCAGATCTGGCGGATGTTGCTGCGGGTGGCGGTGGCGCTCTGGCGGCGCAGAAAGTCGTTGCCGCCAATGCTCACGATCACCAACGCCGGCTTGTGCTTTTGCAGCAACCCCGGCAGGCGCGCCAGCGCATCGCCCGAGGTGTCACCCGAAATGCCACCATTGACCACCTTCCAGCCTGTCAGGCGTGCCAGCACGGCCGGGTAGGCGGTGTCGGCCGAGGCACCCACGCCCGATGTCAGCGAGTCGCCCAGGGCCAGCACGGTGGCATCGGGCGGCAACGATTGCGCGCGCGGGGTTTTGCGCCCGCAGCCCACCAACGGCACAAGCGCCAGTGCCCCCAGGCTTGCCATCAACGCGCGGCGGCTTGCCAAGGCGTCGGAACCCAGGGCTCCGCGGGAATCGGTCATCGGAGAAACCCCAGCGCAAACGGCAGGCTGACCATGCCCAGCAATGTGGAGAGCGTCACCAGCCCGGCCACATACGGCCCGTTGTAGCCCATGCGCGCTGCCAGCACATAGCAGGTAGAGGCAGTGGGCAGGGCCGAGAACGCGAGCAGCATGGTGGTCTGCACGGCGTTGAGCCCAAACAGCCGCGCCATCGCAAACGCCAGCAGGGGCTGCACCAGGTGCCGGATGGACAACACCGCCACGCTCAGCGCCTTGCCGCGCGAGAGCAGGCCAAACTGCAGGCCTGCGCCCGCCGCCATCAGCCCCAGCGCGAGCGACGCCGCACTGATGCGGCTGACCGTGGGGCTGGCCCATTCCGGAATCTGAAAGCCCAGCAGGTTGGCCACCAGGCCCGACACCGTGGCGACGATGAGCGGGTTGCGCACCAGCTCGCGCGCAAAGCTGTGCTGGCCATGCCGCGCCATGGGCCACACGGCCGCCACGTTGAACAGCGGCACGCACACGCCGATCAGCACGGCAATCATCAGCAGTCCCTCAGCGCCCGCCAGGCGCTCGGCAATAGCCAGGCCAATGAACGAGTTGAAGCGGAACGCCACCTGCGCGCTGGCCGCGTGGTCGCGTGCGTCGATGTGCTTGCCCAGCCAGGGCCAGTGCGGCAGGCTGTAGGCCAGCGCAATGCCCGTGATGCCCATGGTCAAGCCCGCAGCGATGAGGCCAGACGCAGCGCCGATGTCCACCGGGCTCTTGACGATGGACTGGAACAACAGCACGGGAAAGAGCAGGTAGTACACCAGGCTCTCCACGGGTTGCCATACCGAGCGGTTGAGGGCGGTGTACCGGCAGATGAGGTACCCGCAGAGGATGAGGGAGAAGTCCGGGATCAGGAGCTGGGCGTAATTCACGTGCCGAGAATACTTGATCCGTGTCAGTCTCTGCGGGTTAGCCCTTATGTGGAATCCGCAGGGCTCCAAGGCAGCCATTGCGCATACCATCAGCGCTGTTTGTTACCCCCGCTCGAAGGAGAACTCCATGCATCGTCGTCAATGGCTCGCGCTGACCGTACTGGCTGCCGCCGCAGGCACCGCAGCCGCCCAGGGCTACCCCAACAAGGTGATCAAGCTGCAGGTGCCGTTTGCACCCGGTGGCACCACCGACATCATTGCGCGCGTGATCGCCGACCCGCTGGGCAAGGCCCTGGGCCAGAGCGTGATCGTGGAGAACAAGGCCGGTGGCGGCGGCATCGTGGGTGCGGCAGAAACGGCACGCTCGGCCCCAGACGGCTACACGCTGGGCGTGGCCACGGTGTCCACCACGGCCGCCAACCCCGCCATCAACCCCAAGACCCCGTACAACCCGCTGACGGACTTCACGCCCATCATCAACATTGCGGCCACGCCCAATCTGATTGCCGTGAACCCCAGCTTCCCCGCCAAGGACTACAAGTCGTTTGTGGCCGAAGTGCAGAAGAACCCCGGCAAGTACTCGTATGCATCGTCGGGCACGGGTGGCATTGGCCACCTGCAGATGGAGCTGTACAAGAGCCTGTCCAACACCTTCGTCACGCACATCCCCTACCGCGGTGCGGGCCCGGCGCTGAACGACACCGTGGCCGGCCAGGTGCCGATCATCTTTGACAACATTCCATCCGCGCTGCCCTTCATCAAGGACAACCGCCTCGTGGCCATCGCTGTGGCCGCGCCACAGCGCGTTGCCGCACTGCCCAATGTGCCCACGTTCAAGGAACTGGGCCTGGAGCCCGTGAACCGCATGGCCTACTACGGCATCCTGGGTCCCAAGGGACTGCCCAAGGACATCGTTGACAAAATCAACGCAGCCGTGCGCACCGCACTGCAAGACCCGGCCGTGAAGAAGCGCATCGAAGACACTGGCTCCATCGTGGTGGGCAACACGCCCGAGCAGTTTGCCGAGCAGATCAAGGCCGAGTTCGCGGTCTACAAGCAGGTGGTCGCCAAGCAGAAGCTGACGCTGGAATAAGCAAGCGCCGTATTCCATACTTCTCAGTCAAAGCCGCCCGTTGCCACGGGCGGCTTTTTTACGTGCTATCGTTTTTTGCATGCTTGCCACCAGCCTGACCGCCATCGACACCTTTGTGGACGCCCTCTGGCTGGAGGACGGGCTTTCGCGCAACACGCTGGCCGCCTACCGGCGTGACCTGACGCTGTACGCGCAGTGGCTGGCCGACCAGCAGCCTCCGCAGGCGTTGGACGGCACGGCCGAGCACCATCTGCAGGGTTACTTCGCCGCCCGGCATGCGCAGACCCGCGCTACGTCTGCCAACCGGCGCCTCACAGTGCTGCGCCGCTACTTTCACTGGGCGCTGCGGGAGCGGCGCATCACGGTCGACCCCACGGTGCGGTTGCAGGCTGCACGCCAGCCCCTGCGCGTGCCCAAGACCTTGTCGCAGGCGCAGGTGGAAGCCCTGCTGAATGCGCCAGACGTCGGCAACCCGCTCGGGCTGCGTGACCGCACCATGCTGGAGCTGATGTACGCCAGCGGCCTGCGCGTGACGGAGCTGGTCACACTCAAGACCTTTCAGCTGGGCCTGAACGAGGGCGTGCTGCGGGTCATGGGCAAGGGCAGCAAGGAGCGGCTCGTGCCGTTTGGCGAAGTGGCCCGCCAGTGGCTGGACCGCTACCTGCAGGAGGGCCGCAGCGCCATCCTGGGCGGGCAGCAGACAGACGACCTGTTCGTCACCCAGCGGGGCAGCGGCATGACGCGGGTCATGTTCTGGGTCATCGTGAAGAAATGGGCGCAGGTGGCGGGCATCACCGTGCCACTGTCGCCCCACACGCTGCGGCACGCGTTCGCCACGCACCTGCTCAACCACGGTGCAGATTTGCGGGTGGTGCAGTTGCTGCTGGGCCACGCCGATATTTCCACCACCACCATCTACACCCACGTGGCGCGCGAGCGGCTCAAATCGCTTCATGCGCAACACCATCCGCGCGGGTAGCGCTGGTTAGGCTGGCTACTGCTGCGCCTGTTGATAAATACCTACCCCACTCACACCAGGAACCCTCATGAAAAAACTATTTGCTGGCTCACTGCTGCTGAGCGCTGCCACCCTGGCCATGGCGCAAGCCTGGCCCACGGCCAAACCCATCCGCATCGTTGTGGCCTACCCTGCGGGCGGTGTGAGCGACACGGTGGCCCGTGCGCTGGCCGACAAGCTGGCGGTGCAGTTGGGCACCCCCGTGGTCATCGAGAACAAGGCTGGCGCGAGTGGCAGCCTGGGTGTGGATGCGGTCGCCAAGGCGGCGCCGGACGGCTACACCCTGGGCTTTGCGGCAGTGAGCCCGCTGGCGCTCAATCCGTACCTGGGCAAATCTCCGTTCGATCCGCAAAAGGACATTGCGCCCGTGGTCAGCGTGATGTATTCGCCCGTGCTGCTGCTGGGAACTACCGCCAGCAAGGCTGCGGATTTCAAGGAGCTGATCGCCACTGCGCAGGCCAAGCCGGGTGCCGTGCGCTGGGCCACCTCAGGGCAGGCGTCGCTGGGCCACATCATGTTGGAGCAGATCGCGGGCAAGAGCCAGGTGCAGATCACCCATGTGCCCTACAAGGGCGGCGGCCAGCAGATGAATGATGCGCTGGGCGGCCAATACGAAGTGCTGTCGACCAATGCGGGGCCTGCCGTGCTGCAGCACATCAAGGCGGGCAAGCTCAAGCCGCTGGCGGTGGGCGCACCAGCGCGGCTCGACTCGCTGCCCCAGGTGCCCACGCTGGCAGAGCTGGGCCAGCCTGCAGCCAACCTGTCTTCCCTGTTTGGCATCTATGCGCCAGCGCAGACGCCTGTGGTCGTGCTGGAGCGCATCAATACCGAGGTGAACAAGGCGCTGGCCCTGCCCGACATCCGCAACAAGCTCGAGGCCACGGACAACGTACCGACCGGCGGCACGGCTGCCGAATTCGCGCGCCAGATTGCGCAGGAGTCGGAGAACAACGCGCGCATCATCCGCGCGGCGGGCATCCAGGGAAATCAATGACCGCCTGAAAAACCACGGGCCCTGGATGACCAGGGCCCGTACCGGCAAAGGTGTTTCTGGGACGAATCAGTCTTCGTTGAGGCTCTCGGCCCAGGTCAGCGCCTGCAGGTGGGCCCAGTTGACCTGGCGGTTGGACAGGTGCAGCGCATCGGCGTTCTTGGCAAAGGCCACTTCGTCGCCGCTTTCGCAGGCCTTGGTCAGTTCCAGGAAGGGCGCGAACACACCGGTGCCGCGCAGCAGGGCGTCCATCACGGGCTCGGGCAGGGCCACGGATTCGAGCGCCTTTTCAATCGGAACCCCCAGCATGGTGTCCAGCAGCGAGAACACGCCCACCACAAAGGCGTTGTCACATTCTTCGGGTGGCAGCAGCTCGGCGGCCAGCAGTTCCATCAGGCGGCCGCGCACCACGGCGGTCTGGCCCACGGCTGGGGGCGCGCCGCCGGCGCGGGACGTGGTCATGAGCAAGGCCGCCCAGCGGAACAGCTTCTTGAGGCCCAGGATCATCACCGCATGGCGGAACGAGGTGATCTCGCACGACAGGCCAAAACCGGAGGAGTTGATGAAGCGCAGCAGGTTGAAAGACAGCGTGGGGTCTTTCTTGAGCAGATCTTCGATCTCGGCCGTGCTGGCCTGTTTGCGCACCAGGTTGATGAGCTGGATGATCGTAG
The DNA here is from genome assembly GCF_057586455.1 of Acidovorax sp. SRI_002. Taxonomy (NCBI): domain Bacteria; kingdom Pseudomonadati; phylum Pseudomonadota; class Betaproteobacteria; order Burkholderiales; family Comamonadaceae; genus Acidovorax; species Acidovorax sp. SRI_002. The sequence continues at coordinate 171,212 of NZ_JBYCZW010000004.1, read as the reverse complement.
CCTGCGAGGGGCGGATGGTGGTGGCCTTCACCAGCGAAGGCTGGGCAAACCAGTAGCCCTGGAAGAGCTTGACGCCCAGACCGCGCATCAGCTCGTACTGTTCGGCGGTTTCCACCTTTTCGGCCACCAGCGTAGCCTTGCTGTGGGTGGTGGAGAACTTGACCAACGGCCCAGCCAGTTCAGGCTTGAAGGCCTGCATGTCGAGCTTGATGAAGGAGGCCATGGGCAACCAGCTGGTGTAGGCGCGCTTGAGGGCCTGCTGGTCGAACGCCAGGCGAAAACCGCGCGTGCGCAGGGCTTCCAGCGTGGGAATGCGGCCTTCGATCTCCTCGGGCGTGGCGCCTTCGGGTAGAGGGGGGACTTCCAGCACCACCTTTTCGGGGTGGATCAGTTCCAGGTGGCCGCCCGAGAGGCTGTCGTGCGTGCAGTTAATAAACACCGTCTTCTTGCCGACCAGGGCCTCGGTGCCGGCGTACGACAGGGCGTTGAACAGCAGGGCAGCGTCGCTGGCCGCTGTGTGGGCGTCGGAGGCGGTGGACCGGTCAAACAGCTCATAGCCATAGACAGCGCGGGATTCGTCCACGATGGCCTGGCGCGCAATGATGGCGATGTTCTCGTCTACAGGGTCAACCGCAGGCGATGCAGCTTCGGGGGCGTCTTGTTCAGGTGTGGTCGACATGGGGTCTGCTGGAGTGATGTGCTGGGGTCTGCAATGATTCTAGACCTGCACGTGGCGTGCGCCTATCAATCAATGTGAGCTTCAGTCGGTGAGTTGGTCCGCCCAGGCCAGAGCTTGCAGGTGCGCAAAGTTGATCTGCTGGCTGGTTAGGTGCAGCAGGCCCGCCGTGCGGTCGAACACCACATCGTCGCTGGATTCGCAGGCTTCGGCCAGGGTCAGCAGGTCTCCCAGGAAGCCTTCGCGCCGCAGCAGCGCCGCCGCCACGGGCTCAGGCACGTTGAGCAGGCCGAGCGCGGATTCCATGGGCATGGACAGCATCACGTCCAGCAGCGAGAAGATGCCCACGACGAAGGCCTGGTCGGCTTCTTCGGGCGGAAGGGTTTCGAGCGCCAGCAGTTCCATGAGGCGGCCCCGCACCACGGCGGTCTGGCCCACAGACGATGGGGTGCCGCCCGTGCGCGAGGCAGTGAGCAGCAGCGCTGCCCAGCGGAACAGTTTTTTCAGGCCCATGAGCATCACGGCCTGGCGGAAAGACGTGATCTCTCGCGACAGGCCAAAACCTGCCGAGTTGATCAGGCGCATCAGGTTGAAGGCCAGGCCAGCATCTTTCTTGAGCGTTTCTTCGATGTCATCGGTGCTGGCCTGTTTGCGCACCTGGTTGATGAGTTCAATGATGCTGGCCTGTGACGGGGTCAGCAGCTTGGCCTCGACCAGCGCGGGCCGTGCGAACCAGTAGCCCTGGAACATCTGCACGCCCTGGCTGGAGACCATGTCGTACTGCTGGGCAGTTTCCACCTTTTCCGCGATCAGTTCGGCCTGGCTGTGGCGCCCGGCGTAGCTGATCAGCACGGCCAGCTGGTCGGGCGCCAGCACCGAAAGATCCAGCTTGATGTAGTCCGCCAGCGGCAGCCACGGGGCATACGCGGACTGCAACACCGTGTGGTTGAACGCCAGGTGAAAGCCCCGGTCGCGCAGCTCGGTCAAGATAGGCAGGCGCGTGGCGACTTCTTCGGCCGCAGTGTGGCCCAGTGGAGGAATTTCGAGCACCACTTTGTCGGGCTCCACGAGTTCGAGGTGGCCACCGGAAAGGCTTTCATGCGTGCAGTTCACGAAGATGAGCTTTTTGCCCACCAGCTCTTCAGTGCCAGCGTGCGAAAGGGCGGTGAAGACCAGGATCACGTCGGTGGCGGCCGTGTGTGCGGCGCCGCTGCGCGAGCGGTTGAACAGCTCATAGCCGACCACCACCTGCTGCGCATTCACGATGGCCTGCCGCGCGATCATGGCGACCGAGGACTGGTTGCCGGAGGGCGGTGCGGTGGGAGTGCCGGGGGCAGTGGGTGAAGTCATGGAGGGAGTATCGAAGAAAGAGGGGCCAGTGTCAGCGGGCGGGGCTGGCGCGGCAAATTGTAGGAGCCGATGCGGGCGCGCGCTGTAACCAGGAATTCAGACAGGGCTTGCATACATCGGGATGCGCCAGCCTTCTCGCCCTGGGACTGGCCGCTTGACGGAGCCTTGTTTTGCGCAAGCCATGTCAGATCTGCTGGAGCCAGCGCAGCTCGTTGTCAGTGAACCCGGCCTTGCGGCGGGCGGCTTCGTTGAACGGGGGTTTCAGGCGGGGGGCTTCGTACTGCTTGACCACGGTGCCATAGTGGGCTTCAGGGTCTACCCCCTGGCGCTCGCACAGCCAGCGGTACCAGTGGTTGCCGATGGCCACATGGCCCACCTCGTCGCGCAGGATGGTGTCGAGAATGCCCACGGCGGCCAGCGCATCGGGCGTGCCCACTTGGCGCAGCTTGGCCTGAATCTGCGGCGTGGCGTCCAGCCCGCGCGCCTCCAGGGTGCGCGGCACCAGCGCCATGCGGGCCAGGATGTCGTGCTGGGTCTTCTCGCACATCGTCCACAGGCCCTGGTGGGCCGGGAAGTCGCCATAGTCATGGCCCTGGCGGCGCAGGTGATCGCGCAGCAGGCGAAAGTGCCGGGCCTCTTCCCCAGCGACCAGCATCCAGTCGGTGTAGTAGCTGCGGGGCATGCCGTCAAAGCGCCATACCGCGTCGAGTGCCAGATTGATGGCGTTGAACTCGATGTGCGCAATGGCGTGGATCAGAATGGCGCGCCCCTGTGGAGTGGCCGGCGAACGGCGGGCGACGTCGGTATGGCGAAGCAACTCCGGCCGCTCGGGACGGCCGGGCAGTGCATTGGCGTCAGATGGGGGAGTGGGGGATTGTTCTGCTATCGAAAGAGTAGCTGATTGCGCTTGCAGGTCAAGCGCTGCGGCCGCTTTTTGTTCAGGGTCTGCAAGGCACAAGACCTGCAGTGCACGGTGGCGAAGCTCCATCCTTACAATTCTAGGCCCTGCCATGCGGAACACGGCGCACGCTTTGTAACGTCTGGCGACTTCCCTGGGCCTGTGCGAACGCTGGCCTTTCCTCTTTTTTGGAGTGGTGCATGGCGATTTACGAACTCGATGGCATGGTGCCCCAGTTGGCGGCATCGGCCTGGGTGGCGGACAGTGCCCAAGTGATGGGCAATGTGGTGCTGGGCGAAGACGCCAGCGTCTGGTTCGGCACGGTGATCCGCGGCGATACCGAGACGATCACCATCGGCGCTGGCTCCAACATCCAGGATGCCAGTGTCTTGCATGCAGACATCGGCAAGCCACTGGTGGTGGGTGAGCGTGTGACGGTGGGCCACCAGGTCATGCTGCACGGCTGCACCATCGGCGACGAATCACTCATCGGCATTGGCGCCGTGGTGCTCAACGGCGCCAAGATCGGCAAGCACTGCCTGGTGGGCGCGGGCGCGCTGGTGACCGAGGGCAAGGAGTTCCCGGATGGCTCCATGATCATCGGCAGCCCTGCCAAGGCAGTGCGCGAACTGACCCCCGAGCAGATTGAAGGCCTGCGCCAGAGCGCCCAGCACTACATCGACAACGCGCGCCGCTATCACAGCGGCCTGCACAAGCTCGCCTGAGCGGCGGCAACCATTTTTCGTTGCTGCCGTCCACTTTTCTCCTGGAACCCCTGCGTGTCTGAACTCCACAAGTTTCTTTTCGACGGCCTGCCCGTGCGCGGCATGATCGTGCGCCTGACCGATGCCTGGACCGAAATCCTGCGCCGCCGCGCCAGCAACACCAGCACGGGTGCCTACCCTGCGCCCGTGAGCGAGCTGCTGGGCGAGATGGCCGCCGCCGGTGTGCTCATGCAGTCCAACATCAAGTTCAACGGCGCACTGGTGTTGCAGGTGTTTGGCGATGGCCCCGTAAAGCTCGCCGTGGCCGAAGTGCAGTCGGACCTGAGCCTGCGAGCCACGGCCACCGTGAACAGCGAGGTGCCAGAGGGCGCAGCCCTGAGCCAGATGGTGAATGTGGGCGGTGGCGGCCGCTGCGCGATCACGCTCGACCCCAAGGACCGCCACCCAGGCCAGCAGCCCTACCAGGGCGTGGTGCCGCTGTATGGCGACCGCCACGAGAAGCTGGAGCGTCTGTCCGACGTGTTGCAGCACTACATGCTGCAGTCCGAGCAGTTGGACACCATCCTGGTGCTGGGCGCCAATGACCAGGTGGCTGCGGGCCTGTTGATCCAGCGCATGCCGATCAAGGGCGAGGGCAATTTGGCCGCAGGCCTCACGCACCGCGAGAACGAAGACCAGATCGGCCACAACGAAGACTACAACCGGATCGCCCACCTGGCTGCCAGCCTCACGCGCGAAGAGCTGCTGACCCTGGACGTGGACACCATCCTGCGCCGCCTGTTCTGGGAGGAAAAGCTGCTGCGCTTCGAGCCCCAGCAGGGCGCCAGCGGCCCGCGGTTTGCCTGCACCTGCAGCCGTGAACGTGTGAGCAACATGCTGCGCAACCTGGGCGTCGAAGAAGCCGAGAGCATCCTCTCCGAACGCGAAGACATCGAGGTGGGCTGCGAGTTCTGCGGGCAGCAGTACCGCTTTGACGTGGTCGATGCCGCGCAGATTTTTGTGCCACCCACCGTCAGCCAGCCGCCCGGACCCACCGGCATCCAGTAGGGCATCTGGTAGGTCTTCCGGCGCCCGTCGCAGCCACGGCTGCCTGCGCTCCACGGGCCAGCCGACGTGCCGGGCGGATGACCATCGTTGACAATCGCACGCGCTTTATCACGCTGTGCGCCCCTAAGATGTCGCCTTCCACACGGCAGGTTCTCTGCAAGGCCACCCCAGGGGCAGGCCCGCAGCCGCACCGCTTTCTTGGTGTGGTGCTGCAAGTGCAAGAGGAGCTATGGGGTTACTACGCCGTGTGTTTGGGGGTGCCCGGGGGCAAGAGGCTGTGCCTTCCCTGGAGCTGTGCGACAGCAGCCGGGCTTCCGGCACGCAGGATTCGCTGCGCGCGGACACCGTGCTGGCGGCCCTCGACATCGACGCCGCCATCAATGCCCACGAGCGCTGGAAAACCCATCTCATGGACTACCTGGAAGGCCGTACCACCGAGGGTCTGGACCCTGCGGAGGTGCGCCGCAGTGACCGGGGTGCCCTCGGGCGCTGGCTGCATGGGGTGGGCGGTGAATTGCTGGGCGACCAGCCTGCGTATGCGGTGCTGATGGCACGCCACCAGTATTTCCACGAACAGGCCGCGATGCTGGTGGAGCTGGCCCAGCAGGGCGAGTGGGACAAGGCCGTGCAGGTGCTCCATGGCGGCTACCGCTATGGCTCCAGCCAGGTGGTGCTGCTGCTCAAGGAGCTCAAGCGCGGTCTGGTGCAGCAGGCCTGATCTCATCCCTCCACCTCCATCCCCTCCACGTTTTTTGGGGATATGCCTCGGGTCGCGGGTTTTAGGTGGAGCCTGTGTCCCGCCCCATCAGTGCAGTGAAGAGTCGGTGTTCGCATTCGGGATCACTGCATTTTTCGCAGTTCCAGGCGCGCAGGCGGGCCGCTGTCCGGGTACTGGAGCCAGAATCTGAATCGAAATTGCCTCTGGCGCTTGATGGGTAAGTGCTAGAAGCTATGTTTTTTATAGCATTCAGCGCATTGGCAATGCGCTGCTCACCGTGGCCATACACGACGCGATAGCCCATACCCACCTGGGTCAGATCCGCACGCAAACGTGCATCGGCGGCTTCCTGTGCGGCCCGCTCGCTGGTGGGGCAGGGCAGATCCAGCCCCATGAGCAGAATCAGGCTGGCATCCACGGCCCCCTCAGAGGGCAGGCCAGGGTTGCAGAGAATTTGCGCGGAGCCGGGGGCAAGTTGCGCGTGGAGCGCATCGCGCAGCGCCTGGGCCCCGGTGCCGGGCGCGCCGAGGAGAACAAGGGTGGGCGGGAAGGGCACGGTGGCAGGGGGGCAGAAGGTGGGGCGTCGTCCCCAATCCACCATCAAGACATCCGACGGGCGGCTTTTGAGGACCGGGGCATTGAACCCCGGAGGGGCGAGCACAAGGACTCAGCGTGGCGTGAACTGCACGTAGACCTCGTTGGGCTTGACCATGCCCAGTTCGCTGCGCGCCTTTTCTTCCACCATGTCGAGCCCTTCCTTGAGGTCATGCACCTCGGACGACAAGCGCTCGTTGGCCAGCTTGGCCTGGTCATTGGCAGCCTTTTGCACATCGATTTGCCGCTGCATCTCGTTGACGCGCGGCACGCTGCCCCGCCCGAGCCAGAGCTGGGCGTGCAGCGCTGCCAGCAGAGCCAGCAGGATCACAGGCACAAGGCGGGAGCCCATGGCTCGCTCGGGCTGGATGGGGATCAGCGCAGGTTATAGAACGCAGCGCGGCCGGGGTACTGAGCGATTTCACCCAGGTCTTCCTCAATGCGCAGCAGCTGGTTGTATTTGGCGATACGGTCCGAGCGGCTCAGCGAGCCGGTCTTGATCTGGCCTGCGTTGGTGCCCACGGCGATGTCGGCAATGGTGCTGTCTTCGGTTTCGCCCGAGCGGTGCGAGATCACGGCGGTGTAGCCGGCGCGCTTGGCCATCTCGATGGCGGCGAAGGTTTCGGTCAGCGTGCCGATCTGGTTGATCTTGATCAGGATCGAGTTGGCGATGCGCTTGTCGATGCCTTCCTTCAGGATCTTGGTGTTGGTCACGAACAGGTCGTCACCCACCAGCTGCACCTTGTCGCCCAGGCGTTCGGTCAGGTGCTTCCAGCCGTCCCAGTCGCCTTCGTGCATGCCGTCTTCGATGCTGATGATCGGGTACTTGTCCACCCAGGCCGCCAGCATGTCCGTCCATTGCTGCGCAGTCAGCTTGAGGCCGCCTTCGCCTTCCAGCACGTAGTGGCCGTCCTTGTAGAACTCGCTCGCGGCGCAGTCCAGGCCCAGGGCGATCTGCTCGCCCGCCGTGTAGCCCGCGGCTTCAATGGCTTGCAGGATGAGGCGGATGGCGGCTTCGTGGTTTTCAACGCTGGGGGCAAAGCCTCCTTCGTCACCCACGGCGGTGCTGATGCCCTTGTCGTGCAGGATCTTCTTGAGCGCGTGGAACACTTCGGCGCCCCAGCGCACGGCTTCACGGAAAGTGGGAGCGCCCACCGGGATGATCATGAACTCTTGCAGGTCCAGGCTGTTGTTGGCGTGTGCGCCGCCGTTGATCACGTTCATCATGGGCACGGGCAGTTGCACGCTGCCCATGCCGCCCAGGTAGCGGTACAGGGGCAGGCCGGACTCTTCGGCGGCGGCGCGGGCCACGGCCATCGACACGGCCAGCATGGCGTTGGCGCCCAGGCGGCTCTTGTTCTCGGTGCCGTCGAGGTCGATCAGGGTCTTGTCCAGGAAGGCCTGCTCGGAGGCATCCAAGCCCAGCACGGCTTCGCTGATCTCGGTGTTGATGTATTCCACGGCCTTGAGCACACCCTTGCCCAGGTAGCGGCCCTTGTCGCCGTCGCGCATTTCAATGGCTTCGCGGCTGCCGGTGGATGCGCCCGACGGCACGGCGGCCCGGCCCATCACGCCCGATTCGAGCAACACGTCGCATTCGACGGTGGGGTTGCCGCGGCTGTCCAGAATTTCGCGACCTACGATGTCAACGATTGCGCTCATTTTTTTCCTTTGGATAGATAGAGGTCAGACCGGGGCGTCAACGCCTTCGACCAGCACCATATTGAAAAACTCGGTCGCACCGGCGCGCTTGCTGCGCGCGGCACGGTACAGCTCGGCGTCGTAGAAAGCCTTGGCGGCATCGAAACTGGGAAAGCGCAGCATCGCCACGCGCGCGGGCGTCCAGTTGCCTTCCAGGGTCTCGAACTTTCCGCCGCGCACCAGGTATTCGCCACCGTGGGCCTTCACGGCTGCGGGCGCGGCCGCCATGTAGTCTTTGTACTGTTCGGGGTTGGACACTTTCATGTCCACGATGATGTAGGCAGCTGGCATGGGGTCGTCCTGTTAGTTGAAGTTGTTTTCGAGAAATCCGCTTTTCTTCGTGATGTCGTCCAGTGCCACCAGGGTTTCGAGCAGCGCCTTCATGTGCTTGAGCGGCACGGCGTTGGGGCCGTCCGACCAAGCCTCAGCAGGGCGGGGGTGGGTTTCCATGAACAGGCCCGCCACGCCCACGGCTACACCGGCGCGGGCCAGCACGGGCACCATGTCGCGCGCGCCACCACTTACGGCACCCAGGCCGCCGGGTTTTTGCACCGAGTGGGTGACGTCAAACACCACGGGCGCACCGGAGTTGCGCATCTCGGCCAGGCTGGTCATGTCGGCCACGAGGTTGTTGTAGCCAAAGCTCACACCGCGCTCGCAGGCCAGGAAGCGGTCTTCCGACAGGCCAACTTCGGCCGCTGCAGCCCGGGCCTTGTCGATGACGTTCTTCATGTCCCAGGGCGCCAGGAACTGGCCCTTCTTGATGTTCACCGGCTTGCCGCTTTGCGCCACCGCGCGGATGAAATCCGTCTGGCGGCATAGGAACGCAGGCGTTTGCAGCACGTCCACCACGCTGGCCACCTCGGCCACGTGCGAGGTGTCGTGCACGTCGGTCAGGATGGGCAGCTGCAGCTGGCGGCGCACTTCATCGAGGATCTTGAGGCCAGCGTCGATGCCGACGCCGCGCTTGCTGGTGCCGGAGGAGCGGTTGGCCTTGTCGAACGAGCCCTTGTAGATCAGCGGAATGCCCAGCGGCGCGCAGGCTTCCTTGAGCTGGCCTGCGACGTCGAGCGACATTTCCAGGCCTTCAATGGAGCAAGTGCCCGCGATCAGGAAAAAGCGCTGGTCCAGGCCAACGTTGAATCCGCACAGCTGCATGCTTGAGTCCCCTTATGCTTTTTTTGCGGCTTGCTGGTGTTCCACTGCGGCCTTGATAAAGGCGTTGAACAGCGGGTGGCCGTTCCAGGGCGTGGACTTGAACTCGGGGTGGAACTGCACGCCGATGAACCAGGGGTGCACGGTTTGCGGCAGCTCCACGATTTCGGTGAGTTCTTCACGCTGGGTCAGCGCCGAGATCACCAGGCCCGCCTTGCGCAGCTGGTCCAGGTAGTTCACGTTGGCTTCGTAGCGGTGGCGGTGGCGCTCGGTCACCACGTCGCCGTAGATGCTGTGGGCCAGCGTGTCCTTGGACACGTCCGAGCTCTGCGCGCCCAGGCGCATGGTGCCGCCGAGGTCCGAGTTTTCATCGCGCTTCTTGATGGTGCCGTCTGCATCCTTCCACTCGGTGATCAGTGCGATCACGGGGTGGGGCGTGGTGGGGTCGAACTCGGTGCTGTTGGCGTTGGCCAGGCCTGCCACATGGCGGGCGTATTCGATGGTGGCCACCTGCATGCCCAGGCAGATGCCCAGGTAGGGCACTTTGCGTTCGCGGGCAAACTGCGCCGTGGCGATCTTTCCTTCCACGCCACGCTGGCCGAAGCCGCCGGGCACCAGGATGGCGTCGTACTTGGCCAGCTTGGCGGCCGCGTCGGCGCTGTCTATTGTCTCGGAATCGACATGGTCGATCTTCACGCGCACATGGTTGCGCATGCCCGCGTGGCGCAGGGCCTCGTTGACGGACTTGTAGCTGTCCGACAGGTCCACATACTTGCCGACCATGGCGATGGTGACTTCGCCCTGGGGGTGTTCGGTTTCGTACACCAGGTCGTCCCAGCGCTTGAGGCTGGTGGGCGGGGTGTTCAGGCGCAGCTTGTCGCAGATCAGGCCGTCGAGGCCCTGTTCGTGCAACATCCGGGGCACCTTGTAGATGGTGTCCACGTCCCACATGCTGATCACGCCCCATTCGGGCACGTTGGTGAACAGCGAGATCTTGGCGCGCTCTTCTTCAGGGATCCGGCGGTCGGCGCGGCACAGCAGCGCGTCGGCCTGGATGCCGATCTCGCGCAGCTTCTGCACGGTGTGCTGGGTGGGCTTGGTTTTCAGCTCCCCCGCTGCAGCGATCCAGGGCAGGTAGGTCAGGTGCACGAAGGCTGCGTTGTTCGGGCCCATGCGCAGGCTCATCTGGCGCACGGCTTCCAGGAACGGCAGCGATTCGATGTCACCCACGGTGCCGCCGATTTCGACAATGGCCACATCCACGGCATCCGGCGTGCCGATGCCGGCGCCGCGCTTGATGAATTCCTGGATTTCGTTGGTGACGTGGGGAATGACCTGCACGGTCTTGCCCAGGTAGTCGCCGCGGCGTTCCTTCTCCAGCACGGACTGGTAAATCTTGCCCGTGGTGAAGTTGTTGGTTTTCTTCATGCGCGTTTCGATGAAACGCTCGTAGTGGCCCAGATCCAGGTCGGTTTCTGCGCCGTCGTCGGTCACGAAAACCTCGCCGTGCTGAAATGGCGACATGGTGCCCGGGTCTACGTTGATGTAGGGGTCAAGCTTGATGAGGGTGACTTTGAGTCCCCGCGATTCGAGGATCGCGGCAAGGGAGGCTGAGGCGATTCCCTTACCGAGGGAAGACACCACACCGCCGGTGACGAAGACAAATTTGGTCATGTCTGAAGGGGGCCTCTCGCGAGAGGTCTCCTGGTGGTGGGAAATTGGGATTATAGATGGCACCCCGGCGACACCCCGCCGGGCAGGGTCACCCCCGTCTGCTAAATTCGCCCCATGAATGAGCTTGTTGGCAAACACATTGTTCTGGGTCTGAGCGGGGGCGTGGCTTGCTACAAGGCGGCCGATCTCTGCCGCCAGCTCATCAAGGAGGGCGCCACCGTGCAGGTGGTGATGACCGAGGCGGCTGAACAATTCATCACGCCGGTCACCATGCAGGCGCTGTCTGGCCGCACGGTGTACGGCTCGCAGTGGGATGCGCGCGAGCCCAACAACATGCCCCACATCAACCTGAGCCGTGAGGCCGACGCGATCCTGATAGCGCCATGTAGCGCCGATTTCATCGCGCGGCTGGTGCAGGGCAGGGCGGATGAGCTGCTCAGCTTGCTGTGCCTGGCCCGCCCTGCGCAGCGGGTGCCGTTGCTGCTGGCTCCGGCCATGAACCGCGAGATGTGGGCTCATCCGGCCACGCAGCGCAACCTGGCCCAGGTGGCGCAGGACGGTGCCGTGGTGCTGGGTGTGGGCAATGGCGACCAGGCCTGTGGCGAGACTGGCGATGGCCGCATGCTGGAGCCTGTGGAGCTGCTGGAAGAGTTGATTGCCTTCTTCGCGCCCAAGGTCCTGGCGGGGCGCAAGGTGCTGGTGACGGCGGGGCCCACTTTCGAGGCGATCGATCCCGTGCGTGGCATCACCAACCTTTCGAGCGGAAAGATGGGTTTCGCCATTGCCCGAGCGGCCCGCGAGGCCGGTGCCGAAGTCACTTTGGTGGCCGGGCCTGTGCATGTGCCCACACCACGTGGGGTGCGGCGTGTGAATGTGCAGTCGGCCCAGGAGATGCTGGCGGCTGTACAGCGCCATGTGCAGGTGGCATCGGTGTTCGTTGCCACCGCTGCCGTGGCGGACTGGCGGCCCGCCAGCCAGTCCTCCCAGAAAATCAAGAAAGACGGCTCGGGCCAGACCCCGACCCTGGGTTTCGTGGAGAACCCCGACATCCTGGCCACGGTAGCGAAGTCATCGCATGCCCTGGAGGGTGATCTCTTTTGCGTCGGTTTTGCTGCTGAGAGCCATGATCTGCTGGCCCACGCCACGGCCAAGCGTGCGCGCAAAGGGGTGCCGCTGCTGGTGGGCAACATTGGCCCTGCCACCTTTGGGCAGGATGACAATGCCCTGCTGTTGGTGGACTCCCAGGGGCACCGCGAGCTGCCCCGGGCTTCCAAACGGGTGCTGGCCCAGCAGCTGATCGGGGAGATTGCGGCGCGGTTGTCCCCTGTGGGTTCCTAGAGGTCTTTGCCGGGAGGCCGTATGAAGACTGGTGCCACCAAGCCTGAATGGGATACGCCGCCCGATGGCGACTTTGCACGCTACGTGGAACGGCTGACCGCGCCTGCACCTGCCAGAGGTGTACAGGCTCCAGCCCCTGGCTCCACCACCGCCCAGAAGCCCGCTGGGGCGGGTGGGGTGCGCCCGGCGCCCCAGTCCGCTCCGCCGGATCTCGCTCTGGTTCTGAAGCCTTTGCTGGGCGTTGTGCGTGCGGTGCGCGCCGTGCTGCTGGTGTTGATTGCCTTGCACGGGGTGGCGCTGTTCATGTTCAGCCAAGGGTCTTTGCCGGGGCTCGCGGTCATGGCGGCCATCTGGTGGGGGTTGGGGCGTTTGATCGACGTGGCTCCCAAGGCCCTATCATCCGCAGCCTTCGGGGCCGCGTCTGGCGTGGAGCCCTTGCAGGAGCGGCTGCGGCAAGTGGCCCAGCAGCGCACAACTGGAAAGAAGAAATAACCGTGAAGATTGACGTGAAGATTCTGGATCCGCGCATGGCGGACCAATTGCCCACCTATGCCACCCCCGGCAGTGCTGGCCTGGACCTGCGCGCTTGCCTGGATGCTCCGCTCACCCTGCAGCCGAATGCCTGGCAACTGGTGCCCACGGGCATTGCCGTCTACCTCAAAGACCCCGGGTACGCCGCGCTGATCCTGCCGCGCTCGGGTCTGGGCCACAAGCATGGCATCGTGCTGGGCAATCTCGTGGGCCTGATTGACAGCGACTACCAGGGGCAGCTCATGGTGAGCGCCTGGAACCGCAGCAGCACCGCATTCACGCTGGAGCCCATGGAGCGGCTCGCACAGCTGGTGATCGTTCCGGTGGTGCAGGCGCAGTTCAATGTGGTGACTGAGTTTGCAGCGACGGAGCGGGGCGAGGGTGGCTACGGGTCAACCGGGAAGGCCTGAGCACCGGGCTTAATGGGGTCGTGGCAGGTTGGGGTTGTAAGACGCCGCTTACCTTTGGATGGGTTTGTTACTGACGCAGGCGCAGCCCCTGCGTCTACGGGACAGGGGGCTGGGGCGTTGTTCCAATCTAGGTATGCGCACCAAGGCCGGATTCCCTGCAAGCCGTGTGCACCCCCTGACTTTAGGAGTACGAAAATGCTGCAAATTACCCGTTCTTTCGCCATCGCTGGCGCCGTGGTCCTTGTGGGCTCGTTGGCCGCCTGCGGCCACAACCGATCGGCCCCTGCGCCACAATATTCGGGGGGCTACCAAACGGCGCCGGCCTACCCGAACAATCCGGCCGGCACGGAGTACGGTCGGGTTTCCAATATCGAAGTGCTGCAGGGGCGGTCGCAAGGCCAGACCTCCGGGGCTGGTGCTGTGATCGGCGCTGTCGTCGGTGGTGTTCTGGGCAACCAGATCGGCAAGGGCTCCGGTCGTGCCGCCGCAACCGGCGTGGGCATTGTTGGAGGCGCAGTAGCAGGCAATGCCATTGAAGGCCGCAACAACAGCCAGGAAGTACAGGGCTACCGCCTGTCGGTGCAACTCGATCACGGCGGCTACCGCGTCTACGACGTAAGCAGCCCCGGCGATTTGCGCATTGGCGACCGTGTACGCCTGTACAACGGCCAGATTTCACGCCTTTAATCGACCATTCGGGCTTGGCTAGGCTCTGAAAACCATTCAGGGCCTTCCTTTCGCCCAGCTCAGTGGAGCAGGTTACTGCCAGGCGCCTGCGGCTGTACCCGAAAAAAGCCTGTGCCGGCGCTGCCCCGGCCAATTTCCTCTTCGGTGGCTTCCCGCACGGCCTGTACGGTCAACTGCAAGCGCAGCGCAATGCCCGCCAGCGGGTGATTGCCGTCCAGGACCACATGCTCCGGATAGATCTCCGTGACCGTGTAGAGCCCCGTGCGGGGGGCATCGGGATTGCAGCCCTCGGGCAGCGCGGCGCCGTCAAACGTCATTCCCTCTTCGATCTCTGCCGGAAAAAGATCGCGTGGCTCCAGGAACAGCAGTTGGTCGTTGAAGTCACCAAACGCATCTTCGGGCTCCAGGTGCAACGCCAGCGTGGCACCGGGGCCGTGGCCTTGCAGGGCTTCTTCGATGCGGGGTAGAAGGTCGTCGCCGCCCACCAGAAACTCTACGGGATCTTCGAGCACATCCAGTTCTTCGCCAAGGGTGTCTTTCAGGGTCCAGGTCAGTGCGACCACACATTGTTGGGTAATTTCCATAGGAGAATTGTCGCAGTTTGACCAACGGCTCCGCAAAGGGGCAGACCAGTTCCCATGGATATCCAGCAACCCCTTACCCTGCTCGGTGGCCTGACCCCCGCCCAGTTCATGCGCCGCCATTGGCAGAAGAAGCCCTTGCTGGTGCGCCAGGCCATTCCCCAGTTTGCTCCCCCTGTGTTGCGGTCGGATCTGTTCGCGCTGGCCGCCCAGGAGGGAGTGGAGTCCCGCCTCGTGCAACTGGCCAAAGGGGCGTGGAAGCTGCGCCATGGACCCTTTCAAAGGCGTGCCCTGCCTGCGCTCCAGCAGCCCGATTGGACTTTGCTGGTGCAGGGCGTTGACCTGCACAACGACGCCGTGCATGCGCTGATGCAGCAGTTCAGGTTTGTGCCGGAGGCGCGGCTTGATGACCTCATGATCAGTTATGCGTCCGACGGCGGTGGTGTGGGCCCGCATTTCGACAGTTACGACGTCTTTCTTTTGCAGGCCCACGGAACGCGTCGTTGGCGCATTGGCCGCCAGAAGGATCTCACGCTGCGCGAAGGTATTCCCCTCAAAGTGCTGGCGCAGTTCGAGCCTGAAGAGGAGTACCTGCTGGAGCCGGGCGACATGCTGTACCTGCCGCCGCGTTATGCCCACGATGGCATCGCCGAGGGCGAATGCATGACTTATTCGATCGGCTTTAAGGTGCCGTCGCGCGCCGAACTGGGCCAGGAATTGTTGGTGCGCCTGGCCGAGGATGCTGCGGATCAAGACAAGCCCCTGCTGTACCGCGATGCCCAGCAGGAAGCTGTGTCTCAACCCGCGGCCATTCCGGCGGGTTTGCAGGACTTCGCGCGGGATGCTTTGAGCCGCGCACTGGCGCAGCCCCTTGTTTTGGAGCGCGCACTGGGGGAGTATCTGACTGAGCCCAAGCCGAATGTGTGGTTCGAACCCGGCGATACAGGCGTGATGCTGGAAGGGGTGCGCCTGGACCGCCGCAGCCGCATGATGTACGACACGCACCATGTGTTCATCAATGGCGAGAGCTACCGCGCAGCAGGCCGCGATGCGACGCTAATGCGCCGCCTGGCTGATGAACGTCAGTTGACCGCCCGCGAGCTTGCGCGCGCCAGTGACGACGCGCTGGAACTGCTGTCGTCCTGGTGTGATGCGGGCTGGGCCCACGTCTGGGCTGGATAGATCGAAGCACGCCAGGAGACACCGCCATGACCGAGACTTCTGCCAGTTCCGCCGATTCGCGGCCCGATCTCCCGGTGGGTCGTTTCAGCAGCCGTGAAGCGTTTCAGCAAATGGTGCGCGACGCGATTGCCACAGCCGCCCGGGATGGCTGGAAGGAAATTGTGATCAGCGATGCGAATTTCCATGACTGGCCCCTGGGCGAACGCAGTGTGGTGGAGGCCTTGCAGGATTGGGCCCATGGAAGTCGGCGTTTCACCATGCTGGCGTGCAGCTACGATGATGTGATCCGTCGGCACGCGCGTTTTGTGCGTTGGCGGGGCACCTGGGACCACATCATCAATTGCCGTCGCAGCCCGGCGGCTGATCCCCTGGATATTCCCAGTGCATTGTGGTCCCCGCACTGGGTGATGCAACGGCTGGACCCGGAGCGGTGCGTGGGGGTTGCAGGCTTTGAACCAGATCGCCGTGTGCTGCTGCGCGAGACGCTCAACGAGTGGGTGCGCAGCAAAAGCACGCCCGGTTTCCCCGCATCGACGCTGGGGTTATGAGCCAAATGCGCGCTTTGCGCCTTGTCAATTGGGCGTAAAGGTTTCGTCAGTGTTAGTCTGTATTGACTAAATACCAATATAATCAGCGGCTGCGCCGAAAAGGTGCAAGCCAAGCGCATTGTGCCAAAGCGTACCGGGGCTTCCAAAAAGCCTGACGCCGTGGCTTTTCAAGATTCTGTCTGTCCAACTAGGAAAATCGAAATGAAGAACTCTCTCGTTCTGGCCGCCCTGATCGCCGCTGCTGCACTCGCCGCTTGTGGCAAGAAGGAAGAGCCCGCTCCTGCTCCAGCACCAGCTGCCGTGGAAGCCCCAGCTCCAGCACCCGCACCAGCTCCTGCCGCTTCTGAAGCCGCTCCTGCCGCTTCCGACGCTGCCTCGGCTCCTGCTGCCGATGCTGCCAAGGCTGCCGCTGACGCTGCTGCCACCGCTGCTACTGGCGCTTCCGCAGCCAAGTAATTCGCTGCAGGCCGCAGCAGGTTGCAAAACCTGCTATCGACCGAGAGCCCCGCACCGCAAGGTCGGGGCTTTTTCTTTTTGGGGGCGTTTTCCTTCCCCGGAGTTGGTCGTTTGCGGCGTGACCGGAGTCACTTCATCCTGCAACTGCAAGCCAGGGCGTTCCCACCGTTGGGCTGGCGACGGTGATTTCCTCGGCGGACCACTCCAGTGCAAGGCCTAGCGCCTGTTGAGCGAGGCCGGGTGCATTGTTCTGTGCGCTCAGGTGGGCGGCCACCACACGCTGCAGGCCAGGGTGCCGCACGGCACGCAGGATGTCGGCTGTCGCAAAATTGGCCAAGTGCCCATACGGTCCCCCGACGCGGCGTTTCAAGAAGGTCGGATACCGGGATGCTTCGAGCATTGCGGGGTCGTGGTTGGCTTCAATCATCAACGCATGGCAGCCTTGTAGTTGCTGCAGAACATGGTCGCTGGCGTGGCCCAGGTCGGTGAGCACACCCAGGTGGGATGCGCCGTCCGAGCAGCGCAGCTGCAGCGGCTCGCGCGCATCATGGGGCACCGTGAAGGGCAGGGCGCTGAAGGTGCCGAGGTCCAGAGCCTCCATGTCGTGTGCGATGCGCAGCATGCCATCAAAGTCGGGGGCTCCGAGGGCGGCGTAGGTGCCCTGGCTCATCCATACCGGGATGCGGTAGCGCACGGCCACGGCCAGTGCACAGCCGATGTGGTCCGAGTGTTCGTGGGTGATGAAGACGGCATCCAGGTCTTCGATCTGCAACTGCGCTTGCGCCAGGCGGGTCTGCAGTTGCCGGATGCCGAATCCGCAATCGATCAGCAGGCGGCGTACCTGTGTGCCGCTGCTGCCTTCCACCACCGTGGCATTGCCCGTGCTGCCGCTACCCAGGTTCTTGAAACGCAGCATGTCGTGGTTGAAGGCGCTTGCCGCGCAGCACCTCTGTAGCCTGGACCCCGGGCCCAGTCAGGGGGAGCGAAGAGGCGCGCGGTTCGTCGCTTATTTCAGATCGTCGGCAATCACGCGGACGATGCGCTCGGCATTGGCGGACGATTCGGGGACGCCGGCTTCGTTGAGCACCGATACCGTGGTGGACTCCCCTTGGCTGCGCACCAGAATGCGGTACTTGAGTGGAGGTGTGGCGTTGGACGAGCTGAAGAGTTTGCCGAAGAACCCTGGCTCCTTCTTCTCGGCATTGGGCGCCACATAGCGCACAAAGTAGGTGCCTTCATTGCGATTGCGGTCTTCCACCGTGAAGCCGGTGCGGTCCAGGGCCAGGCCGATGCGGCGCCAGGCGCGGTCAAAACCCTCGTCAAGCTGGACCACGGGTTTGTTGTCCACCGTGGCCATGCGGGCCGACTGAGCGCGTGGGGCGGGGGCTGCAGCCACTGCCTTGGACTGCTCTTGGCTCACGCCCAGCTTGACCATCAGGCGGCGCAGGAATTCGGTTTCGAGTTCCGGGTCGGAGGGGCGGGGTTGCCACACGGTGCTGTCTTTGGAAACGTTGCCGTAGACCTCAATCATGCCGCGGTGGGTGATGTAGATCTCGGTGCCGCCATTGGCGTTGCGCTCCAGGCGCGTTCGGAACTTGTCGCGTTCACCGGTGGAGTACAGCGAGTCGAGCAGCTTGCCCAGGGTCGAGCGGATGAAATCCTGCGGCAGCTTGGCGCGGTTTTCGGCCCAGTCGGTTTCCATGATGCCCACGTTGGCGTCTGCCTGCGCCAGGTTGAAGCCGCTTTCCTGCCAGAAGTCGCGCACGGGTTCCCAGAGCTTGTCGGCCGGGCGGTTGACCACCAGCCAGCGCTGGTTGCCGTCGCGCTCGATGCGCACGTCGCCCAGTTGCAGGGCTGCGGCGTTGGCGGTGCCCGATGGCTGAGCAGCCTGGCCGGCCTGCATGGCGGCGGCCGAGACGGCGCCGCCTGGGACGTTGTAGCGTGAATCACGCGACAGCTGGGTCAGGTCTGGCGGGACTTCCAGGGTCGAGCCTTTGGTCGCGCTCTTGTAGTCGATCTTGTCGCCCTCCAGGGCGGCACAGGCAGACAGGGCCATGGCAAGGGCCAGCAGGCTCAGGCGGGTGGTAGCAGCTTTCACGCGGAAATCCTTGGAGAGTGTCTCGGGGAGCGGGCGCAGCCCGGATTAGATCAGGCCGCTGGTGCGCAGCGCAGATTCGACCACAGCCTCGTTGCTGGTGGTCAGCGGCGTCATGGGCAGGCGCATAGTGCCACCGCACAGGCCCATGCGGGCCATGGCCCACTTGACCGGGATGGGGTTGGCTTCGACAAACAGGTTCTTGTGCACCGGCATCAGCTTGAACTGAATTTCCATGGCCCGGCGTGCATCGCCCGCCAGGGCAGCCACACACAGTTCGTGCATCAGGCGCGGGGCGACGTTGGCCGTCACGCTGATGTTGCCGTGGCCTCCGCACAGCATCAGCGCCACAGCGGTCGGGTCGTCGCCCGAATACACGCCAAAGCCCTGGGGCACATCGCGGATGAGCCACTGGGCGCGTTCGATGTTGCCGGTGGCTTCCTTGATGCCGATGATGCCGGGCACCTGGGTCAGGCGCAGCACGGTGTCGTGTTGCATATCGGCCACCGAGCGGCCGGGCACGTTGTACAGCACGATGGGCAGGTCGCCGGTGGCTTCGGCAATCGCCTTGAAGTGCTGGTACTGGCCTTCTTGGGTGGGCTTGTTGTAGTAAGGCACGACCTGCAGCTGGCTGTCGGCACCCACGCCGCGCGCGAACTTGGCCAGCTCGATGGCTTCGGCGGTGGAGTTGGCGCCGCAGCCTGCCATGATGGGCACGCGCTTGGCGGCCTGTTCCACGGCCACGCGGATGATCTCGCAGTGCTCTTGGACATTGACCGTGGGCGATTCACCCGTGGTGCCCACCACGCCGATGCAGTCGGTGCCTTCGGCAATATGCCAGTCGATCAGTTTGCGCAGGGTGGGGTAGTCCACGCTGCCATCCTCGTGCATGGGGGTGACGAGGGCGACGATGCTGCCGGTGAGAGGCACGGAGGAAGAGGTCATGTCCGCAGTGAAAAACGGTAAAAGGGCATTCTAACTAGGCGCGACGGACAAAAGATGTCGTGAGGTCCAGCCGGGCTGTGGGAGTTCCCGCACGGCCGTGATGCGTTGCACGAAACGCGCGGGTTCGTCGATGAAGCCGTCTTCATAGGCCACCACGCGCAGGTCCCGGCATGCCTGCAGCAGTTCGCCGGGCGCCAGCAGGAATTCGGCCCGCGCCGGGCGCCCCACGGTTTCGTTGCCCTGGGCAAAGGTTTCATAGACCAGCACCCCGCCCGGAGCCACGCTGGCCACGATGGTGGGCAGCAGTGGGCGCCATAGGTAGTTGGTGACAACCACGCCGCCGAACTGGCGACCTGCAAAAGGCCAGGGGCCGTTCTCGATGTCGGCCAGCACCATGTCGCCCAGGCCGGCGCAGGCGGTAATGGCTTCGGCCGACCGGTCCACCCCCACCACGGTGTGCCCCAATGCGCGCAGGTAGCGCAGGTGGCGGCCCGCGCCACAGGCCACGTCCAGCACGGTGCTGTGGGGGGTGATCAGGTGGCTCCAGCGCCGCACCCATTCTGAAGGGGCTTCCGTACCGTGCATAGAACTACAAAAATGATAGCTGTCGGTGCATTATTCACTAGCACCTGAGGTCTAAAACGCTTCAAAACCCGGTGGATGGCGTCAAAAACACGCCCACATCTGGTCGGCCAGCAGCACCATGAACTCGGGCGCGGTGTACATGCCAAACACCAGCAAGCACAGCAGCACGGCCACGGCACCACCCAGCCAGCGAAGGGCGCGCGGCGCGGATTTGCGGGGCGGGGTGGGGTGGCTCATGCGGTGCAGTCAGGTAAATCGAACTGGGCGGACTAGGCAGGTTGTGGGGCGTTACGCGTGATCGGGCTTTCCTTGACGGGCAGGTTTACCAGCCCGGCAAACACGCCCAGGCCGATGGCGATGTACCAGACGATATCGTAGTTGCCCGTGGCGTCATACAGATAACCGCCGAGCCATACGCCCAGGAAGCTGCCGATCTGGTGGCTGAAGAACACAAAGCCGCCCAGCATCGACAAATGCTGCACGCCAAAGATCTGCGCAATGGTCGCGTTGGTGGGCGGGATGGTGGACAGCCACAGCGTGCCCATCACGGCCGAGAACACATACACCGACAGCGGCGACAGCGGCGCGATGAGGAACGCGGTGATGGCCGCCGCCCGCGCGAAGTAGATGA
Organism: Acidovorax sp. SRI_002; assembly: GCF_057586455.1. Lineage (NCBI taxonomy): Bacteria > Pseudomonadati > Pseudomonadota > Betaproteobacteria > Burkholderiales > Comamonadaceae > Acidovorax > Acidovorax sp. SRI_002. Next base: position 150,685 of record NZ_JBYCZW010000004.1, on the reverse strand, counting down.
ACGCCAGGATGAACCGCTTGGGCATGCGCTGGCCCAGCGCGCCGGCCACATAGGTGCCCAGCACATTGAACAGGCCAATCAGCGCCAGCGCATAGCTGGCCACCTGGGGCGACAGGCCATGGTCCTTGAGGTAGCTGGGCATGTGCACGCCGATGAACACGACCTGGAATCCACAGACGAAGTAGCCCGCCATCAGCAGGTTGAAGCTGGGGTAGCGGAAAGCCTCGCCCAGCGCCTGCACGATGGTCTGCTCGCGCTTCACGGGGGCCGCTCCCTTGAAGCCCGGCTCGCGCAGGCCAAAGGCCAGCGGCACGATGAGCAACACGGCCATCGACAGCACCAGCAGCGCCTGTTGCCAGCCCAGGCCCGCAATCAGCCAGCCCTCCACCGGCACCATGAGGAATTGCCCGAACGAGCCCGCCGCCGCCGCCACGCCCATGGCCCAGGAACGTTTTTCGGGCGCTATCTGCCGCCCCAGCACGCCATAGATCACGGCGTAGGTGGTGCCTGCCTGTGCCGCGCCAATCAGCACGCCTGCCGTCAGTGCAAACAGTGTGGGCGTGGGCGACAGTGCCATGCCCACCAGGCCCAGGCCGTACAGCACGGCACCGCCCATCAGCACGCGAAACGCGCCAAACCGGTCGGCCACCATGCCCGCAAAAATGCCGATCAGGCCCCAGGACAGGTTCTGGATGGCGATGGCCAGTGCGAACGACTGGCGTGTCCAGCCCATCTCCTGGGTGATGGGCAAGAGCCAGAGCCCGAAGCCGTGGCGGATGCCCATCGACAGGGTCACGATGGCCGCACCGCAGGCCAGCACCTGGAACATGGACAGTTTGGGGGGATTCGTATGCATGCGCAGGAATGTAGCCAGATTGCGCGAAACGTGCTGATACACCGGGAACCAATACAGTTGGCAGCAGGGGCGAAGGTGAGGCTGGTTTTATATCCAGCTATTGCTGCGTTGCCGCACTACAATCCGCCGCTATGTCTGCCAAACCGTCTTCTGCATCCGCCAGCGAATATTCCGAAGGCTCGATCCGCGTGCTCAAGGGCCTGGAGCCCGTCAAGCAACGCCCGGGCATGTACACCCGCACCGACAACCCCCTGCACATCGTTCAGGAAGTGCTGGACAACGCCGCCGACGAGGCGCTGGCTGGCCATGGCAAGAAGATCCGTGTCACGCTGCATGCCGATGGATCGGTCAGTGTGGAGGATGATGGACGGGGCATCCCCTTTGGCATGCACCCCGAGGAAAACGCGCCGGTGATCGAGCTGGTGTTCACCCGCCTGCATGCGGGTGGCAAGTTCGACAAGGGCAAGGGTGGGGCCTACAGCTTCTCGGGCGGCCTGCATGGTGTGGGCGTGTCCGTCACCAACGCCCTGGCCACCCGGCTGGAGGCCACCAGCTACCGCGAAGGCAAGGTGGCGCGCCTGGTGTTCTCGGCGGGTGATGTGATTGAACCCCTGGTGGCCAGGCCGCTGGAGGCGGGCGAGCGCAAGCAGGGCACTTCGGTGCGCGTATGGCCCGACGCCAAGTATTTCGAGTCGAGCGCGCTGCCCATGGGCGAGCTCACCCACCTGCTGCGCAGCAAGGCCGTGCTCATGCCGGGCGTGACGGTGCAGCTTGTCAACGAGAAAACCCGCGACACGCAAACCTGGCAGTACAAGGGCGGCCTGCGCGACTACCTCATGCAGACGCTCAACGGCGACCCGGTGATCCCGCTGTTTGAAGGCGAGGGCTTTGCCGACCGCAACAACGAAAGTTTTGCCGAAGGCGAGGGCGCAGCCTGGGCCGTGGCCTTTACCGAAGACGGCCAGCCCGTGCGCGAGAGCTACGTCAACCTGATTCCCACGAGCGCGGGCGGCACGCACGAGAGTGGCCTGCGCGACGGGCTGTTCAACGCGGTCAAGAGCTTCATCGAACTGCACAGCCTGCTGCCCAAGGGCGTGAAGCTGCTGCCCGAGGACGTGTTTGCGCGCGCCAGCTATGTGCTCAGTGCCAAGGTCCTCGACCCGCAGTTCCAGGGCCAGATCAAGGAGCGCCTGAACTCGCGCGACGCGGTGCGCCTGGTCAGCGGCTTTGTGCGCCCCGCGCTCGAACTCTGGCTCAACCAGCACGTTGAATACGGCAAGAAGCTCGCCGAGCTGGCCATCAAGGCCGCGCAAACCCGCCAGAAGGCCGGCCAGAAGGTCGAAAAACGCAAGGGCTCCGGCGTGGCCGTATTGCCCGGCAAACTCACCGATTGCGAAAGCAAGGACATCGCCCACAACGAAGTCTTCCTGGTCGAGGGCGACTCGGCTGGTGGCAGCGCCAAGATGGGCCGCGACAAGGAAAGCCAGGCCATCCTGCCGCTGCGCGGCAAGGTGCTCAACACCTGGGAGGTGGAGCGCGACCGCCTGTTTGCCAACAACGAAATCCACGACATCTCGGTGGCCATCGGCGTAGACCCGCACGGCCCCAACGACACGCCGGACCTGAGCGGTCTGCGCTACGGCAAGGTCTGCATCTTGAGCGACGCCGACGTGGACGGCTCACACATCCAGGTGCTGCTGCTCACCCTGTTCTTCCGCCACTTCCCCAAGCTCATCGAAACCGGCCACATCTACGTGGCGCGCCCGCCGCTGTTCCGCGTGGACGTGCCCGCCCGGGGCAAGAAGCCCGCCGCCAAGATGTATGCGCTGGACGATGGTGAGTTGGCCGCCATCCTCGACAAGGCTGAAAAAGACGGCGTGCCGCGCGAGAAATGCCAGATCAGCCGCTTCAAGGGCCTGGGCGAGATGAACGCCGAGCAGCTGTGGGAAACCACGCTCAACCCCGACACCCGCCGCCTGCTGCCCGTGCAGCTGGGCGACATGGACTTTGCCGCCACCGAGGGTCTCATCACCAAGCTCATGGGCAAGGGCGAAGCCGCCGCGCGCCGTGAGCTGATGGAGTTGCATGGCGATGCGGTCGAGATCGATATCTGACCGCATCGACGCGCTCCGCCCGGTGTTTGTGATCAAAATATGAATAAAAACAGTGCCCTGCGCTTGTCTGTATTGGGTTTGCTGCTATGTTTTGTGCAGCAAATGGCCCATGCGGACCTGTGGGCGCATGTGGACGAGCGTGGCGTGACGCACTTTGCGGCCGAGCAGGTCGATGCGCGCTACCAGCTGTTTTTTCGCGGCAACGACTTTGACTCCACCCGCGATGCGCCTGCCAATGCGTCGCCCATGCCCTATGCGCTGCCCGCAGCGGGCGCGCGCCTGCTGGCCTTTTTTGACATCGCCCCCGACTACAAACGCGTCAAACACCACCTGCGCGCTGCGTCCGCCAAACACGGTGTGGACTACGAGCTGCTGCAGGCCGTGATCGCGACCGAGTCCGGCTTTGACGCCACCGCCGTGTCGCCCAAGGGCGCCGTGGGCCTGATGCAGGTTATGCCCGCCACCGCCAACCGCTTTGGCGTGAGCAGCGACGCCAAGCGCACTGTGGAACAGAAGCTGGCCGACCCGGCGGTGAATGTGCCCACTGGCACCCGTTACCTGCGCCACCTGCTGGACCTGTTCCCCGGTCGCATGGACCTGGCCGTGGCGGCCTACAACGCCGGTGAAGGTGCGGTACAGCGCGCGGGCAACCAAATCCCCGCGTACAAGGAAACGCAGAGCTACGTGCGCACCGTGCTGGGCCTGTATGCCCAGCTCAAGCCCCCGGCACCCGTGCTGGCACAGCGTGCAGCGCCTGGCCGCGTACGCATGGAGCTCTCGGGCGGTGCCACCAACAGGGGCAACCTGCCGCCCACCCGCGTCGCGCAGACACGCGACCAGAACCTGAATCAAGAACCTGTAGTTAACGAATGAGCGACCAACCGACTTTGGATTTCACCACCGCAGGCGATGACGGGGGTGACTCCGTGGGCCTGGCGGGCTATGCCCAGCGCGCCTACCTTGAATACGCACTGTCGGTCGTCAAGGGCCGCGCGTTGCCCGATGTGTGCGACGGTCTCAAGCCCGTGCAGAGGCGCATCCTGTATTCGATGGACCGCATGGGCCTGGGCTACAGCGGCCCCACGCGCAATACTGCCGCCAAGCCGGTCAAGAGCGCCCGCGTGGTGGGCGATGTGCTGGGCCGCTTCCACCCACATGGTGACCAGTCGGCCTACGACGCGCTGGTGCGCATGGCGCAGGACTTTGCCCAGCGCTACCCGCTGATCGACGGCCAGGGCAACTTCGGCAGCCGCGATGGCGATGGCGCCGCTGCCATGCGCTACACCGAGGCGCGCCTGTCGCGCATCACCAGCCTGCTGCTCGACGAGATCGACGAAGGCACCGTGGATTTCATGCCCAACTACGACGGCAGCACCGAGGAGCCGCGCCAGTTGCCCGCCCGCCTGCCGTTTGCGTTGCTCAACGGCGCCAGCGGCATCGCCGTGGGCCTGGCCACCGAAATCCCCAGCCACAACCTGCGCGAGATTGCCGACGCCTGCATTGCGCTCATCAAGACACCTTCGCTGAGCCAAGACGAGCTGCTGGCCATCGTGCCCGGGCCCGACTACCCCGGCGGTGGCCAGATCATCAGCAGCCCCGGTGACATTGCCGATGCCTACCGCACCGGCCGGGGCAGCCTCAAGGTGCGCGCGCGCTGGAAGATCGAGGAACTGGCGCGTGGCCAGTGGCAACTGGTGGTGAACGAGCTGCCACCGGGCGTGAGCACGCAGCGCGTGCTCGAAGAGATCGAGGAAATCACCAACCCCAAAGTCAAGGCCGGCAAGAAGGCGCTGAGCCAGGACCAGACGCAACTGAAGGCCAGCATCCTGGCCGTGCTGGATGTCGTGCGCGACGAATCCAGCAAAGACGCCCCCGTGCGCCTGGTGTTCGAGCCCAAGACGGGCAAGACCCCGCAGCAGGAGCTGATCACCGCGCTGCTGGCGCACACCAGCCTGGAGACCTCGGCCCCCATCAACCTCACCATGGTGGGGCTCGACGGCAAGCCGGTGCAAAAGTCGCTGCGCGTGATGCTGGAAGAGTGGATCGCCTTCCGCCAGACAACGATCACGCGCCGCAGCCAGCACCGCCTGAACAAGGTGCTCGAGCGCATCCACATCCTCGAAGGGCGGCAGACCGTGCTGCTCAACATCGACGAGGTGATCGCCATCATCCGTGCGGCCGAGGAGCCCAAGGCCGCGCTGATTGCACGCTTCAACCTCAGCGACCGGCAGGCCGAGGACATCCTCGAAATCCGCCTGCGCCAGCTGGCCCGCCTCGAAGCCATCAAGATCGAACAAGAGCTGAAAGAACTGCGCGAAAGCCAGGGCAAGCTCGAAGACATTTTGAACAACCCCGGCTCGCTGCGCCGCACCATGGTCAAGGAGATCGAGGCCGACGCCAAGACCTTTGCCGATGCGCGTCGCACGCTGATCCAGGCCGAGAAAAAAGCCGTTGCCGAAGTGAAGGTGGTGGACGAGCCCGTGACGGTGATCGTCTCGCAAAAAGGCTGGGTGCGCGCTCGCACCGGCCATGGCCACGAGGCTGCCAGTTTTGCCTTCAAGGCGGGCGATGGCCTGTATGGCACGTTTGAATGCCGCACGGTCGATACCTTGCTGGCCTTTGGCAGCAATGGCCGCGTGTACTCGGTGGCGGTGTCATTGCTGCCCGGCGCACGCGGTGACGGCCAGCCGGTGACCACGCTCATCGAGCTGGAAGCCGGCACGCAGCTGCTGCACTACTTTGCAGGGCCCGCCAACGCCACGCTGCTGCTGTCCAACTCCGGTGGCTACGGCTTTCTGGCGGCGGTGGAGAACATGGTCTCGCGCCAGAAGGGCGGCAAGGCCTTCCTCACGTTGGGCGAGGGCGAAACCGTGTGTGTGCCTTCGCATGCCGCAGGCAGTACAGGCAGCAAGCCGGTGCTGCCTGCCACGCACGTGGCCTGCGCCTCCACGGGCGGACGCATCCTCACGTTCGAGATCACCGAGCTGAAAACCATGGTCAACGGCGGTCGCGGCCTGATGCTGATCGACCTCGAAGACAAGGATCAGCTGGCGGGAGCCGCAGCCTACACACGCAGCATTCGCTTGGATGGCATTGGCCGGGGTGGCAAGCAGCGCGACGAGACGCTGGAGATCCGCAGCCTGAACAACGCCCGCGCCGCGCGAGGCCGCAAGGGCAAGGCGGCGGACCTGGGCTTCAAGCCCAACGCAGTGACGCGCGTGGAGTAAGACTGTGGCGTCGCGCTCACCCACGCTGGATGAGCTGCGCCGCTACGCGATTGCGCGCAGCCTGTTCAAACCGCTGACGCTGCCCGGCGCGATCCGCAAGCTGGGGTTTGTGCAGGCTGACCCGATGCGAGCACCCGCGCGGGCGCAGGACCTGATTTTGCGTCTGCGGGTGCGCGACTACCGCGCGGGTGACCTGGAACGCCGCTACGAGCGCTTAGGTATTGAAGAAGACGCCTTCGTTAACTACGGCTTTGTGTCCCGCGAGATGCTGGCGCTGCTGCACCCGCGCACGCCGCGCAGGCCGTGGGACGCCGCCACTACCGAACGTGCGCGTGAGGTGCTGGCGTTTGTGCAGGAGCGGGGCATCGTGCACCCGCGCGAAGTGAGCGAAGCGTTTGCGCACCATGGCCGCGTGGCGGGCTACTGGGGCGGCGAGCTCAATGCCAGCACACGCCTGCTGGATGCGATGCACCACCACGGCTGGTTGCGGGTGTGCCGCCGCGAGTCGGGCACTCGGGTGTATGCACCCGTTGCGCATCCCGAGCAGGACGTCAGCCCCGCCGCACGTTTGGCCCGCGCCGAAGCCCTGGTGGATCGCATCGTGGCGCTGTATGCCCCGTTGCCTGCCCCCAGCCTGGGCTACCTGGTCACGCTGCTGCGCTATGGCGCACCGCAGCTGGCTGCCGAGGCGCGCGCGGTGGCCAAGGCCGCACCGTCACGCTACGGCCATGCGGTGGTCGATGGAACCACCTGGTTTTGGCCTGTCGCTGAAAGTCCGGCATCGCGCCGCCACCAGCCGGATAACGGCGTGCGGCTATTGGCACCGTTCGATCCCGTGGTGTGGGACCGACGCCGCTTCGAGATGCTGTGGGGCTGGGCGTACCGGTTCGAGGCGTATGTACCGGCGCCCAAGCGCACCATGGGCCACTATGCGTTGCCGGTGCTGTGCGGCGAACAGATGGTGGGCTGGGCCAACCTGCGCGTGGAGCGTGGTCGGCTGCAGCATGCTCTGGGTTTTGTGGTCGGGCGCCCACCACGCGACGCGGGGTTCCGGCGCGCGCTGGGCGAGGAACTGGCGCGTTTTGAGGCCTTCCTCGGCTCCGCAGCCTGACAGCCCGCTCATGCACCCGGCACCCCGGGCCTGCGAGTTAGCGCCTGTCGCCAGTTTTTTTCAGGGTGTCGCAGCGGGCGACAGGGGCCGCTGGCACCGCGCTTTTGTCGACGATGGGCGTACAGATGGCATGCGAATGGGGCATTCGCCCGAGCGACACGACTTGCTGAAACCCCGTGGCCGAACTCTGGTGGCGCAATGACGCGCACCCCGGGAGATGTGCTGGGGCCCATGCAGGCAGGGCAGACCCTGATGTGCAGTGACGGAGTTTGTGCAATCGTGAAAAAGCGTGCAACATCTGTACACAAACACAACGCTTCAGGAGGCAACCATGCCCAAGCATCTTCGGATGGCTCACAAGCTCTGGCTGGCGGTGATTTTGATTGTGGTCATGCTGGTGGCGGTGGTGGGCTTTGCGGCCTACCGGTCTGCCAAGGTACAGGCCCATGCTGATGCGGTGAGCAAAGACATGGAGTCGCGCGTGCAGGCGGCATTGCGCTGGTCGGGTCTTACCGAGACCAATGCCGCCAGAACCCAGGCCCTGATCGTCAGCAGCGACCCGGCCGTCGAAGCCGAGTTCAAGGATGTGATCACGGCCACATCGGCGCAGATCAGCGAAGTGCAAAAGTCGCTGGAATCCATGGCCCTGTCAGAGGCCGACAAGCAGCAGATGGCCAAGATCGCCGCTGCGCGCAAGACCATGATCGACCTGCGCGGCGAGGCCCGCAAACTCAAGAGCGATGGGCAGCAAGAACAGGCTGTGACGTTGATCACCCAGAAGTACAACCCTTCGGTGGCGGCCTACACCACCACGCTGCGTGAGTTCGTTCAGCAGCAGCAGCAAGGCGCCGAGGCCGTTCAGAAGCAGATGGCGGCAGAGCGCATGCTGACGGTCAAGATTGCTGCCGTGGCCGTGGGCCTGCTGCTGCTGGCCATCATTGTGGGTGCCTACTACCTGATCGGCAGCATCCAGCGGCCCTTGGAGCAGGCCAACGGGCTGGCCGAACGCATTGCGGGGGGCGACCTGAGCATGCAGGAATCCGTGACCCGGGGCGACGAGTTTGGCGACCTGCTGCGTTCGCTGTATGCCATGAGCAGCGCCTTGGGTCGCATGGTGCACCAGGTGCGCCAGAGCACCGACAGCATCGCCATCGCCAGCGCCGAGATCGCCACGGGCAACCACGACCTGTCGGCCCGCACCGAGCAGACCTCCAGCAACCTGCAGGAGACGGCGGCCGCCATGGAGCAGTTCACCAGCACCATCCAGCAAAGCGCAGGCAGTGCGCAGCAGGCCAGCAGCCTGGCGGCGGGCGCCACGGGCGTGGCGCGCCGGGGCGGCGAGGTGGTGAACCAGGTGGTGGCCACGATGGAGGACATCAACCACAGCAGCAAGAAGATCGCGGACATCATTGGCGTGATTGATGGCATAGCGTTTCAGACCAACATCCTCGCGCTGAACGCCGCTGTGGAAGCAGCCCGCGCGGGTGAGCAGGGCCGGGGTTTTGCGGTGGTGGCCAGCGAGGTGCGCAGCCTTGCCCAGCGCAGCGCCGAGGCCGCCAAGGAGATCAAGTTGCTCATCAGTGCATCGGTCGAGAAGGTGGAGACGGGCTCGCGCCTGGTGTCGGACGCGGGCACCACCATGACCGACATCGTGCAGTCGGTGCAGCGCGTGACCGACATGATTGGCGAGATCACCGCAGCATCGTCCGAACAGAGTGCGGGGGTGTCGCAGGTCAACAAGGCGATCAGCAACCTCGACCAGATGACGCAGCAGAATGCGGCGCTGGTGGAAGAAAGCGCCGCCGCCGCCCAGAGCCTGCGTGAGCAGGCAGACCACCTGGCGCGCGAGGTGTCCATGTTCAAGGTGAATGCCGCCAGCTATGGGCCCGCGCAGGCGGCCATTGGTGCGGCGCGCGCTACGGCTGCCCAGCGGCCACAGGCACCCGCCGCTACCGCTGTCCCCTCGGCACCCGCACGGCCTGCACCGGGTTCTGGTGCGAAGGCACTCCACGGCACGCCCGCTGCGGTGGCCAAGGCTCCGGCTGCAGCGGTCGCTGTTGCCAAGGTATCTGCCGCACCCGCCAGCCGCAAGCCCGCGGTGGCCCAGGGATCGGAAGAGGACTGGGAGTCTTTTTGACGCTCTGACAACTGGCAGCCATGGTGTCATGGCGGCTGGGAGGGGCGTATCCGTCACCGCCCAGCGCAGAAAACAAAAAAACCCATGGCAGTCATGCCATGGGTTTTTTTTTGGTGAGGGGGGTGGGGTCTGTCAGGCCAGCTCTGCGATCAGCTCGATTTCCACGCAGGCGCCCAGGGGGATCTGCGCCACGCCAAAAGCGCTGCGGGCGTGCACGCCTTTTTCGCCAAAGACCTGGCCCAGCAGTTCGCTGGCACCGTTGGTCACCAGGTGCTGCTCGGTGAAATCACCCGTGGAATTCACCAGGCTCATGACCTTGACGATGCGCTTGACGCGGTTGAGGTCGCCGCCACAGGCAGCCTGCAACGTGCCCATGAGGTCAATCGCTACCGAGCGTGCAGCTTCCTTGCCTTCTTCGGTGCCGATATCGCGGCCAAACTGCGCGGCCCAGGGCTTGCCGTCCTTGCGTGCGATGTGGCCGGACAGGAACACTAGGTTGCCCGTCTGTACATAGGGCACATAGGCGGCAGCGGGCACCGACACGGGGGGCAGGGTGATGTTGAGTTCTTTCAGCTTGTCGTAAACGCTCATGGTCTTTCCTCGGTTTGGCGTGAAGGTGGATGGCGGGGGCTGGCCGGTGCAGGTGCGCCGGCATGGCCTGCTGGTCAGCGCGGTGGCTTCGCGGTCCGGCGGCACCCGGATGGCCGCGAGTGTTACACAGCCTGGTGTGCAGAATCCAGCGGCCAGCCCCCAGGCATCGCATTAGCATCAGCCCATGCCCGCCATAAGCGCCCCTAATGCCATTTCATCCGCCCCTGTGGGCCTGGATGGCGCCGTGGCCAGCGAAAGCTCCGCGATGGTCGCCGCCGTTCCCTGGCGCTTGCCTGCGTGGCTGCTGGGGGCCGTATTGGGGGCCGCGCTGCAGCTGCAGCAGCCGGTGTTGTGGCCCGAGGTGGTCTACGGGGCGGTTCTGGTGGCGGCGTGTGTGGTGGGCGGGTGCGCGCGGGCAGCGTCCAGGCGACGCAGATGGGGCGCTCATGCGGCCACCGCGCTGGCGGTGGCCGCCGGAGTGCTGGTGATGTTCGCCCTGTGTGGGCTGCGCGCTGTGGACTATGCGGCCCAGGGCCTCGCGCCCGCGCTGGAGGGCCAGGACATCCGTGTGACCGGCGTGGTGGCGGCCATGCCGCAGACCAACGAGGCTGGCACCCGCATCCGCGTGGACGTGGAGGCCGCGCGCCTGAACGGTGCCCCGGTGACGCTGCCGCCGCGCATCGATGTGGCCTGGTACGGCGGCCCGTTCCGCGATGCGGCCGGAACCTTGGACCTGCAGCGTCCACCGCCCGCCCTGAAAGCTGGCGACCGCTGGGCGTTGACGGTGCGCCTGAAGGCGCCGCACGGGCTGCACAACCCGCATGGTTTTGACTACGAGTTGTGGATGTGGGAGCAGGGCGTGCAGGCCACAGGCTACGTGCGTGCAGGGCCCAAGGACGAGCCGCCGGAGTTTGTGGCTGCAACCTGGCTGCATCCGGTGGAGCGGATGCGGCAGTCGGTGCGCGATGCGATCTTGGAGCGCCTGGCGGGCGATCAGGATGGCAGTGACCCGGCCCGCACGCGCGTTGCGGGCGTGGTGGCGGCTTTAGTGACGGGTGACCAGCGCGCCATTGACCGTGCCGATTGGGATGTGTTCCGCGCCACGGGCGTGGCTCACCTCATGAGCATCTCCGGGCTTCACATCACCTTGTTTGCCTGGCTGGCCGCGCTGGTGGTGGGTGCCCTGTGGCGGCGTTCCACCCGGCTGTGCCTGGCGGTGCCCGCGCCCTCCGCAGCACTGGCCGCCGGGGTGGTGCTGGCGGCAGCCTACGCGCTGTTCAGCGGCTGGGGCGTGCCTGCACAGCGCACGGTGATCATGCTGGCGGCCATTGCCGTGCTGCAGCTCAGCGGCCGCCGCTGGCCCTGGCCGCAGGTGTGGCTGTGGGCCTGTGCAGCTGTGGTGGTGGCAGACCCGTGGGCGCTGGCGCAGGCAGGCTTCTGGCTGAGCTTTGTGGCGGTGGGTATTCTGTTTGCTACTAATTCAATAGCTGGTGGCGCTTATCCAACCAGCGCTAGGCACCATTTTTATGCATTGATTCGGGAGCAGTGGGTGGTGACGCTGGCGCTCACGCCCCTGACCCTGCTGCTGTTTGGCCAGGTGTCGGTGGTGGGTTTTGCCGCCAACCTGGTGGCGATTCCCTGGGTCACCCTGGTGGTCACCCCGCTGGCGTTGGGCGGCGTGCTGTGGGCGCCCTTGTGGAGCCTGGCCGCCCTCAGTTTGCAGCCGCTGGCAGCTCTGCTGCAATGGCTGGCGTTGTGGCCCTGGGCCGTGGTCTTCCTGCCTGCCGCGCCGTTGTGGGCGGGCATGCTGGCCGTGGCCGGAGGGGCGCTGCTGGCCACGCGCCTGCCCTGGCGGCTGCGGCTGCTGGCATTTCCCCTCCTGTGGCCCGCGCTGTGGTGGCAGCCGGTGCGCCCGGCGGCAGGGCAGTTTGAACTGCTGGCCGCAGACATCGGCCAGGGCAATGCGGTGCTGGTGCGCACCGCCACCCACACGCTGCTGTACGACGCAGGGCCGCGTTTCAGCCGCGAGAGCGACGCGGGCCACCGCGTGCTGGTGCCGCTGCTGCGGGCACTGGGGGAGCGCGTGGACACCCTCATGCTCAGCCACCGTGATGCAGACCACACCGGCGGTGCGGCCGCGGTGCTGGCGCAGCAGCCGCATGCGGAGCTGTTGGGCTCGATCGAGGCAGAGAACACCTTGCAGGCCTTGCGCCCAGTCCAGCCCTGCCTGGCGGGCCAGCGCTGGGAGTGGGATGGTGTGGCTTTCGAAGTGCTGCACCCGCAGCCGGACGACGCGGCGGTGCGCAGCGTGCGCCCCAATGCGCTGAGCTGTGTGCTGCGCATCACCTCCGCCGGGCCGCAGCGCGTGTCGGCCTTGCTGGTGGGCGACATCGAAGCCCCGCAGGAACAGGCCCTGCTGGCGCGCGGTGCGGCGCTCCAGGCCGACCTGCTGCTGGTGCCCCACCACGGCAGCAAGACATCGTCGTCCCCGGCGTTTCTGGATGCCGTCCAGCCGCGCACTGCTTTGGTGCAAGCCGGGTACCGCAACCGCTTTGGCCATCCAGCCCCGCAGGTGTTGCAGCGCTATCGCCTTCGCGACATCGAGGTGGTGGAGTCTTCGCGCTGCGGCGCCGCGACCTGGGCCTCTGCCAAACCCGCAGCAATAGGGTGTGAACGCGATGCGGGCCGACGCTACTGGCAGCACCAGATGGTGCCCCGGGCGGACTCAGCAGGCGCGATGCCGTAGTGCCACCAGGGGCCGTTTGCAGAGTGTGGGCGCGCAACTTGCTATCCTGTCTTCAGGAGGCCAGTTCATGCAGAAATTTGACGAGATGTACGCCATGCTGCCTTTTGATGGCAGCGATGTGCGGGAACACTACAAGCGCTACGCGCAGTGGTTGAGCAAACAGCCCCCTGATGTGATGCAGGCCCGCAGGGCCGAAGCCGAGATGATCTTCCGGCGCGTGGGCATTACCTTCGCCGTTTACGGCGCAAAGGACGAGGGCGGCGCGGGCAATGAACGGTTGATTCCGTTTGACCTGATTCCGCGCATCATTCCGGCCCATGAGTGGAGCAGCATGCAGCAGGGGCTGGTGCAGCGGGTCACGGCGCTCAATCGCTTCATCCACGACGTGTACCACGGCCAGGACATCATCCGCGCCGGCATCGTGCCCGCCGACCTCATCCTCAACAACGCGCAGTACCGGCCCGAGATGGCCGGGTTGCATGTGCCGCAGAACATCTACGCGCACATTGCCGGCATCGACATCGTGCGCGCGCCCAACGCGCAGGGCGAGGGCGAGTACTACGTGCTGGAAGACAACCTGCGCGTGCCCAGCGGCGTGAGCTACATGCTGGAAAACCGCAAGATGATGATGCGGCTGTTCCCCGAGCTGTTTAGCCTGCACAAGGTGGCGCCCGTGGCCCACTACCCCGACATGCTGCTCGAAACCCTGCGCGCCAGCGCGCCCGCAGCGGCCGACGAGCCCACGGTGGTGGTGCTCACGCCCGGCATGCACAACAGCGCGTACTTCGAGCATGCCTTCCTCGCGCAGCAGATGGGCGTGGAGCTGGTCGAAGGGCAGGACCTCGTCGTCAAGGACAAGTTCGTCTACATGCGCACCACGCGCGGCCTGCAGCGGGTGGACGTGATCTACCGCCGGGTGGACGACGACTTCCTCGATCCGCAGGTCTTCCGCCGCAACTCCACGCTGGGCTGCCACGGTCTCATGGAGGCCTACCGCGCAGGCAACGTGGGCATCTGCAACGCCGTGGGAACGGGCGTGGCCGACGACAAGTCGGTGTACCCCTACGTGCCCGAGATGATCCGCTTCTACCTGGGGCAGGAGCCCATCCTCAAGAACGTGCCCACGTGGATGTGCCGCAAGCAGGAGGATCTGCAGCATGTGTTGGCCAACCTGAAGGACCTGGTCGTGAAGGAAGTGCACGGCGCGGGTGGCTACGGCATGCTGATCGGCCCGGCCGCCACACAGGCCGAGATCGAGGACTTCCGCCGTGCCCTGCTGGCCAACCCGGCGGGCTACATCGCCCAGCCCACGCTCAGCCTGTCGAGCTGCCCGACCTATGTGGAAAGCGGCATCGCCCCGCGCCACATCGACCTGCGCCCCTTCGTGCTCAGCGGTCGCGAGGTGCAGATGGCCGCAGGGGGCCTCACGCGCGTGGCACTGCAAGAGGGCTCGCTGGTGGTGAATTCGTCGCAGGGCGGCGGCACCAAGGACACCTGGGTGCTGGGCGAGGGTGCGCCTGCCGCGCAACCCAAGGCCGTGCAATCCCAGTCGCAATCGCAATCCCAGGGCCAGTCGCAAAGTCAATCGCAAGGGAGCCTCTGAACATGCTGAGCCGCACCGCCGACCATCTGTTCTGGATGTCCCGCTACACCGAGCGGGCTGAAAAGCCCCATGCCATGGGGCTTTCGACACAACACCGCGTGCGTGCGCAGCACGTGCGGGGTTCTCAGCCCTGCTCGATCAAGGAGGCCGCATGCTGAGCCGCACCGCCGACCATCTGTTCTGGATGTCCCGCTACACCGAGCGGGCTGAGAACACCGCAAGAATGCTCAATGTGAGCTACGAGACCTCCCTGTTGCCCCAGGCTGCCGATGTGGCGCAGAAAGGCTGGGAGGGCCTGCTGTCCATCAGCGAGCTGATTCCTGCCTACACCGCCAAGCATGGCGAAGTGACGCCCGCCAACGTGCTGGAGTTCATGGTGCACGATGGCAACAACCCGTCGTCCATCCTGTCGTGCCTGCGTGCCGCGCGCGAGAACGCGCGGGCCGTGCGCGGTGCGTTGACCACCGAGGTGTGGGAGACGCAGAACCAGACCTGGCTGGAGCTGCACCGCCAGCTGGAGGGGGGCGCCTTTGAGCGCGACCCGGGTCAGTTCTTTGAATGGGTGAAGTACCGCTCGCACCTCTCACGCGGCGTGGTGCTCGGCACGATGCTGCAGGACGAGGCGTTTCACTTTTTGCGCATGGGCACCTTCCTGGAGCGCGCGGACAACACTGCGCGCCTGCTGGATGTGAAGTTCCACGCCGTGAAGAATGACTTTTTTGGCCGCCCCAGCGACCGCAACCAGGAAAGCGACTTCTACCACTGGAGCGCCATCTTGCGCAGCGTGTCGGCGTTCGAGGTGTACCGCAAGGTCTACCGCGATGTGATCACGCCGGGGCGCGTGGCCGACCTGCTGATCCTGAGCCGCGATATGCCCCGATCGCTGCACGCCTGTCTGCGCGAGGTGGTGGACAACCTGGCCGTGCTGGCCAACGGGCAGTCCGCCGAAACCAGCCGCAGGGCAGGGCGCTTGCTGGCCGACCTGCAGTACGGTCGCATCGACGAGATCCTGGCGACGGGCCTGCACGCGTTCCTCACGCAGTTCCTGGACCGGGTCAACGACCTGGGTGGCGGCATCAGCCGCGATTTTCTGGTGACGTCCGGCGATTGAAAATCAGCATGGCCACGCCATGCAAGGCCAGCCCCGCTGCGTAGGGAATGAGCGGTGCCCAGGGAGAGCCCAGCCAGGCTCTTGCCTGCGCGCCACGCAGCCAGTCGGGCATCACTGCGCCCCAAGGGGCGTGCAGGCTCGTCTGCAGAATCCCATAGGTCGTCAGCCCCAGACCTACAGTCGCACCCAGAGCGATGCCCTAGGCCACCGGCAGCTTGCGGCGACCCGCCATGGCCATGAAGGCTGCACTGAAGAAAACCCCCAAGAACATGGTGGCCAGCCACGCCACGGGCCACCATCCTGCATCACCCCTTCCGGACTGAGCCGCCAGCAAAGCATTGAACCCACCGATGACGCCCAGCGTCAGCAGGGGGACCAGAAAATTGCGATACCGTGCGCTCAGCCGTGCCGAATACGCATTCGGGGTTGGCGATGCTTGGGGCGTGGTAGCGCGCATTGCCAGTCATTCTTGCGCGTTGCGCCGCTGGTCGCGCAGCATGAAGAGGTAAAGGCTCTCGACCTTCTCGCGCGCCCAGGGGGTTTTGCGCAAAAACTTGAGGCTGGAGCCCACGCTGGGGTCGATCTGAAAGCAGCGGATGGGGATCTGTCGGCCCAGCTCGTCCCAGCCAAAATAGTCTGCCAGGCCCACTACCATGGCTTCCAGCGTTACGCCGTGCAGGGGGTTGCGGGGCTGTTTGGCAGAAGCTGCTGGAGGTGTGGGCTCAGCAGCTTGCGCGGTGTGGCTGCCCTCGGTGGTGCGCGCGTCAGGGGTGGGGGTGGACTCGGTAGCGTTCATGGGCCCAAGCATAAAGGCCCCTGCCTGCCTTTGTGGAATGCCTTCACTGCGTGCGTTGCAGGTGGGTCTCGCGCTGAAACAGCTCGGCCGCCCAGTCCACAAACGCACGCACCTTGGCGCTCAGGTGGCGGTTGGGTGGATACACCACGTACACAGGCAGTGGCGGCTGGGTCCACTCTGGCATCAGCCGCACCAGGGCGCCATTTTGCAGGTGTTGTTGCGCCTGGTAGCTGGTGATCTGCCCGATGCCCAGCCCCGCCAGCACGGACGTCACATAGGCATTGGCTTCATTCACGCTCAACTGGTAGGGACCCGTGATGTCAATGGATTCGGAGCCCTTGACGAACTCCAGCGGGTAGTGCCGGCCGCTTTGCGGAGAAAAATAGATCACGCTGGCGTGTTTTTCCTCGATCTCCAGCGGATGGGTGGGCGTGCCCTTGCGCGCCAGATAGTCGGGCGATGCCACCGTGATGAACTCCAGGTTGCCCACCCGCCGCGCCACCAGCGACTGGTCGCTGAGCTCGCCACCGCGAATCACGCAGTCCACGTTATCTCCGATCAGGTCCACGATGCGGTCGCTCACCCCCAGGTCCACCTGGATGTCCGGGTACCGTGCATGAAACTCTGCCAGGTTCGGAATGATGAGCAGCTGTGCCACCGACGTGCCGACATCGATGCGCAGGCGACCGCGCGGATTGGCGCGTGCATTGGTCATACTGGCCTCGATGTCATCCAGGTCGGTCAGCAGCCGGACGGTGCGGTCGTAGTAGGCGGCGCCGTCGGGCGTCACTGTCACGCGCCGCGTGGTGCGGTTGAGCAGCTTTACGCGCAGGCGCTCCTCCAGCGCCTGCACATGCTTGGTCACGGTGGCTTTGGGCAGCGATAGCGAATCCGCTGCCCGGGTAAACGTGCCGGCCTCCACCACCCGCACGAATATGCGCATGGCCTGTATTTGGTCCATGGCTTCTCCTTGAATCTGGAACGTCAGCACCCACCAGTGGGTGCTGCGGAATTCTCACACGGGCACTGCCATTTGATTGTTGAGCTTTTGGAAACAGTGCGGTGGTGTTTGACCTGTTTATCTGAAAGGCCCGAGCCACTACATTTCATCCATCGTCAATCCAATGGGTACATGCCATGCAGCCCGACCAGCCGTCCTCGCTATCTTCCACATTGCCACCCGTTGCCAAACCCACCGAAGGGGGCAAGGCCGCCTCCGTGTGCTCCGACTCCACTATTGAAGTGACCAAGGGGCAGGATGTGGCCGTGCGCATGTATGGGCGCAAGAAGACGGGCCAGGCGTCGCCGGTGGTGGTGCATTTTCATGGAGGCGCATTTACCTCGGGGGGGCTGGACAACGGCTGCACCGTGGCCTCGCTGCTGGAAGGTGTGGGGGCCGTTGTTGTGTCGGTGGCGTACCCGCTCACCCCGTTCCCGCAGCCGGTGGACACGGGCTACGACGTGCTCAAGTGGGTGCACCGCAACCGCACCAAGCTCGGCGGGCAAGGTGCACTGGTCTACCTGGCGGGTGAAGAAGCGGGCGGCAATCTGGCAGCGGCTGTGGGGCTGATGGCGCGCGACCAGTCGCACCCGCCGCTGGCCGGGCAGATCCTGCTCTCGCCCATGCTGGACCCGTGTGTGGGCACAGCCTCGCTGCGCGAAGCCACGGGCAATGCCACTGGCTGCAAATGGGCCGAAGGCTGGCGCAATTTTCTGCGTTGCCCGCGCGATGCCGAGCACCCCTATGCGGTGCCTGCCGCAGCACACCGTCTGGCCGGCTTGCCGCCTACGCTGGTGCTGGTGGGCGACACCGACCCCATGCACGATGAGGCACTGGCCTATGCCGCCCGGCTGGAGGCGGCGGGCCTGCAGGTGACCCGCCATGTTTTCTCGAAAACGGCGCAGTGGCCCGATGCCTTGCTGCAAACCGGCCCCCACGAATGCCCTTGCGCAACCGGTGCGCAGGAACAGTTCCGCCTGTTCTTTGAAGCCACCCGATGTCCGGTGCCTTCCTGAGACCCTGAACCCGGCAAGGCTGTCTCCAGAAAGTCATTGACCTCAACTTTGGTTGAGGTTTGATACTGCGGCCTTACCGCCAACCACCTGGTTATCAACGCTGATTTTTCCGGCCCACACGTGCCGGAGGGAGAAGCTTTGCCCACGTATTTCTGCACGCCGGGCCCATCAGGGCGCAGACGGCGGGCAGGTGCCATTGATGTCAACGATACATACGGAGGAAATCACACCATGAACAACCCGTTGGGCGACTTGCCTGTCTGCAGCCACGGCTGTCACAACACACAGTGTTGCCGCGTCTTCTGACGTCGGTTCTCAGTGTCCCGGCGGTGTGCTGCCGGGGCCTTGACTTTGCCACGGTGTCATTGCCGAGACTGCCCATCTGCCCACGGTTGTGACACCTTTTTTGACTCTTGTCGGCACAACGCCACCTACCGGGGCGCGGCAGAAAACCTCCACTGGCTCGCTCCACAAGGGCGGCCTTAACGATTGAAACGACCATGAACTCCAATCCTCTCTCCAAGAGCCGCCCGCTGGGCCTGGCCACCCTTGCCACTGCTGTGACGGCCACCGTGGCCGCCATCATCCTTGTGTTCCAGGCGCCCGCCGCCCAGGCTGATGGCACCCCTGCTGCGCCCCCGGCCATGCCGGTGTCGGTGGCGGCCGTGCTCCAAAAAGACATCGCCCTGTGGGACGAGTTCTCCGGCCGCCTCGAAGCCGTGCAGCGCGTGGACGTGCGCCCGCGCGTCTCGGGCGCCGTGCAGGCCGTGCACTTCCGCGAAGGCTCGCTGGTCAAGCAGGGCGACCTGCTGGTCACGGTGGACCCCGCCCCCTACGCCGCCGAAGTGGACCGTGCCGAAGCCCAGGTGGTGGCCGCGCAGGCCCGCCTGTCGTACACCCGCAGCGAGCTGGAGCGCGCCACGCGCCTGCTCGAAGAAAAGGCCATTGCCCAGCGTGAGCACGACGAACGCCTGAACGCCCAGCGCGAGGCCGATGCCAACCTGCGTGCTGCCCAGGCTGCGCTGCAGACCGCGAAGCTGAACCTCTCGTACACCCAGGTGCGCGCGCCCGTCGCGGGCCGTGTGGGCCGCATCGAAGTCACCGTGGGCAACCTGGTGGCGGCCGGTGCGGGCGCCCCGGTGCTGACCACGCTGGTGTCCGTGAGCCCCATCTACGCGAGCTTTGATACCGACGAGCAAATCGTGGTGAAGGCGCTGGCAGACCTGCAAAGCGGCTCCAAAGGCCACAGCGCCCGCCAGCTCATTGAGCGCATCCCCGTGCAGATGGGTACAGGCACCACGGGCGGTACGCCCTACGCCGGGCGCCTGCAGCTCATCGACAACCAGGTGGATGCCCGAAGCGGCACCGTGCGCGTGCGCGCCGTGTTCGACAACGAAGACGGCTCGCTGATCCCCGGTCAGTTCGCCCGCGTCCGCATGGGCCAGGCCCGCAACACGCAGGCGCTGCTGATCAACGAGCGTGCCGTGGGCACCGACCAGAACAAGAAGTTCGTGATGGTGGTGGGCGAGAGCAACAAGGCCGAGTACCGCGAAGTCACGCTGGGCGCGCCGATTGACGGCCTGCGCGTGGTCACGTCGGGCCTGAAGGCGGGCGAGAACATCGTCGTTAATGGCCTGCAACGCGTGCGCCCCGGTGCCGTGGTGGCCCCGCAGCCCGTGCCCATGACAGCCAAGGCCGAAGTTGCGGGTGATCGCAAGGAAGCCAAGAACGCCGCCAAGTCGCCTGCCGCTTGAGCGCGCCGGAACCAAGGAATTTGCATCCATGAACCTGTCCCGCTTTTTCATCGACCGCCCCATCTTTGCCGGGGTGCTGTCGGTGCTCATCTTCCTCGGGGGGCTCATCGCATTGCGCGGTCTGCCCATCTCCGAATACCCTGAAGTCGCGCCGCCCTCCGTGGTGGTGCGCGCACAGTACCCGGGCGCCAACCCCAAGGTGATCGCCGAGACCGTGGCAACGCCACTGGAGGAATCCATCAACGGCGTGGAAGGCATGCTCTACATGGGCAGCCAGGCCACCACCGACGGCGTGATGACGCTGACCGTGACCTTTGCCCTCGGCACTGACCCTGACAAGGCCCAACAGTTGGTGCAGAACCGCGTCTCGCAGGCCGAGCCGCGCCTGCCCGAGGAGGTGCGCCGCCTGGGCGTCACCACCGTCAAGAGCGCGCCGGACCTGACCATGGTGGTCCACCTGGTCTCGCCCAACAACCGCTACGACATCGACTACCTGCGCAACTACGCCGTGCTCAACGTGAAGGACCGCCTCGCGCGCATCCAGGGCGTGGGCCAGGTGCAGATCTTCGGCGGCGGCGACTACTCCATGCGTGTGTGGCTGGACCCGCAGAAGGTCGCGCAGCGCGGCCTCTCGGCCAGCGACGTGGTGACCGCCATCCGTGGTCAGAACGTGCAAGCCGCCGCCGGTGTGGTGGGCGCATCGCCCGGCCTGCCCGGCGTGGACCTGCAGTTGTCCATCAACGCCCAGGGCCGCCTGCAGACCGAAGAAGAGTTCGGCGACATCATCGTCAAGACCGGTACTGATGGCGCCGTGACGCGCCTGCGCGACATCGCCCGCCTGGAGCTGGGCGCGGCCGACTACTCGCTGCGTTCGCTGCTCAACAACGACCCCGCTGTGGGCATGGGCGTGTTCCAGGCGCCGGGCTCCAACGCGCTCGACATTTCGGCCAACGTGCGCGCCACCATGGACGAGATCCAGAAGAACATGCCCGAAGGCGTGGAGTACCGCATTGCGTACGACCCCACTCAGTTCGTGCGTGCGTCGATCAAGTCCGTGATCCACACGCTGCTCGAAGCCATCGCCCTCGTGGTGCTGGTGGTGATTTTGTTCCTGCAGACCTGGCGCGCGTCCATCATCCCGCTGCTGGCCGTGCCGGTGTCGGTGGTGGGTACGTTTGCGGTGCTGCACCTGCTGGGCTTCTCGATCAATGCCTTGAGCCTGTTCGGCCTGGTGCTGGCCATCGGCATTGTGGTGGACGATGCCATCGTGGTGGTGGAGAACGTGGAGCGCAACATCGAGGCGGGATTGACCCCGCGCGAGGCCACCTACCGCGCCATGCGTGAAGTGTCCGGCCCCATCATCGCGATTGCGCTGGTGCTGGTGGCAGTGTTCGTGCCGCTGGCCTTCATCAGTGGCCTCACAGGCCAGTTCTACAAGCAGTTCGCGGTGACCATCGCGATCTCCACGGTGATCTCGGCGATCAACTCGCTGACCCTGTCGCCCGCCCTGTCAGCACTGCTGCTCAAGGGCCACAACGAGCCCAAGGACGCGCTCACGCGCGGCATGGACAAAGTGTTCGGTGGCCTGTTCCGCGGCTTCAACCGCCTGTTCCACCGTGGCTCCGAGGCCTACAGCGGCGGCGTCAAGCGCGTGATCGGCCGCAAGGCGCTGATGTTCGTGATCTACCTCGCGCTGGTGGGGGCCACCATGGGCCTGTTCAAGATCGTGCCCGGCGGCTTCGTGCCCGCGCAGGACAAACAGTACCTCATCGGCTTTGCGCAGTTGCCCGACGGCGCCACGCTGGACCGCACCGAGAACGTGATCCGCCGCATGGGCGAGATCATGAAGGAGAACCCCAACGTCGAAGACGCGATTGCCTTCCCGGGCCTGTCGATCAACGGCTTCACCAACAGCTCCAACGCCGGCATCGTGTTCGCCACGCTCAAGCCCTTTGCCGAGCGCACCCGCGCCGACCAGAGCGGCGGCGCCGTGGCAGGCCAGCTGAACCAGGCCTTTGGCAGCATTCAGGACGCGTTCATCGCCATGTTCCCGCCACCCCCGGTGGCGGGCCTGGGCACCACGGGAGGCTTCAAGCTGCAGATCGAAGACCGTGCCTCGCTGGGCTACGAAGCCATGGACGGCGCCGTGAAGGCCTTCATGGCCAAGGCCTACCAGACGCCCGAGCTGACCGGCATCTTCAGTAGCTGGCAGGTCAATGTGCCGCAGCTGTACGCCAACATCGACCGCACCAAGGCACGCCAGCTCGGTGTGCCGGTGACGGACATCTTTGACACGCTGCAGATCTACCTGGGCAGCCTCTATGCCAACGACTTCAACCAGTTCGGCCGCACCTACAGCGTACGCGTGCAGGCCGATGCGGCCTACCGCGCGCGGGCTGAGGATGTGGGCCTGCTCAAGGTGCGTTCCAGCACCGGCGAGATGGTGCCCCTGTCGGCGCTGATGAAGATGGAGCCGAGCTTCGGCCCCGAACGTGCCATGCGCTACAACGGCTACCTGGCTGCTGATGTGAACGGCGGCCCTGCACTCGGTTATTCATCGGGCCAGGCGCAGGCCGCCATCGAGCGCATCGCGGCTGAGACGCTGCCCCAGGGCATCACCTTCGAGTGGACCGAGCTGACCTACCAGGAAATCCTGGCGGGCAATTCTGCCGTGCTGGTGTTCCCTCTGGCCATCCTGCTGGTGTTCCTGGTGCTGGCCGCGCAGTACGAAAGCCTCACCTTGCCGATTGCCATCATCCTGATCGTGCCCATGGGCATCCTGGCGGCCATGACCGGCGTGTGGCTGAGCAACGGCGACAACAACGTGTTCACGCAGATCGGGCTCATCGTGCTGGTGGGGCTGTCAGCGAAGAACGCGATCCTGATCGTGGAGTTTGCGCGCGAACTGGAGTTTGCCGGGCGCACCCCCGTGCAGGCCGCCATCGAAGCCAGCCGTCTGCGCTTGCGTCCTATCCTGATGACCTCACTGGCCTTCGTCATGGGTGTGCTGCCCCTGGTGCTGTCCACCGGTGCCGGCGCCGAAATGCGCAGCGCCATGGGTGTGGCGGTGTTCTCCGGAATGATTGGGGTGACGGCCTTCGGCCTGTTCCTTACGCCCGTGTTCTACGTGCTGCTGCGCAAGCTGGCAGGCAACCGCCCGCTGGTGGAGCATGGCACGCATGTGGCGCCCATCTCGCACACCCCGGGCAGCGGCGGCATTGCCCACCCGGTGCTGGCAGCGCCGCGCAAGGAGCACGAATGATGCTTTTGAAAACGGTGACAAGAAAAATCTTTGTGGCCCTCGCCACGTGCTCCGCGCTGCCGAATGCACCGGGCGTAACGACTGGGGCAGGAGAACAACCATGACCGAATTGCTTTTGAAGAAAAACTCCACCGAGGGTGCTGTCTTTGGCGTGCGCAAGCGCAGCCTGCTGGCGCCCCTGGCCGCCGCCCTGGTGCTGGCCGGTTGCATGACCCAGCCCGTGGCCCCCGCGCCGCATGCGGGTGTGCCCGTGCCCACCAGTTTCACGGCAGGCGGCGACGCACTGCCCGCGGCGCCCTGGACAGTCGCTGCCCCCGCCGAAGCGCAGCCGCGCGGCGAGTGGTGGCTCGGCTTTCAAGACCCGGTGCTGGCCGATCTGGTGCAGCGCGCGGGCCAGGCCAACACCAGCATCCAGCAGGCCGCCGCGCGGCTGGCCGAAGCGCGCACGCTGCTGCGTTCTGCCGACGCCGCGCGCTCGGTGCAAGTGGGCGCCTCGGCGGGCGTTGCACGCCAGGCCGGTGCCAACAGCACGGGCAGCGTGGTGCCATCCACGCTGGGCACGGCGGGGCTCAATGCTTCGTACGAGCTGGACCTGTTCGGCCGCCTCTCGCAAACCAGCGACGCCGCACGCCTCGACGCCGACACGCGCGAGGCCTTGCTCCAGAGCACGCGCCTCATGGTGCAGGCCGATGTGGCGCAAACCTACCTGCAACTGCGCGCCGTGCAGGCCGAGCAGGTGCTGGTGCAAGAGAGTCTGGCCGCTTACCAGGACACCCTGCGCCTGACACAGCGCCGCCTGCAAGCCGGCGATGTGGCCGAGCTGGACGTGGCCCGTGTGCAGACCGAGGTGGCGGCCACCGAGTCCGATGCCCTGGGCTTGCAGCGCCAGCAGGCCTTGCTGACCAACGCGCTGGCTGTGCTGGCCGGCGAGGTGGCCAGCGGCTTTGTGCTGCCGCCCGCAACGGGCGATGCCGCGTTGCCGGTGATTCCGCCGGGCGTGCCCGGCACGGTGCTGGCGCGCCGGCCCGATGTGTCGGCCGCGCAAACTGCCGTGCTGGCCGCGCAGGCACGCGTGGGCGTGGCGCAGAAGGCGTGGTTCCCGGCCGTCACGCTCACCGGCAATGCGGGGCATGCGTCGCCAGAGCTGGGTGACCTGTTCAAGTGGTCGGCCCGTGCTTGGGGCGTGAGTGCGCTGCTGTCGCTGCCGATCTTTGACGGCGGCCAGCGCGATGCACAGATCGAGGGCGCCAAGGCCCGCCTGGAGGCTGCGCTGGCGGACCATCGGGGGCAGGTGCTCAACGCGTTTCGTGACGTTGAGGACCAGTTGACCTCGCTGCGCTTGTTGTCTGGCCAGGCCGAGGCGCAAGGGCGTGCGGTGACTGCGGCGCGGCGGGCCACGCAGTTGTCGGATGTGCGGTATCGCAATGGCTTGGTGAGTCAGCTGGAGTTGCTGGACGCGCGGCGCAGCGAATTGCGCAATCGGCGGCAGGAGTTGCAGGTGCGGACGGCGCAGTATGTGGCGACGGTGGGGTTGATTCGGGCGCTTGGAGGCGGGTGGGGGGATCAGCCTGCTGTGAAGGTGGCGCAGGTGTCGCAGTAGTTTTTTTGAGTGATTTTGGCTGCTGGCGCTTATCTATCAAGCGGAGGTGGCTATTATTTTTGTAGCTACTGGGGTTGACTTGGGCCGTTCGGTCTGAGCTTGTCGAAGCTGGGGCGTGCTGGTTTGAAAAGCATGCTGGGGTTGAGGGCGGAGGCCGGGTTGTCGCCCCGGCGGGCGACTCACTTTTCTTTGCTTCGCCAAAGAAAAGTAAGCCAAAGAGAGGCGACCCCCAGTCTGCGACCCCTGCGCTTCGCTACGGGGCAAACCTGCGTCGGGGCGGTTGCGGGGTGCGCCGTGGAACTCGCTTTGCTGCTGCGCAGCGCCGCTCGGACAACCACGGCGAGTCAGTTCACGGAGCATGGGCGCTTCGACGCCCATGCCACCCCGCAACCGCCCCGCCGCAGGCGCAGCCAGCAGGGGTGGGGCAGCAGAACATCCGAACAGCCAAACTGCCCTTCGGGCCATCGCTGCGCTCGGCCCTGCCGCCGCAGCGCGTGGCGCTTGCGCCCGCGAGATGGGGCCGAGCGAAGCAATGGCCCGTGTGGAAGTCCGCTCCCCCGGGTTCCCTTCTGGATGCGCCTGGGGCGCGCAGGGCGCGGGGTGGCATGCGCGTCGGAGCGCGCATGCTTCGTGAACTGACTCACCGCAGTTGTCCGAGCGGAGCGCCGCAGGTGCGCAGCGAGTTCTGCGGTGCACCCCGTGACCGAGCACCCCAGGTTGCCCCGCAGCGCAGCGAAGGGGTCGCAGACAGTAGGGTCGCCCTTTCTTTGGTTCCTTTCTTTCGGCGACGCGAAAGAAAGGGACTCGCCCGCCGGGGCGACATCCCGGCCTCTGCCCTCAACCCAAGCACGCCGCCCAAACTAGAGAACGAGCTTCCACCGGCTCCGACAAGCTCAGCGCGAACGGGAAGGAGAGCCCCAATAACTATAAAAACAATAGCTGCCAGCGCTTATTCCAAAAGCGCCAGCAGCCAAAATCGTTCAAAAATCCCTTTCCATCACCCCTTCAACCACCCCCTCAACCTCCCCACCCCTTCCCCCAACCTCCCCACATCCCGGCTCGCAAAACACCACCGCAACCACCCCTGTGCCTCGCCCCCGAACGCACTGCCCGGCGCCAACCCCAACCCCGCCTCCCGCACCAGCAGCTTGGCCAGCGTCAGGCAGTCGTCGTAACCGTCGATGCGGAAGAACGCATACATGCCCCCACGCGGCGTGGCCACCGACACCCCCGGCACACCGGCCAGCAGCGGCACCAGCGTGTCCCGGCAGCTCTTCAGATGCGCCACCAGCGCAGGCGTCACCTCCTCCGTGCGCTGCAGCGCCACCGTGGCCCCGCGCTGCACAAACACCGGCGCGCACGAGGTGTTGAACTCGATCAGCTTGCCAACGGCATGCGTCAGCGATGGCGGCAACACCAGCCACCCCAGGCGCCAGCCGGTCATCAAAAAACTCTTGGAAAAACTGTGCGTCACCACTAGGCGGTCCTCGGGCTCGGCCACGTCCAGAAAGCTGGGTGCGGCGCCGTTGGCCGTGTCGCCCGCGTAGTACAGCCGCTCGTACACCTCGTCTGCCAGGATCCAGGTGCCCGTGCGACGGCAATGCGCCAGGATGGTGGCTTGCTCCTCGCGCGTCAGCGTCCAGCCCGTGGGGTTGTTGGGTGCGTTGACGACCAGCAGGCGCGTGCCAGGTGTGATGGCGGCCAGCAGCGTATCCATGTCCAGCTGCCACGCGCCGTGCACGTCGGCCACCAGTGGCACAGCGCGCACCTGCGCCCCAAGAATCCGCGGCTGCGCCACCAGGTTGGGCCACACGGGCGTCACCAGCACCACTTCGTCGCCCGCGTCCACCAGGGTCTGCACGGCCACCATCAGGCCGTTCACACCGCCGGACGTCACTGCGATGCGGTCGAACCACGCATCGGTGTGCTGCTGCGGGTGCAGACCGTGCATGTAGCCCGCAATCGCGTGGCGCAGTTCGGGCAGGCCCAGGTTGTGGGCGTAAAAGGTCTCGCCCTTTTGCAGCGACGCAATGGCCGCGTCGCGGATGAAATCGGGCGTCACCTCGTCGCTCTCGCCAAACCAGAACTTCAGCACATCGCTGCGCCCCAGGCCCTCGTTGGCCACTTCGCGGATGCGCGACTCTTCGAGGCTTTGGACTACTTCTCGCATGCAATCTCCTTGAAATACACAGCCATCATCGCAGGCGTATAGTCGTTTTTTTGATTTTTTCACCACCTTGGCTGACCAACCAACGCTCATGACCTATCCCAACACCCAGCTCTTCATCGCAGGCCAGTGGCAAGACGCCGCTGAAGGCAAGACCCTTGCCGTGTTCAACCCCGCCACGGGCAAGGAAATCGGCCGCGTGGCCCATGCCACCAAGGTCGATCTGGACCGCGCGCTGGACGCCGCACAAAAGGGTTTTGAAGCCTGGCGCGACATGCCTGCCGCCGAGCGCGCCAAGACCATGCGCCGCGCAGCGGCCCTGATGCGCGAGCGCGCCGAATCAATAGCCGCCATCATGGTGCAAGAGCAGGGCAAGCCCCTGGCCGAGGCCAAGGTCGAGACCATGGCGTCGGCCGACATCATCGAATGGTTTGCCGACGAATCGCTGCGTGTGTACGGCCGCATCGTGCCCTCGCGCAACCTCAAGGCCACGCAGATGGTGCTGAAGGACCCGGTGGGCCCCGTGGCCGCGTTCACGCCCTGGAACTTTCCCATCAACCAGGTGGTGCGCAAGCTGGCCGCCGCGCTGGGCGCCGGTTGCTCCATTCTGGTCAAGGCACCCGAAGAAACCCCCGCCAGCCCCGCCGAGCTGATCCGCGCGTTTGCCGATGCCGGTGTGCCCGCAGGCACCGTGGGCCTGGTCTATGGCGACCCGGCTGAAATCTCGAGCTACCTGATTCCGCACCCCATCATCCGCAAGGTCACCTTCACCGGCTCCACGCCCGTGGGCAAGCAACTGGCCGCGCTGGCCGGCAAGCACATGAAGCGCGTGACGATGGAACTGGGCGGCCATGCACCGGTCATCGTGGCCGAAGACGCCGACCTCGAACTGGCCATCAAGATCGGCAGCGGGGCCAAGTTCCGCAACGCAGGCCAGGTCTGCATCTCGCCCACCCGCTATCTGGTGCACGAGAGCATCCGTGCCGATTTCGTGGCTGCCTTCGCCAAGTACGCGCAGGGCCTGAAGGTGGGCGATGGTCTCACGGCCGGCACGCAGATGGGCCCGCTGGCCAACCCCCGCCGCATCACAGCGATGGCCGACCTAATGGCCGACGCCGTGCAGCAGGGCGCCACGCTGGTGACGGGTGGCGAGCGCATCGGCACCGAAGGTAACTTCTTCCAGCCCACGGTGCTCAACGACGTGCCCCTGTCGGCCCGCATCGTGAACGAAGAACCCTTTGGCCCCGTGGCTGCGATTCGTGGGTTTGAAAAGATCGAAGACGCCATTGCCGAAGCCAACCGCCTGCCGTTTGGCCTGGCCGGCTATGCGTTCACATCGTCTCTGAAGAATGCGCACCTGCTGGCGCAGCGCCTGGAAGTGGGCATGCTCTGGATCAACCAGGCCGCCGCACCTGCGGCCGAGTTGCCGTTTGGCGGCCTGAAGGACTCGGGCTATGGCTCGGAAGGCGGCCCCGAGGCCATCGAGGCGCACCTGAACACGCGCCTGGTCTCGATCATGAACGTGTAAGGACGAAACGCCGGAGAGCTGGCGCGGCAGGGCTGTCGCGCGCAGCCCGGCTGCGGGTGCGGCCCAGTCAAAGCTTGCGCGCGATCTTTCAGGAGCCTTCCTGCGAGATCGTCCGCAGGCTTTTGTTTTTGCGCGCTGAACCAGTCTGACAAGCAGTGCCAGGGCAGCCGCGAAGAAATCGATTGACGTGGTCTGTCAAATACATATCATGATATATATCTAAGGAAAAAACATGATCCAAGACGTCGTCAAGGAACTCGGATTCCTCACCCTCGGCACCCGCTTCAAGCGTATTGGCGAGGCGCTGCAGGCGCAAACGCAGGCACTGTTGACCCAGCACGGCATCGACATGCCTGCAGCGCACTTCCCGCTGTTGGCGGCGCTGGATTGGCATGGTGCGCTGGGGGT
The DNA here is from genome assembly GCF_057586455.1 of Acidovorax sp. SRI_002. Taxonomy (NCBI): domain Bacteria; kingdom Pseudomonadati; phylum Pseudomonadota; class Betaproteobacteria; order Burkholderiales; family Comamonadaceae; genus Acidovorax; species Acidovorax sp. SRI_002. Next base: position 121,658 of record NZ_JBYCZW010000004.1, on the reverse strand, counting down.
GGGCGAGCTGAGCCAGGCCGTCGGCGTCAGCCAGCCCGTGGTCACGCGCTCCTTGAAAGGGCTGGAAGACAGCGGGCTGGTGCAGTCGGAGGCGGTGGAGGGTGACCGGCGTGTGCGCCGCGTGGCGCTTAGCTCGCAAGGCCAGGCACTTGTGCAGCGGGCGCAACGCGATGTCTGGCCCGTGCTGGAAGCCTCCGTAGCCCAGGTGTGTGCGTCGCTTGAAGGCCCCTTGCTGGACCAGTTGGAGGCGCTGGAGGCGGGGCTTGCGCGCACCTCGCTGCTGCAGCGCTCAGCTGCCACCATTGCCGCAGAGCACGCCACAGGCCGTCGCCAAAAAACTCCCCGTGCCCCAGGAAAGGAAACAGCACGATGACCACCACCAACCCCTTCGACCGGCCCGTCTGGGCATCGCTGACCTCCACTCCCGGCCTGGCAGAAGGTGGCGACCTGGCCAAGCGCTACCGGCGGGACGTCAACCTGTTTGCTTCGGCCCGGGATGACGCCGATGACGCCAGCCTTACCGCGCTGGCCGGTCTGGTGGCCGAGGGGGAATCGGTCTTCGTGCTGCAAGCGCAGCCCATGCCTGTGCCCAAGGGGCTGCAGGCCCTTCGCCGCGCCGAGGGCGTGCAGATGGTGGCCGGGCGGGCTATCGCAGCCGAGCCCGGCGCGGAGGCCGTCGTCGTGCTGGGTGATGCCGATGCTGCCGCCATGCTGGCCCTGGCGCAGTTGACTGAGCCCGGCCCGTTCCTTGCACGCACCCACACCATGGGCCGCTTTGTGGGCATCCGGTCCGAAGGTGTGCTGGTGGCCATGGCGGGTGAACGCATGCGTTTTGAAGGCGGCACCGAAGTGAGCGGCGTGTGTGTCCATCCCGAGTTTCGAGGGCGCGGTTATGCCCGCCGGCTTTCATCCGTGGTGGCCCACGCCATTCAACAGCGGGGGGACCAGCCCTTTTTGCATGCCTGGACCACGAATGAAGCCGCCATTGCCTTGTACGAAAGCCTGGGGTTTGAAATCCGCACGGAGGTGCAGGTGGCTGTCTTGGGAAAATAAGGCAGTAGACCGGCTGAGGACACGCCATCCCAGACCGCCGCATTTTATGCTGACCATCTCAAGGGGCTAAGCGGACTTGGGATAATGAAATTCTGAAGAGTGAAAATAAAATTCACCGAACCATTGATATTTTTTGCAGGATCAATTGAGTTAAGCAGAAATTAATCTGGCATGGCTAGCATGAAACCATCATTCCATTGGAGGCCTGTCGATGAACCATGCTGTGAGAAACGTCGCTGCGAGTGCGGTGGGAGCCTTGGCCTTGGCTGTGTCCGCGCTGGCGGCGGAGGCCGACAAGCCGCCCGTCCAGTCGGCGGGGCCATCCAGTTTCAGCCGCGAGCGCACTGAAGATGTGTGTACGCGGGAGCCGCGAAGCCAGTGGTTGCCTGAGGCGGAAATGCGCCTGCTGGCGGAGTTTCGCGGCTACAAAATCGCCACATTCAAAATCGCCAATGGCAGTTGCTACGAAATATACGGATTCAAGAGTGGCAATATGGTCGAGGCCTATTTCGACCCTGTCACGTCGAAACTCGTGCGGCAGAATATTGCCAAATAAAATCGCTGCCAAAAGGCTGGATGCTGTGGCGTAAAAAAACCCCGCACTCCAAAGAAGTGCGGGGGTAAATAGCTGTGTGTCTGCCCTCCCACCAGTTAGGGCAGCAGCGGGATCAGGCCATCAGAAGTTGTGGCGCACACCCATCGCGAAGGAGCTGAAGTCGTTGCCCGCAGTGGCCACGCCGTAGGTGGCGTTGTGGTTGTTGTTGATGCGGGTGTAGTACGTGTAGATCTTGGTGCGCTTGCTCAGGTTGTAGTTGTAGCCCACGGTGTACTGGGTGGCGGCGCTGTCGGCCACGTTGGAGTACTTGCCGGCACGGCCCACGTTCAGGTGGAATTCCGACACGCCCATGATGTAGGCACCCGACAGGCGCACGTTGGTGCGGTTGCCGCCGTTGGCGAAGAACACGTTCTTGTCGCGCTGCACGTAGGCGCCCACCACGAAGGGGCCGGTCGAATACGAAGCGCGCACCGCGAACTGGTTCTGGTCGTCCAGCTTGGAGTAACCGGCGCCCAGGCCCAGCTTGCCGATCTCGTAGTTGGCAGCCAGGTCGAGGCTGTTCTTGCCACCGGTGCCGCTGGCTTGCTCGTGCATGGCCCAGCCGGCTTCGAACGTGGCGCCACCCAGGCTGGGGGCGCGATAGGCGATCTTGTTTGCGTCGCGGGCAGGGTAGGCGTACAGCGCATCCGACGACGAACCGGTGTCGTGGTTGTGGTTGCTGATGAAGTCAGCGGTGGCGTAGTAGGACTCCGAAGTGAAGTTGCCCAGACGCAGCATGCCGAAGCCACCGGCAAGGTTCACTTCGCTCTGGCGGCCGAAGAACGTGGAGCTTGTGGCGCCAGTGCTGGAGTCAAAGCCGCTTTCCAGCTGGAAGCCTGCCATCAAACCGCCGCCCAGGTCTTCCTGGCCCTTGAAGCCGAAGCGGGAGGAGTTGTTGAACAGGCCGGTCTTGGACACATTGCCTTCTTTTTGGTGCTCGAACGTGGTGTTGACCCGGCCGTACAAGGTGACGCTGCTCTGTGCAAAGGCAGCAGACGTACCCACCAGGGCCAGCGCGGCGAGGGCGCAGCGGTTAATCGTTTTCATTAGCAAGGTTTCCTTAAATCAAATTTTGTTTGATGACAAATAATCACCGGCCAAAAACGCACAGGGGTGATGCTTTCGGGCCGTCGCTACAAGCAAGTTTGATGCCTGTGGTGATGTGATCGTTGCACTTTGCAACGGAGGGGGATGCTAATGGCCTATTTGTATGTCCGCCACAGGGGTAAACACCTTTTACCCGTGGGGGTGTTGGTGCTGTGCAACAAAGTGGAACATTTTTCCTGCAGCGCCCCGGCTGGGCTCTCGGGCGCTTCGTCGATGCCGATGGTGCAGGCCCGTCCGGGCGAGCACCGATGCGGCGCACGAGGCTCTTCTGTGGCCGCACGCCCTACACGCGGCGTGTGGGTGGTGTAAGCCTGATCGTGTGCAGTTCCGACGATCAAGTATTCACAGGCTTCGGAGACTTCGGGGCCAATCAAATGCTCGGATGGATATGGCGCCCATCAGGAGCGATATTTCTGAGGCGGCTAGATAATCGCTTCTACCAGGGCGCGGGCCATGGCGGGTGCTGTTGAGTATTTGCCGGTGTCGACGGATATATAGTTTCCGAGTCTTTGAATGCCATATTCCGATCGGGAGTGCAGTGTGGAATCTCGGTCTGAAAGCACACCTTGCCCGACAGCAAAGACCCATCCGCCTTGAATGGTGGAGCGCTCCGCTTGCTCGCGAATTTGTGCTACCCACGGTAACAAGGATTGGAGATGGTCGCAAATGGAGTTTGGCAAGTTCTCCAAGTTCTGGGCAGTCAAATGAGGCTGCGGTGGTGAAATATCGGAGCTGTCCACGCGCAAGCCATCGGAATACCAGGAGAGATAAAAATCCCGCCCGTTGTAATTTTTGATGTCCCCGAAGGGTCCGGTGGCAATGACCACGCAAGGCGTATGAACCGGTTCTTTGGTGCGCAAGAACAGGGATTGGCGGTATCTGTGTGACCAAACTCCCGTGGGCTCCAGCCCAGCAGTCCGATCTATGGCCAATCGGCCTTGCCACAGCGAGTTGATGATGTAGTCGAATGGTCCAAAGATGCCTTCGGAAGTTTCAATTTCCCACTTGCCGTCGATTCCATCTTTTGCGGGGCGCACCGCCGTGATGCGGGTTTTCATAAACTGCTGGATCGATGTTTCTGCGTCCATCGCAGGTATGAATCGTTCAGCCACCCAATTGGTGTCAACGGATCTCTCAGGAGTCCGAAAGCCCGCAACAATCTCTGTCGATGAGGTCAATCCAGCCAGTTCAGAAGTGCTCAGCGGGTGAACCCGACTGCCAGACGCATCTGCCAAGTATTGCGCCGCATCTGGGTGATTGCGTACACGCTCGACGACCTTCTCCATGTACGTCTTCATTTCTGCCGCAGATGTCACGGATTTGCGGTGACACAGGTACAGATCATCTTCGGAAGTGATCGCTGGAGCGAGGGATGTGCCGACCAATTCCTCGATCAAGGGGCGAAATTTGAGCCCGCCGGGAATGACACGGTCCGCAGTGCTCAGGGACGGATCTGCGCTGTAGAGGCAGCCTAAGTGGATTTTCCCTTCATTCCATCGGCTCGCTGCGCTGAATGGTTGCTCTGCCATATCGAAGACAGATACTTCGATTCCTTTGCGGGCCAGAAATATCGCAGTCGAACAGCCCATGATTCCGGCGCCAAGGATGGCAATTCGGGGAGTCTTTCGCATTTATATCAGTTCCAGGTGGACATATATGACTCTGGATCATACGGTTCGCTGGCCAATACCAATAGCACGGAATTCGAGACGAGGTAAGTCTGGCGGCACCACACGCCTGCGCCCAAAAGTAGGCCTGGCCCCGCTGGGGTGAGCGCCGTAGTGGTTTCTTCGTACCCCTTTCTGAGCAAGAGGTCGATTTTCCCTTGCAGGCAAACGAGCAGTTGTTCCCCACTGCGGTGGCCATGCTCCCCCCGGATGGAGCCGGCGGGGACGCCTGTTACGGTGAATACGCGGCGTGGCATGAACGGAAGGCGGTCGAAGTCGAGCGGTAGCAGGTTGCCACGCTCGTCTGAATGAATGGGGAGATCAACCAGGCGAGCTCGCCCTCCAAACCAGCTCGAACAGGATGCCGGGTCGGCGGTATTTATCACTTGCCCTCGCCGAGTCGATCAGGATTATTGTGGTAGAGCCATCTTGCCAAGGGACTGGCAAGCGTGAGCTTTTGCTCAGTGGTAAGGCCGGAAATCCATATTTCGCGCATTATGGCCGCGTAAACTTCATAGATCTGGTGCTTGGAAAACTGCCAGCTTCTCGACAAGCTTCCAGGCTTGTAATACTTGTAGCACAGGGTTTTGGGAACTCGGGCGAATTCTCCCAAAAGGCTCATATGGAACATCCATGGCCAGTCTGCCGAAAATTCTCCCGCGTGGTGGGTTTTGAGGCCGTTGATTTGCCGAGCTTGACCAAGGCGGAATAACCCTCGGTTGGGCACCCACCATTTATTTTTTCCACTCATCATGAGAACACCCCGCTGAACCGGGTCACGAACGCCTTCAAGTTCGGTGAATACCCAGTGTTCTTCCGTTCCGTTGGTGTTTGTCAGGTGAACGTCCGAATAACTCATTACGACCTCTGGCCGTGCATCAAGCACTTCTGCCAGCAGTGTGATGTAGTCAGGGTTCAGGATGTCATCATGAAATGCAAAAAGTACGTAATCAGCTTCGGCCTGATTGAGCAAAAAGTTGCAGTTGCCCACATACCCTAGCCGCTGCGATTGGCGGATTACTCGGAAACGAGCATCTTTCTGAGCATGGGCGATGCAAATCTCATAGGTTGAATCATTGCACTCATCGACAGAGACGATGACTTCCAGGTGTGGGTAAGTCTGGGCTGAGAGAGAGTCGAGGGTTGCTTGAATGAACGCCGAAGACTGCCACGCCGGAACCAGCGCGGCCACTTTGGAGGGCTTTGAATGGGGTTGCATGGGTTGGGTGAAGTGAACGCCAACGCCCAGTGTAGTGGGACTGAACAGGTGGGCGGTGCGGAAACCCGCCCACCTCCACTTCACGCCTGCTGTGTGCATGAATGCCGAGGCAGAGTGGGGGCTAAGTTGGGGCACCCCACGGCGTACCCCCAGTGCGCTTGGGGTGCCCCTTCCAGTCGTTAGAACCGGTACGTCGAAGTCAGCGTGTACGTCCGCGCCTGTCCATAGAAACAATCCCCTCGCGCCAGGCACTGCGTGATGTGCACCTTGTCCGCCAGGTTCACCACGTTGAAGGCCACGCGCCAGTCGCCTGCGTCGTAGGCCACCATGGCATCGGCCAGCGTGGCGGCCGGGGTGCTGATGGCGCTGGTGCCGCTCCACTGCGAGCCGGTGTAGCGCACGCCAGCGCCCACCGTCCAGCCGCCACGGCCTTCGCTGGCGAAGCGGTGGCTCAACCAGGCGGATGCGGTGTGGCGCGGGGTGCTGGCAACGGGCTGGCCCTGGTCGCCGGTGTTGCTGCGGCTGATCTTGGCGTCGGTAAAGGCGTAGCCGACCGTGAAGTCCCAGTTGCGCGCCAGGCTGGCCTGCACTTCGGCCTCAAAACCTTTGACCTTGACCTCGCCGATCTGAAGGCTGTTGAGCGGGTTGCCCGGGTCGGTGGTCTTGCGGTTCTTTTCGCGCAGCTGGTAGACGGCGGCGAAGGCGTTGATGCCCTGGCCAGGCGGCTGCCATTTCACACCGGCCTCCCACTGCTCGCCGCGCTGGGGCTTGAAGGGGGTGCCGTAGGCATTGGCGCCGCCCAGCGGCTGGAAGGACTCGGAGTAGCCCGCATACGGTGCCCATCCACCATCCATCTGGTAGGTGACGCCCGCGCGTTTGCTCCAGGCCTTGTCGTCGGCTGCAGCGGCGGGTCGGCCTTCGGTGTCGCTCTTGGCGTTGTCGTGGCGCAGGCCCAGCGTGGCGGTCCAACGGCCCCACTTGATCTGGTCCTGGGCGTAGAAGCCCAGCTGGCGCTGCTCGACGCTGGGCACGCGTGCCAGGGCCGATGCCGATGGCGCCGTGAAGTTGCCGTACACGGGGTTGTACACATCGATGGCCGGTGCCACGGCGCGCCAGCTTTGCTGGCCCCAATGGTTGCGCTGCACATCGAGGCCACCCAGCACGGTGTGCTCGGTTTCACCCCAGCGCAGCTTGCCTTCGACCTGCGTATCTACCAGCAGCATGCGCGCGTTGCCCAGCGTCCACGAGGCGTCGCGCAGCACGGTGCGGTTGTCGGCGTTGAACACGGGGCGCGCGGGGCGGCCCAGTGCGGCATTGGCGGCAAAGCTGGTGTACAGCGTGCGGTAGTCCACGTCGCTCACACTGCGGCGCAGGTTCTGGCGCACGGTCCAGGCGCTGTCGATCTGGTGGCTGAACAGGTAGCCCCAGGAGGTGCTTTCGGAGTTGTAGCGGTCCCAGCCGGGTTCGCTGATGAAGGTGTTGGTCGGGATCTGCCCGTAGCGGTTGGGCAGCTGCGTGCCCTGCCAGGGGAAGAAGCCGATGAGCGAACCGCTCTTGTCCTTCTGGTGCGTGAGCTGCAGCGTCAGCGAGGTGGCGGCGCTGGGCTTCCAGGTGACTGTGGGGGCGATCACTAAGCGGTCGTCGCGCACATGGTCCACCTGCGTGTCGCTGTCGCGGCCCACGGCCACCAGGCGGTAGAGCCATTCGCCATCCTGCGTGAGCTTGCCGGTCATGTCGGCGGCGAGCTGCTTGCGTGCGTTGCTGCCCAGCTGCACTTGCACTTCGCGCTGCGTTTCGGCTTGCGGGCGCTTGCTGGTGAGGTTGAGCACACCGCCCACGCTGCCCTGGCCATACAGCACCGACGAGGGGCCGCGCAGGAACTCGACACGCTCCAGCGTGTAGGGGTCGGGCCGGGTGTCGTTCCAGTAGCCGATGAAGCGCACCATGCCATCGAGGTACTGCGTCACGTCACCGCCGCGCGCCTTGAAGGTGTCCTGGCGGCTGTCGAAATAGTTGGACACGGCGCCTGCCGTGTACGCCGTCACCTGGCGCAGCGTCTGCACGCCCTGGGCCTCCATCTGGTCGCGGGTGATCACGCTGATGGCCTGCGGGGTTTCGATGAGGGGCGTGTCGGTTTTGGTGGCGCTCAGGGCGCGTTTGGCCACAAAGCCGGTGACCGGCGCGGTGGGGCTTTCCTGCTCGGCGCCCGCACTCACGGTGACGGGGGCCAGGGCTTTCTCTGCAGCGGGCGCCGTGGGAGCGGTGGGGGCTGTGGGTGTGGCCTGCTGCGCATGGGCGGCGCCGCACAGGGCGAGCAGGGCCGCGTGCGCGATGGCGGTGCGGCAAACGGTGATGCCAGATTGCATGGTGCTGTTTCTCCGATGGTTGAAAAAAGGGGGCGGGCCCGAAGGCCAGGCACGGCGCGTGGCGCGCCTGGAACGCTTGGCTTTGGGGCTGGCGATGGGACAGGCGCAGCCTTGGCGCAGGTCTTCAGAACGTGTAGTCCAGCGACACCTGCAGGCTGCGTGGCGTGCCGGGCACCACGGCGCCAAAACCGGCGGCGGTGGTGGTGCCGTCGATGTAGTAGCGGCGATTGCCCGCGTTCTTCAGGTTGGCCTGCAGCCGCACGCCGCCTGCAAACTGGTAGCCCACGGCCAGGTCGGCCACGGTGTAGCCGGGCAGGCGCCACCTGTTGTCGTTGGCCGTGAACTTGTCGCCCTGGTGCACCAGGCCACCACCCACCCACAGGCCTGGCAGCTGGGGCAGGCGGTATTGCGTCCACAGCGATGCGGTGCGGCGCGTGGCCCGCTCGACGCGGTTGCCCACGTTGGCACCGGCCGTGGTGTCGGCCAGCACCTTGGGGTCGTGGAAGCTGGTGTTGGCCGTCACCGTCCAGCCGGGCGTGATGCGGCCCTGCAGCTCCAGCTCGATGCCCCTGATGCGCTGGCGCGCGGTGAGCACCGAGTAGCCGGGGCGCGCCGGGTCGGTGGCGGGGGCGTTGGTCAGCTCCAGGTCAAAGGCCGACACGGTGGTCATCAGGCGCTGGTCCAGCCATTCCTGCTTCCAGCCCACCTCCAGCTGCTTTCCCTCCGAGGGCGGGGCCGATTGCGCCCCCCACACCAGCGTGCCCGAGTTGGCCTGGAACGAGCGCGCATGGCTCGCGTAGAGCATGCTGCCCGGGCGGGGCTCCCAGCTGATCGCCGCGCTCGGCTGTGTCTTGGTCACGTCGGTGACGGGCGTGGTGTAGGCGTCTTTGAAGCGGTCGTGGCGCAGGCCCAGCAACAGGCCGAAATCGCCCAGCACCATGCGGTCTTGCACAAACACACCGGTGTTGCGGGCGTCGGAGGAGAGCTTGCCCACGCCCGTGGAGGCCACGGGTGGCACCAGGCCTGCAACGGGGTTGTAGAGGTCGATAGCGCCCAGGTTGCCTGTGGTGCGCGCGCCATAGAAGCCCGCAATGGCGCGCCAGTCCAGGCCCGCCAGCACCGTGTGCTTGACCGCGCCGGTCTGCAGCTGCGCGCGCAGTTCGGCCAGAGCCGTGTCCGACGTGTATTTTTGCCCCGGCGCCATCCAGTAGCCGCGCGCCACGCGGCCGTTGGTCACTGGGCCCATGGGCGACACGATGTTCACGTTGCGAAAGGTCTCGTTGCGCGACAGGTGCACGCGGCCTTCCACCCGGTCCGAAAAGCGGTGCTGCAGCTCGGTGGAATAAAAGCGCAGATGGCCATCGGTTTTCAACCAGGGCTCGCCGTAGAACGCGCCCACCGGCAGCACATCCGCGCTGCGTGGATTCTTGGGGTCGGGCACGGCCAAACCGGAGGTCGAAGTGCCGTCGATGCTTTGGGTCTCGGCCTGCGCACGCCAAACGGTGTCGGGCGTGATCTGCCACTCCAGGCTGCCCGCAATGCCTTGCTTGCGCGGGGTGTTGCCATCCACAAAACTGCCGCCCCGGCTGGCGCCGCCGTCCAGGCGGTAGCGTAGCGTGCCATCGGTGTTGAGCGGGCCAGTGAGGTCGAACTCGGCACTGCGCCAGCCATGGCTGCCGGCGCCGATCTTCACGGTGCGGAGCGGATCGGCTTGTGGCCGCTTGCTCACGTAGTTGACGAGGCCGCCGGGCGCGACTTGGCCAAACTCCAGCGCGGCGGGGCCCTTGATGACTTCCACCCGCTCGATGTTGAACAGCGGTGGGTCCAGCAGGTGGATGAACTTGGCGCCGTCGCGAAGGAAGTTGTAGGTGTTGTTGGCCCACAGCCCCCGGATGGAGAACTGCGAGTACGAGCCGTAGTACTCGCTGCGCGACGAAACGCCCGAGGCATTGCGCAGCACATCGCGCTCGGTGGTGGCCATCTGCTGCTCCAGCAACGCGTTGTCGATCACGCTGACCGAGCGCGGCGTCTCCAGCACCGACAGGCCCAGGCGCGAGCTGCTTTGCGCGCGCCGTGCGGGCGTGGCGGCTTCGCCTGCCGTGGAGTCGATGACATCGACCTGGCGCAAGGAGGGGGCGGCTGCTGGAGCGTCGGAGGGTATAGGTGCGGGTGCTGTGCTGTTCTGCGCGAACGCGGTGCCGCACACAGCCAGCAGTGCGGCTTGCGCCACAGCGGTGCGCAAGAGATTGGGGTGAATCATGGCGCTATCATATTAATAGCTGTTGGCGCTTGTCGGTAAAGCGTTACAGCCCTTTTTGTTTGATATGAATGCCGACCGCCGGGGCGTGCCAAGGCAGTACCACGCGCCGCGAGAGGGCGGTGATTTGTGCGGCTAGCGAATCGGCGGTGGCGGCAGCCGGGGCTCAGTGGGCCTTGGGCGGCTCGGGCAGGGCGGGCGACGCCATGCCGTCGGCCAGCACAAACGTGAGCGTGGTCACGTAGCTGGCTTCGCCGTACTTCTCGCCTTGCACTTCGCCGGGGGTCTTGTCGCTGTGCTTCACCTCGGCCACGTACTGGCCCTTCCAGGGGGTGACGAAGGTCACCGTGCCGTCTTCACCTGCCTCGGCCTCGCGCGTCCAGCCCGACGGGGCGGCCAGCTGCACCTTGGCCTTGGGCAGCGGCGCACCCTTGTAGACCACCTTCAGCTCGCCGGGCTTGCCGGTGGGCACCAGGTCCAGCGGCGCGGTGGGTGCCACGGGCTTGGCCAGGCTGGCCACCCAGCGGGCCGAGGGCTGCCAGATCATGGCAGGCAGGTTGCGCTTGCTGCGGTCGATCAGCGGGTAGGTGGCGGCGGCGAACAGCGTGTCGGGCGTGCCCGTGGTGGTGTAGACAAAAGCGTCTTTGGCGAGCTGGCCTTCCACGCGCTGGGCGGCGGCACCTGCGCGTTGTTGTTCCAGTGCGGGCACACCCTTGAACTGGTCCAGCCGGCCGGGCGAGGTCTCGCGCAGGTTCTCGTTGAACTCGCCAAAGTGCAGGCGCGCCTGGCCGCCAGCGTTTTCGAGCCAGACCTGGTGGGCTTGGGCGGAGTTCACCGCGGTGAGGGCGCCGCAGGCCAGCAGGGCGGACAGCAGCGGGGCTTGGAGGCGTTGGTTCGAGGACATGGACGTTTTCCTTTCGGTGGTTTTAGTGACAGCAAAAAACAGCGGAGCGCAGTGCTCCACACCCCCGGCGCTACGGGGGAAAAAACTCATTTTTTGATAGCTGCCTGCGCTTGTTGGATAAGCGCTGGGTGGCTTTTTGACCCTGAAACGGGTCTTGGCAGTGCCTGTGTGGCGCGGGGTGCCGCTCTAGAAGTCCACGCTCACGCTCAGCGACAAGGTGCGCGGCGCACCCACCACCAGGTAGCCCGAGCCGGGGTAGCCGCCGACTGAGGCCCAGTAGTTGCGGTTGGTCAGGTTGTCGATGCGGGCGCGCAGTGTGACGAGCTTGCCTTGCACTTCCGTCATATAGCGGGCACCCACGTCGAGCCGGTTCCAGCCGGGCACGCGCAGGGTGTTGGTCGCGTTCGCATAACTGGCGCCGGTGTGCACCCAGCGGCCGTCCACGGCCAGGCCCGGCACGCCGGGCACGTCCCATTCCGCCCCCAGGTTGGCTTGCAGCTTGGGTACACCGATGACGTGCTGGCCGTCGGTGGCGGCAGCGCCGGTGGTCTGCTGCTTGGCATCCAGCCAGGTCAGGCCGCCCAGCAGGCGCAGGCCCTTGGTGGCCTCGCCTTGCACGGCCAGCTCGATGCCCTGGTGGCGGTCCTTGCCGCTGGTGCTGAAGAGGTTGGCCGCGTTCAAAAACGCACGCGGCTTGGTGGTGGAAAACAGCGCCACGCTGCCGCCCACGCGGCCGGCGTCAAACTTGATGCCCACTTCCTTTTGTTTGGAGACATAGGGCGCCAGCATCTCGCCCCGGTTGGTCGCCGTGCTGGGCGCGGTCTGGCCCTGGCTCAGGCCTTCCACATAATTGGCATACACCGACAGGCCCTTGTCCACCTTGTAGACAGCCGCCAGCAGCGGGCTGGTGCGGCTCTGGTCGTAGCGGTCGGTCTGCAGCCCGGTGCCGTAGTCGTAATTGGCGATCTCCATCTTCTGGTGGCGCAAGCCCACGGTGAAGAGCAGGCGGTTGTCCATGAACGCCATCGTGTCGCCCAGCGCAAAGCCGGACAGGCGCGTGCTGCCGGTGCGCAGGGGATTGGCCAGGTCGCCGCCAAACAGGGTGTTGGCGCTGAAGCCGGGCAGGTTGGTGGCTATGGGGTTGTAAAGATTGGTGGCGTGCGTGTTGCGCCAATCCATGGCGTAGGCGTTCTTCTTTTCGAAGTCGTAGTGCGACGCCACCGCCACCCATTCATGCCCAACGCTGCCGGTCTGCAGCTTGCCACGCAGGCCCAGCTCGCCGGTGTTCACGCTGTCCTTGCGGGTGTTGTCAAAGCGGTAGGTGGTGGCGGCGCCGCTGGCGGCGTTGGTCACCGTGAGGTTGGCCAGTGAATTGGCTTCTTCGCCACGGCGCGCGCCCGCCGCAGCCCAGGCCGTGGTGCTGGGCGACAGGTCCCACTCGCCACGCAGCGTGCCGAACACATCGCGTTCGTTGGAGTAGCTCCAGGGCTGGGCAAAGTTGGTCTGGTTGTCGGGCACGCCCGGCACCGTGGTCACAGCGCTGCCCAGCGTAACGTTGGTGCGGGTGTTCTTGAGCTTGTGGTCCTGCCAGCCGATGTCACCCGACAGGCGCACATCGCGGCTGCGCCAGTCCAGGCCCACGGCCAGCAGGCCGAGCTGCACGTCTTCGTGGTCCACCGCCGTACCGCCATTGCGGGCAGCAGCATTCACGCGGATGCCAGTGTTGCCATCCGGCCCGAAGCGGCGGGCAATGTCGGCCGCCACCTGCGTCTGGCCGCCGCTGGCCACGCCAAAGGTCACGCGGTTCAAGGGCTCGTTGGGCGCGCGCTTGGGCAGCAGGTTGATGCTGCCGCCCAGGCCGCCGCCGTTGGGGCTGGCGCCGTTCAAAAAGGCCGATGCACCGCGCAGCACCTCCACACGCTCGAACAGTTCGGTGGCGATGTATTGGCGCGGCAGCAGGCTGTACAGGCCGTTGTAGGCCGTGTCGTCCGAATCGAGGATGAACCCCCGGATGAAGAACGCCTCCTGAAAATTGCCAAAGCCACGTGCCACGCGCACCGTGGGGTCGTTCTGCAGCACATCGCCCACGCTGCGGGCATGGCGGTCCTGGATCAGTTCGTTGGTGTAGCTGGTGATGGAAAACGGCGTGTCCATCGCGTCCTTGGTGCCCAGGATGCCCGCACGGCCCCCACGGGCCACCTGGCCGCCGGGGTAGGCGGGCGACAGGCCTTGCGCCGATGCGTCGGCGCTGGCGTTCACCGTGACGGTGGACAGGGTTTTGCCGTCGGGCTCGGTACCGCTGGCCGTCGCTTGCGCCCAAGCGGCGGGCGCGGCCAGTGTGAAGAGCAACGCGGCGGCCAGTGCGGCTGGGGTCAGGGTAGGGCGGCGAGGGGAATGGGAATTGCGCATGGCGTGGTGAAGGTGCGGGGAATTTTCAGAGTGGCGTGGCGTTGGCGTTGGTGCCCGCTTCGTCGGCATCGGTGTGGGGTTTGTCATGGGCGCGTTGCGCAGTGGCCCTTGGCGTGGTGCGCGGCCAGCAGGTCCAGCTCATCACCACCACCGGAATGCCCAGACCCACCCACGACCACCAGTCGCCCCAGGTGTCAGACACCAGTGCCGTGATGAGGCCGGTGGTGGTCAGCACGCCCATCACGATGGGCCAGCCCCACAGCGACCAGAAAGGGCTCGCCTTCATGCGCGGCCCTCCGTGCTTGGCAGCGCGCCGCCAGTGCATGCGGCAGCCGTTGGCGGCAGGCCGGTGTGGCCGTGCACGGTGGCTGCCGCCGTGGCGGTGCTGGTACTGGCGTTGCTGGCGCTGCCCGCCTGCGCACCTTTGCGCAACCACAGGTACAACCCGCTGCCCAGCACCACGATGGTGGCAATGTCGAGCAGCGCCCAGAGGATCTTCATCGGCATGCCGCCGTAGTCGCCAAAGTGCAGCGGCTGCGAGACCAGCAGCGCAGTCAGGTACCACGGCAGCTGGGGCGCTGCTGTGACCTGCGCCGTGCGCGCATCCACCAGCACGGGCTTGAGCAGGCGCGAGGTGAGCGGCTCGTTGCCCCGCAGGAAGAATGTGTTGTGATGCGGGCTGGAAAACGCCGTGCCCGGGAACGCAATGAACGACAGCTTGGTGCCCGGCGCCTGGGCCTGCGCCACCTCCAGCGCTTGTTGCAGCGGCCCGCGCTCTGCGGCGGGCACGATGGGCTGGCCCTCATAGGGCTTGAGCAGCACCGACAGCTGGTCGTACTGCCAGTACTTGATGAGCAGATCGGCCCACGTGTTGATCATGCCCGTGCCGCCCACCACAAACGCCCACACCAGCGTGACGATGCCCAGCAGGTTGTGCAGGTCCAGCCACTTCACGCGGGTCGAGCGATCACGCCGCACCTCGCCAAACGCCAGCTTGCGCATGAACGGCGCATACAGCACCACCCCCGTGACTATGGCCACCAGCAGCAGCAAGCCCATGAAGCCCAGAAACAACTTGCCCGGCAGCCCTGCAAACAGGTCCACATGCAGTTTGAACATCACGTACATGAAGCCCTCGTCAAACCGTGGCTGCGCCAGCACCTGGCCCGTGCGCGCATCGACCGCCACGGAGCGGAAATCGTCCGTGGGCGCCGGTGTGGGCGTGAGCGTGACGAACCACACGTTGTCATCGTCCTCCGCGTGCGACGCGAACTGCACCACACGATCCGGGTGCAGCGCATGCGCGGTGGCCAGCACCTTGTCGAGGCTGGCGCGCGGCGTGTTGGCGGGCATCGCAGGCGCCTCCACCTCGGTGCCCAGCAGGTGGCCAATTTCGTGGTGAAAGATCAGCGGCAGGCCGGTGATGCATAGCAGCAGCATGAAGACGGTGCACACCAGGCTGGACCACTTGTGGGTCCAGCTCCAGCGGCGCAGGGCGGTGGGGCTCAGCATGGCGTGGGGGCGGGGTGGCAAGGGTAGTCGGGCAGTCGCACCACCGCTAGCGCCGCCCACGGCACGGAGCGCGCTGTCGCAACAGAAAAGGCGAAAAAGTGGTTCATCAAGCCAGACAACCCGGAAACATCGGAAGACGGTGGGTGCTGGCTGCAGCCGGGAGGCCTGTTCAAAAAAGGCTCCGGGGGAGGGCTGTGGCTTGCGGAAACCTAATTTTACATTGCAAATGGGAATTGTTTTTATTCGTGACTACGTGGGGGTAAGGGTGTTGCGAAATCGGCTCCGCCTGCTGCCCATCAGGCGCTTTGTGGGAGGGATGGCTTTGCGCACAGGGGCTGCGGATGCAGGGCGTGGTTTGAGTCTGCAGGCTATATTCCCATCGCCACAACGCGTTGGTTTTGAAGGCATTCACACATGCGTTTGAAACCAGTGCATCGGCTTCAAAACCAGGTTGCGAGCCGCTTTCAGGAGAGTTCCGTGTCCACGATATCCCGCGCCGTTCAGCCTGCCGCGCACGCATCTGCGGCTTGCATGGGTGCCTTGTGTCGGGCGCTGCACAGGGCTGCCTTGCTCGGGCCCGCTGTTCTGGCCATGCTGTGCACGGGCAATGCACATGCCGCAGACGGAAACACATCCGCAGAGCAAAGGGCCCGGCTCGCAATACCCCTCGAGTTTCGGCATTCCGATTTTGTCTGGACCACTGCAGAAGGCGACTTGAACGGCGACGGCGTTCCCGACCTGGCCCTGTTGCTGACAAGGCACAAAGGAGAAGGCCAGCGAGAGGAGCGGTTGCTTGTCCTGACCGGAAGGGCAGATGGCAGCTATCAGGTGCTCTCGGTGTCCGGCGAGTTCTGCCACCCCAGCAAGTTCTACAACCTGGACATCAAAAACAATTCGTTGTTCGTTCAGGCGGTCTACTACGCAGACGCCGCTCGGTTCTCGGGCTTCACGCTGCAGTTCCGCTACAACGCCAAGACCGAAGACCTGGAACACATCGGCGAGCAACAGGATGACGAAGACTATTCCAGCAACTCCTCTTACCGAGTGAGTCTCAACTACCTGACCAACGCCGCCATTCATTCACGGCGTGTGGGAAAGAAGTACAAGGAAGTGAGAGGCCGGCTCACCGATGCGCCTGGCGTGCTGCCTTTGAACGGGTTTGTCTGCGAAGGCTACGGCATGACGAGTTCTACGGTCTACCTTGATGAAAGTTTCAAGGTGCACAAGAAAGGCGGGACGCCCCCATGATGCGGAGCGGGTTCGTCGAAGGAGCCCGCAGCTTGTTGTGCAAGGCTTCGCGAGCACGCGTCGCCCTCTCCGATTCATCCAATCCTGAAAAGTAAGTTGCCGAATCCATGAAAAAGCACGTTTCCGCAAGAAAGAGAGCATCGCTTCAGTTGCTGAACGCTGAACTGGTGCGACAGGTCATGAGTGGCATCTTTCCGCCGAAAAACGACTACGTGGAGGACATGGCGCTGTACGAGGACTTGTTGCCAGAGCTACGCAGGTTTGGGATAGCAGACCGAGGTACTCTCAAACGCCTGATGACCCGGCACCGCAGGTCGTTGTTGGCGGATGATCGCAGCCGGCTTGCCGTGTGGGAGCAGCGCCATTTCAGTGAGATGTTTGGAGCGGAGTTCGTTCGTGATGCGGTTCGTCGGCACTACTGGTTTGCTTATCCCGCGCTGATTCGCAATGCGTTGCAGTCCGAGTTTGGCGAGATTGCTGCTGTGCGTGACGAAGATGTGGATGGGTAGCCGTGGGTATTTTTTGCGCACATCAACCATCTTCTTACGATGGAAGACCTGTGAAGTCCGTGTAGTCAATCGCTGGGCACCAAATTTTTCAGTCCCCAGTGCCAGCGCTCTTCTCAAACCTTAAATCGTATGGGTTGCATCCTTCACTTTGTGGGCCGCGAGGCTGATGTGGAAAGCCTCGTCGCGCTGAGTCCGGTTGAACCGTGCAACGTTTGGCGGCGCGGTGTGCCGCGCAGTTCCCGGCCGAATAGTCGGCCTGCAGTGACTTCTGGGCTGACCTTGGTGGTGAGTGACGCTGAGTTTGAAGACCTGGAGCAGCAGCAGGCCGACGCAATCCAGTTTCTCCGTGCCCATTCAAGCATTCTGAAGAACATGAGCGAAGTTGCAGGCGTGGAGCATGCGACTTTGGACTTTGGGATCGCTATGCGCGATGTGGTCGTACAGTCTGACCATTTTCCCGCCGACCTGATTGCGGCGCTGGCGGTCGCTGGCTGCGGCATGGAGTTAACTCAGTTTCCGACGGGACGCAAGGCGAAGAACCTCAAACGCTATCGCAAGGCGCTGCGTTCCGGTCAGCTTCGACGTTAAACCTCTGCAGTTCCTGCCCCATGCTTGCCTCCGGTCGTTTCGAGCTCCGTCCCTTCGCTGAATCCGATCTCCCCTCCTTCGTCGAGGCCGTTCTGGAGTCCACTGCCACCGTCGGGAAGTGGATGCCCTGGGCCCATCCCAATTACTCAACCGCCGATGCTGCGTCCTGGTTTGCGCATTGCGAGGCCGAGTGGGAGCGCGGTTCCAGCTACGAGTTCGGCATTTTCGACGCCGGGTCCAATACCCTTGTGGGCGGCTGCGGCCTCAATCAATTCAACCTAGTCAACGGCTTCTGCAACCTGGGCTACTGGGTCCGCCAGTCCTGGCAGCGCCAAGGCGCAGCGCTCGCCGCCGTTCAGGCACTCAGTCAGTTCGCCTTTGCAGAGCTCAAGCTGGGCCGCGTTGAAATCGTCGTGGCCCAGCACAACACACCCAGTCTCAGCCTGGCCGAGCAGTCGGGCGCAGTGCGAGAGTGCCTCGCGCGGAATCGGCTCAAGGTGCATGGCATCTTCACCGATGCCTATGTCTTTTCCCTCGTCCCGCCTCAATACCGCGCCTTGAGCGCCACCGTCACACGCCGCGGCTCGCCATAAAAGTTCTGGCGCGAAATGCCTGACACCTTCTCGTAGTAGGTCTTGTCCAGCAGGTTGTCCACCGACAGGTTCAGAGACAGGTGGTCGTTGATCTGGTAGCCCACCTGGGCGTTGAACACTGCGTAGCCCGGTGCGTTGATGCGCAACGCACCGCTTTGCGCAAAGAACTCGCTGCGGTAGGTCATTCCGCCGCCCACGCTGAAGCCGCGCAGCGCCGGGCTGGTGAAGGCATAGCGGGTGAACAGGTTCACGCTGTGGCGCGGCGTGACGGGGCTGAACACCTGGCCCTGCTGCGCCACGGGGGCCTGGAGGTAGCGGGTGTCGTTGTATGCGTAGCCCGCCACGATGTCCCAGCCGGGCTGGAGCTGGCCGCTGACCTCGGTTTCGAAGCCTTGCGCGCGCACCTTGCCGCCGGCGATGTAGGCGTTTGCCACCACCGGGTCGGCGATGGCGCGGTTTTCGTCAATGATGCGAAACAGCGCTGCATGGGCCTGCAGGCGCTTGTGCAAAAACTCGCCCTTCACGCCCAGCTCCACTTGCTTGCCTGTGCGTGGGGCAAGCAATTGCTTGGCCGCGTTGAGCTGGCTTTGCACCACGAAGGTCTCTGCATAGCTGGCGTAGCCGGTGTACTGCGGGTGGAAGTCCCACATCAGAGCCAGCGACGGCACGAACTGGCGGCCAGGGTCTGCCGATGCGGTGACTGCGCCCGTGCTGGTGCTGCGCGTCACCACCTCCGCCCACGACAGACGCCCGCCTGCCAGCAGCTTGACCGTGTCGGTCAGGCCGATCTGCGCCTGCCCGTACAGCGCGTTCTCGCGGCGCGTGACGATCGAGGTGAAGCCCGGTAGCCGGATGTCTGGGTAGGCCAGGTCGTAGTGGGGCTGCAGCAGGTTGAACGGCACGCTGGGGCCGTAGGCGTAGTTGCCGTCCCAGCTCTTGCCCTCGTTATGGCTCGCGCCCACCAGCAGCTTGTGGGTGCGGCCTGCCATCTGCACCGGTGTGGCCAGGAAGGCGTCGTAGTTGCGGGTGCGCACGTGAAAGTCGCCGTCCACGGTTTCCATGGTGAAGCTGCCGTCGGCGGCCAGGGCACTGTTGGCGCGGGCCGAGCGGTAGAACGCCGTGCGGTCGATGTCGCGCGCGGACAGGCGCACCAAGCCGCCCCCATCCAGCCGGTGCTCCAGCTCTGCGAAAACGTCGGTGGTCTCCAGGTCTTGGCGGTTGGCACGCAGGCCGGCAAAGGCACTGCGGGGCAGGTCGGCCAGGCGGCCATCGGCATAGGTGGGCAGGCCCTGGTCGATGGCGGCGCGCACGCGCTGCTGCGCCGCGCCCACCGACACGGTGGTGGAGGGGGCGATGTCCCATTCCAGCGTGCCGTAGCCCAGGCGCTTGTTGTTGAACAGGGTGTCTACAAAACTGTCTTTGTCTTCCACCACCGCGACGGCGCGCGCGCGGATCGTGCCTTCGGCATTGAGGCCGCCGCCCACGTCTACGGTGCCCCGGCGCAGGCCGAAGGAGCCCACCGCCGCATCGGCGCCAATGGCCAGCTTGGCCGGGGCGCGCTTGCGCACCAGGTTCACGGTGCCGCCGGGCTCGCTCGCGCCCTGCAGCAGCCCGGCCGGGCCGCGCAGCACTTCGATGCGGTCATACATGGCCGTGTCGAGCGTGCTGTAGTTGCCCTGGGGGATCGGAACGCCATCGAGCTGGATGGAGCCCAGATCGAACCCGCGCGCCTGGAAGGTGTTGTAGTTGCCCGCACCATCAAAGCGCGTGACCGTCATGCCGGTGCTCAGCTTGATGGCGTCTTCCACCTTGGTCAGGTTGCGGTCATCCAGCTGCTGGCGCGTGACCACGCTGAGGGACTGCGGCGTCTCTCGCGGTGCCTGCAGGAGCTTGCCTACGCTGACTTCGCGGGCGGTGTACTGGCCCGAGCCTTCGGTCGCCGCGCTGTTGGCCTCGTCGGTCACCTTCACTTCGGGCAGCGCTGTCGTGGTGGGGGTGCCCGTGGTGGGGCCGGAGCTGGTCTGTGCTTGCGCCGTTGCCACGGTGGCCAGCAGGGCGGCAAAGGCCAGTGGGTGCATTTGCATGGTGCTTCTCCTCCTCGGTGTTTGATATTTGCTATCAAATTAATAGCTGCTATCGCTTATCCATCAAGCGCTAGCAGCCAAAAATTCTTCGAATTTGCGTGCTGTGCCTGCAGGCGCAGCGTCAGAACCGCGTGCGCAGCGTCACCTGCACCGCGCGCGGCGAGCCGGGCAGGATCAGGTTGTCGTTGCTGCCGTGGGCCGACACGTAGTACTTGCGGTTGGCCAGGTTCTTGATGTTCACGTCCACATCCCACTGGCCCAGCGTGTACTGCAGGGCCGCGTCCAGCGTGGCGTAGCCGGGCAGGGTGACCAGATTGGTCAGCGAGGTGAAGCGCGCACCCACATAGTTCACGCCGCCGCCCACGCGCAGGCCGTGGCCCAGGTCTTTCATGGCCCACAGGAACGCCGAGTTGCGCGGCGTGAGTGCGGGCACCTTGCCTTGGGCGGCGATGGCGGCGGTGGGCAGCTGTGTGGATGTGGTGGTGGCCAGTGACTTCGTCATGCGGCCGTCCAGCCAGGCGTAGCCGGTGCTCACGTCCCACCGGCCGGGCAGGCGGCCGTTGGCAGTCAGCTCCAGGCCGTTGGTGCGCTGGGTGCCCACGTTGATCTGACGACCGGGATTGGCGGGGTCGGTGTTCTTGATGTTGGTGCGCTCCAGGTTGAAGAGCGCGCCGGTGACATTGAGGCGGCCATCGAGCAGGTCGAGCTTGACGCCGATTTCCTTGTTCTCGGTGATCTCTGGTTCGGCGCCGGTGTTGTTGGCGGCCAGCGCAAACGCTTCGGCCGAGGGCTGGAAGGATTTGCTGTACGACACGTAGTACGACACCACATCGCTCGGCTGCCACACCAGGCCCGCGCGAGGGCTGAACTTCTTGTCGGTGCGCGAGAGCGTTGCGAGCTTGCGGTCGAACGTGGTCTCTTGCCCGAAGACGTCGTAGCGGGCGCCCACCAGCGCCTTCCATTGGGGCGCCAGCGTGATCTGGTTTTGCCAGTACAGCGCGGCTGTGTCTTGCGTGGTGTGGCTGGGGATGGCGCTGTCGGCGTTGTAGTTGGCCGCTGGGATGGCGGGGGCAGGGCGGTTGCCGGGGTTGAAGAGTGGCACGCGGTCTGCGCCACCGGTGACGGACTCGGAGCGTTTCTTTTGCTGGCCCAGTTCCACACCCATCAGCCACTCCTGCTTGAAGCCGCCGAGCTGGTTGCGCCACGTCACGTCGGTCTGGTTGAAGAAGCCTTTTTCGTCGCGCAGGATGAACGAGCGCGTGCGGCCCACCGTCAGGTTCACCGGGTCGGTGGTGCCGCCGGGCAAGGTGTTGTATCGGTCCAGCGTGTAGTCGTACAGGCGCGTGACGTTGCGCACCGACCAGTCGTCGTTGAAGCGGTGGTTCAGCGTGGCTGCGAACGACTGCATGGTGCTGGTGGTGGTGTCGTCCTGCGCGGCGTTGCTGGAGCCGTAGTAGGTGCTGGCGGGCACGTTGACGGGGCGGCCGTTGAGCGCAGGAATGCCGAAGTCCGTCAGGCGCTTGTCGCGCGCGTTGGTGTACTGCAGCAGCAGGTCGGTCTGCGCCGCGAGCTTGAGCGCGAGCGACGGCGCGAAATTGTGGCGCTTGACGAACTGCTGGTCGCGGTAGCTGCCGGAGTCCTCCACGGCGGCGTTGATGCGGAAGGCGGCGGTATCGCTGATGCCCACATTCACGTCGGCCGTGGCGCGGCGGTAGTCGAAATTGCCCAGGCCCAGCGATGCCTCGCCCGAGGTCTCGCCAAACTTGGGCTTCTTGGTCACGCGGTTGATCAGGCCACCCGACGATCCGCGCCCGTACAGCACGGCGGCAGGGCCCTTGAGCACTTCCACACGCTCGATGTCGGCCAGGTCACGGAAGTACAGCGCGTCGTCGCGCACGCCATCCACAAACTGGTCGGCGATGGCGGTGAAGCCGCGTATCACCACCTGGTCGCGCTGGCCGTCGCCGTGGCTCATGGCCACGCCGGGCACGTTGCGCAGCGCGTCTTCCATGGAACGCGCACCCTGGTCGCGCAGGAGCTGCGCGGGCACAACGTTCACGGCCTGGGGCACATCGCGCAGCGGCGCGCTGCCCTTGGTGGCCGTGCTGGCAGCGGCGGGTGAATAGCCGTCGTCGTCCGCGCTGGATTGCACGGTGACCTCGCCCAGCGTCTGCGGCGTGGTCTGCGCAACTGCAGGGGGCGGCGCCGTCGTCTGCGCCAGTGCCGTGCCACACAGCGTGGCAAGCAGGGCGGCCACCAGCGGGTGGAGCCGATAGGGGGTTGGTGTGTAAGCGTGCATGGTTTTCCTTGGAGTGAGCGCAACGCGGTTGGCGAAAAGCCCTTGCACCTCGTGGCCTGGCGCGCGCCGCGAAGGCCCGCTGTCTGGGATGTGGTGGGGCCGTGAAAACAGAAAAGCGAGTTCGAGCCCGAGCGGCTCAGCGCACGGCTGCGGGAGCGTGGAGCCTGTCCATCACCACCCCAGCGCCCGCGCCAGCAAGCCCGCCAGCAGGGCGGCGCCAGCCAGTTCGGGCGTGCGCCGGGGCTGCCAGGTGACGGTTGCCGTGACCGCCACGGCGGCCACCGACAGGGCCACGGACCATGCCGTTACGCCCAGGGATGCAGGCACGCCCCCCGGCGGGTGCGCCGCTGCCAGCCACAGCGAAAGCACCAGCAGCAGCCAGCCCGAGCGGCGCAACGCCACCAGGCGGCGCGCGGCGCCTTCCTGGCCCAGGGCGTCTTCGTGGTGGCGATCCATGCCCAGCGCAATGGCCGACCAGGCGGCAAAGCACAGAAGAAAGGCAGACATGGCTCAGGCTCCCGAGGTGGAGGTTTCGGCAGGCGCCACGGGCACCGACGGGGCAGGTCGCGCGGGTCGCGCACTCCGTGCAGGCGCACCGCGCCGGGGCGTGCGACCAGGGCGCACACGCCACGCCAGCCAGCCCAGCAGCAGCCCGGTGGCCAAAAACGACAGGTCCATGCTGGCCCACACCCATTCGCGCGCGGGCAGGCTCACGCCCAGGTGGGTGTGTGTGGTCAGCGCGTTGATCAGCGGCAGCGCGACCCACACCAGGCCCGCAGCGGCCAGCGGCACCGTCCAGCCCAGGCGGTGCGGGCGCACCACCGCGCAGGCCAGCGCCCACAGCAGCGTGATGCCCCAGGCGCTGAAGAACCAGGCCAGCTCTGCATCCGCTCGGCCCTCGATGCCCGCAGGGATCAGGCGGTTGGCGGCCAGGTACACGCCACAGGCCAGCGGCAGCCCAGCCAGTGTCGCGATGTTGATACCAGCCACCAGGCGCTCGCCAAACGGCGCTTGGGGGTGCGCAGCGGGCGCGGTGCTGGTGGCGGTGGCCGCCCCTTTGCGGCTGGCCTGTGTCTGCGACTTGGCGCTGCGCTTGACCGACCACAGCACCATGCCCGTGGCAATCATCAGGCTGCCCAGCACCCCAAAACCGAACAGCGCCCAGCGCAGGCCCACATCGGCAAACCGCGCCATGTGCAGGCCATACAGCACGCCGTAGGTCTTGACGGCGGGGCTGGTGGCGTCGGCCTGGTCCAGCCACTCGCCGGTGGTGGCATCAAACAGCAGGCGCGGTGGGCGGTACTGCAGGCGGTCGCCTTCGTGGCGCGTTACCTCCACCACGGCGCGGCCGTTGGCATCGCGGCGCGCCTGCACGCTGCCGATGCGCCCGCCCTGCCAGCGGGTGGTGGCCGCGTCGATGACGGGCTGCAGGGTGATGACGGGCAGGGGCTCCACCTTGTCGCCCGCACCCCGGCGGGGACGGCTTTCGGGCTTTTCGCCCTGCAGGTCGGCAAAGTACGCGTTGGAGTCCACGCCTTTCTCGTTCTTGTAGTTGGCGGCAATGCCCGCAGGCATGTACAGCGTGTGGAAGATCATCAACCCGCTGAAGGTGATCATCAGATAGAACGGCAGCACCAGCACGCCGCTGACGTTGTGCGCATCCAGCCAGGCACGCTGCCCGCCCTTGGTAGGGCGGAAGGTGAAGAAGTCCTTGAAGATGCGGCGGTGTGTGATCACGCCGGTGATGAGCGCCACAAACATCAGCATCGTGGCCACGCCCACCACCCAGCGGCCTTGGATAGTCCAGCGGCCTTTTTGCGCAGTGCGCAGCTCGAAGTGAAAGCGGTAGAAAAAATCACCGCCCATGGTCTGGCGCGCCTCGATGGGCTCGCCCGTCTGCGGGTTCATGCGCAGCGTTTCAAAGCGTCCGTTGCCGGTGCCGCGCCAGAGCATGTTGACGGCTGGGTCGCGGTCATCGGGCAGGTGCAGGATCCACTGGGTGACGTCGGGGGCCTTGCGCACTAGCGCGTCCACGGACTTCTGTGCCACCTGCGCATCGGCCGCGTCGGTGCGCGGCAGCCCGTGCATCTCGGGCCGCATCCACAGGTTGAACTCGTTCTTGAAGAACGACAGCGTGCCCGTGAGGAAGATCGCAAACAGCAGCCAGCCGAGGATGAGCCCTGCCCAGGTGTGCAGCCACGACATCGCTTGGCGAAAGCCTTCGCGGTCGGCGCTCTTGCGCACGGTGGAGGTCGCTGTTGTCATGGCGTGCCCCTCATCCATTGCGGCGCCATGGCGCACGCGCCCATTGCCAGGGCGGGCAGCAGTGTGCCGCCCCAGGCGCCCCAGGCCGTGCGCGCATAAAACGCCCATCCCGCCGCCATGGCATAGGCCAGCCAGGCCAGCATGGTGGCGGTCAGCACGGCCTCCACGCGCGGCATCCACTGCGCCAACGCAAGCGAAAGCGCGGCCGTGAACCCTGCGGCCAGTGCATACCCACCCCCAATGGCCGCCACGGCGCGGGAGGTGATGGCCAGGCGGTAGCGCCAGTCAACGCGGGCCGCCTTCATGGCCGACCTGCGGCGGCACCCAGGGCGGTGCGGCCTTCAGAAAAGGAGAGAAGCAGAACTCCTGCAGGGCAGGGGCTGGCGGTGCTGCGCGGCATCAGAAAGGCTCCAGGCAGTAGGTGTCGTACGGCAAACGTACAAACGCTGGCTGCAGCGGCGGAGAGCCCGGCTGACTGGCTGGCTAGGTGTTAAAGGGAATCACGGGACCTGCCCTTGCAGATCGGGAGCTGCAAGAAGGAATGGCCTTGGTCGTAAGAACGCATTCTACTTTTGTTGAGAAGCATTCGCATTTATAAAAATGCTATTTGCGCTGGTTTGATGTGTGCTTGCAACAGCTTGTGACATGGGGGTAGGGCTGTGCTTCGCAGCCCCGTGCAATCGGGGGAGCTTGGTGATGGCGTGGGCACAAAAAAACGGGCCTCGGCCCGTTTTTTGTTGTTCTTCTTGGTACTTTTCGTGGAGCGCTCTGGTGCAGTCTTGGCGTTACTCCACGTCACCCATCTGCGATTGCAGGTAGTTCTGCAGGCCCACCTTGCCGATCAGATCGATCTGGGTTTCCAGGAAGTCGATGTGCTCTTCGGTGTCGTCCAGGATCTTTTGCAGCAGGTCGCGCGAGACATAGTCACGCACTGTTTCGCAGTGGGCGATGCCATCCTTGATGGTGGCCTGGGCGCCTTGTTCGGCGCGCAGGTCGCAGGCCAGGATCTCTGGCACGTCTTCGCCGACCTGGATCTTGGCCAGGTCCTGCAGGTTGGGCAGGCCATCGAGCGTGAAGATGCGGTCCATGAGCCAGTCGGCATGCTTCATCTCGCCGATGGATTCCGAATACTCCTTCTTGGCCAGCTTGTCGAAGCCCCAGTGCTTGAGCATGCGGTAGTGCAGGAAGTACTGGTTGATGGCCGTGAGTTCGTTCTTGAGCTGGGCCTGCAGATGGCCAATGACCTGTGCGTCACCTTTCATGGGGACTCCTTGTTGTGTTGTGTTGTGTTGATTCGGCCCCGATTGTCGTGAGCCATATCAACACGCGCAAGGCATATCCCTGCTAGAGCGCGCTGGCTGCGTGTGAGGTTGATAGGCGTTCGCGTTCACCCCGGTCGACCCTATCCGGCACGGTAGGCCCGATGGGGCTGCCCAGGCCGTGCGCGGGGCTATTGTGCGGCGCGTGGCGCGGCAGCCTGTGTGCCCATGGCGGTTGCGGCTGCGGACGATGGCGCCGTGCGCCGTTCACGCCAGTGCGCCAGGCCCAGCCATACCGTGGGCACCAGCACCAGGGCCAGCGAGATGGCCTGGGCAATGGTGCCTTCGGCCAGG
This sequence comes from Acidovorax sp. SRI_002, assembly GCF_057586455.1. NCBI lineage: Bacteria > Pseudomonadati > Pseudomonadota > Betaproteobacteria > Burkholderiales > Comamonadaceae > Acidovorax > Acidovorax sp. SRI_002. The sequence goes on along the minus strand of NZ_JBYCZW010000004.1, from coordinate 95,370 downwards.
TCTTCGGTGGCCGCATGCCAGTAAGCATTGTCGATGCCGGGTATCGCTGCGCCTTCGGTGAACTCATGGAACGCATACACCACCAGTTGCACCGCAAACACCGCCATGAACCACGACGTGACCCGGAAGAACCGCGCAAGGTTCACCGCGCGACCGTAGCGCGTCCAGGCCCAGGCGATGGCAATGGCCAGCGCCAGGCCCGCCAGGCCGCCCCAGGCCATGTAGCCCAGCTCGGCGCTGCGGGCCAGGGCGGCGAGCATGGTGGCGGTTTCCACGCCTTCGCGGCCCACCATGAAGAGGGCAAACAGGAACACCGCCACCCAGGCGCGCGGGCCTTCCAGCACACTGGCGCGGTCCATGCGCTGGGCAATGTCCTGGCCCATGCCTTGGCCCGCACGGCGCATGTGCACCACGCACCAGGCCACGGTGGCGGCAGCCACCAGCGCCATGCCACCCTCGGCTGCGGGCGACAGCGCGCCCACCTGCGAGAGCACCCAGCCCAGCACCAGCGAGAGCAGGGCTGCCACGCCCACGCCCGCGCGCAGTGGCAGCAACAGGTGCAGGCGCCCGGTCTTGCGCAGGTACAGGGTGGCAATCGCCACCACCAGCAGGGCTTCCAGCCCTTCGCGGAAACAGATCAGAAGTGTTTGGAACATGGTGTTTGAGGTCTTTGCTATAAATTTATGAGCTGCTTGCGCTTATCAATAAAGCGCTGCAGGCCGTTTTGACCAATATTTCAGAGGCGTCGAGCTTTGGCTGGCCCACTGCAGCAAAGTGGCATGGGCGGCGTTGCTGCAGTGCGGTAGATGATAAAACTAAACGCGAATCAGTTGTATTTAAATGTTTGATATGCCGCAAGGGTTGACCGGGTGGGCGGTGGTTCTTGCAGCGGCTTCCTTGCGGTCTTTGGGGGTTTAAAAGGGGGCAAAATGCCCGCCCCGGCCTGATGGCAGGGTGTCGCTGTATAGTCACAGGCAATTGATTCAATCAAATCAATTAATTGGATTGATGGTCTCGAAAGGCCTAGACTTCAGTCCTGTTCAGTTAACCAACCACCAAGGAAACAGCAATGTCCCTGATCAATACGCAAGTTCAGCCCTTCAAGACCACCGCTTTCGTCAACCGTGACGGCAAGGGTGAATTCATCGAAGTGACCGAGCAGTCCCTCAAGGGCAAGTGGTCCGTGCTGATCTTCATGCCCGCAGCTTTCACCTTCAACTGCCCCACCGAAATCGAAGACGCTGCCGACAACTACGCAGAGTTCCAGAAGGCCGGCGCCGAGGTCTACATCGTGACCACCGACACCCACTTCTCGCACAAGGTGTGGCACGAAACGTCGGACGCCGTGGGCAAGGCCAAATTCCCCCTGGTTGGCGACCCAACGCACCAGCTGACCAACGCGTTCGGCGTGCACATCCCTGAAGAAGGCCTGGCACTGCGCGGCACGTTCGTGATCAACCCCGATGGCGTGATCAAGACCCTGGAAATCCACTCCAACGAAATCGCCCGCGACGTGTCGGAAACCCTGCGCAAGCTCAAGGCTGCCCAGTTCACCGCCGCCAACCCTGGCCAGGTCTGCCCCGCCAAGTGGAAGGAAGGCGCCAAGACCCTGACGCCTTCGCTGGACCTGGTTGGCAAGATCTAATTACCGACTCTTCTCGGCCCCCAAAAGCCGGACAGCGTCATGGCGCGCGTGCGCCATGCCGTCCGGCTTTTTTACGCCCGGACGTTGATATGCAGGCTTGAACTGCAGCCCTTTTGGCTTCAACCTCCCATACATCACAACTCGAAATTCAAAGGACACCACCATGCTCGACGAACAACTCAAGACCCAACTCGCCGCCTACCTGGAGCGCGTGCAGCAGCCGTTTGAGCTGGTGGCTTCCCTGGACGACAGCGAGACGGCGCGCGACATGCGCGAACTGCTGACGACCATCCAATCCCTGCGCAGCGACAAGATCACCCTGCGCACCGACGGCAACGATGCGCGCAAGCCTTCGTTCAGCCTGCAGCGCGCTGACGCCACCAACTCGCTGCGCTTTGCCGGCCTGCCCCTGGGCCATGAATTCACCTCGCTGGTGCTGGCCCTGCTGTGGACCGGCGGCCACCCGCCCAAGGTCGAGCAGGACGTGATCGATTCGATCAAGGCCCTGGATGGCGACTTCAACTTTGAGGTCTACATGAGCCTGACCTGCCACAACTGCCCGGACGTGGTGCAGGCGCTGTCGCTCATGGCCATCGTCAACCCGAAGATCAAGACCACCGTGATCGAAGGCGGCGCCTTCCAGCAGGAAGTGACCGAGCGCGAAATCATGGCCGTGCCCATGGTGTTTTTGAACGGCCAGGTCTTCGGCTCCGGCCGCATGACGATTGAAGAAATCGTCGCCAAGCTCGACACCGGCGCCGCCGCCCGCGAAGCCGCCAAGCTCAGCGCCAAGGCCCCGTACGACGTGCTCATCGTCGGTGGTGGCCCCGCTGGCGCCGCGGCCGCTGTGTACGCCGCCCGCAAAGGCATCCGCACCGGCGTCGCTGCTGAGCGCTTTGGCGGTCAGGTCAATGACACGCTGGCGATTGAAAACTACATCTCGGTGCTCGAAACCGACGGCCCCAAGTTTGCCGCCGCACTCGAAGCCCACACCCGCGCCTACGGCGTGGACATCATGAACCTGCAACGCGCCGACAAGCTCATCCCCGCGGCCGAGCCAGGTGGCCTCATCAGCGTGCAAATGGCCAACGGCGCCACGCTGCAGTCCAAGACGGTGATCCTGTCCACCGGCGCCCGCTGGCGCAATGTCAACGTGCCCGGCGAAGCCGAGTACAAGAACAAAGGCGTGGCCTACTGCCCGCACTGCGACGGCCCGCTGTTCAAGGGCAAGCGCACGGCGGTCATCGGCGGCGGCAACTCGGGTGTCGAGGCTGCCATCGATCTGGCTGGCATCGTGGCCCACGTCACGCTCATCGAGTTTGCCGACCAGCTCAAGGCCGACGCCGTGCTGGTCAACAAGCTCAAGAGCCTGCCCAATGTGACCATCCACACCAACGCGCAGACCACCGAAATCACCGGCGCCGACGGCAAGGTCAACGGCCTCAAGTACAAGGACCGCGCCACCAACGTGGAGCACCTGGTGCCGCTCGAAGGCGTGTTCGTGCAGATCGGCCTGGTGCCCAACACCGAGTGGCTCAAGGGCACGGTGGAGCTGTCCAAGTTCGGCGAAATCATCGTCGACTCGCACGGCCGCACCAACATCCCCGGCGTGTTCGCCGCGGGCGACTGCACCACGGTGCCTTTCAAGCAGATCGTGATTGCTGCGGGCGACGGATCGAAGGCGGCGCTGAGCGCGTTTGACCACCTGATCCGCATGCCGGTGGTGGCTGCGGCCGAAGGCGCCAAGGCTCCAGAAGCGCAGCGCGAAGCCGTGGCAGCGTAAAGCTGCACCGCACGTCCCCTCTCCCAAACTCTTTCCCGCAAAGGTAGGGTTAGTGATGCGGGGAATATTCCAACAAAGTTGCCCCCTGGCGCTTGATGGATAAGTGCTAATAGCTATAAAAATAAGAGCGACTGGATGTTTCGGCATCCAGTCGCTTTGTTTTGGGGTGGCTGTCCGGGAGAGGCTGGAGTCGCCCAGGCGGTGTTACGTTGGATGGCTGGATGGCGCCGACGTTTACGGAGAAAGCGGCTGTGCTTGGGCTTGTAAGGCACCATCAAGAAGGGTTTTAAATTGTTGCTATTGAGAATTATTCTCATATAATTTCATCCCATCAGCCAGCCACAACGGCCCATGCTTCTGCGCGCAGAAGCCAGGACCGTCTGCATGGAGCCAGCTCTGTATTCGTTGTCGTTTCAGAGAAGGACTCCCCTCCGTGGCGCAGGCATTCCGTTCCCCTCAGTTTTCTTCCCGGTGCGCACAGGCGCACCCCTCCGATCAATGGCTGCAAGGCCGTCTGCGGCCGCTGGCATGGCTGGTGGCCTGTGCATGTGTGGCCATTGGCAGCGCGCATGCGCAAGATGTGGCCCAGTTGGTGGCTGCAGCGCCGCAGCTCAAAGAAGTGGTCATCAGCGGCTCGCGCAGCGAGCAGGACCGCGACGAACTGCCCATGACCATCGACGTGATCAATGCGCAGGCCATCGAGGAAGGCCAGGTGCGCGACATCCGCGACGTGGCGCGCGAGCTGCCCAACGTGTCGGTCACCCGTTCGCCCGCACGCTTCACGCTGGCCAGTGGCTCCACCGGGCGCGAGCAGAACGCGGGCTTCAACATCCGGGGGCTGGACGGCAACCGCGTGTTGATGATGGTGGATGGCATTCGCCTGCCGCGCAGCTATGTCTTCAGCGCCAATGCCTTCGGGCGCGACTACCTGGACATCGGGCTGCTGCAGCGCATCGAGGTGGTGCGCGGCGCCACCTCGGCGCTGTATGGCTCCGATGGCATGGCGGGCCTGGTCAACTTCATCACGGCAGACCCATCGGCCTTCCTCGACGGCGACAAGCGCATCGGCGGCCGGGTGAGCCTGGGCTATGACGGCGACGAGCACGGCAAGCGCGTGGGCGCCACGGTGGCGGGCAAGGCGGGCGACACGGTGCAGTGGCTGCTGGGCGGCAACGTCACCCGCGCCAGCGAGCTGGACAACATGGGCACCAACGATGCGGCCAATGCCGACCGCACCAAGTCCAATCCGCAGAAAGACAAAAGTGGCGCTTTGCTGGGCAAGGTGGTGCTGACGCCCGGCGGCGGCCAGCGCCATGTGTTCACCCTGGAGCATGTGGACAAGACGTCCGACTACGACCTGCTCAGCGCACGCTCCAAGCCACCGCTGGCCGCGACCTCGGTGCTGGGCTCCACCTCGTTCACCGACATGCAGCGCAGCCGCGCGACCTGGGAGGGATCGTGGCGCGTGAACAGCGCTTTTGTCGACGATGTGAAGGCGACCCTGAGCTACCAGGACGCGCATTCGCGCGAGTACATCACCGAAGACCGCAACACCGCCGCTGACCGCGTGCGCGACGTGACCTATGACGAGCGCACCTGGCAGGCTAACCTGCAGGGCAGCAAGGTGCTGCGCAATGGCGGGCCGTGGGTGCAGAAGATCACCTACGGCCTGGATTACACGGCGGCCAAAGTCGAGAACCTGCAGACCGGCGTGACGCCACCGGCGGGCGAGACCTTCCCGCTCAAGCGATTCCCCGACACCACCGAGACCAGCACCGCCCTCTATGTGCAGGACGAGTTCGTGAGCGGGCCCTGGAGCATCACGCCCGGCGTGCGCTTTGACACCTTCCGCATCAAGGCCGACCAGGCGGGCTTTGGCGCGCAGGCGGTGTCGCTGTCGGGCAATGCCACCTCGCCCAAGCTCGGCGTGCTGTACCGCGCCACGGAGCAGTGGAGCGTGTTTGGCAACTACGCGGCGGGCTTCCGTGCGCCCAATGCGGGGCAGGTGAACGGTTTTTTTGAGAACACGGTGGGCAACTACAAAACGGTGCCCAACGCTGACCTGAAGCCCGAGAAGAGCCAGAACTTCGAGCTGGGCGTGCGCGGGCGCATGGAGCGTTTGTCCATCGAGGCTGCAGCCTTCACCGGCCGCTACAAGGACTTCATCGAAGACCTGCGCCAGGTCAGCGGCACGGGCGCGCCGGGCAACCCGCTGGTGTTCCAGTCGGTCAACATCGGCCGCGTCAAGCTCAATGGCTTCGAGGTCAAGGGCGACATGCGCTGGGGCCAGTGGGCGGGCGGGCAGTGGAGCTCTCCGTTTGCCTATGGCCAGACACGCGGTCGCGACACGGCCACCGGCAAGCCGGTGAACACGGTAGATCCATCGCGGCTCACGGCGGGCCTGCGCTATGACAGCGGCGGCTGGATGGCGCGGCTGGACATGACCCACGCCGCAGCCAAGAAGGCCAGCGACGTGAGCGTGGCCACGGGCAGCACGCAGTTCCTCACGCCGTCGTACACGGTGCTGGACCTGGCGGCGCAGTGGCGCATCCGAAAGGACCTGCGCCTGAACGCGGGCATCTACAACCTCACCGACAAGAAGCACTGGCGCTGGGCCGACGTGCGCGGCCTGGCCGCGAACGCCAGCTTCATCGACGCCTACAGCCAGCCGGGCCGCGCAGTGCGCGTGTCGCTGGTGGCGGACTTTTAAGGCACAGCCCATCCCGATGAACCCCATCAAGGAGACAGACCATGAGCCATGCACCTGACACGCCCGATACGCCCACGTCCGGCGCCCATTGCGATGAGGAATACAGCCTGCCCTGCGCCGAGGCGCTGCTGGCGGGCACCCTGGCCCTGATGACGGGCTATGTGCAAGCCTGCTGCGACAGCCACCGCGACGCCATGGGCCGCAAGATATCGGCCAACCTGCAGATGCTGGCCGACGCCCAGGGCTTCACGCCGCACTTTCGCACCGTGGTCTGGAGCCTGCAAGGCCGCTGGGACCAGCAATGCAAGGCGCGCCAGGACGTGGCCGCCAGCGCCGCGATGGTGGCTGCCGAACAACGCCGTGTGCTGTGGCACACCGCACCGGAGGCCGTGCAATGAATGCCGTTGCAACGAACCCCCCAAGCGCTCCGGCCCATCCGCCGCAGGCCGCCCCCGATATCCGTGAGCGGTTCGCCGCAGCCCGCGCAGCGGGCAAGCGTGCCAAGGACGCCGCCGAGAGCCTGGGGCTGTCGGAAGGCGCCGCCGTGGCCGCCCATGCGGGCGAGCATGGCCACCCGCTCAAGGCCGTGCCTCTGCAGGGCTCGTGGCTGGAACTGCTGCAGTCGCTGGAGGCCTGCGGCCCGCTGATGGCGCTCACGCGCAACGAGAGCACGGTGCACGAGAAGACCGGCGTGTACACGCACGTGTCGGCCACCGGGCCGGTGGGGATCGCGCTGGGCGAGGACATTGACCTGCGCCTGTTCTTTGCGCAGTGGCATGCGGGTTTTGCGGTGACCGAGCTGGCCAACGACCTCGCCAAACCGCCGTCGCGCAGCCTGCAGTTCTACAACGCGCAGGGCCGTGCGGTGCACAAGATCTTCACGCGCGATGCCACCAACCTGGCTGCATTCGACGCAGTGGTGAGCCGCTTCGTGCAACCCAGCGCGGGTTACGTGTTTGGTCCGGAGCCCGCGCCAGCGGCCGTGCTGCCCGACGCCGACATCGACGCCCAGGGCTTGCGCGAGGCCTGGGCCGCCATGCAGGACACGCACGAGTTCTTCGGCCTGACCAAGAAATTCGGCGTGGAGCGTCAGCAGAGCTTTCGCCTGGTCGAAGGCCAGTTTGCCTGGCGCGCTGCGCCGCAGGCCGTGGCGCGCCTGCTGGACGAGGCCGCGGTGGACGGCCTGCCCATCATGGTGTTTGTGGGCAGCGGCGGCTGCATCCAGATCCACACCGGGCCGGTGCGCAATATCCAGCCGCTCGATACGCCGCGTGCGCAGTGGATCAACGTGCTGGACGCGGGCTTCAACCTGCACCTGCGCACCGACATGATTGCCAGCGTGTGGGTGGTGGAAAAGCCCACGGCCGATGGTGTTGTCACCTCGGTCGAGGCGTTCGACCACGCGGGCGAGCTGATGGCCATGTTCTTCGGTGCACGCAAACCCGGCAAGCCCGAGCTGCAGGGCTGGCGCGACCTGGTGGCACGCCTGCCTGGCGTGCAGGAGCTGGCCCATGCTGCGTGATCCGATTGCCGTGCAAAGCTGGGGGCCAGGTGGCGCGCGTCGGCGGCTGCTGCGCGGTGTGGCGGCTTTGCCTTGGTTGTCTGCGATGTGGGCCGGGGCCGCCTGGGCCGTCCGCCCGGCGCGCATCGTCTCGCTGGGCGGCGCGTTGACCGAGGTGGTCTACCTGCTGGGCGCACAGGGCCAGCTGGTGGGCACCGACACCACCAGCCTGTTCCCCGAAGCCGCGCTCAAGACCGCCAAGGTCGGCTATATGCGCCAGCTCTCGGCCGAGGGTCTGCTGTCGCTCAAGCCCGACGCTGTGGTGGGCACCACCGAAGCCGGGCCGCCCGTGGTGCTGGACCAGGTGCGCAGCGCTGGCGTGCGCGTGGAGCTGGTGCAGGCCGACCATACCTGGGACGAGGTGCAGCGCAAAGTCGCCACCGTGGGCCGGGTGGCGGGCCGCGAGCGCGAGGCCCAGGCCCTGCAGTCGGACCTGGATGCGCAGTGGGCGGCGGTGCAAAAGCTGGTGGCAGCCACCACGCGGCGCCCGCGCGCCATCTTCATCCTGTCGCACGGCGGCAGCCCCATGGTGGCAGGCACCGGCACGGCGGCCGATGCGCTGATCCGCTTTGCGGGTGCCACCAATGCCATCACGCAGTTCGCAGGCTACCGGCCCCTCACGGCCGAGGCCATGGCCAGCGCCGCGCCCGAGGTGCTGCTCAACAGTACCCAGGGCATTGAGGCACTGGGCGGCGAGGCCGCTTTCTGGCAGCGGCCCGAGCTGGCGCTCACGCCCGCCTTCCGCCGCAAGGCCCTGGTGGCCATGGAGGCCAGCCACCTGCTGGGCTTTGGCCCGCGCCTGCCCGGCGCCGTGCGCGAGCTGCACACCCGCACGCAGGCGATCACCACGTGAGCAGCGTGGCCGTGGCGCAGCCGGGTGCGCGCTGGAGTCCCGGGCGCCTGTCTCCCCGCACGGCGATAGGTGTAGGGGCAGTGCTGGTCGTGCTGGCCTTGGTCTGGGCCAGCACGCAGGGCGCCTACGCCATTGCACCCGCCCAGCTGTGGCAGGTGCTGCTGCAGGCCGTGGGCGCAGCGCCGTTGGCCGAGCAGGCGCCCGAATATCTGGTGTTCATCAACATTCGGCTGCCCCGTCTGCTGATGGGCGTAGCCGCTGGCGCCGGCCTGGGGCTGGCCGGTGCGCTGATGCAGGGGCTGTTTCGCAACCCGCTGGCCGACCCCGGGCTGGTGGGCGTGAGCAGCGGGGCCGCGCTGGCGGCGGCCGTCACCATCGTGCTGGGCAGCCACTGGCTGCCCGACCTGCCGCGCACCCTGGGCAGCTGGACACTGGTGGGCATGGCCTTTGGAGGCGGCCTGCTGGTCACGGCGCTGATCTATGCACTGGCGCAGGCCGATGGCGGCACGCGCATGGGGCTCATGCTGCTGGCGGGCGTGGCGGTCAATGCGCTGGCGCTGGCGGGGCTGGGCTACCTCAATTTCATCTCCACCGACGAGCAGCTGCGCAACCTCCAGATGTGGCTGCTGGGCAGCCTGGGCGGCGCGCGCTGGAGCGCCGTGGCGCTGGTGGGCGCCATCGTGGCGGTGGCCTGCGGCCTGGGTCTGGCGCTCGCGCGCCCGCTCAATGCGATTGCCCTGGGCGAGGCGCAGGCAGCGCTGCTGGGCGTGCCGGTGGAGCGCACCAAGCGCCTGGCCGTGCTGGTGACGGCGCTGGCCGTGGGTGCCGTGACGGCGGCCACCGGCATCATCGGCTTTATCGGCCTGGTGGCACCGCACTGGGTGCGCCTGGTGGCGGGGCCGGACCACCGCGTGGTGCTGCCGGGCTCGGCCCTGCTGGGCGCTGCACTGGTGCTTGCGGCCGACGGCGTGGCGCGCACCATCGTGCAGCCCGCAGAGCTGCCGCTGGGCGTGCTCACGGCCTTCATCGGCGTGCCGCTGTTTCTGGCCATGCTGCGCCAGTATCGGAGCAAGGTATGAATGCCGCCGTCGCATCCCCGGTCACCACCACCGCCGATCTGCTGGTGTGCGACCAGCTGGGTGTGGGCGTGCCCGGCAGGCCCTTGCTGGCCACCGTGCACACGCAGTTCGTGCCCGGGCGCGTCACGGCCATCCTGGGCCCCAACGGCGCGGGCAAGTCCACGCTGCTGACCATGCTTTCGGGCCAGCGCGCGCCGCGCTCGGGCCATGTGCGGATGGGCGGGCAACCGGTGTCCGGCAAAGGCGCCCAGGCCCTGGCCCGGCAGCGCGCCGTGCTGCCGCAGGACACGGCCGTGGCCTTCGACTTCACGGTGCAGGAAGTGGTGGAGATGGGGCGCTTTCCCCACCGCCAGCAGCCCAGCCGCCACGAGGCCCGCATCGTGGCCGAGGCGATGCAGGCCACCGGCGTGGCCCACCTGGCCGGGCGCAGCATCAACACCTTGTCGGGCGGCGAACGCGCCCGCAGCCACCTGGCCCGCGCCCTGGCGCAAATCTGGGAACCTCTGCCCGACGGTGCAACACGCTGGCTGCTGCTGGACGAGCCCACCGCCGCGCTCGACCTGGCGCACCAGCACCACACGCTGGCCCTGGTGCGCCGCTGGGCGGTGGAGCAGGGCGTGGGCGTGGTCGCGGTGCTGCACGACCTGAACCTGGCCCTGCGCTACGCCCACGACAGCCTGCTGCTCGCTCCGGGCCTGGTAGGCCTGCGCAGCGTGCACGTCACGGCCCACCTGCTCACCCCCGTCACCATCGCGCAGGTGTGGGGCGTGCACAGCACGCCAGTGCTGGCGGCCGACGGGGTGCCGCAGTACCTGGTGGCGGCGCAGTGAATGGCGTTTCTGTAGTCAAAATGGCCTCTGCCGCGCTATGGGTCTCAAAGTTTGCTATAAAAAGTGAAGCATCTGCATGGTGTGCCTGTGCAACCCACGGGGCTAGGCCCCTCAACCCGTCAGGCTATCTGGCGGGGCGGGTGGTGCGGCCTGCTTAGAATCCCGCTGCCCATGCGCCGCTTGCTGCTCGTCTTTCTGTTGATGTTCATGCCGCTCCAGTCCATCTGGGCGGCGGCCTCGCCCTATTGTGGGCACGAGTCAGCGCCGCAGGCTTCGCACTTTGGCCACCATGTGCACGAGCACCATGGCGACGAAGGTGCCGACCACTCGGCCCCGGGCGTCAGCCCCAGCACCCTGGCCGACATGGACTGCCATGCCTGCCACGGCACAGGCGGCGGCCTGGCGCACAGTGCCAGCGCCCAGGCCATCGTGGTGGCCGTGGTGCACCCGCCGGGCCTGGCCGCACCCGCCTGGCCACTTGCCCCCCTTACGCGCCCCGAACGCCCCAACTGGTCCTTCTTCGCCTGAGCGGCGAGGCGGGGGCTTGGGTGGCTCCGTTTCTTTTCCTGATGATGTTGGAGACCTGCCTTCCCTGGCAGTAGCGGTGCGCGTCTTGCTGTTGGCGTGCGTGCACCGCTGACCGTCCCCTTCATCCATCGCGCCTCGCCGATTTCAACCTGTGGCCCCCGGCCACTGCAGAGGAATCGGATGCAACCAACGAAACAACGACAACACACGCCCATCGCCGCGCTGGTGGTGATGGCACTGGGCTGGGCACTGCTGGGCAGTGCCGCACAGGCCCAGACCGCACACCCCGGCACGGCGCCGCTCACACTCCAGGCCCTGTTCGAGCAGGCCTGGCAGCGCCAGCCCGAGGCGCAGTCTGCCGCTTTGCGGCGCGAGGCCGCGCAGGCCACACGCAGCGCGGCGGCAGCCTGGACGGCCGAGCCCGTGGCGCTGGAGCTGTCCACCAAAACCGACCGCCCCGGCAGCAACCAGGGCAGCCGCGAAGCCGAAGTGGGCCTTGCCCTACCGCTGTGGCTGCCCGGCGAGCGCGTCCGCAAGGCCGCACTGGCCGACGCCGAAACGCAGGCGCTGGAAAGCCGTCAGCGCGCCGCGCAGCTGCAACTGGCCGCCACCGTGCGCGAAGCGTGGTGGGCCGCGCAGCGCGCGCAGGCCGATCAGGCACTGGCGCAAGACCGGCTGCTGAACGCCCAGCGCCTGGCCGCCGACGTGGCGCGCCGCGTGCGCGCGGGAGACTTGTCGCGCGCCGACCAGGCCCAGGCCGACGCCGCCGTGGCCCAGGCCGAAGCCGCCATGGCCGAGGCCCAGGGCGCGCGGGACGCAGCACAGGCGTCGCTGGCAGCTTGGGGCATCAAGGCCGTGCCCGACTTAGCGCTGGCCGACGCTGCGGAGCCCGAGCCCCCCGTGCCAGACGCCACGGCAGCCGCTGCCCAGCACCCTGCGGCGGCTGACTGGCAGGACCAGGCCGAGGTGGCCCGCCGCGCCGCCGACCTGGCCGCCGTGCAAACCCGTGCCAACCCCGAGCTGACGGTGGCCGCCACTCGGGGCCGCGAGCAGGCGGGCGACCGCTACCAGCAGACCTTCACCGTGGGCCTGCGCATACCCCTGGGCGGGGGCGATCGTGCGCAGGCAAAGCAGGCTACAGCACGCGCCGATGCCATCGATGCCGAGGCGCGTGCTGCCGTGGAGCAGAGGCGCCTGGCCGCCGACATCGCCGCCGCCATGGCCCGCGTGAAGGCCACGCAGGCCCAGCGGGATGCGCTGGCACGCCACGCGACGCTGGCGCAGGGCACACGCGGCTTTATCGACAAGGCCTTCCGCCTGGGCGAAGCCGACGGCCCCACACGCCTGCGTGTGGAGTTGGAGGTCGCCCAGGCTGAACGCCAGCTGGCCCGCGCCCGCATCGACGCAGCGGCCGCCATCTCCCACCTGCGCCAAGCCCTGGGCCTGCTGCCGCAATGACGCCCTTGAGGCCCTCACCACTTTTGCTGAACACCATGAAACTCTCTTCCACTTTCTCCACACTGGGCCTGGCCCTGCTGCTGGGCTTGCTACCGCCGACCGCGCTGGCCGGTGCTGGCCACGACCATGGCGAAACCCCCGCCGCAGCAACGGGCACGGCCCTGCCGCGCTTTGCCGCCACCTCCGACCTGTTTGAACTGGTGGGCGTGCTCGACGGGCAAAAAATCGCGCTCTACCTGGACCACGCGGGCGACAACAGCCCCGTGAAGGACGCCCGGCTGGAGCTGGACATTGCGGGCACCAGCGTGCCCGTCACCCGCGTGGCCGAGGGCGAGTTCCAGGCCACTCTGGCCGCCCCGCTGGCCGAGGGCGTGAGCCCCGTCACCGCCACCGTGGCCGCAGGCACTGACACCGACCTGCTCGCAGGCGAGATCGACCTGCACCCCGCCGCCCACACCGAAGCCGCACCCGCAGGGCTGGCCCGCCGCACTGTGCTGATCGCAGGCGCCGTGGCCGCCGTGCTGCTGGCGCTGGTCGCCGTGTGGGGTTTGCGCCGGGGCCGTGCTGCCCGCATGGGCAACAACCAGCGCGTGGGAGGTGCCGCATGAAGCGCTTCCACCCCATGCCCTCTTTGCTGGCCCTGCTCATGGCTGCCGCGCTCAGCGCCCCTGTGCCTGCTTCGGCAGGCCCCGGCCACGACCATGGCGACGCACCGCTCGCGCCCACCGGCAACGGCCCCAGCCGCCAGCCCGATGGCAGCGTGTTTCTGCCCAAACCCGCGCAGCGCCAACTGGGCGTGCGCACCCTGGTGGCAGCCACCGGGCAGCACGCCAAGGCCTTTGAACTGGCGGGCACCGTGGTGATGGACCCCAACGCGGGGGGCAAGGTGCAGGCCGTGCTGGCCGGGCGGCTGGAGGCTGGGCCCAAGGGCCTGCCGGGCGTGGGTCAGGCGGTGCGCAAGGGCGAGGTGCTGGCCTATGTGGTGCCCACGGCGGGCGCCATCGAGCGCTCCAACCAACTGGCCCAGCAGGCCGGACTGCGCGCTGCACGCGACCTGGCCGCACGGCGCGTGGCGCGCCTGCAAGAGTTGGCCGACACCGTGCCGCGCAAGGACATCGAGGCCGCCGAGAGCGAGCTGCACAGCCTCACCCAGCGCCTGGGCGCCGTGGGCGCGGGCCTGGCCACACGCGATGCGCTGGTGGCCCCGGTGTCGGGCGTCATCGCTTCGGCCAATGCCGTGGCCGGGCAGGTGGTGGATGCGCGCGAACTGGTGTTTGAGGTGGTGGACCCATCGCGCCTGCGCATCGAGGCCCTGGCTTACGACCCGGCACAGGCCCAGAGCGTGACCGGTGCCACGCTGGCCGTGGGTGGGCAGCGTGTGCCTCTGCGCTTTCTGGGCGCGGCGCGCAGCCTGCGTGATCAGGCGCAGCCGCTGCAGTTTGTGGGCGACTCGGCCGCGCTTGGCGCCTTGGCCCTGGGTCAGCCGGTGCGGGTGTTCGTGCAGTCCACCGACAAGGTCGATGGCGTGCAGGTGCCCGCCGCAGCGCTGCTGCGCAACCCGGCCAACCAGACCATCGTCTGGGTCAAGGAGTCGCCCGAGCGCTTTGCGCCCCGGGTGGTCACGGCGGTGCCGCTGGACGGCACCTCGGTGGCCGTGACCTCGGGCCTGCAGCCCGGCGACCGCGTGGCCACGCAGGGCGCCACGCTCATCAACCAGGTCCGCTAAGGAGTCACGATGTTCAAGTGGCTTCTCGAAAACAGCCTGGTCAACCGGCTGCTGGTGCTCATCGCCGCCGCCGTGCTCATGGCCTATGGCGCCTTCACGCTCTCGCGCACGCCGGTGGACGTGTTCCCTGACCTCAACAAACCCACCGTCACCCTCATGACCGAGGCGGGCGGCATGGCCGCCGAAGAGGTCGAGCAGCTCATCACCTTCCCGCTAGAGACCGCGATGAATGGCCTGCCCGGTGTGGAGAGCGTGCGCTCCACCTCCAGCGCGGGCCTGTCGTTCATCTACGTCACCTTCGACTGGAGCACCGACATCTACCGCGCGCGGCAGATGGTGTCTGAACGCCTGTCGTCCATGGAAGAGGGCCTGCCCGGCGGCATCACGCCGCGCATGGGGCCCATCAGCTCCATCATGGGCGAGATCATGCAGGTGGCCATCCCCATCGACGCGGGCAAGACCACGCCCATGGCCGTGCGCGAGTACGCCGACTGGGTGCTGCGCCCGCGCCTCATGGCCATCCCCGGTGTGGCGCAGGTGATCCCCATCGGTGGCGAGGTGCGCCAGTTCCAGGTGCTGCCCGACACGGCGCGCATGGCGGCGCTGGGCATCACGCACGACCAGCTCACGGGCGCGCTCAAGGGCTTTGCGGCCAACACCTCGGGCGGGTTTCTGGAGCTGGGCGGGCGCGAATACCTCATCCGCCACCTGGGCCGCACCTCGCGGCTCGAAGACCTGCAGAACCTGGCCCTCACCGCCAAAAACGGCCAGAGCGTGCTGCTGCGCCAGGTGGCCGATGCCACCTTTGCCGCAGCTACCAGGCGTGGTGACGCGGGCTTCGAAGGGCAGGGCGCCGTCATCCTGGGCATCCAGAAGCAGCCCACGGCCGACACCATCGGGCTCACGCGCAGCATCGAGGCCGCGCTGGTGGACTTGAAGAACTCGCTGCCCGCAGGCATGGAGGTACCGCGCGTCACCTTCCGCCAGGCGAGTTTCATCGAGGCCTCGGTCACCACGCTGCAGGGCAAGCTCATGGGCGCCTCGGTGTTTGTGGCGGTGATTTTGTTCGTGTTCCTCGGCACGCTCCGGCCCACGGTGATTGCGCTCACGGCCATCCCGGTGTCCATCTTCATCACGGCGCTGGTGTTCAAGTATTTCGGCCTGTCGATCAACACCATGACGCTGGGCGGCCTGGCCATTGCCATTGGCGGCCTGGTGGACGACGCGGTGGTCGATGTGGAAAACGTGCTGCGCCGCCTGAAGATGGACCGCGCCAAGCACCCCCACCACCGCCTGCACCCCATCGAGGTGGTCAAGCTCGCGTCCATGGAAGTGCGCTCGGGCATCCTGTATGCCACGGCCATCATCGTGCTGGTGTTCTTGCCGCTGTTTGCGCTGCCGGGCATCGAGGGGCGGCTGTTTGTGCCGCTGGGCATTGCGTTCATCGTGTCCACGCTGGCATCGCTGCTGGTGTCGGTCACCGTCACGCCGGTGCTGGCGTTCTACCTGCTGCCGCGCATGAAGAACCTCGACCATGGCGACACGCGCGTGGTGGCCTGGCTCAAAGCGCGCTACCGCAACGGGCTTGTGGCCGTGCTGGCGCGCCCACGCACGGCCCTGGCCGTGAGCGCGGCGGCGGTGGCGCTGTCGGCAGCGGCGGTGCCGTTCTTCCCCACCACGTTCCTGCCCCCGTTCAACGAAGGCACGCTGCTCGTCGGCATGCGGCTCAACCCCGGCGTCACGCTGGCCGAATCGAGCGCGCTGGCCCGCCAGGCCGAGGTGCTGGTGCGCCAGGTGCCCGAGGTCACGCACGTGGGCCGGCGCAGTGGCCGTGCCGAGCTCGATGAACATGCCGAAGGCGTGCACGTGAGCGAGCTGGACGTGGGCCTGCTGCCTGCGGCCGAGCTCAAGCGCAGCATGGCCGAGGTGCAGGCCGACATCCGCAGCCGCCTGGCGCACCTGCCCGCCGCCATCGCCATCGGCCAGCCCATCTCGCACCGCATCGACCACATGCTCTCGGGCGTGCGCTCGCAGATCGCCATCAAGCTCTTTGGCGACGACCTGGACACGCTGCGGGGCCAGGCCGAAGCCCTGCGCGCGCGGCTGGCGGGCATCCCCGGCCTGGCCGACCTGGAGGTGGAAAAGCAGGTGCTGGCGCCGCAGATCACCGTGCGCGTGGACTACGCCGCCGCAGCACAAATGGGCGTGCCCGCACCCCAGGTGCTGGCCGCGCTGCAGACGCTGGTGGAGGGTGAAAAAGTGGCCCAGGTGGTGGAAGGCAGCCGCCGCTTTGCGCTGGTGGTGCGCCTGCCCGACAGCGCACGCTCCATCGACGGCCTGGCGCGTGTGCTGATCGACACGCCACGCGGCCCCGTGCCCCTGTCGCGCCTGGCCACCATCGAAGAGGGCGACGGCCCCAACCAGATCAGCCGCGACGATGGCAAGCGCCGCATCGTGCTCTCGGCCAACGCGCAGGGCAGGGCGCTGTCCGACGTGGTGGCCGACATCCGCCAGGCCGTGGGTGACACGCGCCTGCCCGAGGGCTACTTCATCACCCTGGGCGGCCAGTTCCAGGCGCAGGAAGAAGCCAGCCGCCTGGTGGGCCTGCTGGCCATTGTCTCGCTGGTGCTGATGTTTGTGGTGCTGTACACCCGCTACCGCTCGGCCACGCTGTCGGCGCTCATCATGGCCAACATCCCGCTGGCGCTGGTGGGCGCGGTGCTGGGGCTGTGGGTGTCGGGCCAGCCGCTGTCGGTGGCGGCTCTGATTGGCTTCATCACGCTGGCGGGCATCTCGGTGCGCAACGGCATTTTGAAGGTGAGCCACTACCTCAACCTGATGCGCGTGGAAGGCGAGCTCTTTGACACCGCCATGATCGTGCGCGGCTCGCTGGAGCGCCTGAGCCCCGTGCTGATGACCGCCCTGGTCACCGCCTTTGCCCTGGCCCCGCTGCTGCTGGAGGCCGAACGCCCCGGCACCGAAATCCTGCACCCGGTGGCGGTGGTCATCTTCAGCGGCCTCATCAGCTCCACGCTGCTCGACACCTTCCTCACCCCCGCCCTGTTCTGGCTGTTTGGCCGCAAGGATGCCGAACGCCTGCTGGACGACAAGAACGCCGAGGCGTTCTGAGCTTTTCTTGTTTTGTTTTCGTTCTCTTTATTTGTTCGTTTGCTTTTTCATTCACCCTTTGAAAGGACTCTCATGAAAACCACCCGCCAACTTTTCGCCGCCCTGGCCCTCGCCGCTGTGGCCACCACCGCCGCCCATGCCGCTGGCGACCACGGCGCAGGCCACGACCACAAGCCCCAACACGGCGGCATCGTGGCTGAAGCCAACGACATGGACTACGAACTCGTCGCCAAGCCCGACACCATCACCTTGCACCTGCGCGACCACGGCAAACCCGCCAAGACCGAGGGCGTGAGCGCCAAGCTCACCCTGCTCAACGGCACCGAGAAATCCGAGGCCGTGCTTGTACCGGCCGGCGAGGGCAGACTCGAAACCAAAGGCATCTTCAAGGTCGCAGCAGGCACCAAGGTGGTGGCGCTAGTGACGTTGCCGGGCAAGAAGGCGGCGAATGTGCGGTTTGCGGTGAAGTAAGCCGCTGCCGGAGAGAGATAGAAAGCGTTGTGCACCACGCGCCGCCGCGTTGGCTTTTGCTGGCGTGGCGGTGTGTGGTCTGTGGTCTGTCTCAGTGGCAGTGCGCCTTGAGCACCGGCGAGATGGGTGCGTGCGTGGTTTCAGTGGTGCGGTGTGCTGAAATTTGAAGAAAATCGGGCTCTACCGCCTGTCTATCAAGCGCTTATAGCTATCAAATTGGTAGTGAGATGGTTGACCCTGGACTTAAGGTGATGCGCTTCCGTGGGCGGGAATCGTCAGATTCTTGGGGGCGGGGTCTCTGGCTGCTTTAGGCTGACAGCAGTCGGTCGTTTCCGGATCTTGGAGGACTGCCGGCGACTCAGCGCAGCGATTGGTTGAAGCCGCATGACGGTAGCCTATAAAAGCGTATTCGCTCCCCGTGAAAGCAACCCCGAAAGACTGCTCGCGTCTAACGCTGGAGTCGGGCCACCGAGCTAAACTGCGCTATGTCCTCTACAAGAATGCCAAACTTCTATAGCTTGTTTTCCGGTTGCGGCGGCTTGGACTTAGGCTTTGTTGAAGCAGGGTTCTCACCGCGTCTGAGTGTCGATCAAGACGCGAACGCATTAGCGGTTCATGCCGCACATTTTGGATCACCAGTCCAAGAACTGGATCTCTCGGTGAGTGATCCCTCGATTCCTCGATCTGCGCGAATCGATGTGCTTCTGGCAGGGTCGCCGTGCCAGGGCTTCTCGACCCTTGGGCAACGTCGGGTTGATGACCCTCGAAACTCGCTGTTGCTTGTCGCCTCTCGGCTAGCTGAGAAGCATCGCCCAAAGGTTGTAGTCGCGGAAAACGTACTTGGTGCGCTATCTGGCGAGCACCGAGTTTATTGGGAAGCGCTACATACTTCGATGCGCGCCGTTGGTTATCGAACCAAAGACTTTTATATCAATAGTGCAGATTTCGGTGTGGCGCAAAATCGGCGGCGCATAGTCATGATTTCTTGGCGAACTCGTGCCTTGGAAGTGCCTGACCTCGAAAAAGCCTCGTCAGTTACTTTGCGGGATGTTCTATCGATAGGATCTGATACGCCTAACCATGATCCAGTCGAATTGCCCCCTCAATCTAGGCATCGCAAGATTGCTGAAAAAATTGGCCAAGGTCAGAAGCTGACGAATGCCCGGGGCGGCGAGATGTCGGTTCACACGTGGGATATACCTGAGGTATTCGGTAGAACGAACAAAGCACAACGAGAGGTCCTGAAGACCGTTCTTCGATTAAGGCGTCAAGAGCGGAGGCGCGATTTTGGGGATGCAGATCCAGTCGCAACTAGTATTTTGGTAGATATGTATGGTGCGGAAATATTGGAGCAACTCGTGGATAAGGGGTATCTACGAAAATTTCCTCATCACCATGACTTAACGAATACTTTTAATGGAAAATATCGACGCCTCGAATTGGATGGATTGAGCAGGACCGTGGATACCCGCTTCGGCGACTACACCTCGGTTCTGCATCCAATAGAGCATCGTAGCTATACTGTGCGCGAAGCTGCACGAATTCAGGGCTTTCCCGATAGCATCGTATTTTCTGGCTCCACGAAAGAGCAGTTTCGCATGATTGGTAATGCGGTGCCACCACCGATGGCATTCGCTATCGCAAAATCAGTCCGTCAATTACTCTAAAAAATGGCAAGTTACATTGAGGATCTAATCAAGGCTTGGGCCGATGATGATATGACAAAAGTCAATCTTAAGGTTAATCACCTTGAGAGTCGGCTATTCAAATCCTATGAACCGAATAAGTTTTTTAGTGGGGAGTTCTGGGAGCGCTGCGAAGCTTGGCTAAAAAATGTTCCGACAGACGCTCACAAGAAGACCTTGTATCGGCTATTGACAAAGATTTTCTATATAGGTCCCGTGGAATTTGAGGAATTATTCCGTTGCGCGTATGAAGGTCCTATTGCCAGGTGGCTGATAGATCGTGAGCAAATTGATATTTGTGCAGGTGATGCTCAGCAGCGATTGATCGCCGCCGTAGAGAATACATGGTTTTGTCCAGTCACTGATAGTTTTCGAATTAATTCTTTTTTTCATATAAATAATCTGCCCGCAAACGCAAACCTTCGGCCCGATTGGTGTTCTCTTTATTCGCTAGGAGATGTTTTTAAAATTAGAAACTACTGCAAAACTAATGGCATTAAACGTCTAGTTCTTCTGGAGGATTTTGTTGGGGGCGGGAGCCAATCTTTGTCGGCTGTGAATTTTGCGGCAACCCATATTGAAGATATTGAAGTTTTGTTTGCTCCGATGATTATTTGTCCTGACGGGGCAGAAATGGCGAGGCTATTGGAGACGAAATTGAATTTGCGGCGACCCGGAACTCTAGCTTTTGATCCGGTCTTAGAGCTTCCTAAGCCCGCCTTCTTTACTCCGACAGATTCATCTTACTCGCAGACTGAAACAGATGCTCTCAGGGAGCTCATTATTTCATCTTACCCGGCAGTGAGCGGCGGTGTTGCGGTTGGAGCGAAGCCGTATCATATGTACGGATTTCCTGGTAACAGACCTACGGGTGGTCTTGTTGTAATGTTCACTAACACACCAGACAACACCTTGCCACTAATACATTGGCGGCCTGCAAATGGCGCTTGGCAACCTGTATTTCCGAGGCACAGCCGCGTATAGGATGAAAAATGTCATCAAATCCATTTCATGACCTTTACTTGAGCGAGGCAATAAGCGAAGAGGCGCTAGTCGAAATCTTTAGCCCGATAATTGTAGATTTGGCAGGGGCCGTTTTTGAGCCGGGCAACGTAATTGTTCGAGGGCTGCAAGGGTCGGGCAAGACCATGCTGCTGAACTTGTTGCGACCTGAATCACGCATCGCGTATAAGAAAGCAAAAATCAAGTTTCCAGTTCCTAAAGAGCAAGCCAAGTTCATTGGTGCTGGTGTAAATCTTAGGAAGTGCGGGGCTCTTGAGTTCGCCCAACATCTTCAGACTGGCTTAGACGAGCGACAGGTTCAAGAATTGGAGTTGTTGTTCGCTGATTTCATCAACTACTGGATAGTATCCGACGTATTGGCAACGATCTTGAAGTTTGTTGAGGCTGCCGATGAGTCGCTATGCGCGGATATCGGAATTTCTCTAGACCCTAGCAAGTTAAAGGCCTTCTCGGAAAAATTTTCGGTTGATGAGTGTTGGTTCGGGGTTCACTCAAAAGCTAGTAGTATTCAGGAGTTGCAAGCGAGCTTTGCCGAACGAATTGGCTGGTATCGAAGGTTTCTCAATCTAAACATCGATGCGCTGCCCGATAAGATTTTGAGAAGTAAAACTGTTATTGGCGATCCGATTCTTAAAGTTGCTGAGGCGCTCAGGAGCTGCGGTGTAATAAGTGAATCAACAAAGGTCTTTATTCGGATTGACCAATACGAACAGTTGACCACACTAAATGTGTCGGGCACAACATATGGTGATGCTTGCCAAAGGTTGATCCATAAGGCGATAGGTGCGCGTGATGGACGAGTTTCATACCGTATAGGTACGAGATCGCACGGTTGGCCCTCACGGCCCATAATTTATCGAACTACTGACTCTCTAGAACTTAAGCGAGATTTTTCATTCCTTGACATGGATGAATTGTTTCGTCGTAGAGAGAATGCTCGAACATGGAAGTTTCCTGATTTTGCAAGAGATATTTTTGCGCGAAGGTTGCGTGCGGCTGCATTCCACTCACACGATATTCTGAAAAAGATTTCACTTGCTGCTGCTCTAGGCGACAGTCCAAAACCGCAGGATCGCGTCGCAAAGTATGTAAGTGCCGTGAGCGGGGAGGATATTATCCGGCGCGAGCTTTCGGGAATCGAACACTTGAATGATAAATGGAAGGAATATATAGAGAGCCTCGCCAAAGAAGATGTACTTGCGTCTTGGCTCTCTTGCGCTTGGGTGCGTCAAAAAAGCTATCGACTTAAGAGTAGCAGTGCATTGAGCGACCCCCCTTCAGGCGATGAAAAGCCGTGGAAGCCTTATTGGTACAAAGAGCGCGTACCGCACGCGCTGATGCAAGTGGCATCGGCGAACAGACAAGCACTGGCTTGGAGCGGCGAAGATGAGATACTGAATCTGAGCGGCGGACAAATTCTTGTTTTTTTGTTTCTGCTACAGCACATTTGGGATGCTTGGCTGAGGGATAACAGAGGTTCTTCTACTGATGCATTGGATTTTCCGATACCTCCTGACGTTCAAAGCCAAGGTGTAGTTGAGGCTAGTCATGAATGGAAGGAAAAGCAAATTGAAGGCCCCAACGCACGGCAAAGGCGTGTCTTCGTAGATGCGGTTGGAAGACACTTATATAGGAGGCTCATCATGGATAAGACGATGAGTTATCCTGGAGCCAATGGTTTTTCGCTGCGAACAGATGATCTTGAAAAGGATGCGCGATTAAAATCCTTCCTTTGTCAAGCCGTTGGCTATGGGGATCTTTACGAGATGCCTCATACATCAAAGAATCCGGGGGAAAAGCGTACAAAGTATTATCTTGCCCCTATACTGAGTCCAGTATTTAGGATTCCAAGCGTACACACAAAAGAGCCGGAATATATTAACGTTGGACAGGCTAACAAGTGGCTCTCTGGTAACGATATCCAGCCTGCGGAGTCAGCCAATACGCACTCGTCGCCACTTCAAGGTAGCTTGTTTGGAAATGACGCCTGATGATTAATGGAAAAATTCGCCCTTGGGGGCCGCCGAACTGGCTTTTCCGGATGCCAACGCTAAATTCTAAGGGCTGGTTTCTATTGGGTTGTGTCTCGACGCAAGATCGCTGCAGAGGCATGCTTTTACATCATCAGCAATCGTTGACAATAAACGATTGCGGCTTCGTTGAGATCATTGATTCGGCATCTTCATTTTCCCAAAAATCTGCAGCTAGGATTTTGGCCAATCGCCAACATATCAATGGAATGGCTCTTCCCAAGGTTGATTTGTTCATGACAGCCATCTCAATTCGCAACACGTTGAGAATGTAATTGTTGGCGTGGGTTTTTTACCCTATAGTCTTCCAGATTGGCTCAAAAAGACATACGAGGCACCGAATTTCAAGATTTCTTTGTTAATGCCCTTCCCTGCAGCACCTTCAAGCGTAAACCGTGCATGGGAATTCGTTCGCCGTATTGAAAAAGACTTGAGTCTAAGAGATGATCGACAGATAATTAGAATCGCGGCTTATGATCTTTGCAGTGTTTTTCAACGAATAGATGCAATAACGAAATATGGAAAATCTCCAGCGGTTTTTGCACCCTATGGACCCAAGGCGCAATCTGTAGCGATGTGCTTGCACGCTCTTAGGTATCCCGCTGAGGTATACTTTACACAGCCCACCTATTATCACCCTGAATACTCAACCGGAATCGCATTGAAAAATGGATTACCTATGGGCTATTCTTATCTTATTAGGCTGGATGGAGCAGATTTTTACTAAATTTCGCATCCAGAATGATCATGGGTTTTAGAAAATTGGGGCTCAAAATGAAATTTCATCATGGCTTGCATAAATATTCTGAGGCATTTGATAGTTTTGTAATGCTGAGTATCGCAACAGCGCGTCCTGCTCACCTCGGGGGCGGTGGCTTGGTAGCCCATGTGCAATGAGTCCACAGCATCCATTAAGCTGAAATCCTTAAAGACAGTGACGGCTGCAAAGCAATACCTGCTGAGCTGATCTGAAATCCCCTCGCATGCCCCAGCCTCTCATCGGCTAGGCATGGCTCCCAACGACTCCTCGCCACGCAGGCTGTCCGCCCGGCCCAGCCCATCGGTAGAAGTTTTCGGCCGACCGCCCCCAGTACCCAATCCCGTTTGACTCGCTCATGCCATCTGCATGCAGCGCGGCCTTGCACGCCTTGCACCGCCCCCATGGTGCAGTAATCTCCCGCGCCGCCGTCAAAGTCATATTCACACCAGTGATGTGAAACATCACCAGGGTTCCATTGACTGATATTGCTGCAGCGCGAATGATCGGTCCCCAGGCGCTGGGTGCTATCCGCACCTGCCCCGAAAGACGGATGAATTGATAGATCGACCGATTGATTGGCGATGACAAAAAACAAAGGAGACGCCCATGCATGAATGCCCCGTCACCGTGTTCCCGCAGCAAATCCGCTGGGAGACGGACGGCACCAGCCGCATTCCTTTTCAGGCCTATACGGATGAGGCGCTGTACCGTAAGGAGCTGGACCGTTTGTTCTACAACGGGCACTGGTGCTATGTCGGCCTGGAGGCAGAGATTCCCAACGCGGGGGATTTCAAGCGCACGGTGATTGGCGAGCGTTCGGTGCTGCTGGTGCGCGACAAGGATGCTTCGATCCATGTGGTGGAAAACGTGTGCGCTCACCGGGGCATGGCGTTTTGCCGTGAGCGGCATGGCAACCGCGAGAGCCTGACCTGCCCGTACCACCAGTGGAACTACACCCTGTCGGGCGACTTGCAGGGCGTGCCGTTTCGGCGCGGCGTGAAGCAGGATGGCAAGGTCAATGGCGGCATGCCTGCAGACTTCAACCCGGCAGAGCATGGGCTGACCAAGCTCAAGGTGGCCACCCGTGGCGGCGTGGTGTTTGCGTCGTTTGACCACAGCGTGGAGCCGCTGGAGGAATTCTTGGGCCCCACCATCCTGGGCTACTTTGACCGGCTGTTCAATGGCCGCAAGCTCACCATCCTGGGCTACAACCGCCAGCGCATTCCGGGCAACTGGAAGCTGATGCAAGAGAACATCAAGGACCCGTACCACCCCGGCCTGCTGCACACCTGGTTTGTGACCTTTGGGCTCTGGCGCGCCGACAACAAGTCGCAACTGCTGATGGATGCGCAGCACCGCCATGCGGCGATGGTCTCGACCCGTGGCGCGGCGGGCAAGGCGGCGGATGTGACGCAGGTGTCCAGCTTCAAGGCCAGCATGTCGCTGAATGACCCGCGCTTTCTGGACATTGCGCAGGAGGATTGGTGGGCGGGCCCGGCCCCCGCAGCCAGCGGGGAGGGCGCTGCGGTGCCGAACGCACCGGCATCGGTGCCCACGGCGGTGATGATGACCGTGTTCCCTAGCGTGATTTTTCAGCAGCAGGTCAACAGCGTGTCCACACGCCACATCCAGCCCGATGGCAAGGGGGCGTTTGATTTTGTGTGGACGCACTTTGGCTTTGAGGACGACAGCGAGGAGATGACGCAGCGCCGCCTGCGCCAGGCCAATCTGTTCGGCCCGGCGGGCTTTGTGTCGGCTGACGATGGCGAGGTGATCGAGTGGTCGCAAGAGGGCTTTGAGACCAAGCCCGCGCACCGCACGCTGGCCGAGCTGGGCGGGCGCGATGTGGGCGACACAGACCACATGGTGACCGAGACGCTGATCCGGGGCATGTACGAATACTGGCGCAAGGTGATGGAGGCGGAGGCTTGACCATGGACTTCCAGACCTACTTTGAACTAAGCCAGCTCTACGCCCGCTACGCCCGCGCGCTCGACGCGGCGGACTGGGAGGCGTGGCCTGAATTTTTTATCGAGAACTGCGTGTACAAGCTGCAGCCGCGAGAGAACCACGAGCGCGGGTTTCCGCTGGCCACGCTGGCGTTTGACAGCAAGGGCATGCTGAAAGACCGCGTCTACGGCATCCGTGAGACGCTGTTCCACGACCCCTATTACCAGCGCCACGTGGTGGGTGCGCCGCTGGTGCACAAGGTGGATGCAGACAGCCGCATCCACTGCGAGGCCAACTACGCGGTGCTGCGCACGCGCCTGTCGAAGGAATCGATGGTGTTCAACGTGGGGCGTACGCTGGATGAGGTGGTGCCCACGCCCGAAGGCCTGAAGTTCGCGTCGCGCCTCGTCGTCTACGACAGCGAGATGATCCCCAACTCGCTGATCTACCCCATCTGAGGAGCTGCCATGACGACGATGACGACGAACTGGATTGACGCCGCCGCGCATGACGATGTGCCGCAGGATGACGTGATGGGCCTGGCCGTGGCCGGGCGCGACATTGCGCTGTATGGCGTGGGCGGCGAGGTGTTTGCCACCGACAACATCTGCACCCACGGCCATGCGCGCCTGTGCGATGGGTTTCTGGAAGGGCACGAGATCGAATGCCCTTTGCACCAGGGCAAGTTTGATGTGCGCAACGGCAAACCCACCTGCGCGCCCGTCACCGAGCCGCTGCGCAGCTACCCCGTGAAGATCGAGGGCGGTCGCGTGTGGCTGGCCCTGGACTGAGCGCCGCTGAGCACAGCAACCCTCTCAAGGAGACCCCCCATGACTGCCGAACGACCTGAGGTCGAGGCCGCTGCATTGCCGCATGAAGGCGCAAACGCCCGCTCGGCCCACACCATCGTGATCGTCGGTGCGGGCCAGGCGGGCGGCTGGGCGGCGCAAACGCTGCGCAGTGAAGGCTTTGCGGGCCGCGTGGTGCTGGTCGGTAACGAAGCCCACCCGCCGCACGAGCGGCCACCGCTGTCGAAGGCGGTGCTCTCGGGCGCAGCAGCGCCTGAGAGCACGCGCCTCATGAAGCCCGAGGCCTTTGACGCCCTGGCGGTGCAATGGCGGCCCGGTGTGCAGGTGCACCGCATTGACCGCGCGGCCAAGCAGGTGCTGCTGTCGGATGGCACCGCGCAGCCCTACGACAAGCTCATCCTGTGCACCGGGGGGCGCGCCCGGCGGCTTGCCGTGCCGGGCGCTGACCAGGTGCCGCTGCACACGCTGCGCACCATTGAAGATGCGCAGGCGCTGGCCCCGGCCCTTCGGTCCGGCCGCAGCGTGGTGGTGGTGGGCGGTGGCTGGATCGGCCTGGAGGTGGCGGCCACCGCACGCCAGCAGGGCGCGGAAGTGGTGGTGGTGGAGACGCAAAGCCGCTTGTGTGAACGCTCTGTGCCTGCAGAGGTTTCGGCGTACCTGCTGGCGCTGCACCGCGCCCAGGGCGTGCGCGTGCTGCTGGGCGCGGGGGTGCGGGGCTTTGCCCGCGCTGCAGATGGCGCAGACGGCGCAGATATTCGCTCGGAGGTCTTGCTGGCCGATGGCAGCGCGCTGGCGTGCGACACCATTGTGCTGGGCGTTGGCCTGGTGCCCAACGACGAATTGGCGCGCGCGGCGGGCCTGGCTTGCGAAGGTGGCGTGCTGGTCGATGCCCAATGCCGCACGTCCGACCCCCACATCCTGGCTGCAGGCGATGTGGCCGTGGCGCCTAACCCCTGGGCGGGCCGCAGCCTGCGGCTGGAGTCGTGGCAGAACGCGCAGGAGCAGGGCATGGCCGCCGCGCGCTCGGCCCTGGGCCAGGCCGTGGACTACCAGCCGCTGCCGTGGTTCTGGTCCGACCAGTACGGCATGAACCTGCAGATCTACGGCATGCCCACGCCTGCGCACCGCGTGGTGCAGCGCGGCGACCCGGCCAGCGGCAGCTTTGTGCTGTTCTACCTGGCAGGCGATGTGGTGCAGGCAGCCGTAGGGGCCAACGCAGCGCGCGACCTGCGCTTTGCCCGCAGGCTGATCGAGCAGCGCAAGCCGGTGGATGCCGAGCGGCTGGCCGACCTGGGTACCCCGATGGCCAAGCTGTGACACAGCCTGCGCAGCGCTTCGACGGTGCTCAGCGTGAACGGCTCAGGGGGATGAATTCGATGGAGCGTCATGGAACTTGAAATGTCCGTTCTTGAAACGTCCGTTCGGGCTGAGCTTGTCGAAGCCTTGCGCGGCGCTTCGACTGCGCTCAGCGTGAACGGCTTGAGCGGACGAATGCCGAAACCGCAGCACCACTACCAACAACAGCATTAGCAAAAGGAAACCACCGATGACCGCAACCACGTCAACCACTTACCTCTGGACCCCGCCCCCCGTCTATTCGCTGCCTGTGCGTGGCCGCAGCGAGCGCCTGCCCATCCACCGGCTGTTCTTTGTGGGCCGCAACTACCACGCGCATGCGGTGGAGATGGGGCGCCCGGTGGACAAGGCGGTGGAAGTGCCGTTCTATTTCACCAAGGCGCCGTCCACGCTGGTCGAGTCTGGCGCGACCGTGGCCTACCCACCCGGCACCCAGAACTACCACCACGAAATGGAACTGGTGCTGGCCATTGGTGCGCCCGGTTTTCGTGTGAGCGAGGCCGATGCGCCCCGCCTTATCTATGGCTATGCCTGCGGCCTGGACATGACGCGCCGCGACCTGCAGCTGGTGGCGCGCGACAAGGGCCGGCCTTGGGACCTGGGCAAGGATGTAGAGCAGTCGTCCGTGGTCTCCGAGATCGTGCCTATGCCGCAGGTGGTGCTGGGCCAGGGCAATCTGGAGCTATCGGTCAACGGCACCGTGCGCCAGAAGTCCGACCTGTCCAAGCTGATCTGGAACATCCCCGAGCTGATTGCCGACCTGTCCAAGTTCTACCACCTGCAGCCGGGTGACCTGATCTTTACCGGCACGCCCGAGGGCGTAGGCCCCGTGCTGGCAGGCGACCGCATCGACGGCCACATTGAGGGCGTGGGCAGCATCTCGCTGCACGTGGGCGCGGCGGAGTAGCACCAGAACCAGGCAGCGGAGCCTGCACGAAATCACACAAACCGTTCACTGAGCGCAGTCGAAGCGCCGCGCAGGGCTTCGACAAGCTCAGCCTGAACGGATGTTGGAAGTCCGAAGAAGCTGACGGCAATAACGAAGGAGACAACCCCACCATGACCACCGACCTCACGCCTTCCCCCGTGCAGCTGCACGCCGTTGCGGGCAAGGGCCAGCCCGATCCGACGCCCGAACTGGAGCAGCTGTACCGGGGCTTTGAGCAAGAGCTGCTGGTGCCGCTCTGGACGCAGATTGGCGACCTGATGCCCCGCCAGCCCCAATCCAAAGCCGTGCCGCACCTGTGGCGCTGGGACCGCTTGAAGGCCCTGGCCGCACAGGCGGGCGCCATCGTGCCCGTGGGCCGTGGCGGGGAGCGCCGTGCGATTGCGCTGGCCAACCCGGCGCTGGGCGGGCGCCCCTTTGCCACGCCCACGCTGTGGGCCGCCATCCAGTACCTGATGCCGGGCGAAGACGCCCCCGAGCACCGGCACACGCAGCACGCGTTTCGTTTTGTGGTGGAAGGCGAGGGCGTGTGGACCGTGGTCAATGGCGATGCGGTGCGCATGTCGCGGGGCGACTTTCTGCCCCAGGCCGGCTGGAACTGGCATGCCCACCACAACGCTGCCACCGAGCCCATGGCCTGGATCGACGGTCTGGACATTCCGTTCTCGTACTACACCGAGAGCCAGTTCTTCGAAGTGGGGCGCGAGAAGCTTCCGCCCGCTGAGCGCACCACCGCCGAGCGCTCGTACTCCGAAAGGCTATGGGGCCACCCGGGCCTGCGCCCGGTATCGATGGTGCAGGCCCAGCCCGCCACGCCCCTGCTGGCCTACCGCTGGGTGGACACCGACCGTGCGCTGGCCGATCAGCTGGCGCTGGAGGACGAAGGCCAGGCGGGCACGCTGAGCCCCGGGCACGCGGCGGTGCGCTTTACCAACCCCACCACCGGTGCCGATGTGTTGCCCACGATGCGGACCGAAATGCACCGCGTGCGTGCGGGCGGTGCAACGCGGGTTCAGCGTGAGGTGGGTTCGTCCGTGTTCCAGGTGTTTGACGGCAGCGGCACCGTCACGGTGGGTGAACGCACCTGGCAGGTAGCGCGGGGCGACTTGTTTGTGGTGCCGTCGTGGCAGCCGTTCTCAGCCCAGGCATCTGCCGCTGGCGCACTCGACCTGTTCCGCTTCAGCGATGCGCCGATTTTTGAGGCGCTGCACAGCCACCGTGCGCAAGTCACTGTTTGATCCATCACTCACCAAGCCGGATTCGGCTTTCATAAAACCAAGGAGACACACCCCCATGCTGACCGCCATTCATTCACAGATTTTGAGACCCGCCCTGGCGCTTTGCGCGCTGGCCCTTGTGGCCGCCGCGAGCCTGCCCAACGCCGTGGCGCAGACCTTCCCCGCCAAACCCGTTCGCTCCGTCGCGCCATATTCGCCCGGCAGCGGCCCCGACGCGGTGATGCGCATCCTCAGCGAGCGCTTGTCGCGCAACTGGGGGCAGCAACTTGTCATCGACAACAAACCAGGGGCCAACGGGTTCATCGCCATCGGTGATGCCAAGCGCGCAACGCCAGACGGCTACACGCTGCTGCAGGTGGATAACACGCACATGGCCCTGCAGCCGCATGTGTTCAAGCAGCTGCCCTATGACCCGGCCAAAGATTTCGAGCCCGTGGCGCCGGTGTATTTCACGAACTTCTTTGTGGTGGTGGCGGCCAACTCGCCCTGGAAGGATGTGGGCGATCTGATCAAGGCGGCCAAGGCGGCGCCGGGCGACATCACCTACGGCTCCTGGGGCATCGGCAGCGTGGCCCATGTGGGCGCGGCGAGTCTGGAGGCAGCAACGGGCACGAAGATGATGCATGTGCCCTACAAGGACATGGGCAGCGTCTACACCTCGGTGGCCACGGGCGACATCAAGTGGGCGTTTGGCACGGCAGCGACGGCCGGACCGATGTTCCAGGCCAAGAAGGTGAAGTTTCTGGCCCTGGCTGCGCCCCAGCGTCTGGCGGGCTTCACCGACATTCCGACCATGGGCGAAGCGGGCGGCCCGGCCGGGTTCGAAGTGAAGACCTGGGTGGGCCTGTTCGCGCCTGCTGGCACGCCTAAGGCAGCCATCGAGAAGATCAATGCCGACGTGGGCAAGGTGCTGGCCACCTCGGAGGTCAAGGAGCGCCTGGCGACCTTCGGGTTTGAGCCCTACATTGGCCCGCCCGCTGAACTCACCAAGGCCATCGAACGCGATTCGCGCACGTTTGGTGAAGTCGTCAAGCGCGCCAAGATTGCCCTGGACTGAGGCACAAACTGACACAGTGACTGACCATGAAACTCTATTCCTTCTTCCGCAGCGGCACCTCCCACCGCTTGCGCATTGCGCTCAATCTCAAGGGGCTGGCCTACGAGCAGGTCGCGGTCGATTTGCGGCGTGAGGAACACTTGGGCGATGCCTTCAAGGCCATCAACCCGCAGCAGTTCGTGCCCGTGCTGGAGGCCGACGAGGGCGTGATGATCCAGTCGCCCGCCATCATCGAGTGGCTCGAAGAGCGCTATCCCACACCACCGCTGCTGCCCGGCGATGCAGGCAATCGTGCCCAGGTGCGCGCCCTGGCGGCCATCGTGGGCTGCGACATCCACCCGGTCAACAACCGCCGCATTCTGGAGGCGCTGCGCCATCGCTTTGGTGCCGACGAGGCGGCGGTGAACGATTGGTGCGGCACCTGGATCAGCGCGGGTTTTGATGCCATCGAGGCGCTGCTGGCCAGGGACCCGCAGCGCGGTGATTTTTGCTTTGGCAGCACCCCCACCATGGCCGATGTGTACCTGGTGCCGCAGGTGGAGAGCGCGCGCCGCTTCAAGGTGGACTTGTCGCGCTGGCCGCTGGTGCAGGCGGTGGATGCCGCCTGTGCGCAGCTGGAAGCGTTCCGCAAGGCGGCGCCCAGTGCGCAGCCGGATGCGGGCTGAGCCTGCCGAAGCCCCTCGCGGCGCTTCGACCGCGCTGAGTGAGCGGTTCAAGTGGATTCAGACGACTCCAAGAACCTCATTCCTTTTCCAAATCATTCGTGTCCAGGCGCGAAGCCGCAGACAGTGCTGTAGCACGGCAAGGCGAAGCAACAACGACACGGATGATTTGGAGACGGAATCAGTCGCCCTGCATGTAAAACGCCTCGGCATGGAGGTGTGCTGCCTCCAGCCCTTTGCCCAGCGCCAGCAGTGTGGTGGTTTCCACCATCGGCGGCGAGCCACACAGATACGCCTGCCAGCCTTGCAGGCTCGCGTGGTCCTGCTCGATGGCCTGGGTCACCAGCCCGCGCCGCTGTGTGGCAGGGTCGGCGCCTGATGCCACCACCACATGCACCTGCAGAGCAGGGTGCACGCTGCGCAAATGGTCCAGCCACCCCAGGCCATACAGCTCGCGCGGGGAGCGCAGGCCGAAGTACAGGTGAATGGGGTTGCGCATCCCGGCGGCCATGGCGCCGCGCACCACCGACAGCACTGACGCCAGCCCGGTGCCCCCGGCCACGCACAGCATGGGCCCCGTGTGCTGCTGGCGCAAATAGGCCGCACCCAGCGGCCCGCTGACCTTGACCTTGTCCCCCACCTTCAGCTGCCCGGCGATGTAGCCGCTGACCCGGCCCTGGGGCATGAGCTGTATATGGAACTCCAGCAGCGGCTCGCCGGGCAGGTTTGCCATGGAGTAGGGGCGCACATGCGTCGGCGTGAACCCCAGTTGCATGTACTGGCCCGGCGAGTACGCAATGGGCTTTGCCACCTTGAGCAGCAGGCGCCGGATGTCTGCCGCCAGCGGTTCGATGGCCACCACGGTGGCCTTGGCCACGCGCGCACGGTGCACCACGGCTTCGCCGGGGGCGGGCACTTCGATGGTGCAGGGCTCGGTCACATAGGTCTGGCAGGCCAGCACGGCACCGTCCACGCCGTCCAGCGGGCGCTGCTGCTCGCGCCCGCCATCGAGCACCTCACCAGACAGCACCCGGCAGCGGCAGATGCCGCAGCGCCCAGAAAGGCACGAATACGACATCGGAACCTGCGCCGCGCGCAGGGCGTCGAGCAGGTTCACGCCGGGCTCGGCGCGGATCACGCGGTTAAGCGGCTGAACGAGGATGTCCATGGCGGGCTGCGGTCGATTTCATCCAGCCCATTGTGCCCACGAAAGCGCCAGCGAATCACTGGCTGCAATACCATCGCCACTTCATATCACGCAAGCTGATGGAGTGGCGATGGAGCTATCGGATATCGACCTGAACCTGCTGGTGCTGTTTCAGCAACTCATGGTCGAACGGCGCGTGTCGAAAGTGGCCGACAACCTGGGTCTGACGCAGCCTGCCGTGAGCAACGCGCTGGCCAAGCTGCGGCGCATTTTTGGCGACGAGTTGTTCTTGCGCACCTCGGGCGGCATGGTGCCCACGCCTTTTGCCGAGCAACTGGGCGAATCCGTGGGGTATGCGCTGGGCATGATCCACAGCGGGCTGAACCAGCGCACGCAGTTCACGCCCGCAACGCTCAAGCGCACCATCACCATCGGCATGACAGACATTGGCGAGATCGTCTTCCTGCCCGCGCTGCTGGAGCGCCTGGGGCGGGAGGCGCCGGGCGTCACGCTGAACACCGTGCGCAACAACGCGACCCATCTGCGCGAAGACATGGAGGCTGGCAAGGTGGACCTGGCCATCGGCCTGCTGCCGCAGTTGAAAGCGGGGTTCTTCCAGCGGCGCTTGTTCCGCCAGCGCTATGTGTGCCTGTTCCGCAAGGGCCACGCGCTGGACCGGCCCAAGCTGCTGTTGTCGGACTACAAGGCGGCAGAGCACCTGGTGATCGTGTCAGCGGGCACGGGGCACGGCAAGGTGGACGAGCTTATCCAGAAGGCTGGCATCGACCGTCTGGTGCGGCTGAGCGTGCCGCACTTTGTGAGCGTGGGCCACATCCTCCAAAGCACGGCGCTGGTGGCGACGGTGCCCGAGCGGCTGGCGCTCAAGCTGGTCGAGCCCTTTGGCCTGGTGGTGCGCACGCACCCCGTCAAACTGCCTGACGCGCCCATCAGCGTGTTTTGGCACGCCAAGGTGCACCGCGAGCCGGTGAACCAATGGCTGCGCAGCATGGTGTTTGAATTGTTTGGGGGCGATGGCCCCGCAGGAGGTGGTCTGCCGTGATCTGCGGGCGGGGCTTGCGGCGCAAGCCAGACTGCACCACCGGTCCTGTGAGAACATTGCTATATTATTTATAGCGTGTTGCGCTTGTCAGTAGGGCGGTAGAGCCTGTTTTTGCATAAATTCTGCCATGGCCCCCGAGGGAGGTTGAGTCGTACTTGCCATGCAACGCTGCTCAATACACCAGCCTCTCCGGCCGAATCTCCTGCAGGATGGTCGTCGCAATCTCTTCAATCGACTTGGTGGTGGTGGACAACCACCGGATGCCTGCGCGGCGCATCATGGCCTCGGCTTCGGAGACCTCCATGCGGCAGTTCTCCAGGCTGGCGTAGCGCGAATTGGGGCGGCGCTCGGCGCGGATCTCGGCCAGGCGGTCGGGGCTGATGGTCAGGCCAAAGATCTTGCTGCGAAACGGCACCAGGGCAGGGGGCAGCTGGCGGCGCTCGAAATCCTCGGGGATCAGCGGGTAGTTGGCGGCTTTCAGGCCACATTGCATGGCCAGATACAGGCTGGTGGGGGTCTTGCCGCTGCGGCTCACGCCCACCAGGATCACGTCGGCACCTGCCAGGTCGCGGTTGCTCTGGCCGTCGTCATGGGCCAGGCTGAAGTTGATGGCTTCGATGCGGTCTGTGTATTCCTTGCTGCGGCTCACGTCGCTGAAGCGGCCCACACGGTGGTGCGATTTGATGCCCAGCTCCTGCTCCAGCGGGTGGACGAAGGTGCCGAACATATCGAGCAGCATGCCCTTGCAGCCGTCCTGGATGACCTTGAGCACTTCCATGTTGACCAGCGTGGTGAAGACGATGGGCTTTTTGCCCTCGACTTCTCCGGTGTGGTTGATCTGCCGCACGGCTTGGTGGGCCTTGTCCACCGTGTCGATGAAGGGCAGGCGCACATGGCGCGGCTTCATCTCGAATTGGGCCAGGATGGCGTTGCCGAAGGTTTCGGCGGTGATACCGGTGCCGTCAGAGACAAAAAATACGGTGCGCGAGTGCATGGAGCCCCTTTTTTTGGATGCGGCTTGCGCCAGCCGGGTTGCCACCACAAAGAAGTGGTGATTGCCCGATTTGCGTAAGTCGCGTGAAAGCGTCAGCCCGCTGCCAGATGCTCGGGCCTACAATTGTCACAATTATCCAATTCTCACCATGCACCGCGTCGGCCCACAACCACAACGACAAAGCCTCAGGCCGTGCATGGCCGCCTGCCAGGAGCCATCCAGGGCCCGGCACGCAGACCCGGTTTCAACTTCTGGAGCTTTCCCATGTCTGCACTTTTCAGCCCGACCGCCCTGGTCGTACCGTTTGAAAACCTGAGAATGACCGATGTCGAGGTCGTTGGCGGTAAAAACGCCAGCCTCGGCGAGATGATCTCCCAGCTGCCGCAGGGCGTGCGTGTGCCCACGGGCTTTGCCACCACCGCCCACGCGTTCCGCGAGTTCCTGGCCTATGACGGCCTGGCCGACCGCATTAGCGCCAAGCTCAAGAGCCTGGACACCGAAGACGTGCGCGCGCTTGCACAAGTGGGTGCAGAAATCCGCGCCATGGTCGAGGCCCAGCCCTTCCCGGCCGACCTGCAAAAGGCCATTGCCGACGAATTTGCCAAGCTGAGTGCTGGCAACCCCGCTGCCTCTTTTGCCGTGCGCTCTTCCGCCACGGCCGAGGACCTGCCCGACGCATCGTTTGCCGGCCAGCAGGAAACCTTCCTGAACGTGGTGGGCATCGACGAAGTCATGCACAAGATGAAGGAAGTGTTCGCGTCGCTGTACAACGACCGCGCCATTTCCTACCGGGTGCACAAGGGCTTCGAGCACGATGTGGTGGCCCTGTCGGCCGGTGTGCAGCGCATGGTGCGCTCCGACCTGGGCGCTGCCGGCGTGATGTTCACCATCGACACCGAATCCGGCTTTGAAGACGTGGTTTTCATCACCAGCAGCTACGGCCTGGGCGAAACCGTGGTGCAGGGCGCCGTGAACCCCGATGAGTTCTACGTGCACAAGCCCATGCTCCAGGCCGGCAAGAAGGCGCTGATCCGCCGCAACCTGGGCAGCAAGCTGATCCAGATGGTGTTCTCCACGCCTGAGGAAAAGGCCGCCAGCGGCAAGCTCGTCAAGACCATTGATGTGCCCACCGAGCAGCGCAACCGCTACTCGCTGACCGACGCCGACGTGGAGCAACTGGCGCGCTACGCGCTCGTGATCGAGCAGCACTATGGCCGCCCCATGGACATCGAGTGGGGCAAGGACGGCACCGACGGCCAGCTCTACATCCTGCAGGCCCGCCCCGAGACGGTGAAGAGCCAGGCCAAGGGCCAGGCCGAGCTGCGCTACAAGCTCAAGGGCCATGGCACCGTGCTGGCCGAGGGCCGCGCCATTGGCCAGAAGATTGGCACCGGCCCGGTGCGCCTGGTGCACAACATTTCCGAGATGGACAAGGTCCAGCCCGGCGATGTGCTCGTGACCGACATGACCGACCCCAACTGGGAACCCGTGATGAAGCGCGCCAGCGCCATCGTCACGAACCGGGGCGGCCGCACCTGCCACGCCGCCATCATTGCGCGCGAGCTGGGCATCCCGGCCGTGGTGGGCTGCGGCGACGCGACCGAGCGGCTGAAGGACGGCACGCTGGTCACGGTGAGCTGCTCCGAGGGCGACACGGGCAAGATCTATGACGGCCTGCTTGAAACCGAAGTGACCGAAGTGCAGCGCGGCGCGATGCCCCCCATCAAGACCAAGATCATGATGAACGTGGGCAACCCCCAGCTGGCCTTTGACTTCTGCCAGCTGCCCAACGAAGGCGTGGGTCTGGCCCGGCTGGAGTTCATCATCAACAACAACATTGGTGTGCACCCCAAGGCCATCCTGGACTACCCCCAGATCGATGCCGACCTGAAGAAGGCCGTGGAGTCCGTGGCCCGTGGCCATGCCAGCCCCAGGGCGTTCTATGTGGACAAGGTCGCCGAAGGCGTGGCCACTATTGCGGCCGCCTTCTGGCCCAAGCCCGTCATCGTGCGCCTCTCGGACTTCAAGTCCAACGAATACCGCAAGCTGATCGGCGGCAGCCGCTACGAGCCCGAGGAAGAAAACCCGATGCTGGGCTTCCGTGGCGCAGCCCGCTACATCAGCGAAGACTTCGGTGAAGCCTTTGCCATGGAGTGCGAGGCGCTCAAGCGCGTGCGCAACGACATGGGCCTGACCAACGTGCAGGTGATGGTGCCGTTTGTGCGCACGCTGGGCCAGGCCGAGCGCGTGACCAAGCTGCTGGCCACCCATGGCCTTCAGCGCGGCAAGGACGATCTCAAGGTCATCATGATGTGCGAAGTGCCGAGCAACGCCATCCTGGCCGAGCGCTTCCTGGAGTTCTTCGACGGCTTCTCCATCGGCTCCAACGACCTGACCCAGCTCACGCTGGGCCTGGACCGTGATTCGGGCCTGGAGCTGCTGGCGCAGGACTTTGATGAGCGTGACCCCGCTGTCGAGGCACTGATTCATCAGGCCATCAAGGCCTGCCTGGCCCAGGGCAAGTACATCGGCATCTGCGGCCAGGGCCCCAGCGACCACCCTGACTTTGCGCAGTGGCTGGCCAAGGAAGGCATCTCGTCGATCTCGCTCAACCCCGACAGCGTGATCGCCACCTGGCAGCAACTGGCAGGCTGACGCTCCGACCGGGCTGCCATGTGCCGACTGCACCACCCGCCACTGCGTCCCTGATGCCGTGCCTGTGATGCAGCCACCGCAGCAGCACCGGCGTTCTGCAGATGCCGAAATGGCGGGCCCGTTCCC
This sequence comes from Acidovorax sp. SRI_002, assembly GCF_057586455.1. NCBI lineage: Bacteria > Pseudomonadati > Pseudomonadota > Betaproteobacteria > Burkholderiales > Comamonadaceae > Acidovorax > Acidovorax sp. SRI_002. The sequence continues at coordinate 58,099 of NZ_JBYCZW010000004.1, read as the reverse complement.
GCCCGATCTGCACGATGTGCGGCACCTCAAGCTCAAGGCCGGCTTGCTGCTGCTATGGGCGCTGGTGTCGTTTGGTGCCACCTACTTCGCCCGGGACCTGCAAGTGCTGGTCTTTGGCGGGTGGCCCCTGGGTTACTGGATTGCGGCGCAGGGGGCAGTGCTGGTGTTCATTGGCATTGTGGTGGTCTATGGCTGGGCCATGAACCGCTTCGAACGGCAGGATGCGGAGCGCCTGGCAGCGGATGCCGCAGCCCTTTCGGACGACGCGGACCGCCCCCACGGCTGACCATGGCTGAAAACAATTCTTCCGACACCGATCGGGCCTATCTGTGGCGGTTGCACCGCATCCTGGCGCTGTATGTGACCGGGGTGCTGGCCTTTCTGGCGCTGATGACCTGGGCAGAGCACCAGGGGCTTTCGCGGCACTGGATCGGGCCGATTTTTCTTTTCCTCACGGTGATGGTCTACGCGGGCATCGGTGTCTATGGCCGTACCACCGACCCCGAGGAATACTACGTGGCGGGTCGGCGCATTCCGCCCATGTACAACGGCATGGCGGCAGCGGCAGACTGGATGAGTGCCGCATCGTTCATCAGTCTGTCGGGGGCGCTTTACCTGCAGGGTTTTTCCGGCACACCGGGGCAGGCCGGGGGGCTGGCCTATCTGCTGGGGTGGACGGGAGGCTTTTGCCTGGTGGCGATGCTGATCGCACCGCACCTGCGCGCCATGGGCCTGTACACCGTGCCCGATTTTTTCCATGTGCGTTTTGGCGGCCGGTGGCCGCGTGTGATTGCGGCGCTGGCGGCGGTGCTCTGTTCGTTCACGTACGTGGTGGCGCAGATTTACGGTGTGGGGCTGATCGCTTCGCGCCTGACCGGTGTGCAGTTCGAGATCGGCATCATGCTGGGCCTGGGCGGGGTGCTGCTGTGCTCCTTCCTCGGTGGCATGCGCGCCATCACCTGGACGCAGGTGGCGCAGTATGTGGTGGTGCTGCTGGCGTTCCTGATCCCAGTGTCCTGGCTGGCGTACAAACAATTGGGCAACCCGTTGGCGCCCGCAGTCTATGGCGCGCAGATCAGCAAGATCGCCGACCTGGAAGCGCAGCTGCTCGATTCCCCCGCAGAGCATCAGGTGGTGCAGACCTACCTGCGGCGCGCCCAGGATTTTGAGGCGCGGCTGCGTGATGTGGAAGGCGCCCTGGAGCGTGAGCGCGAGAAAGGGCGGGAGCGCATTCGCGCGCTGCGCACCCAGAACGCCGATGTAGGCTTGATCGTCACGGCCAGCCGCGAGCTGGCGGCCCTGCCGCGCGATGCCGCAGCGGCGCGCGAACGCTGGACCCGCGAAATGCGCGAGAACTACGAACGTGCGCGCCCCCTGGGCGGCTTGCCCCTGCACAGCCAGGCGTATGTGGGTGACCCGCAGGGCACGCCCGACGAGCAACGCGACTACGAGCTGACGCGCCGCAACTTCCTGGCACTCATGTTCTGCCTGATGGTGGGCACGGCAGGCTTGCCGCACCTGCTCACGCGCTACTACACCTCGCCCACGGTGTCGGCGGCGCGGGCATCGGTGGCGTGGTCGCTGTTTTTCATCGCCTTGCTGTACCTGAGTGCGCCCGCGTTGGCGGTGCTGGTGAAATTCGAGGTCATGCAAAACCTGGTGGGCAGCAGTTTCGAGGCTTTGCCCACCTGGATGGCCCAATGGGCGCGGGTGGACAGCTCGCTGTTGTCGGTGGAAGACGTGAACGCTGACGGCATCGTGCAGTTTGGAGAGATCCGGCTGGGGGCCGACCTCATCATGTTGGCCACGCCGGAGCTGGGGGGCTTGCCCTATGTGGTGTCGGGCCTGGTGGCGGCTGGCGGGCTGGCGGCGGCGCTGTCTACCGCTGATGGGCTGCTGCTCACCATCAGCAACGCCCTGGTGCGCGACCTGTATTTTCAGGACGCAAAGCGCCAGGCGTCGCCGGAGCAGCGTGTGATTCTGAGCAAGTTTGCCTTGCTGTCCGTGGCCCTGTCGGCAGCATTTGTAGCGGCGCTCAAACCCTCTGAGATTCTGCCGATGGTGTCGGCGTCGTTCTCGTTGGCGGCTTCGGCCTTTGTGCCGGTGATGGTGCTGGGCATCTTCTGGCGCGGCACCACGCGGCAGGGGGCGGTGGCGGGCATGCTGGCAGGGCTTGGCGTGGCGGTGTACTACCTGCTGTCGCATGTGCCCGCCATGCGCGCGCTGCCCAGCTGGCTGCTGGCAGACGGGCTGTGGTTTGGTATTCAGCCCGTCTCGGCCGGGGTGTTTGGCGTGCCCACCGGCTTGGTAGCGACGGTGGTGGTGAGCTGGCTGACCCGGCCTGCCCCGGCGCTGCCGCGCATCCGGTCCGAGATGTAGGGGGACTTGGGTTGGCAGGCTGGAGTGCCCTGCCCGTGCGCCTGCTAATGGGTTATGCGTAAACCCCGATTACCAAGCCTGCGCAAACGTGAGAATCTGGGACGTAAAAGCTTACCTGTCGGGGTGAGCTTCGGTCACACCACAATGGTTCAGCTCAAGGAGATTCATGGTTCTCGTCAAAACGCAGGCAGGGCAGGAAGCGCTCAAGGATCGGCGCGGTAGCCTCAGCTCACGCCAGCGCTCGGCTTTTATTCTTTTTGACGGAAAGCGCTCTACGGGCGAAATACTGGCGGCCACGGCAGCCATGGGGATCACGCAGGAGGATGTCCAGGCCATGATTGCGCAGGGACTGCTGGCTCCGCTGCCGGGGCAGTCTCTGCCTGCAGCTTTTGCCACCCCGCATGATGCGACGGCAGAGCCTGCACCGGCCACCGATCTGGGGACGGTGGCGTCGCCGCTGGAGGGCTCCGGGCGCTCACCCAAGGAGCGTTACCAGGCGGCCTACCCGATCGCCACCGAACTGACAGCGGGGCTGGGGCTGCGTGGGTTCCGGTTGAATCTGGCGGTGGAAGGGGCGGGCAGCTTCGAGGATCTGGCGGCGCTGGCACCCAAGATCCGCGAGGCGGTGGGTGACGCCAAATTCAAGCGGCTGGACGAAGCGCTTTTTGATTGAGGCGCCCGGATCCTCTCCCCCGAGAGGCGCACCAGGTTCATGCGTGAAGTGTTGGCACAAAAAAAGCGGCCCCAGGCCGCTTTGTGTTTGGTGCGTGACCCGTCCTGAATGAGGTTGACACCTTTCTGTTCATCAGGAAGGAAAGTCAAGTGGATCAATGGGTTAAGAGAACGCAGAAGGACTACACACTGGCCTTTAAGCTGGCGGTGGTGGATCAGGTAGAAAGAGGCGAGCTGACGTACGGGCAAGCCCAGGAGCGCTATGGCATCCAGGGTGCCTCGACCGTGCTGGTCTGGCTGCGCAAGCATGGCCGCCAGGACTGGAAGGCCGCATCATCGGGCTTCAAAGGACCCACACCCATGCAAGAGCCATCCAAGCCGCTGACACCCGAGCAGCGCATCAAGGAGCTGGAGGTGCAACTGAAGCAGGCGCAGGAGAAAGCGCAGTTCTTTGAGGCGGTGATCCATGTGCTCAAGCGCGAACATGGGGTAACCATCACAAAAAAGCCTGCTGGCAAGTCCTCCAAGAAAAGCTCGTCCAAGGGCTGAGCGTTGTGAGAGCTTGCCAGTACATGGGCATCAGTCGGCAGGCGCACTACAAGGCCCTGGCCTGCCAACGGCTGCGCGATGAACAACAGGCCAGCGTAGTGGCCATGGTCGATGAGAAGCGGCGACACCAGCCGCGCATCGGCACACGCAAGCTGCACTTTATTCTGAAGGAGCCGCTGCAGCACGCGGGCATCAAGCTCGGCCGCGATGCCTTGTTCGACATCCTGCGTCATGAACGGATGCTGGTCTTGCCCAAGCGGGCGTACCACAAGACCACCAACAGCCACCATCGCTTCCGGCGCCATCCCAACCTACTTAAAGACACAGCAGCCAAGGTGGTACCTAGCGGCTGCGAACAGCTGTGGGTGGCAGACATTACCTACCTGCCCACCAAAGAAAAACCGGCTTACCTGAGCCTGGTAACGGATGCCTATTCCCGCAAGATCGTGGGCTGGCATGTACATGAAGGGCTGGAGACTGCTCAGGTCAGCCAGGCGCTGAAAATGGCTCTGCGCAACAGGCAGACCAGCCAGAAGCTGGTGCACCACTCTGATCGGGGCATCCAATACTGTTCGGCGGAGTACCAACGCATCCATGACCGCCATGAGATCACGTGCTCGATGACCGATGGCTACGACTGCTACCAGAATGCCTTGGCAGAACGGGTTAACGGCATCCTGAAGATGGAATTCCTGCTGCACCGCCCGGCAAACCTTGAGCAGGCCAAGACCATGGTGAGCGAGTCAGTGCGTCTATACAACGAGCAGCGGCCCCACCTGTCCCTAGAATACAAAACGCCCGATGCGATGCACCGGGCGTCTCTTGCAAGCCAATTGCGGCTGGGATTCAATCCCGCATAGGGGTCAACCTATTCCAGGACGGGTCAGCGTCACAGGGCGCAGCGCTCAGCGGCCGACCTTCAGCAGTTCCACATCGAACTTGAGCGTGGCGTTCGGTGGAATCACGCCGCCCGCGCCGCGTGCACCGTAGCCGAGGGCGGCAGGAATGATCAAGGTGCGCTGGCCACCGATCTTCATGCCTTGCACGCCTTCGTCCCAGCCCTTGATGACCATGCCCGCGCCCAGCGAGAACTCGAAGGGGTCGTTGCGGTCGCGGCTGGAGTCGAACTTGGCACCTTGCTCGCCGTTGTTGTAGAGCCAGCCGGTGTAGTGCACCGACACGTTCTGGCCCTTGGTGGCTTCGGCTCCTTCGCCCACGGTGGTGTCTTCGTATTGCAGGCCGGATGCGGTGGTGGTCAGTGCCATGGGTGAAATTCCTTGTTTGCTATTAAAAAAAGAGCTATTGGCGCTTGATGGTTAAGCGCTAGCAGCATTTTTGACCCCCATTTTAACGAAAGCCCCGCGCGGAGGTCCGGCGGGGCTTTTCCCTGAGTGGGGCAGGGGAGCTGTTTGGCGTCAGGCTTTTTTGGCGCGGCCAGCGACCCAGCGGGTGGCGAAGGCCTGCACGTCCGACAGGCGCTTGAGCAGGTCGGCGCCCGAGGGGGTGACGGTGTAGCCGTCGCTGCCGTGGTCTACAAAACCGGCTTCGCGCAGTTCCTTGATGCGGGTGTTGAGTGTGTTGGGGGTGATGCCCCCCACGCTGTCCTGCAGCAGGCGGAAGGTCTGGGGGTGACCGTCCTTCAGGGCCCACAGCACGCGCAGTGCGTAACGGCATTCGAGCCGCTCGAACAACTGGTTGATGGCGGCATTTTCTTTGGAGCTCATGGACGCTTCTCCTCGCGCAAGTGTTGGATCAAATATTCATTCGGGTGGGCGAATGCCGGGCCCGGTGATGCGCTGAGACTATAGCGCGGAACCCATTTTGCTACAAGTTTGGTAGCTCAGAACGCACACCACACATGCGCTACACCCCGAAAAACCTGTGTTACAAGTCAAACTGTTGCGGTAGGGCCACGGTTCTAGGAGCCTGTAGGACTTAGAGCGTCGAAAGCGAAAAATGGACTGCTGCGGTCCATTCGCCATACCTGATAGGCTCCTAGTCGGTCATTCCTGACGGCCCAGCCCTGCCAGATGGCTGACCAGCAACTGTGCGGCCGGGGCCAGCATCTGGGCGCTGCGGTAACAGATGGCGAAGCGCCGCCGGGCCCAAGGGTCGCTCAGTGGAACCACCCGGATGGGCGCAGTCTGGGCAAAAGGCAGGGCCACTTCGCGCGGCACGACACTGATGGCCAGGTTGGCCCGCACCACCCGAAGTGCCGCATCGAAGTTGGACACCAGCACCCGGTGCGCCAGCATCTTTCCCTCCACGGCCGCAGCGCGCGCCAGCAACACCTGCACGGCGCTCAGTGCGGGCATGCTGACGAATTCATGGTCCAGCACGTCGGCAAAACGCACGCTCTGGTGCTGGGCCACCGGGTGCAGCGCATGGGCCACCACGGCCAGGTGGTCGGTACGGTAGCCGCAGGTTTCCAGGCCTGTAAGGTCGGCCGCGTCCCAGCAGATGCCGATGGAGGCACTGCCGTCGCGGATGCCCTGTACGACGTCCGGGCTCACGCGCTCCTCCAGGCTTACCTGGATGTCGCGGTGCGCCGGATCTTGCAGAAAAGCGGCCACGTCGTCTGCCAGTGATTCGGCCATCACCGAGGCCGTGACCAGCATGCGCACATGGCCCCGCGTGCCGGTGGCATAGGCCGCCATGTCGCGTTCAATCTGGCCCACGCTGGCCAGCATGGTGCGCGCGTGCTCCAGCAGGGTTTCGCCCGCCGGGGTGGGCACCACGCCACGGCGTTTGCGCAGTAGCAGGGGCGTGCCCACGGTGTCTTCCAGCTGCGCCAGCCGCTTGCTGATGGCCGAGCCCACGATGGACTCCTGCTCGGCCACGCGCGCGATGCTGCGCTGCTCGCACACGGCGGCAAAGAGGCGCAGGGTCTGCAGGTCCAGATCGCGCATGGGCTTGTCTCCAGGTGTTTGATATTCCTGTTTGGAATCATATGGCTTCCAAAATGTATTTTCTGATTCTGTTGGGAATTTCTAGAATCGACGGCAGAACACCACCCGCCGGAGACAACGCAGTGCTTACCCCCTCTACCGCTTCCACCACCCCGGCGCGTGCCACCGTCCGCGAAGTGGGTCTGCGCGACGGCCTGCAAAGCATTGCCACCGTGGTCTCCACCGCGCACAAGATCGAATGGATCAACGCCGCCTACGCCGCTGGCCAGCGCGAGATCGAGGTGGGCTCCTTCGTGCCCGCCCGGCTGCTGCCCCAGCTGGCCGATACGGCCGAGGTGCTGGCCCACGCCAAAACCCTGCCGGGCCTGGTGGCCTCGGTGCTCGTGCCCAACTACAAAGGCGCCGAACGCGCGCTGGAGCAGGGCGCTGACTTGATGGTGGTGCCCTTGTCTGCCAGCCACGCCCACAGCCTGGCCAACCTGCGCAAGACGCCCGACGAGGTGGTGGCCGAGGTGGCCCACATCCGCGCGCTGCGCGATGCCAGCGGCAGCCGCACATTGATCGAAGGTGGCGTGGGAACGGCCTTTGGTTGCACCTTGCAGGGCGAGGTAGCCGAGAGCGAGGTGCTGCGCCTGATGCAAGCGCTGCTGGATGCGGGCGCCGACCGCGTGAGCCTGGCCGACACCGTGGGCTATGCCGACCCGGCCTCGGTCGCCCGCCTGTTTGGCAAAGCGCGTGCGCTGGTGGGCGACCGCCTGGCCTGCGCGCACTTCCACGACACGCGCGGCATGGGCCTGGCCAATGTGGTTGCCGCCTGGCAGGCAGGCATCACGCGCTTTGACGCCTGCCTGGCCGGCATTGGCGGCTGCCCGCACGCGCCGGGCGCCAGCGGCAATGTCACCACCGAAGACCTGGTGTTCATGCTGGAGCGCATGGGCGTTGCCACCGGCATCGATGTGACTGCGCTGCTCGCGCTGCGCCAGCGCGTGGCCGGATGGCTGGCGGGCGAGACCCTGCATGGCACGCTGTGGCAGGCAGGGCTGCCGCAGAATGCCGCACCTGCCGCGCTGCACGAAGCAGCAACCGCCTGAACCCCTTTTCGGAACGCCCTGAACATGAACGACGACACACCCGCCACCCCACCATCCCCCCGCCTGCCGCTGGAAGGCCTGCGCGTGGTGGAGTTCACCCACATGGTCATGGGCCCCACCTGCGGCATGGTGCTGGCCGACTTGGGTGCCGAGGTCATCAAGGTCGAGCCGGTGGACGGCGACCGCACGCGCCACCTGCTGGGCGCGGGCGCAGGCTTTTTCCCCATGTTCAACCGCAACAAGAAGAGCATTGCGCTCGACTTGCGCAGCCCCGAGGGCCTGGCGGCGGCGCGCAAGCTCGCGGCATCTGCCGATGTGGTGGCGCAGAACTTCAAGCCCGGCGTGATGACCAAATACGGCCTGGACTACGCCGCGCTGAGCCAGCTCAACCCGCGCCTCATCTATGTCAACCACACCGGCTTTTTGCCCGGCCCGTATGAGCACCGCACGGCGCTGGACGAGGTGGTGCAGATGATGGGCGGCCTGGCCTACATGACTGGCCGCCCCGGCGACCCGCTGCGCGCGGGCAGCAGCGTGAACGACATCATGGGCGGCATGTTCGGCGCGATTGGCGCGATGGCGGCGCTGATGCAGCGCGGCATCACCGGGCGGGGGCAGGAGGTGGACTCGGCCCTGTTCGAGAACAACGTGTTCCTGGTCGGCCAGCACATGATGCAGTACGCCGTCACCGGCAAACCTGCGGCCCCCATGCCCGACCGCATTTCGTCCTGGGCCGTGTACGACGTGTTCAGCGTGAAGGACGGCGGACAGATCTTTTTGGCCGCCGTGAGCGACGCGCAGTGGCAGACCTTTTGCGACGCCATGGGCTATGCCGACCTGAAGGCCGACACCGGCCTGGCCACCAACAACGACCGCGTACGCGCCCGCCCCACGCTGATGCCCGTGCTGCGCGAGCGGCTGGCGCAGCACACGGCCGACGAACTGGCCGCGATCTTCGAACGCCACGGCCTGCCGTTTGCACCCATCCGCCGGCCCGAAGAACTGTTTGACGACCCGCACCTGCAAGCCACGGGCGGACTGGCAGACATCACGCTGCCCGATGGCGAACGTGCCGGGCAGACCGCGCAGATCACGCTGATGCCGCTGCGTATGGACGGCCAGCGGCTCGATGTGCGCTGCGACCCGCCCCGCCTGGGCCAGCACACGGCCGAGCTGCTGCAGGGCCTGGGCTACACGGCCGATGAGGTGGCGGCGTTGCACGCCGCCGGGGCCATCGCCTGATTTTTTGAAACCATCCCCGGGCATAGCAATGTGGCGCAGACCACCGCCCAGGGTTCCCTGACCACGACCGGAGACAAACCCATGCCACGCACCACCACTGCCCCCGCTTCACCCCACGACACGCCTGCCGCCCGCAGCGTGCTCACGCGCCGCCAGGCCCTCGCCACCGGCGCCGCCGCGCTGGGGGCTGTGGCCTGGGGCCTGCCCCGCCTGGCCCGTGCCCAGGGTGATGGCAAGCCGCTGCGCGTGATCCTGCCGCTGTCGGCGGGCTCGGGGGCCGACGGCGCCATCCGTGCCATCAGCACCAGCCTGGCCAAGGCGCTGGGCCAGCCCGTGGTCATCGAGAACCTGCCGGGCGCGGGCGGCATCACCGGCACCACGCAGATCGTGCGGGCGCCCAAGGACGGCTCGGTGATCGGCGTGGTGTCCAACAACCACGTGGTCAACCCCAGCGTGTACAAGAACATTCCGTTCGACTCGCTCGCCGACATCACGCCTATCACCATCATTGGCGCCACGCCCTTCGTGCTGGTGGCCCACCCCTCGGTGCCCGTCAAGACCGTGCAGGAGCTGATCGCGCTGGCCAGGGCCAAACCCGGCGTCCTCAACTACGGCTCGTCGGGCAACGGCACCATCCTGCACCTGGCCGCAGCCATGTTCGTGGACCAGGCCAAGGTGTCGATCCAGCACATTCCCTACAAGGGCATGGGCCCGCTCATGAACGATGTGCTGGGCGGCCAGGTGCAGCTGGCCGTGGTGGCGGTAGCGCCTGCGGCAGCGCACATCAAGTCGGGAGCGTTGCGCGCCCTGGGCGTGACCACGGCCAGCCGCGTGCCGTCGTTGCCCGGTGTGCCCACCATTGCGGAGCAGGGCTTGCCGGGCTACGAGCTCGACGGCTGGATCGCCCCGGTGGGGCCTGCCGGCCTGCCCAAGGCCGAGCTGCAACGCCTGTATGCCGCCTTCAAAGCCGCGATGGAAATGCCCGAGGCGCGCGATGCGCTCATCGCCCAGGGCTACGAAATCAAGCTCACCCCTCCGGAGCCAGCAGCCGCGTTCTTTCGATCCGAGGTGGCGCGCATGGCGCAGGTCGTGAAAAACGCCAACGTGACGATGGATTGACGCGGGGCTGCCGTGTGGGGTGCGGTTGCCCGAAGGGCGTAACGCGCCGTCGCCCCGCATGAGGTCGTCTGCCGGGTCAGGCTGCGTTCGGCCGAGCCGCAATTTGAATATTTTTGGACGCTAGCGCTTATGTGACAAGCGCTGGTAGCTATGTTTTTTATAGCTATTCATCAGCCCTGCGGTGCCGTCAGGGCGCGCTGCCCTGCCGGGTGGTGGTGAAGGTTCTGAAGCTGCGGCTGCTGGTGGCGCAGGCGGAACACCTCCACGGCCTCCACCAGCTGGCGGGCCTGGCCGCTCAGACTGCCGGCGGCGGCGGCGCTTTCTTCCACCAGGGCAGCGTTTTGCTGGGTGGTTTCATCCATTCGCACGATGGCCTGGGTGACGCGCAGCATGTCGGAGGTCTGGGCCGCGCTCGCCTGGCTGATTTCGTCCATGAGCGCGCTCACGCCCTGGATGGACGAGACGACTTCACCCATGGTGCTGCCCGCGTTGCGGGCGAGGTCAGAGCCGGCCTGCACGCGCTCCACGCTGGTCTGGATCAGCGCCTTGATCTCGCGCGCGGCGCTGGCACTGCGGGTGGCCAGGTTGCGCACCTCGCTGGCCACCACGGCAAAGCCGCGTCCTTGCTCGCCGGCGCGTGCTGCTTCCACGGCAGCATTGAGCGCCAGGATGTTGGTCTGAAACGCGATGCTGTCGATGACGCCGATGATGTCGGAAATGCGGCGTGAGCTGTCTTGAATGCCCTGAACCACCGTCACCATCTGCGTTACCACGTCGCCACCGCGCTGGGCCACCGATGCGCCGCTCTTGGCCAGCTCGCTGGCACGTTGGGCGTTGGAGGCGTTTTGCTGCACGGTGGCCTGCAGCTGCTGCATCGAAGAGGTGGTTTCGTCCAGCGACGAGGCCTGCTCTTCGGTACGCATGCTCAGGTCCACATTGCCTTGGGCAATTTCGGCGCTGGCACTGGCCACGCCCTCGGCGTTGCTGCGCACGCCCGACACCACGTTTTCCAGGTTCTCCTGCATGGTGCGCAGGGCTTCCAGCAGCCGCGCGGGTTCGTCCTTGCCATCGACCTCGATGGTGGTGGTCAGATCGCCGGCCGCCACCTTGTTGGCCACCGAGACCGCCACCCGCAGCGGGCGCACTACCGAGCGTGTGAGCAGCCAGCCCGCACAGCCGCCCAGGGCCGTGACCAGTGCCAGCGCTACCAGGCTGCTGATGAGCGCACGCCGCGCGCTCAGGGCCGCCTGCTCTGCAATGGTCGCGCTGCTGGCGGCCACCTGCTCGCTCAGTGCGGTGAGCAGCTTGGCCGGGCCCTGGTCGATGTCGGCCACGTCCGCGTCACCCGCAGAGGGCACAAAACCGAGCGACTGGAACACCTCAAAACCCTTGCGGTAGCCCTGTGCCATCTGCGCGTGGGCTTGGGTGAATTTCTGCAGCGCTGCCTTTTCCTGCGCATCGGTCAGTTGCGGCTCCAGCGCCTTGGCGGCGTCGGCCACCCGCTTTTCACTGGCCTGGAACGCTGCCCAGTGCAGTTCGCGCTTGCGCGAATCCTCACCCCGCAGCAGGGTGTTCTTCCACTCCTGCACCTGGGTCTTGAACTCGTTTTCCATGCGGCTCACCGCACGTTCCTGGGCCACGCGTTCCTGCACCGTGGTCTCGTAGGTGCCCAGGCTGCTGTACAGGGCCGCAATGCCGAACAGGGCAGCGCCCAGCAGGAGCGCGAGCACCAGGCCCAGTGCGGTGGCCATGCGTGCGCCGATGGAGTGGTTGGACATTTTCATCGGTCAGCTCCCAAGGTTGATCTCGGTTTTCCATCTTGCTGCACGTCGCCTGCAACCTGAAACCGGTATGGCCCGAGGGTGGCGCCCCGCAGCCGCACAGAGGCCTTGTTGCACTTCATGCCTTCAGCTTGAGCAGGTACACCATCACCCGTGCCGTGGTGAGGTCCAGTTCCATGAACTCTGCCAAATCCTTGCCTGTCAGCCAAGAGGGTTCCCAGCGATTGCTTTTGAGCGTGCGCAGCCAGGATTCATGGGCGGTGGCGGCCTCCACGGCGGCCAGCATCTCGGCCATGCGGGCGCTGGGCACCCCTTTGCCGGTGAACACGCCCCGCCAGTTGGCCATGGTGGCATCCAGCCCCTGCTCGCGGAAGGCGGGCAGGCCGAAGGCGCTGCGGCGGGACGACACGCCGATGGCGCGCAGTTTGCCTGCGGCTATCGCATCACTGAATTCGCTGTAGCCCGACAGCCCCACCGCCGCGTTGCCCGACACCAGGGCGTCCACCACTTCAGAGCCACCGGGGAAGGGTTTGTAGACCAGGTCTTCCGGCTTGGCCTTGGAGGCACGGGCCAGCACCCCGGCGAAGATGTGGTCCACCCCACCGGCCGAGCCCCCCGCCACCGGCAGGGCACGCAGGTCGGCGCGCATGGCATCGGCCAGGTCCTTGGTGTTCTTGATAGGGGATTTGGCGGCTACCGCTGCCACCAGGTAATCGCTGGTGAGCCGGGCAATGGGCTGGATGTGGCTCATGTCGACGGCGGGCTTTTGCAGCGCCACGGCACCCACCATCACCATGCCGCCCATCAGCAGGGTGTTGGGGTCGTTGCCGTATTTTTCGGCGTATTTGGCCAGGCCGATGGTGCCGCCCTTGCCGCCAATGTTCTCGTACTCGATCTGGTCCGCCGCGCCCACCGCAGCCAGGGCCACTCCCAGCGCGCGGCCCGTCTGGTCCCAGCCGCCCCCGGGGTTGGCCGGGATCACGATGCGCAGTGTGCCCGCCAGTTTGGGGGCCTTGGGGGCGGTGGGGCGGGCTGCCGTGGCGCTGGCTTGCGCCCATGCGGCCGGGGTCAAAGCGGTCCACGCCGTAGCGGCGAGTGCAGCATGTGCGAGTGCCTTGCGGCGGCTGAGGGGGGTCATGGGGTACCTCGTGAAAACGCGGGGGTGAAAAGCATGTCCTTCACGCAACCGGACAGCAGGGTCGGCTTCTCTGCGCAGCCTCGCCGCAAGAGGGCGGCTTGCAACGCTGCAGGGAAGTCTCCCAATTTTTGATTGGACGTGGTGGCAATGGTCACCATCCAAGCTGTCAGTCTGCTGTCGGGAGTATCAGGGTAAACGCGCTGGGCCTTGCGCAACGGATTGGCCATGAAAAACGCCCTGCGCCGCAATTGCGGGGCAGGGCGTTGTGCTGAACGAATGCTGGGGTTCAGTGTGCCGCTGGCTGGGCAGGGATTACAGCGAGTCGATGAAGCTGCGCAGCTTGTCCGAGCGGCTGGGGTGCTTGAGCTTGCGCAGCGCCTTGGCTTCTATTTGGCGAATGCGCTCGCGGGTCACGTCGAATTGCTTGCCCACTTCTTCCAGCGTGTGGTCGCTGGTCATCTCGATACCGAAGCGCATGCGCAGCACCTTGGCTTCGCGCGGGGTCAGGCCATCCAGGATGTCCTTGACCACGTCGCGCAGGCCGGCCTGCATGGCGGCTTCGATGGGCGCGGTGTTGGCGCCGTCTTCGATGAAGTCGCCCAGGTGGCTGTCGTCGTCGTCCCCGATCGGCGTTTCCATGGAGATCGGCTCTTTGGCGATCTTCATGATCTTGCGGATCTTGTCTTCGGGGATTTCCATCTTGGCCGCCAGGATGGACGCATCGGGCTCAAAACCAAACTCTTGCAAGTGCTGGCGGCTGATGCGGTTCATCTTGTTGATCGTCTCGATCATGTGCACCGGGATACGGATGGTGCGCGCCTGATCGGCAATCGAGCGGGTGATGGCCTGGCGAATCCACCAGGTGGCATACGTCGAGAACTTGTAGCCCCGGCGGTATTCGAACTTGTCCACCGCCTTCATCAGGCCGATGTTGCCTTCCTGGATCAGATCGAGGAACTGCAGGCCACGGTTCGTGTACTTCTTGGCAATCGAGATCACGAGGCGCAGGTTGGCCTCGATCATTTCCTTCTTGGCATCGCGCGAGGTGGCTTCACCTTCGTTCATGCGCTTGTTGATGCCCTTGAGCTCGGCCAGTGGCACGACCACGCGCGACTGCAGGTCCATCAGCTTTTGCTGCAGGTCCTGGATGGGCGGGATGTTGCGCGCAATCACGGCCGACCAGGGCTTGCCAGCAGTGGCCTGCTTTTCGACCCACTGCAGGTTCAGCAGGTTGGGCGGGAAGTCCTTGATGAACGTCTCTTGGGGCATGCCGCACTTGTCCACGATGATGCGGCGCAGCTCGCGTTCCTTCTTGCGCACATCGTCCACCTGGCCACGCACCATGTCGCACAGCTTCTCGATGGTCTTGGCGGTGAAGCGGATGGTCATCAGCTCGGCCGACAGGGCCTGCTGGGCCTTTACGTACGCAGGGGTGCCATAGCCTTCCTTGTCGTACACCTTGTGGACCTTCTCGAACAGCTCGCGCAGCTTGTCAAAGCGCTCCAGCGCCTGCTTCTTGAGCTCTTCGAGCTTCTTGGTCAGCGCCTTGGAGCCGCCCTTGCCGTCGTCGTCATCGGCTTCGTCGAATTCGTCGAAGTCTTCTTCGGCCACATAGTCGTCGGCCTCGTTGGGGTTGGAGAAGCCGTCCACGATGGTCGAGATCACGACCTTGCCTTCGCGGATGTCTTCGCCCATATTCAGGATCTCGGCGATGGTGGCGGGCGATGCGCTGATCGCCTCCATCATGGCCATCAAGCCGCCTTCGATGCGCTTGGCGATTTCGATTTCGCCTTCGCGGGTCAGCAGCTCCACGGTGCCCATTTCGCGCATGTACATGCGAACCGGGTCTGTGGTGCGGCCGAACTCCGAGTCCACCGTGGACAGCGCGGCTTCAGCGGCTTCCTCGGCTTCTTCTTCGGTGGCGCCTGCGGGGGCGTTGTCCGTGATGATCAGCGCCTCAGCGTCGGGCGTCTGCTCGTACACCGCCACACCCAGGTCGTTCAGCGTGGTGATGACGGCTTCGAGGGTTTCGGCATCGACCAGCTTGTCGGGCAAGTGGTCGTTGATTTCAACGTGGGTGAGGTAGCCGCGCGTCTTGCCCAGCTTGATCAGGGCCTTCAGGCGCGCACGGCGCTTGGCCATGTCCTCTTCGGACAGGACGGTTTCGTCCAGGCCGAATTCCTTCATCAAGGCGCGTTCCTTCGCCTTGCTGATCTTCATGCGCAGCGGCTTGACCTTCTCAACCGTGGCTGCGGTTTCGGTGGTTTCTTCGACTTCACCTTCCAGGTCGGCCTCGATGTCGGACAGGTCGGTGTCGTCACCGCCTTCGTCGCCAGCGGCCGCAGCCTTGGGCTTGCGTCCGCGCTTGGCGGGGGCTTTGGCTTCGGCGGCACCAGCGGCCTTGGCAGGGCGGCCTGGGCGCTTCTTCGGGGTTTCTTCGTCGTCGGATGCTGCAGCCTTGGCGCGGGCAGGCTTTTTCTTCAGCAATTCATCGGCAGCTTTGGTCAGCTCGGCAGAACTTTTCACAGGCACAGTTTTCACTTTCTTGGCAACCGGGGCGGGCGCGGCGGCAGCTTTTGGAGAAGCAGCCTTGGCCGGGGCTTTGGCAGCGGTTTTGGTGGCAGCCTTTGCGGCGGTACCTGGAGCAGACTTGAGTGGCTTCGCGGACTTTTGAGCGGGCATGGAACAACCTCAGGATCAAAAACGGACACAAAGAAAACGCAAGCGCCTCAGGTCCCGGCGCGGGTGGCAACGCAAAGCTACGAGGGCTTTGCGCTTTGAGGGGAGGCCCTCAGGGGCAAGATGTCTGGGCGATCATTTGGTGTGCAGTCCTTGCGATGGTTGGACGGTTGTGCGCGTTTGTCACGGTGGTCCGGCTCGGAGGTGCTGCTGTCGCTCTTGCCAATAACTAACCCTACATTATACCTTTGGCGCTGATTTCAAGCCGCCTTTGCAGCCACGCCGAGTAAAACCCTGCGCTTTTGTTCCAAGCCGCGGTAACGCTCCAGGGCCGTCGGGTCATCAGCCGCTTGGAGCATCAATAGCTTTTGCTGTGCCTCGATGTCCTCAATCTGCATGCGGTTGAGCAGATCGCGCAGTTCCAGTCGCAGCTCCTGCATTGCGCCTTCGGTCTGGGCGTGCGAGCCCGTCATCACCTTGACGGCCAGCGCTTCGCATTCGTGCTCGCGCAGGCTTTCGCGCAGCACAGCCCAGGCCAAGGGGCCATGTTCATGAAACTGCGCTTCCAGCCAGCTGAACAGCGGGCCGTGGGGGGCGGGCTGCGCGCACAGGGTGGTGTGGTCGTCGTGGGTCAGCTCCTCCAAAAACGCCATGTGCGACAGCAGCAGGCGCGCAGCATGGTCCGCGCGGCTGGCCGTGGGGGTGCGTGGCAGGCGGGGCTGGGGTGGCCAGGGGGAGTCCTTGTCCTTTTTCTTCCAGTTGCTCTTCCAGTCGCCACCCTTGCGGAATGCGGGCCTGTTGTTGCCGTAGCCGCTGCCATTGCCATAGCTGCCTGGATATCCTCCGGCCGGTTCCCCTTGGGGCGGCCACGCTCCGGCATCGGGCGGGGCGTCCCAGGACGGCGGTTCGTGATCGTAGGCCGCCGGGGCCTGCCGGGCTGGCGCACTGCCTGCGCCAGGGTGGCCAGAGTAGCCAGAGTGGGAGGACCGGGGTGCCTCGCGCGACGTGGCCTGGCCCCACAGGTCGGCCAGGTCCTGGGCCTTGAGCTGGGTCAGGTCCGCCAGATCGCTGAGCACCTGGCGCTTGAGCACGCCATCGGGCAGGGCCGTCCACAGCGGGCGGGCGTTGCTGGCCATGTGGGCGCGGCCCTCGGCGGTGGCCAGATCGCAGCCATCACTTGCTGATTCAACCAGGAAGCGGCTGAGCGGCACGGCCTCGCTCACGTGCCGGGCAAAAGCGTCCGTGCCGTTGGCGCGGATGAAGCTGTCGGGGTCATGCTCTGCAGGCAAGAAGAGGAATTTGATGCTGCGCGTGTCCGTGGCGTGGGGCAGGGCGCCGTCGAGTGCCTTGCGCGCAGCGCGCCGACCTGCCGCGTCGCCATCGAAGCTGAACACCACCGATTCCGTGAAGCGCAGAAGCTTTTGCACATGTTCAGGTGTGCAGGCCGTGCCCAGCGTGGCCACCGCATTCGGAAAGCCCAGCTGCGCCAGCGCTACCACGTCCATGTAGCCTTCGGTCACCAGCGCGTAGCCGTGCTCGCGGATGGCGGTGCGCGCCTCGAAAAGGCCATACAGTTCGCGCCCCTTGTGGAACACCGGGGTTTCGGGTGAGTTGAGGTACTTGGGCTTGTCATCGCCCAACACCCGCCCGCCAAAGCCGATGCATTCGCCCTTGACGTTGCGGATGGGGAACATCACCCGGTCGCGAAACCGGTCATAGCGCTTGCCGCCATCTTCGTCGTTGACGATGACCAACCCGCTCTCTTCCAGCAGCGGGTCGTCGTATTGCGGGAACACGCTGGCCAGGCTGCGCCAGCCCTCCGGTGCGTAGCCCAGGCCATAGCGCTTGGCCACGGTGCCCGAGACGCCACGGCCTTTGAAGTAGCCGATAGCGCGTTGTGACTCGCGCAGGTGGCGGCGGTAGGCGTCGGCGGCTTTTTCGAGCACATCGGTCAGCGTGGCCTGCTTTTGGCGGGCGGCGGCGGCGCGCTCTTTTTCCTGTGGGGAGATGTCGTCGTCCGGTACCTGCAGGCCCACCTGCTGGGCCAGATCCTGTACCGCCTCGACAAACCCCATACCCGCGTGTTCCATGAGGAAACTGATGGCATTGCCGTTTTTCCCGCAACCAAAGCAGTGGTAGAACTGCTTGGCGGGGCTGACGCTGAACGAGGGGGATTTTTCGCCGTGGAAGGGGCACAGCCCCATGAAATTGGCGCCACCTTTCTTCAATGGCACGTAGCGGCCCACGATGTCGACCACATCGACGCGGGCAAGCAACTCCTGAATGAAAGACTGTGGGATCGTCACACCCCGTATTGTCCGCGTAAACTATTTGTTACCAGATATTGCAGAAGCGGGGCTTTCAGCATGGCAGTCACGTTGCGGCACCAGGCGGTGGGTGGGGCAGGCACCCCGGCGCAGCACATGCTGCGGCGCCGGGATGTGGCTGCGCTGCTGCCGCTGGTGGCAACAGGCCTGTGGCCCACGCCCGCACAGGCGGCGCCGGTGCTGCGTGTGCTGTCCTGGCCCGGGTATGCCGATCCCGATATCGTGGCGGTTTTCGAGAAGCGCCATGGCGCCAAGGTGGAGATCACCACCGTCGCCTCTGACGATGTGCTGCGTGCCAAGCTGGCCAACCCTCAGGGAGCCGGTTTTGATCTGGTGGCCGCCAATACGGCCGAAATTGCGCGGCTGGTGGCCCGCCGGCTGCTCGCACCGTTGCCCGTGCACAACATCCCCAACACCGAGCGGCAGCTTCCGCGCTTTCGGCAACTGCATGCCATCGCTGGCATTGCGCAGGGTTCGGACGTGTATGCGATGCCCTACACCTATTCAGAGATGGGGCTGATCTACGACCGCCAGCAGATCACTACCCCGCCTGCCTCCATTGCCGTGCTGTGGGACCCCCGCTGGCGCGGGCGCGTGCTGGCATTTGACGGCAGCAGCCACGGTTTTTCGCTGGCTGCAATGTACCGGGGGATGGCGCCGTTCCATATCCCCGCCGCGCAGTTTGGCCCGCTGGCGCGGGATCTGGTGGCCCTGCGCCGCAACGTGCGCTCGTTTTACAGCCTTCCCGAAGAGTCGCTGGAGCTGTTTCGCAAACACCGCATTGCGGTCATGCATGCCAACTATGGCCAGCAGCAGCTCAAGCAGTTGCGGGATGCGGGGCTGGATGTGGGCTACGTGGTACCGCGCGAAGGGGCGCTGGCCTGGCTGGACTGCTGGGCCATCACCCGCCGGTCCACCCAGGTGGCGCTGGCCACCGAGTGGATCAACTACATGCTCGACCCCTCCGTCAGCCGCGAACTGACCCGGCGCCAGGGCCTGGCCAACACGCTCGAAGAGCCGCCCGCGCTGTCGGGCGATGCCCCCGCAGGCGCCATTGTGTGGCTGGAGCCCGTGGAGGACGAGGCGCGCCGCGCGCAGCTGTGGCAGCGCATCCTGTCGGGCGACCGACCGAACCGGTTCTGAGCCATGAAAACCCGCATGAAATGGGGCATTGCGCTGCGGCTGGGGATGCTGCTCGCGTCCTTCAGTGTGTTTGCGGCCCTTCTTGCGGGTTACTACACCTTTGATTCCAGCCGCGCGCGCCTGCAGGGGCGGGCCGAACAGGCGTTGCTGGCCACCACGCAGGTGCTGGCGCGCCACATGCAAGCCGGCTTTGGCACCGTGGCGCGCGACACGGCTTTTCTGGCCAGTGTGGCGGCCATAGAGCAGGACAAGAACGTGCTGGCTGATGTGTTCCGTGCCAGCTTGATCACCCACCCGAGCTACCTGCAGATCCGCTTCATCGGCGTGCAGGACTTTGGCCTGGAACTCGTACGCATCGACCGGACTGGCGACGCGTGGGTCCGCGCCAGCGAGGACGAGCTGCAGGAGAAGGCCCACTTCCCCTTTGTGTTCGAAACCCTGGCGTTGGCGCCGGGCGAGGTCTATGTGTCGGAGTTCGGCATCAACCACGAAGGCGCAGCCGATGCCGAGCCGCTGCCCGTATTCAGCATGGCTTCGCCCGTGGTGCGGGGGGGCCAGGTGCGTGGCGTGGTGGTGGTGCGTGTGGCGGCGCAGCATTTCCTGCGTAGCTTCAACACAGCGCTGCCCGCTCCTTATGGTTTCTTCCTCAGCAACCGCTGGGGCGATTTTCTGGTGCACCCGGACGCCAGCCAGACCTTCGGGTTCGACCGGGGCCAGCGCATCCTGATCCAGGACAGCTTTGCGCCCGTGGCCGCACTGGTCGGGGGCCACCAGGAAGAGGTGGTGCTCAGCCTGCCGGGCACTGACGACGAAGAGGCCCGCGTCTTCTCGTTCGTGCGCATGCCCTTCGGGCGCGAGGAGGAAAAGCGGTTCATGGTGGTGGGGCTCTCGCAACCACTGGCGGCGGTCCAGGGCGAGGTGGTGAACCTGGGCAACAGCATCCTCAAGATCCTGCTGGTGCTGAGTGCCGTGGGGGTGGTGCTGGCGGCGTTGGTTTCACGCGTGGTCACCCTGCCCCTCAAAGCCATGGTGCGCGCCACGCAGGCACTGCCGCAGGGCCGTCCCCACGGCGTGCTGCCGGTGGATCGCGAGGACGAGGTGGGTGAGCTGGCGCGCAGCTTTCAAGACATGGAGCAGCAGATCCTGCGCCAGATGACCGAACTCAACGCCCGCCGCGATGCCATGGCCCACCTGGCACACCACGACGCACTCACCGGCCTGCCCAACCGACGCATGTTCGAGCAGCGCCTGGCGCAGGCGCTGGAGCTGTCGCGCCGCAGCGGGCGTGACTGCGCGCTGCTGTTTGTGGACCTGGATGACTTCAAGGCCATCAATGACGGGCGGGGGCACGCCGTGGGCGACCTGGTGTTGCAGGCCGTGGCCCGCACCATCGTAGGCGCCGTGCGCCAGGCCGACACCGTGGCCCGGCTTGCGGGCGACGAATTCACCGTGTTGTGCGAGAACGTGGACTCCGAAGATGCGGCCCTGCAGATCGCTGCCAAGCTGGAGCAGGCCTTCGAGTCTCCGCTCGACATCGAAGGCCAGCCCTTCCCGGTGCGAGCCAGCATCGGCGTGAGTCTGTTCCCGCGCGACGCGCACGACGCGCACACGCTGCTGGCCAGCGCCGACGCGGCGATGTACCGTATCAAGCAGAGTCGCCGCCGAAGGGTTTGAGTCAGCCTGGGGCGGTAGGCTGCGTTCTGTTTACCTCTCAGCACCGACCCATGACCTCCATCTTTGACCAGCACCTGCCCCGCACCGAAGCCAACTTCGCTGCCCTGTCCCCCCTGTCGTTCATCGAACGCACGGCCGAGGTCTACCCCGACCGTCTGGCCATCGTGCACGGCACGCTGCGCCAGACCTGGGCACAGACCTACGCGCGCTGCCGCCAGCTGGCCAGCGCGCTGACCCAGGCCGGCATTGGCAAGAACGACACCGTGGCCGTGATGCTGCCCAACACCCCACCCATGGTGGAGGCGCACTTTGGCGTGCCCATGGCCGGCGCGGTGCTCAACACCCTCAACACCCGGCTCGACCCGGAGGCCATCGCCTTCATGCTCGACCACGGCGAGGCCAAGGCCGTCATCGTGGACCCGGAGTTCATCGGCACCATGGCCAAGGCACTGGCCCTGCGCACGAGCACTACCCCCATACGCGTGATCGAGGTGCAGGACGCGCTTTATGGACCCGCAGTTCAAAGCCTGGGCGGCACCGACTACGAAGCCTTTGTGGCCAGCGGCGATGCGGCCTTTGCCTGGAGCCTGCCCGCCGACGAGTGGGATGCGATTGCGCTCAACTACACATCCGGCACCACCGGCAACCCCAAGGGCGTGGTCTACCACCACCGGGGTGCCGCCAGCAATGCCATCAGCAACGTGCTGGAGTGGGACATGCCCAAACATGCGGTGTACCTGTGGACGCTGCCCATGTTCCACTGCAACGGCTGGTGCTTTCCCTGGACCATTGCGGCGCGTGCTGGCGTCAACGTTTGCCTGCGCCGGGTGGACGCGCAGGCCATCTTCGACGCCATCCGCAACCACGGTGTCACGCACTACTGCGGCGCGCCCATCGTGCACGGCCTGCTGGTCAACGCGCCCGATGCGATGAAGGTGGGCATCCCCGCAGGCGTCAAGGCCATGGTGGCGGGCGCCGCGCCACCGGCCTCGATGATCGAGGGCATGGAAAAAATGGGGTTCGACCTGACCCATGTGTACGGCCTGACCGAGGTGTACGGCCCCGCCACCGTGTGTGCCAAGCACGAGGCCTGGGATGCCCTGGACATTGGCGAGCGCGCCCGTCTCAACGCCCGCCAGGGCGTGCGCTACCACCTGGAGCGCGACGTGCGCGTGCTCGACCCCGAGACCATGCTGCCCGTGCCACAGGACGGCGAAACCATGGGCGAGATCATGTTCAAGGGCAACATCGCCATGAAGGGCTACCTCAAGAACCCCAAGGCCACCGACGAGGCCTTTGCGGGCGGCTGGTTCCACAGCGGCGACCTGGCCGTGCAGTACCCCGACGGCTACATCAAGATCAAGGACCGCAGCAAGGACATCATCATCTCGGGCGGCGAGAACATCTCGTCCATCGAGGTCGAAGACGTGCTCTACCGCCACCCCGACGTGCTGGCCGCTGCCGTGGTGGCCAAGCCCGACCCCAAGTGGGGCGAGACGCCCTGCGCGTTTGTGGAGCTGAAGGCCGGTGCGCAGACCACGCCCGAAGACATCGTGGCGCATTGCAAGAAGCACCTGGCGGGCTTCAAGGTGCCGCGTGCCGTGGTGTTTGGCGAGCTGCCCAAGACCAGCACCGGCAAGATCCAGAAGTTCGAGCTGCGCAAGCAGGCCGGCTCGGCGGCCGCCATCAACGTCTGATCACCCGGCTCAGCCAAAACCGCACGCCAGCGTCTGCCGGCCGCCATCGAGGTTGTATTCGGACTTCCAGTAGTGCCGGTCTTCGATGGCGGTGAACTCCACGCCAGGCCCGGTCGGGTAGGCCTTCGCGAAAGGGCGGCGCAGGATCACGAGCAACTCGCACCGGGGCGGCCAGTCCGCCACCTCGTCGATAACGTTGCCCTGCGCCAGTTCGGCCTCCAGGATCGCACGCAGCGGGGCGGCCAGCGCGGCGAGAACCTGCTGGCGGCTCATGCGCAGGGCTGGCTGGCGGCAAGGGGCCTCGCCGACCGCTGGGTCGCCGCATCGTCCAGCAGCCGCTGCAGCGCCTGCACCTGCCACTGGTGCTCCGGCTCAAACGCCGAGAGGTCTTGCACCGCATACCCGCCATAGGCATACACCGTGGCATAGGCCGCGTAGCTGGCGGCCTCCAGCGCCCGGCCCGCCAGCGCGTTGGCCACAGCGTAGGTGGCCGACACGGCGGCATGGGCCGACCCGTCCAGCGACTGCGAGCCCCGGTGGTGCGAGGCCACCGCTTTCAGCCGCTCTGCTGCGTTGGTCAAAGTGGCCGCATCCACCGTGCCCGCCGTGAACGCGGCCAGCACGTCGAGGCCAGCGATGGCCTCCGGATCTTCCAGCAGATGGCGCACGCGCTGCACACAGGCCAGGCCAAAGGCCAGGCGCAGCGGGGTGTGGGCGTCGCTGGCCAGCCCGCAGTCGGCTGCCAGTTGGGTGAGAGCGGCGTTCATGGCGTGAATCCTTTCCGGCGGCTGATCAATTCGCAGAGTTGTGCTATCAATTAAATAGCTTTTTGCGCAATCAGGATAAGCGCCAGGGCCTGTTTTTATCAAAATCCTGGAGCTTCGCAGCCGGCGCTGGAAATTGTGGCGGCCCGTGGGCCGCGCGTCCAGCCGGGCAGAGGAGGTGGCGGCTTAGCTCGCTATGCCGCAAGGCCCTCCAGCCAGACCCGTGGCGACATGCCCACCTTCTGCGCAAACACGCGCGACAGCGCCGAGGGGTTGGCGTAACCCAGCTCGTTGGCAATCGACTTCAACGACCGTCCGCCGCGCAGATGGGCCTGCGCCAGCGTCAGCCGCCAGTGCGCCAGGTAGTCGGCGGGGGTGTCGCCCACCACCGCCTTGAAGCGGGCCGCAAACGCACTGCGCGACATGCCTGCCTGCGCAGCCATCTGCGCCAGGCTCCATGGCTGGCCCGGCGCATCGTGCAAGGCGGTGAGGGCGCGGGCCAGGGCAGGGTCGGCGAGACCCGTGAGCAGGCCGGGCGGCATGTGCGCCTGCTCGGGGTGGTCCAGCAGCCAGCGCAGCAGCTGCAGCAGCACCACTTCAAACAGCCGGTCGGCCAGCACGCGGTGACCGCAGCGCAGGCGGTCGGTTTCGGCAAACAGCAGGTCCAGCGACTGCTGCAGCCCGTCCACCTTGCCCAGGGGCAGCAGCACCAGCGGGGGCAGGGCGCGGGCCAGCGGGTGGCTGGCACCACCGTCAAAGTCCAGCGCCGCGCAGGTGAAGTCCGAGCCCTCGGTGGGCGCATTGTGAAAAAAATGCTCTAGCGGTCGGGCGTAGAAGAGCAGGCTGGGCTCAGCTACCTCCAGCCGCTCCGGTGGCCCCGCCTGGGGCTGGTGCGTCACCACCATCTCGCCACGGCGCAGCACATGCAGAAACCCGCGCCCGGGCGCCGCCGCAAAGTGGGTCACGCCGCACAGCGGGCCGCTGTGGAACAGGTGGGCGCGCACCCGAAAGCGCTCCAGCAGCGACGACAGCCGGTCAAACGGAGCGGGTGCCTGCGTTGGCAGAGGCGTGGTGCAAGTGTCGCGGGCATTCATGGTGATTTTGGATGATTAGGTATGAATGGTGGATTTTATGTGCCCAATGGTACGAGCTGACGCTGGACACTGCAGGGGTGCTGAGAACAGGCACCCGGTGCTTAACCCCTTAACCAAGCACCGGCCCTTTAAACCAAACCGTCTTTCATGACCTTCAAGGAAATCCACACCATGTCCGCTAACTCCTCCTCCGTTGCCCGCGTCCCCCTCGTTGACCGCACCGCCGCCTCCGGCTCCGTGCGCACCGTGCTCGACCAGATCCACGGCGCTTTCGGTGCCACTCCCAACATGTTCCGCGCGGTGGCCAACTCTCCCGCCGCGCTGCAAAGCATGTGGGCCGCCTTTGGTGCGCTGGGTGGTGGCGTGATCGGTGCCGCACTGGGCGAGCAGATCGCCGTGGCCGTAGCCAACCGCAATGCCTGCGACTACTGCCTGGCCGCCCACACCGCACTGGGCCGCAAGGCAGGCGTGAGCGGCGACGATTTGGCCGCCGCGCAGTCGGGCGAATCCGCCGACCCGCGCACCGCCGCCGTGCTGCGCTTTGCGCTGAAGCTGGTCAATGAACGTGGCCAGGTGGATGCCACCGATGTGCAGGCGCTGCGCGACCACGGCTGGAGCGACGAGCACATCGTCGAGATCGTGGGCCATGTGGCGCTCAACCTGTTCACCAACTACGTGAACGTGGCGCTCGCGGTGCCGGTGGATTTCCCCGGCGTCAAGCTGCGTCCCGCACGCTGAACAAAGGAGCGGCGCGCGTCTTGCCCACGGGCCGGATTGCGCTCCGCCCCTGGCGCGGCATGTGCCGTGCCAGTGCCATGCGCTGGGGGCAGGGCAGTGGGGCCGGCACTCCCACGTGCCGGACTCCATGCGTGCGCTTTTTGCACGCGTGACCTGCCGCAAAGTCGTTTGTCGGGGCGGCGGGCCTGCCGCACCATGGCCGTTCCCTTGCCACCCTACCCCAAGGAAGCTACCGCCATGACCCCCGCCCGCGACGAGCACGCCATCGACACCCTGCCACGCCTGGAGGCCTTGCTGGGCTCACTCAGCGATGCCTCCGTCCACAAAGAGCTGCCGTATGTGCACCCCGCCTACCGCGCCATGATCGCGGCGTCGCCCTTTGCCGTGCTGGCCACCACCGGCCCTGGCGGGCTGGATGCCTCGCCGCGTGGTGACCCGGCGGGCTTTGTGCAGCTGCAGGACGATAAGACCCTGCTCCTGCCCGAGCGCCGTGGCAACAACCGCGCCGACAGCCTGCGCAACATCGTGGCAGACCCGCGCGTGGCGCTGCTGTTTCTCATCCCCGGCGTGGGCGAAACCCTGCGCGTCAACGGCCACGCGCGCATCAGCGTGGCGCCCGATCTTATGGAGCGGTTTGCGGTCAACGGCCAGCCGCCCAAATGCGTGATCGTCGTTGATGTGCAAGCCGTGTACTTCCAGTGCGCCCGCGCCATACAGCGCTCGCGCCTGTGGAGCGCTGTACCGCCTGGCACCCCGCGCACGGTGCCGACCCCTGGTGCCATCCTCGCGTCCATCACGCAGGGCCGGTTTGACGGCGCCACCTACGACCGCGAACTGCCCGCGCGCCAGCAAGCCACGTTGTATTGATAAACAAGGTGTGTGCGGGCCAAGGTGCTCCTGTGCCCGAGTGGGCCTGCGAACCAACCTGCACAATGGACCCGGCTGGCTCGGCAGCCCCTTAAAACGAATTGCGTGTCTGCGATCTACCGAAGCCGTTCAGGCTGAGCTCGTCGAAGCCTTGTGCAGCGCTCCGACAAGCTCAGCGTGTGCGGATTGTTGAACGCAGCCGATAGCAGTGGAGGTGCAATGGATTCCGTGCTGTTGATCGTAGCCCTGGGCGCCGTGGCCGCCGGGTTTGTGCAGGGCCTGTCGGGCTTCGGCTTTGGCATGGTGGCCATGTCGTTCTGGGCCTGGACGCTGGAACCCCGCCTGGCCGCGCTGCTGGCGGTGTGCGGCGCGCTCACCGGCCAGCTGGTGGCGGCGGCCACGGTGCGCCGGGGGTTTGACCGGGTGCGCCTGCTGCCCTTTGTGCTGGGTGGCCTGGTGGGCATCCCCATTGGCGTGGCCGTATTGCCCCGGCTGGACATGGACGCGTTCAAGGTCATCCTGGGCACGCTGCTGGTGCTGTGGTGCCCGGCCATGCTGATGGCCAAGCAGTTGCCCCGCATCACGCGCGGCGGGCGCGTGGCCGACGCGCTGGTGGGCATGGCGGGCGGCGTGATGGGCGGCCTGGGCGGCTTCACCGGCGTGCTGCCCACCCTGTGGTGCACCTTGCGCGGCATGGACAAGGATGTGCAGCGCGCCATCATCCAGAACTTCAACCTGGCCATGCTGCTGGTGACCTTCATCACCTACCTGGCCACCGGCCTGGTCACCCGCGAAGCGCTGCCCCTGCTGGCCATCGTGGTGCCCGCCATGTTGGTGCCGACGCTGCTGGGCGCCAAGCTGTACCACGGCATCAGCGAGGCGAGGTTTCGGCAGATTGTGTTGGGGATGCTGACGCTGTCGGGGGTGGCGATGTTGATGGCGGGGGTGCCGAAGGTGCTGGAGCGTTGGTTATGACAAGCGGGTATCTAAATAAGCAGGTTCCAGCATGCCGCCTTTTGCTCAGCTTGTCGGTGCGAAGCACGATGGCGGCAATTTTTCTCGGATTCAGCTCAGTCTCATCACCACGCCTTCACCCAAACAACCAATGAGTCCACGCCATCACAGGAGTGGACGCGTGAAGCATAAAGTGCCAAGTTCAAGCCCCGGGGTGCGCGCCGCTCCGCACAACCTGTATCCATCATGATGACACCAGATCATCTCCTAACCGTCGAGCGAGTTGCTCGGGAGTACCATGATCTCGTGGCAGCGCTGCTCTACAGATACTTGTCGGAGTTGGGCGCCAGTACGGACTACCCGTACTTGCACCTGTACTGGCAGGAGGCGGGGCGAACGCCGTACCTATTTCGAGTGGGCGACAACGTGGCGGGATTTGCTCTCGTCCGAAACATTGAGCGCGGGCTGCATGAGATAGCTGAGTTCTGGGTTGAACCACGCCATCGGCGCCGCGGCGCGGGGAGGGCGGCCGCCTTGGCGCTCTTCCAAGCGCATCCAGGCGAGTGGTCTGTCGCAAGCTATCCTGGCAATGTTGGAGCCGAGTTGTTTTGGCGTAACGCCACTGCGGGGTTTCGTCCTCACATTGCGCCTTCCCACGATCGTGGCGCATCCGTGTATCGTTTTCGGTCTCCAGCAGATGCTGGTAACACTCTGCTGCGAGAGTCGGCTTCGCCGTCCGCTGAGCGCTAACGTCAAGCGTCACACGATTCAACATCACATCCCATTCGCGATCCTATGCCTCAACTCGAGTACCGTCACAACGTACCGCTAGATCCCGTCGAAGTTGTTCGGGTCTTCGACGCGTCAGGGATCACGCGTCCAACCTCTGACCTTCCCCGAATCGCGCGCATGTTCGCGGCGCCGAGCCTCGTGATCTCGGCCTGGGAGGATGGACGCCTGGTGGGACTGAGTCGATCACTCACCGACTACGCCTACTGCTGCTACCTCTCTGACCTTGCTGTCGACAAGGCTCTTCAGGGTCGAGGCGTGGGCAAGGAACTGATCAGGCGGACGCAGGCGGTCATTGGCGAAGAGGTCGCTCTCATACTGCTGTCAGCGCCGAATGCGATGTCCTATTACCCTGCAATCGGCTTTCAACGTGCTGAGAACGCATTTGTCATCCGGCGAAAGAGGTGACGCCGAGTTGGTAGTCTTTAAGTGGGAGCCCCTACGGCGCGCCGCCTGGCCTGCTAGGTGTGCTGGCTATCATCGGCCTCGTGTGCCAGTCGTCATGCCACCATCTTCCGCTTGGCTCGAACGTCTGGCTGCACCAGGCCCACCGCCGAGGAACGCAGGCATTGCCGTCCGAACTCACGAACTTCACTGGGAGTGCAAATTGCAAAACTTCTACATGCCACTTCAGCTGGCCCCTACAGCGCTCTCCCAGCCCATCCTTCCCAACTGGTCGTTCAATCTCTTTCAGGTCAACTTGGGAGCGACTTCAAACGCCAAGGTAGAGCAAGCCGTGCTGGAGAAGGTTGGCAGTTACGGCAAGCAAATCGGCAGGCTCGCAGAGGCGCTGGAAGTTGTAATCCACCAACTCCATCTTCTCGACAGCGCGGACCTGTCTCGCGAAGATAAGGATGCCCTGCAAGTCTTCCTTGGCGACGTTGCCGCGGTTCGCAAGATCAAGTCAAGCCTTCAGCCCTGAACGGCCGTTCGTTCGGGCACCGCTTGTCGAAGCTCTGCGCGGTGCTTCGACAAGCTTGCGGGGCTCGCCGCACGAGAGGGTTCATGTGCGGCTACAGGATAGGTTAATGCGCAGGCGTCAGCCTATCCCTCTCAGTCCCCCATCACCACCCCTTCACGCCGTGGGTCTGCTCCCCCCATCCACAGCTTCTTGCCGTGTGCCTGCCCGCGCGTGATGGCCTGCAGACCACTCGTCATATTCATCTCGCGCACCTCGGCGCCGCGTGCGCGTAGGGCCTCGACGGTGGCGGGGGGGAAGCGCTTTTCTTCCAGCAGCGTCGGTCCGTTCATGGAGCCGAAGTTGGGCAGGTTGATGGCTTGTTGGGGCATCAGGCCCCAGTTGAGCACGCCGTAGAGCGTCTTGGCGGTGTAGTGGATGATGGCCGCGCCGCCGGGGCTGCCGCCGCTCATCAGCAGCTCGCCGGTGGCCTTGTCGAACACGAGGGTAGGGGCCATGGACGAGCGGGGGCGTTTGCCGGGCTGCACGCGGTTGGCAATGGGCTGGCCCTGGGCGTCGGTGGGGGCAAAGCTGAAGTCGGTGAGTTCGTTGTTCAGCAAGAAGCCTTTGACCATCTGCCGCGCGCCGAACTGGTCTTCGATGGTGGTGGTCATGGCCACGGCGTTGCCGAAGGCGTCGACGATGCTGATGTGGCTGGTGCCGTATTCGGGCTGGTCGGGCATGGGGGCGTAGCTGGTCTTCACGGCGGCCGGGTTGCCGGGCTGGGCGACCTTCATGCTTTGCGTGCCGATGAGCTTGGCGCGTTCGGCCAGGTAGGTGGGGGCGATCAGGCTGGTCCAGCTGCCGCCGGGGGGCTGCACAAAGTCTGGGTCGGCCACGTACAGCGCACGGTCGGCAAAGGCCAGGCGGGCGGCTTCGGTGTACAGGTGCAGCCAGTCGGCGGATGGAATGCCGTCTTGCAGGGGCTTGGCGGCAGCGTCGGTGTTTTTCAGGATGCCCAGGATCTGCCCGATGGCAATGGCGCCCGAGCTGGGCGGCGGGAAGCCGCAGATGCGGAAGTCTTTGGCCTGCACCTGGTAGTCGTGGCACAGCGCCTCGCGCTTTTTGGGCTGGTAGCCGGCCAGGTCGGCCATGCTGAGTTTGCCGGGGTTGGTGGGGTGTTTTTGCACCTTGTCCACGATGGCCTGGGCGATTTCGCCTTCGTGCAGGGCCTTGCTGCCTTCGGCGGCAATCTTGCGCAGCACGGCGGCCAGCTCGGGGTTGCGCAGGTTCACGCCCACATCGCGCGCGTCGCCGTCGGCCTTGTAGAAATAGGCGGCAGCCACCGGGTCCTTCTTGAGGTGCGGGTCGGCCTTGACCAGGGTGTTGAGCCGTGCGCTGATTTTGAAGCCGCCTTCGGCCAGGGTGATGGCGGGTTGGAACAGCGTGGCCCAGGGCAGCTTGCCGTGCTGCTTGTGCGCCATCTCCAGCATGCGCACGGTGCCGGGCACGCCGACCGAGCGGCCGCCCACCACGCCGTCGTAGAACTGCACGGGTTTGCCGTCGGCGCCGAGAAAGAGTTTTTCGTCCGCAGCGGCGGGGGCAGTCTCGCGGCCGTCGTAGGCCTCCACGGTTTTGCCGGTGCTGTGCAGCAGGAAGGCGCCGCCGCCGATGCCGCTCGATTGCGGCTCCACCAGGGTCAGCACCATCTGCACGGCAATGGCTGCGTCGATGGCGGAACCCCCGGCCTTGAGGATCTGGTAGCCCGCATCCGTGGCCAGCGGGTTGGCGGCGGCCACGGCAAATTTCTCGGTGGCCCAGCCGGGCTTTTCGGTGTAGCCCGACGAGCCTTCGGGCTGGGCGGGCACGGTGTAGGCGAACTGTGACGGGGCGCTTGCGCAGCCTGCCAGCAGCACGGCCGAGGCCAGCAGGCTCAGGCTGAAGGTGATGGCACGAGGGGAGGGCAGGGGGTGCGTGGTGGTTTTGGGCATGGACAACTCCTGGGTGGCGAGAAGCGAAGGGGCGAAGAAGTGGCCATGGTACGCGGACCGGCCGGAGCGACGCCGGGGCGTTACATCGCGCTACAGGCTCCGAAGATTTGGGTGTTTTTAGCCTCTAGCGCTTATCCATAAAGCGCTAATAGCTATAAATAGAATAGCATTCAAGCAACCGTCATGCTGGCTTGGGCCCGGGCCGCCCGTCTTCCACCACAAAGCGGGCGAGCGTGGTGGCGGCACTGTCCGCGCGCAGCGGGTCGTCCAGCACGCGCAGGGTGGTGGTCCAGCGCGTGGGCGTGATGTCTGCCAGCCCATAGCCGCGCTGGTCGCAGCGGGCCAGCAGCACATGCGGGTTGTGCCGGGCGATGGCGTCCACCTTATCTTGTGTGGTGCCCGAGCGAGAGCTGATGGACGTGCCGCAGAACTCGCTGGCCACCACGGGCGACTCCGGGCGATCGGGATTGGCGTGCACTCTGCACACATAGTTCTGGTGGATGTCGCCGCCTAGGAGCACGGTGTTGCGCGGGGCGTGCTGTGCCAAGGCCTGCAGCAGGCGCGCGCGGGCTGCGGGGTAACCGTCCCAGCTGTCGGCGGACGTAACGCCCGAAGGGTAGTGGCGCGGCGAAAACAGGGTTTGCTGTGCCAGCACGCTCCAGTGGGTGGTGTCTTTGGTGTGTGCGTCGGCGGCCAGGCCGGTGTCCAGCCACTGCTCTTGCATTGCGCCCAGCAGCGTGCGGGCGGGGCTGGCCAGGTCGGCGCAGTCTGCCGCGCGCACAGCGCCCGCGCTGGTGGACTGGGGCGTGCGGCAGGCCTGCCAAGTGCGGTACTGGCGGCTGTCCAGCAGGTGGATGTGGGCCAGGCGCCCCCAGCGAAGGCGGCGGTAGACCTGCAGGGCATCCCAGCGGGTGCCGGAGGCGGGGCCGTTCAGGCTGGCGGCGCGCAGCGGCATGTTTTCGTAGAAGGCTTGCCATGCGGCGCCTCGCAGCGTCAGAAAGCTGCCATCGTCGCCCTTACCGGTACCACTGGCGTAGTCGTTCTGCACCTCGTGGTCGTCCCAGGTCACGGCCCAGGGGCAGGCAGCGTGGGCGGCTTGCAGGGCGGGGTCGCTTTTGTGCAGGGCGTAGCGGTCTCGAAAATCCGCCAGCGTGGTGGCGTGGCGCAGGTTGTGGGTGCGCGCCAGGTCTGTGGTGTTTTTCGGCGTCGCGTATTCGTAGATGTAGTCGCCCAGGAACAGCACCAGGTCGGGCTGGTCTGCCACCAGATGGTGCCAGGCGGCGTAGTGGCCATGTTCCCAGCGCTGGCACGAGGCAAAGGCCAGCCGCAGCGTGGCGGGCAAGTCGCCGAGCGCTGGCGCGGTGCGCGTGCGCCCCGTGGCGCTGACGGCATTGCCCAGCATGAAGCGGTAGTGGTACCAGCGGCCGGGCGCCAGGCCGCGCAGTTCTACATGCACGCTGTGGCCGAGCGCTGGCAGGGCGGTGGCTTCGCCTTTTTGTACGATCTGTGAAAAACGCACATCGTGCGCCACCTCCCACCGCACGGTGTGGGTGGCCTGCATCAGCGCCGGGTCGGCTAGCACCAGCCGCGTCCACAGCACCACGCCGTCGGGCGCCGGGTCTCCACTGGCCACGCCCAGCGCGAAGGTGTTGCTCTGTAGTGCTGGTGCGTTGCTCCATGCCCAGCGGGGCAGTTGGGTGGCAGCGGCGGCCAGGATGGCCTTCCGCAAAAATGCGCGTCTCTGCTCTGGATTCATTGCGGGGCGCTGGATAGGTGCGCTGCGCTTAGAACCGGCGCGGCCCAGGCCAGCGGCCACCGCGCAAGGGCCGCCAAGCTGCGGATGCGGCGCTTCGCTTGCGTGCGCTGGTGGCGTCCCCCTCCCGAAGGAGAGGGGGAAGGCGCCGAAGGCGACTCAGGGGGTGCTTCACCCTATGCCGCCATGACCCGGTTCTTGCCCGATCGCTTGGCCAGGTACATCGCCTGGTCGGCGCGGCGGATGGCGTCGGGGCTGCCTTCGCTGTCGTGCAGCTGGGCCACACCAGCGCTGAACGTGATGAGCACCTTCTCGCTGCCCTGCAGGAAGAAGCGTGTGGTCAGCTCGCGCTGCAGCCGCGTCATCGCGGCCACGCCGCTTTCTACCGAAGTGTCGGGCAGCACCAGCACGAACTCTTCGCCGCCATAACGCGCCAGCAGGTCCTGTGGCCGCATGACTTCGCGTGTGACTTGGGCCAGATGCACCAGGGCCGCGTCCCCGCCCGAGTGGCCCAGGCGGTCGTTGATGGTCTTGAAATTGTCCACGTCCAGCAGCGCCAGGCACAGCGGCGAGCCCAGGCGGCGCGCGCGGGCGATTTCGCGCTCCATGGCTTCGTCCAGGCCCTTGCGGTTGAGCGAGCCGGTGAGCGGGTCGTGCCGGGCCTGGGCGCTGGCGCGGTCCAGCTCTTCCTGCAGCTTGGCGACTTCGGCACGCTTGGCTTCGGTGCGCTCGCGCAGGTCGTGAAGCTCGTCGTGGGCCACACGGCTGTCCAGCGCCATCGAACGGGTGGCGGTCATCACCTCTTGCAGCACGGGGGCGATTTCCTCAAGGGTGTTGGCCTTGCCGATCAGGTCGGCGCAGCGTGCCATGGTGCCCTGGTAGGTGGTGCTGGACGCCGTGATTTTGGCCAGCCGTTCGATGAAGGTGGCCAGCATGTCCTTCATCTGCTCCTGCGCTTCCACGGTGCGCGCCTTGGCCTCGGTCTGCTTGAAGATCACGTCCTTGAGCCGGCGCTGCACATCGTCCAGGCGGCGCAAAGTGAGCGGCGGGGTGGATGCTGCCATCAGCGCCTCGGCCTGGCCGTGCAGCCAGCGGTCTTCCACGCTGAGCACGGCGATGTTCTCGAACACCATGTGCAGCAGCTCCAGCAGGCTGGAGCGGATGGCGGCCTGGTCTTCGGTGGCAAAAGACAACCGGTAGGTAAAGTTGCCCAGCATGAGCTGGACGGTGGAGATGGGCGGTGCGGGCTCTTTCAGAAAGGCGATGAGCTTTTGCGCCATCTCGATCACGCGGGCATCGTCTTCGCCCAGCGCGGGCAGCGTGTTGTCGATCAGGCGGGCGAGCATTTGCGCAAACTCGTCCGGCAGGACGCCGGGGTTGCCGGGGGCGGTGGTGCTTGCAGCGGTCTCTACCGGGGCTGCAGCCGCCGCCGGGCTCAGCCCCAGGTTGGCGTAACCGACCAGCACACTTTGTAGCGAAGTCCAGTCTTTGTTGTTGACGGCGCGCTCAAATTGCCCCAAGAGCCGCTTCTGGGCCGGTGTCTGCCCTGGCAGCACCCGCAGGATGTGGTGCAGTTGGCCGTCCGGGAACGGCTGGGGGCTACGGGTTCCTGCGATCTCGTCGTACAGCGCCAGGTAGTTGTCGGGCGTTGGGGGCAGGCGGCGGGTGGCTAGCTGCTTGAGCGTCTCGCGCGCAATTTCGGAAGGTGGTCGGTCGGCCATGTGCGGACACCAGTGTCAGAGGAGAGCAGGAGGTGCGAGTGTGACACAGCGGCCGCTTTCTCAGGGGCTGGCTCTGCCAAGCCTTGTGGCCTGGCAGGCGCAGGCGTCAGTTCACCATCACGAGCTTGCCCATCACCCCCCGTGAACCCATGTGCGCGTAGGCGGCGGGCAGCTCGGCCATGGGCATGGTGCGGTCGATCACGGGCTTGATCTTGCCCTGGGCGTACCACTGCGCCAGCTCGCCCATCATGGCGGCGTTGGCCTTGGGCTCGCGCTTGGCGAAGTCGCCCCAGAACACGCCCACGATGGAGGCGCCCTTGAGCAGCGCCAGGTTGAAGGGCAGGGCCGGGATGGGGCCGGAGGCAAAACCCACCACCAGGTAGCGGCCGCGCCAGGCAATGGAGCGGAACGCGGGCTCGGCAAAATCGCCACCCACAGGGTCATAAATCACGTCGGGGCCCTTGCCGTCGGTAAGCGCCTTGATGGCGTCGCGCAGGTTGTCCTTGCTGTAGTTGATGGTGGCATCGGCCCCGATGGAGGCGCACAGCGCACATTTTTCATCGCTGGAGGCCGCTGCAATCACGCGCGCGCCCATGGCCTTGGCGATCTGGATGGCGGCCGTGCCCACGCCCCCGGCGGCGCCCAGCACCAGCACGGTCTCGCCCGCCTTGAGCTGTGCGCGGTCTACGAGGGCATGGTGCGAGGTGGCGTAGATCATGATGAACGCCGCAGCGTCCACGTGCGAAAAGCCATCCGGCAGCGGCATGCACAGGGCTGCCGGGGCGATGGTGTGGGTGCCGAAACCGCCGGTGCCCGACAGGCAGGCCACGTTCTGGCCGACCTTGAGGTGGGTGACGCCTTCGCCCACGGCTGCCACCACGCCTGCGTACTCCGAGCCGGGGACGAAAGGCAGGGGCGGTTTCATCTGGTACTTGTTCTGCACGATCAGCAGATCGGGGAAGTTCAGGCTGGCCGCCTTGATTTCGATCAGCACCTCGCCCGCCTTGGGCGTGGGCGTGGGCAGTTCGGTCCAGGCCAGGGCGTCAACGCCGGTGGGGTTGGTGCAAAGCCAAGCGTGCATGGGAAAAGTCTCCTGTCAATGTGGTCTGCATGATAGGCGGGGCACCCGGGCGCACGATGTCCCACGAGCGACGGAGGGCGGGCCGTTGGGTGTGGACGGGTGCCCCACCTACAATCCGTTGCAAGCTCTACCGCAACCCATGAAAATTCTGATCTCCAACGACGACGGCTACCAGGCTCCGGGCATCGTGGCGCTGCACGATGCCCTGAAAACCCTCGATGGGGTGGAGGTTGAAGTCGTCGCGCCCGAGCACAACAACAGCGCCAAGTCCAATGCGTTGACCCTGCATTCGCCACTGTATGTGCACAAGGCCCACAACGGCTTCCGCTATGTGAACGGAACGCCGGCCGACTGTGTGCACATCGCCCTGACGGGGCTGCTGGGCTACCGGCCCGATCTGGTGGTGTCGGGCATCAACAATGGCGCCAACATGGGCGACGACACCATTTATTCAGGCACCGTGGGCGCCGCGATGGAGGGTTATCTGTTTGGCATTCCGGCCATTGCCTTCTCGCAGGTGGACAAGGGCTGGGGCGAGATCGAGGCTGCAGCGGCCAAGGCGCGGGAGATTGTGGAACAGATGCGCGCCCAGAACCTGGTGACCGATACACCCTGGCTGCTGAATGTGAACATTCCCAACATGCCGCTTGCGGCGCTGCAGCCCATCAAGCTGTGCCGCCTGGGACGCCGCCACGCGGCCGAGCGCGTGATCGTGCAGGAAAGCCCCCGGGGTGAGGCGATGTATTGGATTGGTGGCGCGGGAGCCGCCAAGGACGATGCGGAGGGCACGGATTTCCATGCCACGGCGCAGGGCCATGTGTCCATCACGCCACTGAAGGTGGACCTGACCGACCATGACAACCTTGGCTACTGGGCGCAAACGGCGTCCCGGCTTGCGGCAGGGGCGGCTGGCGCCCCGGAGCTCTGATGCAGCGCCGCCCTGGATTCCCGGCCCGGCTGCCCGGATCGGGTCCTGCGGCAGTCCGGCCCACGCCGGTGGCTCCCGCTGCGCGCAATCCAGTGGCGGCACCCCCTGTGGGCGTTGGGCTGGATTCTGCGGCGGTGCGCGCGCGCATGGTGCAAAAGCTGGCGGCAGGGGGCATCACATCGGCTGCGGTGCTGCAGGCCATGGGCACCGTGGAACGCCACCGTTTTGTGGACAGCGCCCTGGTCAACCAGGCGTATGAGGACACCAGTCTGCCCATTGGTCTGGGGCAGACCATCTCAAAGCCCAATGTCGTCGCCCGCATGTGCGAATTGCTCCTGGGCGCCGAAGGCGCACGCACCGATGGGCTGGGGCGTGTGCTGGAAATCGGTACGGGCTGCGGCTACCAGGCCGCCGTGCTGAGCCACCTGGCGCGCGAGGTCTACACCCTGGAGCGCCTGCGTGGCCTGCACGACAAGGCGCGCAACAACCTGCGCCCATTTCGGCTGGCCAATGTGCACCTGCTGTTCGGTGACGGCATGCTGGGCTATGCCAAGGGTGCGCCTTACGCGGCCATCATTGCCGCAGCCGGTGGTGATGCTGTGCCTCAGGCCTGGTGCGATCAATTGGCCGTGGGCGGCAGGCTGGTTGCGCCCATGGCGCTTGCGGGGGGGCAGCAGATGTTGCTTGTGATCGACAAAACCCCACACGGATTGAAACAAAGCGTGCTGGAGCCTGTGCATTTTGTCCCTCTAAAATCGGGGATTGCCTGAAGGGAATTGCTTATGTTCGTATCGCGTGGTCTTGTGGTTGGGTTTACTGTGGCACTGGCGGGTTTGGCGCTTAGTGGCTGCGGCACCCGGCTGAACAAGGCTCCAGTGGAAGACCGAGGCACATCCTCCTCCTCCGCTCCTTCATCCTCTGCACAGCCAGGTGTGGTGGTTGGCACCCCCATCAAGCCACTGCCGGGTGCTGAAAATGCGGGCAAGCCTGGCTATTACACAGTCAAGCCTGGAGATACCCTGATCCGAATCGGGCTGGAGTCCGGCCAGAGCTGGAAAGACATTGCGCGCTGGAACAACCTTGACAACGCAAATCTGATCGAAGTGGGCCAGGTTCTGCGCGTAGCGCCACCGGTTGCTGCTTCGCAGGCGGTCGCGTCGGACAGCGGCGTGGTCACCCGTCCTGTCACGTCTTCCTCCATCACGCCTGCAGCACCTGCGAGCACGCCAGCCCCTGCGGCCAGTGCCGCGAAACCTGCAACATCGGCGGCTTCTGGCCCTGTGGTGGCCGTTGCCCCCGCCACGCCTGCCGCACCCGCTGCCGCGGCCGAGGATGACATGGCGTTCATCTGGCCTGCGCCTGGCTCGTTGATTGCCGGTTTTGACGAGGCACGCAACAAGGGCTACGACATTGCTGGCAAGGCCGGTGACCCGGTCCTGGCCGCCGCCGATGGCCGCGTGGTGTATGCGGGCGCTGGGCTGCGCGGATACGGCAACCTTGTCATCCTCAAGCATAACAACACGTTTTTGACGGCATATGCCCATAACCAGACCTTGCTCGTCAAGGAAGATCAGGCCGTGCGCAAGGGGCAAAAAATCGCCGAGATGGGCAGCACCGACGCCGATCGCGTCAAGCTGCACTTTGAAATCCGCCGCCAGGGCAAGCCGGTGGATCCATCGCGTTACCT
The DNA here is from genome assembly GCF_057586455.1 of Acidovorax sp. SRI_002. NCBI lineage: Bacteria > Pseudomonadati > Pseudomonadota > Betaproteobacteria > Burkholderiales > Comamonadaceae > Acidovorax > Acidovorax sp. SRI_002. The sequence goes on along the minus strand of NZ_JBYCZW010000004.1, from coordinate 20,434 downwards.
GCCTCCCCGTTGAGCCCGGCTGTGGCTCAACCGCCTCTGGGCGCATCTGGCAGTGCGGATGAACCGGCCGGAGCCGCAGATGACTTGCTGAGCGAGGAGTCTGAAGGACTGGCGGACGAATCCGGGAGCGAGCTTCGCTCCACGCAGATAGGCGCCGGGCAGCACGCGGCCCGGCTGGACAAGGCGCTGGCCGATCTGGTGCCCGAGTTCTCCCGCAGCTATCTGCAGCAATTGCTGGTGCAGGGGTTGGTCAGCCTCAATGGCAAACCGGTCAGGAAGTCGGCGACCCGGGTGAAGGTGGGCGATCAGGTGGTGCTGGAAATGCGGCCCACGCTGCAGAGCCAGGCGTTTCGGCCCGAGCCCATGCACATCGAGGTCGTCCATGAGGATGCGCATCTGCTGGTGGTGAACAAGCCCGCTGGTCTGGTGGTCCATCCCGCGCCGGGGAACTGGAGTGGCACCCTGCTCAACGGCTTGCTCGCCCGCGACGACAAGGCGTTGACCGTGCCACGCGCTGGCATCGTGCACCGGCTCGACAAGGATACGAGTGGCTTGATGGTGGTTGCCCGTGATCGTGCCACCATGGACGCGTTGGTGGCACTGATTGCGGAGCGCAAGGTACAGCGCCAGTATTTGGCCATGGCCCACGGCGCCTGGTCGGGGCCCAAGACGCGAACGGTGGATGCTCCCATCGGCCGAGATCCACGCAACCGCCTGCGCATGGCGGTGGTGGACTTGGCACTCCATGCTGGCAAGTTGGCACGGACCGATATCCGCTGCCTGGCTGGTACGGACGACGGTTGCTGGGTGCAATGCACCCTGCACACGGGGCGCACCCACCAGATCCGGGTGCACATGGCATCTCTGAAGCACCCACTGGTGGGGGACAGCCTCTATGGGGGAGCTCCGCTCGGGGCGATGCAGCGGCAGGCCCTTCATGCCTACCGCCTGGCCTTTGTGCATCCCGTCACGGGCCAGGCGCTGGAATTCGATGCTCCTGTGCCCGAAGACATGCGCCAAGCCCTCTCCCTGTGGGGGCTGGGCTACAATGCGCCCTGACGGCCAGACTGGCCCCAGCCCGAAGACGGAATCCCGCCGGGCTTCTGCGTCGCGCCAGCGCCCTTGCACAGCGCGCCATTGATTGCCCCTGCTGTTGATGTGCCACCCGTTGCAACGCGTGGCACTTTTCCAGGAATCGCTGAACCATGAACACGGTGGATGCCAAACGGGTCCTCGAAACTGCGCTGATCTGCGCGCAGCAGCCTGTGCCCTTGCGCGAGCTGCGGGTGCTTTTCAATGACGCTCTGGGGTCGGACACGCTCAAGTTGCTGTTGCAGGAGTTGCAGCTTGAATGGACGCAGCGGGGTGTAGAGCTGGTGCAGGTGGCCACGGGCTGGCGTTTTCAGAGCCGTCCCGAAATGCGTGAATACCTCGACAGGTTGCACCCCGAAAAGCCTCCGCGCTATTCGAGGGCCACCATGGAGACACTCGCGATCATTGCGTATCGCCAGCCGGTTACGCGCGGCGACATCGAGGACATCCGGGGGGTAACGGTCAATAGCCTGATCGTCAAGCAGTTGGAAGACCGCGGCTGGGTCGAGGTCATTGGTCACCGGGAAACGGTGGGGCGCCCCGCGCTGTTTGCAACCACCCGGCAGTTCTTGGATGACATGGGATTGCAGTCGTTGGACCAATTGCCGGTGCTTGACGACCCCTCAGGCAATGCGAATGTGCTGGAAGCAATGGCCGCTGCAGCGCAAGGAGGGATAGAGCCGGAATCAACGCCTGAGGCCGAGGCTGAACTGCTGGCTGTGGCGATGGATAGTCAGCCATCAGAGTCTTTGGAGGCTGTTGCCGCCAGTGGGCAGTTGCTGCGTGTGGATGATTTTTTTCAGAGTGCGGAGACGGATCTCCGTGATGACGATGCCGATACCCCGGGTGGTATCCAGGGAAATACTTGATGAACGATTCGACCCCCGAAATCCCGGCCGATCTGCCGGATGCTGATCCTTCAGCGACAGCCGCAGCGCCCAAAAAAGCCGCTGTCAAACGTGCCCCGCGCAAGAAAAAAGTCGAGCCAGCGCAAGCCGTGGAAGTGCAGGATGCTGTGGACGTGCGCGTTTTGGATGCTGCTGAGGCACCTGCCCTGGCCGGGGAGTCGCCGCATGGGTTGAGCCAGCAGGATGTACCTGTCGCTCCTGTGGTTGCGCATGAGCCTGCAATTCCAGAGGCAGAGGCGGGGGCGTCTGACGCCACCCCCGAACCTCGCCATGGCGAGCGCCAGAATCGTGGGGACGGGCGGGCTCGGCAGCCGCGCCTCGACGGCGCTGGGCGCGATAAGCGCAAGGTGGGAGCTCCTGCGGTTCAGGGATACCAGTTTGAAGATGTGGTGTCGGGCCGCTTCGATGAGGATGATGCCTCCGCAGAGATGGTTCCGGCTAAGCGGGTGCTTCTGCCCCAGGTGGAAACCCCCAAGCTTCACAAGGTGCTGGCGCAGGCGGGACTTGGCTCGCGCCTGGAGATGGAGCAACTTATTCTGGAAGGGCGCATCTCCGTCAACAACGAGCCAGCCCACATCGGCCAGCGCATCCAGTTCGGCGATCAGGTCAAGGTCAATGGCAAACCCATCCGCTACCGCATCGACCCGCCGCCAGCGCGGGTGATTGCTTACCACAAGCCTGTGGGGGAGGTGGTGACCCATGACGATCCCCAGAACCGGCCCACCGTCTTTCGCAAGCTGCCCCGGCTCATGCAGGGCAAATGGCAGTCGGTCGGGCGCCTGGATCTGAATACCGAAGGCCTGCTGCTGTTCACCAGCTCGGGAGAGCTGGCCAACAAGCTCATGCATCCTCGTTTTGGGCTGGAGCGCGAATACGCTGTGCGTGTGCTCGGCGCCCTCAGCAATGAGGAAAAGCAGAAGCTGCTCGATGGCGTGCGCCTGGACGATGGCATGGCGTCGTTTGGTTCCATCGAAGATGGTGGAGGCGAAGGTTCCAATTGCTGGTACCGGGTCACCATTTCCGAAGGGCGCAATCGCGAGGTGCGCCGCATGCTCGAATCTGTGGGCCATGCGGTCAGTCGGTTGATCCGCATTCGTTACGGTGCCATGGTGCTGCCACGGGGTCTCAAGCGCGGTGCCTGGCTGGAACTGGATGAGGGCGACATCCGGGCCCTGGTGCAGGCGGCGGGCGCCGGGCGTCCGGAAGCAGCGGAAGCTCGTTCGGATGAAGGGTCGGGGGCTGGCGGCGGACGGAGTGGCAACAAGCGCAACCGGGGGCGCAATGGTCCCCGCGTGGGCGACGGGCCGCGCCGCGACATGTCGCAGGGTGCGCCCGGTGGTCCCCGAGGGCAGAAACCCCGCCGTGATGGGGGGCAAGGGTTCGACCGTGGCAACAATGCAGGTGGTGGAGACCGCCCGCGCGGCGCGGCGCAGCCCGATCCGATGAAAACATCGGTGGGCTATATCGGCATGGACAGTCTCTCGCGGCATCGCCAGGACAAACGCCGCCCTGGTGGCGGAGGTCCACGTCGGGGCGGGGGCGGGCGCTAGGCGCTGTGCTACCCCGGGGCTCCCCGGTTAGAATCGAGGGCTTTGTCCGGTGGACAAACGAATCACAGCAACATCAATTCAGGAAATCAATATGGCAATCGAACGCACTCTCTCCATCATCAAGCCCGACGCAGTGGCAAAGAACGTCATCGGTCAGATCTATGCACGCTTCGAAGCGGCTGGTCTCAAGGTCGTGGCTGCACGTATGGCTCACCTGTCGCGCCTGGAGGCCGAGCAGTTCTACGCCGTGCACAAAGAGCGTCCTTTCTTCAAGGATCTGGTGGATTTCATGATCTCCGGTCCTGTGATGATCCAGGCCCTGGAAGGTGAAAACGCGATTCTGAAAAACCGCGAACTCATGGGCGCCACGGACCCCAAGAAGGCAGAAGCTGGCACCATCCGCGCCGACTTCGCGGACAGCATCGATGCCAATGCAGTGCATGGCTCCGACGCTGCGGAAACTGCCCAGGCAGAAGTGGCTTTCTTCTTCCCTGGTCTGAACATTTACTCGCGCTGATATGGGTGTCCCCATGCCTGTTCCCGCACACGTGGGATACCTGCGCCATGGGGACGACTGCGTTCGGCCCACCCCGGGGAGGGCGCAGTGACCACCAATCTTTTAGAATTTGATCTCGACGGTCTGGCGGCTTTCTGCCAGCAGTTGGGTGAAAAGCGGTTTCGCGCCACGCAGTTGTTTCGCTGGATTCATCAGCGCGGCGCCAGTGACTTTGACGCCATGAGTGATCTGGCAAAGGCCTTGCGCGACAAGCTCAAGGGCTGTGCTCGCGTCGAGGCCTTGCCCGTCATCTCCGAACATGTCTCCTCAGACGGCACGGTCAAGTGGCTGTTTGACGTGGGGGATGGCAATGCGGTCGAGGCGGTTTTTATTCCCGAAGATGATCGCGGAACCCTGTGTATATCCTCGCAGGCTGGCTGCGCCGTGGGTTGCCGCTTCTGTTCCACGGGGCACCAGGGCTTCAGCAGAAATCTCACCACAGGGGAGATCGTTGCACAGCTTTGGTTTGCTGAACATTCCCTGCGCCAGCGCCTCCAATCCGAGGACCGCGTCATTTCGAATGTGGTGATGATGGGAATGGGAGAGCCGCTGCAGAACTACTCGGCCCTCGTTCCGGCCTTGCGCGTCATGTTGGACGACCATGGGTATGGTTTGTCACGCAGGCGGGTCACCGTTTCAACGTCGGGCGTGGTTCCGATGATGGACCGCTTGTCCGTGGATTGTCCTGTGGCTCTCGCGGTGTCTCTGCATGCGCCGAATGACCCCTTGCGCGACAACTTGGTGCCGCTGAACCGCAAGTACCCTATTGAGGAATTGCTGGCTGCCTGCAATCGATATCTGGCGCATGCGCCGCGCGACTTCATTACGTTTGAATACTGCATGCTCGATGGTGTCAATGACCAGGTTGAGCACGCACGGCAACTGATCGAACTCGTCAAGCCCGCCCGTGGTGTGGGTGTGCGCTGCAAATTCAACCTGATTCCTTTCAATCCGTTTCCCGCGTCAGGGCTGTTGCGTTCGCCACAAAATCAGGTGCTGGCTTTCGCCAAAGTCTTGAGCGAAGCGGGTATCGTCACGACCGTGCGCAAGACCCGCGGAGATGACATCGACGCTGCTTGTGGTCAGCTCGCAGGCGATGTCAAGGACCGCACAAGGGCTGCCGAGCGCATGGCAAAGCAGCGGACAATCGTGCTCAAACCGGTGACTTGATCAACAAGCAATCGGCATACTTCAAGGAGGCTCTACATGGTGAGATTGGTTGGACGCTGGCAGCAATGGGGCCGCTGGACGCTCACGGCATGTGGCGTGGTGGCCTGCGTGGCTGCGCTTCAAGGGTGTGCAACCAATAGTGGCATGCAGACCGCCGACGCCAACGCGGGAATGATCACCCCGTCTGATGAGCCAGAGACGCGGCGCCGCGCCCGTATCCGTCTGGAGCTTGCTTCCAACTATTTTGAGAATGGTCAGACGGCCGTGGCGCTCGATGAAGTCAAGCAGGCGCTTGCAGCTGATCCCACCTACGCCGATGCATTCAATCTTCGTGGCCTCATCTACATGAGGTTGAGCGATTTTGCCCAGGCGGACGACAGTTTTCGCCGAGCATTGGCGCTGCGGGGCGGAGATCCCAATCTGCTGCACAACTACGGTTGGTTGTTGTGCCAGCAGCAAAAGTACGCCGAGGCGAATCAGCATTTTGGTCGGGCTCTCGCAAATCCTGCATACACAGCACGCAGCAAGACCTTGATGGCCCAAGGCCTGTGCCAATCAGGCGCTGGCCAGTTTGCGGAGGCCGAGCAGTCGCTGCTGAAAGCTTATGAACTGGATGCGGCAAACCCTGTGGTCGGTTATCACCTCGCGGCACTTTTGTTGCGTCGCAATGAATTGACCCGGTCTCAGTTCTATATCCGGCGGCTCAACAACAGCCAGTACGCCAATTCCGAGTCGTTGTGGCTGGGGATCAAGGTTGAGCGCGCTTTGGGTGATTCCGTGGCCATGAAGCAACTGGCTGACCAGTTGCGCAAGCGTTTCCCGGACTCACGGGAGTTGGGTGCATACGAGCGTGGGGCTTTCAATGAGTGAGGTTTTGGAAAGTGGTGGGGTGACAGCGGGTAGTTTGCTGAGGGAGGCGCGACAAGCGTCTGGTATGCACATCGCTGCCTTGGCTGTGGCACTGAAAGTGCCAGTCAGCAAGCTGGAGGCGCTGGAGGCGGATAACTATGAGGCCTTGCCCGATACAGTGTTTGTGCGTGCGCTTGCCTCCAGCATGTGCAGAACGCTCAAGTTGGACCCAGCCCCCATTCTGTCGCTGTTGCCACAAAGTAAAAGCCCTCGCTTGGCTACAGACAGTGCGGGATTGAACGCTCCGGTGAAAGGCAGTATCGGGAAATCGTCTTCCTCATCGGCTTCCTTTTCCTCCGGGTCTACCTCACGGTCCGTAACGGTGGTGGTTTTGGCGCTGCTGGTGGGGGCACTGATTCTGGTCTTTTTCCCCAGGCAGCAGGACGGTGTAACGAGCTCGCTTGTTGCCCCCGCATCGATCCAACCGCCGGCCAATGTGGTCGAGCAGCAGGCCGCCCCTGCTGTCACGGGTGCGTCGGATGCAATCCCCGCTGCTGCCCAGCGCATCCCCGACGTTTCTCTGCCGTCAGTGGCAGGTCGCACAGACGCGGCTCCCGCCGTTGCGGCTGCCGCTACTAACAACGCTGCGTCAGCCCCAGTGGAGGCGGCAAGCGCTACAACGCCACCGGCCGGGGCATTGGTGCTGCGCGCGCGCAGCGAATCCTGGGTGCAGGTGCGTGATTCCGCAGGCACCGTGGCGTTGCAAAGGAATCTTGCGGCGGGTGAGTCGGTGTCTGTCGCAGGCCAAATGCCGCTGGCCGTGGTGATTGGTCGTGCCGACGTGACAGAGGTATTCGTGCGCGGAAAGCCTTTTGACTTGACGCCTGTGTCCCGTGAGAACGTAGCTCGCTTCGAGGTGAAATAATGGAACGGTTACCTTGTGAGATGGAGCCCATTGCGGTGGCGTCCCCCTTGCCACGACGGTCCCGCCAAGCCAGGATTGTGTGGGGATCGCGCGTGGTGACCGTGGGCGGGGATGCTCCGGTGCGAGTGCAGTCCATGACCAACACAGACACCGTGGATGCCATTGGCACGGCCATTCAGGTCAAGGAACTGGCGCAGGCCGGCTCGGAGTTCGTCCGGATCACGGTGAACACCCCTGAGGCCGCAGCGGCAGTACCCTACATTCGTGAACAATTGGACCGTATGGGAGAAAGCGTCCCCTTGGTGGGGGACTTTCACTACAACGGGCACCGGCTTCTTACGGATTTTCCTGAGTGCGCACAGGCGCTCTCCAAGTACCGCATCAATCCCGGCAACGTAGGCAAGGGCGACAAGAGGGTTCGGCAGTTCGGCCAGATGATCGATGCAGCCATTCGCTGGAACAAAGCCGTGCGTATTGGTGTGAATTGGGGCAGCCTTGACCAGGACTTGCTGGTTGATTTGATGGATGCCAACAGCCGCCGTGCTACTCCTTGGGAAGCACGCCAGGTGATGTACGAGGCGTTGATTACCTCGGCCATTGAATCTGCGCGCCGGGCCGAAGAAATGGGCCTTGATGGCAACCAAATCATCTTGTCCTGCAAAGTCAGCGGTGTGCAGGACCTGATTTCTGTGTACCGTGAACTGGCACGCCGCTGCGACTACCCTTTGCACCTGGGACTCACGGAAGCAGGCATGGGAACCAAAGGCACAGTAGCGTCGGCTGCTGCGTTGTCTGTGTTGCTGCAGGAGGGTATTGGTGACACCATTCGCGTGTCTCTGACGCCACAGCCCGGTGAAGCGCGCACACAGGAGGTGGTGGTGGCCTCCGAAATACTGCAGGCTCTGGGCTTGCGTGTATTTGTTCCCAGTGTCACGGCGTGTCCTGGCTGTGGTCGCACTACCAGCACCACGTTCCAGGACCTCGCCAAGCAGATTGATGATTTTCTGCGTGCCCAGATGCCTGTATGGCGCGTTCGCTATCCTGGCGTCGAAAACTTGCGTGTTGCGGTGATGGGATGCATTGTCAATGGGCCTGGTGAGAGCAAGCACGCGGACATCGGCATCAGCCTGCCTGGTACGGGGGAGGCGCCAGCAGCCCCTGTGTTCATTGATGGCGAGAAGGCGATGACGCTGCGGGGTGACAACATCGCCCATGAATTCCACCAAATTGTCGAGCAGTACATCGAAAAGCGTTTTGGCGCCGCCGCTGTGACTTTGTCCTGAGCGTTGCTCGCCTTACCCTGATTGATACTAAGCCGCTATCTTGAGATGGTGGGTGATGTCCTTCGAATAGTTGCCAGATAGAGAAAAGAACAGTTGTGAGTAACGAAAAAAGCGCTTCGTCGACCAAGCCGGAAAAGCTGGTGGCCGTGAAAGGCATGAACGATATCCTGCCTCCTGAATCCGCCCGATGGGAGTGGCTGGAGTCCAAGGTCCGCACCCTTATGGCTCGATATGCCTATCGCAACATCCGTACGCCGATTGTTGAGCCCACGGCGCTGTTTGTTCGTGGCCTCGGTGAGGTCACGGACATCGTCGAAAAAGAGATGTACTCATTTGAGGATCGTCTCAATGGCGAGCATCTCACTTTGCGTCCCGAAGCGACTGCAGGGGTGGTTCGCGCAGTCGCTGAGCATTCCATGCTGTATGACGGAGGCAAGCGGCTCTACTACATGGGGCCCATGTTCCGCCATGAGCGTCCGCAGCGCGGGCGGTATCGCCAATTTCACCAGATTGGCGCTGAAGCGCTCGGCTTTCCTGGTGCGGAGGTCGATGCGGAGTTGATTCTTCTGGCCCACTCGCTGTGGCGCGAACTGGGGTTGCAGAACGTGCGCCTGGAACTGAACAGCCTGGGTGAACCGCATGAACGCAAGGCGCATCGAGCGGCGCTGATTTCGTACCTGGAACAGCATGTCGAGGTGCTGGATGAGGAGGCGCGTCGGCGTTTGCATAGCAATCCGTTGCGCATTCTGGATACCAAGAACCCCGCTATGCAGGCCGTGGTGGAGGCTGCGCCTCGATTGATTGATTTTCTGGGGCCAAAGTCGCTCGCGCACTTTGATGCTGTGAAGTCCATTCTGAGCGCCAACGGTGTGGCCTGGGCCGTGAACCCCCGGCTGGTTCGGGGCATGGACTACTACAACCTTACGGTCTTTGAGTTTGTCACTGATCAGCTGGGGTCGCAGGGCACCATTTGCGGTGGTGGTCGCTACGACTACCTGATAGAGCAGATCGGTGGCAAGGCGGCCCCGGCGGTGGGTTGGGCGCTGGGGGTTGAGCGTGTGCTTGAACTGCTCAAGGAGCAGACCAGCACGGTCCCAGCCCTTGTACCTGATGTCTATGCCGTGATTCCCTCTGCGGCGGCGCTGCCCGTGGCTGTGATCACCATTGAGCGCCTGCGGCAGTTGGGCCTCAGTGTGCAGATGCATGCCGCGCCTGCTGGGGGCGAGGGTATGGGCAGCATGAAATCCCAATTCAAGAAGGCAGATGGGAGTGGCGCGCAGCACGCGCTGGTCTTTGGGGAGGATGAGCTGTCCCGGGGGATGGTTGTCGTCAAGTCATTGCGCGATGGTGTGGGTGCACAGGCTGACCATCCGCTAGATTCCCTGGCCGATTGGGCCTCCAACCTACAATCCAACCGCTAAACAGAACACATTCCATGGCAAATCACCTTGATCTCGAAGAACAAGAGCAGCTTGATCAGCTCAAGCATTTCTGGAACACCTGGGGCACCCTCATCAGCTCCGTGCTGATTTTGGTGGCAGGCTCCTTGGTCGCCTGGAACGGATACCAGTATTGGCAGAACCGGCAGGCAAGTCAGGCCGCAGCGCTCTACGATGCTGTAGACGTGGCTGCCCGAGCGGGTGACCAGGCGCGCATGGCTCAGGCGTTTGCCGACCTCAAGGCTAAGTATGCGGGCACTACCCAGGCCAGTCAGGCGGGGCTTGCATTGGCCAAGACCATGGTTGAGGCAGGCAATGCTGATGGCGCCAAGGAGGCGCTTGCCTGGGTGGCTGCTCAGTCGGGAGATGATGGTCTCAAGGCCTTGGCCAAGGTTCGCTTGGCCAGCGTGCTGATGGATCAAAAAAACTACGACGACGCACTCAAGCAGTTGTCTGGAAGCGCTCCTTTGGAGTTTGAAGCGGTCTTTGCAGATCGAAAGGGAGACATTTATCTGCTGCAGGATAAGCGTGCGGAAGCTATTGCGGAGTATGCCAAGGCCTATAAGTCCTTCGAAGAGGGGGTGGAGTACCGTCGTCTTGTGGAGGTAAAGCTCGGTGCTCTGGGTGTTTCTCCACAAGGTGTTGCAGTAGCTGCAGCCGGATCCATTGATGGGGTGAAATAGCCATGGCATTCATTTGTGAAGACGGCGCAAAGGGCAGGGTGTTCGGCCTGCGGTGCATTTCTTCAGCGGTCCTGGTTGTCACATTGGCTGGATGCTCGCTGTGGAGCAGCGGGAACTCCAAGCCGATGCCGGCAGATCTGGGGGCCAATGTTGCGGTGCTGGGTGTGCGGCAGGCTTGGACTGCGCGCATTGGCAGCGTTGCTGGATTGCCGCTTGATGTCCATTCCGCAGGCAATGTGGTGACTGTTGCCTCCTCCGACGGGGTTGTGGCGGCCATCGACGCCCGAACCGGTGGCGACGTCTGGCGTGTAGCGCTTTCAGAGCCTTTGTCTGCGGGGGTGGGTAGCGACGGAAAATCGGCTGCGGTTGTTTCCCGCAGCAACACCTTGATCGTTCTGGATGCTGGCCGCGAGCGGTGGCGCCAATCATTGGCTGCTCAAGTATTCACCCCCCCTCTCGTTGCGGGTGGACGCGTATTTGTGCTTTCAGCCGATCGTTCTTTGGCGGCATTTGATGCGGTGTCGGGCCGCAAACTCTGGAGTCAGCAGCGCCCCGGTGAGCCTCTGGTTTTGCGCCAGGCGGGCGTTTTGCTGGCTGTTGGAGACACCTTGGTTGCGGGGTTTTCCGGCCGTGTCGTAGGTCTGAATCCAGACAATGGCAGCGTTCGTTGGGAGGCTCCTTTGGCGAGTGCGCGGGGGACCAATGATGTTGAGAGACTGGTTGAGTTGGTTGGGCGTACCAGCAGAGTAGGTGATTCCATCTGTGCACGTGCCTTCCAGACGGCTGTGGGTTGTGTCAATGCTGCCAGAGGCGCAGTGACCTGGGCGCAACCCGCCAGTGGTGCCGATGGCGTGCATGGAGACGGGGAGGCCCTGTTCGGTGCTGAGGGCAATGGCACGGTCATGGCGTGGCGTCGCAGCGATGGTTCGCGTCTGTGGGCCACCGACAGGCTCAAACACCGCAAACTGACGGCGCCCTTGTTGTTGGGCCGCTCCGTCGTAGTCGGGGACGACACAGGCCTCGTTCACCTGCTATCCCGCACGGATGGTTCTCCGCTCAACCGCATCGCCACGGACGGATCTGGCATCGCCGCAGCACCCGCTGTGGTCGCAGATACGTTGGTGGTGGTTACTCGCAATGGTGGTGTCTACGGATTCCGTCCAGATTGATGGATTTTATTTAATGAAGCCAGTTATCGCCCTCGTGGGGCGTCCGAATGTCGGCAAGTCCACGCTCTTCAACCGCCTGACCAAGTCCCGCGACGCCATTGTTGCGGACTTTGCAGGGCTTACGCGTGACCGGCATTACGGCAATGGCAAGCAGGGCAAGCACGAGTACATCGTTATCGATACCGGCGGTTTTGAGCCTGATGCATCGAGCGGAATTTACAAGGAAATGGCCAAGCAGACGCAGCAGGCCGTTGCCGAAGCTGATGTGGTCATTTTTGTAGTGGATGCGCGCGCCGGTGTATCTGCGCAAGACCATGACATCGCGAATTACTTGCGCCGCCTTGGTAAACCTTGTGTACTTGTTGCTAACAAGGCCGAAGGGATGCTGGAAGGCGTGCAACTCGCCGAGTTCTATGAGCTGGGTCTGGGCGAGGTTTACCCTGTGTCTGCTGCCCATGGGCAGGGTATCCGAAGCCTGGTGGAGATTGCGCTGGAGCCGCTTCAGCTTCCTGACCCTGACGACTCTGATGTTGAATCTGACAAAGGCATCATCAAACTTGCTGTGGCAGGTCGGCCGAATGTTGGCAAATCGACGCTGATCAACACCTGGCTCGGCGAAGAGCGTCTGGTTGCGTTTGATATGCCGGGAACGACCCGTGATGCGATCACGGTACCCTTCGAACGCAATGGGCAGCGCTTTGAATTGGTGGATACGGCGGGATTGCGCCGCAAGGGAAAAGTTTTCGAGGCGATAGAGAAATTCTCGGTCGTCAAGACGCTCCAAGCCATTGAATCGGCCAATGTGGTGCTGCTGTTGCTCGACGCTACCCAGGGTGTCACTGATCAGGATGCGCACATTGCGGGGTACATCTTGGAGAGCGGGAGAGCCGTGGTTGTTGCGGTTAACAAGTGGGATGCCGTTGATGACTACCAGCGTCAGTTGCTGGAGCGGTCTATCGAGACCCGGCTCGCATTTCTGAAATTTGCGTCCTTGCATTTCATTTCTGCAAAAAAACGGCAGGGTTTGGGGCCGGTATGGGCATCGATTGCTCAAGCCCACAAGGCGGCGACCTGCAAGATGTCAACTCCAGTATTGACGCGCCTGTTGCTAGAAGCTGTCCAATTTCAGAGCCCGAAACGCGCCGGCATGTTCAGGCCAAAGATGCGATATGCCCATCAGGGGGGCATGAATCCCCCGGTGATCATCATCCATGGTAATTCGTTGGAACACGTCACAGATGCCTACAAGCGCTTTCTGGAGGGCCGCTTCCGCAAGGAATTCGACTTGGTGGGTACACCGCTCCGGATAGAGATGAAGACATCGCACAACCCTTTCGCTGATAAAGAGGAAGCCTAAGTCAAAGGCTGGATTCCCAAAGGGCCATGCATCCTGAGGCAGGGTTGTGCTCCGTGCTGTGGTAAGGTGCTGGTTTACAACAACATTTTTGAACACGGAGAATATCGTGAGCAACAAAGGCCAGCTTTTGCAAGACCCCTTCCTCAACGCTTTGCGTCGGGAGCATGTTCCTGTTTCCATCTATCTCGTGAACGGAATCAAACTGCAGGGGCAGATCGAATCGTTTGATCAGTACGTGGTGTTGCTGCGCAATACAGTCACCCAGATGGTCTACAAGCATGCCATTTCCACTATCGTGCCGGGCCGCGCGGTCAACTTCTCTACTGCCGACACCTCTGATGCAGATAGCAACAACGCTTAAGTTGTTGTTTGTGTTGCCGTTTTCGCGTCTTGCCCTGATCGGGCGAGGGGGCAATCTACTTTGCAATCGATGACCGCTTCGTCGGGAGATGGCACCCCGGTGCTTCTGGTTGGGGTTGATTTTGGTCTTCCTCACTTCGACGCCGATCTCGAAGAATTGGGATTGCTTGCCCAGACAGCTGGTATGAAGCCTGTCGCCCGCTTGACGTGCAAACGCAAGGCGCCGGATGCGGCCTTGTTTATTGGTAGTGGCAAGGCGGATGAAATCCGTACGTTGGCACAAATGCATGGCGCGGCGGAAGTCTTGTTCGATCAGTCTCTCAGTCCGGCGCAGCAGCGAAACCTCGAGCGTCACCTTGAGCTTCCAGTCAATGACCGAACGTTGTTGATCTTGGAAATCTTCGCGCAACGTGCCCGCAGCCACGAGGGCAAACTCCAGGTGGAGTTGGCAAGATTGCAGTATCTCAGCACCCGCCTTGTGCGCCGCTGGTCGCATCTCGAGCGCCAGACAGGGGGCATTGGTGCGCGCGGCGGCCCGGGTGAAAAACAGATTGAACTGGATCGTCGGATGATTGGCGACGCCGTCAAGCGCACGCGTGAGCGCCTCGTGAAGGTCAAGCGCCAGCGGACCACCCAGAGAAGGCAGCGTGAGCGACGCGATACGTTCAATATTTCATTGGTGGGGTACACCAACGCTGGTAAGTCCACGCTCTTTAATGCGCTGGTGAAGGCTCGCGCCTACGCTGCAGACCAATTGTTTGCAACACTGGACACCACAACACGGCAACTCTATTTGGGCGATGCTGGGCGATCGGTATCCCTCTCGGATACCGTAGGGTTCATTCGGGACCTTCCCCATGGCTTGGTGGATGCATTCCAGGCAACGTTGCAAGAGGCCATTGATGCGGACCTTCTGCTTCACGTGGTCGATGCTTCCAATCCGGGCTTTCCTGAACAAATGGATCAGGTTCAAAAGGTCTTGAACGAGATTGGTGCAGCTGACATCCCCCAGATACTTGTGTTCAACAAGTTGGATTCTCTACCGGCTGAGCAGCGCCCCCCGCTTCTTGAAGACCAGTACGACGTGGATGGGCATGTCTTCCCGCGCTTGTTTGTGAGTGCTCGTTCTGGTGAGGGGTTGGATGCCCTGCGCCATGCGCTCTCGCTAAGGGTACTTGCCGCTCAAAAATGCATGACCCCTGATGCCGCCATTGAATTGCCAGGGGCCGCGCCCTGATTGGGCACAATGCCAGCATTACCAATGCCATCCAGAGAACCAGAGACTTTGCGCATGAATTTTCAAAATCGCACCCTACGCTGGGCTTCGCTGCCAGAACGTATTCGGGGCATGTTCAATTTGAATGACCCTCGGTGGGGGCGCGGCGACGATAACAAGGCAGACGACGGTGCACGTCCGGAGGAGCGTCCTGCTACGCCTCCTCCTGCTGGCAATCGGGGCGGCGATCAGCGCCCTAGCAATGGACAGCCGCCCGACCTTGATGAGCTTTGGCGCGACCTCAACAAGAAGCTCGGAGGTTTTTTTGGCTCCAAGAACGGCGGTGGCCGTGGTCCGGGCAACGGTGGTAGTTCGGGGGGGGGCTTCCAGCCAGATATGAAGAGCGCTGGTGTGGGCGTGGGGCTGATCGCTGGGATCGTCTTTGTGATCTGGATGGGAACAGGATTTTTTATTGTTCAGGAAGGTCAGCAGGCGGTCATTACCCAGTTCGGCAAGTACAAAAGCACCGTGGGTGCTGGTTTTAACTGGCGTTTGCCGTACCCCATCGAGCGCCACGAACTGGTTTTTGTCACCCAGATTCGGTCTGCCGATGTGGGGCGAGACAGCATCATCAAGAGCACCGGTCTGCGTGAGTCGGCCATGCTCACGGAAGATGAAAATATCGTCGAGATCAAGTTTGCGGTCCAGTACCGCTTGAGTGACGCCCGCGCTTGGCTGTTTGAAAGCAAGAACCCTTCGGATGCGGTGGTTCAAGCTGCGGAGACGGCAGTTCGGGAGGTGGTCGGGAAGATGCGCATGGATACGGCATTGGCCGAAGAGCGGGATCAGATCGCTCCCCGTGTCCGCACACTCATGCAAACCATCTTGGATCGCTACAAGGTAGGTGTCGAGGTGGTGGGTATCAATTTGCAGCAAGGTGGTGTCCGTCCACCTGAGCAGGTGCAGGCCTCCTTTGACGATGTCCTCAAAGCGGGGCAGGAGCGTGAGCGGGCCAAGAATGAAGCCCAAGCCTATGCCAACGATGTGATTCCGCGTGCAGTGGGGTCCGCATCGCGCTTGAACGAAGAAGCTGCAGCCTACAAGGCCCGGATTGTTGCCCAGGCACAAGGTGATGCTCAGCGGTTTTCTTCGATTCTGGCAGAGTATCAGAAGGCTCCACAGGTGACCCGCGACCGCATGTATCTGGAGGCGATGCAGCAGATTTATGGCAACGTAACCAAGGTGCTGGTTGAATCACGGCAGGGTTCCAACCTGTTGTATTTGCCACTGGACAAGATCATGCAAAGCGTCGCTAGCGGAGGGGGGGCATCGGATGCTCCCGCTGCAAATACTACGGCCCCCGTTGCAGTGCCTGCAGCCCCTTCGACCACTTTTTCGAATGACCCCCGCACGCGTGACAGCAGTCGCACACGCGATCGTGAATCTCGCTAGGAGCAACTCGTGAACAGAGTCGGATTTATTGCATCTACCCTCTTGGTGGTGCTGGCCCTGATGAGCTCCATGCTTTTTGTGGTGGACCAGCGCCAGTTTGGTGTGCTTTACGCATTGGGGCAGATCAAGGAAGTGATCACAGAGCCAGGCTTGAATTTCAAGCTGCCCCCGCCTTTTCAAAACGTGTCGTACATCGACAAACGCCTTTTGACACTGGATAGCAGTGACACGGAGCCCATGTTGACTGCGGAGAAGCAACGGGTGGTCATCGACTGGTATGTGCGGTGGCGCATCTCCGAGCCAACGGAGTACATCCGCAACGTTGGACTGGATGAGAGTGCCGGAGCGATGCAACTCAATCGCGTGGTGCGCAATGCGTTCCAGGAGGAAATCAACAAGCGCACCGTCAAGGAGCTTCTTTCCCTGAAGCGGGAAGCACTGATGGCGGATGTGAAGCGTGAAGTGCTGGAGACCGTTCGTGGCGCCAAGCCGTGGGGTGTGGATGTTGTCGATGTTCGCATTACCCGCGTCGATTACGTGGAGGCGATTACGGAATCGGTGTATCGGCGCATGGAGGCCGAGCGCAAACGCGTGGCCAATGAACTCCGTTCTACGGGTGCGGCGGAAGGTGAAAAAATTCGTGCTGATGCAGACCGCCAGCGTGAGATCACTATTGCCAATGCCTACAGGGATGCTCAGAAGATCAAAGGCGAAGGTGACGCCGAAGCCGCGCGCATTTATGCCGAGGCGTTTGGGCGGGACCCGCAGTTTGCGCAGTTCTACCGGAGCTTGGAAGCCTACAAATCCAGCTTCAACAAGAAGAGCGATGTAATGGTTCTGGACCCCTCGTCATCAGAGTTTTTCAAGACATTCCGAGGTGGAAACTCTGCGGCTATGCCTGCAGCACCCCGGAAGTAGTCCCCTGCTGATTTTCGACATCCTGCCGCTGTGGATTCGGAAAGCCTTTGGGCAGCGCTCGCCTTGGTGCTGGTGATTGAGGGACTGCTGCCATTTCTTTCGCCTCAGAGTTGGCGACGTGCAGTCGCTCAGATTGCGCTGCTGCAGGATGGCCAGATTCGGTTTTTCGGTTTGCTGGCAATCGTTGCTGGCGTGTTGATGCTCTGGTTCTGAACGGCGCCAGAGCCGGTAGCGGGTGGAGTCTCTCTGGGCTCTTCGCCGCTCCCGGTAGAATCACGGTTTTAACAGCCTCCCCTTTTTTCCATGTCTGCTTGGGTCCTTCCGGATCACATTGCCGATGTCTTGCCGTCCGAAGCACGGCACATCGAAGAATTGCGTCGCGGGCTGCTTGATACAGCCCGCTGCTACGGCTATGAGCTGGTCATGCCCCCGTTGCTCGAGCATCTTGAATCCCTGCTGACAGGTACGGGAGAGGCCCTCGATCTCCAGACCTTCAAGCTCGTGGACCAGCTCTCAGGGCGATCCATGGGGCTTCGAGCGGACACTACCCCCCAGGTCGCTCGAATTGACGCGCATTTGCTCAATCGCAAGGGCGTGACTCGCCTCTGCTATTGCGGGCCAGTGTTGCATACCCGGCCTGATCGTCCGCATGCCACCCGCGAGCCGCTCCAGTTCGGCGCAGAAATCTTCGGACATGCTGGGCTGGAAGCTGATCTTGAGGCGTTGCAGCTCGCCCGGGAATGCTTGCGCATGGCCAATGTGCCCAGCACCACGATTGATCTGGCGGATGTGCGCATCGTGCGCAATCTTCTGGCGGGCGTGTCCGTGAATGCCCAGGTGTTGAGCGGTATCCATGCGGCACTGGCAGCCAAGGACGCGGCTGAACTCGCGGCATTGACCCGAGATTTCCCTTTGGAGTCGCGCGAGGGTTTGTTGGCGTTGCTTCAGCTCTATGGTGACCAGGGTGTGTTGATTGAGGCTCAAAAAGCCTTCCAGCGCTTTCCTGGCATATCTCAAGTGCTATCAAATTTGAATTGGCTGGCATCCCGCCTTGAGGGGGCTGCTGTCACTTTTGATCTGGCCGATCTGCGTGGCTATGCCTACTACAGCGGCGCACGTTTTGCGATCTATGCCCCGGGCGCAAGCGATGCGCTCGTTCGAGGTGGCCGCTATGACGAGGTGGGGGCTGTGTTCGGCCGCAATCGTCCCGCAGCGGGGTTTAGTCTGGATATCAAGCAGGTAGTGGGCGTGGTCTCTCCACGGGCATTGAAAGCTGCTATCCGTGCTCCCTGGGGAGAGTCGGATGAAGTGAATGCAGCCATCGCGGAACTCCGCACGTCTGGTGAGACGGTGGTTTGTGTTTTGCCTGGGCATGAGAGCGAAGTGGACGAGTTCCACTGTGATCGGGAACTGGTGCAGATTGCGGGCCGCTGGGTCGTGCAGGCTGTTTAAGCAATTGACAATTGAATTGGGTTTGAGATGAAAGCAACCAAAGGTCGCAACGTAGTAGTGGTCGGAACCCAGTGGGGTGACGAAGGCAAAGGCAAGCTGGTTGATTGGCTGACCGAAAGTGCACAAGGTGTCGTCCGTTTTCAAGGTGGGCACAACGCGGGCCACACACTGGTCATCAATGGCGTCAAGACGGCGCTGCATCTGATCCCTAGTGGCATCATGCGCCCAGGCGTCAAGTGCTACATCGGCAATGGTGTTGTCTTGTCGGCAGCCAAGCTGTTTGAGGAAATCGAAGGCCTTGAAAAAGCAGGCGTCGAAGTGCGTTCACGCTTGCGAATTAGCGAAGCTTGCCCGCTGATTCTTCCGTTCCATGCAGCCATTGATGTGGCGCGTGAAGCTGCTCGTGAACAGGGTGGAACGGAAAAAATCGGAACTACTGGTCGCGGTATTGGCCCCGCGTATGAAGACAAGATTGCCCGTCGTGCCCTGCGGGTGCAAGACTTGAAGTACCCCGAGCGGTTTGCTGCCAAGCTTCGTGAATTGCTGGATCTGCATAACCATATCCTTACGACCTATCTGCGCTCGGGCGCCTTCGCGTTTGGTGATGCACTCAAGCCTTATATCGAGGACGGCAAGGTTCAGTTCGATGTGGTTTATGCAGAAGCGATGCGGCACGCAGAGTTGCTCAAGCCCATGATGGCTGATGTATCGCGCGAGCTCAATGACGCCCATCGAGATGGTGCCAATCTTCTGTTTGAGGGCGCACAAGGTACGCTACTCGATGTGGATCATGGGACCTACCCTTATGTCACATCGAGTAATTGTGTAGCCGGGAACGCAGCGGCCGGCTCGGGCGTCGGTCCCGGCATGTTGCATTACATACTCGGTATTACCAAAGCGTATTGCACCCGCGTTGGCGGCGGCCCTTTCCCGACGGAGCTGGACTGGGAAGTGCCTGGTACGCCTGGGTATCACATGAGTACGGTGGGCGCTGAGAAGGGTGTGACCACGGGGCGTAGTCGTCGATGCGGTTGGTTCGATGCTGCGCTGCTCAAGCGGAGCGCTCAGGTCAATGGCCTCTCCGGTTTGTGTATCACCAAACTGGATGTTCTGGACGGGCTGGAAGAACTATTGCTCTGCACCGGGTATGAGCTCGACGGTGAACACATCGATCTTCTACCCATGGGCGCGGAAGATATCGCACGCTGCAAGCCTATCTATGAGACATTGCCAGGCTGGAGTGAGTCCACCGTTGGCGTGACGGACTACGTCAAATTGCCACAGAGCGCTCGCCGTTATTTGGAGCGTATTGAACAGGTTACGGGTGTGCCTATCGATATGATCTCCACGAGCCCCGACCGTGATCACACCATCATGATGCGTCACCCTTATGTCGCTGGTTGATGATTTGCAATTTCCCGTGACTTCCGCACCCACAGCTATCTATCCAGGAGCGACCGCATGTTGACCGAAGACGGCAAACACCTTTACGTCAGCTATGACGAGTACCACAGTCTTATTGAGAAGCTGGCGCTCAAGGTGCACCAATCGGGCTGGGCGTTCGACACGATCCTGTGCCTTGCCCGGGGAGGGTTGCGTCCTGGCGATATTTTGAGCCGCATCTTTGACAAGCCCTTGGCCATCATGTCCACAAGTTCTTACCGTGCCGAGGCTGGAACGGTGCAGGGGCATCTGGATATCGCGCGGTTCATCACGACGCCCAAGGGTGAGATCGCAGGCAAGGTGCTACTGGTGGATGACCTTGCGGACTCGGG
This sequence comes from Acidovorax sp. SRI_002, assembly GCF_057586455.1. NCBI lineage: Bacteria > Pseudomonadati > Pseudomonadota > Betaproteobacteria > Burkholderiales > Comamonadaceae > Acidovorax > Acidovorax sp. SRI_002. The sequence goes on along the minus strand of NZ_JBYCZW010000004.1, from coordinate 280 downwards.
TCACACCTTGCATGCGGTGATCAACATGTTGAAGACCAACTATGCACCCATCACCGAACTGCGCAGCGCTGTCATCTGGACAAAGGGCTTGTCGACGTTCACGCCAGACTATTCAGTGGAATTCCTGCCGACCAACCCCTGGATCCATCAACCGTTTGAGGGTTACGATAGCTTGAGTCCCGAGAAGCTGTTGGAAAAGTGGCGAGTGTGAAAGCCGGGCTATCGGTCTTTCGAGGGGAGTGTAAAGATTTCTCTCGAAAATTCTTCTTGCCCTCCAAAC